>NZ_SSMX01000030.1 GCF_004799515.1 Phenylobacterium sp. | reverse complement strand
TCTTATGGACGTTCATCCGGGGTCTCCCGGTTAGAGGTTGGAGCTTCGCAACCCCACTCTCTCAACCCGATCCCGGGTGAACAACCTTCGTAGCTTCGACAGCTAGTCCAGCCCGCGCATGACGAAGGGCCGGGCCGGCGAGCCGGTGAAGTCGACGATCGCCGTGCGCCGCAGCGCCCCGCCCCGCCCGTCTGTGGCGTCGACGCGAACGCTCACCGTGTGGCCAGCCAGGGCGAGCGGATTGTCAGCGGCCTTCGGTCCTCCTGTCGCCAGCGGCCCAGACGCCGGCGCCCCGGGCCCCGACGGCGCCATCACAGCCAGCGCCAGCGGTGAGGCGTTCTGCGGATCGAAGGCCAGCGTGATGGCGTGCACGGTCACCGCCGGCGCGATCCGAGCATAGACCGCGGGCGTCATGTCCGGCAGCAACTGCAGCTCCTCGACGCTCGACAGCCGTCCGCGCTGGGCGGCGAGCCGGGCGTCGACCTGCGGAAACCCCGCCGCCGGGCGCACTTCGGCCGGTCTCACATCGCCCCGCAGGTAGACGAACGCCGCGACCATGCCGTCGATCTTGGAGGGGTCGGCGCCGCCCAGCTCGAACAGGCGATGCAGCTCGCCGGACTGGACGAAGTTGAGCGGGATCTTGCCGTTCTCGTCGGCGAGCGAGATCGTCAGGTGAGCGTCCTGGACGTCGACCTGGTGGGGCGGATCGGAGAGGCGCCAGCGTCGCCTGGGATCGACCAGGCCGAGGTCGTGGACCGCCAGCGCCACGCCGGCGTCGGCGTCCGCCGCCAGCCGAGCCTGGGCCAGCCCCGCGCCGGCGGCGACCACCGCGCTGCGCCCGCCGCCGATGGCCGCGAGCGAGAGGTAGCCGAAGGCGGCGACCGCGGCGACCGCGGCGATCATGGCGTATCCGCGCTCGCGCCGGCCCGACACGCCGGCGCTCAGGGCACAGACGAGGTCGGCAGCAACGGACGCAGGGTCTTCAGCTTCTCGCGAAGCTCGTCGGTCAGGGCCCGGCCGTCGTCGACCGTGCGGACCACCCGCGGCTGCAGCAGCACGATCAGCTCGGTCTTCATGTGCTGATTGTTGGTCGTGCCGAACAGGTTCTTCAGGATCGGGATGCGGCTGAGGTACGGGATGCCCGTTTGCGTATCCTGGATCGAGTTGCTGATCAGGCCGCCGAGCGCGATCACCTCGCCGTCCTGCACCGAGACCGACGTGGCGATCTTGCGGGTGGAGATGGTCGGCGAGTCGATCAGCGGGTCGGTCGAGGGGACCACCGCGCTCACCTCCTGGCTGAGGTCGAGCAGCACCACGCCGCTGGAGTTCACCCGCGGCGTGATCTTCAGGATGATGCCGGTGTCGCGGTAGTCGATCGAATTGACCACCGGGGCGTTCGACCCGATCGTGCTGGTCGAGGTGGCCGACAAGGTCGGCACCTGATCGCCCACCTGCAGCGACGCGGTCTGGTTGTTCAGCACCAGGAGCTTCGGCGACGACACCACATTGATCTTGGTCAGGGTCTCCAGGGCGGTCAGCGAGGCGGCGATCGAGCGGTGACTGTAGAAGTAGTTGAGGCCCTGGGAAAAGGCGGTCGGCGCGATGCTCAGCCCCGTGGTCGGCGCCGCCGCCAGCGCCGTCGTCGCCGAGCCGCCGGAGAACTGCCACTGGACGCCGTATTGTAGCTGGTCGTTCAGGGTGACCTCGACGATCGCCGCCTCGATCATCACCTGGTTCGGGGCCACGTCCAGCTTGCGCAGGGCGTCCTCGATCACCGCATAGTCCCGCGGCGTGGCGTAGACGACGATGGCGTTGTTGGTCTCGTCGCTGCTGACCTTGGCATGCAGGCCATCGGCCTGGATGTCGACGCTGGTGGGGCCGCTGACGGGCAGGTTGTTGGGGTTGGCCGCGGCGTTCATGGTGACGCCGGCGGACGAGGCGCCAGGCGTGACGGGCGCCCCAAACGGATTGGGCGGCGCTTGCGGCGCGCCTGACACGCTCTGCGGCGCCTGCGGCGAGCCGAGGTCGTCGCGGACCGGGCCCTCCTGGGCGCTCAGGCGGCTGTTGCGCCCGTTGTCCGACGAGCCGGACGAACTCGAGCCGCCGAAGGCGTTGGCCAGCACCCGCGCCAGATCGGCCGAACGGCCGTTCTGCACCCGGTAGACATAGACGCGCCGCTCGCTCGACTGGCCCTCGCGGTCCAGGATCTCCACCCAACGGCGCACGTCGTCGAGGTATCGGGGCTGGGTCGAGACAGCCAGGATGCCGTTCAGCCGGTCCATGGCGATCAGGCGCACCAAGCCCTTGGTCGGCGCGCCGTTGGCGTTGATCAGCTTGTCGAGCTCGGGGACGATCAGCCGGCTGTCGGTGCGCTGCGGCACGAACAGGGCGAAGGAGGTGTTGCGCAGCCAGTCCACGTCGAACTGCCGCACCAGCTCGTGGATCGATGCGCGCTGGCCCGAGGTTCCTGACACCGAGATCGTATTGTGCGCCACATCGGCCTGGGTGATCACATTGGGCAGGATGGGATCGAGCAGTCGGCGCAGTTCCTCGGCGCTGACGAAGTTGAGGTGGATCACCTCGGTGGCGAACCCTTCGGCCGGGCCGTTCACCAGCGGCGCCTGGTCGCGCGCCTGTTCGATCGGCAGGATCGCGTAGACGCCCTCGCGCCGCTCCACCGCCAGATCCGCCGTGGTCAGCGCCGCCTCGAAGACCCGGAACACGTCGGCCCGCGCGATGGGCCGCTGGGTGACGACGGTGACCGGCGTGTGGATCTGCGGCGGGACGGTGAACGACAGGCCGAGCAGGTCGCCCAGCACGGCCTTGGCCACCACCTGCACGTCCGCGCCCGGGAAGTTCAGGCTGACGTCGCCGGACCTCAGCCGGGTCACCGGCGGCCCCGCCGGCGGAACCGCTTGCGAGATACCGGGTACGATGGTCGTCCGCACCGCCAGATCGGCTGGCGCGGCGGGGGGCGGCGATTCGATCACCGGCGAGTCCGCGCGTGGCGGCGCCGGCGGACGATGGCCGTCCTGCACGCAGCCGCCGAGGATCAGCGCCGCGGCGCAGGCCGCGGCCGAAAGCTCGCGCGCCCTCATCGCACGCCTGTCGGCGGCGCCGCGGACGAGGCGACCCGGATCGTACGCGTCACGTCGCCCTGCTGCAGCACGGCGCCGCCCGGCTCGACGGCCGCCAGCCGCCAGCCCAGCAGGGCCTCGCCCAGGCGCACGCTCAGGACGTCGCCGGCCGCGCTGCGGAACACCGCCTCGCTGCGGTTCCCGACCTGTTCGACGCCGACCAGGGTGTAGTCGCTCAGCGCCGCGGAGGCCGTCTGGCCCTGGGCGGCGGTCAGGCCCCGCGCCGGCGCGAACAGCGGCCGCACGAGGATCTGCGGATAGTCGAGCGGCAGGACGGAGGAGGCCAGTGGCGCTGGCAGCGCGGCGGGGCGTGCGGCGCGGCTGGCCGGCGCCGGCGCCGGCCAGGCCAGTTGGAGGACGAGGCCCAAAATCAGCAGGCCGCCGATCCACAGGGGCGCCGGATCGATCTCATCCCGCGGTGGCAAGGTAGGGGATGGCGAGGTCAATTCGGACTTCCATGGGAGAAGACTGTCCAGCCGACGCCTCGGGGTCGGTCGCAACGGACACGCCTTCAATGATTACAAAGGGTTTCTGCCCCTCCAGAAGTCTGAGGCTGGCGACAAGCTGCGTCAAGGTAAGCCGCGCCTCGACCCTCAGCCGCGCCTCGCCCGGCGCCGCCGGCTGTTCGCGCAGGCTGGCGAGCAGGCCGCCCGGCCGCTGCACGGCGTCGGTGATCCGGTCCATCGACAGCTGGGCGGCTTCGGCGGCGGTGGGGGCGATCACCGCGAAGGCTCCGGCGTCGCCGTGCTGCCGCGTCCGCAAGGCCCGCCACACCGGCCGCGCCGCCACGAGGCGCCGGCCATAGGACAGGTCCTCGGCCAGCTGCTCGCGCCGCGCCGCGCGGTCGGCGAAGCCCTGCGCGATCGGCGCGGCCACGCCGAACCAGGCCAACGCCAGCACCAGCGCCAGCAGGCCAAGCGCGATGAGGCGGCGTATGAAGCTGGAGTCCAGGGTCATCGTCCGCCCGGCCTCGCCAGGTCGGCTGTGAGGTCGAAGGGATGGCCCGCGGTCTGGCGGCTCAGGACGTCCGCGCCGGCGTTGCGCACGTTCCTGAAGGCGGGCGACGCACGCAGGGCCTGGGCGACATCGATCTGCTCCTGCCGGTAGCCGGCGATGCGCACCGTCTTGCCGTCCCAGGCCAGCCGGTCGACCCAGGCGCCGGACGGCATCGCCGCGGTGACCGCGTCCAGCATCCGCAGGGGCTCGCCGGCGGCGCGCCGCGTCAGGATGCCGCTGCGCCGCCGGGTCTCGTCCAGCACCTTGCGGCGGAGGGCCTGGGCGTCGTCGACCTGCGGCTGCTGGGCGTCGATCTGCTGCTGCAGGCGGTGGAGCTGCAGCATGTCGCGCCCCACCGCGACGCCGAGGTTGGCCAGGGCCAGGATGGCCACGACGCCCCAGATCAGCGCCGGGCTGAACCTCGGCCCCGTGACCGCCTTGGCCTCCCGCATCCGCGGCAGGAAATCGAGGGCCTCTTCCGCCGGCGTGGCGCCTTCGACGCCCAGGGCGCGCGGCTCAAGTCCAGCCGCCCTCGCCAGGTCCACCGCCTGCACCGCAAGCTCACGCGGGACCGCCGCCACCCAGGCCGTGCGCGACCCCGCCGGGCCCGGCGCCACGGCCACAAAGACCTGGTCGGCGCGGAACGGGGTCAGCCGGTCGATGTCGAGCTCGAGCATCCGGCGCAAGTCGCGCTCCGGAATCGGCGGCGCCACGGTCTCACGCGTCAGGACCGCGTCGCGCGGCAGGCGCAGAGTGACCCGCCGCGGACGCCGCGCCGCGCCGGGGCCCTGCATCACGGTCCGGCCGTGCCGCGTCAGGCGGTATCCGCCGTCGCCGAGCGGCTCGGCGGTCAGCGACGGGCGGCGCTCGAAAAGGCCGCGCGCCGCCGGCGGCAGCATCCCCGCGAGCTCGCCGACCCACCAGGCCAGGCCGCCGCGGAGCCACAGGCCCACGGTGTCCACATCGGAATTGAGCAGCTCCGAGAGGGTCATTGCCGGCCTCGGCAAAGTCCGCTGGCGGCGTCGATGCTGCACAAGGTGTCGACCGTGGCCGCGGGATGGACGATCAGCTCCGGCCAGACCCGCCGGTCGCCGGCCTTCAGTTCGGCCTTGATCTTCACCAGGTCCGGCGGCGCCTCGCGATGCTTCCAGTCCGACCACCATTGCGGCGCGCCGCCCCCGCCACCGGGCCCGTAGTAGCTGATGCTCAGCGCCTGGACGTCACGCAGCATGACCTGGTCGCGATAGGCGCCGCCAGGGACGCCGTTCGGGTCCGCCTCGGCGCCCACGTCCGTCGAGCCCAGCAACAGATCGCCGCGATCGTTCAGCGCCAGCCGATAGCGCCGCGCCGCGGAGGGCCGCTCGGCGTCGGCGGGCGGCGCGACGAAGACCAGCTCCCGGTCGCCGCCGTCGACGTCGGCGAACGACGCGGACCCGTCGAAATGGGTGACCGGGCGCAGGTGCTCGAGCCGCGCGCGCAACCCCGCCTGGACGGCCTCGATGGTTTCGCCGCGCGCGGTCCGCGACGCCTCACCCGCCCACAGCCGTTGGGCCGACTGCAGCCCTTCCAGCAGCATCACCGCCGCCAGACCCATCAGGGCCAGGCTGACCAGCATCTCCACCAGGGTGAAGCCCGCATCGCCTGGTTTCTTCCCCGGAGCCATGGTCACACCGCCGGGGCTAGGCGCTGGCTGCGCAGCACCGCCAGGTCCGCCCGGCCCGCCGGGCGCCGCACGCTGGCGGTCACCGACAGCAGCTCGCCCGTGGCGCTTTGGTCCTGGTCGGCGGGCTCGACCAGCACGCGCCAGGCGAACCCGGCGTCGACCCCGGTCGTCTCGCCGGGCGTGAGCGGGATTTCGGAGCCGACCGTGGCCAGGCGCGACTGGGCGATCAGCGCCGCGGTGCGCGTGGCCTCCGCGGCCCGGGCGCGCAGCACGCTCTCGCCCACCGCGCGATAGGTCACCGCCAACATCATGGCGATCACCGCCACGGCCACCATCGCTTCGACGAGGGCCGATCCGGACTGGCGATGGGAGCGCGGCGCCGGGCTCATCCGGGCGGCGCCTCGGTCAGGCCGCTCGCCGGGTCCACCGACACCGAAAGGCTGCGCCGGCGGCCGCTCATCTTCAGTTCACCGCCAGAAGATGAGCCGTCCGCGAAGAAGACGATGGTCCCCGGATCGCTGTCGATGACCACGCCGGCCGGCAGGCCGGTCCTGTGCTCCTCCCAGCCGTAGCCGCGTCCGCCGTTGGTCACCTCCAGCCTCACCGGCGCGCCCTGGCGGATCGAATCCGCGCGCGCGTCGCGCAGGTGGCTGACCAGCGCCGCGCGGGCCTCGTAGAGCTGGATGCGCTGCAGCGGGCTGATCCAGGCCGGGAACACCAGGACGGCGACCAGGCCCATGACGCCCACCACCACCAGCATCTCGATGAGGGTGGCGCCGGCGTCAGGCCCGTTCCCAGCGCTGGGGTGGCTACCAGTTGCCGACATCTTTCGCCTCGCCCGTTCCGCCTTCGGCGTGGTCGGACCCCAGAGAGTAGACGTCGACGTCGCCGTGCTTGCCGGGGACGACATAGAAGTACTTCTGGCCCCAGGGGTCGACCAGCGCCGACTCCTTCTTCAGGTAGGGGCCGTTCCAGTTGGGCGCGCTGGGCGGCGCCTTGACCAGGGCGTCCAGCCCTTCCTCCGGCGTCGGATAGCGGCCGACGTCGAGCTGGAAGTGGTCCAGCGAGGCGCTGATGTTCTCGATCTGCACCTTGGCGGTCTGGGTGCGCGAGGTGCCGAGATAGCGCAGCACCTGCGGCGCCACGATGGCCGCCAACAGCCCCAGGATCGCCAGCACGACCAGCAGCTCCAGCAGGGTGAAGCCGGCGTCCGCGGACCGGATCGGCCGCGCCGATCGGTGGCTTGAGGTCATTGTGTCAGCGCCAGGTCGTTGAAGCCGAGGATAGCCGTCATGATCGAAGCGATCACGCTGGCCACGATGGCGCCCATGAGCACGGTGATCAACGGAGTCAGGACCGCGATCAGGGCGTCGACCCGCCGGCGCAGGTCGCGATCCAGCACGTCGGCGAGCCGGCCGAGCATCAGACCCAGCTGCGCGGTCTCCTCGCCGGTGCGGATGAAACTGAGCGCGCCGCGCGGAAAGACGCTTTCCGCCGACAGCGAGGCGGTCAGCGCCGCGCCTTGCTTCACGCCGGCCACCACCCGCCCCATCGCGGCCGACAGATGGCTGTTGCTCAATGACCGCCGGGCTATGGCCAGGGCCTCGGGGAGAGGCACGCCGCCCTCCACCAGATTGCTCAGAACCCGGGCGAAGAGCCCGAGCTGCGACGTCGTCGCCAGCGCCCCGAACTGCGGCAGGCCCAGCACCCAGCGGTCGAAGGTCTCGCGCATCGAAGGCCCGCGCAGCCAGCGCGCCAGCAGGGTCACGCCCACCCCGCCGATGAACACCCCCGCCGCGCCATAGACCCGCACCGCGTGGCTGACCTGCATGATCAACCGGGTCATGAACGGCAGGTTCGCGCCGGCGTCGCTGAACAGGCCCTCGAACTGCGGCACCACCCACAGCAGCATGGTCAGGATCACCGCCGTGGCGATGACCAGCAGAAGGGCGGGATAGATCATGGCCGAGACCACCACCTGGCGCAGGGCCTCGGTGCGTTCCAGGGTCTCGGCGAGCCTAGCCAGGGCGGCGTCGAGGCGGCCGTTCGCCTCGCCGGCCTCCGCCATGGCCGAGGCCATGGGCGGGAACAGGCCGGGGGCTTCCATCATGGCCCGCGACAGCGGCGCGCCTTCCTTCACCCGGTTCTGAAGGGCGACGAAGGCGGCCTTCTCGCCGGGCCGCACGATGTTCTCGGCGCTGATGGAGAGCGCGCGGTCCAGCGTCAGCCCGGCGCCCAGCAGCACCGCCAACTCGCCGATCGCGCCGGTCATCGCCCGGCGAGAGGCCGCGTCGGTCCGCAGCCGCCCGTCCGCCCGGGGCGCCGAGGCCGAGGTCTGGACCACGTCGATCGGCGTGAGCCCGGAGCGGCGCAGCTGGTCGATCACCTGGACGGAGGAGACGCCTTCGACCTGCCCGGCGCTCAGGGCCCCGGCGGCCGTCGCGGCGCGGTAGCGGTAGGTGGGCACGCTCAGGTTTCCCCCGTCACGCGCAGGACTTCCTCCAGCGTGGTGATCCCCGCCCACGCCTTCATCACACCGTCGCTGAGCATGCTGCGCATGGAGCCGGCGAGCGCGGCGGCGGCGATCTCGCGGGCCTCCGCCCGGTCGAGCACCAGCCGCGCAATCTCCGCGTCCATCACCAGAAGCTCGACCAGGGCCACCCGGCCATGGAAGCCCGTGCCGCCGCAGGCCGGGCAGCCCTTCGGATGATAGAGGCGGTCTATCTCGATGCGCCGGACCTCGCCGTCCTCGGTGCGGGTCTCGATGGGGGCGATCGGCGCATAGGGCTCGCGGCAGCTTTCGCACAGCCGCCGCACCAGGCGCTGGGCCAGCACGGCGTTGAGCGTCGAGGTGATCAGGAAGGGCTCGATCCCCATGTCCAGCAGGCGGGTGACCGAGCTCGCGGCGCTGTTGGTGTGCAGGGTCGAGAGGATCATGTGGCCGGTGAGCGCCGCCTGCACGGCCACGCGGGCGGTCTCCAGGTCGCGCACCTCGCCGACCATCATCACATCAGGGTCTTGCCGCAGGAACGAGCGCAGGGCGGCGGCGAAGTTCAGGCCGATCGCCGGGTTGACCTGCATCTGGTTGACGCCGGCCAGGCGGTATTCGATCGGATCCTCGATGGTCAGGATCTTGCGCTGCGGCGTGTTGAGCTCGTTCAGCGCCGCATAGAGGGTCGTGGTCTTGCCGCTGCCGGTCGGGCCGGTGACCAGCACCACCCCGTTCGGCCGAGCCAGCGTCTCGCGCAGCTTCGCCAGCACCTCGCCGTCGAAGCCCAGGGCCGTGAAGTCGAGCGTCAGCTTGGTGCGGTCTAGCAGGCGCAGGACCACGCTCTCGCCGTTGATGGTCGGCGAGGTCGCCACCCGCAGGTCGATGTCATGGCCGCGAACCGCCAGCCGCAGGCGCCCGTCCTGCGGCGCGCGCCGCTCGGCGATGTTGAGCCCGGCCATCACCTTGATGCGCGAGACGATGGGCGCGCGCATGGCCGCCGGAAAGGCCTCCAGATTGTGCATCTCGCCATCGACCCGGAAGCGCACCGTCAGGCTGTCCTCGGCCGCCTCGAGGTGGATGTCGGAGGCGCGCTCCTCGACGGCGCGGGCGATCAGCCGGTTGATGGCGCGGATCGCCGGCGCGTCGCTGGCCATGTCCTTCAGCCGCTCCAGGTCCGCCAGGTCGGCTTCCCCGTCGATGGCGAAGGCGTCGTCGGCCTGGGCGCCATAGAGCCGCTCCAGCGCCGCCTCGACGTCGCTGGCCCGCGCGACGCTGAGGGTGACCGGCGCGCCCAGCGCGAACGCCAGCGCCCGCCGCGGATAGGGGTCCAGCGGATCGACCATGGCCGCGTCGAAGCCCCGGTCGGTTTCCCGCAGCAGCACCGCCTTGAACTCCCGCAGGAACCGCTCCGACACGCGGTCGGTCGCGAGCGGCAGCGCCGGATAGTCGCTCGCGGAGGCGATCGGCAGGCTCGCGGCTTCGGCGATCAGCTGGGCCAGGGCCTGCTCGGACACCAGGCCCAGGCGGGTGAGAACCGAGTGGAACCGCTCGCCGGTCTCGGCCTGCACGATCCGCGCGCGCGCCAGGGTCTCCGGGGCGACAAGGCCGCGCGACTCCACCAGGGCTTCCAGTCCGAGCAGCCCGGGCGGCGGCGCTTCAAGGGTCGATGCCGGCGCGTCCATCCCTGACACGGGGTATCAGGATATGGGCCAAGTCAAGATTAGGGTCCAAGCAAGATCGGGCGGCCGGCGGTCGCCAGCAGCAGGCAGACCCAGATCGCCGCGCAGAGCGGGGCGCCGAAGGCGATCGGTTCGGCGAGGCCCGCGCGCCCGCGCCGCAGCAGCCGGGCCGCCGCCCAGGCCAAGCCGCCGGCGCTCGCCAGCACCACGACGGTCGGCAGGGCGATCCAGCCCAGCCAGGCGCCGGCGACCGCCAGCAGCTTGGCGTCGCCAAGGCCAAGGCCTTCTCGCCCCCGAATCCGCGCGTAGGCCCAGGACGCCAGGGCCAGGACACCATAGCCGGCGACCGCGCCGATCAGGTGATCGAGCAGCGGCGTCCCCAGCAGCCATGGCCCGATGAGCAAGCCCGCCAGACCCAGCGGCAGCGTGAGGAGGTCCGGCAGGCGTAGGGCCACGACATCGACCGCCGCCAGCAGGCCCAGCGTCCAGCCCGCGGCAAGCAACGCCAGCGCGGACGTCCCCGACGCCACGAAGACCGCGCAGAGCGCGGCGCCGGCTTCGATGGCGACCATGACCCACGGCCCCGGCGCGGCGCTCGCCGTCAGACGGCGGCCCGCCCAGGCTGCGGCGCATCCGGCCGGGACCGCGCCCAGCACCTCCGCGGCCGCCGCCAGATTCATCCGTGCCGACTCCTTTGCCCTCCGAACAGGGGCGGACTAGGATCGGACTATAAGGGCTCGGTCAGGGGCGCAAATCCGTTGGTTTCGAAGGACCGGCATGATCGGACGAGATGGGGCCTGCGCGGCGCGGCGCCGGCGCTCGCCCTGCTTCTCACCCTCGTCTTCGCTCTACCCGCCGCCGCGCAGGAGGCCGCGCCCCAACTGGCGCTGCCGAGCTTCGATCCGTTGGCGACGAGTGGGGACGCAGGCGCGGGCGGCGTCGCGCCCTTCGTGCTGGAGGCCGGCGGCGAGACGCGGGCGCGCGCGGTGCGCTGCCTGACCCAGGCGATCTACTACGAGGCCGGGCGCGAACCGCGCGCCGGCCAGCAGGCGGTCGCCCAGGTCGTCCTGAACCGGATGCGGCATCCCGCCTTCCCCAAATCGGTCTGCGGCGTGGTGTTCGAAGGCGCCGAGCGCGTCACCGGCTGCCAGTTCACCTTCACCTGCGACGGATCCCTGGCTGCGGCCCCCGCGGCGGCGCGGTGGGACGCCGCCGAACGGGTGGCCATCGAGGCGCTTTCCGGCGCCGTGGCGGACGGCGTGGGCGCCGCGACGCACTACCACGCCGCCTGGATGACCCCCTACTGGAGCCCCTCGCTGGTCGAGACCGCGCGGATCGGCGGCCATGTCTTCTATCGCATGCCCGGCGCGCGCGGCGATCCGGCGGCGCTGGGGGGCCGCTACAGCGGCGACGAGCCGGCTCCGCCGCCGCCCGCCGTCACAGCCGTCGCCAACCGCGAGGCCGCGGGCGCCAGGTCCCGCCGCCGTGCCGCCCCACCCAACCCCGGCGTCGGCAGCTTCAGCGTCTGGGGCCTGCAGGTCGCGACCGTCACGGCGCGGCAAGGCGAAGTGACCGTTCACAGCGGCTCCTGACCCGTCGGCCGCGCCCGGACTCATCCGCCGGCAGACGTCGTCTTCAGGGTGAGCAAGCGCCTGAAGGCTGCAGACGCTGAAGATTGCCCACGGCATTGCGCGCGCCGGCCTGACACCGAAGGCCATCAGGCTCCTCCGAGATCAAGACGTCGAAAAAGGGATCGGTCCCCGCCGGACGGCAGCTCAGAATGTTTAGTCCAGACCCACGCGCAGGATATTCGAGCGGACCTTCGCGGAGGTGTTGAAGACCGCGAAACCGTCGCTGGTGGCGGCGGAGCCGCTGACCCCGCCGAAGTCCGCGGAGAGCCACGTGTAAAAACTTCGCCCTGGCCGCGGCCGAAACACCTGAGGGTAAAAGCTAAGAGCTTCGAACGTCCGCAATGGGGCGAGCGTGAACTTCAAGCTTGCGTCACATCCGCGCCAGCTGCCGGCGCGATCGCAGGGTGGCGCCGAGTCCGCCAAAGCCGATCAACATCATCATCCAAGTCGCGGGCTCGGGGACGCCGTTGGGGACTGGATTGGTCGTGTAGGACACCGCGCCAGGGCCAGTCAGGCTGAAGCTCAAATCCGCGTTGCCGCCCAGCTGGTAGTAGAAGAGTTCGAAAGACTCAGGCCCGGTCAGATTGACCGTTCCGCTGGATGCGCTGTCCAGTCCGACGCCGTTCTGGAAATTCTGTTCGGCGATCAATTGTCCGCCCACAAAGACCCGAGCGCCGTCATCGGCTGACGGAAGGCTGAATGTGTAGGTCCCCGGCGCCGAAACGTTGATCGTGCCGGTCGCCACGAAGGCGGTCAGATTGACCCCTTGGGTGTCGCTTCCGACCGCCGTGACGCCCGCGCCGTCGGCTCCCAGGAAGTCAGCGACCGTGTAGCCGTTGGCGAATCCATAGCTGAAGGTCGTGGCGGTGTTGGTGAAGGTATAGTCCGGCGCCGCGGTCGCCACGTAGGCCTGGGCGGCGTTCAGATTCGCCTCCGTGGCTTGGCTGCCGAAGAAGGGGGTGTTGTGATAGACGCTGTCCGTCAGGCCGGTCGCGGCCTGGGCGGCCCCGGAGGCGCCGGCCGCGGCGAGGGCGATCGCGCCGCAAAAGATCGCCTGTACTGATTTCATCGTTCCGCTCCATCGAGCCGACTTGGCTCGCGTGGCGGTCTATGCCCTCACGAAACGCGCGACACATGGCCCACCTGGGCCATGTCGAGCCGAAAAGGGAGCGTGTTGTGACGCTAGGCGCGAAGGCTCCGCTCAGGGCCGCGCGCTAGTCGCCGCGGCCGCCCGTCGCGCGCACCATGAGCTTGATCAGGTCCCCCTGGCGGCCCGTCCCGCTCTTTTCGAACACGGCCTGCAATTGATGCCGCGCGGTGTGGAAGCTGATCCCGAGTCTCTCGGCCGCTTGCCTGGGGCTATCGCCATCGAAAATTGCCTGGGCGATGCGCGCTTCGGCGCGGGTGAACCCGAAGAGGTCGCGGAGTTCGTCTTCCGACAGGCTGACGCCCGCGTCCGGATCGCTGACGCTGACGAGCACCGACGGGCCGGGATCGAAGATGGACCGGCGCTCGGCGCCGATGGGCGTGACGGTCACGGACAGCGGCTGGCGTCGCGTCGCGGTGGGCAGGGCCATGGAACCGCCCCG
This sequence comes from Phenylobacterium sp., assembly GCF_004799515.1. GTDB lineage: Bacteria > Pseudomonadota > Alphaproteobacteria > Caulobacterales > Caulobacteraceae > Phenylobacterium. The sequence continues at coordinate 281,247 of NZ_SSMX01000030.1, read as the reverse complement.
GCGGCGGTCCGGATCGACGTCAGCGGCGGCGGCGATCAAGCTCTCTAGCCGGCGCGCCTGATCCGACCGCGTGGCGCTGAGCCCACCGGCGATCAGGCAAAGACCGCCAGCTTCGGCCAACAGGGCCTCTCCGACGCGGTTCGCGTGACGCAGGCGGCCGGTCTCGCCGAGCAGGAACAGGCCGTGTGGCGACCGATCCATGGACTCGGTCATGTCGTCCTTAAGACCCCGGCTCGCGGCGAACTTCTGGCTAAGAGAAAACGCGCGGATCAGGTGCGGTAGGGCTCGGCCAGCCAGTTTGATTTCCGGCGCGCCGAACTGGTCCCGGGTGATCGGGCGGGTCAGGTTGAGGGTGATGGTGTCCATGCCGAGAACCGCCAAGCGGACCATCATCACGGAATGCAGGCCAAAGCGCCGCATGAAATCGTTGTAGAATTCGGTGCGGTAGAGGTCGGACTTCGGCAGTTTGTCTTCGTCGGTCAGAATCCCCGGAGTCCACTTTCTCAGGGTCTCAACCGGGTCCTTCGTATTGTGCAGCACGTTACGGGTCGCGAAATGGCCATAGTAGGGTTCAGCTGCGTCAGGATCGATGTTGACGCGGATGGCCTGGCCTTTCCCGACCTGTTCGTCCTGCTGGATCAGTAGAGCGGTCTCTGCGCCGGTCAGTTCAGCGAGACGGCGCAGCAACCTTGGCCATGAGCCCGGATCAACCGCCGAGTCATAGACGACGTCGAGGAACTGATTGTAGTCCGACTGGTCCAACGGACTGACCTTGCACGCGAAGGCGGCAGTTCAACGGAGCAATCGTCAGGCCGCAACAGAATTCCCCCGCGGTTGGGGAGATGGCCTCGAGTGGTCGCAAGTGCGGCACACATCTGCAGCCTTAACCCCCACCATGTCAGGCCGAACCTAAGGTTAGCTGTGGTCTAAAGGCCACGCCGCTACGGTTCAGACCTAAGCTGCTCTGGAGCAGCGAGGCGCAGTGAACGCGAATGCCGGCCACGCAAGCTTTGACACGCCAGCGCTCTTGCCGAACGGTGACTCTGAGCCGGGCTACGCGCGCGGCCGGGTGCTCGCTTCGCCGCATCGCCTAAGAAGGTTGTCGGATGGGACTGCCCCGGTATCTCAGCGCCCTTGAAAGTCGCCTTCGCCGTGATCCCCGAATCCAGAACCTGATCGGTCCGCCGCTGGACGCCGAGGCCGCCGCCGACCTGCATGTCGAACAGGTGGCGGCTCTCTTCAGGAATGTCGCACCGGCCGTGATCGCAGCGGCCGCGGGCGCCGGCCTCCTGGCGACCCTGCTGATCCACCTCGGCATCCTCCCCTGGAAACGCGGAACCGCCTGGGCGCTCTATATCGCCGCGGGCTCGGCGGCCCACGTCCTGCTTCGAGCGGTCTACCGCCGAGCCCCGCCCCGGCGTCAAACTCTGCCGCGCTGGTCCCTGATATTTACGGCCATCTGCTTTGCAGAAGGCATGGGATGGGGTTGGGCTCCGGTTTCCCTGGTTGGCGCGAGAGAATTCGACAGCAAAATGCTGATCATGGCGATCACCATCGCAATATCGGCAGGATCCATACCGACGTTCAGCCCCTACCTACCGTCTCTGCTCTTGTTCTTCCTGGCCGCGACCGTCCCCTACACCTTGGTCAGCGTCACGGCGAGTAATCCCATGCAGCAGGCGACCGCCTTGATGATGCTGCTGTACATCACCACCGTGGGCGGGCTGGGCGTCATCGCCAGCCGCAACTTCAAGGAGCTGGTTCGGCTGCGCATCCAGACGAACCAGCTCGCTGATGGGCTGCGGATACAGAAGGAGATTGCCGAGCGCGCCAATGTCGCCAAGTCCAACTTCCTGGCCGCCGCGAGCCACGATCTTCGCCAGCCGGTGCATGCCCTGGGCCTATTCGTCGGCGCCCTGCGCAATGTCGTCATGCCGGCGGAGGGTCATCGCCTCGTCGAGCAGATCGAGGCATCGACCGCGGCCATGGACAGCCTGTTTAGCGCCCTGCTCGACATATCCCGCCTGGACGCCGGGGTCGTCGACGTCCGGCGGACGGCGTTTGCGATCCAGCCCCTGCTCGATCGGATTTGTCGGGACCATCGTGAAGAGGCCCAAGCAAAGGGGGTTGGCCTGGCGTCCGTGCCCTGCGGCGCGGTCGTCAATGCCGATCCCGTGCTGATCGAGCGCATACTGCGTAATCTGGTCGCGAACGCCGTGCGCTATACGGAGCATGGACGCGTGCTCGTCGGCTGCCGACGCGGGCCTGAGTTGCGGGTCGAGGTCTGGGACACAGGGCCGGGCATCCCGGTCGACCAGCAGGAGCATATTTTCCAGGAGTATTTCCAGCTGGGGAATCCCGAACGGGACCGGGCCAAGGGCCTGGGCCTGGGCCTGGCGATCGTCAGGCGCATGACCGACCTGCTCGCCTGCCGGCTCGTCCTGCGATCGGAGCCGGGCCGGGGCTCGTGCTTCAGCGTCACCTTGCCTCTGGCGCGCGGCGACGCGGCGGTTCTCGCCGAAAGGGGCGCCGCCGCGCCCGACCCGCCGGCGCGCGGCCTGGTCCTGGTGATCGACGACGAGATCGCCATCCGGGACGCCATGGCCGCCCTGCTGACGGGTTGGGGATACGAGGTCATCACCGCGGGCTCGGGCGCGGAGATCCTGACGCGCGTGGTCAGCGGTCCCGCGCGACCGGATCTGATCATCTGCGACTATCGCCTGCGCGCCGGCGAGACCGGCATCGCGGTGATCGATCTCCTCCGGTCGGAGTACAACGCCGCCATTCCGGCCATGCTGGTCACGGGGGACACGGCGCCGGACCGGTTGGTGGAGGCGCGGGCGAGCGGATTGCTGTTGCTCCACAAGCCCGTTCCCAACGGCAAGCTGCGCGCCGCGGTGGCCAATCTGATCCAGAGACCCGCCGGTGAGGCGGCGGACGCGGCGCTGGCCGCGCTCAAATAAGCCCTCTCTCCCGGCCGACCGTGGCCGCCTGGCTTCGGTTGACCACGCGCAGCGCCTTGAAGATCCCGGTGATGTGGACCTTCACCGTCTTCTCCGACAGGTTCAGCGCCAACGCGATGGCCGGGTTGGACTGGCCCTCGCCGATCAGGCGCAGGACGTCGACCTGCCGCTCCGTCAGGCGCGCGCCCTCGGCGCCGCCGGTGTCGTGGCGAAGCGAAAGGCTGTCCTGCCCGCCTTCGTTGAGCAGCAGGGGCGGCAGGTAGAGCTCGCCGTTCAGCACCAGCTTGATGGCCAGGAGCAGGGTGTTGGGATTGGCCGACTTGGGCACATAGCCCAGCGCGCCCTGGGCGATCGCCTGCCGCGCAACCTGCGAATCCTCCGACGAGGAGAGGACGATGACCGGCAGCGCCGGCCGGCGCCGGCCGAACTCGGCGAGGGCCGCCAGCCCTCCCAGTCCCGGCATGAGAAGATCCAGGACGACGACGTCGATATCCTCATGGCGGTCTAGGAGATCGAACGCTTCCCGCGCGTCCCGGGCTTCCAGGATGTGGGTCTCGGGACCCCACTGGCGCAGCAAGGCCGCCAAGCCCTCGCGCAACACCGGATGATCGTCGACGATCAGCAATTTCATTGTAAAAATATGCGCTTCCCGGTTCGTTCGCGGCAAGGACCAGAACCGCTGGGACCTCCGATCGTGCGGGCGCCTGGGGCGCAAGAAGAACGCCGCCGAACGTCCGGTTCGACGGCGTCTTTCTGGACCTCAGCGCATCGATCAGGCGGCGGCCAACGACTTGCGCCGCGCGCGGATCGCCGCGCCCAAGCCGCCAAAGCCGACCAGCATCATGGCCCAGGCGGCGGGCTCGGGAACGCCGGCGGCGGGCGAGACGGACTCGACCGTCGCGAAGAACACCGAGCTTGAATCCGCCAGGGCATAGCCGCTGGCGTAGACCGTCTCGTTGCCGCTGAAGTTGCCGCAGGAGAAGCCGGGCTGCGAGCAGACCACCAGCGACGCCTTGGCTGGGTCGGAAGCGTTCGGGATGTCGAAGAACACGATCGGGTCGTTGGTGAATCCCGTCAGCTCGTTGGCGCCGAGTTCCGTACCGCCGACGGCGATCGTCGTGTCCCCCGTCGGGGATGAGGCGGCGAACACCGAGAACCCGATGGGCGAGTCCGAGGCCAATCCCGGAGACGTGTTGAACGTGAAGCCGGTCGTCTGATTGCTCACGCTCACCAGGGGGTCGAACGTCACCGTGAACGATCCGGTCACGGTAGGGATCGGCGCCGGGGCATTGTTGATGATGTCGACAAAGTTGCTCAGGGTGAAGTCATAGGTTTCGGTCACCGTGGCGGCCTTGGCTCCAGACGCCAGCGCCATTACGGCGACCGAAGCCAGCGCCATATTCTTTATAAATGATCTCTTCATCGTGAAAACTCCTGCTTGTTACACGATTGATCTGTAACGCCGTGGTGGGCGTCATGTTTTCCGGCCGACCGAAGCTGATTGGACGGCAGCGCGTTAATCAATCTAGATCACGAAGCCGGATCGTCAAGATGGATCACCTAATAGGAGAAATATTTCAAAGTCTTAGGACGGTCTTAGGACCCCTATATCGACGTCCTAAGCAGTATATTCTGGCCACTATAAAATAACGACGTGACGGTACGCTCACGGAAATTCCGCTCCACCCCGGATCTGAACGAGGAAGGCGCAGTTCTTGCGCGCCGCCGGTGATGGGGACGGCGTGCGATGAGGGGACTAAAGCCGCCGCCCGCCGCCAGCTTGGCGCAGCTCGCTCCGCTTCGGACCTTCAGCGGAGGTCGGGCTTTGGGGTGCAAACGTCCGCCGTCCGATGACGGAACGCCGCTGTCGCAGACTGGGAGGCTCAAACGCAAAGCGACCTGTCGCCTTTGATTACCGTACGGATGCCGTGGGAATCCAGTCCACTGTGGCGTGGGGCGCTATCGTGGCGGGCCCTGTCGCCGCCCTTAGCCTTGTCCGTCGTCCTGGTGCCCTTGGCCGCCGGCTTTAGGCTGGACCTGGCCGGGCCGTGGCCGGCGTCGACGGGCCGGATCGATCGCCTCACGCCGGTCCTCGGCGCCTGGATGATTGTGGTCCAAGTCCTGTCCGCCGGGCTCGGCGGCTCCCTGGCCGGCCGTCTTCGGACCAAGTGGACAAACGTCCATGGGCACGAGGTGCACTTCAGGGACACGGCGCTCGCCCTTCTGGCATGGGCCGCCACGGCGCCTGCGGACGCCGCGGTCTGGCGCGCTGGAACGGTGCGGCGGTCTTGCGATGCCGGTCCTCTTGTTGGGGGGTTCCAAGAGCCAGCCATATCTAACTCGGGCGCTTGACGCTCTGGAGCAGGCGCTGCCACAGGCATGCCGCATCCGATAAAGGGCGCCGGACATTCCGCTGCGGCGGACCATGGCGCTCCGGAGCGCGTGGCGGCCGCGCTGACGGGATATTTCCTCGCCTAAGCTTTTCTCAGGTCCTTCGGCGCACACGGGTCGAACGGCCGCTGCGCGCGGACCCCGAGCGCAGCGGCCGCCAGCCTTAGGCCTCTAGGGTGAACACCACCTCGTATAGGCCTGGGTGCGCCTCACCGAGCGCCTTGTTGCGCGCGATGAATCCCTCCGCATCGAGCTTGGCGAAGACGCGCCGCATTGGGTTTCGCGCACGAGCTCAGGAGGTGGCGCACGAACGGCTCGGCGACCTGTCGCGCGCCGAAGCGGAACGGCGGGTCTGGCGGGAGACGCGGGCCGACCGCTTCACGCGCTTCGACCGGCGGCTGCTGGACGGCGCCGACGAAGATCGATTGGTTGACGATGGTCTGGGCGCGACCGGCGCCTGGGCGGCGCTTTCCCGTGGACGCCTGCGGCATCTGGAGACGCTTGGATTGGCGAGGCGGGAAGGTCACCGCTACCGGCTGGACGCCGATCTGGAGACGCGCCTTCGCATGCTTCAGCTACGGCAGGACATCATCCGCACGCTGCACCAACGACGGCTGGAAGCCGGCCGGGTGGTCAGGGAGGTCGGAACCGAACGCGTCCATGGTCGGGTCGTTAGGCGCGGCGCGCACGACGAACTCGGCAGCGTATCTTGGGTGATCGTACTGGATCGCGCTGGGACGGAGCACTATGCGAGGCTAGGTTTCGGGCAGACATCGCCCGAGCTTGGCCGCACGGTGGACTTGATGCCGGGCCCCCGGGGCGCTCGAGTTCTGGAAACTGGCCGTGGTGGAGAACGCGGCCGTGAGTCTCCGTCGTGACAGACGCTGAGATGTGCGTCGGTACCAAACCGCCAAAGGCTTAGACGCGCCAGGAGCGGTCGCTGCCCCCGCTCCTGGCGCCATTGTCACCAGAGTGGCATTGCGTTCAAGTAGCGCTTGTTGCCTGCGGCAGCCGTCCGGACAGCCTCCCGCAATACGAAGGTGAGGTCGACGTGGCGTTCCCTTGACCGTGTCTCGGTCCGCCTTACCCTGTACCCGGCGAGACGGCGGAGGTGCGTCCTTTCTCTCTCCGGCTTCTTGAAGCCCACCCGCTCAAAGCCGACCTGCCCCGACACTCGCCAGGGACCGAACCCCTTGCTGACCAGTAGCGGAAGCTCGATCGCGACGCGTCCTTCGCCAGCCGCCGCCCACCTGTGGGAAAGGTCAGGTTGGGTTCGAAGGCCACCGCGGGCCTGCCGTCGGCTTCCGTGAGCGCCAGATATTTGACCGCCACCTCGGTGTCGCCGAACCCGGATGCGTGCTGATCGCCATGGCGCGTCTCTGCGAACCGCGGGACGAGGGTCAGCTCCCATGCCGATGCCAGCGGTACGGCCAAGTCGAAGCCGAGGGTGCTGAAGCCGGCGTCGTGACGCGCGGCGACGCTGACGAAGGTGGCAAGCTCCAGCGCGTCGGCGATATCGGTGTCGGTGGCGACAAAGGGCGGCGCCTCCGCGCAGGCCGGCGCGGCGGCGATCGCGCCGCAAGTCATTGCGGCCGCGAAAGCGAAGCGTTGAACCGTCGCTCAGGCGGCCTCGGCCTGGCCAAGTTCGCGTGGGGTGCGCACCGAGAGCAGTGCATCGTAGAGCTGTGCGACATTGATCGGCTTGGCCAAGTGCGCGTCCATGCCGGCGGCCAGATATTCGGCGACCTGGTGCTTCATGACGTTGGCCGAGAGGGCGACGATGGGCGTGCGCCCAGCGCCAGTCTCGGCCTCGCGCCGGCGGATCTCCTGCGTCGCGGCCACCCCGTCCATCTCGGGCATCTGGACGTCCATCAGGATCAGATCGAACGGCGCCTGCGCCCAGGCCTCGACCGCCAGTCGGCCGTTTTCGACGACCACCGGCTGCACGCCTAGGGAATGCAGCACGGTCTTCAGGACCAACTGATTGGTGGCGTTGTCCTCCGCGGCCAGGACCCGCAGTCCCTCCAGACTGGTCCCCGGGACTTGATCCTCCGCGGCCGTTGGGGCCGGCAGGGCGAAGACCGGACCTAGCCAGGGCAGTGGCAGCCGAACCTGGAATACCGCGCCTTCGCCCAGCTGGCTCTCGACGGCGATCGAGCCGCCCATCAGCTCGACGATCTGCTTGCAGATGGTGAGGCCCAGTCCCGTGCCGCCGAAGCGCCGGGTCATGGTGTTATCGGCTTGTACGAACTTGTCGAACAGCGTGGCCAAGGCCTCGGGCGCGATGCCGACCCCGGTGTCGCGGATCGTGAGCGTGAGGTCCTTGCCGGACACCGACGGGGTGCTGTCGATCGCGACCCGCACCTCGCCTTCGCTGGTGAACTTCAAGGCGTTGGAGATCAGGTTGTAGAGCACCTGGCGCACCCGCACGGAGTCGCCGCGCCACAAGCCCGCTGCCGCCTCGTCGATGGTCATGGAGAACGAAACGCCGCTGGCGTTGGCCATTGAGGTGAAGGTCGCGTACGCGCCTTGGGCGACCTCCCCTATGTCGAATGGCGCGGCCTCGAGTTCCATCCGGCCGGCCTCGATCTTCGAGAGGTCCAGGAGGTCGTTGAGCACCGACAGCAGTGTCGCGCCGGACTTCTGGATGACGTCGAGCTGTTCGGCCTGGGCCGTATTCAACTCCGAAGCCGCCAGGATCTGGGCCATACCCAAGACGCCGTTGAGCGGCGTGCGGATCTCGTGGCTCATATTGGCAAGGAATTGCGACTTTACGAGATTGGCCTCCTGAGCCGCGTCGCGGGCTCCGGTAAGGTCGCTCATCGTCCGCTGCAGTTCGCCGTCGTAGGCCTGGAGTTCGCCGAGCAGGGCGTTGAAGCCGCGGCTCAACTGACCGATCTCGTCGCTCGACCTCGGTCGCACCCGCACCGAGAAATCCTTGGTGCGGCCGATCCGGTCGATGGCCTCGCCGAGCTCGCTCAAGGGCCCCAACATGCCGCGCACAACCACCCGCGCAGCGAGTCCGGCCAGCGTTGCGCTGAACAGCGCCAGGCCGAGCGCCATAACGACGTTGCGCCCAAGCGAGCGCTCGATGTCGGCTTCGCTGACGACCATGACCAGCTCGCCCACCCCATGGCCGTCTAGGCTCGTGGGTAGATGAATCTCAAGGCCGCGCGCGCCGAAGGCCGACCGGGCGTCGCCGCTCGGCTTGAGGCTGAAGGGTCGGTGTCCCGGACGGGTTAGATCCAGGCGCTGCCCGCTCACGGACACGTAGCTGGCGGCCAGGGCCTGGCCGTCGTTCTCGAAGATCGCTTCAACCCTGGCCGCGGCGTGGCTGTCGTGGCGTTCGACGGCAAGGCTTGCCGCCGCCGCAAGGCCGCGCGCGGTCCCCAGCTCCTCCCGCACGAGATCGCCCCGGTCCGCCGACCAGTCCTGCCATTGGAAGAGGGCGAAGGTCAGCGCGAGCGCCCCGACCGTCGCAATGACGCACAGCGTAATGAGCTTTATAGAAAGCGTATAACTTTGCCGTAAAAGCCGATTCCGAAGCTTATGAAAGTAAGATATCGCGGAAGTTCGCGATATGATCGCCGTTTTCATAACTATGAGCCCGATATAGGTCTGACGTGTCGGGTCTCATTACGATGTGTACTTGGATGAATTCCATTAACATCGCTCATAGGTAATAATACCTAGATGTATAGATGGTGTGAGCTAAAGCTGCGGGTTCAGGCGCTCCGAGCGGCGATGCGTCACGCGGATGCCGCCTTACCTGGGATGAGCCGGCTTCGGGGAGGCATGGCTACGGCTGCTCGGCCCAGATCGGATACCAATGTTCGAATTCATCAACCACCGCTTTGGGTCGATCTCGCCCGTTGGCTCGGCATCGGAAACTCGCCGTTGGCAGACTCATCTCGACCGCGCTGAACCGGACGTTCCCAACGGGAGAGATGAGTCACGGCCGGTCGTTCGGCTGCGTCTCAATGCGCCAGTAACGGACATCCAGCCTTCTTCGCAAATACGACATTCGCGGCGCTCGATGGATGACCCAGCGTCATGCCAAAGTAGCGGCCTCAGGGAAATTGAGTTCGACCGTCACCCCGTCGGGGTCGACCAGGAAAACTTGCCGTATGCCCAGGACCGGAACGGCCCGCTCTGTGAAGCCCACGCCCAGCGCATTGAGGCGCGCGCGGCAGGCCGACCAGTCGTCCGCGAAGAAGGCGATGTGATCCAACGCGCCGGTCGGGCCGACGCAGGATTTGTTGCGGCGGCCGAGGTAGGCATCGAGCGCGCCGGCGTCTCCATCGCCGATCAAATGGACGCATCCTTGCGCCGCATGCGCCTCGTCCCGCGCCAGATAGAGCCATACGCCTGGAAACCCGAACGGCGGTCGTGGCCCTACGGCAAGGCCGAGCGCCTCGGTGTAGAAAGCTGTGGAGACCGCAAGATCGGTCGCCCGGACAGAATAGTGGGCGAGCCGGATCAGCACTTTCGCAGTCCCTAAGCCGACCGGCGTTGCAGCAAGGCTGTGAAATTGTCGGCCTCTAGGGCCTTGAACGCCGCGGCCGCGGCCTCGCCGGATAGGTCCAAATCCGGATCGAGCCCGTCGCCCAGCCGCTCGAGCTGTATGTTGTTCCAGCCGAGCAGATGGAAGAGGCCGATGTTGGCCTCCGGCGTCAGCGCCTTGTCGACCTCGCCGGACAGGATCTTCCGGGGCGCCTCAGGGTCGGCGATCATCGGCCGGCCAAGGCCCACCACGTCGAGCTCGCCGTTGTCGAGCGCCTCGACCATGCCGGCCACCGTGCGGAAGCCGCCGGTGACCATCACCGGCATCTGGGCCGCCGCCTTCACGGCGCCAGCGAACTCCACGAAGTAGGCTTCGCGCTTGCGGGTGCTCTCCGGCAACCGGTCCTCGCCCTCGTCCTTCAGCGAGGCGCCGACCTGCTTGGGCTGCTCCAGCGATCCGCCGGACAGTTCCAGCAGGTCGAGGCTCGACCCGTTCAGCATGCCGACCAGCGCAACGCATTCCGCATTGGTGAAGGCGCCCTTCTGGAAATCGGAGGTGTTCAGCTTGATCGACATCGGGAACGCTGGCCCGACTGCGGCGCGAACGGCGGCCAGGGTCTCCAACAGGAACCGCGCGCGGTTCTCCAGCGATCCGCCCCATCGGTCGGTCCGGGTGTTGGAGTGCGAACTGAGGAACTGCGAAATCAGATAGCCGTGGGCCGCGTGCAGCTGCACGCCGGTGAAGCCGGCCGCTTTGACGGTCTTGGCGGTGAAGGCGAATTGCGCGATGGCGGCCTGGATCTGCGCCTCGGTCATCGCTGTGGGCGGGGCGAAGTCGAAGCCGACGCCGCGCACGACGTCGATCTCCACCGCCGACGCCGACAGCGGCGCGGCGTTGATCTTGGCGTCCACCTGCCGGCCGGTGTGGCTGATCTGCGCCCAGAAGTGCATGCCGCCGGACGTTCCCGCCGCCGCCATCCGCGCCAGGGCTTCAAACCCGCTGTCGTCGCTCACGACTACATTCAGCGGCCGCTCAAGATGCGCTGGGTCCACCTGGATATTCCCGGATAGCAGCATGCCCGCCCCGGACTGAGCCCAACGGCGGTAGAGGGCCTCTAGCCGGGGCGTCGCATGGCCGGCTGGGTCAGAATAACCCTCGCTCATCGCCGCCTTGGCGATGCGGTTGGCGAGCACGGCGCCGCAAGGCAGTCTCAGCGGCGCGGCCAGGATTGTCGGTGTCATGAAATGTCCGATCGAGAACGGGAGACGGTTCGCGATCCTCGCACTCTCGTCGAAACAGCGAGAACGTGGCCAATCCCGAACTCACTCTTTCGATTTGGCGCATAATGCTCGATGACCTCGACGAGATGCGGACGTTCCAGCGGATCCTGGCGCTGGGCAGTTTGTCGGCCGCGGCGCGAGACCTCGGCGTGAGCCTAGCCGTGGTAAGCAAGCGTCTGGCGACCCTGGAACGGCGGGTCGGGCAGCGCCTGATCCACCGCACGACACGGAGCCTCTCGTCCACAGACGAGGGGACCGCCCTCTTGCCGCGGATCGAACGCGTGCTGGAGGCGCTTGACGCTGCCGAGGACTGGATTGCGGAAGGTCGCGACGAGCCCGTCGGCACACTTCGGGTCAGCGCCCCAATCTCGTTGGGACGCCTGCACGTGGCGCCGGTGCTGGGGGCCATGATGGCCGCGCACCCTCGGTTCGAAACCGAGCTGCGGCTGGGCGACGGCCTCATCGATCTGATGGAGGCTCGCATCGACGTCGCGGTCCGCATCGGCCCCGCCCAGGACAGCAGCTACGTAATGCGCAAGCTGGCCGACAGCCACCGCGTGCTGGTCGCTTCGCCGGACTACCTCGACCGGCGCGGACGGCCGAAGACACCAGACGACCTCGCGGAGCATGACGGGCTGAGGTCGATCGGTTGGACCGGACCCTGGCGCCTCTCAAACGCGAGCGGAACACTCGTCGACATCCATCCGACGTGCCGCCTGCGCAGCGACAACGGCGAAGTGGTCCATGACTGGGGCCTTCAGGGCCGCGGGATCATGCTGAAGTCATCTATCGACGTTTCGACCGACTTGAAGCTCGGTCGGCTGGAACGGGTGCTGCCGGATTGGCGCAGTCCCGCCGCGCCGATCTACGCCCTGATCCCGTCCGCGGAGCACGTGGCCCGGAAAACCCGACTTTTTCTCACCGCGCTGAGTGATGCGCTGAAGAGCAGCTAGCTGTCCTCGTCATCGTCGCCCACGTCGAGGTGGACGCTGAACGGGTTGCTCCATAGGCGATCGTCGAAGTGCCCTTCCTTCTCGGCACGGCTGAGGACACCGCTGAGTAGATTGAGGGTCTTGTTGACGGTTTGAGGCGCCCGCAGTTCGCCGGGTGGGTTGCTCGCCAGCAGTTCCGGGAGCGGTTTGGACTTCTGTTCCGCGCTGAGATGCTTCGGAAGCTTGGCGAGCGCGTCACGAAAGGCTCGCGCGTGCGGCTTTCCGATTTGACCGATCGGAAGATCGCCGTGCAGCTCCCGGAACAGGCGCTGTGCTGTACGTGCCTCCATCAGGGTCCGCGGCGCCGGCTTGCCGAGTCTCCGCCAATCCTCGAACGCCTCACTTAGGAGCGGGCCGCCTTCATCGGTCAGCGGGCTGGGACTGACAGTGTGGCCCGGTTTCGGTTGCGGTGGCGCCGGCGCCACCGCGACGACGGTGTCGATGGGAAGATCCGAATAGTCTCGGGTCCGCCAGCGATGCTCCGCTTCCAGCACCTCGATCCAGGCGCAGCGCAGCAGATCGCTCAGGATGGCGCGCGCGGGATGATCCGGTCCAAGCAGCAGACCGCGGCTCTGCGTGAGCTCCTGGATCACGGCGTCGAGGAATGACTGTTCGCCAGTGAGCCGGGCCATGAACGCCTCCGGCTCCTCGTTCTTGGGCTTCTGACCGCAATTCCGAGCAGCCCGCATTCGTGGAGGAACTCGGACCACCCCGGCATGACGGGACGAACCAGGACGAACTGCGCTCGCCGGCTTCGCTCGCTGCGCTTCCAATCTGCCACAAGCGCCGTGAGATATTCGAGGCTCAGGTCGGACGTATAGGCGGGCGCTTCGTCGCGCTCTGCATCGAATTGGGCCTGGGCCTGTTGGAACAGCCGCTCCACCCTAGCGGCGACATCGAGGCATCGAACTCGCGCCTCGCGTTCGACCTTCGTGTCGAGGTGTTCTCGCCAGACCGTCCCGCGATCCGGAAAATAAGGCCGAAGATGCGCTGGGATGCCTCGGCGAAACCGATAGGCCCCTGTCTTCGAAATCCGCTCCAGACCGCTCATGCGCCGACCCACTTTGCACACCCGTTTTGCACGGCAAAGGGTTCAGAAAGGCTTGTCAGCGTTGAACTTCCTGAAACCGCTCGGGTTTTCGGAAGAATGGCGCGCCCGGAACGATTCGAACGTCCGACCCTCAGATTCGTAGTTCCTGCAGCGGGATCCAGAGGCTCTTCGCCAAACTACGCTAGAGCACGATAAGTATCTGTATTTGCTTTTCTTTCTCGTACGTGGTAGGGTTTCTTCGTGTCCCGCCCCACAAACCCGGTTGGCACAAACACCGTCCTAATACCGTCCTAGAATTCCGGCGTGCCATGCCTGATCTTAAGAAGACCCTCACCGACAAAGTCGTCCTTCAGCTGCCGCTGAGCACGGACGGACAATACATCGTTCGCGACACCGAGCTGCCCGGCTTCTTCGTTCGAGTGGGTGCGCGCACCAAGACCTTCACCGTGCAGGCGGACTTCCGCACTGACGGGAAGCGGGTCACGAAGAAAATCTCCATCGGCTCGTCGGAGGACATGACGACACGCGAGGCGCGGGTCGCCGCGCGGGCCGCCTTGGTGAAGATTCTCCAGGGTGAGTTCAAGGAGCCGCCGAAGGTGGAGGTGAAGCCCTCGTCGGAGATCACCCTCCGCGAGGCCTGGGTCCGCTACAAGGTCGCGCACCTTGAACGGAAGCGGCGCAGCCCAGCCACGATCGCGGGCTACACCGACCATGTTGAGCGTCTCCTCGCGGACTGGCTTGACCGGCCGCTGCGGGAGCTCGGTGAGGAACCCAGCCTGGTCGCCAAGCGCCATGATGACCTCACGGTCAGCTCCGGACCATATGGCGCCAACGGCTCCATGCGGACGCTGCGCGCGATCTACAATCACGCCCGTCGGAGCGTCCGCGGGCTGCCGCCCGAGAACCCGGTCACGGCGGTGGACTGGAACGAGGAGTTGCGCCGGGACGTCGCGATGGGGTCCGCCGACATCGCCGGCTGGATGACCCAGGCGGGCCGCTTGCGCAATGCGATCCGACGCGAATTCCACCTTTTCACTCTGCTCTCCGGCAGTCGACCGACGGCCCTGAAGACCGCCCGGGTCCCGGACCTGGACCTCAGCGGCCGGATTCTGCGGATCACCAAGCCCAAGGGCGGCGAGAAGAAGGCCTTCGACATCCCGCTGTCGCGGGCGATGATCTGCTGCCTGATCCGGGCGATGCGGGTGAGCCGCATGCTGCACGCCGAGGCTGCGGAGACCTGGATCTTCGCTGCAGACAGCGAAGAAGGGCACATCGTCGAGCAGAAGGAGGACCGGGACAACGTCCTCGCGAAGTGGGGCAATGACCTGCGCCACACCTATAGGACGCTCGGGCAAGCGGCCGGTCTCTCGGGCGTCGATATGCACCTCCTGATGAACCACAGCCTGAAGGGCGAGAACGTCAACGAGGGTTACATCACCCGATCGAAGCTGTTGGACGATCACCTGCGCTCGGCGCAACAGCGCCTCTCGGATCACGTCATCGCCGCCGGCACGGCGCCGCCGAAGGATGGCTCGCCTCGAGAGCGCGCCTGGCCGTTGCTGCCGTCACGGAAGATCGGAGACGAGCGTCTTGATCCGACGCCGCCGGACCCGCGCCTGGGCGTGCCCATGGGACCGCGGACGCAAAAGCCTCGATCGGCGGAAGCCGCCTAGCGCGCACAGGTTCACCTGTTCACCTGTTTGCGCAGCATCAAGTTCATCGCATTTTGGTCGCAGGCAGCCCGCTCGCTGACAAGGCTTCTCCTTTAGCCTGAAGCGTACAGGCTCACAGGTGGACGTGCGGACTTCGTTGATCGCGCTCGCTGTGCGGCGACCGCCGGGGTCGACGACCACCGACGCGCGGAGAGGGTTCCGGAATTTCAGAGCAAGTGTGCTGGATCGCGCCAATCGAGACCTAGGGTCCAAGTCACGAGCAGCTGTTAACCACTCCCACCCTACGATTCGCGGACCGATTTTAGTCAGACGCCCGCGGATCAAAATGTTGCTAATACAAGAGGATGCGCGAGGAGATAAGCCGGGGCTCAAATACAATCGTTTGCGCGATGCACCGGTATCAGCCGCTTGGTCTGAACCGGAAGCGCGTGAAGACAAGATCCACCAGATCCATCTCTACCCCGCGCGCTTCCCCGCCTTCATTGTCGAGCGAGCCTTGGAATATGCGGCCGCTCGCGGAGTCGAGGTCACGCGTGTCGGGGATGTCTTCTGTGGCAGTGGAACGGTCACGCAAGTGGCCGGCGCCCGAAATCTCGAATTCTGGGGCTGCGACATCAATCCAGTGGCCACCCTGATCGCTCGGGTGAAAAGCGCCCGCGGCGAGCCTGAACGCTTCAACGAGCTTGCCGCCGACATCTCGGCCAACTTCGACCGAGCCTCGTCCGTCCCGGACCTGTCCCCCGATGCGGTTTCGCGTCTGGCGCCTTGGTACCGGCCTGATCAGTTCGGCGACCTCGCCAAGCTCCGCAATGCGATAGGTGCGAAAGTCCCGGCAAGCGACCCCTCTCGAGCTGCGTTCGATTGCGCCTTCTCGGCCATTGTGAAACCCGCCTCGCAGTGGCGCAAACGGTCGGTGAAGCCCGCGATGGATGCGCGAAAGGCGCCGACAGCCGTCCTCCAAGCGTTCGTGCGACAGTGCGATTTTATGTCCGACGCTTGGGCGGCCATGCCCAACCGGCCAGCGCCATCGGCCGAGATTCTCGACGGCGATGTGAACACGATCGAGCGGCCGAACTTCCCCATCGATCTGATTATCACCAGCCCACCCTACGCCACATCGTACGAGTACGCTGACGTCCATCAGTTGTCGGCGCTATGGCTGGGTTACGCAGATGATCATCGTCGCCTGCGCGCGGGCGTCATCGGCACAAGCACCCGGCGCACCGATCTCGGTCGCGCGCTACGTCATCTCAACTCAATCGGCATGCAGGTGGTGTTCAGTCTTTTCGAGAAGGACCGCGCCCTGGCAGAGGCCATGGCGACCTATTTCCTCGACATGCAAAAGGCCGTTGGACGTTGCCACGAGTTCCTCAGGCCCGGTGGAATCTGCGTCTTTGTTGTCGGAAATACGCAACTCAACGGTGTGCGGATCGACAACGCCAACCATATGGTGGAAAGCTTGCTGGCGGCGGGGTTCACTGACATCCGCGTCGTGAAACGGTCAGTCACGAACAAACCCAATACCCCCTACCGGCATCCCAATGGGAGGCTCTCTTCTCAGCCGACGGGGATGCACATCTACGCGGAAGAATTCGTCCTGATGGCTGAGCGCCGATGACCAAGACGCCTCTCAAGTTCAAGCCGTACGCGCGGTTGCTGACGATGCTGGGCGATCAGCTGATCCGCAACGAACAGGTGGCTTTGTCCGAGCTCATCAAGAACGCCTACGATGCGGATGCGACGTGGGTGAAGGTGACGTTCGAAGACTTCGACGAGGATTTTCGCGCGGGACCGTCGGCCAAGATCATCGTCGAGGACGACGGTCACGGCATGACGACCGACGTCATCGAAAATCACTGGGTCAACCCAGCGACCCCGATGAAGCTCCTGGCCAAGAATGAGGACAAACGCAGGACAGCGCGTGGGAGGATCATTCAGGGGGAGAAGGGCATCGGCCGCTTCGCCCTTCTGAAGCTGGGCAGGGACGTGAAAATGATCACGCGGCCGGCCGGCATCCCTTCTGAAAATGTCCTCGATCTCAAGCTTGCGCAGTACGACGCCGATTTCCTCAAGGGCGACAAAGCCATGTTCCTCGACGAGCTCGACCTTGAGCTCGAGGAGGTCACGCCTGCGAAGGTGATCACCGCCGGTGAGATCGACCTTGCAGGGAAGAAGACGACACGGTCGCCGCACGGGACCCGGATCGAGATCTCGCCGCCAGTCGGCAAGTGGACACGCGGAAAGGTCGAAAAGGTCTTTGAGGACCTCAGCCGCCTCCAGTCCATTTTCGGTGACGGCCTGGCCGACCAGGGCGCATCAGAACAACAGACCGCCAGTGACCCGGAACCTGAGACGGCGCCGTCGCCCATCGGCGACGAGTTTGCCGTCTACATCTACCGCGGTGACACCTACGAGCCCCTCGGGTCGGACTTACGCGAAAAGCTTGATGTCCTTCTAGCCGACCATTCTGTCTTCAAAATTCACGGGCGGTTCGACGAAGACGTCGCCGCGTTTAAATTTGAAGTGGATGGTCAAGAGAAGACGCTCGCCCTGGCCGATCCAGATATCACTGGTCTCGCCGTATTCCGCGATTATCTGAAGCGTCGTGACCTTTTGCCGGCGGAGGCTGAGAATCTCCGTCCGGAGTGTGGATCATTTGGTTTCACGTTCTACGTCTTCGACTTCAGCGCCGACGCCAAAGGTCGGCTTATGCTGGATAAAGACGATAAGGATCTGATCAAAAAGCATCGGATCTATCTTTATCGCGACGGAATCCGCGTCTTCCCCTACGGCGATCCAGACGACGATTGGTTGCTCATCGACGTCCGTCGCGGGACGGTTCGCGCCAGCGAGTTCCTGAGCAACGACCAGGTCGTCGGCTTCGTGAATATCTCCCAAGCCGAGAACCCGAACCTTCGCGACAAGACCAGTCGCGAAGGGCTCGTCGACAGCGGCCTCGCAGTCGACGATTTGCGGTCGTTGCTTCAAGCCCTTCTCGCCTGGGTTCGGAAGACGCCGTACGAGCAATACCGCCAGCGGCTGAAGCAAACGTCAGATGTGGAGGTATTCAAGTCCAACAAGGTGCAGACCTTGATGGACGAAGCCGTCACGGCCGCCGCCGCGGAAAATACGCCTCCCAAGGTGCGTGAGACGCTCAACGAAGCGAACCGCCAGTACAAGGCGGAGCGGCGCTATTTGGTGCAGCGGGCGGAGAACACCGAACACCTGGCCGGCGTCGGTCTCTCGGTCGAAGCGGCCTCGCATGACCTCATGCTTGCGATGCAGCGCGTGATGGCCGCCATCGACAAGTTGGTGTCGCTCTGTGCGAACGATGCGAAGATCGAGAAGGAAGCGCTCTCAGCCGAGCTCGTCTCGATGCGAGGACTGTTGAGCTTTGTGCAGTCGCAGATGAGCGATATGCAAATGCTCTTCAGGTCAACCAAGCAGCGTCGGAAAGACGTTCGGGTCATAGATCTCGTCGAGAAGGTCACGAAGATCTTCAAGAGCCTCCTCGATCGTCACTCCATCGAAGTGAGCGTTGAGACCATTGGGTCGCCCCTCGTCGCGAAGACGACGGACGCGGTTCTGCTCCAGCTCCTTCTCAATCTCTTTGACAACGCCGCCTACTGGCTTGCCGCCGCGCCGCAGCCGAGGACGATCGAAATCCTGCTCGATGGGGATCAGGGGACCATGACATTCGCCGACAGCGGGCCTGGTTTTCGGGAGGAGGACCTTGCCTATGTCTTTGAACCCTTCTTCTCGGGGAAGGGCGAAGATGGCCGAGGCCTCGGGCTCTACATCGCGCGCCAGCTTCTCGAACGTCATGAATACACAATCGACATCGCACGCAGCGATCAGCGCATACTCAAGGGGGCCAACCTTGTCGTCTCCTTTGTGAAGGAGCGGGCATAACCATGGTGCTTCCGAATCTCTTCAAGGGTATCGCCGTCGTCATCGACAACGGCGTGGGCCAAGAGGACGCCATCGATAGGATTCTCGGCAACATTCGTGCTGGCGGGGGCCATCACATCACCCTCGGGGCGCTGCCCGCCGACGACTATGACCTCGAGCACTTTTCTCGAGTCTCGTTCTTCATCATGGACTGGAACCTGGTGAACGCTGACGGCGAGCCATTAGAGGCTGGCGTGCGGCTCCCAGCCGCACTGAGCGAGGCGAAGATCCAAGAGAACATCGCCTTCTTGAAGCGCCTCAGTAAGAGTCGCCACGCGCCGGTTTTCATCTTCACCAATGAAGACCCGGGGCAGGTGCTTGAAGAACTATCCAAGGACGCGGAACTTCAGCACAGCGTGGAGCAGTCCCGTATATTGGTTAAGAGCAAATCAGAGGTCATCGATAAACTCTACGATGTGCTCGAAGAGTGGGCGGCGGCCACGCCATCGGTCCTCACCCTGAAGACTTGGGAACGCACCTTCGTTCAAGCGGCCAACGACCTCTTCATCGACCTGCACGATCGCGCGCCCTATTGGCCTGTCCTCCTGTGGCAGACGTTCGGAGCCGATGGGGTGCCCCCGGAAGCCGAGATGAACCGGCTCCTCAATCGGCTCGTTGAATCAAGGATGGCGCCGACAAATCTCAATCTGGACTCGTTCATCGGAAAAGTCGAAGAACAGCGGAAACAGAACGAAGCGGTCTACCTAACTTCCATGCATAAAGTCTTGGAAGGCGAGAGGTTTTTGCGGGAAGACCGCCTTACCAAAGACATCTACGCGCCCGGCGATGTCTTTGCATTCCCCGTGGAGCCCGGAAAGACGACCTATTGGATCAATGTCCGTGCAGAGTGCGACTGCCTTCGAGGCGGCGATGGCCTCGAACTGTACCTGTTGCAGGCGAAAATCGTCGAAGATGCTGAGAAGCAAATCAGTCCAGACTTCGGCACCTTTAACGAAAAGGACGGCGAAGTAATCATCTTCGCGATGATGGATGGTCGGACTTTCTCAGTTCGCTTCAAAGACATGAAAGTGAAGACCCTGAAGCAAATGGTGGCCGGGAAATACGAGCGAGTTGGTCGCCTGCTCCCTCCCTTCATGACGCGAGTGCAGCAACGCTATGCGGCCTACATCCAACGGCCGGGAATGCCGCGGATCCCAGAAGCACTGTACAAAACCGCATAGTACCTTCCCCTGCGGGGACCGCGCTGGGTTGCGACGGGGAGGGTCACTCAGTGGCCCAAGTAGGCCACGCTACACCTGCGGCCCCCGTTTTCCGCCCGAGGTAAGGCCTTAGGCGACCCATCTGAGAACGGTCTCTTCGCGCATACGCTTTGAAAGCGAGCTGCCCTCGGCTGTCGGAAGATATCGGCTCTGATTGGGGAGGTCTCGAACGGTCTCGTCGTCGTAGGTCAGGCCTTCAATCTCCAGCGCCTTGGAGACGCCCGCCGAGTTCTTGATGAAGACCCCTTTCAGGCAGGAGTTTCCGACGACCAGGGTGGTGGTGCCGCCCGGTTTAAGGACCCGCCGGATTTCACCCACCATTTCAAGAACGTCCGCCACATAGCGGTCGACCATCGCGTGATGGCGGCGCGGCAGGCTCGTCAAATCCCCGAGCGCGGCCTTCACCTCATCGTGGATCGCCTTGCCTTCATCGGGCGCACGTTCCGCGCCGATGCTGGTCGAACGGATGTGCCGAAGATCGCTGAGCTTGTGCCCCAGCCAGACCAGGGACAGCCGGTGCCCCCGCATGTAGTCGATCGCGTTCAGATACGGGGGTGACGTCAGAACGGCATCCGCCGAGCCGCTGTCGAGCTTGAGGTCGCGTGCGTCTCCGAGACCGACGATCGCGCCGGCGGTCGGTGGCACAGCCAGGAGACGAGACCTCACGATCTTGAGCGAACGTTCCAGCCCCAGGTGGACGCAGTAATCGGAGGACGTCACGACACGGTGCGGCCGGCTGTGCGACGTGTCGCGAGCCAAGCTCGCGCACTGTTCCTTCGTCACGATGATCCGGCTCAGCGCAATTCGAATGACATCAAGCGCCGCCGCGTCTGCTGCGTCAGCTGTATCTGACAACGTGGCGATTGCCCCCGCCCAGCACCGCAGCGCGTTGGCCTGGGGCTCGCCGAACCAGTAGCTGATGAAGGTTTTTGTTTCTTCGTCCTCGTCGATCCACGGGAGCGCCACATCACAGGGTTTCGCCGCGAGGGCGAGGGTCTTGGCGCGATCATAGATCGCCCCGACACGTGCGTCTTCGACAGGCGTTGTCCAGGTGCGTGACATGAGCACGGCAAGGGGGTCGAGGTCGAAACCAATGGCCTTGCGGCCCAGGTCTGCCGCTTGGCGGATCACCGTTCCGGAGCCCATCATCGGGTCGACGACGACGCCGCCTTCCGGAACGAAGCCGAGCGCCTGCAGCGCCAGTTCCGGCGCCATTCGCGCCGGAAACGGATGAATCGTCGCGGCCATCTCTACCCATCCCCCGAACCGACTTCAGCATCAACGTCAGCGTGCAGGTTGTCGAGTTGCTTTCGGAGATCGTGTCCGCTCGCAGGTCTCAGCCCGAGGCTCTGGGACGCGGCGCCGTCGAGCGGACTTGCCCGTGCGCCAAGCGATCAGGACGGTGAGCAATGGCGCCATCGCTGTGCCGAACTGCAGCGCGGCGGTCGCGAGGTCGATTAGGGCTCTGGGCGGGGGAGGCATGTCGGCTCCGGTTCGAAGACGACACTCTTACTAATCGGTTCGGCAGGTCTGTCCACAAGGGGCGTCAGAGAAAACAGGCGGGGTCCTGACTCTAAATCGCGTTAGGGCCCTCAGCGACGATCCTAGGGACATTTCTCCGCGAATCTCACGTGCGTGCGATTGCTTTACATTGTAAAGGCTTAGGGTCTTCGCGCTGGAGGGGCCCTAGACGGGCGAAAAATCTGGAAATCGCCGCTTGGGCCTCCTTGGCCCGCTGATGGATAGGACGTTTCGGGTGGTTTGAGGGTCCTTGCCGACCACATCCGCCGCGCTCCGACGGCCCAGAGCGGACCTCAGGCGCTCCCGACGCAACTCGAAATTTCCCCGGGACTTGGTCCCTCCTCGCGCTCACAAATTTCCCGTGCCCCTGCGGTGCGTCGGCCCGCGCCCACGGTCCTGGTGCCTGGCCTCGGAGCCGCATCGGGCGGCTCCCTGTCAGGAGCCTCAACATGTCGAACGACTCCCAAGATCGCGAACACCGGGCGGCCGTGATCGCCCATCTCAATGATCGTCTGCGGCTCGCGCCCGGCCCCGGCTGGATGATCACCGCCGCATTGCAAGCCAAAGGGTCTGTATTCGTCCGCCAGGCCGTGATGGCGGTCGGCAGCTTCACCGACTTTCCCGAGGGCGATGACCCCTATGGCGAGCGTGACTTCGGAGCGTTCGACCTGGCCCGCGAACGGCTCATCTGGAAGATCGACTACTACGACCGGCATCTGCGGGACGCCTCGCCCGATCCCGCGGATCCGGGGGTCACGCGGCGCATCCTGACGCTGATGCTGGCGTCGGATTATTAGCCCTGGGACCGCCGGCGTTGGACTTGAGCCTCAGGTCTGGCGCCGGCGACCACCGCTATCGAAGGTCCTTCGATTCAGGATCTCGCGGACGTCGTCCGCGTCCGCTACGTTGATGCCGATCAACTGGGCGTTCGCGAAGGTTGCGGGTTCGCCCGTCCAGCTGTCGATGACGCTGTAGCCTTGTGGGTCCGGCGTCACCACGAAGCGCCCTCGCAGCCGCAAACCCTCGCGCTCGACCTCCCGGTAGGCCGCATCGTGGGCCGGATCATCGCGCCAGCTCGAGAACTGGCGGAGATCGTCGGTCGTGATGGCGTGGCCGAGCCGTGCAAACCAGGCCAGGGCTTCCGCCTTGGGATCGCGAACCTTGCGCATCCCTCCATGCTCCGGCTGGCGGCGGGTTGAGGTCAAGCCCGCTTTGGCGGGCAGAACGATGACGCCTTTCGCAACGCTGTCGTGACCACGTGGCCACGCTTTCACGCATCGACCGGTGGACATGTGGACCGGTCCACGGACCGCCGATTTCTAGCCGAACCTGCGAAATCCTACGACCGGTTGGCTCCGCCCCTCGCGGGACCGGCGGACCTCGTTCACATGGCCGGCGCGGCGCAGGTCGAGGTGACCGAACATGGCGGTGATGCCGGTGACGATCACCGCGATGATCGCCAGGCCCCGGACCACATTGTTCGTGAGCAATCCGATCACGTTCTGGATGACGGAGCCGACGTTGAGGCCGGTTGAGGTGGTGGTCTGCGCCAACGCTGGCGAGGCGGCGACGGCGACGATCGCAACGCCGAGCACGAAGCGGCGCGCGACACGCGCGGAGGGACGAAGGATCATGGGGCGGCTCCTGACGTGGTCGCTGGGGTGGTGACGAAGGCCGCCGGGCCGAGGTCGCCAAAGGCGTCCCAGGCGGGTGGCGTTGGGGTCGAAGGGCGTGAAGAGGTGCGAGGGCCGCCGGCGCCGCTGGCAGCGGCGACCACGCGCGCCACGTAGCCGTTACGGAATCCGCGGGAGACGTCGCCGGTATTGTAGAGCGAGAGGGCCGTCCTCAGCGCCGCCTGCGGGTCGACGGCCGGGACGTGGGCCACGCCATAGTCTTCGGCGAGGATCTGCGCGCCGGCGGCGAGGTTGCGGCACGGCTCGAAGGCGTCGTCGATGCTCAGGCCCAGACGGGCCAGGTTGGCGCTGTTGATCTGGGTCAGGCCGAGATCGAGGTTGCCGCCAGCCCCGATGAGGCGCCGCGCGACGGCCGCCGCCTCGGCGGGTGAGGCCGGGGGCGACGTCACAGGCGCGCCGCGATTCACGCCAATGGCGTTGGGGTTAAGGCCGCTCTCAGCGCGCGCGACCGCGAGCAGGGTCTCGGGCGCGACAGCCGGCGCGCACCGCAGCGCCAGCGCCAGAACGGCGGCGGGGTCGAGGCTCATCGGGCGGGTCCAGGGGAGTGCGGGAACATGCCCAGCACTGTGGCAAACCCGGCGTTCGCGCCACGAGACGTAAGCTTACGGGGTCCGACTGACCTTACCGCAGCTCCACCACAAACCGAATATCTGGAATTCGCAAGATGATGCGGGTTTTCCGCAAGCAGGTTGCGGAAACTGCACCACCTCTTACCAAACGAACGCGCGACTGCCCTTGGCGGGAACTATGTCACGACGAATATATTCTTGGGTTTCGATTGCCGCCGGCGATCTGAAGTGACGATGGGCCGGCGACGCGTTGGGATCGAAAACCATGCAAAGCCCCGGCTCCACGGACCAAACCGGCGTTTCGGCCAAGACCTCCCTCGTCAGACTCAGCCGCCGCCAGACCGAATGCCTGTACTGGGTCCAGGAGGGAAAGAGCGCGGCGGATATTGGCCTCATCCTTGGCCTCTCACCGCGCACCGTCGAGGAGTACCTCGCCAAGGCCTGCGAAAAGCTCGGGGTCCGAACGCGGATTCAAGCGGTCATTCGCGCGCACCGCCTCGGTCTGCTGGCCGAAGAGCCCTGAGGCGACTCCGACCTAGCCGTCCGGCTTGTCGGAGGAATCCGGGTCCGGGTCGCCTTCCGCATCGTGCGTCGGCGTCTCCGGGTCGGCTGTCGGAGACGGGGCGGGCGGCTCGGCTTCGCCCAGCCAACGCTCGGCGAAGTCCTCGCCTTCGCGAGCTTCCCTGGCCAAGGCGTCGAACACCCGGGTGAACCCGGCGATGATAGTGGCGGCGTTGAGCCGTGCGGTGTCGGCGCCGGCGACCGCGTCAAACTCCTGCGCCGCCACCATCATCAGGGTCATCATCTTGTGGTCCGCGCAGGCGACCGCGAATTGCGGCGAGCGGATCTCCATGGCGGTCAGGATCGCAAACGGGTCGACATCCAGAATCTGTGCGAACAAGTGGACGCGATCCACGTTCAGCGGACCCTTGCCGGCTTCGAAATATTCGTAGGCCCGGCGGGAAATTCCGAGCAGGACGGCCATCTCGCCCGGTCGGCGGCCGCGTAGCTTTCGGAGCGTTCTCAGCGCCTGCCCCAAGGCTTCGCTACGGCTGGGAACGACCGCTTTAGGCTCGATCATAGAACTCGCCCTACACAACTCACGCTTGTTTTTTTGTTTCTACACGATCCTGCAGGCTGCCAAGCCCGGATGGACTTCCGAGGCCCTCAATCCTTACGGCATGAGCGGCGCCGACCCGTCCTCCGCAGTCTCAGGTGCAATCTCCGCAACCTCGTTGCGGAAAGCTCCGTGTACGGGGCCTAGGGGTTCAAGCGCGAACGTCCGCGCACGCCCTGATTCGCCCGCACCCGTTCTCGCTACGGGCGCGCCGCGCATGCGGCCACCAATCCATAGGCATGGCCTGACTGGGACAGGAGATGGCTCTATCCTGGACGCCTGCGGCGTCCAGCAAGCTCGGGTTTGCGGACGGAAGCGGCTCCGCAATCCACTGGCCGGCGCGGCCGGGCAAACCTCTGGGGGCGCGATTGCACGGCGGCTCCTGGCCTTCCCGCGCCGGCCGATGGCGACGTCCCCTGCTGACCATGCTGGTCCTACTGGCCCTGCAAGGCTGGGCCGGCGACGCAGTGGCCGTAGACCCCGCGACCGCGCTGACGCAATACGCGCACAAGGCCTGGCAGACCGGCGAGGCAGGCCTCGACGCGCCGCCGACCTCGATCGCCCAGACCCACGACGGCTATGTCTGGGGTGGCTCTGCAGACGGCCTCTTCCGCTTCGACGGTTTCAGCTTCTCACATTGGCGCCCCTCGACTGGTTTGGACCCATTAAATCAGGCCTTGGCGAGCAACGCCGTCAGACGCCAAGCGACCAGCGCTCCGACAAGCGCTACCCCGCAATTTTCTCCAAGAGCGGGATCATACGCTCGTCCAACTCCGCCGGAATCGGGGAGTCGCGCAGCTCTGGAAACTGACTGAAGAACGCCGTCGGCAGATCGATATCGATCCTGGCGTCTTCACCATCGCGTTGGGAGACGCAGAACCGCACAGGCGCGCCCAAGCCGGCGGTCGCGGAGTAGCGGAACAGACCCTGAGCAATGGTGGCGTTTCCGAAGAGGTAGAATCTGGACTCGATCGGTATGCCGGCGAGGCGTTGCGTCGATCCTTGGTCGAGCTGGAAGAAGATGGCGAACTCGGTCGAGCCGCCAACCTCCTTCACGTAGTTCGCAAGCTTTTCGGTATCACCCTCGGCGGTGAGCGCCGCCAGCTTAGCTGTGTCATAGTGATGAAACAGCTTTTCAATGCCACTGGTAAGCTCTGCGAACGACTTCTTTGACCGAATCGTCACGAGTTTACCGGTGAATTCGGTCTCTGTTACCTGCGCACTCATGGGACGTCTCCAAACTGAACCTCGAGCATAGCCCGCGTGTCTTGAGACGGAAGATATACGGACGTATAGTCGACTCTGGCCCGCTGGGGCGCGCTCTGGAGTGAAGCTCCCGACAGTTGGCGCGCGCACGTCGGCGGGCGGCGATACCCAGGTATAATCGACAGGTCATCGCCAGCCCCGCAGACTTCATGTCCGGCCGAAGATCCGGCGCTGGCTTGCCAGCGTGCGTAGCGAGCGACGAGGCGCCCCATGAAGATCGAAGGAAGCGTCGCACTGGTGACCGGCGCCAACCGTGGCTTGGGCCGGGCTTTCGTGGACGGCTTGCTCGCGAGGGGCGCAGCCATGGTCTACGCCGGAGCGCGGATCCCCTCGGCAATGGCCGGCGTACCGGCCGTGCCGGTCGCGCTCGACATCACCCAGCCGAGCGATGTGGCCAAGGCTGCGGCCCGCTGCACGGACGTCACCCTGCTGATCAACAACGCCGGGATCATGTTGCGCAGCCCGATGCTCGCCGACGGATCCGCCGAGGCGATGCGGCGCGAAATGGACGTCAACGTCTTTGGGACGCTCGACATGGTGCGGTGCTTCGCGCCGGTGCTGGCCGCCAACGGCGGGGGCGCGATCGTCAACGTCCTGTCGGTCCTCAGCTGGGTCACGTCGCCCGCCCTCGCGACCTACAGCGCCTCCAAACATGCCGAACTCGCCGTGACTGACGCGGCCCGGATCCAGCTGAAGGCGCAGGGCACCCAGGTGCTCGGCGTCTACGCGGGCTTCATCGACACCGACATGGTGGCGGGCCTCGACGGCGCCAAGACGACGCCGGTGGAGGTCGTGGCGCGGACGCTGGAGGGGGTAGACGCCGGTCTGGATCACGTCCTGGCGGGAGAGCGGGCGCACCACGTCTGGGCCACGCGCCGCGAAAACCCCGCCGCGCTCGAGGCAGGTATGCAGGCCGCCTGGGACGCCGCGGCGGCGGCCAACTGGCGCGACTTGCACCCGGAGACGCCCTAGGCTTCCCGCGTCGCGACGGACACGCGGGTCCGGCGCGTCGTCTTGCCGCCGCCGCGCGGCCAGGCCGGCGCGACTCCCGGGGGAGACTTAGGGTGACGATCTTCGAAAGCATCGTGGCGCTGCTGGCGGTGGCGGTGATCCTGCTGCAGGCGTCGCGACGCATCGGCGTCCCCTACCCCACGATGCTGGCGGCCGCCGGCGTCGGGCTGGCGCTGGTCCCTGGCGCGCCGCAGGTTCGGCTGGACCCGCACACCGCCTTGGCGCTGTTCATCGCACCGGTCTTGGTGGACGCCGCCTACGACTTCCCGCTGGGCGCCATCCGTCGCTACTGGCGCCCCCTGCTCGCCCTTGCCGTGTTCGCCGTCTTCCTAAGCGCCGGCGCCGTGGCCTGGGTCGGCGTGCGGTTCGCGGGCCTGCCGCTCTATGCCGCCGTCACGCTCGGCGCGATCGTCTCCCCGCCGGACGCCGCCGCGGCGACGGCGGTGCTCAGCAGTGTCCAGATGCCGCGACGCTCCGTGAGCGTCCTGAAGGGCGAGAGCCTGCTCAACGACGCCTCCGCCCTCCTGCTGTTCACGGCCGCCATGTCGTTCCACCACAAGACCGGCGTCGACCTGCAGACGGCGATCCAGCTCGGCATCGCTGCGCCGGCGGGAATCCTCCTCGGAATTGTGCTGGCCAAGCTGAACCGCCACATCACGCCGTTCATCACCGGCACCTTGGGCGGCAACATCTTCGAGTTCGTCAGCTGCTTCGGCATCTGGATCATCGCCGACCGGCTGCGAGTTTCGGCGGTGCTCTGCGTCGTCGCCTACGCCATGACGATCGCGCGTTCGGCCGGCCTGGCCACGCCGGCGCGGACGCGCATCCAGAGCTTCGCCGTCTGGGCCGTCGCGGTGTTCCTGCTCAACGTCCTGGCGTTTCTGCTGATGGGCTTCCAGGCCCGCGCCATCGTCGCCGGCCTGGACGCTGCACGGCTGCGGGAGGCCGCGATGTTTGCCGGCGCAGTCGTCGTCGTGCTGATCGCGGTCCGCGTGGCCTGGGTCCTGATCTATGTCACCGCAGCGGCTCGAATCCACGCGTTCCGGGGCGACAATCCACGACCCACCTTGGCGCGGGGCGTTCTGATCGGCTGGAGCGGCATGCGGGGCCTGGTGACCCTGGCCACGGCCTTCGCGCTTCCCGGCGACTTTCCGCAGCGTGACCTCATCGTGCTGACCGCCTTCGCCGTGGTCTTGGCGACGTTGATCTTGCAGGGCCTCAGCCTCGCGCCGCTCGTCCGTTGGCTCAAGCTGGACGGCGAGGACGGGCTCGCGGCCGAGCTGGCCTCGGCGCGCTTCGCCCTGGCGACAACGGGCCTGGCGAGTCTGAAAGCGCAGTCAGGACCCGCCGCCGATCATTGGCGCGCCAGCTTCGAGGTGACCAAGGCCGCCGCCGCGCCAGACGGCGATCCCCATCCGCTGGCGGCGAAACGGAAAGTTGGGCGGGTTGCGTTGCGGCGGCAGCGGGAGCGCCTCGAAGCGTTGCGGCGTGCGGGCGAGGTCGACGCGGAGGCCTTCCTGATCCTGCAGGAAGAACTGGACTTCCAGGACGTGACCATCAGCGACGACGACGAGCGCCAGATCGAGGAAAGCTGAACCGGCGGCCCCGCCGCGAGGATCGAGCGCGGCGCCGCTTACGCGCCCTGGCTGGGGATCCGCCCCTCAGCTTTGCGCACGGTCGTGCAATCCGAGACCGTTCGGTCAAGCCCAGCTCTGTGCTCCAGGCCAGAACGGTCCCGCCTGGAATGCGGAGCCATTGTGATGATCTACGAGACGACCGCCCTCGTCTTGGTCGAGGAGTTCGCCCACCGGGTTCTCAACGAATACACCCATGCCATCGCCGACCTGACGTTGGCCGCCCGAAGCACCGAAGACACCGTCGTTCGCCGCCGGTTGCTGGCCGCCGCCGACCGCCTCCACGCCCACGCCCTCGCTCATCGCGCCCTGGCGATGCCGCGGGCCGATGTCCACTGTGACGTCGCCGAATACATGTCCGGCGTCTGCGCCGCCGTCGCCAACGCGCTCTCCTGGGAGGCGGGCGTTCAGCTGCAGATCGGAGACCTTGAGGTGATCTGGCCAGGCGAGCGATGCTGGCGCCTTGCTTTGATCGTCTCGGAGTTGATCCACAACGCCGCACGGCACGGCGGGCGGAACCACACGATCGCCGTCGCGCTGATGACGGCCGGACCCGACCTGATCTGCCGCGTGAGCAACGAAGGTCCCTGCAGCCCAAGCTCCAATCCGGGCCGCGGTCGCCGCGTCGTCGCGGCCCTGGCGGCGGAGATTGGCGGCCATGCCGACTGGCAGTTCACGGCGAGCGGCGCCTGCGCTTGGGTGGCCGCGCCGTTGAACGCGCCGCGGCGCGACCCGCGGCTCTAGGCGCGGTCGCCTTGCGCCGTCTCCTCCTCCTGACGCTGGCGGTCCCGATCTGGTTGGCGGAGTCCGGAATCGGGTGGGCCGCGCCGCCTTCAGTCGCGTCCAATACCGGCCCATCGACCGCCGCGCAGATCGCGGGCCTGAAAGCCGAAAACGCCGAGCTCAAGGCCCGCGTCGATGCGCTGACAGCCGCGTTCGAGCGAACCCAGGCGCGCCTCGACCAGGTGCTTCCCGCCGCGCTGGGACCGGCGGGCGCCGCGCCGGCCGAGGTCTCCGCGACGATCCCGCCCGACAAAGCCCAGGTCGTCGGCGTCGCCGCCGCGTTCCCCGAACCGCAGCCCGCGCTCGGACCCCATACCATCCGGTTCGGTGGCCTGCGATTCACGCCCGGCGGCTTCTTCGAGGCCGCGGATATCGAGCGCTCCCGCAACATGGTGTCGGATATCGGCACCAACTGGAACCTGATCCCGTTCGCGGGGCCGGCGGCCGCCAACACCGTCCAGGCCGCCGCCCATTCGAGCGAGAACCGTTTCACTTCCCGGCAAAGCCGTCTCAGCGGCCTGATCGAGGGCGAGGCCGGCCGCAACCTGACCTTGGGCCTCTATATCGAACTCGACTTCCAAGCCGCCGCGCAGACCGCGAACTCGACCCAGTCGAACAGCTTCAACCCGAGGGTCCGCGAGGGGTACTTGACCTTCGACTGGCAGGACCAGGGCCTGCACTTCCTGGCGGGGCAGAACTGGTCCCTGGCGGACCTGAACGGCAAGGGGATCGAACCTCGAACTGAGGTCGTCCCCGGCGTCATCGACGCCCTGCTGGTGCCGGGGACCAACCTCGTGCGCCAACCCCAGGTCCGCCTCGCCAAGGCCTGGCGCGACGACAGCCTCTGGACCGCGATCTCACTCGAGAACCCTGCGACCACAACGGTCGGCGCCGTTCCGCCCAACACCACCACGGCGGCGCCGGGCGAGAATGGGTTCGACGTGGCAAACCTGGTGTCGATCAATCGGTACCCGGATGTCATCGGCAAGATCGCCTTCGACGGCCGATCGCTCGGCCGGACCTTCCACCTCGAAGGCTATGGCATCCTCACCAATCAGACCGACCGTCACCCGGCGGGGTCGGACGCCAACAACCGCCGGACGGATTCGGTGTGGACCGGCGGGTTCGGCGCCGGTTTGCTGGCCGAACTGGTTCCTCGGGATTTGGACTTGCAGATCGCCGGGCTCAGGGGACGCGGCGTGGGCCGCTACTCCGCCGCGGATCTTCCAGCCGCGACGTTCCATGCCGATGGACGACTCGACCCGGTCCCCCAGACCAACTGGCTGGCCGGCCTGACCTGGCACGTGACGCGTCGTTTGGATGCCTATGGATTCGCTGGTCGCGAGCAGCAGGATGCGACGGGGGTGCAGACTCTCGCAGGCGTCAATTACGGGCTGGGAAACCCGGGGCTCGACGCCCGCGCCTGCGCTTTCGAGGTGACTTCCCAAGCGCCTGTCGGGGCGCTCTGCTCCGTGCAGACACGTTCGATCCAACAGGAGACCGCCGGGTTCTGGTGGCGCGGCGCCGACGGAAGCTACGGCCGGCTCCAGTGGGGCCTGCAGTATTCTCACACCGTTCGCACCTCCTTCGCGGGCCTCGACAATGTCGCCGCCTCCGGCGCGGAGGACATCGTGATGACCAGCCTCCGCTGGTATCCCTTCTGACTGCCGACGCCCGATGACGCGCCTTGAGGCGGTCGGCGGTCCGAACGTTCCAAAAGGGAGCGCCGGCGCAATCCCGAGGTCGGGCCGGTCGCTTGAATGGCGGCTCCAGAATCACTCGAACAGCGTTTGGGCGAGACCCCATGATCGGCGTAATCGCGCGGCGTCCGCGGCCACGGCAGACCGGGATCTCCGCCGTATGACAGTCAGCGCCTTCCCTCTCCAGCGGGCGTTGCAGCCAATCATCGTGGTCGACGATGACCAGCGCGTCCGCGAAAGCCTAGCCGATCTGCTCGAGGCCAACGGGATGGCGGCGATGTCACTCGCCTCGGCCGGAGCCGCGACGCTGGACCTCCAGATCCTCCGGGCTGCCGCCTGCCTCGTGGTCGACGTCGGCCTAGCCGACAATCCTGGCCTGCTGCTGCAGGGCCGACTTCGCGCCGCCGGCGTCGGAACCCCGCTAATCCTCATGTCCGAGCACGCCGACGTGCAGATGTCGGTGAGGGCGATGAAGGCGGGCGCGGTGGACTTCCTTTGCAAGCCCGTCACCGCGGACGCCTTGCTGTCGGCGGTTTCGGACGCCGTGGAGCTGGGCCAGCGTCAGATCGTCCTGAGCCTCGAAGAGGCCGAGGTCTCCGCGCGATATGCACAACTCACCGAGCGTCAGAAGGAGGTGATGGCCCACGTCGTCACCGGCTTGATGAACAAGCAGATCGCCTATCGCGTTGGCCTCAGCGAGATCACCGTCAAGGTCCACCGCAGCCACCTGATGCACATGATGCAAGCGCGTTCCGTCGCCGAACTCGTGCACATGGCCTACGTCCTGGCCCGACGGCCCGCCGCGGCGGGGGCGAAGCGCGAGCCTGCAGATCCGTCCCGTCGCGCAGCGGTCGGCTGATCCCGACCGACGTACGCGCGCCGACGGACGCTCGCGGTCAAAGGCCCGCGAGGATGGCCTTGGCGACGACCTCCGGACGGTCGATCTGCGGCCAGTGGCCCGCCTCGATCGGATTGTAAGTCGCGTTGGGAAAGTGGCCGGCGAAGTCCTTCGCGACGCCGGCGTCGAGATAGGGGTCCTGAATTCCCCACACCACGTTCACGTGCGGCTTGAAGGTCGCGAGCTCCCCGACGCGCTTGTCGTTCGCCGCGACCGCGCGGCGCGCGTCCGCGGTCATCGCGAGGAACGCCGGGCCCGACCCCTTCTTGAAGTTCTCGTTGATTACCGGCTGCAGGAGCGTGTCGAACCGCTTCCGCAGATCGGCGGGCGCCTTGGCTTCGAAGTGGGCATTCTGGAAATTCAGCAGCCACTGCGCCTTCTCGGGGTCGCCGATGATCGCGCGCGCCAGATCGTGCAGTCCGGGGTCCGCGCAGAGCTCGATCAGTTCCGGGAACTTCAGGGTCGGCGCGTCGGCATAGAAGGTGTTCAGCAGCACCATGGACGCGATCCGGCGCGGGTTCGACAGGGCATAATTGATCGCCGCGGGCCCGCCCGCGTCGTGCGCCACGGGAACGATCGTCTTGAGGTCGAGCGCCTGAACGACAGCATCAAGATCGGCCAGTTGCTGGTCGAAGTTGTAGACATAACCCTTCGGCTTTTCGGAGTCGCCGAACCCCATGAAGTCGAAGGTGACCACCCGGCGCTTGGCCGCCACGAGCATCGGCAGCATCTCGTCATAGATGTGCAGATTGTCGGGAAACCCGTGGAGCATCACCAAGGCCGGCCCTTCGCCGGGGTAGTCCCGCGCCTGCAGGACGCCGGCCCCCCGCTGGACCTTGTGCGCCACGAACGGCGGCGCGTCGGACTTGACGCCCCCCGCCGGCGCGTCAGCGGCGAAACTGCGGCGCGCGGAAACGGCGCCGACCGCCACCGCGAAGCCGGCCGCGACGCCCAACAGGGCCCGGCGATTAAACGTCGGCGCGTCGTGCACATCGTGGGTCATTGGCGGCCTCCCATTGGGCCTCCGGGCGCGACCGCGCGCGTCTGCGGGGGTCGATTTACGGCCGGGGGCGCCTTCCATCTTCAAAGCCCGCGCCCGGACTGTCGACTATACGTCCGTATCGTCCGGTCGCGTGCCGGGCCGCCCGCGCCCCGTCGCGCGCCCGTCGGCGGATCACGTGCGTCGGCGCGGCATTTTCACAACTCTTAACGGCCGGCGCGACGCGGACCGCATTTAGCTTCGGGTCATCAACGCGGTCGCTGCGCTCACGTCGAGACGGCGCCCGTGCCCCCAAGGGAGACGCGAACGATGTTCCAGCGCGCGCAATCCAGCGTCCATCGGGACTACTTCTGCCTGACTGCGCCAGCGCCGGCCGTCATCCGTGCGGTCGCGCCACCGCCCCTCGCCAGCGCCGCCGGCTGTCTCGTGCTCACGCTACTGCCGGGCGCTGACGACGCGCCGGAGATGCTAGTCGACGGCCAGCCCGCCCCGGTCGTACCGTTCGGGCGGTCCGCCAGCGCGCTCGTCGCTCTGGCGCTCGATGACGCGGCCTACGATGGTCGCAGCAAACTCGAGCTGCTCCTGCCACGCGCCGCGTTCGATCGCGCCGCGGACCATTGCGGCGCGCCCCGCATCAGCACCCTGTCTTTGGCCCACGGCGGCGCCCGCGGTGACGTTGTGATGGCCCACCTGGGCGCCTGCCTCACCCACATCCTGGCGGGGGCCGCTCAGGACAATCTGGCCACGGTCGACCAGATCGCCCTGGCGCTGAACCTGCACATCGCGCAGCGCTACGGCGCCCTGCAGATTCCGCGCGCCAAGCACCGCGGCGGTCTCGCGCCGTGGCAGCTTCGGCGGTCGTGCGACATCGTCGAGAGCAATCTAGAGGCGACGATCTCACTCCAGGTGCTGGCCGACGAGTGTGGGCTTTCCGTCAGCCACTTCTCGCGGGCCTTCACCCGCAGCACGGGCCTGGCCCCGCACCGCTGGATGATGCAGCGGCGCGTCCAGGTGGCGAAAGAGATGTTGCTGAAGGACGCGACCCCGTTGGCTGACATCGCCCTGGCCTGCGGCTTCGCGGACCAGAGTCACTTCACGCGAACCTTCGCCACGGCGACGGGCCTCACGCCCGGCCGGTGGCGCACGGAACAGGCCTGCATCGCGCGGCGCGAGCGGCTGGGCGGGCGGGACAGCGGCGACCACCGCCTGGTTGCCTAAGCGGGGCGCCGATCAGGTCAGCTCGCCAACCCCGTGCGATGCCGGACCACGGTCATCTCAGAAGGCCGCCGAGTCCGACGTCGAACTGAGAAACGCTTCCACCTGCCGGCAGAACGGCTGGTGGAATTGGAAGAGCGATCCGTGCGCGGAATCCGGCAGCGCCATCAGCACGGCGTTCGGCAAGTTTTCGGCCAGCCAATAGGAATTGCGGATCGGGATCATCTCATCGCGCACGCCGTTCACGACGAACGTCGGATGGCCGATCTTCTTCAGGTCGGCGAAGCGATTTGCGCCCCCTGTCTCCCACGCCCGAAACGCCGCGATCTGCGCCTTGGCGACGTCGCCGCCGGCCGCGGGCTCCCGGTCCTGGGTCCGGGTCTCCAGCCGTTTCACGAAGGCCGCGCCGGCCGCCTGGCTGGAGGCGGTTGGCGCGAAGAAAATCTTCTGCAGCCGGGCGAAGCCGTCCAGGTCCGGATTGGCGAAATGCGGAGCCAACGTCGGCTTGTCGAGATGCATGATGTCCTCCCCGCCCCGTGGCGCCGTGCCGACGAGGACCAGCCGGTGGAGGCTGGACGGCTGTTCCAGGGCCAGTTGCTGCGCGATCATTCCACCCAGCGAATACCCGAGGACGTCGCAGACCTCGATGCCCAGGGTCTCGAGGAAATTCCGAAGGTGGCGGGTCATGTCCTCGACGCTGGACGCCGGCGCGCCGTTGGACCGGCCGATCCCCGCATTCTCAAACAGTACGACGTCGCGGGTCCCGGCCAGGACGTCGACGACGGCCGGATCCCAGTTGTCGAGGGTGCCCGTGAAGTGCTGCAGGCAGATCAGCGGCAAGGCCGATCGCGGACCGAACCGGCGATAGGCATAGGAGTTCTCGCCGCTCTCAGCGAACAGGGTCTGAGCGGCGGCGCTGAGCGCGGTCATGGGAAGGCTCCGTGGAACGCGTTTGATCGGGCCGCGAATATGGCTGACGGCGCGTTGGCCGCGTTGTCGGAACCCCGCGAATTGGAATGAACCGCGCCCGAAGTCTTTCGGGCCGTGAAGCGCCTCACGCGCGATGACAGCAGGATCGTTCAAAACCTGAGAGGCGGTTCAAGAGCGCCACCACAAGGGCGGCGCTAATCCCTCGTCTCGGATCCAGGACAGATCGGTGTCCATGGACCATCGCTGCGCCCGGCTGCCCCGGCTCCGCCGCTGACGGTTGCGGGACTGACGGATGCGAGACAACGCCCACCCCCTTTCAGACAGACAGGTGCTGCAATGACCGACGGCTATGTTGAACGCCCCGATGGCGTCCGGATTTTCTACAAAGACTGGGGCTCGGGTCCCGCGCTGGTGTTCCACCATGGCTGGCCTCTGTCGGCCGACGACTGGGACGCCCAGATGATGTTCTTCCTGGGCGAAGGCTTCCGCGTGATCGCGCATGACCGTCGCGGTCACGGCCGGTCCACGCAGACCGTCGACGGCAACGACATGGACACCTACGTCTCGGACGTCCTGGCGCTCGCCAGCCATCTCGACCTGCGCGACGCCGTCCACATCGGCCACTCGACGGGGGGCGGCGAGGTGGCGCGCTACGTGGCCCGCGCCGAGCCTGGCCGCGTCGGCAAGGCGGTGCTGATCGGCGCTGTTCCGCCGATCATGCTGAAGTCAGAGACGAACCCCGGCGGGACGCCCATTGAGGTCTTTGACGGCCAGCGCGCCGCGCTGCTGGCGAACCGGTCGCAGTTCTTCCAGGACTTGGCGTCAGGCCCCTTCTATGGGTTCAACCGCCCGGGCGCAGCGGTGAGCGAGGGCACCATCCTCAACTGGTGGCGTCAGGGCATGACCGGCAGCGCGAAGGCCCACTACGACTGCATCAAGGCTTTCTCGGAGACGGACTTCACCGACGACCTCAAGGCCATCGGCGTGCCCACTTTGGTCATGCACGGCGACGACGATCAGATTGTCCCCTACACGGACGCCGGCCTGCTTTCGGCGAAGCTGCTGAAGCAGGGGCAGCTGATCCTCTACCCCGGCTATCCGCACGGAATGTGCACGACCCACCCTGAGGTCATCAACCGCGACCTCCTCAAGTTCATCAACGCCTAACGAGCCGGCGCCATGGGGCGGGAGCTCCATGGCGCCGGGCGCCGACGCGCCCGCGGAATCGCGGCGGGTCAGCCTGCCGAGGCCATCGGCTGGGCGAGCTCGAAGAGGTTGCCCCAGGGGTCGCAGAAGAAGGCGACGGTGAGACCCGCGACGGCCACGTCATGCGGCTCGCTCACGATCTTGACGCCGCGCCGTCTCAGCTCCTCGGTGGTATCCGCGACGCTCACCACGCGAAGACACACATGGTGCCAGCCCGCGAACCCGTAGCTTTCGTGCAGGTCAGCGAAGGCAGGCCGCGGCTCGGCGCCGGGACCCGCAAGCAACTCGATGCTGAAGCGATCGTCGTTCTCGGGGTGGAGATATGCGTAGGTGACCGCGCCGAGCACCCAAGTCTGCTTCATCCGAAAGTCCAGCTTCTCCGAATACCAGGCGACGGCGGCTTCGAAGTCGGGGACACGGACGGCCGTGTGGTCGGCGGTCCAGGCGAAGGGCGACGCGGACGCCGCGGGGGTGCTGGGCTCGGTCATGGTGCGTTCCTCACGGGTTGGCTGACTGTGATCGCGTGTGCTTCAGGAATCCCCGCCCGCCCGGGATGCTCCGATCAGGCCGTGCCGGTGGCCTTCAGCCAACCGCGGATGGCGTCGATGAGCTCCGCCTTCTGCTCCACCGGCAGCCAATGGCCGCCCGACAGGTGGGCGATGGACAGATGCTCACAGGCGCCGCGCATCGGCTCGCTGATCCGGCCGGTGCGGATGTCGCACAGTCCGTCGTAGTCGCCGTTCACGAACAGCACGGGCTGGCGCAGGCGACCGCCATCCGGCGCAGTGTGCGCGTAGGCGATGTTGGCGGCGTCGTTCAGGTACCAGGCGTTACCCGCACGGAACCCGGTGACGCGAAAGGCCGCGACAAGCTTGTCGAAATCCGCAGGCGGCCAAAGCGACGGGTCTGGCGCCACCACCGGTGCGCGATGGGCTGACCCGAACCAGCCGCCGTTACGGCTCACCAGAGCGGACCGGTAGACCTTGCCGACGCCGGCCGGGCTTCCAGGCCGGTAGATGGCCGCCAGGGTCGCTGGGATGTCAGCGTTGAAGTCCTGAACCGTCGTGTCGAAATTGGTTACGTAGAAGCGGCAATAATCCCACTGGCCGTCGGGATATTCGGCGGCCGGATAGAGCTGCCGGTCCACTAGGGGCACGAGGTTCGCCAGGGCAAAGCCCTGCGGGAAATAGGGTATGGACGCCAGGACCACGCCGCGGCTGAGGTTCGGATGATGCGCGGCCAAGGCGCCGGCCACCGGACTGCCGAGATCATGGCCGACCCAGACGGCTGGCTTGCCGCCGAGGTGCCGATGCAGTTCGACCATGTCGTCGACGATCTGCTCAAGCGCGTAGGGCGCGGCCCCATCGGGCGCTGACGAACCGCCGTAGCCCCTCATGTCCGGCGCCACGCAACGCCAACCGTCCGCGGCGAAGGCTTCCATCTGCGCGCGCCAGATCAGGCCGATTTCCGGCCAGCCGTGCAGGAAGATCATCAACGGTCCCCCCGCAGGGCCTGCCTCGAGATACTGGGTGGTCTGGCGGGGCGACTTGAAGGTCTTGGTGCTGAGCATACTGGGCATCCCGAAGGCGACATGCGCTTGGGTCGCGGCCGCAAGAAGACCCAATACGGTACGTCGCGCGAGTCTGGTCTCACGCGTCCGCGTGACCCCGTCTGGTTTCGACCGATCCGACATGGCTCAAGCTCCATTTGCGGGCCGTCGCTTCAGTCCCGCGGTCTCGCCCGGCGGAGAGGCGCCTCGGCCCGCGATCGATGCCGCAGGGCCTTGGGCCTATATTGAACGAAACCACTTCAATGTGCCGATGGGCGCCGCCGGTACGGCGTCGTAACTCAGGGCTTGAGGCGCGCCCCGAGGTCGCGAAGCGGACCCAAGTC
Source organism: Phenylobacterium sp. (assembly GCF_004799515.1). Lineage (GTDB taxonomy): Bacteria > Pseudomonadota > Alphaproteobacteria > Caulobacterales > Caulobacteraceae > Phenylobacterium. The sequence continues at coordinate 242,785 of NZ_SSMX01000030.1, read as the reverse complement.
GGCGCTCACCGCAAGGGTCTGAAGACGCTCCAGGGTGGCGACGGCGAGATCGTGGGCCGCGCGCGGGTCCCCCGCCGCTTCGCGCAGCCGGGCGAGATCAAGCGCGAGGCGGAGCTCCCAACTCGCTGCGCCCCGCTCTCGCGCAAGGGTGAGGCCGAGTTCCAGGTCCTCGGCCGCCGAGGGATCGCCGGTCCGACCGGCCGCCAAGCCTTTCAACGCGGCGCGTGCGCGGAGGTATTCCGGGCTGCACCAGTGCGACATGTTGGTGTCCGCCAGGGCATGATCCATCAGCGCCAAGGGGATCGCGGTCTCGCCCCGTTCACCCAGCGCGATCGCGAGGCTACCGACCACGATCGGAAAGCGTCGCGGGAAGGTGTTGGTCGGGTGGACAGTCAGCATCTCGCGCAGCTCCACCACATCGAAGGTCTGCCCCCGCGCCGCGTAAAGGGCGATGCGCAGGCCGCGGGCTTGACCCGGTGTTCGGCCCAGCCCGACGCTGGTGATCACGATGGCCTGTGTGTCGAGCGCCTGCTCCGCCGCATCCAGCTCACCGGACAGAAGGAACACCTGGGCCGCATCGAGACAGGCTTGGCTGATGCTGATCGCGTGGGCGCCGCGCATGGCGAGGTCCATGCTCGCCTGGGCATCGACGACCGCCTCGCGGACGTACCCCTGCAGCCAGACGACGCGCGCGCGGAGCGCGCGCTGGAGGGTTTCTGGATCGAACTGGCACTTGACCGCGCCCAGACCGACATCGGCAACCTTGCCAAAGGCCAGCGCCCGCTCGACGGTCTCCCGCGCGCCCGTGGTGTCCCCGCAGGAGAGCCGCGCCTGCGCCATCATGTAGTTGCCGGTCCGCAGATCGGACGGGTCGTTACGCCGCCCGGCAATGTCGAGAAACGCCCCGGCCCAGGTCTGTGTCGCGGCATTGCCGCCCAGATAGGTCGCACAGATCCACAGGCCCCAAAGGGCGAGCATCTGCGCGTTGAGGTCGTCCGCGGCCTGCGCCTTCGCCAGCATCGCCGTCCACATCTCGCGGAGCGCCGGCGTCACGGCCGGCACATAGGTGTGGCACACGCCGTGCGCGCCCATCACCGCGAGCTCATCGCGGGGCGCCAAAGGCGCTGCACCTGCGAGGCGCTGCTCCAACTGCTCCACCCATTCGACGGCGATGTAGCTGCGCGAGAGATAGAACAAGACCGGGTAGGCGTGGGCCAGCAGGCGGATCGCAATGGAGGTGTCGCCTCGCGGCGACATGCTCCAAGCAAACGCCGCCGTCGCGTCATCGAACCGCCGCTCATAGCGCGCAATCCACGCCGCGCGATCGCCGAAGCGCCAGTTCTCCGTCGCCTCGTCCAACCAGTCGATCATCAGCTCGGCATGCCGTGCCTGGATCGTCCGCGCCTCATCCGGCTCGGTGGCGGCGCGGGCGAATTCCTTGGTCGCTTGCAGAAGCGAGTGGAGGGTGTGCTCGCCGCCGACATCCACGTTGATCAGCGACTTCTCGACCAGCTGAATCAACGCGCCCATGATCTCAGTGTCGGTCAGCTTCAGATCATTGCAGAGGCGCACGATCGCCTCGAACGGCGTGGGCGCGTTGAGGAATGAGACGCGCCGGAGCACGGCGCGTTCAAGCTCCGACAGCAGCTCATAGCTCCACGCAAACGCGGCCCAGAGGGTCCGCTGGCGCGGCGGCGCGGTTGACCGACCTTGACGGAGCGCGTCGAGACGTTCGCCGAGCTGCCGGGCGGCCCCGCCGAGTCCTAGGACCGCCACGGTCGCCGCCGCCAGTTCGATGGCCAGGGGAAGCCCGTCGAGGCGCCGGCAGATGTCCACGAGCGCCGGAACGTCCTCGTCCGTGAGGTCGATATCGAGTCCGGCCATGGCCGTGCGTTCGGCGAGCAGTTGCACCGACGGATAGGCCTGGGCTTCGGCGAGCGCCTGGGTGGCGCGCGGCGGCAGCTCGAGCGGATAGAGGCGCCGGACGGCCTCCCCGGCGACGTCCAACGGATTGCGGCTCGTCGCGAGGATGTGGAGGCCGTCTGTCTGTTCAAGCAATTGCGCGGCCACTTGCGAGCAGCCGGGAAGCAGGTGCTCGCAATTGTCGAGGACCAGAAGCCCGGGCGCCTGGCGGAAGAAGTCGACGAGGATACCGAGGCTCGAGCGCGCGGGCAGGTCCACGCCGACCGCCGCCGCGATAGCGCCCAAGACGGCGATGGGCGCCGCAACCGGTCCGAGGTCGGCAAACCACACGCGCTCGAACGCGGCGTCCTCCACGACGGCCAGGGCGACCGTCGTCTTGCCGATCCCGCCAGGGCCGACGATCGTGGTGAGGCGATACTCCGCCACACTGTCGCGGACCGCCCGGATCGAATCCGCCCGTCCGATGACTCGAACCAGCGGCCGCGGGACGGCCCGCCCCGCACTGGTTGGACGTCGGACCTCCGGCGTGGCGCGCGAGACCGCGCCCACGAACTGGTAGCCACGCCCGGCGACGTTGACGATGAGGGCCTGTTTCGACCCCCCGGAATTCAGCGCGCGCCGGAGCGCCGCGATCTGCGTTCGAAGGTTCTCCGGCACGACGGTGAGCCCCGGCCAGGCTTCCGCGACCAATCGATCGTGCGGGATGACTTCGCCGGGACGTTTGGCCAAGGCGGCCAGCACCATCAGAGCGCGTTTTCCCAGCGCAACGGGCCGACCCTGCTCTGTCAGTTCGAGCCGGTCCAAGGAAAACCGAAAGGGACCGAACGCGAGGTCGTTCTCCCCCGCGCCCAAGCCGTCGAGATGCGCCGTCTCGGTCTGGATCTCGGTTTCGGTCACGGTCATCGCACGGCCAATTCTTGGAGACGGTTCCGTCGTAAAACCTCAATACCCGCATTTTCCAACCTTGGGCGATCTTCGTCTCGCGCCGAAGAGAGCCCCAAGATGCAGCATGATCGTGCAAGACGGCGCCCCCCGGTGACCGGGCATACGACGGGATAACCGGGCCCCGCGCGCTTCCCGTCTGACCGCAATGCGAGGTTCGGATCGCGCGACGCCCAGCAGGCAGGGCGCTCGCCGGCGGAGGCAGATTGTGCGCGTACTCATCGTTGAGGCCGAAGGCTGGATCGGCCGCGCCGCGGTTCGCCAACTGCAGCTTGAGGGCATGGACGTGCTGGTCTTCGGACTGAGCCCTAACACCGCATCCCGGCTGTTCCTCGACCGAACAGGCGTCCGCCCCATCCAGGTCATCGGCGACGGCCAGCTGGACGTTGCAGGCGACGCGCCAGGCCAATTGGCGAGGCTCGATGCGATCCTCGTCGCGGCCGATCGCGGTCCTGGCAAAGCGCAGGATCGACTGACGCGCCTCATCGCGGTCGCCAGCCAGAACGGGCGGCCTCACCTCATCCAGATCGCCACGGCGGATGCCGTCCGCCGGAGACACGCCGCCACCCGCGACAGTGAAGGACCTGGACCCTTGGACGTCCCGGCGATACCCACGACGACCCTTTTACCGACGCTCCTCGACTCCACGATGCTGGAGCATGCGGCCGAGATCGCGACAACGGGACAGTGGCGAGGCTCAGCCGCGCGCGGCGCCCCGGCCTTCATCGATCCGCGCGACGTGGTCGCCTGCGCCCGCGCGGTGGTCATGAAGGGCCGAGGCTTGGGCCGCGTTCAACTCACCGGGCCTCGCCACCTGTCCTATGCCGAGGTCGCCGGCGCGCTGAGCACTATTCTTCACCGCGAGATCACCTACGAGGCCGTCTCGCCCGAAGATCAGCTCGCAGACCTCCTAGCGAGAGGACTATCCCATGCGCAGGCTGCGGACTGGGTGTCCCGCGACGCGATGACGGAGTCCCAATCGCCTGCGCCGCTTACGGACAGTGTCCTTGCCCTGACCGGCCGTGCACCAGGATCCCTGGCGGCCTATCTCGAGGACCATCGCTGCGCTTTCGCTGACGGCGGGATGCTGGAGTAGGATGCCGGCATGACGCTGGATGACGCAGAGGGATTGGCGGAGGCCGAGGGGCAGAGGTTCGGGACCTTCGTCGCCGTCGCCTCCCGACGCGCTCTGCTTCAGAGCGGCGAGGTCGTCCACCTGGGCGACCGGGCGTTTGACATCCTCCTGGCGCTGCTCGCCCGCCGCGGCGATTTCGTGGCTCGGGACGATCTCGTCGCCGCGGTCTGGCCGGACCGGCTTGTCGGGGACGCGGCCTTGCGAGTGCACATCTCGCACCTGAGGAAAGCCTTAGGCGCAGACCCCTGCGGCGCATCGTGGATCGTGCATGTGCCAGGTCGCGGATACGCGCTCGCGGAGGTGGCGTCAGACGCGGGCGGCGTCAGCCGGTGTGAAGCGGCGGGCGGCGATGAGACGCGACAGGACGCCAACCCCAATGCCCGCGTGTTCGGCCGTGAGCCGATCCTCAAAGCCATTACCGACAACTTGGCGTCGCGGCAGCTCACCACGCTTGTCGGACCTGGCGGCGTTGGCAAGACCACCGTGGCGGCCGAGGTCGTCCGACGGGTCCGCGACCGCTTCGACACCACGGTCGAGGTCGACCTCTCCGTCGTCGTCGATCCGCCGATGCTGATCGGCGCCTTGGCGGCCAGCTTACAGATCGGGTCGCCGAAGACGACATCCCTGTCGGCCTTGATCGCCGCGGTTCGCGACCGCGAGGTGCTGATCCTTCTGAACAGCTGCGAGCATCTGGTGGCGGCTGTCGCGGAGGTCGCCGAACTTATGTTGCGCCAGGCGCCGCGCCTTCGGATTCTGGCCACCAGCCGGCAGGCGCTGCGCGCCGAAGGCGAGTGGGTGCGCCGCGTGGAACCACTGGACGTTCCGCCGCCGGGCGCCGCTCTTACGCCAGCGGCGGCGCTGGGCTTCGGGGCCATCGAGCTCTTCGTGGCGCGCGCGAACTGCCAACCCGGCGGGTATGTGCTGGCGCCCGACGACGTGGTCCCCATCGCGGAGATCTGCCGCAGGCTCGAAGGGATACCGCTGGCGATTGAACTGGCCGCCGCCCGCCTGGATAGGTTGGAGTTGCTGGGCCTCGGCCAGTCCCTCGACGACGGATTGGGAGCCCTGTCCGACGGTCTCCCTGGCGTGGCGCCGCGGCACCAAACCCTGAACGCCACCCTCGACTGGAGCTATCGCGATCTCACCCCGGACGAACAGATGACCCTGCGCGCGCTGTCGGTCTTCCGAGGATTCAGCGCCCAAGCGGCCGCGGATTTGCTCCAAGACGAGGCCGTCAACGATGTCTCTCAGACCTTGATGAGCCTCGTCGCGAAATCACTCGTGGTGGCCCATCTCGCCGCCGACGGGACCGATTACCGCCTTCTCGACATCACCCGCGCCTACGCCCACGCAAAGCTCGAAGAGGCCGGGGAGATCGCCAGACGGCGCCGACGCCATGCCGAGATCTTCAAGGTCGTGGCCGACCGCTCGGAGGCCGAATGGGCGCGGCTTCCGACCACCGCGTGGGTCGAGACCTACGCAGGCGACGTCCCAAACTTCCGCCTCGCCCTGGACTGGGCGTTTTCCGCTGACGGCGACGCCGAGACCGCCGTTGGCCTGACCGTCGCTCTGATCCCGTTGTTCCTGCAGCTCTCGCTGGTCGAAGAATGCCTCAACCACGTCCAGGCGGCGATTTCGCGCCTCGGCCGCCTGAGGACGGATACGCGTCAGGCGCGCCTGAAACTGTCCGCGGCCCTGGGCTGGAAGCCGGCCGGACGCACAACAGAAGACCAGGCCGCGTCAGACCTCGTCGAAACGCTCGCGATCGCCACGGAACTCGGCGACGTCGACTACAGGCTGCGCTGCTACTGGGGCCTGTGGCTCAACGCCGGCAACGCCGCCCGGCCCGCCGAGGCGCTCGATTTCGCGGACGCCTTCATCGCCCTCGCCGACCAGGCCGGCGAACCCAATGAACGGCTCGTTGGCGAACGCATGCGCGCCCGGTCCCTGATGCTGCTCGGGCGCCTTCGCGACGCCCGCCTCGGGATCGACCGCGTCCTGGCGGACTATGTGGCGCCGCCGAACCGATCGCACATCGTGCGCTACCATCACGAGCAGACCCTCAACGCGCGCGTCATCCACAGCCGGCTTCGCTGGCTCATGGGAAACCCGATCGAAGCCTACGCCGACCTTCGGGAGACAGTGGCCGCGGCGGAAGCCCTCGGCCACGGCCTGACGCTGGCCTATGTCCTGGCGGACGGCGCCTGCCCGCTCGCGCTTGCCGCTGGTGACTTCGAAAACGCCGAACGCTACATCGGCGATCTGCGGCGGGAAGCGGAGACCTTGGGGGTCGCCGCCTGGGCCGCCTATTCTCGAGGCTTTCATGGCGAGCTGCTGCATCGCCAGGGAAACCCAGCGGCGGGGGCGGAGAGCCTGCGCGCCGCGATCCGCGAGCTCACCGACCTTCGATTCACGGTGCACCGTTCGGCCTTCAGCGCTGCGCTGGCCGCGGCGCTGTTGGACACTGGCGCGGCCTCCGAAGCCGGCGCGGTGCTGGAGGCCGAACTCGCAGAGGCCGCGGTGGTCGGCGACGCTTGGCACACCCCCGAGCTTCTCAGGCTCCGAAGCCGGGCGCGCATCGCCGACCTCGGCCGCGACGGCTTGGCCGAAGCGCGTAGCGACGTCATCCACGCCCTAGCGCTGTCACATGCCCAGGGCGCCTTGACTTGGGAGCGTCGGGCGCAGGTCGAGCTGGCGGCCCTCACTGACTTGAAAGCATCGGTCAGTCGGCGCGGCGCGTTGACGGAGCGCGCCAGCCGGCCGGCGCCGGCGTCGCGCTAAACCGGGCTTACGGCGCGCGCGAAGCCCAGGATCTGCTTGCCCGTCTCGGCCGCCGCTTCGTGCTGCACCCAGTGGCCAATACCGTCGAGTCCGACGTAGCCCTTCAGCGCAGGGCAGCGGTCGCGCATCTTGTCTTCGGTGAGGGCGTAGATGGGCACCAGGCCATCGGCCTTCCCCCAGAGGAAATAGGCCGGGACGGAGATCTTCGCGCCTTTGAACGCAGGCGAGAGATCGAAATACGGCTGTACGGCGCGATAGTAGTTCAAGGCGCCGTGGAAACCCGTGCGCTGGAATGAAGCGATGTTGTGGGCGAGGTAGTCCGGCTCGATCCACGTCGGGAGAGTCGCGGGCGGCGCGCGGTGAAGGCTGCGCGCCGGGTCAAAAATATTCCAGGCCTGAGCGGCCGGCGCGGACCCCGACCCCCAATAGAGCGCGCCTGGAATCGTGACCTTCGCGTCCGCCCAGATCTGATCCGCCTCGGGCCGGATCTGTTCGAACATGTAGAAATCAGACCCATGTCCCGCCGCGCGCATGGCGTCGAAGGTGCTCGCGTCGCCGCGGGGCGAGTACGGCACGCTCAGGCAGAAGACGCCCTTGAACCGGTCCGGTCGCATCATTGCCGCCGCCCAAGCGTGGGTCGCCCCCCAGTCATGGCCCACGACGATGGCTTGCGGGATTTTCAGGGCGTCCAGCATCCCGACCAGGTCGCCGACCGTCTGAAACGGCGTGTAGAGCGCGGCATCGGTCGGCGCTGAGCTTTGACCGTAGCCCCGCATGTCGGGCGCGATGGCGCGGTAGCCCGCGGCGGCCACGACCTGCATCTGCCGCCGCCAGGTGTAGGCCGTGTCCGGGAACCCATGGACGAACAGGATCGCGGGCCCCGCGCCCATCTCGGTGACGTGCAGGCGGATGCCGTTTGTCTGGATATCCGTCTCTTTGACCGGGAACATGGTGCCCTTTCCCGCCGCCTGCGCGGCTGCAATGTCGTGGAGCGCGAGGGTGGCGCCGATCGCCACGCCGCCGGCAATAAGCGATCGGCGCGAGAACTTCGAGGTCGCCGGCATGGTGGTCATTTGTTCGAACTCCTCGGGTCTCGCCTGTCCGCACTGTGGGCCCTGACCGGCGTCGAGGGCTGTAAGGCCTGCACGACGGTCGCTCATGTGACTAGGCTAGAGGGCCGCCTGACTGACGGATTGTAGAATTCACGCCCCCTATTGGCGCGCCGGACGTGATCGGCTCAATCAACGTCGGCGGTCCCTTACATGCCTGCGTCGTGCAAAAACGAGCTTCGCCTGCAATTCGGCGCGACCCCGCCAACGCATGGTCGTCGCATCCTGGGCTGCTGTCGTCGGGCGGCTCGGCCCACAGGCAGGAGACCCCACAATGCGCACCTTCACTCAAGCGGCCATGATGGCCGTCGTCGGTCTGGCCGCGGCGAGCGCCGCGAACGCCGCTTCCGCCGCGGCCGCGAAGCCCACGATCGTCCTCGTGCACGGCGCCTTCGCCGAATCCGCCAGCTGGACGGGCGTCGTCGCCAAATTGAGCAAGGACGGATACCCGGTTCTCGCGGCGGCCAATCCCTTGCGAAGCGTCGCAGGCGACGCGGCCTATGTCGGCAAGCTGCTGGACAGCATCAAGGGACCGGTCGTGCTGGTCGGCCACTCCTACGGTGGCTCCGTGATCAGCGTCGCCGCCGTCGGCAAAAGCAATGTGAAGTCGTTGGTTTACGTCTCGGCGTTCGCCCCCGAGACTGGCGAGTCGGGCCTCGCACTGTCCAGCAAGTTCCCGGGGTCCAGCCTAGGCGACACCTTGGCTCCACCCGTGAGCCTGCCCACTGGCGGCGTGGATCTCTACATCCAGGCGAAGAAGTTTCCGCACCAGTTCGCGGCGGACGTCGCACCGGGCCAGGCCGCCATCATGGCGGCCACGCAGCGCCCGGTGACCCAGGCGGCTCTGGAGGAGCCCGCAACGGGTTCGGCGTGGAAGACGATCCCATCATGGTCGATCTACGGCTCCAGCGACCTCAACATTCCGCCGAAGGCGCTCGCCTTCATGGCACAGCGGGCGAAATCCAGACACACGGTGGTCGTCAAGGGCGCCTCCCACGTCGTGATGGTCTCGCATCCCACCGAGGTCGCGGCCCTGATTGAGGAAGCAGCGCGTTAGCGAGGGTCGCCGGCGGCGGCCTTCTCCTGATCCTCGACCTTCGCGCTTAGCTGCAGGGCCGCCACCGTCTCCCAGAAATCGGACACCGCGTCGGCGAAGGCGGCCAGGAGATCGGCGGGAACGTCGAGGTGATGGATGGAGTGATCCGGCTCCCCGCCCAGCGTGAAATAGGCGAACCAGTTTCGAATGGGCCGATGCGAGAAGACGTCGGGCCGCGCTGCAAGCGCGGCCGGGAATTTCGCCCAGGTCGCGCGCCTGAATGAATTGAGCCCGGCGTTGCGGGGTGTCGCGGAACCTTAGCGTTGGCCGCCGGTTTGGGAGTCAGCAGCGCCGAAGACGCCCCCCCGACTGATCGCGCTGCCTTAACGCCCCGGCTTTGTCGCCGGGGCGTTTGCTTTTGCGCCGGGGCCCTCACGCGCCGGCGAGACCGGCTTTGATCGCTGACGCCTCAGCGCTTGGCGAGCAGTGTGTTGAGGACCCAGGCGAGCCGCACGCCGGCCTTCTCAAATTGCTGCGCGACGGCCGCGGAGGCTGGACCATCGTAGCCAGGCGGCAGGGTCACCGGCGCCGCGTCGTGGTCGCAGCCAGTTGGCGCTCCGGGCCAATAAGCGGTCGTCTTCGCCACCTCGAAGGACTCCAGCGCCCAGGCCTTGGCCGTTCCGGGCGCGAGGCCTTCATTCACGCTCCTACTCGACCTAGACCTCTCAGGCGGATCTCATCACGGGCGACCGAGCGCCCCAAGAAGCGCTCTTGCTGCAAGCGCCGCGGCGTCGGCGCGATCACCAGTGATCAGCAAGCCATCGCCAGTACCATCCGGCTCAAGGTGTAGCTCTGCGGGAACGACTGCGACAGGCTTTCCAGCGGCAAGTAGTGCGCCGATCATGGCGCCGCCCGGGTTGTCGGCGTTTGGTGGCCAAACACCGCCCGTGACCCCAAGGCAGAACGCGCCGTCGAAATCGTCCGGGTCTACCCGATGGAGTTCGAGGGTGTCGGCGAGAGCGTCTCTCGCGGTCTGATCCTGCTGAAAGCGCTGCATCGCGGAGGTCGCGTCGGTACGCCTTCCCGTCGCCGTGCGCATAGCCGGATCGCCGCCGCAGGGCGAGGCCAGCACGACGTCCGCGCCGGCGTCGATGAACAAGTAGTAGGGCGACAGGAAGCGCTCGAACTGAAGCACCGGCGGGATTCGCGGCGGCGTATCGAGGTCGGGGATCAGGATCATCAGGATCCGCATTAGCTTGACTTTCTTCCGGCGCGATCATGGCCTCCCCGCGGGGACGGGAAGGCCATGGACGCGACGCGGCGGTCGATTGGTCAGGCCTTGATGAAGGCCAGCAGGTCCGCGTTGATGATGTCGGAGTGGGTCGTAGGCATGCCGTGCGGCAGGTCCTCGTAGGTCTTGAGCGTGCCGTTCTTCAGCAGCTTGACCGCCAGAGGCCCGGCGTCCGCGTAGGGGACGATCTGGTCGTCCTTGCTGTGCATGACTAGCACCGGGACCGTGATCTTCTTGAGGTCCTCGGTGTGGTCGGTCTCCGAGAAAACCTTGATGCAGTCGTAGTGGGCCTTGGTCCCGCCCATCATGCCCTGGCGCCACCAGTTATCGATGATGCCTTGGCTGACTTTCGCGCCCGGCCGGTTGAAGCCGTAAAACGGCCCGGTCGGGATATCGACGTAGAACTGGGCGCGGTTGGACATGCCTTTCCGGAAGCCGTCGAAGACCTCCGTCGGCAAACCGCCCGGGTTCGAGGCCTTCTTCACCATCACCGGCGGAATGGCGCTGATGATCACCGCCTTGGCGACACGGCCGTTGCCGCCGTAGTCGGCGACATAGCGGATGACCTCGCCGCCGCCCGTCGAGTGGCCGACGTGAATGGCGTTCTTCAGATCGAGGTGCTTCACCAGCGCCTCGCTGTCGGCGGCGTAGGTGTCCATGTCATTGCCCAGATCGGTCTGGGTTGAGCGGCCGTGGCCACGGCGGTCGTGGGCGATGACGCGGTATCCCTGCGCCAGGAAGAACAGCATCTGGCTGTCCCAGTCGTCAGCGCTGAGCGGCCAGCCATGGTGGAAGACGATCGGCTGGGCCGTCTTAGACCCCCAATCCTTGAAGTAGATCTCGGTGCCGTCCTTGGTCTTGAAGGTGCTGCTAGCCATCGTCGTTGTTCCTTTGCTGGGGGACGCGGGGGAGGAGTCACTGGGGGAGCCGAAAGCTTTCGCCACCGGCAGGCTCATGGCGACGGCAGCGCCGGCGCCGGTGAACAGGACCTTGCGGCGGGACGCCGCGAGGGGGTCGAAGAATGGGGTCTCGGACATGACAGTCTCCGAAGAGGGCGGGCCCAAAGGCCGGTGAGGCAGTGTCTCGCGACGCTCGGTGGGCCACGAGTTATCGCTTGTGAAGTTCTGCGAAGGCCGTCGTCAGGCGTTGAAACTCCGACCGCTGTCGGCCTCGCCAGGCGCTGCACGACGCGCACGGCGCCAGGCGTTCGGGGAGTCGCCCGTCAGCCGACGGAAGATCCTGGATAGGTGGGATTGGTCGCTGAAGCCGCAGTCGAGCGCGATACCGCAGAGCGGATGTTCGGTCGTTAGCATCAGGTCTTGGGCGAGCGCGATCCGGCGGCCGAGGATGTAGGGCTGCGGCGTCGCGCCGAATGAGACTTTGAAGGCTCGGGAGAAGTAGGATTGGCTGAGCCGCACCAGAGCCGCCAGCTCACCGATATCGATGGGCGCATCCAGGTGCTCCTCGATATAGGTCGCCGCCTTCTTCGCCTGCCACGGCGCCAGCTGCCCGAGGTCTTGGTTAGGCGCCTTCGCGGGTTCGCGGGGCTCGACGTCCAGCAACGCGAAGGCCCGGCTGAGCGATTGACGCGCGGCCCCGGGATCGCGTTCGAAAGCCTCGAAAGCCTCGGACAGCAGCCGGCCCAACACATCAGCCGGGGCGTCGAGGTCATTCGCCGCCCGGGCAAATGACCGGCCTTGAGCGCCGAAGACCACGGCGCCGGGCGACGGCGCGGCGACAGGCGGCATGGGGGAAAGGGCTGGGGACATGACCGGTCTCCTTCAGATCGCAGCGTCAGTGGACGCGGGCGTTGATTGGAGGTTGGGCCTGGCTCCCACCTGGCGCGAGTTATCGGTTGTGAAGAAGTGTAGGAGGCTGCTTCACGCATTTTACCCGATCGGGTGTTGGCGTGATGGCTTTGCAGGAGATCATCGCCTAGCTATCCGAGACCATCCAACGCAGGATCGACATGGCTGCGGCTTTTAGCTCCGAGGGACATGAGGCGCTCGCCTTCGGCGACTTCCAGCTGATCCCGTCAGAGCGGCGACTATTGCGCGCCGGGGCGCCGGTCCGCGTGGGTAGCCGGTCGCTGGATATTCTCATCGCGCTGGCGACACGCCACGGCGAGATCCTCAGCAAAGACGCCCTGATTGCGTTGGTCTGGCCCGACGTCGTCATCGAGGAGAGCGCGCTTCGCGTCCACATCTCCACGCTGCGCAAGGCGTTGGGCGACGGCGAAGGTGACGTCAGATTGATCACCAACGTCCCGGGTCGCGGCTACACCTTCGTCGCGCCAGTTTCAACCACGACCACTGCAGCGTCGACGGCAGCGCCTGCGACTGCCACCGACGCCGCCTTTCCGGTGCTAAGGCTCCCGATGCCTGTCGGGCGGATCATTGGCCGGGACGATTTGATCGAAGAGTTGTCGCTCGTGCTTGTCGAGCAGCGGCTCGTCACGATTGTCGGGCCGGGCGGCATGGGCAAGACCACCGTCGCCGTGGCCTTGGCGCAGCGCTTAGCTGACGCCGGTGAAACCGTGGCCTTCGCTGACCTGGCGCCATTGGCGGATGGCGAGCTTGTTGCGGGCGCCGTGGCCTCAGGTTTGGGACTGGCGGTGCGATCAGCGGACTTGGTGCAAGAGATCGCCGAGGCTGTGCGCGGCCGCCGCCTCATGCTGGTTCTCGATAGCTGCGAGCATGTGATCGAGGCCGCGGCTACACTTGCAGAGCGCCTCCTGGGCCTCGCGCCCGACCTCACCTTGCTGGCGACGAGCCGCGAGGCCCTAAGAGCGGATGGCGAATGGGTGCATCGCCTAAGCCCCCTTGCGCTTCCCCCGGAGACTGCGAATTCTACGGCGGCTGACGCGCTCGCATTTCCAGCCGTACAGCTCTTCGTCGCGCGCGCCTCCTCCGTGCTGGGCGGCTTCCGCCTCGACGAGGCCGGCGCGCCAAGGGTGGTCGAGATCTGCCGTCGCCTCGACGGGATCGCCCTTGCGATCGAGCTGGCTGCAGCTCGCCTGGACAGTATGAGCCTTGAAGCTCTGGGGCGGTCGCTGGACAACTGTTTTCAAGTGCTCACGCGTGGCCGGCGCACAGCCCTCCCGCGCCACCAGACCCTGCGGGGCGCCGTCGATTGGAGCTACGGGATCTTGCCTGTGGCCGAGCAGCTGCTGCTCCAGCGGCTGGCGGTCTTCAACGGTCCCTTCGACGTTGCCGCCGCCATTGCGGTAGCCGCCGACAATGCAGCAGATGCGATCGAAGACGGCCTGCTGAATCTGGCCGCAAAGTCGCTGCTCAACGCCGAGGTGGAGGGCGACGAGGTCCGTTACAGACTTCTGGACACCACGCGCGCCTACGCGCGCGAGAAGCTGGAAGCCTCTGGCGAGGCCAACCTGCGCCGGCGTCGCCACGCGACCTACTATCGTGATCACTTCGCAGCAGCGGAGGAGGTGCTTGCCACGCGCCCTGCCGAGGGATTGGCGGAGTCCGCTGGCCTGCTTGGCAATCTACGGGCGGCCCTCGACTGGGCCTTTTCGCCAGATGGCGATGGATCGATCGGTGTCGCCCTGACGGCCGACGCCGTGCCGCTATGGTTCCAGCTCTCGCTGGTCGACGAATGCCTGGGCCGCGTGCAGGCCGCCCTCACCTGGCTGGACGGCTCACCAGATCCCGACTTGCGGGTGCGCATGCGACTCTATGCGGGCCTCGGATTCCCGCAGATGCGCGCGATCACCGGCTTTCCTAGCGGGGTCGCCGCTTGGCGTTCGGTCCTGGAGATCGCCGAGCAGATTGGCGATGCCGACTATCAGGCGCGCGCGCTCTGGGCGCTTTGGACGGACCGCGTGAATAGTGGTGAAGCTCGCCAAGCCCTCGACTTCGCTGACCGCTTCGCGAGGCTTTCGGCCAGCGCGCCGGACGCCGCTGACCCACTCATTGCACAGCGGATTCGCGCCTGGTCCCGCCTAATGCTGGGCGATCTCGAAGCCGCCACAGCTGACATCACAGCCATGTTGCGGATCTATGGTGCAACGGCCCGGCCGGCCGATGTGGCGCGCTTCCAGTACGACCAGCGAAGCACGGCCCGCATCACGCTTGCGCGCGCTCTGTGGTTGCGCGGCGACGCCGATCAGGCTCTGCGGGACGTCGAAGACAACATCGCTACTGTGACGGCCGATGACCATACCTTGTCGCTGGCGCACGTGCTCTCCGACGCGGCCTGCTTCCTCGCGCTCTGGCGCGGCGACCTGGAGTTGGCGGACCGCTACATCGCACTGCTCCGCCAGCATACCGGGCTCCAAGCCTTGGATGTCTGGCGAACCTACGGGGACTGCTTTGAAGGCGAGGTCTGCGTGCGGCGCGGGGAGCGTGAACGGGGCGTGGCGCTGCTTCGTTCAGGGATCGCCCAGCTCGAGGCAGCTGGGTTCGTTTGCTACCACACCGCCTTCCTTGGCGTGCTGGCCGAGGCCCTCGTGGGGGACGGCCAGGCCGCGGAAGGCTTGCGCATCGTCGAGGACGCGATCGCGCGCGCCGAACGAACCGGCGAAGGCTGGACGCGGGCTGAACTGCTGCGCATCCGCGGCGAGGCGCTCCATCATTTGGATCGGTCGTCCGACGCCGTCGACAGCCTCACCGAGGCGTTGGAAACATCCTCGGCGCAGGGCGCGCTGTCCTGGGAATTGCGCGCCGCGTTGTCCCTGGCCCGGTGTCAGAGCAACACGGCAGCCTCGGCCGAGCGCCTCGCCTCCGTGGTCGGCCGGTTCCGCGAGGGATTCGATACCGCCGACTTAAGAGCCGCCAACGCCCTCCTGGCCGAGCGCGGCTGACGCCGGTGCCTTGCGCCAGCGATCGCTGATCGCGGTGACCGAAATGTCGGCCGTGACGTTGACGACTGTGCGAACGGCGTCAGGCAGGCTGTCGACGGCCATCAACAGCACGAGCGCTTCGAGCGGCGCGCCCACCGCAAGGCATATCGGGCTCATGACGGTGACGAACGAGGCTTGGCTCGGAAGGCCGACGGCCGCCAAGCTGATCAGGGCGGAAAGGACAGCCGCGATTCCCATCTGCATCGGCGTCAGCGCGATTCCCGATAGCCGCGCCACATATAGCGCGATGGCGCCACCGGAGGCAGCACTTCCCAGCCGAAACAGTGAGACCGCAAGTGGTAGTACAACCTGCGCCACAGCGGGTTCGCCGCCCAGCGCCGTCGTGGCCTCGACCATCGCCGGCAAGCTTCCGACAGAGGACTGCGTGCTGAAGGCAACCAGTTGCGCCGGCGCCGCAGCGCGGGCGAACCGGATGACCGACACGCCGCTGCAGACGACCGTGAGAGGATAAAGGACAAGAACCAGGATCGCGCAGAACAGCGCCCCGGTCAGCGCGTAGTGAAGCAGCGTGCCGGCCGTAGCCAAGCCGGCTTGCGCCGCAGCGACGAAAGCCAAGCTCGCCACGCCAAGGGGCGCAGCCCTAAGGACCCAGCCCACGATCACCAGCAGCGTCTGGAGTATGGCGTCCAAGACTTGCAGCAGCGACTGGCGGAGCGGGGCTGCAATTCGGGTTACGCCAAAGCCGAAGATCAGACTGAACACCACGAGAGGTGCGATCGCGCCGTCAGCCGCAGCGGCAACGGGATTGGCCGGGATGAATCCTTTCAGCCAATCAGCCGCCGGTGGCGCGACGGGTGTGGCGACGCGCCCGGCAGCCATGGCGTCGCGGATTGCGACGCTTGCAGCGCCGGGAATGGGGAACACCATAAGGATGGCGTCCATCAGCAGGACGCCAAAGATGGCGGCGCCCAGGAGTAGGATCGCGAACAGCACAAGGGTGCGCGCTGTCATGCCGCCGGCGGTGACCACGCCGAACGTCGCGCCCACGCCGGTGACAACCAGGACGAAGATCATCGGGACGACGGTCATCCTGAGGCTGTCGAGCCAGAGTCCGCCGACGCTCTTGGCGACGGTCACGGCTGGCGAGACGGAGGCCGGCGCGAGGCCTGAAAGCACGACGCCCGCGATCACGCCAACCACCAGCGCCGCCAGGATCCGGATCGTCGATGACATGCGCCCTCCCTGGTGTGCGCGGGTCCGCCTGCGGGATTAGCGCACGTCAGAGCCGCGCCTTCCATTCCGCTGTTTGCCGGCGTCGCAACTTGAACGGAAACGCCGTCTTCGCGCGGCGCAATCACTCCAAACGGTGCGGCATCGTTCAATTGGCGCGGGCAGAGAGTGAGCAGATTGGTGGCCCCAGACGACCACGCACCCCCAACCGGAAAGGACGAGACGATGAGCGACACCCTGATCATCCACACCGCCGATGGCGACTTTAGCGCCTATGTGGCCCGGCCCACCTCGAAGACCGCGCCGGTGGTGATCGTCCTGCACGAGGTGTTTGGCGTGAACGCCGACATCAAGCAGACCTGTGAGGAGCTGGCCGCCAAAGGCTTCCTGGCCATCGCTCCGGACCTTTTCTGGCGCCAAGAGCCGGGCGTGAGCCTCAGCATGTGGTCGGACGCCGAGTGGCAAAAGGGCGTCGCCCTCTACACCGCCTACGACCGGGACCAAGGCGTGAAGGATATTCAGGCGGCGATTGAGGCGGCGCGCCTTATGCCGGGCTCCTCCGGCAAGGTCGCCATCCAGGGCTTCTGTCTGGGCGCCCTGATGGGCTTCCTCACCTCGGCGCGCGGCCAGGTCGACGCCGTCGTCGCCTATCATGGCGGCGACACCGAAAAGTACCTGGACGAAGCTCCCGCCATCAAAGCGCCGATGCTGATGCACCTCGCCGAGGAGGACGAGTTCATCTCCAAACCCGCCCAGGCGGCGATCAAGGCGGCGCTGGCGGGCAAGTCGAACGTCGAGGTCTTCAGCTATCCCGGCTGCAACCACGCCTTCGCCCGCCATACCGGTCTGCACTACGACGCTAAGGCCGCGGCCCTCGCGAACGGCCGAACATGGGCCTTCCTGGCCGACCGCCTGGCCCTCGCCAAAGCCACCTCGTCCGACGCTCAGGCCGCCGTGGTCTGACGCTCCCCTGATCGGGTGCGCCGTCAGCCTTTGAGCTGCCGGCGCACCTGCCTTCCGCTCCAGGAGTCTTCGTGATGGATCAAGCCGCCCGACTGCAAACCGCGACCGCTGTCGTCCAGGCCGTCTGCTCGATAATCCTGCTGGGCTGGTATGTGCTCGCGGCCCACCTTGAGCGCCGTCGCGTGCGGCTTGAGAAGGCCGACGACTTCAATGCTCTGGTGCGGCTATGCCGCGATCTCGGCCTCGAAGCGAAGGCCAGGACCGAGGCGCATCTCGATGACCTGAAGGCTCTTGGCGCCTGTGAAGATCTCGCCAACCTGGTGGCGGGTTGGCGTTCTGACATGACGATCGTCTACGTCTGCCTGAACGAGGTCCCACACTACGAAGTGCGAAATCCGGCCTTCAGCACGGCATTGACGCGGCTTTGGCTAGAGGTCGATTGCCGGACGATCGCACAAGATGCGTGCGACCAAGAGAGCGTCGCCGACATGATGCGGCGCAAGCTCGACCGGATCTGTCGCGAGGTCGACGCCATGGCGGCGTTACTCTCGGGACCTGCTGCGCCGTGCGCGCATCAGCGTCGCTTGGCGTCAGGGAGCCAACGCCGGGGTTATGACTACGAGCCGGCGGGCTTCGTCCGTGGCCAAGCTGCTCCGCTCGGCGCATCGGCCGCTGCATCAGCGTCGGCGTAAATTGCGCCCCACCGCGTGAATAAAAAACGCGGTCATCCGGCGGGGCGCAGGCATTTCAAGCGCCGCAATCCGCGACAGCGCTGCGGCAACGCTGCGACCGCGGGAGAACCAACCATGAATCGCAGGCCTTCGCAGGGCGGCGAAGGCCCTCGCATTCCCGGCAACGTTCTCGGAATGTTGCCCAAAATACACCGTCCTAAACACCGTCCTAATTCGAAAATTAGGACGGTGGCGATTGGTTGCTCGCCTTAGATCTTTGATTTTCCGCAAGAAATTGGCGCGCCCGGAACGATTCGAACGTCCGACCCTCAGATTCGTAGTCTGATGCTCTATCCAGCTGAGCTACGGGCGCGCACCGCCTGACGGCGAGGGCGCGGAACCTAGTCGCGGACGTGGCGAAGCGCAAGCCGCCGGGCGCCTAGAATTTCGTGAGCGGCAGTTTGTTGTCCGCACGCGCCGCGCCGCTATGGTGGCGCTGACCCCCAATCCGGAGCTGCCCGTCACGTGACCGTCGCCAAGCGTTTCCTGTCCCTCGGCCCCTCCGCTTTCTTTGTGGCCGCCGCCGCCGTCCTGGCCGTCTCCGCGCCAGCCACCCAGGCGCTGGCCGCCCCTGAGAAGGGCCCGACGGCCATGGTCGCCGCCGCCGAACCGGACGCGGTGGACGCGGGCCTGAAGGTGCTGAAGGCCGGCGGCTCGGCGGTGGACGCCGCGGTCGCCGTCCAGGCGGTGCTGGGCCTGGAGGAGCCGCAGAGTTCCGGCCTCGGCGGCGGCGCCTTCATGACCTACTACGACGCCAAGACCCGCAAGGTGACCGCCTACAACGGCCGCGAGACCGCCCCCGCCGCGGCGACGCCCGAGCTGTTCTACGGCCCGGACGGCAAGCCCATGCCCAAGGGCCAGGCGATCGTCGGCGGCCGCTCGGCCGGCGTGCCCGGCGCCATCGCCATGCTCTACCTGGCGCAGAGCCAGCACGGGAAGCTGGCCTGGAAGGACCTGTTCGGGGACGCCGAGCACCTCGCCGCCGACGGCTTCCACGTGCCCAAGCGGATGGCCGACGCCGCCGTCTCCGGCGCGCCCCAGGCCCGGCAGCCGGACGCCGTCGCCTATTTCACCAAGCCCGACGGGACCAAGGTGCAGGCCGGGGAGCTGATGAAGAACCCGGCCTACGCGGCGACCCTGAAGCGGCTCGCGGCGGAAGGGCCCAAGGCGATCCTGGAGGGCCCGATCGCCGCTGAGATCGTGGCCAAGCTTCGCGAGGGGCCTTACCCCACCGCCATGACGCTGAAGGACCTGGCGTCCTACAAGCCCAAGGCCACCCCGGCGGTTTGCCGGCCCTACCGCGAGTACACCGTCTGCGTGCCCCCGGCGCCGTCCGGCGGCCCGGCGGTGCTGGAGGGTTTGGGCCTCCTGCAGCGCACGGACATCGAGAAGCACCCCAACGACGTCCAGGGCTGGTACCTGTTCAGCCAGGCGAGCCGGCTGATGTACGCCGACCGCGACCGCTACTACGGCGACCCGGACTTCGTTTCCGTGCCCATGGAAGGCCTGCTGGCGGCGGACTACCTGGACGCCCGCGCCAAGCTGATCAATCCGGCCAGCGCCGGCCCGCCGCCCGGTCCGGGGACGCCGAAAGGCGCCGGGGTCCGCGCGCCCGACCGCACCCGGGAGCCCGGCGGCACCACCCATCTCGTGATCGTCGACAAGGACGGCAACGCCGTCTCCATGACCACCACGGTCGAGAGCATCTTCGGCGACGGCAAGATGGTCGCGGGCTTCTTCCTGAACAACCAGCTCACCGACTTCTCCTTCTCGCCGAAGGACCAGGACGGCGCCCCGGCCGCCAACGCGCCGGCCGGCGGCAAGCGGCCGCGCTCGTCCATGGCCCCGGCCATCGTGCTGGACAAGGAAGGCCGCTTCGTCGCCGGGGCCGGCTCGCCGGGCGGCCCGTCGATCATCGCCTTCAACCTCAAGGTGCTGGTGGGGCTGATGGCCTGGAAGCTGCCGGTGCAGGAGGCGATCAACCTGCCCAACCTCATCGCCTTCGACACCATCTACGCCTCGGAGCCGGCGCGCTATCCGCCCGGCGTGGTGGCTGGCCTGGCCGCCAAGGGCGTCGCCCTGCGCGGCGGCGGCTTTGGCGAGGGCTCCGGCGAGCAGGGGATCGAGATGACCCCAAACGGCCTGCGTGGCGGCGCCGACCCGAGGCGCGAGGGCGTCGCACGGGGGTATTGATAGGACGCCGTCGCAAAATCCTCCCCCTTTGGGGGAGGTGTCGCGGCGAGCGCAGCGAGACGTGACGGAGGGGGAAACTGGAAGCCCCGCTGAATACCCGCCAACGGGCCAGAGCGCTGCGCCGAACAATGAGCCTGCCAGAAGTGCTGATCTGGCGGAGGCTGAAGGGGCGCCGCACGGATGGGCTGCACTTCCGCAAGCAGCATCCTGTCGGTCCCTATGTGCTCGATTTCTATTGCGACAGCGCCAAGCTGGCGATCGGGATCGACGGCCAGAGCCATGGCGTTGGGGCCCAACCCGGTCGCGACATGCGGCGGGATCGTTGGCTGACGGCGCAGGGGATTCGCACGTTGCGACTGTCGGCTGCCTATGTCCTGCAATCGCTCGACGATGCGGTGCGGATGATCCTGCACGAGGCGGGAGGCGGCTAGGTTTCCCCCTCCGTCTGCCGATCGCTTCGCTCCGGCCGCCACCTCCCCCTGAGGGGGAGGATCTTGGAGGCATTGCGGCGATCTAGCCCTTCTTCGCCGCCGGCCCGCGGCGGCCCGGCGCGGCGGGCGGCGGGACGCCGGGGAGGCGCAGTTCGAAGACCGAGCCGTCGGGGCCGGTGGCGACCAGGGTCAGGTCGCCGCCGTGGCCCTGGGCAAGCTCGCGGGCGATGGCCAGACCCAGGCCCGTGCCGCCCGGCCGGCCGGATCCGGCGAAGGGCTGGAAGAGGCGCTCCTGCACCCGCTCCGGCAGGCCGGGGCCGTTGTCGGCGACGCGGACCAGGCTCGAGTCGCCGAGCCGGGTCAGGGTGACGGTGATGCGGCCGGCGGCGCGGCGTCCCTCCTGGTGCTCGATGGCCTCGCGGGCGTTGCGCAGCAGGTTGGCCAGGATGCGGTGCAGCTGGTCGGGATCGGCGCGGACCCGCTCGGCCTTGCCGATCTGGCGGGTGAGGCGGATCCGGTGCTCGGCGAGCCGGGCCTCGTCGGCGGCGGCGGCGACGGCGGCGGCCAGGACGATCGGCCGGGGCTCGGGAGCGGCCTCCTCGGACTTGCCGTAGTCCAGCACGCCGGAGGCCAGCTTCACCGCCCGGTCCAGCGCCCGCTCCAGGCGCGGCAGGGCCTGGCTGACCTTGGGGTCCTTCAGCGCCGCCAGCCGCTCCGAGGCGATCTGGGCGCTCGTCAGCATGTTCTTCAGGTCGTGGTTGATCTTGGCCACCGCCTCGCCGAGCGCCGCGAGCCGCGCGCGGGAGTTCAGCGCCACGCGCAGATCGGCCTGCATGCGGTCGAGCTCCATCTCGGCGCGGCCCACCTCGTCACGGCGGCCGGACAGCTGGACGCGCGCCTCGGGGTCCTCCGGATCGGCGCGGAACCGCTCCATGGCGTAGGTGATCCGCTGCATGGGCCGCACCAGGAAGAAGTTGAGCGTCAGGTAGACCAGGATGCCCGCCGCCGTGGAGACGAAGGCCGCCACCAGCACCAGCTTCCAGAGATAGGCGACCAGGCCGGCCTTCAACTCGGCGTCCGGCGCCACCACCTCCACGAAGTCGGCGTGCAGGAAGGTGGGGCTGGCCACCACGCGCACGAACCGCCCGTCGCCGCCGAACAGGGTCTGGAACGGCGCCAGCAGCCAGGACACCGGCGCCTGGGAGCGCAGGTCCACCACATAGGGCGTGCGCTTCAGCGCCGGGCCGCCCAGCACCAGGCGGCGCACCCCGTCGGCCTGGATGCCCACCCGGTTGACGCCGGCGCCCTCAAGGAGCTGCGCGGCGATCGCCTGGGAGACCTTGCGGTCCGGCGTGGCGTCGGGGGTCAGCGAGGCGAGCTCGGCGGCGCGGATGCGGTCCAGCAGCCATTGCTGCTCGAAGGAGGCCAGCGCCGGCGGCAGGGCGAAGGCGGCGGCGGCGGCCACGAACAGGATGGTGAGCGTCAGCAGGCGCGCCGAGAGGCCGCCCGGCCAAAGGAGGCGGGGCCGTCTCGGCCGGTCGGTCTCCTGCGGCGTGGGGGCGGCGTCCGCCATGATCCTTCCGAGTTAATCCAGCCGCGCCGCTTCGGCAACGCGACCGGATGGCCCCTGCAAGCCCCGCGCCGCCCCTATCGCGCGCCCACGGCCTCGCCCAGGGCCGCAAAACCGTCGGCCCGCAGGCGCGCGGCGAGCTCGCGTTTGATCCGCGTCACCAGGCCCGGCCCCTCGAAGACCAGGGCCGAATAAAGCTGCACGGCGCCCGCGCCGGCGCGGATCTTGGCGTAGGCGTCGGTCCCGCTGGCGATCCCGCCGACCCCCACCAGCGCCAGGCGCCCGGCCGCGGCCTGCGCGAATTCGGTCAGGATCTGCGTGGAAAGCGTCATCAACGGCGCGCCGGAGAGCCCGCCCGCCTCGCCGGCCGACCGCGACCTGAGGCCCGGGCGCGAGACGGTGGTGTTGGAGACCATGATCCCGGCGAGGCTATTGGCGACACAGGTCTCGACGATCGCCTCGACCTCGCCCGCCTCCAGGTCCGGCGCCACCTTCAGGAACATCGGGACCCGGCCCGCCGCCGGCAGGGCGTCGGCCGCCTCGGCGAGCCGGCCCAGCAGTTCCTCCAGCGCCGCCCGGGTCTGCAGGGCGCGGAGGCCCGGCGTGTTGGGCGAGGAGACGTTGATGGTGAAGTAGGAGGCCAGCCCCCAGAGGCGCTTCAGGCCGATGACGTAGTCTCCGATCCGGTCGGCGGCTTCCTTGTTGGCCCCGATGTTGGCGCCGACCACGCCGATGTCTGACGCTGGGGGTCCACGCTTCGCCAGGCGCTCTGCGAAGGCCTCCAGCCCGCGGTTGTTGAAGCCCATGCGGTTGATCACCGCCCGGTCCTCGCTGAGCCGGAACAGCCGCGGGCGCGGATTGCCGGACTGCGGCAGCGGCGTCACCGTCCCGCACTCCACGAAGCCGAAGCCGGCGCGCAGCATGGGGCCGAACACCTCGGCGTCCTTGTCGAAGCCCGGCGCCAGGCCCACGGCGTTGGGCAGGCTGAGCCCCGCGAGCGAGGTCGCCAGGATCGGGTCGTCGCCCCCATCGGCCGGCCCCAGCCCCAGCTTCAGCCCGCGGATCGCCCAGCCGTGGGCGTCCTCCGGATCGAGGCCGCGCAGCGCGCGGGTGGCCAGGCCATGCAGGCTCACGCCAGCGCGCCCAGGATCGGGACGCCATCCGCGCCCAACGGCGCATCGGCGACGCCACGCACTTGCGCAACGTCGAGGACGCCGTAGAGGTGCGGGAAGAGATCGCCGCCGCGCGAAGGCTCCCAGCGGATCGCCGCGCCCAGGTCGAGGGCCTCGACTTCCAGCACGACGAGTTCCTCGCGGCCGGCGAAGTGGCGCCGCGCGGTCTCCCGCGCCTGGGCGGCGGTGGAGAAGTGGATGTAGCCGTCCTGGAGGTCGATGCCGGAGCCTTCGAACCGGCCCGCCGCGAGCGCCTGCTCCCATTCGGCGCGGGGCAGGATCTTGTAGATCCGGCTCAAGCGCGGTCCGGGAAGAACAGGCCGTCGAAGGCCGGGCGGCCGGCGGCGTCGAACAGGAAGACCGCCGCCGCGGCGGTGGGGAACTGGCGGCTGGCGCGGGCGATCAGCGAGGGCGGCGCCGCGCCCTCGGTCAGGAGCCGCACGGTGAGTTCCTGCAGGCCTGGATTGTGGCCCACCACCATCACCGTGCCGGCCTGGGCGCCGGCCCGCTCGGCCTCGCGCCGCACACAGCCGGAATCGGCGTGATAGAGCTCGTCCTCGAACCGGGCGCGAGCCTTGGGGAAGTGCGCTTCGGCCGCGGCCCAGGTCTCCCGCGTGCGCGCCGCGGTCGAGACCAGCACCACGTCGGGCAGGAAGCCCAGGTCGGCCAGCTGGGCGCCCGTTTCGGCGGATTCGGCGACCCCGCGCGGGGCGAGCCTGCGGTCGAAGTCCTCGCCGCTGGCGGACTCCGGTTCGGCCTTGCCGTGGCGGAAGAGGATCAGCCGGTCCATCGACGCTCCCGTGCGTGCCCCGTCATAGCGGCGCCCGCGTCGGCTGCGAAGCCATTGACTTGGGGTGGGCTTGGCGGTTCCAAGGCGCAGATGGACGCAGGCGCGGACCCCAGCCCTGAGAGCGAGACCGGCGGCGGGACCTGGCGCTTCCCGGCGGGCAAGCCGCTACGCCTGGATTCCGGCGCGACGCTCGCCCCCCTGGAGATCGGCTACAAGACCTATGGCCGGCTGAACGAGACCAAGACCAACGCGGTGCTGGTCTGCCACGCGCTCACCGGCGACCAGCACGCCGCCTCGGTCAATCCGCTGACCGGACGGCCCGGTTGGTGGGATCAGGTGATCGGCCCTGGCCGGCCGCTGGACCCGCAGCGCCACTTCATCGTCGCCACCAATGTGGTGGGCGGCTGCATGGGCTCGACGGGCCCAGCCTCGACCAACCCCAAGACCGGCCAGCCCTACGGCCTGGCGTTCCCGATGATCACCATCGCCGACATGGTCCGCGCCCAGGCCATGCTGATCGAGGCCTTGGGCATCGAGACCCTGTTCGCGGTGGTCGGCGGCTCCATGGGCGGCATGCAGGTCCTGCAGTGGGCGGCGGACTATCCGGAGAAGCTGTTCAGCGCCGTCTGCATCGCCGCGGCGCCCCGCCACTCCGCCCAGAACATCGCCTTCCACGAGGTTGGCCGCCAGGCGATCATGGCCGATCCCGACTGGAAGGGCGGGGCCTATGAGGCCGCCGGCGTGCGGCCGGAGAAGGGCTTGGCGGTGGCGCGGATGGCCGCGCACATCACCTACCTCTCCGAGGCCGCCCTGCAGCGGAAGTTCGGCCGCGAGTTGCAGCGCGACGGCCTTTCCTGGGGCTTTGACGCCGACTTCCAGGTGGAGAGCTACCTGCGCCACCAGGGGACGAGCTTCGTCGACCGCTTCGACGCCAATTCCTACCTCTACATCACCCGCGCGCTGGACTATTTCGACCTGGCCGCACGGCATGGCGGGACCCTGGCCGAGGCGTTCCGCAAGGCGCGCGGCGTGCGCTTCTGCGTGCTCTCCTTCTCCTCCGACTGGCTCTATCCGACCGCCGAGAGCCGCGACATCGTCCGGGCCCTGAACGCCGCCGGCTGCCGCGCCAGCTTCGCCGAGATCGAGACCGACAAGGGCCACGACGCCTTCTTCCTCGACGAGCCGCTGTTCGACGCCGCCCTGCGCGGCTTCTTCGCCTCCGCCGCCCTGGCGCGGGGGCTAGGTTGAGCGCCCCCAGGAGCCAGAACGGGCGAGAGGACTTCACCGAGATCCTGCGCCTGGTGCGCCCGGGCGCGCGGGTGCTGGACGTGGGCTGCGAGGACGGCGAATTGCTGGAGCTCCTCACCCGCGAGAAACGCGTCGACGGCCAGGGGCTGGAGATCAGCCCGGCCGGCGTCTCGGCCTGCCTCGCCAAGGGCCTGGCGGTGGTGCAGGGCGATGGCGACCGTGACCTCGACCACTTCCCGACCCGGGCCTTCGACTACGCCATCCTCTCGAAGACCCTGCAGCAGATGCGCGAGCCCCGGCACGTGCTCTCCGAGCTGCTGCGCATCGCCGACCAGGCGATCGTCTCGGTCCCCAACTTCGGCCACTGGCGGATGCGGGTCTCGTTGATGGCGCGCGGCCGGATGCCGGAGACCCGCGCCCTGCCCGATCCCTGGTGGTCGACGCCGAACATCCACCTCTGCACCCTGCGCGACTTCATCGACCTCTGCCGCGAGTTGGACCTCAGGGTCGACGCCTGCGCGGCGCTGTCGGCGGGCAAGCCGGCGCGGCCGATCCGCCCGGACGGCGTCTTCGAGAACTGGCGGTCGGAGACCGCCCTTTTTCTCCTGAGCCGCCGGCCGGAGGACCGCTCGCACGAGGCGCCCACGGACCTGTTCGGCGAGGTCGCCCTGCCGAAGCCGGAGCCCGCGCCGCGTCCGCGCGGTAAGCGCGCCAAGGTTTAGGCGCGCTCGACCTTGGCCTTGATCGCCCCCAGCGCCGTCCGCATCAGCTGGGCGTAGGCGCTGTCGAGGAAGGCCAACCGCAGCAGCCAGCGCCCGACGCCGCCCAGATTCCCCGGGAAGACGTCGCCGCGCAGCCGGAACGCGTAGGTCCAGACGATCTCCGTCCGCCCGCCCGCCAGGGCCACAAACCGGAACTCGCCCAGGGCGTAGGCGATCGGCTTGGCCGCGGCGGTCGAATAGTCCCAGACCTCGTAGCGGAAGCGCTCGCCGGGGATCGCCTCCAGCACCTGCTCGGTGGTCTGCGAGCCGTCGCTGAGATGCACGTGGCGCCGCCCGCCGACCGCGCCCCAGGGGCCGGGCGTCAGGGGCGTCACGCCGGTCACACCGGGCAGACGGCGCGTCTGCGGGATCATGTCCCGCAGCGGACCCAGGACGACATAGGCGTAAGCCGCCTCTGGCCGGCGCTCGACGACGATCCGCTCGGTCCGCGCGATCATCGGCGCGAGCGGGTCTATGGCGGGCGGCGGCGCGAGCGGAGCTTCGGCGGTCATCGGCGCCTCCTGGCCGGTCAGCGGTTGCGGGTGAGGATCCGCGCCAGCCGCTGGGTCGGCTTCTCCACGAGCCAGAAGGTCACGCAGGCCGCCGCCAGTGACGCCGCCGCCGACAGCGGGATCCCGAAGGTCAGCGGCAGATGGTGCTGCGTCAGGACGATCAGCAACTGCCAACCCACCAGCCCGTGCATCAGATAGACCGAATAGCTGGTGTCGGACAGGAAGCGCACGATCGGCCACTGCGGCAGCTTGATGTGCATCAGGGCCACAAACAGCAGGAAGGCGTAGGCCACCGAGATGAAATAGGAGTTGGTCACCACCAGGAAGCCGGGCTGGATCGCGCGCAGGCCGTAGAGGAAGACCGCGCAGGCCGCCGCCAGGTAGGCGAAGCCCCAGATCCACGACAGCCGCTTCTTCTCCAGCCACCAGTAGACGATCTGGCCCATCACCAGCACCGGCAGATAACTCGCCACCGTGGCCAGGAGGGCGAAGTCGGGGCCGAACGCGCCGCGCTTCCAGATCACCAGGGCGGAGAAGACCAGGTTGAGCGCGATGCGGTGCGGCGAGCGGCGCATGAACTGCGTCAGCGCGGTGATGGCGTAGAACACCACCTCGATGATCAGAGTCCAGGCGACCCCCAGCAGCACGACCTGCGGCGCGATCAGATAGTTGATGAGGCTGAAGTTCAGCAGCACCTGCCCCAGGGTGGGCCGCACGGTGGGCAGGCCCAGCGCCATCGACAGCAGCACCGCCAGGATCACCATCGGATAGATGCGCAGCACCCGGCGCACGATGAACTTGTAGGGGCTTTCCACCGCGGCGCGGTCGCTGATGATGAAGCCGCTGATCAGGAAGAACAGGGCGACGCCGAACCAGCCGAAGTCCTGGATGACCCCGAGCGGCCCGGTGATGTTGTCGCGCACCCAGTGCGCCGGGATAAATGGGTGGCCCAGGGCTTCCGGCACGATGTTGGCCAAGTGATCCCAGACCACCAACCAGGCCGCCACGGTCCGGAGATAGTCCAGGAAGACATAGCGGCCTTCCGATTCTGAGCGGCTTCCCGGTTCCGGGCTGTCCTTGGCGGCGACCATCGGCCCTTGTTAGAGGCCGCGCTGTGTTTCGCCAACGCTTCAGGTCGGAAACGGCGCCGACACCGTCCTGTCCATTAATTAACGTGACCGGCCGGCCGGTTGCCTCTTCCATCGGCGCAAATCCGCCGTTGGACGAGGGATCCGACCGATGTTCAAAGCCGCCGCCCTGGCCGCCGCCAGCCTCCTGGCGCTCGCCGCCGCTCCGGCGCTCGCCGCGCCGCCTGCACCGCCCGCGCCTCCGGCCCCGCCAGCGCCCCCGGCGCCGCCCGCTCCGCCCGCGCCGACGCACGTCACCTTCGGCCTGAATTTTGGGTTCCGCGGCGAGATCCCCTCGTCGCTGGACTGGCGGATCGAGCCGGTGGACCGCGATTCCCAGGCGCCGGCCGGCTCCGTCGAGCTTGAGCTCGGCTACAAGTCGTTCCTGAACTCCAGCTGGTGGGGCCGACCGGTCATCGCCACCGACCTCGCCGGGCTCTCGCCCGCCCAGCTGTCCGGCCCCGGCGGCCAGGTGAGCTTCGTCGTCCACCGCGATGCGGGCGATTTCCGCTGTCACGGGGTGGCCGGCGAAGGCAAGGGCGTCGGGACCTGCGTCTACGCGGCCAACGCCGGCTTCCCCGCGGCGCTCGCCCAACGCGGCGTGGCCGGGCCGATCAGCGGCGTTTCACAGTTCGAGCTGGCGCTGTCGGACGTCGGCTTCAACTACCTCGACGAGCTGAAGCGCGGCGCCTACGCCACCCCGAACGCCGACGCCCTGATCAGCGCCGTGGAGCATGGGGTCAGCCTGCGCCAGCTCACCGCCGTCAACGCCACCGGCTATCGGTTCGGCGACCTCGACACCCTGGTCCGCCTGCACGACCACGGGGTTTCGGCCCGCTACCTCACCGACCTCCACGCTCACGGCTACGCCAACCTGAAGGCCGAAGAGCTGCTGCACCTGCGCGACCACGGCGTCAGCGCCAGCTACCTCATGGCTCTGGCCGACGAGGGTTACACCGGCCTCTCCGTCGACCAGCTCATCCATCTGCGCGACCATGGGGTCAGCAGCGGCTTCATGGGCGAGGTGCGCCAGGCGGGTTATCGCATGACGCCGGACGACATCAGCCGGCTGCGCGATCACGGCGTGTCGGGCGGCTTCATCAGCGAACTCCACGCCATGGGCTATGACCGGGTGACCGCCGACGACATCATCCGCCTGCACGACCACGGGATCAACGCGGGCTTCATCCGCACCTCCAACCGGGACCGGACGCCGCTCAGCCCCGACGAACTGATCCACCTGCGCGAGACCGGCCAGCGGCCTTAGGCGGACCTCAGCCGGCGATGGCGGCGGCGTCGCGGTCGCCGGTGCGGATGCGCAGGGCCTGCTCCAGGTCCATGACGAAGACCTTGCCGTCGCCGATCTTGCCGGTGTTGGCGGTGCGCGACACCGCCTCGACCACGGCGTCGACGATGTCGGAGGGGACGGCGATCTCCAGCTTCACCTTGGGCAGCAGCTTCACCTCGTACTCCGCGCCGCGGTAGACCTCGGTCTTGCCGCGCTGGCGGCCGTAGCCGCGCACCTCGGTGACGGTCAGGCCCGAAGCGCCGGCCTCGGTGACCGCATCCAGGACGGCGTCGAGCCGGCTGGGCTTGATGATCGCCACGATCATCTTCATGGCGCCGCCTTTCGGTTGGTTTGCGGAGCAAGGCTAAGGCCTTCGCCCACGTCCTCCAAGAGGCGTCCCCGCGTCAGCTTGGCCGGCGCCTGGGAAACAGGCGCCCCGCTGGGCGCCGGCGCCAGCAAGGGCCGGGGCCGGCGCACCCGCTGGGCGTGGCCCTTGGGCTTCACCGCGAAGGTCTGTTTCACCGCCTCCATCAGGAGCAGGCCGGCGAATCCGGGCCACAGCCGCGAGCCGGTCTGCTCGAAGCCCTCGGCCCAGCCGGCCATCCAGTTCAGCGGCGGCACGTAGAGCGCCCGGGTCCAACCGGAGGGCTCGAGCTCGGCCTCGCGCAACAGTTCGGCGAGCTGGCCGCGGCTGTAGGGGCGGCCATGGCCGAAGGGCGTCCGCTCGGAGTTTGCCCAAAGGCCGTTGCGCGCGGCGACGGCCACCACCACCCGGCCCGAGGGCGCCAGCACCCGCCAGACCTCGCGCAGGAAGGCCAGCGGATCGGGGCTCTCCTCTATGCCGTGCGCCACCAGGATCCGGTCGAAGAGGGCGTTCGGGAACGGCAGGGCGTCCTCGCCCACCAGGGTGGTCAGGTTGCGCTCGCCGGCGGGCCAGATCTCGACGCCCTGCTGGGCCGGCATGGCGCCCACCACCCGGCGCGCGGCGCGGCGCGCCTCGGTGACGAAAGGCGTCGCATAGCCCAGGGCCAGCACGTCCAGGCCGCGGGCGTCGCCCCAGGCCTCGATCACCTTGCGCCCGACCATGGCGCGCGCCGCCTGCCCCAGGTCGGAGGCGTAGAACTGGCGAAGGTCCAGGACATCGCGGCGCATATTCCATCGCTATGCTCGACGTGGCCGTCCCGCCAACCTAAATCGTGTGCGCCCCCGTAAGGCCGCCCCCGTGGGAGTCCGTCATGCCGCTCACCGTCCACCAGTTCCCCTGCCTTGAGGACAACTACGGCTTCCTGGCCCGCGACGAGGCCACGGGCCTAGCCGCCTGCATCGACACGCCGGAAGCCGGCGCCATCCTGAAGGCGCTGGATACGCTGGGCTGGAAGCTGGACCTGATCCTCAACACCCACTGGCATCCCGACCACGCCGGCGGCAACGCCGAGATCAAGGCCGCCACCGGCGCGACCATCGTCGGCCCGGCCGAGGTCACCCGCATCTCGGCCCTCGACCGCGAGGTGAAGGGCGGCGACGTGGTGATGCTGGGCGAGACCCGCTTCGAGGTGATCGAGACCGGCGGCCATACGCTGGGCCACATCGCCTATTTCGACGCCGCAGACGCCATCGCCTTCGTGGGCGACACCCTGTTCGCCCTGGGCTGCGGGCGGCTGTTCGAGGGCACGGCGGAGCAGATGTGGACCAGCCTGCAGCGGCTGGCCGCCCTGCCGGACGAAACCACCGTCTACTGCGCGCACGAGTACACCGCCTCGAACGCCCGCTTCGCGCTTTCCGTCGATGACGATCCGGCGCTGAAGGCCCGCGCCGACCACATCTTCGCCCTGCGCGAACGCGGCGAGCCCACCGTGCCCACCTCCATCGGCCTGGAGAAGGCCACCAACCCCTTCCTGCGCGCGCCCAGGTTGGCGGAACGGGTCGGGGTGGCCGGCGAGCCGGACTACAAGGCCTTCGGCGCCGTGCGCGCGGCCAAGGACGTGTTCAAGGGCTGACGTCCGGTCCCGGCCGGCGTTCCGGCGGCTAGTTGTTCCGGAAGCTCTGGGTGACCTGCACGATCCGTTCCGACGACGGCCGTCCGGCGATGCCCTCGTCAGGGACGACGGTGATCTTCAGCGTCCCCTGGTCGAATTGCGCCGAGGACTTGCGGCCCTCGATCAGGAAGACGCGCCGCAGCTTGCCTAAGAACCCCTGCGCGTCCGGCTTGTCGGCGCTGCGCACCATGGCGAGCGTCGTGACCATGGCCGCGTCGGCGATCAGGGCCGAGGACGCGGGCGAGGCCTCGGCGTCGAAGGCCACGGTGTGGTGCAGGGCGTGGCTCACGTGGAAGCTCGCCTGGGCCAGCTTCTCGATCAGCGCCTGCGGCCCCAGGACCGTCAGGTGGATCGGCGCGCCAGGGCCGGCCAGCGCTGCGGCCTCGCCGCTCGGCCGGTGCTCGCTGAAGAGGGTGAGCCCGCCCAGCCGCGTGGCGCGCAGCACCGGCTCGCCCAGCTCGTTCTTGTAGATGGTGTCGCCGCGCGGCGCGGGCTGCGCCTGCAGGACCCAGACCTCGCCCGTGTTCTCGAACTTCAGCAACGGTTTGGGCTGGGTTCGGTCCAGGGTGAAGACGTCGCCGTCCTCGGAGATGTAACGCGCCACCGGGGGCGCGGGGAACTGGCGCAGGTCGGACGGGTGATGGCCGAACAGGCCCTGGCGCAGGCTTTCCATGGGCCCCGCCGACGCCACGTACGGGGTGGCTAACGCCGCGCAAAGCGTGGCCACGCTGACCGCCGCTGCGCGCCCCCTCGAAAAAGCCGCTGGCTTGCCCGTCATGACACCCACGGGGATGCCGAGTGAGTAGGGCGCTTTTTGGACCGGGCTGAGGCCTTCGCCAGACGGCGCAGCCTTAGCCCACCAGGTACTGTCCGCCATTCAGCGACAGTGTCGTTCCGGTCACATAGCCGGCCCGCTCGCCGGCTAGGAAGGCCACCATGTCGGCGATCTCGTCGCCGCGGCCCAGACGCCCCACCGGGATCTGGCTGATGATGCCCTCCAGCACCTTTTCCGGCACCGCCTGCACCATCTCGGTGTCGATGTAGCCCGGGGCGATGCAGTTCACCGTCACGCCCTTCTTGGCGTTCTCGAGGGCCAGCGCCTTGGTGAAGCCGATCATCCCGGCCTTGGCGGCGGAATAGTTGGTCTGGCCGATCTGGCCCTTCTGGCCGTTGATCGAGGAGATGTTGACGATCCGGCCCCATTCGCGCTCGCGCATGCCTTCGATCACCTGGCGGGTCATGTTGAACAGCGAGTCCATGTTCACCCGGATGACCTCGCTCCACTGCTCGGGCGTCATGCGGTGGAAGACGCCGTCGCGGGTGATGCCGGCGTTGTTGACCAGGATCTCGATGGGGCCGAGCTCGGCCTCGATGGTGGCGACGGCGCGCCGGCAGTCCTCGATATGGCCGACGTTGCCCTTGACCACCATGGCGCCGGTCTCACGCTTCAGGGCCTCGGCCGCCTCATCGTTGCCGGAGTAGCCGGCGGCCACGCTTATCCCGTCGGCGACGAGGCGCTCGACAATCGCCCGACCTATGCCACGGGTGCCTCCCGTGACCAGCGCAACCCTGGCCATCCTGTCCGTCTCCCTGGTGGGCGGCGCCGGTTGATCCGGCGCTCGCCGCCTAAACTGCCTGTCAGACCTTTTCGACGCACATTGCGACGCCCATGCCGCCGCCGACGCAAAGGGTGGCGAGACCCTTGCGGGCGTCGCCGCGCTGCATCTCGTGCAGCAGGGTGGTCAGGATCCGCGCGCCGGACGCGCCGATCGGGTGGCCGATGGCGATCGCGCCGCCGTTGACGTTGACCTTGGCCGGATCGAGCCCGAGGTCGCGGACCACGCAGAGCGACTGCGCCGCGAAGGCCTCGTTGGATTCCACCAGGTCGAGGTCGGCCACCGACCAGCCGGCCTTCTCCAGCGCCTTGCGGCTGGCGGGGATCGGGCCGGTGCCCATGATCGCCGGATCGACGCCCGCGTGGGCCCAGGAGGCGATGCGGGCGAGCGGCTTCAGCCCGCGCTTCCTGGCTTCGTCGGCGCTCATCAGCACCAGGGCCGCGGCCCCGTCGTTGAGGCCCGAGGCGTTGGCGGCGGTGACCGAGCCGTCCTTGGTGAAGGCAGGCTTCAGTCCGGAGATGCTCTCCAGCGTCACGCCGTGGCGGATGAACTCGTCCTGGTCGACGACGGTGTCGCCCTTGCGGCCCTTAACGGTGACCGGCGCGATCTCGTCCGCGAACTTGCCGGCCTTCTGGGCGGCCTCGGCCTTGTTCTGCGAGCCGACGGCGAACTTGTCCTGATCCTCGCGGGTGATCTGCCAGCGCGCGGCGATGTTCTCCGCCGTCTGGCCCATGTGGTAGCCGTGGAAGGCGTCCCACAGCCCGTCCTTGATCATGGTGTCGACGAAGGCGAGGTCGCCCATCTTCTGGCCGGTCCGCAGGTTCTGGGCGTGCGGCGCCTGGCTCATGCTCTCCTGGCCGCCGGCGATGACGATCTCGGCCGAGCCGTCGAGGATCTGCTGGGCGCCGAGCGCAACCGCCCGCAGGCCCGAGCCGCAGAGCTGGTTCAGGCTCCAGGCCGGGCTTTCCACCGGGATGCCGGCGTTGACGCTGGCCTGCCGGGCCGGGCCCTGGCCCGCGGCGGCCTGCAGCACCTGGCCCAGCACCACCTCGTCCACGTCGGCGGCAGTGATCCCGGCGCGCTCGATGGCCGCCTGGATGGCCACCTTGCCCAGCTCGTGGGCCGGCAGGCTGGAAAGCGCCCCGTTGAACGAGCCCACGGGCGTGCGGGCGGCGGAGACGATGACGATGTCGCTCATGGCGGGGGTTCCTCGGTCGGTAAGAGCAGGCCCTTTCCCATCTATTGGGAGCGCGTGTGGTTTCCGCAAGCCCGCTTGCGCGGGAGGCCGATTGCCATTCGGCTCGCATCCGCGATACTGCGGCGCCGAAACCGGGGGTTCGCAACGCTTGCGGGCGGGCTCCGTCAACAAGGATCAGGGATGGCCGACACCCAAAGTAGCCCCCCGGGCAGCGCCCAGAGCAGCGCCACGCCGGGCGAGCGCGTCGTCATCAAGAAGTACGCCAACCGGCGACTCTACAACACCGCCTCCTCCAGCTACGTGACGCTCGAGCACCTCGCCGAGATGGTGAAGCGCAACGTCGATTTCGTGGTCTATGACGCCAAGACCAACGAGGACATCACCCGCTCGGTCCTGACCCAGATCATCTTCGAGGAAGAGAGCCAGGGGCAGAGCCTCCTGCCGATCCAGTTCCTGCGCCAGTTGATCGGCTTCTACGGCAACTCCATGCAGGCCTTCCTGCCGTCCTACCTGGAACTGTCGCTGGCCAGCTTCACCGAGCAGCAGGAGCGGATGCGCAAGCAGTTCTCCGCGCTCGGCCACACGCCGGGCGTGGGCGTCTTCGACGAGCAGGTGCGCCAGAACCTCGCCCTCTTCGACCGGGCGATGAAGATGTTCTCGCCCTTCGCCTACGCCCCCGCCAAGGCCGAGGAGCCGCCGCCGAAGGCCGAGCCGCCGCCGCCCGCCGCGGCCGCCGCCGCCTCGGACGAGGCCCTCGTCGCGCTGCGCAAGCAGATGGAAGATATGCAGGCTCAGATCGAGAAACTGGCCGGCAAGCGCTAGGCTGGCGCGGAACTTGCGAGTCGTCTGTCCGTCATGACCTCCTCGATCGAGCCGCCCCGCAGATCGCCGCCCGTCCGCAAGACGAGCAAGGTCGACCGCGCGGCGCCGGCGGACGACGAGGATGAAGGCGTCGAAGCCGCCGAGCCCGCCCACCTGCCCGTGCCGGTCTCGCCGGCCCGCACCATCCCGCCCAAGACCCCGGTGGCCAGCGCCGCGGCCATCGAGGCCCAGCTGATCGGCGAACGCCGCGGCCTACGGGCCGGCGCTTCGGTGATCGACCAGGCCAAGGTCACCTACAACAAGACCGAATGGTCCGGCTCCAAGGACCGCCGCACGCCCAAGGGCCGCGCCGCCAAGACCGACGTCTAATTTCTCTTAAGCCGCGCCACCTCCGCCTCCAGCGCCGCCACCCGGCGTTCCAGCGCCGCCAGCCGCGCTTCCGCGGGGTCGCGTCCGGGGACCGGCGTCGAGACGCCGGCGCGGGCGGCCACCTCGGCAGGATCCGCCCCCAGCAGCTCGGCAAAAGCCGCCACCTCCCCGGCTGAAATCTCCCTCTGGTCCTTGAAGGCCAGCGCCAGATCCTGGGCGCTCATGCCTACGCAGGCAGCCATGACTCCACGCGAAAGCCCCCGCTCGCCGAGGCGGGCGTCGAACCAGTCGGCGTCGAAGAACAGGGCCATGGAGTCGGTCCGAAGCTGGCGCCGGTCTTGCTTAACCATGCCTTGGGATTTCCATCACGGGCCGGGTTCATGCTGCAAGCCGTCTTCCGCATCGTCGACGTCACGGTCGTGGCCCTGATCCTGTCGGCGCTGACCTGATCGCCCGCCCTTAGGCTCAGGCCTCGTCCACGCCGCCCGGGTTGCGGGCCCGCGACTGCAGCCACATCACCCCGAACAGGTCCGACAGCGAGGCCCAGAGACGGCCGAGGTTGGTGTACTTCGACGCCCCGGTCTGGCGGTGGCGGTGGTTCACCGGCCGGAAAGCCGTCAGATAGCCTTCCCGCTGCATCAGCGCCGGCAGGTAGCGGTGGATATGGTCGAAGTAGGGAAGCCGCAGGAAGGCCTCGCGGCGGAAGGCCTTCAGGCCGCAGCCGGTGTCGTTGGCGGTGTCGCGCAGGAGGCGTTTCCGGACCCCGTTGCCGATCCGTGAGGCGATCTTTTTGGCCTGGCTGTCCTGGCGCTTGACCCGTTCGCCGCCCACCAGCGCCAGCTCCGGCGGCCCGGCCAGCAAGGCGTCGACCAGGGCCGGACCGTCGGCCGGGTCGTTCTGGCCGTCGCCGTCCAGGGTCACGACCACCGCGCCGCGCGCGCCTAGGATACCCGTGCGGATGGCCCGGCTCTGGCCGGAGTTCTTGCGGTGCGCCAGCACGCGAAGCTGCGGGATCTCGGCCGAGAGCGCTTTCAGCGCCGCCCGGGTGCCGTCGCGGCTGGCGTCGTCGACGAAGATCAGCTCATAGCTGCGGCCCTGGAACGCCTGGGCGATCTCCCGCGCCAGGGCGGGCGCCGCGCCCTCCTCGTCGAAGACCGGCACGACCACGGAGATGTCGGGAATTGACGCGGCGGAGGCGGGAGCTTTTGCCATTCCCGCCTCCCATAGCGGAAAAGCGGGCGTTGGGAAGGATCGTGCTATCAGGGTCGCGATGACGCTAGAGGGTGAATTGCAGAGGCTGAGCCGAGGCTGGCGGGGACCGGCGCTGGCGGCGTTCGTGGCCTTCCTGGCCGGCCTGCCGGGCCTGCTGGCCGTGCCGCCCCTGGACCGCGACGAATCGCGCTTCACCCAGGCTACCGCCCAGATGCTGGAGAGCCGCGACTTCACGGTGATCCGCTACCAGGACCAGCCGCGCTTCAAGAAGCCGGTGGGCATCCACTGGCTGCAGGCCGCCAGCGTCTCCCTGCTGTCCAACCCGGAAGACCGCCAGATCTGGGCCTACCGCATCCCGAGCCTGATGGGCGCTATGCTGGCCGCCGCCGCCTGCGCCTGGGGCGCGCTGGCCTTCTTCGGCCGGCCCGCGGGCCTCCTGGCCGGGGCGATGCTGGGCGCGACCTTCATGCTGTCGACCGAGGCCCTGATCGCCAAGACCGACGCGGTGCTGTGCGGGACCACGACGCTGGCGCTGGCGGCGTTAGGGCGGCTCTACGCAGAGTCGCACGGCGGCCCGCCGGCCGGAAAGCGGGCCTGGCTGCTGTTCTGGCTGGGGATCTCGCTGGGGACCCTCGACAAGGGCCCCATCGCGCCGATGGTCGCGGGGCTGGCGATCCTGGTGCTGATCGCGCTGGACCGGAAGGCCGCCTGGCTTGCGCGGCTGAACTGGGCCTGGGGCCTGATCCTGCTGGTGGCCATCTGCGGGCCCTGGGCCTGGGCGGTGACCGTGGCCACCGACGGCGGCTTCTGGAGCGCGGCCCTGGGCGGCGACCTCGCGCCCAAGCTGGCTGGCGGCCAGGAGACCCACGGCGCGCCGCCCGGCTACTACGCCCTGCTCTCGCCCATCCTGATGTTCCCCATGACCCTGATGCTGCCGGCTGCGGCGGTCACCGCCTGGCGGCGCTGGCGCGAGCCGGGCGTGCGGTTCGCGCTGGCCTGGCTGGTCCCGAGCTGGCTGGTGTTCGAGGCCCTGCCGACCAAGCTCGTCCACTACACCCTGCCGATGTACGGGGCGGTCGCCTGGCTGGCCGCCGGGGCCCTGGTCGAGCCGATCGGCAAGAAGACCCGCTGGACCGGGGCGGTCCTGGCCGGGCTGTTCGGCGTGCTGCTGGCCGGCGCGGCCTTCTACCTGGTCAAGGCCTATGGCGACGCCACCGACCTGCCCGCGGCCATCCCCGCGGCGCTGTTCCTGGCCGCGGCCGGCCTCTTCGGCGGTTGGCTGCTGGTGCGGCGGACACCGGAGGGCGCGGTCGCCGCCGCCGTCGCCCTGGGCCTGGCCGGGCACGCGGTGCTGGCCGCCGGCCTCGCGCCGCGCCTCCTGCCGCTCTGGCTCTCCGAACGGGTCGCCAACGCCATGGGCAAGGCCCAGCTCCTGCCGGATCAGGGGATCGTCGACGCGCCGGTGACCGTCACCGGCTACGCCGAGCCCAGCCTGGTCTTCGCGCTCGGCACCTCCACCGAGATCGCCGGGCCCGAGGACGCCGCCCAGGCGATCTCCGAGCACCGCCCCGCCGTGGTCGAGCAACGGCAGGACGCCGCCTTCCGCCAGGCCCTGGCGGGCTACCACGCGAGCGCCCATGTGGTGGCGTCGGTGAAGGGCCTCGACTATTCGGACGGCAAGAAGATGACCCTGCGCGTCTACCAGGCCGACGCCAGCAGTCCGCAAGCCCCGGGAGGCCAGCCATGAGCCGCCATATAGAGATCGTCGAAGTCGGCCCCCGCGACGGCCTGCAGAACGAGAAGGCCCTGCTGGAGGTCGCCCAGAAGCTCGACTTCATCGCCCGCCTGGAGGCCGCCGGCGCGCGGCGGATCGAGACCGTCTCCTTCGTCAATCCCAAGCGCGTGCCGCAGATGGCCGGCGCCGAGGAGATCAGCGCCGCCCTGCCGCGCACGGACGGCCGCTCGCGCATTGGCCTGGTGCTGAACGAGAAGGGTTGGGACCGCTGCGTCGCCGCCGGCTGTGACGAGGCCAATGTGGTGGTCTGCGCCACCGACGGCTTCGGCATCCGCAACCAGGGCGCCTCCGCCGCCGAGCAGACCGCCGCCATGCAGGCCATCGCCGCGCGGCAGAAGGCCGAGGGCGGCCCGCCGATCACCGTGACCATCTCGGTGGCCTTCGGCTGCCCCTTCGACGGCGAGGTCTCCGAGGATCAGGTGCTGCGCATCGTCCGCGCGGCGGCCGAGGCCGGCGTGACCGAGATCGCGCTCGCCGACACCATCGGCGTCGCCGATCCCTGGCTGGTGAGAAAGCGCGTGGAGGCGACCCGCGAGGCCGCGCCGGACCAGCGCCTGCGCATGCATTTCCACGACACCCGCAACACCGGCCTCGCCAACGCCTACGCCAGCGTCGAAGCGGGCGTCGACGTGCTGGACGCCAGCTGCGGCGGCCTGGGCGGCTGCCCCTTCGCGCCGGACGCCACCGGCAACATCGGCACCGAGGACCTGGTCTACATGCTGGAGCGCGCCGGCTTCGAGACCGGCTACGACCTGCCGGCCCTGATCGCCACCGCCAAGTGGATGGCCGGGATTCTGGGCAAGCCGCCTGCCGCCTTCGTGAGCCGCGCCGGGGTGTTCCCGATCCCGGCCTAGGCGGCGGGCTTTTCCGCCACGAACAGGTCCTGGCCGCCATCGTATGCCGAAGGCGGCGCCCAGAGGCCGTTCAGGCTGGCGCGCAGGGTCAGGCCCGCGTCAGCCGCCGCCGCCTCTATCGCGGGGCGCTGGTGGCCGATGGCGCGCTCGGGATAGCGCAGGTCGATGGCCATGGAGGTCTCGTCGAAGGGCCTGAAGGCGAAGACCTCGGAGGCCTGGCGGTCCGCGTCCAGGGCGAAGGCCGTGAAGGCCAGCCGCCCACCGGGCGCCAGCACCCGGGCGCTCTCGGCGAGATAGCGCCGCATCCCCGACATCCGCATGTGGGTGAAGACCGAGGTGGCGAACACCAGGTCTATGGAGGCCTCCGGCGCCGGGAAAACCACGTCCGCCTCGGCCAGCCGGCCGTGGGCGTTGTACTCGCCGTTCCAGACGTCGAGGTGTTCGAAGCGCATGTACGGCCGACCGGCGAAACGGCGGCGGCAGGCCTCGATCCCCAGCCGCGACAGGTCGAAGCCGACGTAGCTTCCGCCGCCCTCGGCCAAGAGGTCGGCGAGCGGCTCGGCGACACGGCCGTTGCCGCAGCCGATGTCCAGCACCCGGTCGTTTGGGCGAAGGCCGGCGTGGTCGCGGAGATGGCGTACGAGCTGGGCGCCCACCGCGACGAAATCGCCGTCGCCGACGTTGTGGACAAAGGCCCAGGGTTCGCCGCGGCGGGCAGGATCGGCCAGGCGCGCGGGCAGGCTCTTCAGGTCGGTGAGCGCGCCCGCCAGGGTGCGGCGCACCGAAGGCGGCGCGAAGCTCGCCAGTTTCCGGACAAAGCGCGGGGCCAAGGCCTAAAGCCCACAGGCGCCTAGCCGGCGCGCCCTCGCAGCCGCCACATCACCGGGCGCGCCACGGCGGCCAGCACGACCACCGGCGACAGGACCCAGGCGGCCAGCCGCTGGCTCACGCCCACGGCGCGCTTGCGGAAGTAACGGGCGAGGCCGACGCCCTTGTGGAACTCAACCCGCACGGGACTGGTCAGGCTGGTATGGCCCAGGTGGACCACCTCGGCCTTGGGATGGAACAGCACCACGCCGCCGGCCCGGCGCACCCGCCAGCAGAGGTCGACGTCCTCGACGTGCAGGAAATAACCCTCGTCGAAGCCCTGAACGCAGTCGAAGTCCTCGCGCCGCATGCAGAAGCAGGCGCCGGAGATGGTCGGCACCGCCACCACCTGGCCGGGCACCGCATCGCCTTCCCAGTGCACCTCGAACCGCCGCCAGCCGCGGGTCTTGCCGGCCAGCCGGCTCAGCGACATCAGCGCGGTCATCGGGGTGATCTCGCCGCGCCGCGCGCCGCGTTGCTCGGTCATGTCGGCGTTCAGGATCCGGCCGCCGACGATGCACGGGACCGGCCGGGGCTCGATCTCACGGACCAGCTCGGCGATGCAGCGCGGCTGCAGGAAGGCGTCGGGGTTCAGGAACACCAGGATGTCGCCGGCAGCCTTGCGCGCACCCAGGTTGGCGCCGCGGGCGAAGCCCACATTGCCGTGGCCGCTCAGCAGCACCACCCGGCTGTCGCGCTCGGCCAGGGCATGCAGGCAGGCGGCTTCCGGGCTGGAGGACCCATTGTCGACAATGACGAATTCGTCGACCAGCGGGTCGCTCAGCACCCGCGCCACGCTCTCCTCCAGCGCCGGCCCGGTCATGTAGACGACCATGACTACGGTGACGCTTCGGCGTTTGGCGAGGAACTCTGGAACCGACGCGGGTTCCACGGCGATGATCGGGGCGGCGATGCCGTTCATCCAGCCTCCATGGCGCCGACCGCACCAGGAGACTGCGATTCAGCGCCCCCAGCACTACGTGCAACATCGGGCGGACTGGCCTGCAAGGCAAGCAGGTTCACGGCTTCGGCGAGGTCCAGCACCTGCTGGCCGTCAGAACCCAGCCGGCGCAGCGCCACCTGCCCCAGGTCGGCCTCACGTCGTCCGACCACGGCGATGACCGGGACCTTGGCGAGGGAATGCTCCCGCACCTTCAGGTTGATCTTCTCGTTGCGCAGGTCGGTTTCCACGCGCAGCCCCCTTGCCCGCAACGCCGCCGCCGCCTTGCGGGCGAAGTCGTCGGCGTCCGATGTGATCGTGGCGACCGTAACCTGAACGGGAGCTAACCAGAGCGGGAAGGCCCCGGCGAAATTCTCGATCATCACGCCCAGGAAGCGCTCCAGCGAGCCGCAGATCGCCCGATGCAGCATCACCGGCCGCTGCTTGGAGCCGTCCTCGGCCACGTACTCGGCGTCCAGCCGCTCCGGCAGCACATAGTCGAGCTGCAGCGTGCCGCACTGCCAGGTGCGGCCGATGGCGTCGCGCAGGTGGAACTCCAGCTTGGGGCCATAGAAGGCGCCCTCGCCCGGCAGCATCTCTACATGGGCGATGCCGGCGTTCCGGGCGGCGCGCTCCAGCTTCTTCTCGGCCACGTCCCAGACCCCGTCGTCGCCGAACCGCAGCTCGGGCCTGAGCGCCAGCTTCACCGCGTGCAGCTCCATCCCGCAGTCGCGGTAGACGCTCTCCAGCAGGCGCACGAACTTCGTCGACTCGGCCTCGATCTGGTCCTCGCGGCAGAAGATGTGGGCGTCGTCCTGCGTGAAGCCACGGACCCGGAAGATGCCGTGCAGGGCGCCGGACGGCTCGTAGCGGTGGCAGGCCCCGAACTCGGCCATGCGCAGCGGCAGGTCGCGGTAAGACTTCTGGCCATGGTTGAAGATCTGCACGTGGCCCGGGCAGTTCATCGGCTTGACGGCCAGGACCTCGCCTTCCTCCGTCTCACAGGTGAACATGGCGTGGCTGAACTTCTGCCAGTGGCCGGACTTCTCCCACAGCTCGCGGTCCATCAGCTGGGGCGCCTTGACCTCGACGTAGCCGTCGTCGTCCAGCCGCCGGCGCATGTAGTTTTCCAGCGTGCGGAACAGCGTCCAGCCCTTGGGGTGCCAGAAGATCATCCCCTTGGCCTCTTCCTGCAGGTGGAAGAGATCCATGGCCCGGCCGATCTTGCGATGGTCACGCCGCTCGGCTTCCTCGATTCGATGGATGTAGGCCTCGAGCTCGGCCTCGGAGGACCAGGCCGTACCGTAGATGCGCTGCAGCTGGGCGTTGCGGTGATCGCCACGCCAATAGGCGCCAGCCAGCTTGGTCAGCTTGAACGCCTTGCCGACAAACTTCGTCGACGGGAAGTGCGGCCCCCGGCAGAGGTCCTTCCATTGGCCCTGGTAGTAGACGCTGACGTCCTCGCTGGCCGGGATGCCCTCGATGATCTCGGCCTTGTAGGCCTCGCCGATCGACTTGAAGTGGGCGATGGCCTCGTCGCGCTTCCAGACCTCGCGGCGGATCGGCTCGTCGCGGTCGACGATCTCCTTCATCCGCTGCTCGATCTTGGCCAGGTCGTCCAGGCTGAACGGCTCATCGCGGGCGAAGTCGTAGTAGAAGCCGTCCTCGATCGAGGGGCCGATGGTCACCTGGGTGCCGGGGAACAGCTCCTGCACCGCCTCGGCCATGATGTGGCTGGCGTCGTGGCGCAGGGTCTCCAGCGCCTCCAGGCTGTCGCGCGTCAGGATTTCGAAATGCCCGCCGTGCGGCAGGGGCTGGTCGACGTCCAGCAGTTCGCCGTCCAGCTTCACGAGGGCCGCGCGCTTGGCCAGCGAGGGGGCGATGGAGGCGGCCACGGCCTTGCCCGTCGCGCCGTCGTCGTACTGGCGCTTCGAGCCGTCTGGGAAAATCAGGTCGATCATGATTCACAGGTCCACTTGCGCGCCGGCGGCCCAAGATCCGTCTTGGCGGTCTTCGGTCGGCGCGGAGGCGGGACCGGGTCGAAACCCGATGCCCCGCTCCAGGGATGACAACGGCACAGCCGGCGGACGGCGAGGGCTCCCCCGCGCCACGGGCCATGGCCGATCAGGGCGTCTGCGGCGTATTCCGAACAGGTCGGAAGGAACCGGCATTGCCGCCCGATCAGCGGCGAAAGCGTCAGCTTGTAGGCGCGTAGCGCGCCCCTGACGCAGCGTTCGTAGAAGGTCATGCCGGCTAAGGTCTTCCGCTTGCGCGCAGCGATTACGCTGCCGCTAGCGGAGGATCAAGCTGCGCCGGCGGGGCTAGTTCGCCCGGCGTTCCGGGCTGTGGCCGTGCGGACAGCCTCCGTCACCGCCTCGAACGCGAGCAGCGTCGAGGCGTGGCGGGCGGGATAGTCCTTCACAGGCGCGAGCATGGCCAAGTCCGAGAAACGTCCGTCGGGCGGGGGTCCGCCCGCCTTCAACATAGCGCGGAACTGCGTGGCGGTCACTTCCAGCTCTTCGAGGCTGGCGCCGATCACCTGGGCGCCCAGCACCGACGCCGCGGCCTGGCCGAGCGCGCAGGCCTTCACGTCCTGGGCGAAATCGGCGACGCGGCCATCCTTGACCGTCACGTCCACCACCACCCGGCTGCCGCACAGCTTGGCCACCTTCTCGACGCTGGCGTCGGGCGCGGCGAGGCGCCCGAGCCGCGGCAGGTTGGCCGCCAGCGCGAGCACACTGCCTGAGTAGAGATCGTCGATCATCGCCGCCTAGATCGGCGCCCGGGACACAGAAGTCAAATCTCAGCGAAAGGCGATTGACACCGTAATGATATATCATAACACATGCCTCGACCCATGGGCCGTTAAGTCCAACCCCTCACGCGGGCCGCCGGCCACGGCCGCCCGACAGGATCATCATGACCTACCGACAGCTTCTGCTGGCGGCTGCGGGCGCTTGCGCCCTGGCCGCCGCCGCCGGCCCCGTGTCCGCTCAAACGGGGGCCGCGCAACAGTCCGGCGCCGCCCCAACGCCGCCCGCAGCGCCCGGCCAAGTCTCCGAGATCGTGGTCACCGCCGCGCGGCTGGACGCGGCGCGGTCCGAGGTCGAGCCCTCGCTGGGCGCCACCAGCTATTCCATGCCCGAGGCGTTCATCAACAACCTGCCGTCCGGCGCCAATGCGGAGCTCAATCAGGTGATCTTGCAGGCGCCGGGCGTGGCGCAGGACAGCTTCGGCCAGCTGCACATCCGCGGCGACCACGGCAACATCCAGTTCCGCCTGAACAACGTCATCCTGCCCGAGGGCCTGCAGGTGTTCGGCCAGTCGCTGTCGCCGCGCCTCGCCGCCAATGTCGACCTGATCACCGGCGCCCTGCCCGCGCAGTACGGCATCCGCGACGCCGGCATCGTCAACATCACCACCAAGAGCGGCTTCGACAACTCCGGCGAGGTGGGTGTCTACGGCGGCA
This sequence comes from Phenylobacterium sp., assembly GCF_004799515.1. Taxonomy (GTDB): domain Bacteria; phylum Pseudomonadota; class Alphaproteobacteria; order Caulobacterales; family Caulobacteraceae; genus Phenylobacterium. Next base: position 198,552 of record NZ_SSMX01000030.1, on the reverse strand, counting down.
GCCACGGGATGATCGAGCCCTCGATCGAGTACGGCGGCTCGTCCGGCGCCAACAGCGCCTTCTTCTCCGGCAGCTACACCGGCACCGACGTCGGCATCGAGAGCCCGGACGGCCGCGGCACCCCGGTCCACGACCACTCCGACCAGTACCAGGCCTTCGGCTACCTCGACCACATCCTCGACGACACCAGCCGCATCTCGCTGATCGCCGGGACCTCGCAGGACAAGTTCCAGATCCCCAACACGCCCGGCCTGGAGCCTACCCTGGGCTTCAACCTGAACGGCGTCTCCACCTTCCCGTCGGCGCAGCTCAACGAGAACCAGCAGGAGGGCACCTCCTACGCCATCGTCACCTATCTGAAGACCACCGACCAGTTCACCATCCAGGCCTCGGTCTTCGCCCGCTATTCCGAGCTGAAGTACACGCCCGACGTCCACCGGCGAGCTCTTGTTCAACGGTATCGCCCAGGCGGCGGACAAGACCGACACAGCCTTCGGGACCCAGATCGAAGGGGTCTACAAGCTCAACGACACCCACACCCTGCGCGGCGGGGTGATCGTCACCATCGACCACACCACCAGCAACACCAACTCCCAGGTCTTCCCGCTGGACGCCAACGGCAATCAGATCGGCAACGCGGCGGAGACTATCGTCGACGACAGCGCCGCCGACGCCCAGACCTATTCGGCCTACCTCGAAGACGAGTGGAAGCTGACCAGCAGCCTGACCATGAACTACGGCCTGCGCTTCGATCAGCTGGAGTCGTTCCGCGACGAGAACCAGGTTTCGCCCCGGGTGAACCTGGTGTGGACGCCTTGGGACGGGACGACGTTCCACGCCGGCTATTCGCGCTACTTCTCGCCACCGCCCTTCGAGCTGATCGCCTCGACGGCGGTCCTGAAGTTCGTCGGCACCAGCGGCGCGCAGCCGGGGACTGCGAACGACCTGCCGCGGTCGGAGCGCGACAACTATTTCGACGTGGGCGCGCAGCAGAAGATCGGCGACCTGACGCTCGGTATCGACGCCTACGACAAGGAGGCCAAGAACCTGATCGACGAAGGCCAGTTCGGCGCGCCGATCATCCTGACGCCGTTCAACTACCGCATCGGCTACGCCCGGGGCGTCGAGCTGAGCGGCAACTATCAGAACGGCCCCTGGACGGCCTACGGCAACTTCGCGGTCAGCCAGGCAAAGGGCAAGGACATCATCTCCAGCCAGTTCAACTTCAGCCCCGACGATTTGGCCTTCATCCAGAACCACTTCATCTATCTGGACCACGACCAGACCTACACCGCCTCGGCGGGCGTCGCCTACAAGTTCGACGAGGGCACGCGGGTCTCCGGCGACCTGATCTACGGCTCGGGCCTGCGCAAGGACGGGACCGTGCCCAACGGCGACCACGTGCCGGGCTATGTGCAGGTCAACCTGAGCGTCCTGCACGAGTTCAAGGGCCTGCCGGGCGGACCGCTTACCCTGCGCGGCGACATCATCAACCTGTTCGACGAGGAATATGAGATTCGCGACGGCACCGGCATCGGCGTGGGCGCGCCGCAGTTCGGCCCCCGGCGCGGCTTCTACGCGGGCGTCACCAAGGCGTTCTGACCCTTCGCCTCACTCGCGGCCGCCTGCGTCGTTGCCACCGCTGGTCGAGCCCGCCTAGGGTTCGACCTCGCGGGGGACCGGCATGGACGCAGGCGTGATCGAGGCGGGCGAGAGGCCGAAGGGCCGCGAACTCTTCGGCCATCCGCGCGGCCTCTATGTGCTGGCGGGCACGGAGCTTTGGGACCGCATCTCCTTCCACGGGATGCAGGCGCTGCTCACGCTCTACATGGTGGGCCAGCTGTTCACCCCGGGCCACGTCGAGAAGATCGTGGGCTTCCGGGGGTTCAGCGCCGGGGTGCAGGCGGTGTTCGGCCACCTGACGCCGCAGGGCCTGGCGACCCAGATCTTCGGCCTCTACGTGGGCCTGGTCTATTTCACCCCGGCGTTCGGCGGCTGGCTCGGCGACCGGGTGCTGGGGCGCAACCGCGCCGTGACGCTCGGCGCCCTCCTGATGACCGCCGGCCATTTCTGCATGGCCTTCGACCAGTCGTTCCTGCTGGCGCTCGCCTTCCTGATCTTCGGCGCCGGCATCTTCCGCGGCAACCTGGTGCCGCAGGTGGGCGAGCTCTATCCGCCGGACGACCGCCGCCGCGCCGTGGCCTTCCAGCTCTACGCCTCGATGATCAACCTGGGGGCCTTCATCGCGCCCCTGGTGACCGGCGCCCTGGGCGCGGCCTTCGGCTGGCACGTGGGCTTCGCCTTCGCGGGCTTCGGCATGCTGGTCGGCCTGATCGTCTATGTCGCCGGCCAAGGTGAGCTGATCCCGCGCCTGCCGCGCGGGCCCGCCGCCGCCCGCGTCCCGCTGACGGCCAAGGAGCGGCGCATCGTCTGGCGTCTGCTGGCGCTGGTGCCGGTGGCGTCGCTGTTCTGGATCGCCCAGAGCCAGGTCTGGAACACCTACAACCTGTGGGTCCGCGACCACATCGAGCTGCAGGTGGGAAGCTTCACCGTGCCGGTGCCCTGGCTGCAGGCGCTGGACGGACTGTCGCCCTTCATCTGCCTGCCGCCGATGCTGATGTTCTGGCGCTGGCAGGCCGCGCGCGGCCGCGAGCCCACGGAGTTCGTCAAGGTCGCCATCGGCTGCTTCATCTTCGCCGCCGCGACCCTCTGGCTGGGCGCGGCGGGACTGGTCACCGACGCCCACGGACGAACGCCGCTCATCTGGGCGGTCGCCTTTCATCTGGGTTCGAACCTGGGCTGGCTCTACTTCACGCCGACCATGACGGCGCTCTATTCCCGGGCCGCCCCGCGCAGCGTCAACGCCACCATGATCGGGGTCTACAACCTGGCGGTTTTCCTGGGCAGCACCATCAGTGGACGGATGGGGTCGCTCTACGAGACCCTGTCGGCCAGCGCCTTCTGGGGCCTGCACGCCGGCCTCGTCGCGCTGGGCGGGGCGATCATGCTGGCGATCGGCCTTCGCTTTTCAGGCGCCTTCCACGTCGAGCCGGCGGCCGAGGACGCCCTGGCGGCCGCCGCGGTCTAGGGCGCGAGGCCCGACCGCGACGGCGCCTGGCTCAGAAGGCGAACTGCGAGCGCAGCGCCACCACGTGGTAGTGCTGGCCGATCTCGACGCCGGTGGGCGTCTGGAAGCTGGTCGCCGACGGCGACAGCCGGTCGATGCGCACGTCCTGGTAGTCCAGCATGAACTTCACGAAGCTGTTCGGGTACCAGTTCAGGCCGCCGGTCCAGATCTGCTGATCTCCGCCGCGCACGGCGTCCGGGCTGGGCGCGGTCCCCAGGGCGCCGGCGTGATAGTTCAGGTCGATGTCGGAGTAGCGCACGGCGAGCTCGAAGGCGCCCCAGCCGCCGTCGGCCCAGCTGTACGGATGGCTCACCGAGGGCCCGTCGAAGGCCCAGGTCGTGGCGTTGAACCGCCGCCGCTCGCCGGTCAGGCTGAAGGCGCCCTCGACGTAGTAGCCGTGGAAGCTCGGGTCGGTGACGCCGGCGGCCGGGTTCAGCCGTTCGATGCCGAAGCTCTCATATTCCGATTGCAGGAAGAACCGGCCGAGTTCGCCGGCGGCCTCCAGGCCCACGGTGTCGGCGTGGCGGGCGTTGATGGCGCCGGTGGAGATCAGCCGGGTGCCGTCGACGCGCAGCTCCGGCCGCTCCTGCAGGGTGATGCCGTAGCGCACGCCGGTGGCGGCGGTGTCCGGGCCGCCGTTGTCGGCCGGACGGTCGACGTAGGATCCGTGGACGCCCACCTCCAGCATGGCGTTCTGGGTATGGATCGGCAGGAAGCCGATGCGGCCGATGAAGCCCAGCTGGCTGTCGTAGGGCTGGCTGACGCCGGTGGCCTGGGAGTTGACCACCCCCACCACGCGGCCGGTCACCGCGCCGTTGACGTACCACCAGCTGGACCCGCCCCAGATCTCCGCGCCTTCGCGATAGTCGCCGCCGGCCAGGCTGCGGGCGATGTCGGAGACGGCGGGCCGCTCCAGGAACAGCATGCCGTTGGTCGAGCCCTGGTCCTCCAGGCCGACGGACGGGGCGAAGGCGCCGATCCGGGCGTGGAAGGGCTTGAGGCCCGAGTACTGGATCCAGAGCTCCTGGATGTGGCCGGCGTCCTCTTCGCCCGCCCCGCCGAATTCCAGCAGGAGGTCATAGTCCCAGTCGCCGAAGGCGCGGCCGTCGATGCCCAGCCGGGCGCGGCGGAAGTCGCTGCCCGAGGACAGGTCGCGGGCGTGCGACGTGTCGGTGGAAGCGGCCCCGCGCCGGAAGTCCGAGGTGATCGGGCCGGGCGTCGCCTGGTCATAGTCGGCGGCGTCGAACTGCATCACCGCGTGCAGGTTGGCGGTGAAGCGGCCGTCGGCGCTGGCGATGCTCGGATGACCATCGGCGATGCTGACCACGCCGCCGGTGGCCGCAGCTGTGGGTCCCGAGCCGGCGGCGGCCGGGGCCGCCGGCGCGCCGGGCGTCTGGACGATCTCGCGCGCCTCGAGCGCGTCGACCTTGGCGGCCAGCGCCCGCACCTGCGCCGTCAGCGCCTGGATCTCGGCGTCGCGCGGGTCGGCGGCGGTCTGGGCGTGGGCGGCGGTGGCGAAGGCGCCGGTGGCGGCCGCTGCGAGCAGCAGGCGCCGGACCGTCGGTTTCTTGTCGTGCATCGTGGCTTTCCCCGTTGAGCCACCACCCGGACGACAGCGCTATGCGCGCCGGCATAACGCCGCGCAGATGCGGCCCGGCAATTCCTATCGGAACACTAGGGAAAGACGCTTCAAGTTTATCTATAGGCGCGTTGAGTTCGGCGGAGCGGTTTCGCCGGTCTTGGCTCGAAGTCAGCGACGGTCGCCTCGGCGGATCGGCGGCGCTGCGATCGCAGCGCCGCCGTGATTCTCGACCGATCGCCGCGGCCCGGGCTTCGGCGGGCTAAAAGGTGAAACGCACGCCCACCACCGGGTCGGTGGAGCTCTTTTGCAGGAAGCCGGAGGCCAGGCCGTTGGCGACGGCGGAATGGTTCACGCCGCCGTAGACATCGAAGCGCTTGCTCAGCCGATAATCGGCGACCGCCGAGGCGTCCCAAAGCTGGCCCGAGCAGGACGAGGCGCTGGCGTCGGAGCAGCCGTTGCCCTTGTAGCTATTCTGATCGTAGCGGTAGTAGGCGCCGGTCAGGTCCAGCTTGCCGGTCAGCGAATAGCGCAGGCCCGTCCAAGACACCTTCTCCACCCGGTGGATGGCGTAGGCGGTGTTGTTGACCACGCTCAGCACATAGCCGCCGATCCCCTGAAAACCGACCGGCAGCGGATGGTTCGGGTTGGCCATCTCGATGTTCTCGAAACCGCCGTAGATCTTGGCCTTGCCGAGCACATAGCGGGCCTCGATGGCGTAGGCGGTGTTGTCCGAGACGGTCGCTGCCAGGGTGCCCGGATGGGCCAGGTTCTGGGCCGCGGTCAGGGAGGATTCCGACACCGCGTCGGCGACGTGCGAATAGGTCAGGTCGGCCGAGAAGCCCTTGTAGTCGCCGCCGACGTCGACCTGGTCGGCCTGGCCCGGGAAGTTGTCGCCCCCTTCGAAGTTGTGCAGGTAGGCGAAACGGGCCCAGCCCTTGCTCACGAGGTACTTCACCGAGTTGTCGAAGCGCGCCGTCTCGGTGGCGCCGCCGCCGGACGCGAAACCGGAGTAGCCGATCACCGAGAAGGCCTGCGACTGGTACTGCGGGTCGTACTTGGCGAAGTTGTCCAGCAAGAGCGAGGTCTGCAGGCCGTAGGTCAGCGTCCCCCAGGTCTTCGACGCCAGGCCCAGATAGGCCGCGCCCTGGAACAGCTGGCCCGCGCGGCTGGAGTCGCCGTTGGTGATCTGCTGGTCGAGCGGGCGGCCGTTGTCGATGAGCAGGCTCTTCGGGCCGTTGGCCAGGTTGCCGGAGGTGGGCTGGAAGCCGGTCTCCAGCTTGAACACCGCGGCGATGTCGCTGGTCAGGGGCTCGACGCCGGAGACGCCGATCTTCGACTGCGACAGGCCGTTGGGCGAGATCGAGGTCGTCGCCTTGTTACTGTTCTTCTGGATCACGAACGGCAGGCCCGGCCCGTAGTACTGGGTCAGCGGCGCGCCGTGGCTCAGATAGGCGACACCGATGTCGACGGTCCCGTAGAGAGTGATCCCGTTCCAGGTCAGGGCGCTGTCGTTCGCCTTGGAGGGCTCGACGGCAGGCGCCGCGGCGGCGGGCGCGCCGGCCGCCGGCTCAGCGGCCGTGTCGGCGGAAGCCGGGCCGGCCAAGGCGCTCGTGGCCATCAGGGCCAGGACGCCAAGGCCGGCCAGGGTCTTTGAGGTGTTCGTCGCTCTGCGGGTCATCGGGAATCTCGATTGCGTCCCGACCGTTTCTCGGCGGGTTCCGCGGCCCTGTTCCCATTTCCATCTGAATTTGAGGTTAATTGTGGGAATTACTGGGAATCCGGCTTCCGATCGACCGACGCCCGGCTGACACAGAACCGGCGCAGAGCCTTTTGAGCCCTTCGGCGGGGGCGCTAAGTTGAGCTATGGTCCGCTCCGCCGCTGTCGGGCGGACGCAGGAATGGGGTCCGTTGGTGGGAAATCGATGGGAAGGGCGCAGGAATTTCCTGCAACTGGCGGCCGGCGCCGTAGGCGCGGCGGCGCTTCCTCCGGGGGTGGCCAAGGCGCTGGCGCTGCCCGCCAACCGCGTCACCGGCACCATCCAGGACGTGGAGCACGTGGTGATCCTGATGCAGGAGAACCGCGCCTTCGACCACTACTACGGGACCCTGCGCGGGGTGCGCGGCTATGGCGATCCGCGGCCCCTGATGCTGCCCAGCGGCCAGAGCGTCTGGAAGCAGCCGGCCAAGGACGGCGTCTCCACCGTCAGCCCGTTCCACCTCGACACCAGCGCCACCCGGGCCGAGACGATGATCGACCTGGATCACAGCTGGAAGGGCAGCCACGCGCGCTGGAAGCACCACGACGCCTGGATCCCGGCCAAGACGCCGCTGACCATGGGCTACTTCACCCGCGCGGACATCCCGTTCTACTATGCGTTGGCCGACGCCTTTACGATCTGTGACGCCTACCACTGCTCGATCTTCGGCCCGACCAACCCGAACCGGCTGTTCCTGTTCTCCGGCACCAGCGGCCTGGCCGCCGGCGACGACAGCCGCATCGTGGTCGCCAACCCGCCGGAGGAGACCAACAACAACTCCAATCCGGCGGAGGATTCGCCGAAGTTCCAGGGCCTGAAATGGCCCACCTACGCCGAGCGGCTGCAGGCGGCGGGCGTCTCCTGGAAGGTCTACCAGGAGTACGAGAACTACGGCGACAATGGCCTCGCCTACTTCGACAATTTCCGCGGCATCGGCCCGGACTCGGTCCTTTACCAGCGCGGCCGGGCCTGGTCGCCAGGCTCGACCAAGGAGAACGCCAAGGATAGCGATGGCCAGCACCTGGTCGACCAGTTCGCCGCCGACGTCAGCGCCGACCGCCTGCCGCAGGTCTCCTGGATCGTCACCAACTACAAGCTCTCCGAGCACCCGCAGGCCAGCCCTTCGGACGGCGAGCATCTGGTGGCGCGGCTGATCGCGACCCTGGCGTCGAACCCCAAGGTCTGGGCCAAGACCGTCTTCATCCTGAACTACGACGAGAACGACGGCTTCTTCGACCACGTGCCGCCGCCGATCCCGCCGGTCGGGACGGCGCCGGGCAAGAGCACGGTGGCCACCACGCATGAGGACTATCACGGCGAGCCGGTGGGCTTAGGTCCCCGCGTGCCGCTGCTGGTGGTCTCGCCCTGGACCAAGGGCGGCTTCGTGAACTCCCAGCTGCATGACCACTCATCCGTGATCCGCTTCCTGGAGGTCCGCTTCGGGGTGATGGAGCCGCAGATCTCCCCCTGGCGGCGGGCGGTGTGCGGCGACCTGACGAGCCTGTTCGACTTCAGGACCCCGAACCGCAGCCCCCAGGCCCTGCCCGACGCCTCGGCGCTGCCGGTCCGGGCGGAGAAGGCCAAGGCGCTGCCCATGCCTAAGGCGCCCGAGGTGGCCGAAAGCCATCCGCGGCAGGAGCCCGGCCAGCGGCTCGCGCGGCCCCTGCCCTACGCCTTCGACGTGGCGGGCGAGGTGAAGCCGGACGGCCTGGCGCTCACCCTGGCCAACACCGGGACCGCCGGCGCGGCCTTCGACCTGCGCGCCCCGCGCGGCGGCGAGCCCCGGTTCTACGCCGTGGAGGCCGGCAAGAGCCTGACCGACCTGGCCCCCGCCGACGGCCGCTACGACTGGACGCTGTACGGCCCCAACGGCTTCCTGCGCGGCTTCCGCGGCGAGGCCGGCGCGGCGGGACCGGAGGCGTCGGCCCGCTTCGACGCCCGGAGCGGCAAGCTGGTGGTGACGCTGCGCAACAGCGGGACCAGGCCCATCGCCCTGGACGTGGCGCCCACGGCCTATTTCGCCGCTCCGGCGCGGCTGCACCGCCTCGCGCCCGGCGAACAGGCCACGGACACCTGGGACCTGAAGGCCAGCCGCAACTGGTACGACCTCACCGTCACCTGCGTCGAGGCGCCCAGCTTCCAGCGCCGCTTCGCCGGCCACGGTGAGGACGGCAAGCCCAGCGTCTCCGACCCGCTGCTGGGGCGGCAGGCTTAGCGGCCTACCAGATGTGCACCCGCTGCTCGGGCGGCAGGTAGAGCTTGTCGCCCGGCTTGACGTTGAAGGCGGCGTACCAGGCGTCGACGTTCCGGACGATGCCGTTCACCCGGTACTCCGGCGGACTGTGCTCGTTGGTCAGCAGCTGCTGGCGCAGCGCGCCTTCGCGGGTCTTGTCCTGCCAGGACTGGGCGTAGGCGATGAAGAACCGCTGATCGCCGGTGAAGCCGTCGATCAGCGGCGGCTCGCCGTGCTGGGCCACGTAGCGGCGCCACGCGGCGTAGGCGGCTTCCAGCCCGCCCAGGTCGCCCAGGTTCTCGCCCATGGTCAGCTTGCCGTTGATGTGCACGCCGGGCACCGGCTCGTAGGCGTCGAACTGCTTGCCCAGCATGGCGGCGCGCTCGCCGAAGGCCTTGGCGGCGTCGGCGGTCCACCAGTCGCGCACCTTGCCGGTCTCGTCGAAGTGGCGGCCCTCGTCGTCGAAGCCGTGGCCCATCTCGTGGCCGATCACCCCGCCCTCGCCGCCGTAGTTGGCGGCCGGGTCGGCGCCCGGGTCGAAATAGGGCGGCTGCAGGATCGCGGCCGGGAACGTGATCTGGTTGGCGAGCGGGTTATAGTAGGCGTTGACCTCCTGCGGGACCATGTCCCAGAGGCCCTTGTCCACCGGCTTAGGATAGCGGGAGAGCTGCAGGCTCCAGTCGAACCGCTCGACGCGCACCGCATCGCCCAGGAGGTCGTGGCGGTCGATCTTGAGGCTGGAGTAGTCGATCCACTTCTTGGGGTGACCGAGCCTGGGATCGAACGTCCCGAGCTTCACCAGGGCGGCCTTGCGGGTGGGCTCGTCCATCCAGGCCGCGCTCTTGAACCGCTCGCCGTAGGCCGCCGTCAGGTTGGCGATCAGCTCGCCGGTCTGGCGCTCCGCCTCAGGCGGGAAGTGCTCGGCGACGTAGATGCGGCCGACCTCTTCGCCCAGGCCGCGGTTGATGAGCTGCACGCCCCGCTTCCAGCGTTCCCGCTGCACCGGCACGTCGCGCAGGGTGTGGGAGAAGAAGTCGAAGTTCGCCTGGTCGAAAGCGTGCGGCAGATAGGCCGCGTGGGTGCGGATGAAGTGGTAGGCCAGATAGTCCTTCCACACCGCAAGCGGCGTCGAGGCGAAGAGTTCGCCGGCGGCCTTCACCTCGCTGGGCTCGGCCACCAGCACCTTCTTCGGCGCGCCCAGGCCGCCGGCCTGCATCATCGCCGCCCAGGGCAGCTGAGGCGCCGTCGCCTGCAGCTTTTCCAGCGTCATCGGATTGTTGATCTGCTCGATGTCGCGGGTGCGCTCCGGCGCCCAGTGCGCCTCGGCGATTCTGTGCTCGAGCGCGATGATGGCGTCGGCCTTGGCCGCGGCGTCCGGGATGCCGGCCAGGGTCTGGACCTTGATCACATAGTCCCGGTAGGCCTTGCGGAAGGCGTCGTACTTGGCCCCCTCGCGCAGGTAGTAGTCGCGGTTGGGCAGGCCCAGGCCCGACTGCTCGAGGGCCACCACATAGATGTCGGGATTGTCGAGGTCGGGGTTGATCCCGACGTTCACCGGGCTCTCGAAGCCAGGCTCGGCGAACAGCTTGGCGACCTCGGCCTTGGTCTTCAGCGCCGCGATCCTGGCGAGGTAGGGCTTGAGCGGCGCGGTTCCCTTGGCCTCCAGCCCCTTCTCGTCCATCCAGGCGGCGTAGAAGTCGCCCACCCGCTGGCCGCCAGGTCCGGCCGCGGCGGGATCCTTGGCCAGGCGTTCGACGATGGCGTGGACCTGCTGCTCGGCCTCGTCGGCCAGCACCACGTCGACACCGGCGCTGGTCTTGTCCGGGGCGATCTCGGTGCGTTTGTCCCAGGCGCCGTTGACATATTTGAAGAAGTCGTCACCCGGCTTCACCGAGGCGTCCATGGCCGAGGCGTCATAGCCCCAGGTCCCGAACTTCGCCTTGCCGGCGGCCTCCGCCACGCAGCCCGCGCCCAGCACCGAGGCGATCGCCGCGCTCGCCAGAATCCACGCCTTCACGCCCAAGACAGTCTCCATCCCGCTGGAGGGCGACAGTACACGGCGTGTCGTCGCGGGCAACGCCGGCCACGGTCAGGCTGGGAACGAGGCTCCGGTCAGCTCCTCGGAGACGGTCCACAGCCGCTTGGCGGTGGCCGCGCGCCGGGCCGGGGCGGCGACGCGGGCGCGCTTCGGCGGCCCGACCAGTTCGAACAGGCGCGAGGGGCCGTAGTAGCCGCCGCCCTGGGCGTCCGGCGAGGTCGCCGCATAGAGGGTGGGCAGAGCGCCGTCCGGCGCCGACTGGCTGATGTAGGGCTGCAGCCACCGGGTGTAGCGGCTCATCGGCGAGTCAACGCCCGGACCGTTGGCGATCAGGTCCGTGCGGGCGTAGCCGGGGTGGCAGGCGTTGCTCATCACGCCCCAGCCGCCCAGGTGGCTGCGGCGCTGCAGCTCAAAGGCGAAGAGGACATTGGCCAGCTTCGACTGGCTGTAGGCCGGCCAGGGCTGGTAGCGGCGCTTGACCCAGTTGAGGTCGCCGAAATCGATCTTGCCGGTGTGGTGCGCCCCGCTGGAGACGGTGACGATCCGCGGGCTCCGGCCGCGCCGCACCAGCGGCAGCAGGCGCGCGGTCAGGGCGACGTGCGCCAGGTGGTTGACCCCGAACTGCAGCTCGAAGCCGTCGGCGGTCTCCTGCCGTGTGGGCGGGGTCATGACGCCGGCGTTGTTGATCAACAGGTCCAGGCGCGGCTCGGCGGCCATCACCCGCTCGGCGCAGGCGGCGACCGAGGCCAGGCTGGTGAGGTCGATCATCTCGAAGCGGACGTCCGCGCCGGGATGGGCTGCGCGGATCGACGCCAGGGCCGCCTCGCCCTTGGCCGGGTTGCGCGCGGCGACGATCACCCTGGCGCCCTTGCCGGCCAGCGCCAGGGCCGCCTCGTAGCCGATGCCGCCGGTGGCGCCGGTGATCAGCGCGATCCGCCCATCCTGCGTCGGCATTTGCTCGGTCGTCCAACCCGCCATAGCGTCCTCCTCGATCTGTTCCTGCTTATATTTGCATTTAATGCAAATTTGCAATAGGTGAATATTTGTGACCGGCGAACCCGCCATCGAGGGCCTGAGGCAACGCAAGCGGCGCGAGACCCGCGCGCGGATCGTGGACGCCGCCCTGAAGCTGTTCCTGGCCCGCGGCTACGACGCCACCACCGTCGACGAGATCGCCGCCGCCGCGGTCGTCTCCAAGCGCAGCTTCTTCGACTACTTCCCGAGCAAGGAGGAGGTGGTGCTGGCCTGGCAGGACGCCTTCGGCGAAGCCCTGGCCGCCGCGCTGGCCGCCCGTCCGGCCGACGAGCCCGCGCCCAAGGCCATTGAGGCCGCCCTGGTCGAGACCGTAGGCCACGCCGCCGCCCAGGCCGACGCCTTCGCCGTCGATGCGCTGATCCAGACCACCCCGGCGCTGAAGGCCCGCGAGCATCTGAAGTACGTCCGCCTCGAGGACACCCTGGCCGCCGCCCTCCTGGCCCGAGAGCCGCCGGGTGCGGACCCGTTTCCGTCGCGCCTCCTGGCCATGCTGGTGTCCGGCGGCATGCGGCTCACCGCCGAGCGCGGCCGCGCCGCCGGCCAGCCCGCCGCGCTCGGGACCTTCGTCCAGGCGGTCTTCGCCGAGGTCTGGACCCAGCTCGGGCGGTTCGCCGAGGCCGCCCGCCGCTAGTCCTTGCGGCGCTGCCAGAGGAGTTCGGCGCGGGCCTTCAGGTCGTCGTTCATCTGTACGAAGGCGCGGTAGATGGTGCGGCCCATGCGCTTGCCCAGGCGCGGCCCGATCAGCCCCGCGATCAGCTCGCCGTTGGAGACGATGCAGCTCTCCGCCGCCAGGGTCTCGATCTCGAAGAAGCGGGTGGTCTTCACCAGGCCGCCCAGCATGGTGAGCCGCCAGTGCAGCTGCTCGTTGGGCACCCATTCCAGCACGGTCGGATGGATCTCTTCCTCCGGCCGCCCGGGCAGGGCCAGGGTGATATCCAGCACCGAGCCGATGCGGATCTCGCCGGCGGCCTTGGGATAGAGCTTGCACCACTGCTCCCAGGACTTCAGGTCGGCGAGCACCTCCCAGATCACCTCGGCCGGCGCCTGGATGCCCACGCGGTGCTCGATGCGCAGGCCGGGCGGCGGCTTGGGCGGCGGCGGGCCCTTGACGGCCTTGGGACCCTTCAGCGTGCCGGAGCCCCGCGCGAAGAGGCCGGCCTTCAGTTGCGGCGGTGGCGCGATCGGCATGTCAGGCCTGCTCCCCCTCTTTCACCGACAGTAACCGCCAGGTGGCGCCGGCGGGTCCGTCCATCACCTCGACGTTGAGCGCGGTCAGCTCGGCGCGCAAGCGGTCGGCTTCGCCCCAGTCCTTGGCCCGGCGCGCCGCGTCACGGGCGGCGACCAGGGCGTCGATCCGGTCCTTCAGGCCCTCGTCGGCGCCGCCCTGGAACCAGCCTTGCGGATCGGCCTGCAGGACGCCCAGCACCGAGGCCAGCGCCATCAGGTCCTGCTTCAGGGGCGCCGCCTGTCCGGAGCCCTTGCGCACGGCGGCGTCCAGGTCGGTGGCCAGCTTCTTGATCTGGGCCATGGCCGCCGGCGTGTTGAGGTCGTCCAGCAGCGGCTCCAGCTGCTCCTCGGCCAGCGCCCCGCTGCCGCCGGCCTCGATGTGCCGCGCGCGGCCCAGGACGCCGTAGAGGTGATCCAGCGAATTGCGCGCCTGGACCAGGGCGTCCTCGGTCCAGGACAGCGGCTGGCGGTAGTGCGCGGCGAGAAGCGCCCAGCGGATCGCCTCGCCCGGCTGTTGCTGCAGGAGGTCGTGGGCCAGAGTCACATTGCCCAGGCTCTTCGACATCTTCTCTTCGCCCATGTTGAGGAAGCCGTTGTGCAGCCAGTAGTTCGCGTAGGTCCCGTGCTGGTGGCCGTCGCAGACGCCCTGGGCGAGTTCGTTCTCGTGGTGCGGGAAGACCAAGTCGATGCCGCCGCCGTGGATGTCGATGGGCAGGCCCAGCTCCTGCTCGATCATCGCCGAGCATTCGATGTGCCAGCCCGGCCGGCCCGGACCCCAGGGGCTTTCCCACACAGGCTCGCCCGGCTTCGACGGCTTCCACAGCACGAAGTCGGCGGGGTGGCGCTTGTACGGAGCGACCTCGACCCGGGCGCCGGCGATCATCTCGTCCAGCGGCCGGCCCGACAGCTTGCCGTAGTCGGCGAAGTTCTGGGTGTCGAAGAGCACATGGCCCTCGGCGGCGTAGGCCGAGCTGTTCTCCACCAGCCGGCCGATCATGGCGACGATGGCGTCCATGGTCTCAGTCGCCCGAGGCTGCACCGTCGGCGGCAGGGCGCCGAGCGCGGCGGCGTCGCCGTTGTAGGCGGCCAGGTATCGGTCGGTGATCGCGGTGATCGGCACGCCTTCCTCGGCGGCCTTGGCGTTGATCTTGTCGTCCACGTCGGTGACATTGGCCGCATAGCGCACCGCGTCCTCGCCATAGAGCCGGCGCAGCAAGCGGAACAGCACGTCGAACACCACGACGGGCCGGAAATTGCCGATGTGGCTGTAGTTGTAGACCGTCGGCCCACAGACATACATCGTCACCCGGCGGGGATCCTTGGGCGCGAAGTCCCGCTTGGCGCGGGCCATGGTGTCGTAGAGCTTGAGCGGCATTGAGCTTTTCTAACGCGGAGTGACAGTTGCCCGGAAACCGGTCCGGCCCATATACAGATGGGCGGATCGGGAAGCCACGGGAACCCCTCGATGGTTTCCCCATCCAAGCCAAAGGGTGGCCACGCGTCATTTCCGGGACCCTCGTCCCGGCGCAACTCAGCCCTGGAAAGACCCCGCACAATCATGGACGCTCTCCGCGACCGAACCCTGGTCGGCTCCAACACCGACCTTGATCTTGACCCCGTGAAGCGCCCCTCCCGCGAGGAGGCCATGGAGGCCGTGCGCACCCTGATCGCCTGGGCCGGCGACGACCCGCGCCGCGAAGGCGTGCTCGACACGCCCAAGCGCGTCGTCGACGCCTACGGCGAATGGTTCGAGGGCTATGCCGCCGACCCGGCCAAGGAGCTCAGCCGCACCTTCGAGGACGTGCAGGGCTACGACGACATCGTCATGCTGCGCGAGATCGAGGTGGAGAGCCACTGCGAGCACCACATGGCCCCGTTCCTCGGCAAGGCCTACGTGGCCTACATGCCGACCAACCGCGTGGTCGGCATCTCCAAGCTCGCCAAGGTGGTCGAGATCTTCGCCAAGCGTCTCCAGACCCAGGAGACCATGACCCAGCAGATCGCCGACGCCATCACCGACAGCCTGCGCCCGGCGGGCGTGGCCGTGCTGATCGACGCCACCCACCAGTGCATGACGACGCGCGGCGTGCACCACCGGCACGTCTCGACCATCACCACCCAGTTCACCGGCGTCTTCAAGACCGACCCGACGCTGCGCCAACGCTTCCTGGACTTCGCGAACAAGAAGTAACCGCGCGCCGCCCGTCCTCCGGACGTCCCGGTGAAAGCCGGGACAGTCGGTTGTGGGGCCTGGGCCAGCGGCGCCATATGGACGGCCATGACCGCGACCTTCCCCACCGCGCCCGACAAGCACGCCCTGGAGCATGGGACCGAGCTTGCGCCGCGCTTCGACGCCGCCGGCCTGATCGCCGCTGTGGCGACCCATGCCGAGACCGGCGAGGTGCTGATGTTCGCCTGGATGAACGCCGAGGCGCTCGAACGCACCCTGGCCACCGGCGAGGCCCACTACTGGAGCCGCAGCCGCGGCGAGCTCTGGCATAAGGGCGCCACCAGCGGCCAGGTGCAGCGGATCGTCGAGGCGCGCATCGACTGCGACCAGGACTGCGTCTGGCTGAAGGTGCTGCCGCAGGGCGACGGCGGCGCCTGCCACACCGGGGCGCGGTCGTGCTTCTACCGGGTGATCGCGGACGGGAAGCTCCGGGAGGCGCCATGACCGTCGTCCAGGCGCTGATCGCCTTCTCCGTCGCCGCGGGCCTGCTGACGGTGACGCCAGGGCTCGACACCGCGCTCGTCCTGCGCACCGCTGCGGTCGAGGGGCCGAAGCGCGCGGGGCTGGCGGCCTTGGGGATCGGCGCGGGCTGCCTGGTCTGGGGCGCGGCCACGGCGCTGGGCCTCGCGGCCCTGCTGCAGGCCTCGGCGCTGGCCTTCACGGCGCTGAAGTGGGCCGGCGCGGCCTATCTCGTCTGGCTGGGGATCGGCCTCCTGCTGAAGCCCCGCGACCGCTTTGAGGTGGGCGACGCCGCCGCGTCCAGGGCCAGTCCGCTGGGCTGGCTGCGCAAGGGCTTCCTGACCAATCTGCTGAACCCGAAGGTCGGCGTCTTCTACGTCTCCTTCCTGCCGCAGTTCCTGCCGGCCGGCGTGGCGCCCGCGCCCTTCATCTTCCTGCTGGCCGCGCTGCACGTGGCGATGAGCTTCGTCTGGTTCGCCGCCCTGGTCGGCGCCACGCGCCCGATCGCCAGGGCCCTGCGGCGGCCCGCCGTGGTGCGCTGGCTGGACAGGACCACCGGCGCGGTCTTCCTGGGCTTCGGCGTCAAGCTGGCGCTCTCGCGACGGTAGACGCCTCGTTCGCCGGTACAACTCCAAGGGACTCGCGCGGCTCCAGAAGTTCTGTTTTTGTTCCTTCCCCTCGATGGCGGAGAACGGACATGGCGGACGGCGCGGCCCAATACATCGCCCAGGCGTGGCCGGCATGGCCCAGGCTCTTCCAGGCGCTCGCCGCCCGTTCCAGCCTGTGGGCGGTCTGCGGCTGCGGACGCGAGGCGGTGATCGATCCCAGGCCCTGGGTCGGCCAGGGGCTGACGCGCCAAGCCACCGCCCAACTGGAGAGCCGCCTCCGCTGCCTTTGCGGCGCGCGGCGCGTGCGCCTGGAGATCCGTGGCCTGGCCGAGGCGCCGAGCGGCGGGGTTGGCGGCATCCATGTCTTCCGCTGAGGCCTGAGCCTCAGACCGCCTTCAGGGCCGAGACGCCGTTCGGCCCGGGCGTCGCGCGATAGGTCGCGATGGCGCGGGTCGTGTAGGCCTTGTCCTTGATCGAGGAGACCGCGATCAGCTCGCAGGTCGCCTGGGTGTGGGTCAGGGTCAGCAGCAGGAAGCCCTTGGCCGTCTGGTTGTTGAACACGACCTCGCGGTTGTAGCGGGCGAAGGCCTCGCCCAGCGGCGCCTGCGGGAAGACCTCGCCCGGGCCCGGGCTGGTGACCCCGGCCGTGCCGAACTCCACGCCCACCCGCTTGCCGCCGGTCTCGGCGGTCCACAGCTCATTGGCCCAGAAGGCGTGGCTGTCGCCGGAGATCACTACCAGGTTGGCCTTGGCCTTCTCCACCAGGGCGTAGAGCCGCTGGCGGTCGGCGGGATAGCCGTCCCACATGTCCGCGCCCCACGGCAGACCGAGCGTGGCGTTCGCCTCCAGACGGGCGAGCTTGGCCTGTGACGGCTTCGGCAGCTCGGCCTTCATCGCCGCATAGGCTTCGGCGGTCATGTAGCGGCGCAGAGGTGGCGTGTTGAGCCTGGCCATCACCACCTCGTTGCCCAGCACCTGCCAG
The DNA here is from genome assembly GCF_004799515.1 of Phenylobacterium sp. Taxonomy (GTDB): domain Bacteria; phylum Pseudomonadota; class Alphaproteobacteria; order Caulobacterales; family Caulobacteraceae; genus Phenylobacterium. The sequence goes on along the minus strand of NZ_SSMX01000030.1, from coordinate 181,274 downwards.
GGCGTGCCCGCCTTCACCGAGGCCGAGAGGCCGGTGGCCAGCCAGGCCTCCTGGCTGGCCGACATCATCTTGCGCGCCGGGTTGTCCAGCCGCTGGCGCCAGGCGGCCACGTCGAGGGGCGTCGGCGTGCGGGGCAACTCCACCTCCGGATAGAGCTGGTGGTCGCGCGCCGTCAGCCGGGTCTCCAGCATGAACAGGCTGGCCACGTCGCCGAAGTCGAAGGAGCGGTTGATGGCGAAGCCGCCGCCGGAGGGCTCGCGGATCGGCATCCACTCGTAATAGGCCTTGATGGCGGCGGCCTTGCGGACGTTCCAGTCGCCCTCGGTGGCCGGCTGGTGGTTCTCCGCCCCGCCGGTCCAGCTGTCGTTGGCGGTCTCGTGGTCGTCCCAGACCACGATCCAGGGCGCGCGGGCGTGCGCCGCCTGTAGCTGGGGGTCGGTCTTGTACTGGGCGTGGCGGCGGCGGTAGTCGCCGAGGGTGACGCACTCATGCCCGGGCTGGTGCGGCCGCTCGTCGGCCACCGGGCTGTCCATGCCGTAGGAGCCGGGGCCGCCGTATTCGTAGATGTAGTCGCCCAGGCAGACCACCGCGTCGACCCGCGCCAGCCGGGCGATCGCGCCATAGGCGTTGAAATAGCCGTTCGGATAGAGGGCGCAGGTGCAGACCGCCAGCACCGCGTCCTTGACCGGCCCGTCCGGCAGGGTCGCGGTGCGGCCCACCGGCGACTTCACGCCGCCGGCCTCGAACTGGAAGCTGTAGGCGCGGCCCGGATCGAGGTTGACCACGTCGACCTTGACGGTGAAGTCGCGGTCGGCGCCGGTGACGCCGCTGCCGTGCTTGCCGCCGCCCTTGCGGTCGAGGGGATCGAGCCGCCAGCTGTAGGCGACCGGATCGGACCCCCGCGCGGTGATGCGGGTCCACAGGATGATCCGGTCCTGCAACGGGTCGCCCGAGGCCACGCCGTGCTCGAAGGTCACCGGGTCGCGGGCCAGCGCTCTGGTTGCGGGCGCCGCAGCCCCAAGGCCCAGCAGGGCGAGCGCCCTGCGCCGATCCAATCGCATCTCCGTCCCCGGCCTCGCGCTTCCCCAGCCGCGCCCCTATTAGAGTCGGGAGAATAGCACAGAAGAAAGGCGCGCCCCTTGTCCAGCGAAGTCCTGCACGTCCCCCGCGAGAAGCTGCGCCGGGAAACCCTCAACCTGCACTACGCGATCACCTCGCTGATGGAGGAGTTCGAGGCGGTGGACTGGTACCGCCAGCGGGCGGACGACTGCGACGACCCCAGCCTGAAGGCCATCCTGCTGCACAACGCCCGCGAGGAGTTGGAGCACGCGGCCATGGTGCTGGAGTGGATCCGCCGCAACGACACCGAGGTGAACGAGCAACTGAAGGAATATCTGTTCAGCGAGGGCTCGATCGTCGGCCACGAGGAAGACGCCAGCGAGAAGCATGGACTCTGATCCGGACGAGGCCGCGCTGGCCGGCGAGGAGGCGGACGACGCCTTCGGGGTGCGCGTCGTCCCGGTCGGCCCCGACGCGGCGGGCGCGCGCATCGACAAGGTGCTGGCCGACCGCCTGCCGGAGCTCTCGCGCGCCCGCGTCCAGGCGCTGATCGCCGAGGGCCGCGTCAGCCGCGACGGCGCGGCGGTGGCCGACGCCTCGGCCAAGGCCCAGGCCGGCGACTACCGCCTGGAGATCCCGCCGCCCGTCGCCGCCACGCCGCAGCCCGAGGCCATCCCGCTCAGCGTGCTCTACGAGGACGCCGACCTGATCGTGATCGACAAGCCGGCCGGCATGGCCGTGCACCCGGCGCCCGGCAGCGAAAGCGGCACCCTGGTCAACGCCCTGCTGCGCCACTGCGGGGACAGCCTGTCCGGCATCGGCGGGGTGGCGCGGCCGGGCATCGTGCACCGCATCGACAAGGACACCTCCGGCATCGTGGTGGTCGCCAAGACCGACGCGGCGCACCAGGGACTCTCGGCTCTGTTCGCCGCCCACGACATCGAGCGGGTCTATGTGGCGCTGACCCGCGGCGCGCCGCGCCAGATCCGCGGAACCATCGAGGGCGCCATCGGCCGCTCCTCCGCCGACCGCAAGAAGATGGCCCTGGTGCGCGGCGGCGGGCGCCACGCCATCACCCACTACGCCGTCGAGCGGGTGTTCGGCCCGGCGGAGCGGCCGTTGGCCGCGCGGCTGTCCTGCCAGCTGGAGACCGGCCGCACCCACCAGATCCGCGTCCACCTGGCCTCGGTGGGCGCGCCCTGCCTGGGCGACCCGCTCTATGGCTCTGGACCGCCGGCCGCCCCGGTCCGCGCCGCCATCGCCGAGGCCGGGCTGAGGCGCCAGGCCCTGCACGCCGCGGTGCTGGGGTTCCGCCATCCGGTGACCGGCGAGGCGCTGCGCTTCGAGAGCCTCTTGCCGCCCGACATGGCGGCCCTGCAGGCGTTACTCGAAAACCTCTGATATTTCAGCGCCGCAGGACGGCCTCAAGACGGGGTAATCGGCTCGTAACAATGGCGCCCTCATTTGGCCGGGCTCAACGGCGAGGTCAGACGCTGGAGCTTCGAGGGTGGCCAGCGCGGTCTTTGGACGAGTTTGGGGCGGACCCGCATCAGAATGGACGGCGCGTGATCCGCAATCCCCGGCAATCTTCAGGGCGCCTGCGCCTGGCGAGCGCGCTGCGCGCGGGCGTGAGCCTGGCCGCCCTCGCCGCGGTCGCCAGCCCGGCGCTGGCCGAGGCCCCGGATACGCCGGTGACCACCCAGCGGGCCGCCGCGCCCGCGCCGGCGAGGCCGGCGCCGCCCACCGTCTCCGAGGTGGTGGTCCCGGCCATCCCCAAGGTCGAGCCGGGCGCGGTGATCGGCGACATCAAGCCCGACCTGCAGCTCGCCCCCGACGACATCCAGTCCTACGGCGTCTCCACCATCACCGAGCTGCTCGAAGAGCTGGCGCCGGAGATCGGCTCCAACAGCGGCCGCGGCGGCGAGGGCCCGGCGATCCTGCTGAACGGCAAGCGGATCAGCAGCATCAACGAGATCCGCAACCTGCCCACCGAGGCCATCCTGCGGGTCGACATCCTGCCGGAAGAGGCGGCGCTGAAGTACGGTTTCTCGGCCAACCAACGCGTGGTCAACATCGTCCTGAAGGACCATGTGGACGCCATCCTCGCCGACCTGCAGGGCGGGGCGGCCACCGAGGGCGGCGGGGCCAGCGGCCAGGCCGAGGCGGGCGTCACCCGCATCTCCGGCGAACACCGGCTGAACATCGACCTGAAGTACAATCCCGTGGCCGCGCTCACCGAGCAGCAGCGCAATCTGACCTCGCTGGCCGCCAACGGCCCGCCCTTCGACCTGACCGGCAACGTCATCCCCGGTGGGACGGCCACCGAACTCGACCCGCGCCTGTCGGCGCTCGCCGGGGCGCCGGTGACCATCGCGGGGGTGCCGGCGGGCGTGGCCGGACGGCCCCTGACGCTGGCCGACTTCCTGGCCACCGCCAACGCGCCGAACACCACCGACGTGCGGCCCTTCCGCAGCGTGGTGCCGGAAAGCCAGCAGGTCTCGCTGAACGCCGTCTACACCCAGCCGATCTTCTACGGCATCAGCGCCACCGTGAACGGCACCTTCACGGTGATGACCAGCGACACCCAGCGCGGCCTGCCCGGGATCGGCCTGGACCTGCCGGCCGGCAATACGTTTTCGCCCTTCTCCAACGACACGGAGGTCGAGCGGCTGATCCCCAACTTCGGCCCGCTGAACCAGGACGCCGAGAGTTGGACCGGCCACTTCGGCATGAGCTTCAACCGCGATATCGCGAGCTGGCGGCTGGCGCTGACCGGCAACTTCGACCACGTCGACACCCGCAACGACAACGACGTCGGCGTCGACGCCACCGCCCTGCAGGCCGCCGTGCTGGCCGGGACCGTCAATCCCTTCGGCCCCCTGCCGGCCAACCTGCTGTCGCGGCTTCCCCAGGACACCAGCCGCTCGAAGTCCGACACCGGCAACATCCAGTTCGTCGCCTCGGGGCCGATCTGGACCATCCCGGCCGGCGAGATCCGCACCAGCATCCGCGTCGGCGCCACCCTCTCCGACTTCACCTCGGAGTCCGAGCGCGGCGGCATCGTCACCCCGTCGGAAACCTTCAGCCAAGACGGCGGCAACGTTCAGCTCAGCATCGACGTGCCGCTGACTAGCGCCAAGAACAAGATCCTGCCGATGTTCGGCGACCTGTCGGCCAATACCCACGTGGCCTTCCAGCAGGTCTCCGGCTTCGGCGTGCTCGACACCCTGGGCTATGGCGTCCACTGGACGCCGATCACCGGCCTGTCGATCCTGGTCAACCAGCTGCATGACCAGGCCGCGCCCACCCAGCAGCAGACCAGCGCGCCACTGCTGCTGACGCCCAACACCCGTATCTTCGACTTCGCCACCGGCCAGACCGTCGACGTGACGGAGATCACCGGCGGCAATCCGGCGCTGACCAGCGACAACCGCTACCGCACCTCCGTCCGGATCACCTTCCAGCCGTTCCAGGACAAGCAGCTGATCTTCCGGGCCGACTACAACCAGATCCACTACAAGAACCCGATCGCCACCTTCCCGGCGGCCTCGGCGGCCATTGAGGCGGCCTTCCCCGAGCGCTTCATCCGCGACTCCGAGGGCGACCTGACCGAGGTCGACTACCGGCCGGTCAACTTCGCCAGCGAGGACGTCAATTCGCTGAAGTGGGGCTTCGACTATTCGCGGCCGATCGGCCCGGCGACCTCGCCGCCGCCGCGCAACCAGATCGCCCAGGCGCTTCGCAAAGCCGGCGTGAACGGCGTGGGCCGCCGCCCGCCCGGCGCCGCGCTTGACCCGAGCGCCGGTGGGCCGGGCGGGCCTCCGGGTCCCGACGGCTCGACGCCCAACGGGACGCCTGGAGGCCCAGGCCAGCCGCCGGGCGCGGCGCCCGGCGGTCCCGGGAATGGTCCGGGACCTGGTGGCCCGGGCGGCGGCGGTCCGGGCGGCGGCGCGGGCTTCGCCGGACGTGGCGGCGGTGGCGGAGGCGGCGGCTTCCGGGGCGGCGGCGGGCGCGGGACCCAGGACGGGCGCCTGCGGATCAGCGTCTTCCACACCATCTACTTCGCCGACCGGTTCCTGGTGGCGCCGGGCGGCCCGCTGCTCGACTTCCTGAACGGCTCCTCGCTGGCCGGCGCCGGCGGCCAGCCGCAGCAGGAGGTCCAGGCGCAGATCAACATCGCCGAGCGCGGCTATGGCGCGGAGCTGAACGCCGACTGGAAGAGCGGCTCTACGGTGAACGGCGCCGCCGTCGGCTCGACCGGCGACCTCACCTTCTCCGACCTGGTCAAGGTGGGCGCCCGCGTCTTCGCCGACCTGAACCAGCGCAAGACCCTGATCGAGCAGCATCCGATGTTCAAAGGCGTGCGGGTCTCCTTCTCGGTCTCCAACATCTTCGACGCGCGCCAGAAGGTCACTGACGCCACCGGCGCCACGCCGCTCAACTTCCAACCGGCCTACCTCGACCCGCTCGGCCGCACCTGGAAGATCGAGTTCCGCAAGCTGTTCAGCTCGGGAACCTGACGTCCTGTCGCAAAGCGCAGGTTTCCTGTGCGCCCTGTGAGAAACCATCGCCTTGAAGGCGCCCATTTCGGGGGCTAGAAAGTCCCACTAACGCAGTCGGATATTCGCCGCCGTTTTCCCTGGCCAAGCTCTTCCGCCCCCGCAACCTCGTACCTATCTGACAGGTTGAGGGGGCGGCTGGAGTTGAGCGCGTGGGATGCGCGGGCCCAGACGTCCGGGAATAAGGGGTAAGAAAATGGCCGCAAGCGCGCTTTCAGTGATGTCGCCGGACGGTGGCCTCAGCCGCTATCTGTCCGAGATCCGCAAATTTCCCATGCTGGCGAAGGATGAGGAATTCATGCTCGCCAAGCGCTGGCAGGAGCATGAGGACCCCGAGGCGGCGCACCGCCTGGTCACCAGCCACCTTCGCCTCGTGGCGAAGATCGCCATGGGCTACCGCGGCTACGGCCTGCCGATCGGCGAGGTGATCTCCGAGGGCAACGTCGGCCTGATGCAGGCGGTGAAGAAGTTCGATCCGGACAAGGGCTTCCGCCTGGCGACCTACGCCATGTGGTGGATCCGCGCCTCGATCCAGGAATACATCCTGCGCTCCTGGTCGCTCGTGAAGATGGGCACCACCGCGGCGCAGAAGAAGCTGTTCTTCAACCTGCGCAAGGCCAAGAGCGAGATCTCGGCCCTGCAGGAAGGCGACCTGCATCCCGACCAGGTCTCGACCATCGCCACCAAGCTGGGCGTGCTCAACGAGGAAGTCATCTCGATGAACCGCCGGCTCAGCGGCGGCGACGCCTCGCTGAACTCGCCGATGCGCGCCGACAGCGAGAGCGAGTGGCAGGACTGGCTGGTGGACGACACCACGCCCTCCCAGGAGACCGTGGTCGCCGACAGCCAGGAAAAGACCATCCGCATGAGCCTGCTCGAAGAGGCGATGACGGAGCTCACCGACCGCGAGCGCCACATCCTCACCGAGCGGCGCCTGAAGGACGAGCCCACGACCCTGGAGGACCTCGCCTCGCAATACGGCGTCAGCCGCGAGCGCGTCCGCCAGATCGAGGTCCGCGCCTTCGAGAAGCTGCAGAAGTCGATGAAGTCCGCCGCCCTGGACCGCAACCTGGTCGACGCCTAGGTCGCATTCATCAGACCCGAGAGAAGGCCGCCGAAAGGCGGCTTTCTTTTTGCCTGAACCGGACCGGCGCGATCCGGGACGAGCCGAAGGCTTCTTGGATTCAACCACGGAAAACACGGAATTCACGGAAAGAGGCGCGCGCGTTTTACGTGTCCTTCTGTGGTTCAAAACCTAGTCCGCTTCGCTGGGCTTCTTCGTGTGGTTCGTGGACTGGCTCAGCCCCCAGCCTTCTTCTCCGCCTCGTCGCCGTCCTTCTTGTCGTCGTCCTTGGCGTTTGGGTCGGGGATGGTCGGCGGCCCGCCCAAGCCGGTGCGCAGGTCCTTGTAGGAGAACAGCGCGTTGTAGAGCATCCGGTACTCGCCGAAGTTCTGCCAGCGGTAGACCGGGTTGGTGGCGAACATCACGACCTGGCCTTGGCCCAGCGGCAGGTCGACGATGGCCGGGCGGTCCTTGATCTGGGCGGCCCCCACCATCAGGCCCGACTGCACGGCCTTGTCGCCGCCCGGGAAGCTCATCAGGACGTTCTGCTGGTCGCGTATCGGCAGCGAGAGCAGCGCGCTCGAGGCCCAGCGCACCGTCGTGGTCGGCTCCGCATAGCCATAGAAGATCGGGTTGGCCGGCTTCAGGATCTTGGCGGTGACGATGGGGCCCGGCGCATAGAAGCCCTGGGCCGGACGGCTCACCTCCACCTGCGGCGTCAGGCCGAACTCGCCGGGCAGGGCGCTGGAGTCGCCGAGCGTGATCAGGGTCCCGCCCTCGGCCACGAACCGGCGCAGCTCCTCCAGGCCCGCCAATCCCATGCCGCCGCGGATGTCGGGCGATGAGCCATAGGCGCCCTGGGTCGGGAACTCGGCCGTCTTGGTGTAGGGCAAGGGCTTGCCGGTCTCAGGGATGTCGAACACCAGGTTCTTGGCGGAGCGGCCCTGGCTGGGGATGACGATGACGTCGTATCGGGCGCGAAGCCCGCCCTTCTTGACCTCGTCCTTGAAGATCAGGTCGTAGGGCGTTTCGTACTGGTCGAAGGCGTAGCGCACCCAGCCGACGTTCTGGGTCGAGCCCCAGGTGGAATAGACCGCCAGGCGCGGCAGGGCCGCCTCGTGGCTGGCCACCGTCGGCTTGTCGGTCAGCGCCACCGCCGTCAGGCCCAGCGGGACCACCGCCGCCTTCAGCTTCTCATAGGCTTTGCCGTCGACCAGGAACGAGCCCGCCGGCGCCTCGACGCCGCCGGCCTTGAACGCGGCTTCCGCGATCCGCACCGGCTCGCCCTTCAGCCGATAGCGCAGGGTGGCGAGGTTGACCGAGCCGCGGTCGAGGACGGCGTAGGCCGCCGCGCCGGGCGCGCCGATCGAACCCTCGACCTTGTCGGTGTCCACCGGCGTGGCGGCCACATCCAGGGCCTTCAGGTCGGCGGTGGGCGTCACCTTCACATGGGCCATCATCCCCATGGTCCAGGCGCTGTCGTCGTAGGTGCGGAGCTTGTTGTCGGGGAAGGTCTGTTTCTCCAGCAGGATCTTGGCCAGGCGGCCATAGGGCTGGTCGCGCTTGACGATGAAGGAGCCCGCCGGGAACTTGCCCTCCTTCAGCGTCACCTCCGCCGTGGTGCGGCCGACCTCGATCCCCTGCATCCGCAGGAGGTTCACCACCAGGGCGGCGCGGGTCATGTCCGGCTGGTCGCCCGGGATCAGGAAGGCGTAGGGCGCGTCCTTGCGGCCCGCCTCGATGGAGTTGCGGCTCTTGCGGTAGAAGTTCTCGACGATCAGCTCGGGGTTCGAGGCCACCGCCGAGAGGCCGGTGAGCACGCCGGTTTCCATGTAGTTGGTGTTGTTGCGCATCGACCATTCGACGACCTTGTAGGGCGGGTCCGGCCGGAACCAGTCGCGCTTGGTCTGGTCGTTGTCGTCGCCCGCACCCTGGCCCGGCCCGTGAACCGGACTCACGTGGCGCAGCTCGGTCGTGGCGCCGCCGTTGCCGAAGGTCTCGTACATCTTGAAGAGACCGTTGTGGTTGGTGGACATGAAGCCCACGTAGCCCGGCGACCACTCGTCCACGTAGCCGTGGGTCCAGACCCCCGGCATGCCGTACTTGGTCAACTGCGCCATCTCGAAGTTGGCGATCCAGGGCATCTCCCCGAACAGGATCGGGTCCAGCGTCGGGTTCTGCGGCGCTTGGCCGGAGAAGGTGTAGAGGAAGGGCACGGACTCGTGCAGGTCGTGCATCACCGGCGGATGCCACTGCAGATAAAAGTCCAGCAGATTCCGCGCACTAAGGCCGGTGTAGTTGATGTCCCGATTGTTGTCGTGGAAGATGTACTTGCCCCAGTAGGGCGCGCCCGGCACCGGGTTCAGGTCGTCGGTGTCGTCGATCTTGTTGCGCAGGTACCAGTCGGTATAGCGGTCGCGGCCGTCGGGGTCGGTGGCCGGGTTGATGCCGACGATGACGTTCTTGCGGATCTGGTCGATCAGCGGGCTGTCCTCGGTGACCAGGCGATAGGCCAGCTCCATCAGCATTTCCGGCGGCCCGGTCTCGGCGGAGTGCAGGCCGCCCAGCGCCACGTACATCGGCTTGGTCTTGGCGATGATCGCCTTGGCGTCGGCCTCGGACAGGCCGCGCGGATCGGCCAGGCGCGCCAGGTTCTTCCGATTGGCCTCCAGCCCCGCGATGTTCTCGTCGGAGGAGATCAGCACCACCACGGTGGGCCGGCCCTCCTCGGTCTTGCCGGTCTCGACGATCTTCACCCGCGGGGATTTGGCGGCGAGCGCCCGGTAGTACTTCAGGAGGTCGGCGTAGTGGTCGAGCACCCGGGGCGCGCCGATGTCGTGGCCCAGGACGTCGCGCGGGCTGGGGACGCCGCCGGCCGCCGAGGCCGGCAGGTGGTCGACCAGCGGGCTGGAGAACTCCGGCTTGGTGGTCCAGGCCTTCTGGTGCTCGGCGAAGGTCGGGTCCATGGCTTGTTGGGCGTGGGCCGCCCCGAAGGCGATCATCGGCGCGGCGAGGGACAGCGCGGCGGCGCGCGCGAAGAGCCTGGAACGCAGCATACGGAAATTCCCCACCCGGCTGAGGATCGCAGGGATAGACCAGCCCGAAGCCGCGTCAACGGGGCCTCGCGCGCTGTGGCCGTGGCTGCAGGATCACACCTCCGAACGATCGCGTGACGGGCGACGCCCCGGCCTGTATCCGGACGCTGGCTGGGGGCATCTGACGGGGGCGTCCGGAGCTTCCTATGCGTGCTGTCTTGGCCCTCGCCGCCCTCACCCTCGCCGCCCTGCCCGCCGCCGCGCTCGCGGCGCCCAGCCCCGGAGCTTGCGCCGCCGAGATCAAGCGCCAATCCGAACAAGGCGAGTCGTCCGTCGAGACCGGCTGCTGGCGCCTGGGCCCGGTGACCCTGGGCATGACCACCGCGGAGGTCGCCGCCCTGATCGGGCCGCCGGATCATGAAACGGCCGGCCCCACCGTCAACTTGCCCGCCAAGGTGGACCGGACCGGCTATCGCAACGCCTTCTATGTTTTCCCCCGCGACCTGGCCAAACAGCTGGAGCGCAAGCCGCCCAAGGAGCTTCGGACGCGGATCCTGAAGGTGGCCTACTTCCAGGACCGCGCGGTGCAGATCGCCAGCGCCCCGCCGACCGAGACCAGCTCGAACCGCTGCGGCCGCATGAGGGGCCTGGCGGTGACGGATGGCGACGCGAAGGGTTTCGGCCCGTTCCGCAGCTTTGCCGGCGTCCGCGAGGGCGACAGCGTCGTGGCCCTCGAGGCCCGGCTCGGCAAGAACGATACCCACAACCGGTCAGGCGACGTCTTCGACTACTGGCCGGTCCCGCTCACGCTCGGCGTCGACGTCGAGCACAGTACGGTCAGCAGCTTCGCCATCGGCGCAGACGAAGACGCCCTGCACTTGGGCGGTTGGGCGGAAGTGTCGCTGACGCGCGATCCCAAGACCTGCCGGATCACCGGCTTCAGCTTCGTGGAGAAGGAACCGGGCCGCCGCTAGGCCGCGAAGGCGTCCGGGACGTCCTTCGGCATGTAGGCCAGGAGGGTCGCGGCCTTGGCCTTGAGTTCGGCGGCGTCGTAGGGCGCGCCCTTCTTCTCGATCTCGTCGAGGTGGCGGCCGAAGTCGATGGCCGCGGTGGTCAGCTTCAGGTCGGCGACGCTCATGCCGCATTTGCGCAGGTCGACCACCTGGGCCTGCATGGAGCGCATGGCCTGGACCGGGTCGCTGCCCACGGCGTTGATGCCCGAGCGCAGGATCTTCAGCGCCTGGGCCAGGCGCTCGGAATCCGGAGTGGCGCGGGCGTCGGAGCGGCGCTTCAGCGAGCCCTGGTAGTCGCCGGAGTTGAACCGCCGCCGGTCGGGGCCGACGTAGTTCACCGCCTCGACCCAGTCGCGCTGGCGCAGCGTCACCGCTTCCAGCCGGCGCAGCAGGTCCTTCAGCGTGAAGGGCTTGCGCAGGAACTCATGAACGCCCCCGTCGCGGGCCGACAGGATGCCGGCGGCGGTGGCCTGGCCGGTGACCATGATCACCGGGGCGTAGCGGGCCGACGCGTGGCTGCGGCGCAGCTCGCGGGTGAAGGCGATGCCGTCGATCGGCGCGGGACCCATCTCGGCGAAGATGATGTGCGGGTCGTAGCTGCTCGCCAGGCGGATCGCCTTCTCGTTGGTCTCGGCGACCCAGATCTGCGAGCGGGCGATATCGCGCATCAGCTCGCCGATCAGCCGCGCGCTGGCCGGCTGCGGGTCGACGATCATCACCCGCTGCATCAAGGGCGCCATCTTCTGGATGATCTTGGCGTCGGCGTTGAACAAGGCTGCGCTCCGGCTAGGCGGCGCACGCTAAACCAAGCCAGGTAAAGAACGCCTTGACGATAACCATGTTCGCCTAGGGTTAAGCCGCTGAAACCTATGGTAGTCCCGCGGCTCATCCGCACACCGCCTGTCGGCGGGCGTTAGGCCTGCTCAATCGCAACCCTCGGGCCTAATCCTGGAACGGGTCGCGCATCAGGATGGTGTCGTCGCGCTGCGGACTGGTGGAGAGCAGCGCCACCGGCGCACCGATCAGCTCCTCGATGCGCCGCACGTACTTCACCGCATTGGCCGGCAGGTCGCGCCAGGAACGCGCGCCCTGGGTGGTCTCGCTCCAGCCCTCCATCTCCTCATAGACGGGGACAAGCTGCCCCTGGGCCTTCAGCCCGGCGGGCAGGTAGTCGAGGGCCTCCTCGCCCAGCTTGTAGCCGATGCAGATCTTCAGGGTCGGCAGGCCGTCCAGCACATCGAGCTTGGTGAGCGCGATGCCGCCGATGCCGTTCAGCGCCACCGACTGGCGCACCAGGGCCGCGTCGAACCAGCCGCAGCGGCGCGAGCGGCCGGTGACCGTGCCGACCTCGCGGCCGACCTCGCCCAGATGGCGGCCGACCTCGTCCGTGAGCTCGGTCGGGAACGGGCCCTCGCCGACCCGCGTGGTGTAGGCCTTGACGATCCCCAGCACATAGCCCGGCCCCTTAGGCCCGAGCCCGGAGCCCGCCGCCGCCTGGCCGGCCACGGTGTTGGAGGAGGTGACGAAGGGATAGGTGCCGTGATCGACGTCCAGCAGCGCGCCCTGCGCGCCCTCGAACAGCACCCGCTTGCCGGCCTTCACCTGCTCGTCCAGCAGCCGCCAGGCTGGCTTGGCGTAGGGCAGGATCTTGGGCGCCATCGCCTCCAGCTCGGCCAGCATGGCGGCGGGGTCGGCCTCCGGCAGGCCGAGGCCGCGGCGTAGGGGTCCGTGGTGCGACAAGAGCCGGTCGATCTTCGCTTCCAGCGCCTCGCGGTCGGCCAGGTCGGCGACCCGGATCGCGCGGCGGCCCACCTTGTCCTCATAGGCGGGGCCGATGCCGCGGCCGGTGGTGCCGATCTTCTGGGTCGCGGCGGCCTCGCGGGCGCGGTCGAGGTCGCGGTGCAGCGGCAGGATCAGGCAGGCGTTGTCGGCCAAGACCAGCAGGTCCGGGGTGATGGCGACGCCCTGGCCGCGCAGCTTGTCGATCTCTTCGAGGAGGTGCCAGGGGTCGACCACCACCCCGTTGCCGATCACCGAGAGCTTGCCCTGCACCACGCCCGACGGCAGCAGCGACAGCTTGTAGGTCTGGTTGCCGACCACCAGGGTGTGGCCGGCGTTATGGCCGCCCTGGAAGCGCACGACGACGTCGGCGCGGTTCGACAGCCAGTCGACGAGCTTGCCCTTGCCCTCGTCGCCCCACTGGGCGCCGATCACGGTGACATTGGCCATGGGTACGGTCTCCCGACCTGCCCGGTCTGTCAGCTGCGCCCTTCGACAGGTGCTCGGCGCAGCGACTGAAGATCGATTTTCGAACCGCCAGCGTCATCCGCCGTGCGGGCCGAAGCGGTAGATCAGCCGCAGGCCCGCATCGTCAAGCCCCTGGTTCTTCCCGTGATGGAATATCTCGCCATTGGAGATGTGCACCCAGGAGAGCTCCGCGTCGAAGCGGCGGCTGAGGTGGGCGCCGAAATTGATCTCCGGCTCGAACAGCTCCTTCGACCCGAAGTCGATGCGGTGCTCGAAAGCGTCCAGCCGCCGGGCGATCTGGTCGGGCGTCAGGCCCGGCGCATTGACCGCCGGCAGGCCGGCCTTGCCGTCGGTCAGGGCCAAGCCCAGGCCCGGGCGGACGTAGAAGGTGTGGGTGATCTTGATCGGCCAGCTGAGGCCGATCGCGCCGAAGTTGCTGAGGCCGTCGGTGTTCAGCGACATGAACGCATGCGCCTGCGGGCGGCCGATCCAGCTCAGCCAGTCGATGCGGTCGGAGCGGACCCCGATCTCGATGTCGGCGCCATCGCCGTTCTCGCGTCCCGCCGAGCCGATGCCCAGGGCGTCGCCCAGGAAGGTCACATCGTGGGCGTAGACGCCCAGGATGGCGTCGGCCGCCGCCGCCGGCATCGCGATCAGCGCAACCGCCAGCCCAACCGCCGGCGGGGCCCAAAACAGTCGAATCATACCTGCCCCCCAAACAACCCTCGCAATAAACCCTGAAGCCGCGAAACGGTTCTCGCCTCATCAAAAGTCGCGGTTTAAGAGGCGGCTATGGACATTCCCCGCTTCCACCTGGCCTTCCCGGTCCGCGACCTGGCCGAGGCCCGCGCCTTCTACGGCGATCTGCTGGGCTGCCCGGAGGGGCGCTCCAGCGACGAATGGGTCGATTTCGACTTCCACGGCCATCAGATCGTGGCGCACCTCGCGCCGGAGGAGGTCGGCCATAGGTCCACCAACGCCGTCGACGGCCACCAGGTGCCGGTGCGCCACTTCGGCGCCATCCTTCCGCCTGCCGCCTGGGACGTCTTGGCCCAGCGCCTGACCGCCGCGGGAACCACCTTCGTCATCGAGCCGCACACCCGCTTCAAGGGCGAGGCCGGCGAGCAGTCGACCATGTTCTTCCTCGACCCCTCCGGCAATGCGCTGGAGTTCAAGGCCTTCGCCGACGACGCCATGGTGTTCGCGAAGTGAGCGTGACCTTCGCCGATATCGAGGCCGCCGCCGTCCGCATCGCCGGCCACGCCGTGGTCACGCCTCTGGTGGAGAGCCCGGCGCTCAACGAACGGCTGGGCGGGCGCATCCTCCTGAAGCTCGAGACCCTGCAACGGGTCGGGGCCTTCAAGTTCCGCGGGGCCTACAACCGCCTGGTCCAGCTCGACGAGGCGCAGAAGAAGGCCGGCGTGGTGGCCTTCTCCTCCGGCAACCATGCCCAGGGCGTGGCGCTGGCCGCGCGCCTCCTGGGCATGCCGGCGGTGATCGTCATGCCGTCCGACGCCCCAGCCATCAAGGTCGCGGCCACCAAGGGCTATGGCGCCGAGGTGCGCCTCTTCGACCGCCTGACCGAGAGCCGCGAGGCCATCGCCGCGGAGATCGCGCGAGGGCGCGGCGCGGTGGTGGTGCCGGCCTTCGACGACGAACACATCGCCGCGGGCCAGGGCACGGTCGGGCTGGAGATGGTCGCCCAGGCCAAGGCCGTCGGCGCCGACTTCGACGTCGTGGTCTCGCCGGTGGGCGGCGGCGGCCTGCTGGCCGGGATCTCCCAGGTGCTGAAGGAACTGTCGCCCCGCACTGCGGTCTGGGGCTGCGAACCCAGCGTCTACAACGACCTGGCCCAGTCGCTGGAGAGCGGTGAGCGGGTGACGGTGAAGCCGACGGTGCGCACCCTCTGCGACGCCCTGGAAAGCCCCTCGACCGGCGACATCACCTGGCCGATCCTCAAGGCCAACCTGACCGGCGCGGTGGGCCTTACCGACCCGGAGGTGGCCGAGGCGATGCGCTACGCCTTCCAGACGCTGAAGCTGGTGATCGAGCCCGGCGGCTCGGTGGGCCTGGCCGCCCTGCTCACCGGCAAGGTCGAGGCCAAGGGCAAGACCGTGGGCGTGGTGGTCTCCGGCGGCAACGTCGACCCGGAACTGTTCGCCAGGATCCTGCGCAGCGAGGCCTAGGCCTCCTCGTAGGGCGACGCCGTCCGGCCCGCCGAGAGCTGCTGGTAGATGCTGGCCCAGGGCGCGCCGAAGATGGCGACGACCAGCGCTCCGAGGATCGGCAGGATCACCGCATAGGCCGCGATCGTCGCCGGCGAAGAGCTGGGGCCATGGCCGGCCTGCGCCGCAGCCATCATGCTGCCGAGCGCGCCGCTCAGGCTGAGTGCGAGCACGGTGGGGATGAGGATGGCGAACTCCAGCCCGATCATGATCAGCATGAGGCAGAGCGCGACGCCGAACAGCTTCCAACCCTGACCTGAGGTCAGGGTCCAGGACTCGGCGAAGACGAACCGCTGCTCGGCGTAGGCCATCGGTCCAGCCATGGAAAACCGCAAGGCCAGCCACACCAAGCCCACCATCGCGCCTACCGTCGCGAGGAAGGCGACCACGCCTGGCGCGAAGCGAACGACCACGAAGAGCGCGATCGCGGCCACGATCATGCCGACCAAGAACACGACGAGCAGGGCCAGCACGGTCAGGCCGACCGACAGCTCGCGGCGGCCGAGCCGCAGGTAGAAGTATCGCCGGTCCTCGGGGTCGAGCACGGCCCGGTAGACCGCCGAATAGGCCACCGCGGCATGGAACAGGCTCAGCACCCAGATCAGCGGAAACCAGCCGGCCATGTGCGACAGCTGGGCGAGCGCCGCGCTCGGATCGCCGCCCGGGGCGTAGGGCAGATGGCTCCACATTCCGGCCTGGAGAAGGAGCGCCGGGCCGACGCCCACGATCAGATAGAACACCGCCCAAACGGCGATAGCCGCCGGATGGCGCCGGATCAGCCCAAAGCCGGAGCCGATCGCCTGCCCCCCCGAAAACCCGCCCATGACACCCTCCCAAGCCCCATAGTTCGAGCGAGGATAGGCGCCGTTCCGGACCGTCGGCTAGGCCCGTCGGCGGAAGCCTGCACCGCTAGAGGCGGTCCTCGGGGGCGGGCTGCAGCGGCGCGTGGCGCGGTGTCACCAGCTGGGCGAGCCTGGGCCGCAGCCACTGCTCGAAGTCGTCCACGAAGCGGTAGACCACCGGCACCAGCACCAGCGACAGCATGGTCGAGGTGATCAGGCCGCCGATCACCGCGACGGCCATCGGCTGGCGGAACTCGGAGCCCTTCTCCAGCGCGAACGCCGTCGGCAGCATGCCGGCCGCCATGGCCACCGTGGTCATGATGATCGGCCGCGCCCGTTCGCGGCAGGCTTCGATGATCGCGTCGTGCTGGCTCATGCCCTCGCGCTCGCGCTCGATGGCGTACTCGACCAGCAGGATCGAGTTCTTCGCCGCCAAGCCCATCAGCATCAGGAAGCCGATCAGCGAGGGGATCGACAGCGACAGGTCGAAGAGCAGGAGGCCGAAGAACGCGCCGCCGAACGATAGCGGCAGCGCGGTCAGGATGATCACCGGCTTGAAGAAGCTCCTGAACAGCAGCACGAGCACCGCGTACATCAGGAACACCGCCGCGGCGAAGGCGGTGAGGAAGCCGCCGAACAGCTCCGCCATGGCCTGCTGGTTGCCGATGGCGGCGGGCCGCACGCCGGCCGGCAGATGCTTCATGATCGGCAGGTTGTTCACCGCCTTCTGCGCCTGGCCCATCTCCACGCCGTTCAGCTCGGCCAGCACGGTCAGCTGGCGTTCGCGGTTCAGCCGGTCGATGCGCGCCGGACCCGCCTGGAAGTCGATGTCGGCGATGCTGGACAGCGTGGTCGTGCCGCCGCTGCCCGTCGGCACGCGCAGGTTGGCGATGCGCTCGACGTTGGCGCGCGCGTCGCTGGGCAGGCGCACGCGGATCGGGATCCGCCGCTCGCCCTCGTTGAACTTCGCCACATTGGCGTCGATGTCGCCGACGGTGGCCACGCGCACCAGCGTGGCGATGGTGTCGGACGAGACGCCCAGCCGCGCCGCCTCCTCGCTGCGGGGCTTGATCACGATCTGCGGCGCCTCGGGCGGCTTCGACGGGTGCGGGTCGGCGAGCTCCGGCAGCTTGCGCATCTCGACCTCGAGCTCGCGGGCCGCACGGGTCAGGTTCTCCGGATTGTCGCCGGTGAGGATCTGCTGGAAGCCGGCGTTGCCCTGGAAGTCGAGGAAGGTCAGGCGCGCGTCGGGGATGGCCCGCAATTGGTCGCGCAGGCGGTTCTTGATCGTCTCGCCGCTCGCCCGGTGGTCGGTGCGCAGCAGGATGGTCGCCGTGCCGTTGCGCAGGTCGCCGCCGCCACCGGAGCCGGAGCTGGGGCCGAAGGCGGCGCTGGCGTTGGAGCCGACCTGGATGAAGACGCCGGTGACTTCCGGCTGCTTGATGAACAGCTGGTTGATCCGTTGGGCGATGTCTTCCATGTCGCTGACCGCCGCGCCGGGCGGGCCCTGGATGTCGACATAGAGGAAGTCCGGGTCGCCGGTCGGCTGGAAGCCCTGCGGCAGCAGCGGGAACAGCATCAGCGACAGCACGAACAGCACGAAGCCCATGAAGGCGGCGATGATCCGGTGGGCCAGCGCCCACTCCAGGACATTGCGGTAAGCCCCCTTGAAGGGCTTGCGCTCGTGCGCCTTGACCGTGGGCTTCAGCATGTAGGCCGCCATCAGCGGCGTCACGAGACGCGCCACGGCCAGCGAGAACAGCACGGCCACCGAGACGGTGAGGCCGAATTCCTTGAAGAACTGGCCGGGGATGCCCGGCATGAAGCTGACCGGGGTGAACACCACCACGATGGACATGGTGGTCGCCACGACAGCCAGGCCGATGGCGTCGGCGCCTTCCATGGCGGCCTGGTAGGGACGCAGGCCCCGGGCCACGCGTTTCTCGATGTTCTCGATCTCGACGATGGCGTCATCGACCAGGATGCCGATCACCAGGGTGAGCGCCAGCAGCGTCACCATGTTGAGCGAGAAGCCCAGGAGCTTCATCACGAAGAAGGTCGGGATCAGCGAGATCGGCATGGCCACCGCGGTGATCGCCGTGGCGCGCCAGTCGCGCAGGAAGAACAGCACCACCAGGGCGGCCAGAAGCATGCCCTCGGTCAGGACGTGCTGGGTGGCGTGGAAGCCGTCGCGGGTGTTGGTCACCGAGGAGAAGATCTTGGTGACCTTCACGCCGGGGTTCTTCTTCTCCAGCTGGGCGATGGCCTTTTCAACCGCGTCCTCGGTGGCGACGTCGGAGGCCTCCTTGGTCTTGGAGACCTGGAAGCCCACCACCGGCTGGCCGTTCAGGCGCGCGAAGCCGCGCACCTCGGAGGCGCCGTCGCCCACGTCGGCCACATCCGACAGCGTCACGAACCGGCCGTTCCCCGTGGGGATGGTCATGCCGCGGATCTGGTTGATCGAGGCCGGGTTGGAATAGACCCTGAGCGTCTGCTCGCGGCCGCCGATGTTCACCCGCCCGCCGGGCGAGTCGGTGACGAAGCCGCGCAGGGCGTTGCTGACCTGGGTGCCCGTCAGGCCGCGGGCCGCCAGGCGGTCGGGGTCGATGATCACATTGATCTCGCGCGCCACCCCGCCGACGCGGTTGATCTGCGAGACGCCGTTGGCGGCCTGCAGGGTGCGCGAGACCGTGTCGTCGATGAACCACGAGACCTCGTCGTCGCTCATGTTCGGCGCGGAGACCGCGTAGGTCAGGATCGGCGCGGCGGAGTCGATCTCGATGCGCTGGACGATCGGCTCGTCGATGTCGCGCGGCAGGATGGCGCGCGCCGAGGCGATCTTGGTGCGGATCTCGTCGGTCTTCTTCTGCAGGTCCTCGCCGATCTCGAATTCCATTGAGGTCGTGGAGACGCCGTCGGTGACCACCGACTGCAGGTTCTTGATACCGCTGACGCCGGCCACCGCGTCCTCGACGGGACGGGTGATCTGGGTCTCCATCTCGCCCGGGTCGGCGCCGTTCTGGGTCACGGTGACCGCGATCACCGGCAGCTCGATGTTGGGGTACTGCTTGATGGGCAGGCCCATGTAGGAAATCAGCCCGGCCATGATCAGGCCGAGGAACAGCACCGCGACCGGAACCGGGTTGCGGATCGCCCAGGCGGAGATCGCGAAATGGCGGCCCTGCTGCTCGCTCATTTGCCGGCGGTCCGCAGCGCCGCCGGGGCCGGCGCGCCCACGGGCGCGTTGGCGTCGGCGGTCTTCACCAGGTCCCCGTCGAGCAGGAAGGCCGCGGCGTTCTGGACGATGCGCGATCCGGCCGGCGGGCCCTTGACCAGCTGCACATAGCCGCCGCCCCGCTGGCCGGTCTGCACCGGATAGTGCTTCACCCTGTTGTCGGGCCCCACCACCATCACGCTGGCGCCGTCGGCGTCATAGCGCACCGCCGTTTCCGGCGCGGCCAGGGCGTTGCCGGACACCTCGTTGAACACCGCCCGGCCATAGCCGCCGGCGCGGATGTCGCGGCTGACCGGCAGGTGCACGCGCACCACGCCCAGTTTGCTGGTGTTGTCGATCTGCGGGCTGACCAGGCGCACGACGCCCTGCACGGTCACGCCGCTCGGCAGGGTGACCGTGGCGTGCTGGCCGGGGCGGATCTTGGCCAGGTCGTCCTCGGAGAGCTGGGCGGCGAGCTCGACCTCGCTGTCGCGGGCCAGCCGGAACCAGGGCGTGGTTCCCGCCGCCGCCGACATGTCGCCGGGCCTGACGGTGCGTTCCAGCACCAGGCCCGCGACCGGAGCGGTCACCGACAGCTTGCCGATGCGGGTGCGCAGGTCCTTCAGCGCCGCGGCCTGGGCCGCCGCCGTCGCCAGGGCGGCCTTGGCCTGGAAGCGCCGCTGGTCGATCTGCTCCTGGGAGAGCACCCCGGCGTTGTCGAGGTCCTTCACCCGGTCGGCCTGGTCCGTGGCCTGCTGGGCCTGCACCTGCGCCTGGGCGGCCACCGCCTCGGCCTGGGCGAGCTGGGCCTGGATCAGGGCGGGGTCGAGGGTGACCAGGGTCTGGCCCTGTTTCACCGTGTCGCCCACGTCGACCAGCACCTTGGAGACGCGGTAGCCGGTGACCTCCGGCAGGACGGCGGCCTCCTCGCGCGGGACGAGGTCCCCGGAGGCGGCCAGGGCCCCGGTGATCGGCACGCTGGCCAGCGTCACCACGCGCACCGCGCGGGCGTTCTGCGCCTCGGTCGACTTGGGCGCGGGCTTATGGCAGCCGGCCAGAACCAGCGCCGCCATCAGCGGCAGGACAGGAAGAAAGCGTCTCATGCGGGTCACGTCTCAGCGGGCCTGCTTGTCGGAGGGAAAGCGCTCTGCGGGCCAGCCGCCGCCGAGCGCTTTGTAGACCTGGACCGTGCGCCGGGCGGCCTGCACCTGGGCGGCGGTCAATTGCGAGCGGGTGCTGCGCCACGACTGCTCGGCGCTCAGCGCCGTCTGCAGGTCGTTGAGCCCCCGGTCATAGCCGAGCTTGGTGGCCTTGTAGCCGCGCTCGGCGCGCGCCTCGCCATCGGTCAGCAGGGCCACGCGCTTGCGGTCGGCGTCGAGCCGCACCAGCGCGCCCTCGGAATCGGTGAAGGCGGTCTGAAGGGTCTTCTCGTAGGCGTCGACCGCCTGCTCGGTGCGGGCGTTCTGCGCCCGCAGTTCGGCCAGCAGCTTGGGGATGGACAGCACCGGCTGGGTCACCGCGAGGCCGCTGACGATGCTCTGGATCGTCACGGAGAAGCCGGGCTGCGTCTGCTGCGCCCAGCCGAGGCCCGGCTTGTAGCTGAAGGTGGGCAGCAGCGAGAGCGCGTCGATCTGGCCCTGGCCGTAGGCCGAGGTGATCCGCGCGGCCGCCTCGCGCACGTCGGGGCGACGCTTCAGGAGCTCGCTGGGCAGGCTCTCCGGCACCGGCGGCAGGGCGCCGATGCTGGCGTCGACGGCCAGGTTGGCGGTCGGCTCGATGGTGCGCCCGGCCAGGATCAGGATGGTGCGGCGCTGGGCCTGCAGCTCGGCCTCCAGCCCCGCGGCCTGGGCGTCGGCCTGGGCGAGGTCGCCGGCCACGCGGTCGGCGTCGGAGGTGGCCGCCAGGCCCGCCTGCGCCCGCTTGGTCGCCGAATCGTAGAGATTGCGCTCGATCCGCGCGCTCTCCCGGGCGTCCTCGAGCTGGATCGCCAGACCCCGGGCCTGGAAGTAGGCGTCGGCCACATTGGCCGCCAACGTCGCGCGGGTGCCCTCGTAGTCGAAGCGCGCCGCGGCCAGGTCGCCGCCGACCGCGTTGCGCGCGGCCAGGAACTTGAAGATGTCCAGTTCCCAGCTGACGTTGAAATTGGCCGCGTTCGCCTGGGTCACGCCGCTGGTCGAGAAGCCGGGGAAGTCGAAGACCGTGCCGGCCAGCTGGATGTCCTTGGTGCGCGTCGCCGAGGCGGTGATGTCGCCCTGCGGCGCGAACTGCACCAGGTCCTCGGTGCGGTCGGCGCGGGCCTCGGTCAGCTTGGCCGCCGCGGTCCTGGCGTCTGGATTGTGCGCCAGCGCCTGTTCGATCAGGCCGGTCAGCTCCGGGTCGTTGAACGCCAGCCACCAGCGGTCGAGGTCGATGGATCCGGCCGGCGCGCGGCTGGCCCCATTGACCTCGACGGTCTCGAAGGCGGGCGGCAGGCTCTTGTCGGCCGGGCGCACGTGCGCGCAGGCGCCGAGCGCCAGACAGGCCAGTAGGGCGGGTGCGGCGTAACGCATGGAAGACGATGTCTGGGACCGTGGCGAGGGCGCGGAAGCGCGGACGGAGCGGCTGCTGCCCCTAGTCGCCGCCCGTCCTGCCCTTGGATGCAGCGGCGCGAAACGGACGTCTAGCGACATGAACACACAAGCCCAGTGATGGCGACGCCCAGAGGAAATTCCGACCCCGAATCCGCCCCAGCCGCGAACGCTTCTTGCCGAGCGTCTCGCGGGCGCTTCTCTGAGCTAAACTCCGTATGTTGTAAAGTGTTATTCGCCGTGTAGTTTGGTCGCATGGCGGCAGAGTTTTCAGGCGGCGGCGACCAGGCGCGCAGCATTGCGCTGCTGTGGGGCGTGGACAGCCGCACGCCCGACGGCCGCCCCGTCACCGGCAAGCGGGGGCCGAAGCCGCGGCACTCCGTGGAGGCCGTCGTGCAGGCCGCCGTCGCGCTCGCCGACGCCGAGGGCCTGGCCGCGCTTTCCATGCGGCGGGTGGCCGAGGTGCTGCAACTCTCGCCCATGTCGCTCTACACCTATGTGCCGTCCAAGGCCGAGCTGATGGACCTGATGCTCGACCACGTGGCCGGCGAGATCGCCGAGCCGGATCCCGCCGACGGCGACTGGCGCGCCCAGATCACCCATCTCTCGCGCCAGCGCTGGGCCATGTCGCAGCGCCATCCCTGGCTGACCCACGTGGGGATGCACCGCCCGCCCCTCGGCCCCAATGTGCTGGCCAAGGCCGAGGCGACCCTGCGCGCCATCGACGGCCTGGGCCTGACCGAGACCGAGATGGATCAGATCACCTCGCTGGTGGCCGACTATGTGCGCGGCGCCATCCGCGCGGCCCTCGACGCCCGCGAGGTGGAGCGCGAGAGCGGCATCACCGACGAGCAGTGGTGGTCGCAGTCGACGCCGCTGCTGGCCGGGCTGATGGACCCCGACCGCTACCCGACCATGGTGCGGATCGGCGAGGCCTATAAGTCGGGCGCCATGCCCCCGCCGGACCACGAGCGGAACTTCGAATTCGGCCTGCAGCGGGTGCTGGACGGCATCGACGCCTTCATCGCCGGGCGCCGGAAGCCCTAGCTGCGAGGGGTGCTGGCGGGATCGTCCCTGCACGGCTAGGGTCGCGGCCAGCTTTCCCCTGAACCGAGAGATCGATGAAAAAGCTTCTCCTGGGCGCCGCCGCCGTTTGCGCCCTTGCCACTGTCGCCCTTACCTCGGTGACATGGGCCGCCTCGCCCAGCGATTCGAAGTTCGACCCCAAGCTGCTGTCCGAGCACATCAAGGTGCTGGCCTCCGACGCCTTCGAGGGCCGCGGACCTGCGACGCCGGGCGAGGTCAAGTCGGTCGCCTACATCACCCAGCAGTTCAAGGCCGTGGGCCTGCAGCCCGGCGGCGACAAGACCGGGTCCGGCCGAGCCTGGACCCAGGCTGTGCCGCTGGCCGAGTTCGACATCAAGGGCCCCGTCGCCTTCACCGTGAAGACCGCCGGCGCCACGGAGAGCTGGAAGCAGGGCGAGCAGATCGCCATCCGCGCCCCGGAGACCGGCGTCAGCCACATCGACATCAAGGACGCTCCGGTCGTCTTCGTGGGCTACGGCGTCAAGGCGCCGGAGCGCAACTGGGACGACTTCAAGGGCGTCGACCTGCACGGCAAGCTGGCCCTCGTCCTGGTCAACGACCCGGACTACGAGACGGCCCCCGAATGCAAAACGCCTTGCGACTTCGGCGGCAAGGCCATGACCTACTACGGCCGCTGGACCTACAAGTACGAAGAGGCCGCGCGGCAGGGCGCGCTGGGCTTCATCGTCATCCACGAGACCGGCCCGGCCAGCTATGGCTGGAACACCGTCAAGAACTCCAACACCAACGCGGTCTTCGACATCATCCGCAAGGACCCGTCCAAGGCGCATGCGCCCATCGAGGCCTGGGTCCAGCGCGACCAAACCATCGACCTCTTCAAGAAGGCGGGCCTCGACTTCGAGGCTCTGAAGAAGCAGGCCCAGACCCGCGACTTCCGCCCGGTGACCCTGAAGGGCGTGACCTTCTCCACCGCCTTCGACGTCGAGGCCAAGCACGTCATTTCGCACAACGTCGTGGGCGTGCTGCCGGGGACCAAGCACCCGAACGAGCGGATCATCTACACCGCCCACTGGGACCACCTGGGCGTGGGCCTGCCCGACGCGCGCGGCGACCGGATCTACAACGGCGCCGTCGACAACGCCTCCGGCGTCTCCAGCCTGATCGAGTTGGCCCGGGCCTTCGCCAAGTCGCCGCGCACCGACCGCACCGTCCAGTTCATGGCGGTGACGGCGGAGGAAAAAGGCCTGCTGGGCTCTGAGTACTACGCCACCACCCCGCTCTATCCGCTGGCCACCACGGTCGCCAACATCAACACCGACGGCGCGGCGGTGAACGGCCCTGCCAAGGACGTCAGCGTCTCCGGCGACGGCGGCCTCACCCTGCAGGACGACCTGATCAAGGTCGCCAAGCAGCACGGCCGCTACTTCACCCCCGACGCCCGGCCCGAGGCCGGCGGCTTCTTCCGCTCCGACCATTTCTCCTTCGCCAAGCAGGGCGTGCCGGCGATCAGCTTCCACTCCGGCCAGGACCTGGTGAAGGGCGGGACCGCCGCCGGCAAGGCCGCCGCCGAGGCCTACACCCGCGACAAGTACCACCAGCCCGCCGACGAATGGGATCCGAACTGGGACCTGACCGGCATGGCCCAGGACCTGTCGATCCTCTACGACCTCGGCACGGACCTGGCGAACTCCCGCGAGTGGCCGACCTGGAAAGCCGGCTCGGAGTTCAAGGCCGCCCGCGACAAGACCGCGGCCGAACGGAAATAACCGCGGCGGCGTCATGAGCGCGCTGACCGCCTTCGGCCTCTTCGCCGTCACGGCGATGCTGGTCTGCTACGCGATGGAGCGCCGCGGTCCCGGGTGGATCGCGGGCTTCGCCGTCGCCTGCTGGCTGGGGTCGGCCTACGGGTTCCTGCAGGGCGCCTGGCCGTTCGGCCTCGTCGAGGCGATCTGGGGGTTCGTGGCGCTTCGCCGCTGGCTGGTGGCGCGGAACTGACCTCGCCGACGGAACATCTTGAGAACAACCACCCACCCCGTTAGGGTGCGCCCCTCGCGCGGGAGGACCTCATGACCATGTCCGGCAAACTCCGCTTCGGTATCGGCGGCTGGACCTTCGAGCCGTGGCGCGGGGTCTTTTATCCGGAGGGCCTGCGCCAGGCTGACGAGCTCGGCTACGCCGCCTCCAAGCTCACCGCCATCGAGATCAACGGCACCTACTATTCCAGCTTCAAGCCCGACAGCTGGGCCAAATGGCGCGAAGCCACGCCGGAAGGCTTCAAGTTCGCAGTCAAGGCGTCCCGGTTCTGCACCAACCGCAAGCTCCTGGCCGAGGGCGGCGAGAGCGTTGCGAAGTTCCTGAACCAGGGCCTCTCCGAGCTCGGCGACCGCCTGGGCCCAATCCTCTGGCAGTTCGCGCCGACCAAGAAATTCGACGCGGCCGACTTCGAGGGCTTCCTCAAGCTGCTGCCGGACAAGCAGGACGGCTTGCCGCTGGCCCATGTGCTGGAGGTGCGCCACGCGAGCTTCTGCGACCCGGCCTTCATCGCGCTCGCCCGCAAGCACGGCGCCACCGTCTGCCTGGCCGACCACTTCACCTATCCGATGATCGCCGACGTCACCGGCGACCTGGTCTACGCCCGCCTGCAGACCGGCAGCGACGACGAGCCCACCGCCTACAAGCCCAAGGACCTCGACGCCTGGGTCGAGCGGCTGAAGGCCTACGCCGCGGGCGGGGCGCCCAGCGACCTGGCCATGGCCGACGCCGCCCATCCCGCGCCGGTGAAGCCCCGCGACGTCTACGCCTTCGTCATCCACGAGGGCAAAGTCCGCGCGCCCGCCGCCGCCATGGCGATGATCGAGCGGGCCAAAGCCTAGCCCCGAAAAGCAAACGGCGCCCCGAAGGGCGCCGCCGCTTGGCGCGCTGCGTCCGCCGCCCTCAGGCAAAGGCGGCCGTCGCACGGCGTCTACGTAACGCCGCCCCCATCGCGCCGAAGCCCATGATCATGATCGTCCAGGTCGCCGGCTCCGGGACGCCGCCCGGGACCGCGAAGGCGAAGGCCTGGTTGTCGCTGCCCTTGGAGATGATCGTCTCCATGCCGCCGATGGGCAGATAGCCCGCCGCGCCCGGGTTGGTGATCGCCGCCTCCGCCACGAACTGGGCGGTGAGCGCGTCGATGCCGCCGTTGTGCGAGGCGACGGTGTAGCCGGGATTCTCCACCTCCCAGATGGCGCCTTGGATCGCCGCCAGGTCCGCCGCATTGCCGTTCATGTTGGTCTCGAGGCTCGAGGCCAGGGTGAGCAGCTTGTCGATCTCGGTGAGCGTCCCGCCGGAGAGCGTGGTCCCCAGGTGCTGGCCGTCGGTGTCGCGGGTGGTGCCCAGCGGCGAGGTCTCGTAGTTCAGGTTCAGCCCGCCCAGGCCGATGTCGTCGAACAGGTCGACGCAGAAGGCGGTGATAGTCGCGGGCTTGCCGCCCTGGGTGACCTGGAAGGTGATCGGACCCTCATAGACGTCGAGGCCGCCGCCGGTGAACGGCGAGGCCGGCCCGGTGATCTGGGCAGTGTAGTTGGTGTTCATGCTGTCGCTGACCAGGGTCAGGTCCCCGGCCTGCGCCGCGCCTGCCAGGCCCATCGCCGCGCCGAGCGCCGCCGCGGCCAGGGCGCCGCCGATCTTCGTACCAATCCGAAACACTGAACTACTCCCACTGGGTGACTGGCCCTCCCGGTTGCAAGCGCCGGACCGGCCGGCTTGACCGACCCCGCGTCAGGGGTCTTGGCTGACCGCGTCACACCGCCGCAGGAGCCCTTAGATGGCCGAACTTTCCATGGACGACCTGATGTTCCGCCCCGGCCTGATGAAGGGTCAGCGCATCCTGATCACCGGCGGCGGCACGGGCCTGGGCAAGGTGATGGCCGAGGCCTGCCTGATGCTCGGCGCGGAGGTCTATATCTGCGGCCGGCGTGGCGGGGTGGTCGAGGCGGCCGCCAAGGACCTCACTGACGCCCACGGTGGAAAATGCGTGGGCCTGGCCTGCGACATCCGCGTGCCCGAGGCGATCGGCGAGATGATCGAGACCATCTGGGCCGACGGCGGGGCGCTGACCGGCCTGGTCAACAACGCCGCCGGCAACTTCATCAGCCGCACCGAGGACCTCTCGCCCCGCGGCTTCGACGCCATCGCCAACATCGTCTTCCGCGGCTCGTTCTTCGTGACGCTGGAGTGCGGCAAGCGTTGGCTGGAGACTGGCCAGCACGCCTCGGTGGTCTCGATCCTGACCACCTGGGTCTGGAACGGCGGGCCGTTCACCGTGCCCTCGGCGATGTCCAAGGCGGGGCTGAACGTCATGACCCAGTCGCTGGCCGTGGAGTGGGGCAACCGGGGCATCCGCTTCAACGCCATCGCGCCCGGACCCTTCCCGACCGAGGGCATGAACGCGCGCCTGACCCCCGGCAGCGACGGCCGCGGCCACGACGGCGCCGACCCGACGATCCCGCTCAACCGCAACGGCGAGATGCGCGAACTCGGCAATCTCGCGGTCTACCTGCTCGATCCCGGCTCGGCCTATGTGAACGGCCAGACCATCGCCATCGACGGCGGCTCGCACCTGCGCGGCGGCGGCTTCTCGCGCCTGGCCGAGTGGGGCGACGCCGAGTGGGCGGCCGCCCGCGACTCCATCCGCTCGGCCAACGAGAAGGACCGCGCGCAGCGGACGGTCTGATTTCCTTTCCCGCTTGATGGGTAAGGAAGTGACGCAGGTTTGATTTAAACGCCGGGAACCCTACAGTGACACCCGTCACTTTTTGAGTCTGTCCGAAGAGCGTTATGTCCCAGGTCGCCTTTCTCAATCCCGGCAAGCGTGAGCAGACCAAGGTCGCCAACCGCCAGGCGATCCTCGACGCCGCGCGCGAGGTGTTCGGCGAGCTGGGCTATGAGACGGCCACCGTGCGCGACATCATCCGCCGCACGGGCCTCGCGGCCGGCACCTTCTACAACTACTACCGGTCCAAGGAGGAGGTGTTCGCCGCCCTCGCCGACGACGGCGCCAAGCGCTTCGCCCCGATCCTGAAGAGCCTGCGCGGCAAGGGCTATTCCTTCGAGGACTTCGTCCACCGCGCGATCAGCGCCTATTTCAACTTCATCGCCGACGAGCACCACAACTGGGTCTCCGGCCGCCCGGCCGGCGAGCCGCAGCCGCACGTGCGCGGCGAGACTCCGGAGATGGCGGCGGTGTTCGCCGAGATTCGCGACGCGCTGGCCGAGGACATCGCCGAGCGCAAAGGGCCCTTCGCCGATCCGGACTACATGGCTGCCGCCTGCATCGCCATCGCCCGCGACGTCGGCGACAAGATGTTGGAGCGCCGCCCGGTGGACACCGCCGGCGCCACCGAGTTCGCTGTCACCATGATCCTGGGCGGGCTGAAGGGCCTGCCCAAGGCCTCGGGCTAGCCCATGCCGACCCCCGCCACCCAGCGCATGGTGTTCCGCAAGCTGCTCAGCTTGCCGACCCCGATGCTGCGGCTGATGGCGGGCGGCGGCGTGATCTACCAGGGCGGCCGCACCCTGGACCCGCGGCTGCAGTACCTGGCCGCCCAGGCGCGCCATGGCCCGCCGATGACCACCCTGTCGCCGGACGCCGCCCGGCGCGCCAACACCGCGGCCCTGGCCATGATGACCGGCGACCCAGAGCCGGACGTCCACATCGAGGCCCTGGCGATCCCGGGCCCTGACGGCGCGATCCCCGCCCGCCTCTACCGCCCGCCGGTGCAGGACGCCGAGGCCCCCCTGATGGTCTTCGCCCACTTCGGCGGGGGCGTGATCGGCGACCTCGACACCTGCCACGCCTTCTGCTCGATCCTGGCCAAGACCACCCGCGGGCCGGTGCTGTCGGTGGACTATCGCCTGGCGCCCGAGCACCGCTTCCCGGCCGGGCTTGAGGACGTCCTGGCCGCCTACCGCTGGGGCCGCGACAACGCCGAGCGGTTCGGCGCGCCCCTGGCCCAGGCGGCGATCGGCGGCGATTCCATGGGCGGCAACTTCGCCGCGGTGATCTGCCAGGAGCTCAAGCGCCTGGGCGAGCCGCAGCCGGCCCTGCAGCTCCTGATCTACCCTTGCGTCGAGGTGGCCTGCGACAGCGCGTCCATGACCACCTACGCCGAGGCCTTTCCGCTGACGCGGGCGATGATGGAATGGTTCATGGGCCACTACATGGGTCCCGCGGACAGCCCGGCCGATCCGCGCTTATCGCCGATCCGCGCCGAGGACCTCTCGGGTCTCGCGCCCGCCGTGATCGTCACAGCCGGCTTCGACCCCCTGCTCGACCAGGGCGAGGCCTATGCGCGGCGGCTGAAGGAGGCGGGGGCGCCGGTCATCTACCGCTGCTACGACGCCCTGGCGCACGGCTTCACCGCCTTCACCGGCGCGGTGCCGGGCGCCGACATCGCCTGCCGCGAGGTGGCGGGCCTGGTGCGCGAGGGCTTCGAAGGGCGCATCGCTTAAGGAGCCCCATGCGCGCCCTCGTCGTCGAACAGCTCGCCCCGGACTACGCCGGCTGCGTGGTGAAGGAGATCCCGACCCCCGCGCCTGGGCCAGGCGAGGTGCTGATCCGCGTCCGCGCCGCGGCGGTGAACTTCCCCGACCTGATGCAGACGCGGGGCGAGCACCAGCACAAGCCGCCCGTCCCCTTCGTCCCCGGCATGGAGCTGGCCGGCGAGGTCGAGGCGGTGGGCGAGGGCGTCACCGACTTCGCGCCGGACGATCCGGTCTGCGGCGGCGGGCGCGGCGGGATGGCCGAGTACGCCGTGCTGCCGGCCTCGGGCCTGCGCCGCAAGCCCGAGACCCTGAGCTTCAGCCAGGCGGCGGGCTATGCGGTGGCCTACCTCACGGCCTACGTCGCCTTCGAACGCTGCGCGCGCCTGCAGGCCGGCGAGTGGGTGCTGGCGCACGGCGCGGCCGGCGGCGTGGGCCTGGCCGCTGTCGACCTGGCCCAGATCATGGGCGCCAAGGTCATCGCCGCCTCGGCCTCCGACCACAAGCTGGCGGTGATCTCCGACGAATACGCCCCGGACGCCACGGTCAACGTCACCGCGGGCTTCCGCGAGCGGGTGAAGGAGATCACCGGCGGCCGCGGCGCGGACGTGATCTACGATCCGGTCGGCGGCGACGTTTTCGACGAGAGCCTGCGCTGCATCGCCTTCGGCGGCCGAATCCTCTCTATCGGCTTCACCTCTGGCCGCCTGCCGGTGCTGCCGGTCAATATCGCCCTCATCAAGGGCTTCAGCGTCATCGGCGTGCGCGCCGGCGAATACGGGCGGCAGTTCCCCGAAAAAGGCCGCGAGAACCATTCGGCGATCTGGAAACTGGCCGACGAGGGCAAGGTGCGCCCGCGCGTCGACGCCGAATATGCGCTCAGCGACTGGCGCGCGGCTTTCGATTCCCTGGCCAACCGCAAGGTGATCGGCAAGACGGTGGTGCGCCCGGACCTCTAGCCGCGCGGCGCCGGTTGACCTCCGGGCCGCATCGGCCTCCAGATTCAAGGGCAAGAGGAGTGACCGCGATGCGTTCTCAAGATCCGGCGGCCCTGGCGATCCTCACCATGTTCGCGGCCGGCTCGACCATCGTCGTGGTGGATGCGCCCAGCGCCATGCGCATCGGCTGCCCCGCCCTTCACGCCGCCTCGTCCGCCATCACCTGCGCCGGGTTCGCGGCGAAACAGATCCCCGGAGGCTGGGTGGTCTACGGCCCGAATGGCGCCGGCGGCATGGCCTATGTCCAGGTTTCGCGCTCCGGCGTGGTCACGAACCTGCACACCACGCCCTGAGGGACGGCGCCGCGTGGTTGACACCACCTCCGCCTTCCACTATCCACCGCCGCTCGATTTTCGACCCCGGAGCCTCCCCGTGAAGCGGACCTTTCAACCGTCGCGTCTCGTTCGCGCCCGCCGCCACGGCTTCCGCCTGCGCATGTCGACGAAGAACGGCCAGAAGGTTCTGGCCCGCCGCCGCGCCAAGGGCCGCAAGCGCCTGAGCGCTTAATAGCCGGCTGCGGTATGGTGTCGGTGTGTCCGACGCCTTCTTCAAAATTGAACGCCTCAAGAAGCGCCCGGATTTCCTGGCTTGCGCCAAAGGCCCTCACTGCGCCCGCGGCGTGGTGCTGGTGCAGGCGCGCGCGCGGCCCGAGTCCGTACGGGACGCCCTGCCCCTGGTCCGAGCCGGCTTCACCGCCACCAAGCGGATCGGCGGGGCCGTGGAGCGCAACCGCGCCAAGCGGCGCCTGCGCGAAGCCGCGCGCCTCTTGCTTCCGGGCTTGGCGTCCCCAGGTTTCGACTATGTTTTCGTCGCCCGCGGCGGTGTGACGTCCCGCCCCTGGGCGCGTTTGCTTGACGATATGAAAAGCGCGCTGATAAGGCTCGCCGCCGATCGCGACCGCCCTGCGACGTAAGGGCCCCCTCCTCCAAACGGACCGCGCCCGCTCCATGAATGACGACTCCAGCCGCAACACGATCATCTTCATGGTCTGCGCGCTCGTGCTGTTCATCGTCTATCAGATGTTCGTGCTCGACCCGGCGCAGAAGCGGCGCGCCGCACAGCTGAGGGCCCACCCGCCCGCCGCGGCCGCGCAGACCCTGTCCGGCGCGCCCGGGCTGAACGCCCCGGTCGCCGTCACCCGCGCCGCGGCCCTGGCCGCGAGCCCGCGGGTCCCGGTGGCGACGCCGGCGCTGAAGGGCTCGATCTCGCTCCGCGGCGGCCGCCTCGACGACCTCTTCCTCACCCAGTACGCCCAGACGGTCGAGAAAGGCTCGCCGCCGGTGGAGATGCTGCGCCCCGAAGGCGCGCCCTTCCCGTGGTTCGTCGATTTCGGCTGGGTGGGCCAGAACGTGCCGGGCCTGCCGGGGCCGCTCACCCAATGGACCCTGGCGCAGGGCTCGACGCTCGCCCCCGGCCAACCCATCGTGCTGACCTACGCGAACGGCGCCGGCCTGACCTTCACCCGCAAGGTCGAGGTGGACGACCACTTCATGTTCACCCTCACCGACACGGTGGCCAACACCGGCGCGGGCGCGGTGACGCTTGCCCCCTACGGCTCGGTGCAGCGCCAGGGCGTGCCGCCTGACCCCGGCAAGTCCAGCGTCGTCCACCAGGGCTCCATCGGCTTCCTCGACGGGCGCGTGCGGGCCTTCACCTACAAGGACCTCGCCAAGGACGGCGCGCCGCCGCAGGAGTTCAACTCCTCGGCCGCCTGGACCGGCATCACCGACAGGTACTGGCTGGCCGCCCTGATCCCCAGCGCCGGCGAGGCGGTGCACGCGGTCTACCGCGACGCCAAGGCCGGCAAGCTCGACGTCTACGAGGCCAACTACACCGGCGCCGCCCGCACCATCGCGCCCGGCCGCCAGGTCACCGCGATCCAGCACGTCTTCGCCGGCGCCAAGAGCGTGCCGATCCTGCGCGGCTATGAGCAGAGCCTCGGCATCGCCCACTTCGACGACGCCATCGACTGGGGGATGTTCTGGTTCCTGACCCGGCCGATCTTCCTGTTCCTGACCTTCATCTACCAGCACGTCGGCACCTTCGGTGTCGCCATCCTGCTGCTCACCGTCTGCGTGCGGCTGGCCTTCTTCCCGATCGCCAACAAGCAGTACGAGTCGATGACCAAGATGAAGAAGGTCCAGCCGATGATGGAGGACCTGCGCAAGCGCTATAAGGACGACCCGGCCAAGCAGCAGCAGGAGATCATGGCGCTCTACCAGCGGGAGAAGGTCAATCCGCTGGCCGGCTGCCTGCCGATCGCGCTGCAGATCCCGGTGTTCTATTCGCTCTACAAGGTGCTCAACATCTCCATCGAGATGCGCCACGCACCCTTCCTGTGGTTCCGGGACCTGTCGGCCCGCGATCCGACCACCATTTGGAACCTGTTCGG
Organism: Phenylobacterium sp.; assembly: GCF_004799515.1. Classification (GTDB taxonomy): domain Bacteria; phylum Pseudomonadota; class Alphaproteobacteria; order Caulobacterales; family Caulobacteraceae; genus Phenylobacterium. Next base: position 148,491 of record NZ_SSMX01000030.1, on the reverse strand, counting down.
CCTGATCCCCTGGAACCCCGCGCACGCGCCGCTGATCGGCACCCTGCTCGACACCAGCCTGCACCTGGGCATCCTGCCGCTCTGCTATGGCTTCACCATGTGGCTGACGACCTCGATGTCGCCGCAGACCGGGATCGATCCGGCCCAGCAGCGCATCTTCCAGCTGATGCCGCTGTTCTTCATGTTCATCATGGCGCCGTTCGCCCTGGGCCTCCTGATCTACTGGACCTGGTCCAACGTGCTGACCACGCTGCAGCAGTACGTGATGATGCGCCGCTTCAAGGTGGACAACCCCATCGACCGCACCATCGCGCGGCTGACCGGCAAGGCGCCCAGTTGACCGAGGTCTTCACCCCTGAGGACCTGGAGGCCGCCCGCGTCCTCTTCGCCCACGAGGTGACCTTCATGATGGGGGCCGTGAATATCGACGGCCTGCCGCCCTCAGACCTGCCGGAGGTGGCCTTCGCCGGCCGCTCCAACGTGGGCAAATCGACGCTGATCAACGCGGTGGCCGGCCGCCTGCACCTGGCGCGCGCCTCCAATGAACCTGGCCGCACCCGCGAGGTGAACTTCTTCCTGGCCGACGAGAAGCTCAGGCTGGTCGACCTGCCGGGCTACGGCTTCGCCCGCGCCGGGCGCAAGGACGTGCGCAAGTTCCAGAACCTCGGCCGCGACTACCTGCGCGGCCGCCCGAACCTGAAGCGGGCTTACCTCCTGATCGACGCCCGCCATGGGCTGAAGGACGTGGACAAGGAGGCCCTCGACGCCTTCGACCTGGCCGCGGTCTCCTACCAGATCGTGCTGACCAAGGCCGACAAGCTGAAGCCCGCCGAGGTCGCCGAGGTCACCGCCAGGACGCTGGCCGCCATCGCCAAGCGCCCCGCCGCCTTCCCGCGCGTGCTCGCCACCTCCTCGGAAACCGGCGCCGGCATCCCCGACCTGCGCGCCGAGATCGTCGCCGCCTGCGCGGTCTGAGGCGAGAGAGACCGCCCGCATGTTCGGCGCAGACCGCCCCGAAACCGACGGCCAACGGCTGAGGGCGCAGGGCGACCGCCTCGGGCTGGAGGGCCGCTACGACGAGATGCTCGCCCTGGCCGATGACCTGCTGAAGACCCGGCCGCACATGGGCGAGGCCTGGCTGCTCCGCGGCGACGCCCTGAAAGGCCAGGACCGGCTTGAGGCGGCGCTCGAGGCCTACGGGAAGGCCATTGCAAGCCCGCAGACCGCCTTCGACGCCCACTACGGCCGCGCCCTGGCGTTCGACGACCTTGGGCGCCTCGATGAGGCGTCCATGGCCTTCGAGGCGGCGCTGGCCCTGCGGCCCGACGCGCCGCTCCCGCGCTTCGGCCTGGCCCTCCTCAGGCTGTATCGGCGGGCGTTCGCGGCCGGCTGGGATGACTATGAGGACCGCTGGCGCTCGGAGGTCTTCGTCGCGGGCTGCCGTGGCGTGGTCCCGGCGGGCATGGCTCCGCTGCTGGCCACCCGCGTCACGCCGGCGGACCTCGCCGGCCGCCGGGTCCTCGTGATCGGCGAGCAGGGCGTCGGCGACGAGCTGATGTTCTCCAGCATGATCCCAGACCTCGCCAGGATCGCCGCCAGCGTCGTCTGCGTCACCGAACCGCGCTTGGTGCGCCTGCTGAGCGCGTCCTTCGACAATGTCACGGTGACGGACCCCAGCGGCGGCAGCGTCGACGCGGACATCGCGATCGCCATGGGCAGCCTGGGCGGCGCGTTCCGGCGCGAGGCCGCGGATTTTCCGGGCGCGGCCTATCTGCGGCCCCGGCCCGAGGTGCGCGCCCGCTGGGCCGAACGGCTGGGCCCGCGCCGCACCCGCCTGCGCGTGGGAATATCCTGGCGCGGCGGCACGGCGGGCACGGGCCAGCACAGCCGCTCCCTGACCCTCGATCAATTGGCGCCGGTGCTCGACCGAGGCGATTGCGAGTTCGTCAACCTGCAGTACGGCGATGTGGGCCAGGAGGTCGCCGCCGCGAACGCCGGCCGCGCCAACCCGATCCGTCTGTTTCCGCGCGCCGAGATCGACGATTTCGAGGACCTGGCCGGCCTCGTGGCCAATCTCGACGCCGTGGTTTCGGTGCAGACCTCCCTTGTCCACCTGGCCGGCGCGCTGGGGCAGACCACGTTCGCCCTGCTGCCGCACCGCGCGAACTGGCGCTACACCGCGAGTGGCGAGACCATGCCGTGGTACGGGTCCGTCCGCCTTATCCGCCAGGCCGAGCCCGGCGCCTGGGCCCAGGTCGTCGCCCAGGCGGCGGCAGCTCTGGACAGCCTTTGACCGTCCATCGCGAACCTGTCTTATTGCCCCCGCCTAGCCGGAGCCATGGGACTTGGATGACGTGACCGCGGACGCCCCGCGCCCTGAACCTGACGTGTCCCCGCCGCCCGTCCTCGATATCTGCATCGGCTACGACAGCCACGAGGTCGTGGCCTACCACGTGCTGTGCCAGAGCATCGTGGAGCACAGCTCGCGGCCCGTCCGCTTCACGCCGCTCAACCTGGCCAGCCTGAAGCCGGTGTTCGACCGCGCGCCGGTGGGCGTTCAGTCGACGGAATTCTCCTTCTCCAGGTTCCTGACGCCCTATCTCGCCGGGTACGCCGGGTGGTCGCTGTTCATGGACTGCGACATGCTCATGCGCGGCGACGTGGCCGAGCTGTTCGCCCTGGCCGACGAGCAGTTCGCGGTGATGGTCTGCCAGCACGACTATGCGCCCCGAGACGAGGTGAAGTTCCTCGACCGCGTGCAGACCCGCTACGCCAAGAAGAACTGGTCAAGCGTCATGCTGCTCAACAACGCCCGTTGCCGCGCGCTAACGCCCAGCTATGTGCAGACTGCCTCCGGCCTCGACCTGCACCAGTTCCGCTGGCTCGCCGATGAGGCCGAGATCGGCGCCCTGCCGTTGGAATGGAACTGGCTGGTGGGCGAGTACGACTACAGCCCCGGCGCCCGCCTGGCGCACTTCACCCGCGGCGGTCCCTATTTCGCCGGCTATGAGGACAGCGACTACGCCGACGAGTGGCGCGCGACGCTGGCCCGCACCGCCGCGGCGACCGGCCGCAAGACCTGACGCGACACGGGCGAAGGCGGCTAGCCGGACCCCGCGTCATCCGGCTAAGACCCCGCGCAAGACGAGGACCTCATGCTCACCACCGACACCCGCACCGTCTACGACGAAGACCTCAACCTGTTCCGCGACCAGGTCCGCAAGTTCTTCGACAAGGCCCTGATCCCCAACCTCGACCGCTGGGAAGAGGACGGCGTGGTCGACCGCGGCTTCTGGCTGGCGGCCGGCGAGGCGGGCATCCTCTGCCCGCAGGTCCCGGCGGAGTACGGCGGCCTGGGCCTCGACTACCGCTTCAACGCCGTGATCGGCGAGGAGCTCTCATACGCGGGCTCCAGCGCCGGCATCACGCTGCAGTCCGACATCGTCGTCGACTACATCATCAACTACGGCTCCGAGGAGCAGAAGCAGCGCTGGCTCCCGGGCATGGTCTCCGGCGAGGTGATCACCGCCATCGCCATGACAGAGCCGGGCGCGGGGTCCGACCTGCAGGGCGTGCGCACCACCGCCGTGCGCGACGGCAACCACTACGTCGTCAACGGGTCGAAGACCTACATCACCAACGGCCAGAGCGCCGACGTCATCGTGGTGGTGGCCAAGACCGACCCGACCCTGGGGTCGAAGGGCATCTCGCTGATCCTGGTGGAGGCCGACCGGTCCGGCTTCAAGCGCGGCCGCAACCTCGACAAGGTGGGCCAGAACTCCGCCGACACCTCGGAGCTGTTCTTCGAGGACGTGCGCGTGCCGATCACCAACGCCCTGGGCGAGGAAGGCAAGGGCTTCGCCTACCTGATGAACCAGCTGCCGCAGGAGCGGCTGCAGATCGCCATCGCCGCCCAGGCCGGCGCCCAGCGCGCCTTCGACGAGGCGGTGAAGTTCACCAAGGAGCGCAAGGCGTTCAAGCAGACGGTCTTCGACTTCCAGAACACCCGCTTCACGCTCGCGGGCCTGAAAGCCAAGCTGCAGGCCGGCTGGGCGCACCTGGACTGGGCCATGGCCCGGCACCTGGAGCGGAAGCTCACCGCCGCCGAAGCCAGCGCCGCCAAGCTCTTCCACACCGAGCTGCAATGGGAAGTCTGCGACGCGGCCCTGCAGTTGCACGGCGGCGCCGGCTACATGAACGAGTACCCCATCGCCCGCCTGTGGCGCGACGCCCGCGTCCAGCGCATCTACGGCGGCACGTCCGAGATCATGAAGGAAGTCGTCGCCCGCTCGATCTGAGGGCCGTCAGAGCACGAAGCCGCGCAGGCCGCCGCTCAGCGCGATCGCCGCGGCCCACGCGCCTGCAACGGCGATCCAGCTTGCGCGCCATCGCGCCTGGCCGGCCGCGCGCCAGGCGATCAGCAGGGCGACGCAGACGGCGATGACCCGCGCGGCGTCGCGCGCCAGATAGGCCCAGCCCATCAGCGGCGCGGAGTCGTCGGCCTGGGTCGCTAAGGTGGTGAAGACCATCAACTGGTTGGCGCTCAGGAAGGCCACCCAGGCCGGGAGCAGGCTCGCCAGCGTCAGGAAGGCATAGGCGAGCCCGCGCCCTCGGCTCACCGCTTCACCACCACCTCGCCGCCCTTCATCACGAACACCGGCCGCTCCAGCACGGTGACGTCGGCGAGCGGGTCGCCGGTCACCCCTACTAGGTCGCCGTAGTGGCCGGGCGTCGCCTGGCCCACGTCCTTCACCCGGTCCAGCGCCTGGGCGGCGGTAAGCGTCGCGGTCTGGATCGCCTGCAGCGGCGTCGCGCCATAGCGCACCATCACCGCGAACTGCTTGGCGTTGGTCCCGTGCGGATAGATGCCGGCGTCGGTGGAGAAGATCATCTTCACCCCCGCCTTCAGGGCCTTCTTGAAGTTCTGCCGCTGGATCTCGCCGATGTCCCGGTCCTTCTGCAGGTTCTCCTCCAGGACGCCGTTCTTCTTGCCCTCGGCCTGGGTGTAGTCGGTGTTGTAGATGTCCATGCCGAAGTAGCTGCCGTGCTGCAGGGCGAGCTTGATGCCCTCGTCGTCCACCAGGCTGGCGTGCTCGATGGTGTCGACCCCGCCCAGGATGGCGGCCTTGATGCCGTCGGCGCCGTGGGCGTGGGCGGCGACCTTCATCCCGGCGCGGTGGGCCTCGTCCACCATGGCCTTGATCTCTTCCAGGCTGAGCTGCTGGGCGCCGGGCGTGTCGCCGTGGCTGAAGACGCCGCCGGTGGCGCAGATCTTGATCACCTCGGCGCCGTACTTGTGCATCTCGCGCACCCGCCGGCGGCCCTCGTCGGGGCTGTCGATCACCGCGTCGCCCTTCTGGTGCATCGACGGCGGGAAGGAATTCGAGTCGCAGTGGCCGCCGGTCGAGCCGATGGCGTAGCCGGCCGGCACGATCCGCGGGCCTGGGATGAAGCCGGCGTCGATCGCCTGCTTCAGGCCCACGTCCTCGAAGTTGCGCGAGCCCACGTTGCGCACCGTCGTGAAGCCCGCCTCGACGGTCGCCTTGGCGTGGGTGGTGGCCAGGATCGGCCAGAAGCTGTCGGTGTACTGCAGGTGGTTGTAGCCGCCGAACAGTGGCGACGACGTCAGGTGCACATGCATGTCGATCAGGCCGGGCAGCAAGGTCACCCCCGGCAGGTCGATCCGCTCGGCGCCCGCCGGGACCGCCTCGCCCTGATGCTCGACCGCGCTGATCCGCCCATCGACGATCACCACCAGCGGCTTTTCCACGTACTTGCCGGTGGCCACGTCCAGCAGCCGGTCGGCGCTGACCGCCACGGTCTTCGCCTGAACGCCCGTCGCCGCCGCCAGCGCGCAACCCGCCAGCGCCGCCGCCACGATCCTTGTCATCCGCATGCGTCCCTCCCCGCCCGATCGGCCAAGGCTTAGCATGGCCCGGCGAAGGTGACAGGGGGCGCGCCGTCCGCTATCGGAGCCCTCCGAACCGTCAGGCCCAGACAAGGCGCGCCCGTGACCGACGATGCTCAAGGATGGGCGACCGCCAGGACCCTGGCCGAGGCCCTGCCCTACATCCAGCGCTATGACCGCGAGACCGTGGTCATCAAGTACGGCGGCCACGCCATGGGGGAGGAACAGGTCGCCAAGCAGTTCGCCGCCGATGCGGTGCTGCTGAAGATGCTGGGCCTGCATCCGGTGATCGTGCACGGCGGCGGGCCGCAGATCAGCGCCATGCTGGAGCGCGCGGGCGTGAAGTCGACCTTTATCGATGGCCTTCGGGTCACCGACGCGCCCACCATGGAGGTGGCCGAGATGGTCCTCTCCGGCGCGATCAACAAGGAGATCGCCAACTGGATCACGCTGGCCGGCGCCGAGGCCGACGTGCGCGGCGTGGGCCTGTCGGGCAAGGACGCCCGGCTGATCACCGTGGAGAAGGCGGTCCGCACCAAGAAGGACCCCGACAGCCGCATCGAACGCGAGGTCGACCTGGGCTTCGTGGGCGAACCCAAGCGCGTCGACCCCAAGCTGATCGAGGCGCTGATCTACGCCGACGAGGACTATATCCCGGTGATCGCGCCCATCGGCGTGGCCGAGGACGGCCAGACCTACAACATCAACGCCGACACCGTGGCCGGCGCGCTCGCCGGGGCGCTGAACGCCAAGCGCATGCTGCTGCTCACCGACGTGGCCGGCGTGCTCGACGCCAAGGGCGAGCTGGTGCGCCAGATGACCATCTCCGAGGCGCGCATGGCCATCGTCGACGGCGTCGCCACCGGCGGCATGATCCCCAAGCTGGAGACCGCCATCGCCGCCGTCGAGCAGGGCGTCGAGGCCGTGGTCATCCTGGACGGGCGCAAGCCGCACGCCATGCTGGTCGAGCTGTTCACCGAGCACGGGGCGGGCACGCTGATCAGCGAATGAGCGAGCCCCCAAACAACCCGGGCCAAGCCGACCTCACCCACATCGACACCTGGCTCTTCGACCTCGACAACACCCTCTATCCGATGGAGTCGGGGTTCATGGGGCAGATCGAGGGCCGCATGACCGACTACGTCCAGAAGGTCACCGGCCTGGCCCGCGAGGACGCCTACCGGCTGCAGAAGCAGTATCTGGCCGACTACGGCCTGACGCTGGGCGGGCTGATGGCGCACCACGGGGTCGACCCCGCCGAGTTCCACGCCATCTTCCACGACCTGTCGCTGGAGAGCCTGGCGCGCGACCCGCGGCTGGTGGCGGCCCTGGAGCGGCTGCCGGGACGGCGGCTGATCTTCACCAACGCCGACGAGACCCACGCGCGCCGGGTGCTGGGGCGCTTGGGCCTGTCGCACCTGTTCGACGAGGTCTTCCACATCGGCTCGGCCAACTATCTGCCGAAGCCCGCGCCGGAGACCTTCGTGCGGATGAACGCCCTGCACGAGATCGACCCCGCCAAGGCGGCCTTCTTCGAAGACCGCGCCGACAATTTGAAGCCCGCCTTCGACCTGGGCATGACCACGGTTCTGGTGGGGCCGCACGCGCCGGCGTCAGACGCCCCCTTCGTGCGCTACAAGACCGACAACCTGGCGGCCTTCCTGGAGGACGCCCTTCTGGACGAGGCCGCCTGAATGAACGACCACGCCGAGCTTGAGCGCGTCATCGAAGCCGCCTGGGCCGAGCGCGAGGCGGTCAACCAGGCCACCACCGGCCCGGTGCGCGACGCGGTGCTGGAGACCCTCGAGCGGCTGGACGCCGGGGCCCTCAGGGTCGCCGAACGCCAGGCCGACGGCGCCTGGGTCACCCACCAATGGGCCAAGCAGGCGATCCTGCTCTACTTCCGCCTGACGCCAAACCATCTGGTCGAGGCCGACGCGCCCGGCCCCTACTGGGACAAGATCCCGCTGAAGTGCGCCGGCTGGGACGCCGCAACGTTCGAGGCTGCGGGCTTTCGCGCCCTGCCCGGCACGATCATCCGCAAGGGCAGCTTCATCGCCAAGGGCGCGGTCCTGACGCCCTCCTTCGTCAACATCGGCGCTTATGTGGACGAAGGGACCATGGTCGACACCTGGGCTACGGTCGGCTCCTGCGCTCAGATCGGCAAGCACTGCCACCTCTCCGGCGGCGTCGGCATCGGCGGCGTCCTGGAGCCCCTGCAGGCCAACCCGACCATCATCGAGGACAACTGCTTCATCGGCGCCCGCTCGGAAGTGGCCGAGGGCGTCATCGTGCGCGAGGGCAGCGTGATCTCCATGGGCGTCTACCTGACCTCGACCACCCCCATCGTCGACCGCAAGACCGGCGCGGTGACCACTGGCGAGGTGCCGCCCTATTCGGTGATCATGTCCGGCTCGCGCCCGAACCCCCACGACCCGACCCTGCCCGCCACCTACTGCGCGGTGATCATGAAGACTGTCGACGAGCGCACGCGGTCGAAAACCAGCATCAACGAGCTGCTCAGGGACTGAGATGGCGCCCAGCGCGGACGAGCCAGGCCCGATCTTCATCGGTGGAACCGGCCGGTCCGGAACCTCGGTGATGGGCAGCCTGCTGGACTCCCATCCGCAGATCGTCCTGCCGGCCCACGAGAACAAGCTGATCGTCGAGGCCGGCGGCCTGAAGGACCTCGTCGACCGGCTGAGCGGCCGGTTCGACATGAAGCGGCGCCACTATGCGGTGGCCGACTTCCTGCGGTGGGCCCGGAAGCTGCGCAGCTTCGGCTTCCGCGATCCGGCGCTGAACGCTCAGGTCACGGCCCTTCGGACCGACAAGGGGATGAACTTCCAGCAGGCCAGCGAAGCCGTCGCCCGGGCGAACCCGGCGGCCGACCTCAGCATCCACGCCATCGGCCAGGGCTTTGGGCTCGAGCACTACGACGGCTGCGCCAACCGGTTCCTCCGCAAGGTCTGCGGCACGGTCATCGAGGATGGCCTGGTCGACACCGAGGGGCTGATCAAGCCTTTCATCTTCCCGGACATCACCGGCCGCGACGCGCTCCTGCGGGAATGCCGGGTGTTCCTGGACGAGCTCTACGCGGAGCCCATGCGCCGGGCGCAGGCCTCGCGCTGGTGCGACGACACCCCGAGCAACTGGCTCTATTTCGACTTCCTGCACGAACTCTACCCCGGCATGCGGTTCATCCACATGATCCGCGACCCCCGCGATGTGGTGGGATCCTACGTCAAGCAGGTCTGGGCGCCCTCCGATCCGCGCGTCGTCGTGGCGATGTTCAAGGCCCAGTTCGCGGCCTATGAGGCCATCAAACGCCACGTGCCGTCGGCGAACCTCAAAGAGGTCCGGATGGAGGACATCTCGTCCCACAAGGCGGAGACCCTCGGCGGGATCGCGGACTTCCTGGGTGTGGAAAAACGCTTCAACGGCGACCTGTTCTTCAACGAGCGGGCCCATTCCGGAGGTTATGAGGAGAGCCTGGGCAAGCCGGTTGTCCAGCTCATCGAGACCGAACTCGGCGGCTGGATGCGGGAGCACGGGTACCTCGCGTGACTCCGCAGACGGACGACCTCGATTTCCGGCTGCCTGTGCTCGCCCAGGCCCTGGTGGAGGCGAAGACCCTCGACGCCCTGGAGGCCGCGCTCAGCCAGGTCTCGCGGCTCACCCCGCGCATCCGCGATGGAGAGAACTTCGGCCGCCGCCTCTTCACCCGCGGGCTGGACGCGGGCCTGGCGCGGGTCTCGCGCGCCCTGCAGATGCAGGCCGAGCCGCTCGCGAAGTCCAACGACAACCTCGTCATCGTCGCCAGCCAGTTCTACAGCACCGGCGGCCACACCCGGGTGGCGGCCGATATCGTCCGTGGCCTCGGCCCAGACCGCCAGCCGCTGCTGGTGATGACCAACATGGGCGACGGCGGGCTCGCCTACCGCGACCAGATCGCCGGCGCGCGCCTGACCACGCCCATGGGCGAGCGCGCCCAGCTGATCCTCGGCGCGCGCACCTACGCCGAGAAGGCGATCGAGCTCTTCCAAGTCCTGCAGGCCGTGCGCCCGACCCGCATCATCCTGATGTGCCACCCCTTCGACGCCCCAGCGATCGTCGGCTGCTGGCCGTTCCGCGACATCGTCGAGTTCGCACACCACGCCGACCACGTGCCGGCGCTGGGCGCCTCCATGGCCTGGTCGGCGCACGTGGACCTGACCTACAGCTGCTATGGCGCCTGCCGAGGCGCGGGTGTGAACCCCGTCTACGCCGGCATGACCTCGACGGTTACCGAAGCGCCGCCTCATATCCCTGAATCCGGCCGTCTGCGGATGGCGACCTGCGGCGACCAGCGGAAATACGTCGGCGAAGGCCGCTTCCGCTGGGCCGACTGGGCGGTGGCGGCGTTACGCGCGCCGGGCGCGGAGATGCGGCACATCGGCGTGATGGCCCCCGACTTCCAGCAGGACGTGCACAAAGCGCTCGCGGGCGCCGGGATCGACCCCGCCCGCTATGTGTTCGCCGGCCTCGCCCCCAGTCTGCCCGCCGATCTCCTAGAGCACGGGATCGATCTCTACGTGAGCAGCTATCCCTTCAACGGCGGCAAGGCGAACCTGGAAGCGATGTTGCTCGGGCTGCCCTTGGTGGCCCCGGAAGATCCGGACCTTCCGCCCCTGCTGCGCTTCAGCCTGCCGCTTCCGGGTTGGGTCCACGTCTCCGACCCGGAGGCGTTTCCGGCGGCGGCGGCGGAGGCGCTCGCCCTGGCCCCGTCGCTGCAATCGAGGGATCAGGTCAACCGGCGCGAACGCGAGATCGGACGCTTCGCCAGATGGGTCGCGGGCGAGGCCCTGGAAGGCGCCTAGTCGTCGCAGGCGACTCACGTCGGTCCAAAGCGGTAGGTCCGTTTGCTGGTGGCGCGGCACCCCAGCCCTTCCTTGAAGCCGATGAGGCCTGGATTCGGCGCGGACTCATCGGTCGAGACGCCCAGGTCCAGCACACCGCCCCGGACGGATCGCTCGGCCACAAGCCCTTCGGCCAACAGCATTATGGGCGATTCCCGGCGGCTCTCGGTAGATTCCCCCCAGTAGAAGACATAGGTCCAGGCGGCGGTCAGCTCCAGGCAGATAGCGCCCGCCATCGCCCGGCCGTCGCGCTCGACGATGGCGAAGCCGGCGCGCTCCGGAAACGCCGCGGCCAGGGCGCGCACTTGGGGCCAGGTCATGGTCATGGGATAGCCGCGCGCCATGCGGTTCGCGGCGATCACCGCATAGGCCCGCTCGCCGTCTTCGAGGGACAACCGCACGAAGGCGGCGCCCGATCGCTTCAGGCGGCGGATTTCCTTCTGCTTGGTCTCGCCCAGTCCGGCCAGAACATCGCGCCCGACCGGGACGTCAAGGTGGTAGTTGAGGTCGACCTGGGCGAGCCGCCATCCTCCGCGGAAAAGCGCGTTCTCCACCGCCGCCGATCCGCGGTCGGCGAAGCCGTCGGGGGCGAGGCGCAACACCGCTCGCAGCCCCTGGGCGTGAAGCCAGGCGCTGGCAGCCTCCACAGCGGCGGCGGCGGCCTGGGTCCCGCAGCCCGGCGCCGCCGCGACGCCGCCGAAGGCTCCGGTGATCGGAGACGTCCACATCCCGTCCTTCCCCGCGAACGTGAGGCTCGCCATGGGCTCGCCACGGCCGCCGAGAGCGGTGAAGACCTCCAGGGCCTTGCCTTGCGCGCCGGCCTGGTAGGACAGGAATTCCGGGTCGACGAACAGATGGCCGCCCAGCGCAGGCGGCGCCTGGCTGTGGACGACCTCGATCACTCGATCACGATGTACGATGACTGGCCGGAGTGCAGCGCAGACCGGCGGATGGCGTAACGGTCCAGCCCCCAGGCTTCGCGCAGCGCTTCGGTCTCACCGGGCGCAAGGGTGCTGTTGAGCTCGTCGAACGCGACGATGGAGCCCTTGGTCAGGTAGGGCCGGATGGCCTCCAGGCCCGCCTTGGTCGGCGCATAGAGGTCCAGGTCGAAGTGAGCCAGGGCGACGACCGTGCCGGGATTGGCGGCGAAGTATGCCGGCAGGGTCTCGCTCACGTCACCCTGCACAAGCTGCGTGCGCTCAAGATTCGGCAGAGGGTCGAGCCCCCGCCGATCGGTCAACAGCCCTTTCAGGCTGTCGAGATAGCCCTGGGTCAGCGCCAGGCCCTGCTCGACCATCATGCCATGGCCGCCGTCCTTGACGTCCACCGACGGAAACCCCTCGAAGGTGTCGAAACCGATCACCAGCCGCGAAATGTTGAACGGCTCATAGATCGTGCGGAAGGCCTCGAAGGCGGCGATGTCGCGCCCCCAACGCACGCCGAACTGCATAACCACGCCATGCACCGGCAGGATCTGACGATAGAGTTCGTTCATGTAGAGCAAGCGCTTCATGGCCCGAACCGTCTGAAACAGCTGGACGTTTTCACCCAGTTCCTCGTCGGGGATCGACGCGGAACGGATGCGCTGGCCCAGCGTCCTTTCGGCCGATTGCAGATCCTTGGAGACGATGGTGTCCAGGATCGCCTGATAGGCTTCGTTGATGGCGGCGTCAGTCACGCGGGACGGCCCATTGTTTCGATGGGCCTAACTGAACGGGGAGAACTACGGGTTCAAGCGGAATCCCGGCTTGGCCGCCGATCAGCGAGACGAAGGGAGGGGCGAGCAGCGGCGGCGTCAGGGCCTCAGGATCAAGAGGTCTTCCCGCCGGTTCGACAAGGGCAAATCGTCCGGTTGCGGCGTGACATACGCGTCGAACCCCGCCGCGCGCGCGCGCATCATCAGGCCCAGCACCATGGCGTCGTCTATGCGGTCCGCCAGCAATCCGAAGACTTGCGGCTCGGGATCGGAATCGGTGCGCATATAGGCGCGGTGAAAGGCTCGTCCCGCCGCGCTAGAGAGGAATCGCCGAAGCTTGGACGCGTTGGGAATGTCGCCGATCAGCAGCCGCCCGCCGGGCCGCAAGCCCCGAAGCGCGCCGTCGAGGAAGGCGAAGGGGTTATCGTCGAGGATCACAATCTGCAGGACGCTGTAGATCAGGATCGCATCGAAACCGTCGCCGACCTCTTCGTCCGTCAGCACCTGCGGAAACCGTCCGGCAAGTTTCGTCGCCGCCTCTGAGGTCGGCAGCTGGTCCAACATCTCGGCATGGTCGATCAACGTCACCTGTTGCCCGAGGGACTCGGCCGACGCGATCAACATCTTGGGCAAGGGGCCACAGCCGCATCCGACGTCCAGGACCCGGGCGTCCCGGCGGGCGAGCGCTGGAAGCTTGTAGACGATGTCGCGCCAGATCGCGTCCGCATAGCCTTCACGGAAGGCATCGGGGAAACCGATCCGCTCATGTTCGGAAAGGCTCGGATCGACCGCGAGCGCCCTGAACCGCTCGAAGTCCATCCGCGCAAAACGCTCCGTCTCGCGCCGACCGTCCACGGCTTCGGGGTCTGCTGTCACGTCCTCTATCCGCGGCTCATGGCGCAAAGCTCTTGTGGGAGTACAGGGACGCCCTCCCAGCGGCAACACCCGCAGGACCTGCGCCGGTTAGGCGGCCTCACGGATCGCTTTCGCCACCACCGCAGCATCCGCCTCGTCCATCCCCGGCCAGAACGGCAGGGAGAGCACCTCCTCGGCCAGGCGCTCGGCCAGCGGGAAGTCGCCCTTGCGGAAACCCAGGTCCGCGAAGGCGCCCTGTAGGTGGCAGGGGATCGGATAGTGGATCAGGGTCTCGACGCCGGCGGCCTTAAGCCCGGCCTGCAGCGCATCGCGCCGCGGCGAGCGCACCACGTAGAGGTGGTAGGCCGGATCGGCCCACTTGGCCGCATAGGGGAGCGTCAGGTCGGGCGCGCCGGCCAGGGCGCGGCCATAGTCCGCCGCCAGCGCCCGCCGCTGGCCGATCTGGACGTCCAGCCGTGCCAGGCGCACCCGCAGGAAGGCCGCCTGCAGCTCGTCCAGCCGCGAGTTCACCCCGGCGACCTCATGGCGGTACTTCTCCGAGGAGCCGTAGTTGCGCAAGCTTCGCAGCCGTTCGGCCAGGGCCGGATCGTCGGTGGTCACGCAGCCCCCATCGCCCAGGGCGCCCAGGGTCTTGGTCGGGTAGAAGCTGAAGGCGGTGGCGTGGGCCAGGCCGCCGGTGCGCCGTCCGCGGTAGGTCGCCCCGTGGCTCTGGGCGGCGTCCTCCAGCACGAACAGGCCGTGCTTCGCGGCCAGCGCCATCAGCGGGTCCATGTCGGCCGGATGGCCGTAGAGCGACACCGGGACGATCGCCTTGGTGCGGGCGGTGACCGCCGCCGCCGCGCCGGCCGGGTCGAGCGTGTAGGTCTTCGGGTCGACTTCCACGGGCGCGGGACGCGCGCCCACCGCCGCCGCCGCCAGCCAGGTCGCGGCGAAGGTGTGGGACGGCACGATCACCTCGTCGCCGGGGCCGACGCCCGCGGCGCGCAGGGCCAGCACCAGGGCGTCCAGGCCGTTGCCGACGCCCACCGCATGGCCCGCCCCGCAGAAAGCCGCGAACTCCGCTTCGAAAGCCTCCAGTTCCGGCCCCAGGATCATCCAGCCGCTATCGGCCACCCGCGCCCAGGCCGCGTCCAGCTCGGCGCGCAGGCCGGGGTCGGAGAGGCCGAGGTCGTAGAACCGGATCACGTGGTCTCCGCCCCCGCCGCGGCCGCCCAGGGACGGGAGGCCAGGAAGTCGTCCATCTCGCGGTAGTAGTCGCCCTCGTCATAGCGCAGGGACGCCAGGGCGACGCAGAAGGCGCCGGAGGAGAAGTTGTCGATCTCCCGCCAAATCCCGGGACCGATGTAGAGGCCGCGGTTCGGCCGGTTCAGGGTCACCGTCTCCCAGGTCCGCCCGTCGAACAGCTTGACGTCGAAGCTGCCGGAGATGGGCAGCAGCAGCTGCTGCAGCGCCTTGTGCGCATGGCCGGCGCGCACCGAGCCCGAGGGCACGTCGTAGAGGTAGTAGACCCGGGCGATCTCGAAGGGCACATGCACCCCGCCCTCGGCGAACGACAGGTTGCCGCGCGGGTCGTGGATCACCGGCAGGTCGATGAACCGGGCGAGCGTGGACGACGGCATCAGCGCGGCTTGACCGGATAGGGCGTTCCGTCGCGGTGGTGATAGTCGTCGCTGCCCAGGGGCACGATCATGTCGATGTCGGGATAGTCGACCGGGTCCGCCCCGTCGGCGGACCGCGTGCCGACCTCCAGCAGGCGCGCGTCGCGGTCGGAGCGGTTGACCAGGTGGTGGCCGTTGGCGACGCCGGCCTTGAAGCCCGCGCAGTCGCCGGCCCGCAGCACCTGTTCGCCGCCGTCGTCCACCAGCACGACCTCGCCCTCGAGGATGTAGACGAACTCGTCCTCCGCCGCGTGCCAATGGCGCTGCGCCGACCAGGCGCCCGGCGGCAGGGTCAGGAGATTGACCCCGAACTGATCGAGGCCCACGGCGTTGCCCAGCCGCTGGCGCTGGCGTTCGCGGCAGGGCTCGTCATAGGGCGCGGGGTAGAGGGAGCCCTTGGCGAGCGGCACAGCCTCGATGTCGATCTTGGGCATGGGGTCCATCCGGTCTAAGAGCCCTCGTTATGACAGACGCGATGGCGAGGGCGAAAGTGATCGACGCGGTCGAGCTGACGAAGGCGCTGATCCGCGCGCCCTCGGTGACACCCGCCGACGCCGGCGCCATGGACATTGTGGAGCGCACCCTGGCCGGCCTGGGCTTCGCCTGCCAGCGCATGAAGTTCGGCGAGATCGAAAACCTCTACGCCCGCTACGGGACCGCCAACCCCAACCTCTGTTTCGCCGGCCATACCGACGTGGTGCCGGTGGGTGACGCCGCCGCCTGGAGCGAGGACGCCTTCGCCGCCCGCGTGGTCGATGGCGTGCTGGTGGGCCGCGGCGCCGTGGACATGAAGTCCGCCATCGCCGCCTTCGCCGCCGCCGCCGCCCAGGCGATCGAAGCCGGCCAGGTCACGGGCTCGCTCTCCTTCCTGATCACCGGCGACGAGGAGGGCGTGGCCACCCACGGCACCAAGATGGTGGTGGAAGCCCTGGAGGTCGATGACGAGACCCTGGACCACTGCGTGGTGGGCGAACCCACCTCCAGCGAAGCGTTCGGCGACATGATCAAGGTGGGCCGCCGCGGCTCGATCAACGCCGAGATCACCGTCACCGGCGTGCAGGGCCACGTGGCCTATCCGCACCGCGCGGCCAATCCGGTTCCGGTCCTGCTGCGGCTGCTGCTGCGGCTGCAGACGCGCAAGCTCGACGACGGCTATCCGGAGTTCCAGCCGTCGAACCTGGAGATCACCAGGATCGACGTGCCCAACGAGGCGACCAATGTCATCCCCGGCGTGGCCAGCGCCCGGCTCAACATCCGCTTCAACCCCAACCACAGCGGCGCCTCGCTCGCCGAGTGGATCGCCAGCGAGGCCGAGGCCGAGGGCCGCGACTTCTCGGGCTCGATCGCCGTCACCCCGCAGATCAGCGGCGAGGCCTTCCTGACCAAGCCCGGCCCCTTCACCGACCTGGTGGCCGCCGCCGTGCGCGACGTGGCGGGGCGCGATCCGGAACTCTCCACCTCCGGCGGCACTTCCGACGCCCGCTTCATCCGCGCGCTCTGCCCGGTGGTGGAGCTGGGCCTGGTCGGCAAGACCATGCACCAGGTCGACGAACGCGCGCCCGTCGCCGAGATCCTGCAACTGCAGGCGGTCTACGAGCGTCTGATCGCGCGGTATTTCGAGGCGTTCCCGGGAGAGTAGCGGCCTTCTCCCAAGGGAGAAAAGCCATCGCGCTCATTCCCCCTCGTAGCTCACCCCCGTCAGGTACAGCCCATCGGCCGGCGCCACAGGGCCGCAGGCCTTGCGGTCGGCGGCGTCGAGGGCGGCCTTGAAGTCGACGGCGGTCCAGCGGCCCTGGCCGACCTCGGCCAGCGAGCCGGTCATGGAGCGGACCTGGCGGTGCAGGAAGGAGCGGGCCTCGAACACCAGCACCACCTCCTCGCCGAGCCGTTCGACGGCGGCCACATCCAGGGTCTTCACCGGCGACTTCGCCTGGCAGGCGGCGTCGCGGAAGGTGGTGAAGTCGTGCTGGCCGACCAGGGCCTGGGCGGCGGCGTGCATCGCCTGGGCGTCCAGGGGCGCCTTCATGTGCCAGACGCGGCCGTGGTCCAGCCCGGGCGGGGCTGTGCGGTTGAGGATGCGGTAGCGGTAGCGCCGCTCGGTCGCTGAGAACCGCGCATGCCAGCCCTCCGCCGCGACCTCGGCCGCCAGCACCACGATGGGCTCGCCGCGCAGGTGGGCGTTCAGGGCGTTGCGCACGGTCTCTGCCGGCCAGTCCTTGTCGAGGTCGATCTGGGCGACCTGGCCGGTGGCGTGGACGCCGGTGTCGGTGCGCCCGGCCGCCGAAACCCGCACGGCCTGGCCGCAGAAGGCCGTCACAGCCCGCTCCAGCGAACCCTGTACCGTCGGTTGGTCCGCCTGGGCCTGAAAGCCGTTGTAGGGCCCGCCGTCGTATTCGATGAGGAGCCGGTAGCGCGGCATCAGCCGAGCTGGGTCCCGGCCGCGACCGGCGCGCCGTTCAGGAAGGTCTCGGCGTCCTGCGGCCCGCGCCCTTCGCGCTGCACCCGCAGGAGGCGCACCGCGCCCTCGCCGCAGGCCACCAGCAGGCGGTCGTCCAGCACCTGGCCCGGCGCGCCGTCGGCATCCTCGAAGGCCGAGAGCAGGGCCTTCATCCGCACCGGGCCCTTGTCGGTGGGCAGCAGGAACCAGGCGCCCGGCGAGGGCGACAGGCCGCGGATCTTCCAGTCCACCTGCCGGCCTGGCTTCGCCCAGTCGATCCGCGCCACCTTCGGGCCGATCTTCTTGGCGTAGGTGACGCCTTCCTCCGGCTGCGGGGTCTCGACCGCCTCGCCCGCCTCGATGTCGACCAGGGTGCGGGCGAACAGTTCGGCGCCCACCGCGGCCATGCGGTCGTACAGCGTCCCGGCGGTGTCCAGGGGGCCGATGCACAGGGTCTCGCTGGCCAGCACCGGCCCCTCATCCAGGCCCTCGGTCATGCGCATCACGTCGACACCTGTCAACGGGTCGCCGGCCATGATCGCCCGCTGGATCGGCGCCGCCCCGCGCCACCGGGGCAACAGGGAGCCGTGCAGGTTGAAGGACCCCAGCCGGGGCGCGTCCAGCACCGCGCCCGGCAGGATCTGGCCGAAGGCCACCACGCAGGCCGCGTCCAGCTCCAGCGCCTGGAAGGCCGCGATCTCGGCGGGGTCGCGCATGGAGGCGGGCGTGCGCACCATCAGGCCCTGTTCGTCCGCAAAGGCGTGCACCGGCGACGGCTTCAGCGTCTGGCCCCGGCCGCGCGGCGCCGGCGGCTGGGAGTAGACACAGGCGATCTCATGCCCCGCGGCGGCCAGCCGGCGCAGGACAGCGAGCGCGAAGTCAGGAGTCCCCAGGAAGGCGATGCGCATGGCGGCCGGTTCTACCTGTGGGGGAGGACCCGCGCAAAGGCCGAGCGACTGGGCTAAGGGGAACCGGCGGCAAAGCTTAACCGTTGGTTAACCAAGCCTGCCATGGAGCACCCGATGCGCAATTCCCACCTCGCTGTCATCCTGGGCGTCTGGTTGGCGCTCGCCGCCTGCTCGAAGTCCACCCAGGAGAAGACCGACGCCGACCTGAAGGCCGTCGGCCACGACACCGCGGCCGCCGTCAAGGACGTGGCCAACGCGCCCGCCGCCAAGGACCTCGGCGCCGACCTCAAGGCTGGCACCCAGGAAGCCGCCGCCAAGGCCAAGGTCGCCGCCGACGAAGCGGGCGACAAGCTGAAGGCCGGAACCGTCGAGGCCGGCGACAAGCTGAAGGCGGGCACGGACAAGGCCGCCGCCAAGACCGACGCCGCCGTCGACAAGGCCAAGGACAAGGTCGACCAGCACTGAGGAATTGTTCCCCTTCGGGGGAGGAACCTGGCGGAGCCTAAGCCGCCTTGGCCTGCTTCTTGACCTTCTTCACCGCCTGCTCGCGCTTCAGGCGCGAGAGGTGGTCGATGAACAGGACGCCTTCCAGGTGGTCCATCTCGTGCTGAATGCAGACGGCGAACAGGCCCTCGGCGTCCTCCTCGATCGTCTCGCCCTCGTAGTTCTGGTAGCGCAGCTTCACCCGCGCCGGGCGTTCGACCTCGTCGTAGATCTCCGGCACCGACAGGCAACCCTCCTCGTAGGGCGCGGTCTCTTCGGAGGCCCAGAGGATTTCGGGATTGACGAAGAAGCGCGGCGCCGGCTCCTCGTCCTGCTTGGCGATGTCCATGACGATGACGCGCTTGGGCACGCCGACCTGGATGGCGGCCAGGCCGATGCCGGGGGCCGCGTACATGGTCTCCAGCATGTCGTCCATCAGGGCGCGCAGCTCGTCGTCGACCACGTCGACGCGCGCCGAGACCTTCTTCAGGATCGGGTCAGGAACGATGAGGATCTCGCGCAGCGCCATGGGGCGCAATTAGGGGCGCGATACCCGAGCGTCAAGGTGGGCGAATGGCGCAGCTACGGCCTCAGGCGTCATCGCCCGCCACCAGCCGCACCTGCGGCGCCGGATCGCCTGACAGCTTGGCGAGCGGGCGTACGGCGGTGTCGAGCGGCTCCAGCACCTCGACCTTCTTGCCCTCGTGGTCGACCTTCAGCTCCTCGAAGCGGCGGGCCTGGGTCAGGACCTGGGTCTCCAGGCTGCCCACGAACTGGTTGTAGCGCGCCACCGCCGCCTCCAGCGCCTTGCCGACCGAGCCCGCGTGGGCGCCCATCACGGCGATGCGCTTGTAGAGCTCGCGGCCCAGCTCGGCGATCTTCTGGGCGTTGGCCGCCTGCTCCTCCGCCCGCCAGCCGTAGGCCACGGCCTTGCAGAGCGCGAAGAGCGTCGTCGGCGTGACGATCACCACCTTGCGGTCCATGGCCTCGGTCATCAGGTCGGGTGCGCGGTCCAGGGCGGCGGCGAGCGCGGAGTCCAGCGGCACGAACATGGCCACGAAGTCCGGCGAGTCCTGGAACTGGTCCCAGTAGGCCTTGGCCGACAGGCCGGCCACATGGCTGCGCACGCTCTGCACATGGCGCACGCCGCAGGCCTCGCGGCTCGCCTCGTCCGCCGCCTCCTGCAGCTCCAGGAAGGCGTTCAGCGAGCATTTGGCGTCGATCACGAAGACCCCGCCGCCGGGCAGGCGGATGATCACGTCGGGGCGTCGGCGGCCTTCCTCGGTGTCGGTGGAGGCCTGTTCCTGGAAGTCGTAGCGGTGCGTCAGGCCCGCGGCCTCCAGCACGTTGCGCAGGGTCTGCTCGCCCCAGCGCCCCTGGACGCCGGCCCCGCGGCGCAGGGCGGCGGAGAGCTTGCGCGCCTCGTCCTGGGTGGCCGTGGAGGCCAGCAGAAGGGCCGCGATCTGTTCCTTCAGGCCGCCGGTCTCCTCGGCGCGGACCTTCTCGACGGCGGCGACGTGCTCCTGGAACTTCTGCAGGCTCTCGGCGACCGGCTTCAGCTGCGCTTCCAGCCGAGCCTGCGCCAGTTGCTCGCGGTTGTGGACCGCCTCCTCGTTGCGCTTGAGGATCGCCTCGGCGACGCCGGTGGCCGACTGGGTCAGTTGGGCCCGCAGGAGTTCGCCCTGATCCTCCAGCGCCTGGGCGTGGGCCTCAGCCCGGATCGCCCGGTCCCGCTGCCGCAGGGCCCAGACGAAGGTTCCGGCGGCGGCCAGCGCAAGCACGACGGCGGCGATCAGATACCCGTTCATGTTGCGTTCTTAGCTTATCGAACGAGTCGCAACCACCCCCACGACCGTCGTCCTCCGGCCAGCCGCAGGCTGATCCGAGGGACCCAAGCTGAGTTGCAGGGGATGGCGAGCCGTTTGGGTCCTCCGGATCGCCTCTTCGGGCGACCGGAGGATGACGGGCTTTGTGGTTACGCCGGCCGCCGCGCCCGCATGGCCTGAGCGATGGTGCCGTCGTCGAGCCAGTCGAGTTCGCCGCCGACCGGCACGCCGCGGGCGAGCATGGTGACCGAGACCCCCGACGCCGCCAGGCGCTCAGCCAGGTAGTGGGCTGTCGTCTGACCATCGACGGTGGCCGGCAGGGCCAGCACCACCTCGCGCACCACCCCATCGGCGGCCCGCGCGGTCAGGCCGCCGACCCTGAGCGCCTCCGGCCCCACGCCGTCCAGCGCCGAGAGCAGGCCGCCCAGCACGTGATAGCGGCCGCGGAAGGCGGCGGCCCGCTCCATGGCCCAGAGCGCGCCCACCTCCTCGACCACGCAGATCAGGCTGGCGTCGCGGTGGTGGTCGGAACAGATGGCGCAGGGGTCCTGGGTGTCCAGCGACCCGCAGATTGTGCAGACCTTCACCCGCGCCGCCGCTTCGGAGAGCGCATCGGCGAGCGGGGTCAGGAGCTGGTCGCGGCGTTTCAGCAGCGCCAAGGCGGCGCGCCGGGCCGAGCGCGGGCCCAGGCCCGGCAGCTTGGCCAGCAGGCCGATCAGCCGCTCGATCTCGGGTCCGGCGGATTGGGCCAAGTCAGAACTTCGGCATGCCGGGCATGCCGGCCAGCGGCCCCGCGGCCTTCTGCATCAGCTCAGCCTGGCGCTGGTCGAGCTGGCGCTTGGCGTCGGCGTGGGCGGCGGTGACCAGGTCGCCCACCATGTCGGCCTCGCCGGGGACCATCAGGCTGTCGTCGATGTCGACGCGCTCGATCTGGCCGGTGCCCTTCAGGGTCACCTTGACCATGCCATCGCCGGCCTGGCCCAGCAGGATGAGCTGCTCCAGCTCCGCCTGCGCCTGGCCCAGCTTCTCCTGCATGGCCTGGGCCTGCTTCATCAGGGACGAAAGGTCTTTCACGTCAGTCCTCGTCGTTGTCGTCTTCGGAGGTCTCGGTCGGCGCAGCCGGTTCCGGCTGGGCCAGGGTGCGGACGTCGACGATCTCGGCGCCCGGGAAGCTCTGCATCACCGAGACGATGAAGGGGTCCCGTTCCACCTCGGCGCGGACCTCGCGCTCCTCGCGCTTCTGGCGTTCCCAGAGGCTCTCCGCGCCGCCGCCGCCCTGGGCCGCGATCAGCCAGCGCTCGCCGGTCCATTCCTTCAGGCGGCCGACCAGGCGTTGGGCCAGGTTGGCCGGCGCGCCGGGGGCGGCCTCGTACTCGATGGCGCCGGGGCGGAAGCTGATCGGGCGCACAAAGCGCTCAACGTCCAGCTTCAGCGAGATGTCCCGCTTCTTGTCGATCAGCCGCAGCATGTCCTCGAAGGTGGCGAGCTGGGCCACCGGCTCCGAAGAGGCCTGCGGACGCCCCTGGGCCTGCGGCGAGGCGAACCCGCGCGCGACGGTGGATCCGCCGCCCGAGGCGACCGCGCCGCCGGAGGGCCCGCCCTGCGAAGCCGATCCCGCCAGCGAAGCAGGGTCGCCGGACTGCAGACGCTTCAGCGCCTCTTCCGGCCCCGGCAGGTCGGCGGCGTAGGCCAGGCGGATGATCGCCATGTCGGCGGCGGCGGCGGCGTCCGGCGCGCGGCGCACCTCCTCGTAGGCCTTCAGCGTCAGCTGCCACAGGCGCGACAGCGTCCCGGCCGAGACCGCCGCGCCCACCGCCGCCAGGCGCTGCGCCTGCTCCTTCGGCATTATCAGCGCTTGAGGACCGACTGCCTTGGCCACCGCGGCGCCGTGGCAGTGGTCGAGCAGGTCCAGCATCACCTGGTCGGGATTGGCGCCATAGCCATAGAGGGTGCGGAAGGTCTCGATGGCTGGCCCGGCCTCACCCTTCATCACCTGTTCGAACAGGGAGATCGTCTGGGCGCGGTCGGCCAGGCCCAGCATGTCGCGGATGGTGGCCGCGGTCACCGTCTGGCCGGCCTCGGCCTGGACGATGGCCTGGTCCAGCATCGACTGGGCGTCGCGCACGCTGCCCTCGGCGGCGCGGGCGATCAGCATCAGCCCGTCGGCCTCGACGCGCGCGCCCTCGGCTTCGGAGATCATCTCCAGGTTCTTGACGATCACCTCCGGCTCGACGCGGCGCAGGTCGAAGCGCTGGGTGCGCGACAGGATGGTCACCGGCACCTTGCGGATCTCGGTGGTGGCGAAGATGAACTTGGCGTGCGGCGGCGGCTCTTCCAGCGTCTTCAACAGGGCGTTGAACGACTGGGTCGAGAGCATGTGCACTTCGTCGATGATGTAGACCTTGTAGCGCGCCGAGGTGGGCGCGTAGCGCACCCCGTCCAGCAGCTCGCGCATCTCGTCGACCTTGGTGCGGCTGGCGGCGTCGAGTTCCAGCACGTCCATGTGCCGCCCCTCGATGATCGACTTGCAGTGGATGCCCTCCACCGAGAGGTCCAGCGTCGGCGCGTGGATGGTGTCGCTCTCGTAGTTCAGCGCCCGGGCCAGCAGGCGCGCGGTGGTGGTCTTGCCCACTCCGCGGACGCCGGTGAGCATGAAGGCGTGCGCGATGCGGCCGGTGGCGAAGGCGTTCTTCAGCGTCCGGACCATGGCCTCCTGGCCATAGAGGTCGTCGAAGGTGCGGGGCCGGTACTTGCGCGCGATGACGGTATAGGCGGCCGAGGCGTCGGCGGCCGGCGCCGCGGGGGCGCCGCCGAACATGTCGATGGCGGGCGGCCCGTCCTCAAGCGCCCCGTCGTCGGGAAGGCTGCGATCCTCGTCGGCCATGGGTCTCATGTAAGAGGACGCCGCACCCGCCGCAAAGCGGAAAGCCCGCGCGCTCTCGAACGCTCACAGGAAAATAGGGAGAGAGTGGAGACCGAACGGCGACCCGGAACGGAATTCGTTGTGGCTGCTGCCTTCCGGCCCTGACCAGGTTGGCGAAGCGTCCGCCCGCCGCCGATCTCCGCGCGGGGATATGGCGGAAGGGCGCGGATGACGCAAGTGCGACAGGCCGGCCTCCGGTGTCATCGCGGTTTCGGCTCAGGCGAAGACGGGACCGCCGCGGCGTTCTAGAAACCGTCGCCGTCGTCGGGAGTTGGAGCTGGAGCCATGAGAGCCCTCGCCTTCGCCGCCCTGACCTTTGGCCTCGCCGGCGCGGCCCAGGCCGCCGATGCGCCTGCGAACCCGCCGCCCAAGCCGACCAGCCGCGCCGAGGCCACGGAGATCGTGCGCGGCCTGCGGCGGATCGTGACCCCCAACGGGATCGACCGGGCCGAGGCCGTGCGGATCGGCGGCATCGATCAGTGGGTGACCATCCGCGGCGACGACCGCCGCAACCCGGTCCTGCTGGTCCTGCACGGCGGTCCAGGCTACGTCGAGACCCCCTTGAACTGGTGGTACGCCCGCGGCTGGGAGGAGTACTTCACCGTCGTCGAATGGGACCAGCGGGGCGCCGGCAAGACCTATCTGATCAACGACCCCAAGGCGGTCGCGCCGACCATGACCCGCGAGCGCATGCTGCAGGACACCGAGGAGATCGCGGCCTGGCTGCGCAAGGACCTCGGCAAGCGCAAGATCTTCGTCTGGGGCCATTCCTGGGGCAGCTACCTGGGGCTGGAGCTGGCCAGGCGGCGCCCGGAATGGCTCTATGCCTATATCGCCACCGGCCAGGTCACCAACGCGCCGGAGAGCGAACGGCGCGGCTGGGTCTATTCGATGGCCCAGGCGCGCGCCCAGCACAACGGCCAGGCGGTGCGCGAGCTGCAGGCCATCGCCCCCTATCCGAAGCCGGGCCGGCCGCCGGAGCTCAAGGACATCATGGTCGCCCACAAGTGGGGCGACTATTTCGGCGGCGTCATGGCCTATCGCCACGACCAGGAGGACGAGAGCCACGCGACGCGGCTGTCGCCGGACTACACCGACGCCGAGGCGGCGCACGTCTTCGACGGCAACGGCTTTTCCGAGCAATATCTGCTGGCCGAGCTCCTCGGCACGGACCTGAGCGGCGGGACGCAGCTGAAGGTCCCGCTGATCCTGCTGGAGGGCCGCCACGACCGCACGGTCAACTCCGACGTCGCCCACGACTGGTTCAGGCGGGTGACGGCGCCGCAGAAGACCTTCGTGTGGTTCGAGCACTCGGCGCACGAACCGGAGTCGGAGGAGCCGGGCAAGTTCCTGCTCTCCCTGGTTCGCTACGCCCGCCCGATCGCTCAGAAGGCCGGCGACGCCGCGCCCTGACGTCACCGGACAAGGCCCTGGCCCCGGCGGCGGCGCCCGAACGCCCGCCCTAGGGTTCACCCATCGGCCGCTTCAGCCGGGCCAGGGCCTCGGCGCGGGGGGTCGACAAGGGCAGGCAGATTGCCGCCAGACTCGGGTCGCTCGGGTCTTCCGCCGACATGATTCCCAGCGCCTTCGCCTGCTGCAGGACCACCGAGCCGCCGAACCGCAGGTCCCAGGCCTCGTAGCGCGCCTCCTGCAGCGCCTTGGCCAACTCCAGACGCAGGGCTGGGCCGAGCGGCCCTGGCCAGGTCTCCAGGATCCGCAGGCGCGCCCACGCCGCCTGTTCGCGCGACTGGTGCTCGTCGAAGCGGGCGAACAGGCCGTAGAGGTTGCCGTACCGGTCCTGCTCGTCGGCGGAGAACAGGCTGTTGCGGCCGCTGGCGGTGGCTGAAGCCCAGCGGGTGGTGAACATCGGCGTGGTCGGCGGGTGGCCGACCCAGCCGATCCGCGGCTGCGGCGCGCCGTCGCCGGCCCGGGCCAGCAGACCTTGCAGGTCCTCGATCCGCTGATCGACGCACGCGTTCGCCGCCAGCCGCCCCTGGACAAACCCGACGTCCAGCGCCGCCTCGGCGCGGACGTTGCGGCGAGCTTCCTCGGCGACGTGGTGCTCATGGATCGCCTCGACAGCCTGCTCGGCGGCGAGTGCGATCAGCACGCCGATGACGATGGTGCCGATCTCGGTGGCGAACTCGCGCCAACTGTGCGCGGCCTTGGGCTTGTGGATTTCCATGGGCGCAGCTTAGCGGGTCTTTGCGGCCCCCATCTATGGCCAAGCTCCGACGCGGGGCGCAGGGTCCGCCGAACCCCGGAGACTTCGGCCAATAGGGGCTGCGGGCTCCCGCGCATCGCGTTCTTGACCTATCCTGCCGCCGTCCCGCGCTCGCACGGAGGTTTGGCATGTGCCGCAACATCAAGACGCTGTTCAACTTCGAGCCGCCGGCCACCGACGAGGAAGTCCGCGCCGCCTCGCTCCAATTCGTGCGCAAGCTCTCGGGCTTCAATGCGCCGTCGAAGGCCAACACCGCCGCCTTCGAGGCCGCCATCGATGAGGTGTTCGAGGCCGGCAAGCGACTGCTCTCGTCGCTGGAGACCCAGGCGCCGCCCCGCGACCGCGCGGTCGAGGCGGCGCGCGCCAGGGCCCGCAACGCCCAGCGCTTCGGCCGCGCCCCGGCCTAGTGGCCGCCCTACTTCGGCTTGCGGAACCGGTAGAGGAACTGGTCGGTCTGGCCGAGGATGGTGGTCTCCAGCACCATCTTGTCGTGCGCATCCGCCGGGTTCGCCAGGACCTTGCTCTCGCCGTCGAACTTGAAGCCCGCGGCCTCGACCTCGGCCTTGACCACGGCGGGATCGATGCGGTGCAGGCGGTTGGCCACGGCGGCCACCTCGCCGCCGGGCAGGGCCACGTGGTCCAGGATCACGTAGACGCCGCCGGGCTTGAGCGCGGCGAAGACCTTCCTGTTGAAGGCCGGCACGTCGGCCGGGCCCATGAAGCGCACGTGCAGGTCGTGGTAGTTCTGGCGGATGAACACCGCGTCCAGCTTGTCGGGCAGGACCATGGCGTCGATGGCGGGCGTCGTGGTCTCGACGTTGGCGTAGGCCGGGTCCTTGGCGCGCGCGGTGATCATCTCGCGCAGCTCCGGGTGGATCTTGACCGCCTCCTCCGGCGCCACGGCGTAGACGCGGCCCTTCGGCCCCACGGTCGCGGCGAAGGCGGTGGTGAAACGGCCGCCGAAGATGTCGGCGATCCGGTCACCTTTCTTGAGGCCGATGAACTTCAGCACCTCGGGGCCCTTGTAGACCGGGTTGTTGAGGGCATCGCCGCGCGACGGGTCGGTGGGCGAGTGGATGTCGAACTTCGGCGGCTGGGCGAGCGCCGCGCCGCCGACCGCGGCTACGCCCAAGGCCATCGCCAGGGCCACAACCGTCCCTTGAAAACGCTTCATGATGTCGCCTCCCCCATTTTGGAGGCACCGTAGACCGGTGCGCGAACGCCCGCCATGGCGCAGCTAGCGGGCGCGTTCGGCCGGCGTCAGGGTCACCACATTGACCACCGCCGGATCGTCATGGAGCTTCATGTAGAGCTTGCCGGCCGCCGGGCGCGGCGTGTCCAGGGACGAGCCGGTGAAGCCCTCCGGCACAGCCGTCGGGGTCCGGAAATCCGGGGTGTTAGCCACCGCGTCGATCAGGAAGAGGTCGGAGCCGGCCAGCGCGCAAGGCTTCTTCGGATCGGGCGGGCACTTGATCGCCCCCAGGCGCGGCAGGCGCACCAGCGTCGCCAGCGGCGTCCAGCCCCCCGGCGTGTCGCCCCGCAGGATGCGGAACCGCAAGGGCCCCGCCGTCGAGGCGTTGAACATCTTGGCGGTGTCCACCGTGGCGATGGCCACCTGGCTGTCGGCGAAGACCAGGCCGCTCGCCGGCGTCAGCGTCGCCAGGGTGCGGCCGTCCGGGCCACCCACCTCGACCTTCTCGTCGCCGCGGAAGCTGGCCGGCGCCTCGGCCCGCAGGGAAAAGGTCAGCTTGGAGCCCAGGGGCGCCAGGTCCTTGTCGGCGAGTTGGATGGCCTCGAAGCCGGCCGGGTCGTCGAAGTGGAAGCTCTTCTCGATCAGGCTGACGCTGGGCCTGGGCGCGGCCACCGTCACGTCCAGGTTGCTGGTGCGCCCGTCCTCGAAGGCCACGATGGCTTCCACCGCCTCGCCCGCCGCGGGCAGGACGCCCCCCTCGGCCTTCAGCGACAGCTCTTCCTCCGCGCCGCCGGACGCGAGCGCGCCGGGCGAGAAGTGGGCGCCGCCCAGGGTGACCCCGGTCACCTGCGCCAACTGGAAGCCCTTGAGCACGCCGGTGGTGTCGCCGGCGTGGACCTCCAGGCTGTCGACGCGGCCCTGAGGATCGGCCGGCAGCAGCTTCACATCGTCAGGCTGGGCCACGCCGTACTGCTTGACCGCCAGGCTCAGCGAGGCGAGCCGGGCCCTGCCGAGCGGCGCCTTCACCGTCAGCTCGTCGGGGGAGGACGCCGTCCAGGCGACGGGCCGAGGCTTGGCCGCGCCCGGCTTCAGGGTGACGCTTTCCACGCAGGCCGCGCCTGGGCCGCGCAGGTGGACGGCCACGTCGCCGCCGGCCAGCAAGGCCTGCTGGTCGTCGTGCTGCGGCTGCCAGCGCTGCGGCTTGGCCATCTGGATGGTGAACTGCGGGCCCTTGTAGGCGGCGAAGCCCCAGTGGCCCACCAGCGTCGCCTGGACCGCGTCGCCGAAGCGGTTGGGATCGAGGCCCGAGGTGTCGACCGCCAGGCCGCCCTTCTCCGGGTCGGCCTTGACCGGCAGGTCGACGGCGTGGCCATCCTTGGCCGTCAGGCGCAGGGTCAGGTCGTGGGCGTAGCGGGTGGAGAACACCAGGGGCGCGCCCTCCACCGCCAGGATCAGGCCGGGCTTCTGGGCGCAATAGGCCTCATGCTCGTCGACGGGATGCAGCGGCGGCGGGTCCGGCGGCTCGACCTCCGGCAGGGCCACCACCAGCACCGACTTGGGGTCCTGGAACGACGGCGGGGCATTCAGCAGCAGCGCCAGCTGGTCGCCCCGCGCGTTCGCCAGCGTCGAGGTCGCCAGCGTCGGAATGTACTGGTAGTGCGCCGTGCGGATCGAATCCATGATGTGGGCGATGTCCATCACCGAGGTGACGTAGGGGCTGTAGTAGCCGGCCCCGGCGCGCGGCGTGTAGCTGAGCTGCTGCACCAGATCGGCTGTCTGGCCGGAGGTCAGGGTCTGCACCATCGAATTGGTGTGGCCGTCGTTCAGCACCAGGGAATCGCGCCCCTGCACCAGGCAAGGCGCCTGCAGCTCCGTGGTCTTCTGCAGACAGTCGGCGTCGAGCTTGATGGTCAGGCTGCGCGCCAGCAGCGGCGAGGCGTCCTTCAGGCGGGTGGGCTCGGTCTCATTGATCCGCCGGATGGCCGCCAGGAAGGCGTCAAGGCGCGAGCGGTCGAGGGTGGCCTGGTGCAGGTCCTGCGAGGCGCGCACGAAGGCGCCGGGCCGGCTGCGCACGGCGTTGACCAGGGTGCCGAAGTCGCCGCCGGTCTCCGGCGCCAGGAACAGCAGCGCCTGCTGGGCGCCCTGCGGCACCGTCACGGTCATCCCGCCGGCGCCCTTCTTGTCCCAGGTGCTGGACTTCGAAAACCAGCTCTTGGGCGGCGGATTGGTCGCCCCGCGCAGGAAGGCCGCCACCAGGAGGTAGTGGGCCGACTGGCCGGGCGGCAGGTCGGCCTTGATCCACAGCTGGTCGCCGGGCTCCAGGTTGGGCGCCTGGGCGATCGGCAGGGTCGCGCCGGCGCGCGTCACCTTGATCTCCAGGCCGGGACCGGCCAGGTCGAAGGGCGCGGCGTCGGCGAGAGCCGCCGCCGGCGCAAGCGCCAGCAGCAGGGCGAACAGCAGGGCGAACAGCAGGGCCAGCCGGGTCATCATGAGGCAGGCTTGCTAATCAAGGTTTTCGACCGTTCCGCGGCAGGTCCGCTGGTTCGCGAGAAATAGGCGATTCCCACGGCCGTGGCCCGCGGCGCCGCAATTCCCGCCGCGTGGTGCGTTAGGCTCGATCATCAGCCGCATCGAGACGTGGCCAAGCTGAGGAATGTCCTTCCTCGCCAACTTAACACCATAATTGCTTTCTAACGGACATGTCGCCGCAAACTTGTGGTTACTTCCGTAATTCCGACGCCGACTAAGCTGTATCGATCTCCCATCATCGTCTCCTAATCTGTCTATAAAATCGATCTTCCTGCCCGGATGAGACGCACGTCTCAAGCCGATGGAACAATGATCTCTGAAATGGTCGCCTCCCAAGGCGTTTCAGCGGGATGTACTGCACAATGAAGACCTTGAAGGGCGAACTCGCATTCACGGTCGCCGCCATCGCCCTCACAGTCGCCATGGCCGCGATGGCGGGTCTGGAGTTCGTCCGCCAGGGTGCGCGCCTGGGCTTCGAACGTCCGGGGCAATTGGCGCAGCTCGTAGCCTTCGCCCTCGTCGTCGGCCTCATGCTGTACGGCGGTCTCGTCTATCAGCTGGCCCGCGCCGGCTACTATCGCCGCCTCAGCCGACGGAGCCAGGCCGAGGCCGAGGCCCCCTCGGGCGGCGCGGCGAAACCCTGTGAGAAGCCGCTGCTGGTGTTGGTTCCGTCCTATCGCGAAGAGCTGAAGGTCCTGCGTCAGACCCTGCTGTCGGCCGCCCTGATGGATTATCCGCGCCGGCGCGTCGTGGCCCTGCTCGACGACCCGCCGACGGGCACGCCCGCGGAGATGGGCGCGCTTGAGGCGGCCCGACGGCTGGTCCGCGGCCTGGACACCCAGTTCGCCGTCTGCGCCGCCGGCTTCATGCGCGCCCATTGGGACTTCCTGGCCCGCGCCCGGCTCGGCCCCCTGGCGCCGGCCGCCGAGGCGCAAGGGCTCGCGCGCCTCTACTGCCAGGCCGCCGACTGGATCGAGGCGCAGGCGCCGGCCTGGGTGGGCCAAGGCGCCGGCGGCCACGCCGACCGCTTCTTCGAGACCGAGGTGCTCCGCCGCCTGGTCGCCGAACACCGGGGCCGCGCCGAGCGGCTGCAACGCTCGGCCCTCGCTCCGGCCGAGATCGAGGCGGAATATCAGCGGCTCTCCCGGCTGTTCGACGTCCGGATCGAGAGCTTCGAGCGCAAGCGCTACGCCAACCTCTCGCATGCCCCGAACAAGGCGATGAACCTGAACGCCTATATGGGCCTGCTCGGCGGCGGCTACCGCGAGGAGTCGGGGCCCGAAGGCCTGGTGCTGGCGGCCTGCGGGCGCGGCGCGGCGACGTTCCAGGTCGCGGCGGAGGACTATCTCCTGACCCTCGACGCCGACAGCGTCGTCCTGCCGGACTATGCCCGCAAGCTGATGGCGGTCATGGAGCGCGACGAGCGCGTCGCCGTGGCCCAGACGCCCTATTCCGCCTTCCCCGGCGCGCCCGGCCGGCTGGAGCGCATCGCCGGCGCGACGACCGACCTGCAGTACATGGTCCACCAGGGGTCTTCCCTTTTCCAGGCGGCCTATTGGGTCGGCGCCAATGCGCTGTTGCGGCGCAAGGCCCTGGCCGAGATTCGCCAGGAGGCCGTCGAGCGCGGCCACACTGTGCCGGTGTTCATCCAGGACCGCACGGTGATCGAGGACACCGGCTCGACCGTCGACCTCGTCGCCCGCGGCTGGCGGGTGCACAACCACCCGGAACGGCTGGCCTATAGCGCGACCCCGCCGGACTTCGGCTCCCTGGTGGTGCAGCGCCGGCGCTGGGCGAACGGCGGCCTGATCATCCTGCCCAGCCTCTTCCGCTACCTGTCCGGCCGCGATTCTGGCGTACGGGCCGGCGAGGGCTTCATCCGGCTGCACTACCTGCTGTCGCCGACCCTGGCCAATTTCGGCCTCTTGCTGCTGATCGTGGTCCCCTTCGAGGCCCCGGCGGCCAGCCTCTGGCTCTCGCTTGCGGCGGCGCCCTACGCCCTGGTCTCCGCCCGCGACCTGAAGCTCACGGGCTACCGCTGGCGCGACCTTGTGGGCGTCTACGCCCTCAACCTCCTGTTGGTGCCGGTGAACATCGCCGGCGTGCTGGACTCGGTGCGCCAGCTGGTCAGCGGGCGAAAGGCGCCCTTCGCCCGCACGCCCAAGATTGAGGGCCGCACCGCGACGCCCCTGCTGTTCCTGGCGCTCGAGGCTCTGGGGCTGAGCGGCCTGCTGGCCTGCCTGACCCTCGACTTGGCCGCGCACCGCTGGACCCATGCGGCGATGTCGGGGGTGAACTTCGCCCTGCTGGCCTTCGCCTTCTCCCGCTTCATCGGCTGGCGCAATGCGCTCACCGACCTGCAACTGGCGTGGGCGGAGACGGCGCGGCCGGCGCCCGCGATGACGCCGCCGCTCCACGCCGCGCCCGCGCTGGCGCTCGGCTTTGGGATGGCTCCCATAAGCCTCGACTGGCCCCTGGAGACCCTCCACGGCGTCGAGGCCTGGCAGGCAAGGTCCTTCCGCCTGGCGGACGCCGAGGCGGCGCGCGCCGTCGCCGAGGGCTGACCGCCGGCCGGGCTAGGCCTTCGCCGTCTCCGCCGCCTCGATCTTGTCCTGGGTCCTGGTCTCGAAGTCGCTGGCGTCGTGGCGCTCGCGCAGCTGGCTGGAGAGTTCGCCGAAGGCGCGGTTGACCATGCGGCCACGCTTCACCGCCGGCCGCTCGGCGATCTGGTCGGTCCAGCGCTGCACGTTCTTGTAATCGGCGACCGACAAGAACTCGCCGGCCTCGTAGACCAGCCCCTTCACCAGGGCGCCGTACCAGGGCCAAGTGGCCATGTCGGCGATGGTGTACTGATCGCCCGCCAGATATTCCGCCTCGCCCAGGCGGCGGTCCAGCACGTCGAGCTGGCGCTTCACCTCCATGGCGTAGCGGTCGATGGCGTATTCGATCCTGAACGGCGCATAGGCGTAGAAGTGGCCGAAGCCGCCGCCCAGGAAGGGCGCCGATCCCATCAGCCACATCAGCCAAGACAGGGTCTCGGCCCGCGACGCCGGCTCGGTCGGCAGGAAGGCGTTCCCGAACTTCTCCGCCAGATGGATCAGGATCGCGCCGGACTCGAAGACCCGGATGGGCTTGGGGCCGCTGCGGTCCATGAGCGCCGGGATCTTAGAGTTGGGGTTCACCTCCACGAAGCCGGAGCCGAACTGGTCGCCATTGCCGATGTTGATCAGCCAGGCGTCGTACTCCGCGCCCTTGTGGCCGGCCTCCAGCAGCTCCTCCAGCATCACCGTCACCTTCACCCCGTTGGGCGTGGCCAGGGAGTAGAGCTGCAAGGGGTGCTTGCCGACCGGCAGGTCCTTGTCGTGGGTCGGACCGGCGATCGGGCGGTTGATGCTGGCGAAGCGGCCGCCGCTTTCCTTGTTCCAGGTCCATACCTTCGGCGGCGTGTAGGTCGGCGGCTGGTTGGCGGGGGCTTCGGACATGGCGTTTAGGCTCTCCGGCGCGGCCCGCGTCGGCCGCCCCTGCGATGTGGGGGATGCGCACGGGCTTGGCCACCCCCCAATTCGCCATGGCGCGCGGAGGATGACGATCACCGGGATGGCGCGCTAAGAGGAAGGCCATGGCCCTGGACAGCTTCCTCAACATCTTCGCCGGCAACCCGCTGGACCGCGCCAGCGACCGGCGCAGCGACCCCGACTGGATCTCCGCCCAGCTCGCCTCTCCCGAGGCCCTCGGTCTGGCGATGTGGAACGGCCAGCCCTTCGTCGAGCCGGCCCCAGACGCCGATGGACGAAATGGCGGCGTGCAGATCGCCTACCTGCCCGCCAAGCTGCTGGGCGAGCTCTCGGAGGGGCCGGAACGCCTGCTGTTCCTCGGCCTATGGAAGGAGACCCCGGTCTTCGCCATGGACTTCGAAGGGACCGCCAACCCCGCCGACGGCGGCCCGCTGCAGGGCATGGGCAAGTTCGAGGACCTGCGCGGCATAGCCCTCCGCGTACCCGCCACCGAGGCCGCTATCCTGGCCACCGCCAAGTCGATGTTCGAGTGGCGGCGCAAGCACCCCTACTGCTCGGTCTGCGGCCAGAAGACCGAGGTCCGCGAGGGCGGCTGGAAACGTCAGTGCCCCGCCTGCCAGACCGAGCACTTCCCGCGCACCGACCCGGTGGTGATCATGCTGGCGGTGCATGGTGAGCGCTGCCTCCTGGGCCGCCAGGAGCGCTGGCCGCCCGGCATGTTCTCCGCCCTGGCGGGCTTCCTGGAGCCCGGCGAGAGCATCGAGGAGGCCTGCGCCCGCGAGCTCAACGAAGAGGCCGGCCTGCACGCCCTGAAGGTCCGCTACCACTCCACCCAGCCCTGGCCCTATCCGTCGTCCCTGATGATCGGCCTGATCGCCGAGGTGGAGGACGAGGAGGGCGCGCCCGACCAGACCGAGCTTTCCGAGATCCGCTGGTTCACCCGCGCCGAGGCCCGCGACCTGATCGCCGGCAAGCTCGACGGGACCTTCGCCCCCCAGCGCCTCGCCATCGCCCACCAGCTCATCAAGGCCTGGGCGGAGGAAGGCTGAGCAAGTTCCGCCGCTCTTGGGGGAGGTGCGCGAAGCGCCGGTGGGGGTCTGCTCCAAACCCGCGGACAACCCCCTCGGTCGGCTTCGCCGACAGCCCCCCGGCGGGCGAGCAACTTGAAACTAGCCCCGCGTCCGGAACGGGTCGGCGGGATACACGCCCAGCAGTTCGAACTTCTCGCAGAAGAAGCGCATCTCGTCGAAGGCCAGCGCCAGGCCGCGGTCCTCCGGGCGGCCGTCGGCCTCGGCGTAGAAGAAGGTGGCCGTCCAGGCGCCGTTCTCCATGTAGCTCTCGAGCTTGGAGATGTTGACGCCGTTGGTCGCGAAGCCGCCCAACGCCTTGTAGAGCGCCGCCGGCAGGTTCCGGACCCGGAACACGAAGCTGGTGATGCAGGGCTCGGTGAAGGGCGGCGGGGCCGGGTCCTTCTCGGCGGTCATGATCAGGAAGCGGGTGGTGTTGTGGTGCTCGTCCTCGATGTCGCGGGCCAGGATCTCCAGGCCGTAGATCTCCGCAGCCAGGGCCGGCGAGACGGCGGCCTTGGTGAGGTCCGGCGCCTGTGACAGCATCCGCGCCGCCCCGGCGGTGTCGCCGACCGACTCGGTCTTTAGCGCCATGCGCCGCAGCGTCTTGCGGCACTGCGCCAGCGCGATCGGCATGGAGACGGCGGTCTGGATGTCCTCCAGCTTCGCGCCCGGGTTGGCCATCAGCTGGAAGTGGATGGGCTTGAACCGCTCGCCGATGATCTTCAGGCCGGACGACGGCAGCAGGTGGTGCACGTCGGCGACCCGGCCGGCGATGGAGTTCTCCACCGGGATCATGCCCAGCCGGCACTCGCCCGACTTCACCGCCTCGAAGGCCTCCTCGAAGGTCGGATAGGGCGCAGGCTCCATGTCCGGATAGGCCGCGGCGCAGGCCTCGTGGCTGTTGGCGCCCAGCTCGCCCTGGAAGGCGATGCGGTTGGTCTTGGTCACGTCAGTCCGTCCTTCCCAGGCTTTGGGCGAACGCCCGCGCGCGTTCCAGGTCGGCGGGGTTGTCCACCGAGATCGGCGCCTCGTCGATCACCGCCGCCCAGATCGACATACCCAACTCCAACGCCCGCAACTGCTCCAGCCGCTCGCGCGTCTCCAGCGGCGACGGCGGAGCGGCGCAGAACCGCTCCAGCGCCGCGCGGCGATAGCCGTAGATGCCGTGATGCAGCCAGACCGGCCCCTCGCCATAGAGCACCGAGCGGGTGAAGTAGAGCGCGCGCGCTGTCCGCCCGCCGGGCTGCATCGCGGCCACCACCTTGGGGATGTCGGGATTGCTCCGCTCGGCTGGGTCGGCCTCCGCCACCATGACAGTGGAGAGGTCGCAGGCGGGTTCGGCGGCCAGGAGGTCGGCCACGGCCCTCACCGCCGCCGGCCTCACGAAGGGGATGTCGCCCTGCAGGTTGATCACCACGTCGTGGCGCCGGTCCGGGTCCAGCACGGCCAGCGCCGCCACGATCCGGTCGGAGCCGGAGGGCAGGTCCGGATCGGTGAGCACCGCCGTCTCGCCGGCCGCGCGCACGGCCTCGACGATCTCCGGATCGCCCGCCGCCACGGCCGCGGGCCCCACGCCCGCCGCCTCGGCTTGCCTCAGCACGCGGACGATCATTGGCAGACCGCCGATATCGGCCAACGGCTTGCCCGGCAGGCGGGTCGCGGCCATCCGCGCGGGGATCAGGACGATGGGATTCACGGCGGCGGTCGCGGAGTTGTCCAGGGCGATGCTTGGGCGGTTGCGCGGGCGGCGGTAGCGTGTAAGAGAGCCGGACGCAACAAGGGGCGGGATTCCCGCGCTCGCGCCGGCCTGTGCGCTGGCTGTGAAGAGGGCCGATTTCGGGACGATGAGCGACCTGACCTTCAATAAGTATGCCGCCGCCGTGCTCGCCACGGGCTTCACCATCGCCCTGCTCGTCAATGCTTCCGGCATGATCTTCGGCGAGGAAAAGGTCGCCAAGCCCGGCTTCAAGGTCGATGTGGTCGAGGACACCGGGGGCGCGGCCGCGGCGGCCGACGTGCCGCCCGACTGGGGCACCGTGCTGCCCAAGGCCGACGTCGCCGCCGGCCAGGCTGTCTTCGCCAAGTGTCAGTCCTGCCACAGCCTGACCGCCAACGGCACCGGCCCGGACCTGATGGGCGTCGAGGGCCGCCACCCCGCCACCGAGGCCGGTTTCGCCTATTCCGACGCCATGAAGGCCTTCGGCGCGAAGCAATCGGTGTGGGACTACGACCACATCTACATGTTCCTGAAGGGTCCGCAGGCCTACATCAACGGCACCAAGATGACCTTCGTCGGCCTGAAGCAGCCGCAGGACCGGATCAACCTGATCGCCTACCTGCACACCCAGGGCGCGACCCTGCCGATCCCGGCGCCGAACCCGAAGGCGGCCGCCGCGGCGGCGGCTCCGGCCCCGACCGCACCCACCGTGGCGCCCGGCGTCGGCGGCTCGACGGCGGCGCCTGGCGCGGCCGGCGCGGCCAAGCCCGCCGCCACCGGCTCGACCGCCACCCCGGCGACGGGCGCGGGCGGCCCGGCCGGCAACGGCCCAGGCGCGGCGCAGGAAAAGACCGACACCAAGGCCGGCGGCCCGCCCGCCAAGTAGGACGGCCTCACGACCGAAGGACGCGTCTCAGGGCGTAACGCCGGTCCGCGCGAAATAGGCCTCCAGCGCCTGCGGCGACCCCGACGGATCGGCCAGCGCCACATAGGTGTCCGGACGCAGCAGATAGGCCGCGCCCGACTGCAGCCCCCGCTCGGCGCAGGCCTGTGACCAGGCGAAGACTTCCAGCGGCAGGCCGCGATCCACACACCAGGCGACGAGCCCGGGGTGCGCCTCGCCGTAGACGTGGACCTGCCAGCCGATGCGGCTGAGGCTATCGTAGTTATCGCGCCCGTCCGCGGCGATCCACGGCAGCCGGTCGCCGCCGCAGACCTCGCCGGCCTTGCCCACGCTGATCGGCATGTCGCGGTAGTTGAGCGTGATCTGCGACACCGTGCGGAAGGCGAACTCACGGAAGGCCTCGACGTGCGCGGCCGCCGGCAGCAGCAGCGGGACCAGGCGGGTGCGCACCAGGTCAGCGACCGGTCCCTCGGCCGTGACGAATGAGAAGCCCCGATCGGTGGACTCCACCAGGCGAAGCGCGAAGGCCCGCCGCTCGGCCTCGTAGCTGTTCAAGAGGGCGTCGGGCGCGCGCCCGTCCAGCACCACCGCCAGTTTCCAGGCCAGGTTGATGGCGTCGCCGATGCCGGTGTTCATCCCCTGGCCGCCGGCCGGGCTGTGGATGTGGGCGGCGTCGCCCAGCAGGAAAGCGCGGCCGCTGCGGAAGCGGTCAGTCACCCGGTGGTGCACCCGGTAGGTGGAGAACCAGTTGACCGCCTCGACCTCGATCTTCAAGTCACGGATCGCCCGGTCGCTGACGTCCTCGAACTTCAGGTTGTCGGGATCGGTCCCCTCGCCTTCGCGCACAGTGCCGATGAGCCGCGCGCGGCGCCCGCCGTCCAGGGGAAAGACCGCCAGGAAGTCGGCCGATTCCAGGTCGATGTTGAGGTCGCCGTTCATCGGCGGGCCCTTGGCCTCCACATCGGCGACGTAGAACACCTGGCGGTAGGTTCCGCCCGGATAGCCGGCGTCCATGCCGTGGCGCACCGCCGAGCGCGCGCCGTCGCAGCCGCACAGGTAGGCGGCGCCGCTTGTCGTCTCCGCGCCGTCCGGTCCCCTGAGCCGCACGGTCAGGCCCTCTACCGTCTCGGCGAAGCCGATCACCTCGGCTCCGCGTTCGACGCGCACGCCCATCGCCTCCAGCCGCGAGATCAGCAGGCGCTCGTGCTCGTCCTGCGGGTAGCAGTGCATGAAGGGATAGGGCGTCAAGCCATCGCCCACGCGGTCGAACGACAGCGAGGTCCGCTCCTCGCCGGCGACCCACAAGCGCACCCCCGGGGTCTTGTAGCCCTTGGCGATCACGGCGTCGGTGAGGTCCAACTGGCGGTAGAGCTCCAGCGTGCGGGCGTGCACGGCCAGCGCCCGCGAGGTGGTCGAGGGGGCCGGCAGCTTGTCGACGATCCGCACTGGAACGCCCAGCTTGGTGAGCCACAGGGCCAGGACCAGGCCCGTGGGGCCGGCGCCGGCGATCAGCACCTGTTTGTCAGTCATCCGGAAGCTCCTTGGCGGGCGGCGTTGCGGGGAGAATGAGGCCCTGAAGCAGGCTCTGGGCATGCTGGGCGGCGACCTGGGCGAGGTCCGGCGGGTCGGCGTCGACGCCGGCGAACACCTGGCGGTAGAGGGTCGCCATCAAGAGCGGGCCGACCAGGGAGAAGGCATGGGTGCGTGGGCTCCCGGGACGCACCTCGCCGGCCGCCTGGGCGCGGGCGATGCGGGCGGCGACCGCCGAGAGCAGCGGCCCGACGACCTGGTCGTGCCAGACGCGCGCCAGGTCCGGGAAGGTGCGGGCCTCACCGATCACCATGCGCGCCACCGCCGCCACGCGGTCCTGGCTGAGCGCCAGCGCCGCCCCGGCCAGCAGGCGCGGCGCGACCTCGGCGAAGGGACCGTTCTGGGGCCCCTCTTCTGGAATTTGGGCCATCGCCAGCACCCGGCTGACCGCGGGCGCGATGATCTGCTCCACCACCGCGCGGAACAGGGCCTCCTTGGTGTCGAAGTAGAGGTAGAGCGAACCCTTGGCGACGCCGGCCCGCCGGGCGATGTCGTCCAGCTTGGCTGCGGCGAAGCCGTGTTCGGCGAAGACGTCGAGGGCCGCCTCGATCATCTCGGCCGGCCGCGCCTCTTTGCGCCGCCGCCACCTGGGCCCCGCTTCATTCATGAGGATCGCTCACGGCCTCGCTAGTAAATGACTTTCAGGTCATTAAAGCACAAGGCAGGATACTGTTCCAGGAACCGGCGACAATTCAGGGGCGCCGGAAGTGGGTGGGCTGGCCGACGCCGGCGGCGTCGATCCGGTTGATTGCAGTCTCCAGCGGCTCGATCGCCACGGCCATGTGGAAGCCGTTGGCGTGGACAATCCGCTCGGCGTCGAGGCCGATCCCGACGTGGCCGCGCCAGAACACCAGGTCGCCGCGCTGGAACTCACCGCGTTCGATGGCCTGGCCGAGGCCCGCCTGCTGGTCGGCGTCGCGCGGGCAAGCCCGGCCACAGGCGAGCAGCGCCGCCTGCACCAGGCCCGAGCAGTCCAGTCCCAGACTCTCGCGCCCGCCCCACAGATAGGGCGCGCCCAGGAAACGTTCAGCGACGGCGGCCCAATCGGTTTCGAAGGTCCCGACCGGGGTCAGGTGCTCGCTGGCCATCCAGCCCGCGCCCGCGACCTTGCCGAGCCGGCCCTCGACCGCTTCGACGGCGACCAGGGCGTTCATCGAATAGGGGCCGAAGGCGCGGGCCTTGATGCTGGGCTCGGCGAAGGCGTAGGTCCGCACCGCGGCGACCCGGTGCGTCGGCTCCGGCGCCGGCCGGTCCAGCGCCCCCGCCGCCACGAAGCCCACATAGCCGTCACGCCCAGCCTGGCCCCAGAGGAAGCCGCCTTCCTCCTCGATGACGTCGAAGACCTCGCCGAATAACAGCTGGTCCATCTGTTCCGAGGCCGCATCCGGCGCGCGGTGGATCCCGGCCGCCGGGACCCTACAGCTCAGCCGCTTGGGATCGAGGTAGACCTCGGCGCGGACCAGGCCCTCCAGCGCGCGGCTGGCGATCCCGTCGCGCAGGGGCGTGATTCGCGGATCGAGGTCCAGGCCAGCGTCCATCAGGCGAAGCGCTCGCGGATCATGCGGTAGAGGCCGCGGATCGCCTGGGCCTCGGCGCCCGCCGGATGGCCTGGCCGCCCCCGCGGATTCCAGGCGAAGATGTCGAGGTGCGCCCAGGGCCCGCAATCGGGGCCGGACGGGGCGAAGCGCTGCAGGAAGAGCGCGGCGGTCACCGAGCCGGCCTGGGCCCAGGCGTCGGGGTCGTTCTTGATGTCGGCCACGTCGCTGTCGAGGGCGTCCGCGTAAGGCTTCCACAGCGGCAGGCGCCAGACCGGGTCGTCGGCCGCCCGCGCCGCCGCCTCGATCTGGCCGGCCAGGCCCTCGTCGTCGGTGTAGAACGGCGGCAACTGCGGCCCCAGCGCCACCCGCGCCGCGCCGGTCAGGGTGGCGAGATCGATCGTCAGCGCGGGCTTCAGCTCGCCCGCCCGCGCCAGCGCGTCGGCCAGGATCAACCGGCCCTCCGCGTCGGTGTTGCCGACCTCGATGGAGAGCCCCTTGCGGGAGGCCAGGATATCGCCGGGCCGCATGGCGTCGCCGCTGATGGCGTTCTCCACCACCGGGGCCAGCACCGCCAGGCGCACCGGCAACTTGGCGGCCATGATCATCCGCCCGAGCGCCAGCGCGTGCGCCGCCCCGCCCATGTCCTTCTTCATCTGCCGCATGCCGGCGGAGGGCTTGATGTCCAGGCCGCCGGTGTCGAAGACCACGCCCTTGCCCACCAGGCAGACCAGCGGCTTGTCCGCCCCCGCACCGTCCCAGGCGATCTCGATCATCCGGGGCGCGCGCGCCGGATCGGCGGCGCGGCCGACGGCGTGGACGGCCGGATAGTTGGCCTCCAGCAGGCCCTCGCCGGCGATCACCGTGATCCGCGCCCCGTACTGCTCGGCGATCTCGCGGGCGATGGTCTCGATCTGCAGCGGCCCCATGTCATTGGCCGGGGCGTTGATCATGTCCCGGGCGAGCGCGCAGGCGTGGGCGACGTGGCGCGCCTCTTCCACGTCCGCGCCGTCGACGAACAGCCGCGCGCGGTCGCCCTCGTGGGCCTTGTAGCGGTCGAACCGGTAGCTCCCCAGGGCGAAGGCCAGGGCGAGTTGGCTGCGGTCGAGGCCCTCCGGCGCGCTGGCCAGGCGATAGGTTCCGGTGGGCAACTTGGCGGCCAGGGCGCGGAAGGCCATGGGGTCGCCGCCATCGCCCAGGCCGAACCAGACGCCGGTCATGGCGCCGGCCTCGTCGGGGGCGATCAGCAGTTGGCCGGCCTTGCCCTTGAACTCCGAGAGCGTGGCCAGCGCCTTCGCCACGGCCGGCGCGGTGGCGAGGGCGGCGGCCGCAGCGTCGGCAGTGACCGCATGGACCGGGACCGCTGAGCCGTCGGCGGCGTCGAGGATCACGTCGGACATGGGCAAGTTTCCGGGCGGTTCTGGGGTGACCGCCATTCTCCTAGGCGCATCCGCGCCAGGCCTGCAACCGCCTCAGATGCGGCCGGCGAGGGCTGAGTCCGGGAAGGCGGCGAGCGCGCCCAGGGCGATGGCGACCCCATAGGGCACGCCCTCGCCGGGCGAGGCCAGCCGGGCGAACCAGCCCGGGCCCTGTGGGACGAAGGGCCTGAGCGTGGCCGAACGCAGGGCCAGCAGGCCGCCGGTCAGGGCTCCGCCGGCGATGGCGGTGACCAGCAGGAAGGTGAGCGACGGCCCGAGCCCGAGCCACAGCGCCGCGGCCGCCAGCAGCTTGGCGTCGCCGCCGCCGATCCAGCGCAGGGCGAACAGGACCATACCGGCGATCAGGGCCGCGGCGCCGACCGCGAGGTCCAGGCCCGCCGCCGGGAGAGGCAGGCCGAGCGCCACGGCGGCCACCGGGAAGGCGCCGGCCAGGGCCAGCGGGATCCAGTTGGGGATGGTGTAGCTGGTCGCGTCGCGCACGGCGGCCCAGATCACCAGCACCGGGAAGGCCAGCAGCGGCAGGGTCTGGAGGGTGTGGATCATGGCGCGGGCTCGGCAGGCGT
The DNA here is from genome assembly GCF_004799515.1 of Phenylobacterium sp. Taxonomy (GTDB): domain Bacteria; phylum Pseudomonadota; class Alphaproteobacteria; order Caulobacterales; family Caulobacteraceae; genus Phenylobacterium. The sequence continues at coordinate 106,600 of NZ_SSMX01000030.1, read as the reverse complement.
CCGGTTGAGGCGCCCAGCATGGCGCGCAGCGATGAACGGAGGGTTTCGCCGGCGTCGGGAAGGGCGCACGCAAAGAAAAACCCCCGACGGTCGCCCGTCGGGGGTTTTGTAGGGTTGGATCGGACGTCGGCTTACTTCGGCGTCAGCGAAGAGGTCACCGAGGCGAAGGTGGTCGACAGCTGGGTGCCGAGGGCGGTCAGGGCGCCGACGAGCACCACGGCGACGAGGGCGGCGATCAGGCCATATTCGATGGCCGTCGCACCGGATTCGTCCTTCAGGAAGCGGGTCACGAACTTCGACATTTGAGTCTCCTTCTAGCGAGCAGTCGTTTGCGGGCTTCAAGCTGTTCGCCTGCTCGCCCTAATGCCCGTCCAAGTTCGCAGGTCTCGCTTAATCGACAGTAAATTGCGAAGTATATCAGGATAATTTTCTTTGGTGAATTGATGTTAACTCTGAATGACCCGTTAAGCACGCGAGCCGCGCCTATAGGCTATTGGTTGTTCGGCGATTTACGAGTTCTTTAAATCTTGATTAGTCACGGAGCGGTATCGTGACGGTGCGATCTTGAGAGACTCCCGTGCGCACGCCCTCGCTGACACGTCTGAGCCGATTTGTGGCGCGCTTCCGCCGCGCGGAGCACGGCGTCACGGCCGTTGAGTTCGCCATGGTCAGCCTGCCCCTGCTGGTTATGACCTTCGGCCTCCTGGAGCTGGCCATGGTGTTCCTGGCCAACGTGACCCTGGACAACGCCACTTACATGGCCGCGCGCGAGATCCGCACCGGCGAGTTCCAGACCAGCGGCGCCACCGCCCAGAGCGACTTCAAGACCCTGGTCTGCTCGCGGATGAGCTGGCTGAGCGCGCAGTGCCCCACCGCGCTGTGGGTGGGCGTCCAGACCTTTTCCAGCTTCGCCACCCTGGCCGCGGCGCCCGGTCCGAACCCCACCACCTTCAATCCGGTCAAGAACCCGCCCTGCTTCTCCCCGGGCCAGCCCACCGACATCGTCCTGGTGAACAGCTATTTCGAGTGGAACCTGTTCACCCCGCTGCTGAACAACGCGCTCGAGAACATGGGCGGCGGCTCGGGCAAGCGGTTGCTCACCAGCACCACGGCCTTCCGCAACGAGCCCTACAACACCAATCCGCCGCAAGGTGCGGGATGCTGAGGCGCCTGCGCACAGATGAGCGCGGCCTGGCGGCGGTGGAGTTCGCCCTGCTGGCCCCGGTGATGTTGCTGACCTATTGCGGCCTGGCCGAGATGACCATGGCCATCATGGCCGAGCGCCGGGCCGCCCACGTCGCCTCGGTGGTCGGCGACCTGGTCGCCCAGTCGCCCACCGGGTCGATCAGCGCCGCGCAGCTCACGGATATCTATACGGTCGGCGGCTCGATCATGACGCCGTTTCCGAGCACGGCCATGAAGCTGCGGATCACCAGCGTCGTCGCCGACCCCAGCGGCGTGCCGCGGGTCGCCTGGAGCCAGGGGAACGGCATGACCCCGCTGACGGTCAACAGCACCCCCAGCGGCTTCCCGCCCACCCTGCTCTCGGCGGGCGACAGCGTCATCGAGACCGACATGCAGTACAGCTACACCTCGCCGCTGCGGATCACCCTGCCGACCGCGCTCAGCTTCGGCGAAAGCTTCTACCTGAAGCCCCGGCAAGCCGCGTCCATCGCCTACACCGGCTAGGGTTCGCGCCCGCCGCCCTTGACGAAGGCCAGGCCCACGAGGCCCACGGTCAGCAGCACCGGGATCATGGCGAAGCCGCCCTGTTGGCTATGCGTCGCCTGGGTGCCCCAGTTGACTAGGGTGGGCGCGAGCCAGCTCGTCGCCACGCCGGCCAGGGCGTAGACCCCGAAGAAGGCGCCGGCCTGCGCTGGCGGCGTCAGCCGCGTCAGGATCGTGCGGCTCGACGCATATTGGCCCGAGATGAAGATCGAATTCGAGAAGCCTATCAGGATGAAAACCCACTCCGGCAGGGTGCGGAACACCGGCCCGGCCCACATCGCCGGATGGGCGTGCGGGTCGAAGGACCACAGGTAGAGGATCCGCGTCGGGGTCATGCCCAGGAGGGCCAGGTTGCCGAGGATGGCCATGGTGATCTGCAGGCGAAGCGCGTTCTTCGGTCCCAGCGCCGCGTCGAGCCCGCGCGCCGCCAGCCCGCCGATCGCCGCGGTGATCGACAGGAGGATGCCGTAGGTCAGCATCTCCAGCGGGCCCCACTTCATCACGCCCGTGGCGTAGACACCGGCGTAGACCAGGATGGCGTTCATCCCGTCGACGAAGAACATCCGCGAGACCAGGTAGACGACGGCGTCCTTGTAGCGCCGCACGGTGCGGATCATGGCGATCAGGTCGGCGACGCCGCTGCGCACGGCCGACAGCAGGGGCACGCCGGTCGAGGGCGCGTCCGGGGTGAACAGGAAGAGCGGGATCGCGCCCAGGGCCAGCGAGCCGGCGGCGATCAGGGCCACCACCCGCTGCGGCTCGGCGGTCGCGGGGTCCAGGCCGAACAGCGGCGCGTGCGGCACCCAGCTCCACGGCACCTTGCCCGGCAGGGCGAAGGCCCAGGCGGTGAAGGCCAGCATCACCACCGAGGCGGCGTTGCCCAGAGCCAGCGCCAGACCCGACGCCTTGTGCGCTCCGCGCAGGCCCGCCGCGCGCACCAAGAGCGAATTGTGCAGCACCTCGGAGTAGTTGAAGAGCAGGGTCGCGGCGGCCCACAGCCCCATGATCACCGGCACCGACAGCACGCCGCCGGGCTTGGCGAACCACATGGCCCCGATGATCGGGACCATCAGCCCGACGATCACGCCCAGCAGGATCTTGCGCCGGCCCAGCTTGTCGATCGAGGCGCCGAGGAAGGGCGCGGTGGCCATGACGGTCCAGCCGAGGATCTGCGCATAGCGGCTGACCACCTCCTGCCCGCGGATCGGGTCGCCCACCAGCACCGAGGAGACGTAGGGCAGGAAGATGTAGATGGTGATCAGGATGACGTAGGGGTCGCGGCCGCCCTCGAAGATCGCCCAGGCGATCGCGCCTCGGTTCAACTTCCCGTCGCCGCCCAACTCCGCGATGACCGGCCCGTCGAGCGGTGCGGAGACGCCATGCGCCTCCAGCGACGTGGATTCCACCAAGGCCTCACCTCCGACGCCGCGCTTTTTGCGGTCTACGGGGGAGGTTGCCGGGGATTTGCGCCTGAAGCTAGGCAAACCCCAACGCCAGGCCAACTGGACGCCGGGCCGCGGAGCGCCGACGCCGCAAGGCCGCGCCGGTCAGGCCGAAGCCCGTGATCAGCAAGGCCCAGGTCGCCGGTTCGGGAATGGGATTGGCCACGCTCTCGAAGGTGACCTGCTCCCCGCCCAGCGTGGCCAGGGTCTCCCGGTCGCTCGCCACATTGAGGATCTCGATCTCGCCGCCGAAGAAGTTGCCGCCGCCGACCGGGATGGTGAGGCCGTTGTAGTCGTCCAGATCGAAGAAGTTGGCCGCGGCGGTCAGGAGCTCGAAGTTCAGGTCGATGTCGTAGCTGCCCGCGCTGGTGACCGACGACGCGTCGAGCCGCAGGGTCCCGGCGCTGGCGCCGCCGAACTCAGTGCCCATCAGGACGATGTCACCGCCCAGATTGAAGGGCTGGCAGTTGTTCACGCTGATCGTCATGCAGGAGGTGGCCACGCCGTTCAGCGTCGCGCTGAAGGCGTAGATCCGCAGGTCCGCGCCGCCCTGGGCGAGGAAGCCATCTTCCACCGTCGGGCTGTTGTAGTTGGGCGTGCGGAACATGACCTGGAGACTGAACGGGTCGCCCACCAGCGAGCCGCCCGCCGGGCCGGTCAGGCCCAGGCCGTCGAACGCGTCGGGTTCCAGGACGCCGCTGACGGTCATCACGATGGCGGCGTCGGCCGGCGAGGCGGCGGCGAAACCGGCGATGGCGCTCAGGCCTGCGATCGCGGCGAGCGCCGCGCGGCGGATATCAGAACTCATTCCCAAGCCCCCGTTGATTGACAGTGGCAAGGATAGAGGCGTCGGTGCGCGCCGTATATTGGACCAAGGACCTAGGACTAAAGTCCTAGGTTCGCTTGAAAAGCGTATTCCAGACCGGAAAAGGCTGCCGTTACTTCAATTCGGCGAGCTTCGCGTCCGCCGCCGCCAGGGCGGCCTGGGCGTCCGCCGACACGCCCTGCGCCGCCAGGGCTTCGCCGAGCGCCGTCAGGCACAGGCGCACGTGCCAAGGGGTGGCCGAGGCGCCCATCAGGCCGATGCGCCAGACCTGGCCCTTCAGCGGCCCCAGGCCCGCGCCGATCTCCAGGTCCCAGTGGGCCAGGACGTGGGCGCGCACAGCCGCCTCGTCGACGCCCTCCGGCACGCGCACGGTGTTGAGTTGCGGCAGGCGGTGCGGCTCGGCGACCAGCATCGAAAGCCCCATGGCCTCGACGCCGGACACCAGCGCCTCGTGGACCCGGGCGTGGCGGACGATGGCCGCCTGCTGGCCCTCCTCGAAGATCGCCATCAGGGCCTCGTGCAGGCCGTAGAGGGCGTTGATCGGGGCGGTGTGGTGATAGGTCCGGCCGCCGCCCCCGCTTCCATCGGGGCCGCCCCAGTAGGACATGAGCAGGTTGAAATCGAGGAGCCAGTTGCGGACCTTCTCCTTGCGCCCGGAGATGGCCGCCTGCGCCCGCTTCGACAGGGCGATGGGCGAAAGCCCCGGCGGAGCCGAGAGGCACTTCTGGGTCCCGGAATAGACCACGTCGGCGTCCCAGCCGGCCACGTCCACCGGGATGCCGCCCAGCGAGGTGACGCAATCCACCACCGACAGCGCCCCGTGCTTCCGCGCCAGGCCGCAGAGGGTGGCCGCGTCGCTGCGCGCGCCGGTCGAGGTCTCGGCGTGGACGAAGGCCAGCACCTTGGCCGGGGCCTCGGCAAGCGCGGTTTCCACGCGGGCCGGATCCACCGGCTGGCCCCAATCGTGGTCGACGGTGACGACGGCGGCGCCGGCGCGGCCGGCCATGTCGGCCATCCGCCCGCCGAAGGCCCCGTTGACGGCGATCACCGCCCGGTCGCCGGGCTCCAGCAGGTTCATCATGGCCGCCTCCATGCCGGCGGTCCCCGGCGCGGGCAGCGGGACGCAGGCGTGGTCGGGGGCGTTGAACAGCCGCTGCAGAGCGGCCTTGATCTCCTCCATCAGCGCCTGGAACGCCGGGTCCAGGTGGCCGATGGTCGGCCGGGCGAGCGCGGCCAGGACGCGGGGGCTGACGTCGGACGGGCCGGGCCCCATCAGGATGCGCCGGGGCGGCTGGAAGCTCTGCATGGCGGTTCTCGGAAATTCGGCCTTGGGATCAGGCCAGCAGACGGGCGTGTAGCCGCTCGCGCAGGGCCGCGTCCACGCCCAGAACGCCCTCGAGGTAGGCGTCCAGGCTCCCATCGCGCTCGGCGATCGTGGCGAAGGCCGTCTCGAGGTAGTCGGCGTTCACCGAGACGGCGATGCGCAGGGCTTCGCGCGGGGCGCTGAGCCCCACCTGCTTCTCCAGCCAGGGGCCGAGGAAATCCATCTTCCGCGCCAGGCGCGCCTCGTCATTGGTGAGCAGGTAGTCGGCCATCATGTCGTCATGGCTGACGCCGGCCACATGGTGGGTGAGCGCGCAGATCAGCCCCGTGCGGTCCTTGCCCGCCGCGCAGTGCACGACGATCGGCCCGTCGCTCTCGGCCAGTCGGCGGAAATAGCGGCTGTAGAGATCGATGTGCCGCGGCTCATAGGGTGCGCGGCGGTAGTAGCCGATGCAGTCCTCGTAGAACCACTGCGGCGTGATCTCGCTCAGCCCCTGCATCACCGTCGCCCAGTCGGCGTGGTCGGAGACGATGTCGTTCTCGATCACCTCCGCGTCGAAGCCGGCCCAGCGCTTGCCGGGCTCGCGGGTCCGCTCCTCGCTGCGGCGCAAGTCGACGATGGTGGCCAGGCCCATCTCGCGCATCCGCGCCAGATCGGCCTCGGAGGCGTAGGCGTGGTTGGCGGACCGGTAGAGCAGGCCTTGCCGAAGCGGCCGTCCGTGCACGGTCTCGTAGCCGCCGAAGTCGCGGAAGTTCTCGATGCCGTCGAAGTCGATATGCCGGGTCATGGCCTCCCCCTAGCCGGAATCGCCGGCCGGATCGAGCGCGGCGGGCGCGGCCGCTAGCCGCCGCCCGGTCCCGGGGCGGCCCCGCCGTTCTCGTACTCGAACCCCGGCTCCTTGGCCGCCTTGGCCGAGCCGCCGCCGAAGCGGTAGTCGAGGCGGAAGAACACCGCGCGGAACACTGGGCGCACGATCAGGTCCTGGGTCAGGACCACCGTGTTGATCTTCTGCCGGAAATCGTTCGACGCGAGCAGGTCCTGGCCCGTCAACGTCGCGGTCAGGCGGTCGTTGATCTTGTGCCGCCAGCCCATGTTGAGGGTGAAGCTGGGCTCGTACTCGCCCTGGGTGGCGATGTGGCGGCCCACCTGGATGGCGTTGAACTGGATCATGTCGTTGGGCCGCACCTGCCAGTTCAGGTTCACCCGGCCGCCCACGCCGCCGACGGAGCGGCTGTCGGTGACGACGCCGAGGCCGGCGACGGCGATGTGGTTGACGTAGGGGCTGAGGCTGGCGCTGTAGCTCAGGGTCGAGGTGATCTTGCCGTTGGCGGAGAGGTCCACGCCATAGGCGGTGCTGGTCCCCAGGTTCCCGAAGGTGGTCTCGAACACACCCCCGGCGATCTGGGTCTCGACGTCGGCGAAATCATGGTGGGCGTTGCGGAAGTAGAAGTTGGCCTGCAGGTCCTGGTTCCGGACGTGCTGCTGGTAGCCCACCTCGTAGATCTGCACCTCCTTCACCTTCAGGTTCGGATTGCCGACCTGCACGTCCTGGGGGTCGTCCACCAGCACCAGGGGGTTGAGGAAGAAGCTGGGCGGGCGTTGCACGCGCACGCTGTAGCTGGCGGTGAGCTTCTTCTCGTCGTCCAGCTTGTAGGCCAGGTGCAGGCTCGGATAGGCGCGCTCGTAGTGCTGGCCGTTGCGTTGGCCGGAGGTGAGCTGGTCCAGTGTGAAGTTGACGTCCTCGCCCCGGAGGCCGCCTTGGACGTCCAGGGCGCCGAAGCTGTGCTGGTAGGTGGCGTAGACCGAGTTGACCAGCTGCTCATAGAGGTAGTGGTTGGCGAGGCCGGGCTGCGGCACGAGGGCCGAAGGCGCCGGCCCCATCTCGTCGAGGTAGTTGTTGTCGTTGTCGTCGCGCCGCAGCTCATAGCCGGCCTTCAGCGCCCCGCCCGCCAGCTTCTGGGTGTAGGACGTGATGACTTCCTCGTGGTGGTTGCTGTTGTCGTTCCGCTGCAGCTCCAGCGGGATGGTCTCCACCGGCAGGATGGAGTCCGACGTATAGAGCCGGTGATCGCGCCCCAGGCTCTCGTTGTAGGTCCCGTTCACCGACAGCTCGTGACCCTCGCCGAAGGTGTGCGTCCAGCCGGCGGTGAGGCTGCTGTCGGTCTCCAGGAAGCGCCGCTCGCCCTGCCGGTCGAGGATGCTGTCCGGCGCGCCGTCCACATCGAAGTCGGTGAAGCGGTCGAAGGGATGGCCCTGCACCAGAAGTTCGCTGTAGGTCACCCCGCCGGTGATCTGGTCCTTGGCCTCCGGCGTGTAGGTGACCGACAGGCGCGCCGTGGGGCCGCGGGTGAGGTTGCGGCCGATGCCCTGGTCGTCGCTCTTCAGGAACTCGCCGCTGGCCTCGTCGAGGCCGCCCCGCGCGTCGTCGGTATGTTGCTTGTTGCGCTGATAGTTGCCGGAGAGCGAGGCGGTGACCGCGAGCTTGGAGGAGTTGTAGCCGAGATTGACCCCGCCCCGCTTCAGCCCCGCGGTGGTGGCGGTGAAATAGGCCGAGCCGGTCACCCCGCCGCCGCGGCTCTTCTTGGTGATCAGGTTGATCACCCCGCCGGTGCCCTCCGGGTTCAGCGCCGCCGAGGGGTTGGTGATCACCTCGACGCGTTCGATCTGGTCGGCGGGCAGCTGCTGCAGGGCATCGGCGCGGCCGGCGCCCTCGAACATCGGCGAGGGCTTGCCGTCCACCAGGATGGTGACGTTCTGGTCGCCGCGCAGGGACAGGTTGCCCTGCGGGTCCACCTCCACCGCCGGCAGGTTGCGCAGGGCGTCACCCACCGAGCCGGTGGTGGCCATCAGGTCCTTGCCCAGGGTGTAGCTCTTCTTGTCGATGGAGACCTGCTCCTCGGGCGCCGCGGCGGTGACGGTGACCTCCTCGACGGTCTTCTCCTTCGGCGCCGGTTTGGCGGGCGCAGGCTTGGCGGGCGTGGCCGGAGCATTCGGCGCGCTTGTGGCCGGCGGACCGGCGGCGGGCGTGGCGGCGGCGGGCGCGACGGCTGCGGGCGGCTGAGGCGGCTGTTCGCTCTGCGCGAGGACCGCCGACGGCGCGCCCAGGACCGCCAGTCCCGCCAGCCACAATCCAGACTTCGCCATACGCGCCCCCAAGCAGACCATCCTGCGGCCCGCGGTGGCGCAACTAGGGCTTCACCATGGGATAATTACGCACGTAATCGCGGTTCTGCCGGGCCTGTCAAATTAAGGCTCCGTAACGGTTGCGATCGTTGGCGGCGAGGCGCTAGCGGAAGGGCGGCTCGTCGAAGCTGCGTAGCTTTCGCGAGTGCAGGCGTGGGCCCTCTTCGCGCAGCAGGTCCATGGTCACGAGGCCGATCTGCAGGTGCTGGCCGATGGCGCGGTCGTAGAAGGCGTTGGCCTGGCCGGGCAGCTTGATCTCGCCGTGCAGCGGCTTGTCCGACACGCAGAGCAGGGTCCCGTAGGGCACGCGGAAGCGGTAGCCCTGGGTGGCGATCGTGGCGCTCTCCATGTCGATGGCCACCGCCCGGCTCTGGTTGAACCGAAGCGCGCTGGAGGAATAGCGCAGCTCCCAGTTCCGGTCGTCGGTGGTGACCACTGTGCCGGTGCGCAGGCGCGCCTTCAGCGCTTCGCCGCTCTCGCCGGTGACCATCTCGGCGGCGCGGTGCAGGGCCACCTGCACCTCGGCGATCGGTGGGATCGGGATCTCCGTCGGCAGGGCCTCGTCCAGCACGTGGTCATCGCGCAGGTAGGCGTGCGCCAGCACATAGTCGCCGATGGTCTGGCTGCCGCGCAGGCCGCCGCAATGGCCGATCATCAGCCAGGCCTGCGGCCGCAGGACCGCCAGGTGGTCGCAGATGGTCTTGGCGTTGGAAGGGCCGACGCCGATGTTGACCAGGGTGACGCCCGCGCCGTCCTTGGTCATCAGGTGATAGGCCGGCATCTGGTGCTTGCGCCAGGCGGCGGCCTGGACGACGGCCTCCGGATCCTCGGTCGCGGCGTCGACCACCACGTTGCCCGCCGCCGACAGCGCCGTGTACGGACTGTCCGGGTTCTGGATCTGCTCGCAGCCCCAGCGGACGAACTCGTCCACGTAGCGGATGTAGTTGGTGAAGAGGATGTAGGGCTGGACGTGGGTTGCCGGCGTGCCGGTGTAGTGCGCCAGCCGCGCAAGGGAAAAATCGGTCCGCAGACCGTCGAACAGCGCCAGCGGCTTGGGCGCATCGCCGTCCTGCGCCCAGGCCCCGTCGGCGATCTCGTCGCCGATGAAGGCCAGCTCCGTGGTCGGGAAGTGCCGGGCGATCTCGGCGGAGCCGATGTCGGCGAGCGCCGCGTCGGCCTGGCCGTCCAGCACATAGGGGAACGGCATCTCCTGGCGCGAGCGGCCGACCTCGACCTCGACCTTGAAGTCCTGCATCAGGAGGCTGAGCTGTTCGACCAGGTAGTCGCGGAACAGGGCCGGGCGGGTCACCGTGATCGCATAGTGGCCTGGCGCGCCGATGCGGGCGTAGGCGCGGCCGATGCGCGGGTAGGGCTCGCCGGCGGGCCAGAACAGCCGCAACTCCGGATAGGCGAAGGCGCCGGCGGCGCGCAGGGCGGGGTCGGGCGGCGGTCCGCCGGCCAGGAAGGCCTTCAGCGCCCCCCGCAACGCCTCGACGGTCTCGCGGTATTCGTCCTCCAGCCGGTCCACGATGCCGGCTGCGTCAGTCTTCGATGTCATGCGCCGGCCTTATAGCCCCGCCGAACCGGTTTGGTCCACGAACCACACGAACGACCCCGAGACGGGACGGGCCGCCGCCTACGGGGTTGCCCACGAACTACACGAACAAGAGGCGCGCGCGCCGGCGCGGCGCTGGCGGGATAGACGCCGCCCGGGTTCCCGGCGACAAAGGCGCCGCGTCATTTCCGGGCCGGGGCCTATATGAACCGTCTTTTCTCGATCCTCATCGTCGTGGCCATGGTGCTGGGCGTCGCCGTCGGCTGGGCGGTGAACCAGTACGCCTCGCCCGCGGGCGCCAAGGCAGTCGCCGAGAACCTGTCGATCATCACCGACGTCTTTTTGCGGCTGATCAAGATGATCATCGCGCCCCTGGTGTTCGCCACCCTGGTGTCGGGCATCGCCCAGATGGAGGACGCCTCGACCATCGGGCGCGTAGGCGCCAAGACCCTCGGCTGGTTCATCGCCGCCTCGCTGGTCTCGCTGACCATCGGCCTGATCATGGTCACGATCCTGAAGCCGGGCGCCGGCCTGCACCTGACGGTCCCCAGCGTCCCAGGCGCGAAGGCGGCGGTCGACACCGCGGCCTTCAACCTCAAGGACTTCGTCAGCCACATCTTCCCGAGGTCCATCGCCGAGGCGATGGCCAACAACGAGATCCTGCAGATCGTCATCTTCTCGGTGTTCTTCGGCACCGCGATCTCCGCCCTCGAGGACCGGGCGCCGGCGGTGGTGGCCGTGGTCGAGCAGGTTGCGACGATCATGCTGAAGGTCACCAGCTATGTGATGAAGACCGCGCCCCTGGCGATCTTCGCGGCGCTGGCGGCGACGGTCTCCACCGAGGGCATCGGCGTGCTGGCGACCTACGCCAAGTTCGTCGGCGGCTTCTATGTGTCGCTGGGCCTGCTCTGGGGGCTGTTGATCGCCGCCGTGGTCCTGGTGGTCGGCCGCCGCGCGCTGAAACTGATCCAGGCCGTGCGCGGCCCCGTGCTCCTGGCCTTCTCCACCGCCTCCTCGGAGGCCGCCTATCCGGGCACCCTGCAGGCGCTGGAGCAGTGGGGCGTGTCCAAGCGGGTGGCGAGCTTCGTCCTGCCGCTGGGCTATTCGTTCAACCTCACCGGCACCATGATGTACTGCACCTTCGCGACCCTGTTCGTCGCCCAGGCCTACGGCATCCAGATGAGCCTGGGCCAGCAGATCACCATGCTGCTGCTGCTGATGGTGACCTCCAAGGGCGTCGCCGGCGTGCCGCGGGCCTCGCTGGTGGTGATCAGCGCCACCCTCACCTACTTCCACCTGCCCGAAGCCGGCCTGCTGCTGATCCTGGCGGTGGACAACCTGCTCGACATGGGCCGCTCGGCGACGAATGTGCTGGGCAACTCGGTGGCCGCCGCGGTGGTCGCCAAGTGGGAAAACCAGATCGAGGCGCCACAACCGTCAGATGTGGCCGAGGCTGCGGCATAGAACCTGTTAGCCATGTCGTTTAACGGGGCGTTCGCCCCAGGCGGCCTATCTCAACGGTAGTATTCGTGGCTGGCCCCGAGGCTTCCAACTCCCGTGTCCGACAGTGTCCGAAAGCTTGCCAACCTCGCCGCGCGCGTGGCCGAGCTGGAGTCCGAGCGCGAGCTCACCCTCAGGCTCGCCCAGACGGATTCCCTGACCGGCCTGGTCAACCGCGGCCCCTTCACCTCGGCCTTGTGCGAGCGGCTGGAGGCGGCCCGCGCTGAGGGCGGACGCGTCACCCTGTTCATCGTCGACCTCGACCGCTTCAAGGCGCTCAACGACACCCTGGGACACCACGCCGGCGACCTCTTCCTGGCCGAGGTGGGCGAGCGGCTGCGCTGCGACTGCGCGCCTGGCGAGCTGGTGGCGCGGCTGGGCGGCGATGAGTTCGCCCTGATCGGCGCCGACGTGGACGTCGCCAAGCGCGCCCAGCGGCTGGTCAGCCTGCTCGCCCAGCCGCACACCATCTATGGCCGCGTGGTCTCGCCCGGCGCCTCGGTAGGCGTGGCGGTTTTCCCTGACGACGCCGCCGACGCCGGCGACCTGCAGCGTTTCGCCGACATGGCGCTCTATCGCGTCAAGATGCAGGGCGGACGCCGCTGGTCGGCCTTTGACGCCGAGCTGCGCGCCGAGAACCTGCGCCGCCGCACCCTGGAAGCGGAGCTGCGCCGCGCCATCCCGGCCGGAGAGATCGAGCCCTGGTTCCAGCCGGTGATCGACGCCGCCGACGGCCGCATCGTCGGCGCCGAGGTCCTGGCCCGCTGGCGGCACCCCGAGCAGGGCCTGCTCGCCCCCGCCGCCTTCGTGCCCATCGCCGAGGAGCTGGGCCTGATCGGGCGCATCGACGAGGCGGTGTTCGAGGCCGGCTGCGCGCGGGCCGCGACCTGGGTCGCCGACGGCCTGATCGAGAAGGTCTCGTTCAACGTCTCGCCGCGCGACCTCCTGGATCCGGCCTTCTCGCGCAAGCTGATCGGCCGGCTCGGCCGCACCGCCCTGCCGGCCACGGCGCTGACCATCGAGATCACCGAGACCTTCCTGCTGCAGGACCTGGCGCTGTCGCGGCGGCACATCGAACGGTTGAACGCCAAGGGCGTCTCCGTGGCTCTCGACGACTTCGGCACCGGCTATTCGAACCTGCGCGCGATCATGAACCTGCCGATCCAGACGGTGAAGCTGGACCGCTCGCTGATCGGCGACGTCGCCAAGGAACCGAGGGTGGCCAAGCTGGTGACCTCCATGCTGCAGGCCGCCCGCGCGCTCGGCGTGCGCATCGTCGCCGAGGGCGTCGAGGAGGAGGCCCAGGCCATCTTCCTGCGCGCCGCCGGCTGCGACCGCATGCAGGGCTATTTCTTCGCCCGCCCGATGCCCGCCGCCGCCATGGACGCCGAGCTGCGCGCGCCGCGCGCCGTCGCCCCGGTGACCCGCGAGACGATCGGCCGCCGCGCGCGGAGCTGAGCTCGCGGCCCGCGACGTAAGGCTGTAACAATCCCGCGCAAGGTTGGCGGCTCATCGGGGATTCGACAGATGCGTTCACTGGTCCTGGCCGCCGGCCTGCTGCTCGCGGCCGTTTCGACCGGCGCCGGCGCCGCGCCCTACCAGCCGCCCAAGTCCGTCCCGCCGGTCGCCAGCCTGGCCGACGGGATCTGGCTGAAGGGCGACCTGCACATCCACTCGCGCCACAGCAAGGATTCCAGCAACAACCCGGTGAAGAAGATCGTGGCCTTGGCCGAGGCGGTCCATATGGACTACCTGCTGATCAGCGACCACGACAACCACGTGAACGGCGATGTCGCCCACAACACCTGGACCGACCCGGAGTACGTCTCCAAGTCGGTGCTGCTGCTTTACGGTGCGGAATGGACCACCCACCGCGGCCATGGCACGGCGATCTCGGCGGTCCCCTATGACCACCAGGCGCTCTACGACGTGGCCGACGACCGCGACGTGGCGATCGCCGCCGTCAAGAAGAAGCTCGGCATCCACCTGTCGGCCAACCATCCGGGCACCCACGACGCCTTCGCCTTCTCCTACGACTTCGTGGATTCGGTGGAGTGCTGGAACTCGGCGGTCTGGGCCAACAACGCCATCAACATGCACATCTGGGACGACATGCTGAAGTCGGGCCGCAAGATGCCCTGCCGCGGCGGCAGCGACAGCCACCACGGGGTCCCCGACAGCCCGGAGCTCACCACCCCGCTCAGCTACCAGGCGCCGGAGAACAACGTCGGCACCCCCACCACCTGGGTGTTCGCCAAGGCCCGCACCCGCCAGGCCGTGGTCGACGCGCTGACCAACGGCCGGGTGGCCATCGCCGCCAATCCGTACACGCCGCGCGTGGACTTCACCGCCGACCTCAACGGCGACGGCAAGCCGGACGTGATGCAGGGCGACAACGCCAAGCCCACCGGCCAGCCCGTCGCCTTCCGCGTGGCCCTGGTCGGCCAGACCGACCCCGCCGCCACCTACACCGTCCAGGTGGTCAAGAACGGCGACAAGTTCACCACCCTCACCTTCAGCGGCGCCAAGCCCGAGATCACCTTCACCGACACGCCGTCCGCCACCGCCCGCAGCTACTACCGCGTCGAGGTGCATGGACCGGCGACGCCCTACCCGCAGGTCCCCGGCTCCATGAAGCTGAGCGGCGACATGCTGGGGCTCTCCAACGCCATCTGCTTCAACTTCGACCCGAAGTTCTGAGCCCGGACGATTTCGCGCGGCGCGGATGTCCATCCGGCGGCTGGACAAGCGGGTCCCGCTGCTGGAGCTTGGCCCGGTGGGATCCCTCATGCCCCTTCGCGCCGCGGCCTGGACTCTGGCCGGGCTCCTGGCGCTCGCCGCTGGCGCCGCCCGCGCCGAGCCGGTGCTCATGCCGCAGCCCAAGGCGGTGGCCTATTCGGCCGGCGCCCTGCCGCTCGCCGCGCCCTTCGCCGCGAGGGCCAGCGGCTGCCCGCAGCCACTGATCTCGCACGCCCTGAGCCGCTTCGCCGCCGACATCGCCCGCCAGCGCAGCCTGGCCGAGCCGCAAGGCGCGGGCCCGACGCTCACCGTCCGCTGCCGCAGCGCCGACGCCGGCTACCTGAGCCTGGAGGCCAAGGCAGGCTACCGTCTCGACGTCGACGCCCAGGGCGTGCGGATCGACGCCGACGGCCCGGCCGGCGCGCTGCATGCATTGGCCACCCTGCGCCAGCTCGTCGGCGTCGGGACCGAGCCTGCGAACGCGCCTTTCGTCCGGATCGAGGACGCGCCCCGCTTCGCCTGGCGCGGCGTGATGGTCGACACCGCCCGCCACTTCATGTCGCTGACCGCCCTGAAGCGGCAGGTCGACGCCATGGAGCGGGTGAAGCTCGACGTGCTCCACCTGCACCTCAGCGACAACGAGGGCTTCCGCGTCGAGAGCCTGCGCTATCCCAAGCTGCAGGCGACCCAGCACGGCGAGTTCTACACCCAGGCTGAGATCCGCGAGCTGGTGGCCTACGCCGCCGAACGGGGCGTGCGCATCGTGCCGGAGTTCGACGTCCCGGCCCACACCGGCGCCATCTGCGCGGCCTATCCCGAGATCGCCGCCGCCGGCGACCCCGCCGACGCCTTCGCCGTCTTCGACCGCGCCCTGAACCCGGCGTCCGAGGCGACCTACCGCTTTCTCGACGGCCTGCTGGGCGAGATGGCGGGGCTGTTCCCCGACGCCGACTTCCATGTGGGCGGCGACGAGGTCAGCGACGCGGCATGGTCGCACGAGCCGGCGGTGGCGGCCTTCATGGCGGCCCACGGCCTCAAGAGCCGCGTGGAGATGGAGGCCTATTTCCATAGCCGGGTGCGCGAGATGCTGGCGCGGCGCGGCAAGACCGCGGTCGGCTGGGACGAGATCGCCGCCACGCCGATCCCCAAGACGGTGATCGTCCAGGCCTGGCGCAACGCCAACGCCACCGGCCTGGCGGTCGCCGGCGGCCACCCGACCATCGTCTCGGCGGGTTACTACCTTGACCAGCTGATGCCGGCGGCCAGCCACTATGCGGTCGACCCCGTCGACCTGCAGGGCGACGGCCTGACGTCCGCCGAGGTCGCGCGGCTGCAGACGCTCAGCCCGCTGGCGGGCGGCGCGGCCAGGCCCCTGGAGATCAAGCCCATGCCGCCGCTGACGCCCGAGCAGGAGACGCTGGTGCTGGGCGGCGAGATGGCGCTCTGGAGCGAGTTGGTCACCGACGAGATGCTGGACGCGCGCCTCTGGCCCCGCGCCGCGGCGCTGGCCGAACGGTTCTGGTCGCCGCGCGACGTGCGCGATCCTGACAGCCTCGCGCGCCGGCTGCCGGTGATCGAGGACGAGCTCAACCTGCTCGGGCTCCAGGCCGACGCCAGCCGCGCCCGCATGGCCACGCGCCTCGCCCCCGACGCGCCGGACGCCGTGGCGACCTTCCTGGAGACGGTCGCGCCCAGCCGGTACGCCACCCACAACCAGACCCTGCGCGCCATGCTGGCCGGACAGCGCCATCCGCCGCCGCAGCGCCTGACCGCGCCGGCCGACGCCGCGCCCGTCGACGGCGCGGCCGCCCTGCGCTTCGAGCTGGCGGCCAGGCGGCTGGCGGCCGGCGACAGGGCCGCCCTGCCCGTCCTGCGCGCCCAGCTGCGGATCTGGGCGGCCAACGCGCCCCGCTTCGCCGAGGCGGCCCGGGGCCATCCCGACCTGGAAGCCGCCCTGCCGGTCAACGCCGACGTGGCCGCGCTTTCGGCGGCGGGCCTGGATGCGCTCGACGCCATCGAGCACGGTCAAGCCCTCGGCCCCGGGGCGCGCCAGCAGGCCGCCCCGCTGCTGGCGCGCGCCCTGGCCGAGCATGAGGCGACCAGCCGGCCGGTCTTCGCCTTCCTGGCCAAGCGGCCCCCCGCCGACCTGATCGTCGCCATCGCGCCGGCGGTCGAAATCCTCGTCAAGGCCGCGCAAACCGGCGCCTGAAGGCCGAGATCGACCTCAGCCGCCGGTTGTTGCTACGCTCCAAGCCTCGCCGGAGGGTCCCATGCGCCTGTTGCTCAACGTCCTTTGGTTCATCTTCGGCGGCTGGATCTCCGGCACCTTGTGGATCGTGGCCGGACTGCTCTTCGCCATCACCATCATCGGCCTGCCCTGGACGCCGGCGGCCTTCCGGCTGGCCGGCTTCAGCTACTGGCCGTTCGGCAAGCTGATCGTCGACCGCGACGACGGGCCAACGAGCTGTGTCCTGAACGTCCTGTGGCTGGTGGTCGTGGGCTGGTGGCTGGCGCTGCACCACATCGTCATCGCCGTGGTGCAGGCGATCAGCATCATCGGCATCCCCTTCGCCGTCCAGCATGTAAAGCTGGCGGCCGCCTCGCTGGCGCCGGTGGGCAAGATGGTGGTCGAGGCCTGAGGGATCTCCTAGAGCAGCCCGGCCGCGGCCTCCGCCGCGCCGGGATCGAGGCTGAAGGTGATCCTCGCCGTCAGGCCGGAGCTGCGGAAATCCAGCTCGGCCGCGCCGCCGAGGTCGCGGGCCAGCCGCGAGATCAGCACCGAGCCCGCGCCGGTGCGCTTGGGCCCGGTGACCGGGACGGGAGAGGTCTCCACCCAGTCGATCAGCCCGCCGTCCGGCCCGCGCACGCAGCGGATCGCGAGAACCCCGCCGGGGCCGGAGAGCGCGCCATACTTCGCCGCGTTGGTGGCCAGTTCGTGGATCAAGAGGCTGAGGCTGAGCGCCGCATCGGGATCGATGCCCATAGGCTCGCAATCCAGCGTCACCGCGCCGCCGCCGCTGCGGTAGGGCTCCAGCTCGGTCTCCAGGGCGGCGCGCACGTCGATGGCCTGGACCTGGCCGCGCAGCAAAAGGCTGTTGGTGCGGGCCATGGCCTGGACCCGGTCGCCGAAAGCGACCTGGAACTCCTCGGTGGTCGAGACCGAGCGCGCGGTCAGCCGGGCCAGGGCCAGGACAATGGCCAGGGTGTTCTGCACGCGATGGTGCAGCTCGTCGGAGAGCACCGCATGGCGGTCGCTGACGCCCCCGGGCGGAAGGCCCAGGGTCGGCGCAATGACCGGCGCGAGGTCCGCAAAGGCGTCGACAATCGTGCGGTCCTGGGCGGACGAGGCGCTGGCGCCGGGCGGCGCATGTTCACTTGAGGGTTTGCCGCGGATCATCCGCAGGCGCCCTATTGGCCGCCGCTCAAGGGATCGGGCAGTGGCGCGCGCCGGCCGTGCAGGCGCTCCAGGATCTGGCGCAAACGATCGCCTTCCGCCGTGAGGCTGGTGACGTCGGACTGCAGGTCGACGATCCGCTGGCGCAGATAGAGGTTCTCGCGCCGCAGCTCCACGAGGCCAGCGACGTCTTGGCCGCCCATATTCTGGCCGACTGCGGCGCCGGCCTCGCCAGTCATCGCGGAACCCAGAGGACCAGGCCAATCACCGCCAGGACCAGGAGGACGCCCATCCACAGCGGCACGTTGCGCGGCGACAGGAACGGGGTGGGCGGGAACTCGCCGTCGCCGGGGGCGCGGCTCACGACCGGCGCCGGGCCGCGGCGGGCTTAAGGACCGCGACAAAGGGAACGACGAGGGCGAACACGACGCAGAGCGCGGCGGCCACGAACAGAATGGGCATGGATTGTCTCGAGGAGCGCCGCATCGGGAAGGCTCGACCGCTTGTCTGGCGGCACACGCCCGACGGCGCTTCCCTCTACATGGTGACGCTGTCGCCGAATTGCGAGTCTATTCGCGGTTTTATGAGGCCCCGTGCACGGACGCCACCGCCGACAGGACGGTTACCACCACGACGGCGATGACCGCGGCCAGGATGCCGCCCCCCGGGGCGGCGTAACGCTCGAAGCGGGAAACGAAATTGTCGTTGCGGTACATGAGCGCGCCTCCTGGCATGCAGGCCCCCCGAGCTGCCAAACGCGTGGATCGCGCGCGGGATGCATGGCGCTATCGCGACGCCCGCCGAGGCCCTAAATCTCGCCCATGGCCGACGAGAACGCCCACTACTATGAGCCCAAGGCCGGCCACGGCCTGCGGCATGACCCGTTCAACGCCGTGGTGGGCCCGCGGCCGATCGGCTGGATCTCCTCCATCGGCCCGGACGGGGTCCATAACCTCGCGCCCTACAGCTTCTTCAACGCCTTCAACTACACGCCGCCGCTGATCGGCTTCGCCTCCATGGGCCGCAAGGACAGCGTCGCCAACATCGAGGCGGCGGGCGAATTCTGCTGGAACCTGGCCACCAAGGCCCTGGCCGAACCCATGAACCTCACCTCCGCCCCGGCGCCGCTGGAGGTCGACGAGTTCGCGCTGGCCGGCCTCACCGCCGCGCCGGGCCGCAAGGTCAAGGCCCCGCGCGTGCTGGAAAGCCCGGTCAACTTCGAATGCGTGCTGGCCCAGGTGATCCAGTTGCAAGGCGCCGACGGGATCAAGGTCGACGCCTGGCTGGTGTTGGGCGAGGTGGTGGCTGTCCACATCGACAAGGCCCTGATCCGCGACGGCGTCTACCAGACTGCCGAGGCCCACCCTATCCTGCGCGCCGGCCGGATGGGCGACTACGCCGAGATCCGCCCCGACGCCATGTTCGAGATGCGCCGGCCGGGTTGGCCGATCGGATAGGCGTCGCCCGCGCGCGACGCCAGTTCGATCTTCATCGAAACATCGCCTGGCTGGCGGGCGCCATGTTCGCCGTCTACGCTGGCGCGGCGGCTTGAGAAGGGGGAGCGTGTGGAAAACGGTCGTGGGAGCGCCGTGCCGGGATCGTCGCGCGCCTGGAGCGCGCCGGCCTCGATCCTGATCGGCTTTGTCTACATTGCGGGCTACGGCGTCCTCTACCTGGGAGCCACCATGCTCTCGGCCCTGGCGCTGCCGCGTCTGGCGCCCGGCGCGCCGAAGTGGGCGTTCTCCGTCTCCCACGGGGTGCTGTGGATCGCCAGCGTGGCCTTGGTCACCTGGCTGATGCGCAGCAAGCTGAACCGCAGGCCCTGGGCCGGCATGGCCACGCCGCTGCCGCCGACGCTCGGACGCTTTCCGCTGGGCTTCGTCGCCGGCGCGGCCCTGCTGCTCGCGGTGTTCGCCGTCCAATTCGGGCTGGGCTGGCTGCGGGTGACCGGGATCGACAGCCTGTCCATGGCCTGGCCGCGCGCCGCGCTGGGCCTGTTCCCCTCGCTGGGCGTGGGTTTCTGCGAGGAGATCGCCTTCCGCGGCTACATCCTCCAGACCCTGGGCGAGCGCATGCCGGCCTGGGCCGCCGTGCTGCTGACCGCCCTGATCTTCGCCCTGTTCCACTTCACCCTGGGCGGCTTCGGCCCGGGGTTCGTGGTGACGGTCATGGGCCTCAGCCTGGTCTTCACGATCCTGCGGTTCGCCACCGGCTCGCTGTGGTTCCCGATGGGCCTCCACGCGGCCTGGGACTGGACGCAGACCTTCCTGGTCGGCGTCGGCAACGTCGGGGCGCGCCCGGGCCACGACCCGGCCCTGGTCCACGTCGCCCAGGGCGGCCCGGGCCTGTGGGTCGGCCAGGCCCCCTCCATCGAAGGCGGCCTGATCTACGCGCTTGCCGCCGCCGCCGCGCTCGCCGCCGCCTGGGCCTACGCCGCCGCCCGCGGCCGCCTGCCCCGCTGGGGACTGCCGCTGCGGCCGGACGGGACGCAGTAGAGCCGCCCGCCGGGAACCGCCATGGCGCTGGAGGATTAAGAGCGGCGCCTAGGCTTTGGAGAAGAGCGATGCGCGGGTTGATTATTGTAGCCAGTTTGGCGGCGTCGGTTCTGCTGGCCGCCTGTGGAACCACCCATGAAAAGACGGTCGTGATCACGCCGCCCGCCGGCTCCACGACGGTTGTCCACGACGGGGTCGTTGAGTCGCACTAAGCAATGGATGCAGCCGGCGCCCGGCTGGCGGATGAGCTGATCAAGCCCGCAGAGGTGCTTCGCGTCCGGCGTGGCCCGGGCGCGGGCCATCTGCGTTTGCTGCTTGAAGTTTAGAACAAAAAGTGAACAAATGACCATCCGTCTTCGCATGGAAGCGAAGACCCGGGTGCTTTTGTTCAGGGGACGGATCATGTCCTTCTACGTCTACATCCTGGCCAGCCGCCGCAACGGGACGCTCTACATCGGACAGACCCTGCCCCGCCGCGCGCTGGAGCACCGCGACCATGTCCGGCCCAGCTTTACCGAACGATACGGCGTCACCCAGTTGGTCCACTACGAGACCTTCGAAACCCGCGACGCCGCCCGCGCAGGGGAGCGGGCGATGAAGCACTGGCGCAGGCTCTGGAAGCTCGAGCTCATCGAACGCTTCAATCCCGCCTGGCGCGACCTCTATGAGGACCTCGAACCCACGATCCGCTGAACGGGCGTACGCTGCGGACGCGGGTTCTGCGAGAGGAGCTTTAGGAAAGCAGAAAAGCCGAAATTTGGCATTGATACCCCCAACATCATTCATGATTTAGGTAGTATTCGACGAGATTGGCGGAAGGGTCTGAGTGAAGTATTCCCTCAGACCCCCGCAAACTAGCGGCTGCCGTGAGGCGTGCGCTTCACCGGCACCCACGTAGAGCCGGGGCTCGTCGTGGGCGGAAACCGGGTGCGTTCCGGAACCGTGGCGAAGTTATCGTGTTTGCCGCCGCGCGGCCCTTGTTCTTGGAAGATGCCGCCGTTGCGGCCCGAATTAGATCCAGGGGCTTTACCCATGATGGAATCTTTCTCTGTGTTGTTAACAGGAAAGACGCCTTCAGCTTGATCGTTGGGATTGCCTCTTCGGCAGGTAGCCGTAGGCTGCAAATATCAACGCATGCGAAAGCGTCGTTGAGAGGAGGGAGGGAGCGGCCTAGTTCCCAAAACGATGACCGCTTCCCCCTCCGGTTCCTTCCTCGGCTGCGCCGCGAGCCTCCGAAAGGGATGTCAGAACCAAATTCTGACCTTTTCAAATTTCGCCTGTTTTATCTCCTTCAGAAACGAACTCGCTCGGCCGCCTCTATTCGAGGCTCCGATTCCTTAGCCACGACAAGTACCCACCACCAACCGCCCACAGACAACCTAACTTGGCCTGTGGACAATGCGTTGGCGATTTGTGGATAACTCCTACTCCGCCGGCATCCCCGCAGCGCCCGCCGCCCGCTTGGCCTGCATCTGATCGAACGCCGCCCACACGCCCTCGCCGCCCTGCCACTGACCGCGCGTCGCGGCCTTCGAGTACTCCGTGCTGCGGGCCTCGAAGAAGTTCGCGTGCTCCACGCCGCTCAGCATGGATTGCAGCCAGGGCAGCGGGTTTTCCTTCACGCCATAGACCTCCGGCAGGGCCAGCTGGCGCAGGCGCCAATCGGCGATGAAGCGGATGTATTTCTTGATGTCGTCGGGCGTCATGCCCTCGATCTCGCCGGCCTCGAAGGCCAGGTCGATGAACTTGTCCTCCAGGCCCACCACCGTCTTGCAGCAATCGACGATGTCGTCGGCGACGGCCTTGGTCACCGCCCCGGTCTCGGCGTTGAAGGCGTGGTAGACCTTGACGATCCCCTCGCAGTGCAGGCTCTCGTCGCGGACGCTCCAGCTGACGATCTGGCCCATGCCCTTCATCTTGTTGTGGCGCGGGAAGTTCATCAGCATGGCGAAGCTGGCGAACAGCTGCAGCCCCTCGGTGAAGCCGCCGAACATGGCGAGCGTGCGGGCGATGTCGGCGTGGGTGTCGACGCCGAACTGCTGCATGTAGTCGTGCTTGTCGCGCATGGCCTGGTAATCGAGGAAGGCCGTGAACTCGCTGTCCGGCATGCCGATCGTCTCCAGGAGGAGCGCGTAGGCGGCGATGTGGATCGTCTCCATGTTGGAGAAGGCCGCCAGCATCATCTTCACCTCGGTGGGTTTGAAGACGCGGGCGTAGCGTTCCATGTAGTTGTCGTTCACCTCGACGTCGGACTGGGTGAAGAAGCGAAAGATCTGGGTCAGCAGGTTGCGCTCGCCGTCGTTGAGCTTGGCCGCCCAGTCCTTGCAGTCCTCGCCCAGCGGCACCTCCTCCGGCATCCAGTGGACCTGCTGCTGGCGCTTCCACAGGTCATAGGCCCAGGGATAGCGGAACGGCTTGTAGGCCGCCGACGGGGTCAGGAGGCCCGGCAGGGTCTGGAAGGTGGAGGCGCTGGCGGTCATCGGTGCGGCTCGGCTACGAATCAAATTGGGTTAAGAAACGGTACACCACTAATGGGGCCCGTCAGGGGGCCAACCTCTAGATGCTGTGCACTGTTCCGTGAGGCATGTGGATGAAATGGGGACGCCGATGGGCGATGGCTATGTGGTCTATGGCGCGCCGGGGACTGGCTCGGTCCCGGTTGAAGCGGCGCTGACCCTGCTGCGCGAGCCCTATCGGATGGTTGAGCGGGCCACCTGGCGGGAGGTCGCGGTCAGCGCGGAAATGGCGCGGATCAATCCCATGCGCCAGGTTCCGGCGCTGGTCCTGCCCTCCGGCGAGCTGATGACCGAGAGCGCCGCGATCCTGATCCACCTGGCCGACAGCCATCCGGGGTCGGGCTTGGCGCCTGGGCTGGACTCATCCTTGCGGCCGCGGTTCCTGCGCTGGATGGCCTTCATCGCCGCCCAGGTCTACGCGCTCTACTGGATCCGCGACGAGCCCAGCCGGCTGGCGGCGGACCCGGCGCACGAGGCGGTGCTGCGCGAGCGGACGGCGCAGCGCATCCTCGACTGCTGGCGGATCATGGGCGATGGGCTGACGCCGGCCGGCCGCTTCCTGCTGGGCGATGAGATCGGCGTGCTGGACCTCTACCTGGCGATGGTCTCACGCTGGGGCCCGCGGCGGAAGGGCTTCTACGCCGCAGCGCCCGGCCTGGCCCCGGCGGTGCGCGCCGCCGACGCCGAGCCGAGGCTCGCCGCCCTGTGGGCCGCCCGCGCGCCGTTCGTGGAAGGCTGGGAGGGCTGAGTCGGCCTGGGCCGGCTCAGTGCGGCCGGATCTGGAACGAGAAGGCCACCATGGAGTCCGGCCGGGGATCGACGCCCCAGAGGATGCTCTGGGCGCCCTTCACGTCGCGGTGGATGTAGCCGAACGAGGTCTGCACGTCCCCCTTGCGCCAGCCGACGCCCACCTGGGTGTCGCCGATCAGGGTCGAGGTCTGGTCGGTGGTGACGCCGGCGCGGTCCCAGCCCTGCTCGCCGTGCAGCATGTTGTAGCCGACGGCGCGGCCGCTGGCGGCGGCGAACAGGTACCAGCGGCCCTTGTCGCCGAAGCCGTCGCCGTCGCGCACGCCCATGGCGTTCAGCCGCTCCTTGATCGCGGCGTCCTTCTGCATCAGCCGCAGCGTCGCCCCGGCCTCGGCCGAGCCGCCCAGGTTGGTCATGCCGACGCCGGCGTGCGGGGTGACCTCAATGCCGAAGCCGCCGCCGTCGTAGGCCAGGGCCGCGGGCCAGTCGCGGGTCAAGGCCACCTCATAGGCGCTGGCGTCGTACTGGCCGTGGCTGATGTTGAGCGGCAGGCCGCCCGGCGTGCGCAGCGTCCCGCCGATGCTGATCCGCAGCGAATCCACCGCGCCGGCCGAGCTCGTCGGCAGCTGGGTCGCGCCGGTCATCCAGCGCACCAGGCCCACGCCGGGGTCGTAGTTCTCGTGGTTGATGAGGTCGCTGATCGGGTCGACCGAGCTGGACGCAGTGCGGGGCGCGAAGGCCGCGCCGTTGAGCAGCGCCTCGGTCGCGACTTGGTCGTCGGAACCGGCGGCCGGAAGCTGGATCGACAGCGGCGCCGTGTTCGAAAAGCTCTGGGTTTGGTCCGAATGGGTCTGGGCCCCGGCGGTGCTCGCCGCGGCGCAGGTCACGACAGTGGCTAACATCGCCAGCGGCCGCATCGTCCCGTCTCTCCCCACCCCGCAGCCCCGCTGCGGACGTTTGCGATCTCTCGAGAGCGAAAGTCGCAAACTGGATTGCGGTTCCCGAACAAAGCCTAGGCACGAGCCCTAAGCTTGCGCGAGTCAATTGTGGACGTGCAAAAGCCGTGCCGCGGGGGCGCCAAATCTTGATACAGACGCGCTCGCCGCCGAAACGCCGCCTCAAAGACGCCGTTGCGACCAGAACCGCCGGACAGAATCTACCGGGCGGCGCCTATTGGCAGGCGAGGCATTCCTCATAGTCGGTCTTGGCCATGCCCGACATGTCGACCTGGGCGATAGCTTCGCCGCCGGCGTGCGAGGCCCGCTGCACCGACTTCGAGCGCAGGTAGTAGAGCGACTTGCAACCGCGCTCCCACGCCTGGAAGTGCAGCATGTGCAGGTCCCACTTCTCGACGTTCCCGGGCAGGAACAGGTTCACCGACTGCGACTGGCAGATGTCCGGCGTGCGGTCGGCGGCCAGTTCGATGACCCACCGCTGGTCGATCTCGAAGGCGGTCTTGTAGACGTCCTTCTCGTCCTGACTGAGGAAGTCCAGATGCTGGACCGAGCCCTCGTTCTCCAGGATCGAGTCCCAGACCTCCGAGGTGTTCCGGCCCTTTTCCTCGAGCAAGCGCTCCAGGTAGGGGCTCTTCACCGCGAAGGTGCCGCTGAGCGTCTTGTGGCTGTAGATGTTGGCCGGGATCGGCTCGATGCCGGCGCTGGTGCCGCCGCAGATGATCGAGATCGAGGCGGTCGGCGCGATGGCCAGCTTGTGGGAAAAGCGCTCCATCATGCCGCGCTCCTCGGCGTCCGGGCAGGGACCGCGCTCGGCGGCGAGCGCGCGCGAAGCGGCGTCGCATTGGCGGCGCAGGGTCTTGAAGAGCCGCATGTTCCAGCTCTTGGCCAGCGCGCTCTCGAACGGCACGTTCTGCTGCTGCAGGAAGGTGTGGAAGCCCATCAGGCCCAGGCCCACCGAGCGTTCGCGCTTGGCGGCGTAGACGGCGTTGGCCATCTCCGGCGGGGCGCGGAGGATGAAGTCCTCCAGCACGTTGTCGAGGAAGCGCATGACGTCCTCGATGAAGGTCGGATGGTCGCGCCACTCCAGGAAGGTCTCGGCGTTCACCGACGACAGGCAGCAGACCGCGGTGCGCTCCTTGCCCAGGTGGTCCTTGCCGGTGTGCAGCACGATCTCGGAGCATAGGTTCGACTGGCGCACCGACAGGCCGAGCTCGCGCTGATGCTGCGGCATGGAGCGGTTCACGGTGTCGGAGAAGATCAGGTAGGGCTCGCCGGTCTGCAGGCGGATCTCGAGGATCTTCTGCCACAGGGACCGCGCGTCGACCTCGCGGACGATCTCCTGGGTCTTGGGCGAGCGCAGGCCGAACATGGCCCCGTCGCGCACGGCTTCCATGAACTCGTCGGTGACGGCGATGCCGTGGTGCAGGTTGAGGCTCTTGCGGTTGAAGTCGCCGGAGGGTTTGCGGATCTCCAGGAACTCCTCGATCTCCGGGTGGTGGATGTCGAGGTAGACGGCGGCCGAGCCGCGGCGCAGGGACCCCTGGCTGATCGCCAGCGTCAGCGAGTCCATCACCCGGATGAAAGGGATGATGCCGCTGGTCTGGCCGGCGCCCTTCACCTTCTCGCCGATGGAGCGGACGTTGCCCCAATAGGTGCCGATGCCGCCGCCGTTGGAGGCCAGGTGCACGTTCTCGTTCCAGACGCTCTGGATACCTTCCAGGCTGTCGGGCACGGCGTTGAGGAAGCAGGAGATCGGCAGGCCGCGGCCCGCCCCGCCGTTCGACAGCACCGGGGTAGAGGGCATGAACCACAGCTTCGAGATGTAGTCATAAACCCGTTGCGCGTGGTCAGCATCGTCGGCGTAGGCGGTGGCGACTCGGGCGAACATGTCCTGATAGCTCTCGCCGGCCAGCAGGTAGCGGTCTTCGAGCGTGGTCTTACCGAAATCGGTCAGCAGCGCGTCGCGCGACCGGTCGACCTCGACCTTCCGGACGAGGGTGAGCTGCGGGCGTTCGGCGCGGTCCACAACCCGTTCAATCGCCTCGGCAATCCCAACTTTCGCCGCTTCACTCATTGTCCCTGACCCATGCCCCTATTGAACGCTCTTCGGAAGAGAAAGTGTTCAACGCCCCTACATGTTGTGTGGCGACACGCCCGACAACCCACATATGGGGCACTGGTCCTAATGACTCGTCAATGAGGACGGCCCTTCGGCCCCCAGCTTTTTTCGTAAACCGGGGGTTAACGGAAGGTCTCGCCCCTCGGCAGATCAACCACTTGGCTCACGTCGCCGCACCCCCCGCTCACGAGAGTGTGACCGGCGAACCGTCCAATCCCCATATCGCCGGTATGAGCAATCCCGTCGGCGTCAAACAAGGCCCGATCCCCTTTCCGTCCGTCGGGTAGGGAAATTCCGGCGCCGGAGGCCTAGCCTTAAGGTCGGCAGCTGGAGATGCGCATGAACCGCCACGGGATCGCGACCGCCCTGATATTGTCTGTCCTGTTGCCCCGTGCGAGCGCCGGCGTGGCCAGCGAGGCGGCCGGGCCGCTGACCGACGTCCAGCTGATGCAGATCACCTTGCCGGCGAAGGACCTCGACCGCTCCATTGCATTCTACCAGGGCGTCCTCGGCGTCCGGCTGCTGTTCCGGGTCCCAGGCGCCGCCTTCCTCGACGCGGGCGGCGTCCGCCTGCGGCTGGAGCGGAGCGACGCCCACGCGCCCACCGGGGCGGTGGAGCTCTACTTCAGCGATCCAGGCCTGGCGCGCGCCAAGCCGCTCGCGGACCGCGGCGTCCGCTTCCTCGGGCCGCCGGAGACGGTGCAGCATCTGGCCACGACGGACGTCCAGCTCCTGGAGTTCACCGACCCAGACGGCAACGCCCTGGCGCTCATGGGCGAGGCGCCGAAAGCGGCGAATCCTCACTAGCATCCGGTATGACCGCCCGAAGGTCCCGCGGTCGCCCGCCGCACGCCGACGTCCTGACCCCCGCCGAGTGGCGGGTGGTCGAAGCCGTCCGCCACGGCATGAGCAACCCGCAAATCGCCCGCCGCCAGGGCGTGAGCCTGGACGCGGTGAAGTTCCATGTGGCCAACGCCCTGCTCAAGCTGGGCCTGCCCACCCGGGCTGAGCTGCGCCGCTGGGACGGCGTCTGGAGCGGCAGTGCGCTCCAACGCGAGCCGACGGAGGGCGCCGGTGACGTCACGGTCGGCCCGCTCGCGCAGATCGCCCGCACCGTCGCCGATATCGAGGCCGCCAAGGCCTGGTACCGGGAGATCCTCGGCCTGGACCTGCTCTACGCCTTCCCGGGCATGGCGTTCTTCCGGCTGGGCGAGACACGGCTCTACCTGCAGGAGACCGCCAAGGCCGCCGGCGAATCGATCCTCTACTTCCGCGTGGAGGATATCCACGCCGCCTGCCGCGAACTGGAGGCGCGCGGTGTCCGCTTCGTCAGCGCGCCGCACATGATCTATCGCCACCCGGACGGGGCGGAGGACTGGATGGCCGTGTTCCGCGACAACGAGGATCGGCCTCTGGCGCTGATGCGCCACGCGCCGCCGCCCGCCGACCCCACGATCAGGGATTGAGGTTGAGCAGGGCCGGGTCGCCGCCTTGCGCGGCGATGTTGACGCTGACCGCGCGTTCCACCGCATAGCGCAGGAGGGCGTTGGGGCCGCCAGCCTTTGGTCCGGTGCCGGACAGGCCCTCGCCGCCGAACGGCTGGACGCCCACCACCGCGCCGATCATCGAGCGGTTGACGTAGGCGTTGCCCGCCGGGACCGCGGCGCGGACCTCCTCGGCGAAGGCCTCGATGCGGCTGTGGACGCCGAGCGTCAGGCCATAGCCGGCGGCGGCCAGCGGCGCGGCGGCGGCCTCCAGCTTGCCGGCGTCGTAGCGGACCACGTGCAGGATCGGTCCGAACACCTCCTTTTGCAGGAAGGCGGCGGACGGGATTTCCGCCAGGACCGGACCGAAGAAGTGGCCCCCGTCCGGAGCCGCCAGTTCGTGCAGCACCTTCGCCTCCGCCCCCAAACGGTCGCGGTGCTTGGCCAGGGCGGCGCGGGCGTCCTCGTCGATGACCGGACCGACGTCCGTACGCGGATCGGCAGGGTCGCCGACCACCAGGGCGTCCATGGCGCCGGCCAGGCCCTCGATCAGCAGGTCGGCGGTGTCGTGCGGCAGGAACAGCATGCGGAGCGCCGAGCATCGCTGGCCGGTGGACCCGAAGGCCGACATCAGCACGTCGTCGATCACCTGTTCGCGCAGCGCCGTGGTGTCCACGAACATGGCGTTAAGGCCGCCGGTCTCGGCGATGAACGGCACGATAGGCCCATTGCGCGCCGCCAGCGTCCGGTTGATCGCCCAGGCCGTCTCCGTGCCGCCGGTGAAGGCGACGCCGGCGCAGGACGAATGCGCCACCAGCGCCTGGCCGATGGTCGCGCCGTCGCCGGGCAAGAGGTGCAGCAGGTCAGGGTTGAGACCCGCCGTGTGATAGAGGCGGACAGCTTCGGCGGCGATCAGCGGGGTCTGCTCGGCCGGCTTGGCCAGCACCGCGTTGCCGGCCGCCAGGGCCGCTGCGATCTGGCCGGTGAAGATGGCCAGCGGGAAGTTCCAGGGGCTGATGCAGGCGAAGACGCCGCGGCCGTGCAGGGACAGCTGGTTGGTCTCGCCCACCGGCCCGCGCAGGGTCTCCGGATGGGCGAACTGCCGCTCGGCCAGCATGGCGTAGTAGCGGCAGAAATCGGCGGCCTCGCGCACCTCGGCGATCCCGTCGGCAAGCGTCTTGCCGGCCTCGCGCGCGCAGATGGCGATCAGCCGCTCGCGGTTGGCTTCGAGCGCGTCGGCCATGGCGCGCAGGATCGGCGCGCGGCCCTCGCCGCCTAGGGCGTTCCAGGCGGGTTGGGCCTTGGCGGCCAGGGCGTAGGCGGCGTCGACATCGGCGCTCGTGGCGTCGGCGGCCTGGCCCACGGTGCGCGTAAGGTCGGACGGTGAAACCCGCGGCGTGGCGGCGCCCTTACCGGACTTGCCGCCGACGATGGGGCCGGCGGAGAGCGGCGGCAGGTCGGCGATGGCCTTGGCCAGGCTCTCATGCGTGGCGGCGGTGGAGAGATCCAGCCCCGTCGAGTTCTTCCGCCCCGGACCATAGAGGTCGACCGGCAGCGGGATACGCGGATGCGGCGCGCCGCCGGCGGCCTCCACCACGGAGATCGGGTCGGAGACCACCTTCTCCACCGGGGTGCGTTCGTCCAGCAGGGCGTGCACGAACGAGGTGTTGGCGCCGTTCTCCAGCAGGCGGCGGACCAGGTAGGGCAACAGGTCCTCGTGGCTGCCGACAGGTGCGTAGACCCGCAGTGGGAAGTCGCCGTAGCGGTCGCGGGCGCCGGCGTAGAGCGCCTCGCCCATGCCGTGCAGGCGCTGGAACTCCGGCGCCAGCCCGGCCTGCTGTGCCATCAGGCGCACGGCGGCCAACGTATGGGCGTTGTGGGTGGCGAACTGGCCGTAGAGCGCCGGCGCGGCGCCCAAGAGCGTGCGGGCGCAGACCAGATAGGACAGGTCCGTGGCCGCCTTGGTGGTGTAGACGGGATAGCCCGGCAGGCCCGCCACCTGGGCGCGCTTGATCTCCGAGTCCCAATAGGCGCCCTTGACCAGCCGCACCATCAGCCGCCGGCCGCTGGACCGGGCTATGCCGGCCACCGCCTCGATCGTCTGTGGGCTGCGCTTCTGGTAGGCCTGTACGGCCAGGCCCAGGCCCGTCCACGTTCCGAGCTCCGGCTCGTTGGCCAGCCGATCGAGGATCTCCAGCGAGATCACCAGCCGGTCGGCCTCCTCGGCGTCGAGGGTCAGGTTGATGTTGGCCTTGGCCGCCAACGCCGAGAGCCGCTTCACCCGCGGATAGAGCTCGCCCCAGACGCGGTCGGGCTGGCGGGCCTCATAGCGCGGCGACAGCGCCGAGAGCTTCACCGAGACCCCGTGGCCGGCTTCGGGGCCGTGATCGCCGGCGTGCTGGCCCACCACCCCGATCGCCGCGGCATAGGCGGCCTCATAGCGGTCGGCGTCGGCCCCGGTGCGCGCGCCCTCGCCCAGCATGTCGAAGGAGCAGACGAAGCCGTCCTGGGCGGCGCGCCTGATCGCCTTGGCGATGGTGGCGCCCAGCACGAACTGCTCGCCCATGATCTTCACCGCCGCGCCCACCGCCCGGCGGATCACCGGCTCGCCGAGCCGCCCGGCCAGCCGGCGGATGAAGCCCGACAGGTCGGCGCGCGCCTCCTCGTCTGGGTCGATCAGCTTGCCGGTGAGCATCAGGCTCCAGGTCGAGGCGTTGACCAGCAGGCTGTCCGAGGCGCCGGCATGGCTCGCCCAGTCGGCCGAGGCGATCTTCTCGGCGATCAGCTTGTCGCGGGTGTCCTCGTCCGGGGTGCGCAGCAGGGCCTCGGCCAGGCACATCAGCGCCAGGCCCTCGCGGGTCGAGAGGCTGAACTCCTGCAGGAAGCTTTCCACCACGCCCTGCTTGCGGGCGCTGCGGCGCGCGGCGCGCACCAGGGCGGTTGCCTCCTGGATCACCGCCTCGCGGTCCTCCGGACCTAAGGGCTTGGCGGCCAGGGCCGCGGTGGCGGCCTGGCGCTCATCGGTGAATTTTGCGGAATCCAGCTGATCGAAAGGCATGTTCGTCCCGTGCGTTCGCGGGGACTAATGGGAAGGCTGTGCGCCAAAAGCAAGGAGCCCGGCCTTGCGGCCGGGCTCCCAGGTCTTTCACCGAACCGGTGAACGTCGAGATCAGAAGCTGATGTCGACGGTCGAACGGCGGTTCAGCGGTTCCTTCACGCCATCGGCGGTCGGAACGGCGAGGTTGGTCTTGCCCTTCCAGTCGACCGACAGGGCGGACTGGGACACGCCCATGCCCACCAGAGCGTCGGCCACGGCCTTCGCACGGCGTTCCGACAGGCGGATGTTGTAGGCCGCCGAACCGGAGGTGTCGGTGTAGCCGACCACGGTCACCTTGGTGGCGTGGCCGCCCGAGGCGTAGTTCGCGGCTTCCTGCACCACCGCCTGGGCTTCCGGCGTCAGGATGTACTGATCGAACGGGAAGTAGACGATGAACTGCTTCGCCTCATAGGCCGGCGGAGGCGGCGGCGGAGGCGGAGGCGGCGGAGGCGGCGGGGGAGGCGGCGGCGGGGGAGGCGGCGGCGGAGGCGGAGGAGGCGGCGGCGGAGGCGGCGGAGCCGCGAACGAATACCGCAGGCCCAGCGTCAGCGAGTCGTCCTTGTAGCGGCCCTGGAAGTTACCCGGCTGCAGCGCGCCGCTGCCCACCGAGGTGAAGGTCGCCGGCGACGTGCCCTGATACCGGTAGGTCAGGTCGACGTTCAGGCGGTCCATGACCTTGTAGGAAAGGCCCGCGATCGCCTGATAGGCGAACACCGTCTGGTTGTCGTTGACCTGCAGAGTCTGGATGGCCGGGTTGGCGCCGCCGGCGGGCGTCACCGTGCCGGAGACGTTGGAGAACTGGCCGAAGGTGGTCAGGTCGAGGTTCTGGGCGCCGATGCCGAAGCCGATGAACGGATCGACGATCCAGTGCGGGCCAATGTCATAGATGACGTTGACCATGAGCGACCACGGCTCGATCTTGCCTTGCGGCGAGCCGCAGGCCGGGGCCGCGGCGGTGCGCAGCACGTTGGGATCGCAGAGGCCGAACACGGCTTGGTTGCTGCCGCCCAGGACGTTGCGCAGGTTGCCCGGGCGATAGCCGCCTTCGAGCTCGACCCGCCAGTTGTCGGCCACCTGATAGCCGAGGCGCAGGAAGGCGGTGTAGTCGGTGTCCTGGTTGAACCGCCAAATATACTGGTTGCCGTTGGCCGCCAGATTCGACGAATTCAGCTGCATGCCTTCCGGCCAGTGGTAGCCGATGTCGGCCGCACCATACCAACCGGTTTCGGCTGAGGCGCCAGACGCGGCGAACACCGCCGCCATGGCGGCCCCTGCCAGGAGTTTGAACTTCATAATCAGAGCCCTCTCATTGCCCTAGAGCTGCGGCCTATTGACCCAGCTTTTCTTATATCAAGGCCCGGAGATTGCGTAAGTGTCACCGAAGCCACACTCGAACCTCAATCTCTCGGACCCGCGAACCTTGACCGGACGCTATACGACGTTCACCCACGGGATCAACAACAGGTGCGAAGTCGATCCGCGGCGTTCTCAGGAAGCTGGCGCGCCCGGCGTTTCCGCCAGCCCCTCATTTGCTTGACCAAGACATCCCAGAGGCCAGGCCGGGGCACATCGCCCGTTCGCTGGCTTCTAGCAAGAACCTTGGAATAACTTGTAAATTTGCAATTTCGCCGCAGTCGGACGCCGCGAAGATCGATCCGCGCTGCGGATTCGCCTTCTGGCGCCGGATTTCCGACCGCGCTACGCGCTTCTAGCCCCCTCAACTGACTCGCGCCCCATACTGCGCTGACCCTGCAACGTAGACGGCGCCGCTTAGTTCCAACCACAGGTGGAATACGGACCAAATTCCGGCGCCGTCCCGGCGCCTTTCAGGCAGGCGAATCGTCGAGCTTCCGACAGTAAACGTCATAGGCCCGGGCCGCGACGGCGCGCCCGCTTGAGAATTCGCGAGGGCGGCTGTAGTGACCGCCCATGCCGCCGGCCCCCAACGCCAAGCACGACCGACGCGCGCTCGCCGCGCTGTTAGCGGTCTTCGCCCTGCTGGTCCAGGCGCTGATCCCCGCCGCCGCGGCCGCCGCGCCGGGCGCCGCGGGGGCCCTGACCCTCTGCACGGCGACCGGCACGACGATAGTTTCCGCGGCTGGCCCCGAATCGCATCCGGGCCCGGCCCACAAGGGGTTCGGCGGCCTGCCCTGCCAGGATTGCCTGAGCGCGGCCATGGCCGCCATCGCCGCGGCCCCGGCGCTCGGCGTCCGGCCCGTCGCCTACGAGACGGCCCGAGTCGAGCACATCAGCACCGCCGGCTTCATCGCGCCGCGCGCCCGCGCCCCGCCGCGCCCGCCGGGCCAGGGCCCGCCCGCTTCCCCGCAAAACGCCTGACCCGCCGCGCGGTCCCTTGAGGCCGCGCGAACTGACGTTTCGAGCCGCCGCCCAGCCCGGCGGCTCGGGGGACCGCATGCCATGAAGAGCTTCCTGCTGAGCGGCGCCTGCGCGCTCGCGCTCGCCACCGCCGCCCGCGCCGACGAGGCGCCGGCCAATTCCACCGTCTCCCAGGTCGTGGTGACCGCCCCGTCGCCGCTCGGCGACCTGAGCAATGTCCCGACCACCACGGCCAGCCTCACCGCCGACCAGATCGCCGCCACGGTCAATGTGGTGACGCCGGAGGACGCTCTGCGTTACTTGCCGGACATCCTGATCCGTGAGCGGCACATCGGCGACACCCAGTCCCCGGTCACCACCCGCACCTCGGGCGTCGGCGCCTCGGCCCGCAGCCTGATCTATGTGGACGGGATGCTGATATCCTCGCTGATCGGCAACAACAACACCTCGGCCTCACCGAAGTGGGGCCTGGTCGCGCCGGACGCCATCGACCGGGTCGACGTGCTCTACGGCCCCTTCGCGGCCCAGTACGCCGGCAACTCCATCGGCAGCGTCATCGCCTTCACCACCCGCATGCCCAAGGCTTTCGAGGCCACGGTCGAGGCGCAGGGCGCGGTCCAGTCGTTCGCCAAGTACGGCGACGACGCCACCTACGGGACCAGCCGCTTCGCCGGGGACCTGGGCGACCGGCTGGGGGCCCTGGCCTTCCGGCTGAGCTACAACCACCTGGACAGCCACGCCCAGCCGCTGACCTACGCCACCGCGACCGTCCCCGGAGCCCTCAGCACGATGGGCCTGCCGGTCACCGGCGCCTTCAGCGACGCCAGCCGCACCGGCGCGCCGATCGTGGTCCTGGGCTCCATGGGCCTCGAGCATCAGGTCCAGGACAATCTGTCGGGCCGGGCGACCTACGATCTGACGCCCACGCTCACCGCCGCCTACAGCTTCGGCCTGTTCCACAACGACGACGACGCCGGCGTGAACAGCTATCTGCGCGACGCCGGCGGCCAGCCGGTCTACGCCGGGACGGTCAACATCGTCGGGCGCGCCTATACGCTGGCCGACAGCGCCTTCTCCAACGGCGTCTACGACCTGGAGGAGCTGGACCTCGCCCAGGGGCTGTCGCTCACCTCCCACACGGGCGGCGTCTTCGACTTCGCGCTGATCGCCACCAGCTTCGACACCCTGAAGAGCCGCCAGCGCATGCCCTCCGGCGGCCTGCCCGCGGCCTTCTCCGGCGGCCCGGGGACCAGCACCTCGCTCGACGGCACCGGCTGGTTCACATTGGACGCCAGCGGGACCTGGCGGCCGCCGGGGAGCCGCAACGTCGTGACCTTCGGCGCCCACGACGACGGCTTCAAGCTGAACAATCCCAAATATGCTCTGGGCGATTGGATCGACGGGTCGGCCGGCCAGACGCTGACCTTCAGCCGCGGGCGGACCGAGACGCAGGCGCTGTGGCTGCAGGACGCCTGGAGCGTCACCTCCCAGGTCACCGCGACCCTCGGCGCCCGCTACGAGCACTGGCGCGCCTACGACGGGCTGAACCTCTCCGTCGCCCCGCCGCTGGACACGGTCCAGCCGTCGCTGAAGAAGGACGCCGTCTCGCCCAAGGCCACCCTCGCCTACGCGCCGTCGCCGGACTGGATCCTCAAGGCCTCCGTCGGCGTCGCCTACCGCTTCCCGACGGTGACCGAGCTCTACCAGGCGATCACCACTGGAACGCTGCTTTCCGTTCCCAATCCGGACCTGCGGCCCGAGCAGGCCTTCTCCTCCGAGATCTCGGCGGAGCGCCTGTGGACCGGCGGCAGCGTGCGGGTGTCGCTGTTCGACGAGCGCATCCACAACGCCCTCTTGTCGCAGACCGCGCCCCTGCTGCCCGGCTCGACCAGCCTGTTCAGCTTCGTGCAGAACGTCGACCGCACCCACGCCACGGGGATCGAGGTGGTCGCCGACCGCAAGGACGTCTTCGTTCAGGGCCTGGAGCTCTCCGGCTGGGCGACCTACGTGGTGGCCAAGACCGACAGGGACCCGGCCTTCCTGGCGGCCCAGGGCAAGGACGAGCCGCAGCTGCCGCGCCTGCGGGCCGCGGCGGTCGTCTCCTACGCCTGGACGCCGAAGGTCGATCTCAGCCTGGCGGCCCGCTACAGCGACCGCGCCTTCGCGACCATCGACAACAGCGATCCCTACGCCAACACCTACCAGGGCTTCGGCGGCTACTTCGTCGCCGACGCCCACCTGCGCTACCGGGTCAACCCGCACCTGACCGCCGACGTCGGCGTCGACAACCTGGGCGGCCGTTCGTACTTCCTGTTCCACCCGTTCCCGCAGCGCACGGTCATCGCCGACCTGAAGTACAGTTTTTGAACCTGGGATTCGCACCATGAAATTCGCTCTCGCCGCCGCCGCGATCCTGGCCGCCTCGGCGGTCCAGGCGCAGGCCCACGTCACCGCCGAACCCCGCGAGGCCGCCGCCGGCGCCACCCAGGAGGTGCGCTTCCGGGTCGGGCACGGCTGCCACGACACCGCGGCCACCACGGCGCTGCGCGTGGAGATGCCGCCGGGGCTGGCGTCAGCCCGGCCGCAGCCCAAGCCCGGTTGGACGCTCGCCATCGCCCATCGGCCGGACGGGACGGCGGGCGCGATCACCTGGACCGGAAGCCTGCCCGGCGACCAGTTCGACGACTTCGCGGTCCTCGTGCGCCTGCCCGCCACGGAAGGGCCGATCTACTTCCCGGCCGTGCAGACCTGCGGGGCGGAGGAGGAGCGCTGGACGGATATCCCCGCCGCCGGCGCCGGCGCGCCATCCCATCCCGCGCCCTCGCTGCGCCTCGGTCCCGCCGCGCCAGACGGCGGCCATCATCATTGAGTAAGCTCCCACCCATGAAACGCGCCCTCATCGCCGCCGCCGTCACGGTCCTCGCCGCCGCCCCGCTCAGCGCCTTCAGCGCCGGGACCCTGGAGGTCCTGCAGCCCTGGAGCCGCCCCGCCGTCGCCGGGACCACCGGCGTGGGCTACATGGTTCTGGCCAATCACGGGCGCAGCCCGGACGCCCTGGAGAAGGTGGAAAGCCCCATCGCCGCGCGGGTCGAGATGCACTCCAGCGCCATGGCCGGCGGGATCATGACCATGGAGAAGCAGGACAAGGTCGCCGTGCCCGCCGGCGGCCGGACCACCTTTGGCCCCGGGGCCTATCACCTGATGCTGATCGGCCTCACCAAGACCCTGAACCCGGGCGACCGGGCCCCGGCCACCCTTACCTTCGCCAGCGGCGCCAGGCTGAAGGTCGCCTTCGTGGTCAGCGCCGGCATGGGCCCGCCGCCCGTGGCCGCGCCCACGCCCGGGGCGAACCGCTAGACGCGCGTGGCGGACCGCTCGTCGCGTGGTCTCCCGCCACCCCAGTTCCTGACCAAAATGTAACACCCTCGCGCCGCCTTTGCGGGGCATGGTCACGTCACATCAACCTCTCGAAAGAGCCTCTGCAAGATGAAGACCCATTGGCTCGGCGCGGCTGCCGCCGCCGCCCTGCTCGCCCCCCTGTTCGCCTCCGGTCCGGCGCTCGCCGAGCCGCCGACCCCGGACCAGACGACGGCCCAGGCTCCGGCGAAGGCGCCCGCCCCCAAGAAGAAAGCCGTCAAGGCCAAGGCCCCGGCCAAGCCCGCCCCGGCTCAGACCGCCATCGCCGCGCCAGCGCCCGACCTGTCCAAGGCGCCGCGCCTGGGAGCGTGGGGCTTCGACCTCGCCGGCCGCGACACCTCTGTGGCCCCTGGCCAGGACTTCTTTCAGTACGCCAACGGCGGCTATGAGAAGACGCTGGTCATCCCCGCCGACCGCACCAGCTTCGGCGCCTTCGTGGTCCTGAACGACTTGTCGCAGGCCCGCCTGCACGTCCTCCTGGACAAGGCCGCCGCCGACCGCGGCGCGGCCGGCGACCAGGGCAAGGTGGGCGCGCTCTACCGCAGCTTCATGGACGAGGCGAAGGTGGACGCCCTGGGCGCCAAGCCGCTGGCCGCCGACCTCGCCGCCATCAAGGCCGAGACCGGCAAGGCCGATGTGGCCCGCGCCATGGGCCGGTCGCTGCAGGTGTTCGGCGGCTCGATCTTCGCGGCGTCCGTCCAGGTCGACGGCAAGGACCCGGACCACTACGCGGTCTATCTGAACCAGGCGGGTCTCGGCCTTCCCGACCGCGACTATTACCTGGAGGCCAGCTTCGCCAAGCAGAAGGCCGCCTATGAGACCTATGTCGGCAAGATGCTGACGCTCGCCCATTGGCCGCAGCCGGCGGTCAACGCCAAGGCGATCGTCGCCCTGGAGACCGAGATCGCCAAGGCCTCCTGGACCAAGGCCGAGCAGCGCGACGACAACAAGATGTACAACCCCTATGAGACGGCGAAGCTCGCCGACCTCGCGCCGGGCTTCGACTGGTCCGCCTTCATGACCGGCGCGGGCCTGACCAAGGCGGCCCGGGTCGTGGCCCAGGAAAACACCGCCTTCCCGAAGATCGCGGCGATCTACGCCAAGACGCCGCTGGCGACGCTCAAGGCCTGGCAGGCCTTCACCCTGGTCGACCAGGCCGCGCCCTATCTCTCCAAGCCCTTCGACGAGACCCATTTCGCCTTCCGCGGCACGGCGCTGACCGGCCAGGTCAGCCAGCGGCCCCGCTGGAAGCGTGGGGTGAACGTCGTGGACGGCCAGATCGGCGAGGCCCTGGGCCGCGTCTACGTCGACGCCTACTTCCCGCCGGGGAGCAAGGCCAAGGCGGTCGCCCTGGTGGACGACATCCGCACCGCCATGAAAGGCCGCATCGAGCGCCTGGACTGGATGAGCCAGCCCACCAAGACCAAGGCCCTGGAGAAGCTGGCGGCCTTCACCGTCAAGATCGGCTACCCGGACAAGTGGCGCGACTATTCCGGCCTGACCGTCAAGGACGACGACCTCTACGGCAACATCAACCGCGCCTCGACCTTCGACTGGGACTTCCGGGTGGGACGCCTGGGCGGCCCGGTGGACAAGGCCGAGTGGGGCATGACCCCGCCTACGATCAACGCCTACTACAACCCGAGCGGCAACGAGATCGTCTTCCCGGCCGCCATCCTGCAGCCGCCGTTCTTCGATCCGGACGGTGACCCGGCGGTCAACTATGGCGCCATCGGCGGGGTGATCGGCCACGAAACAACCCACGGCTTCGACGACCAGGGCCGCCACTACGATGGGTCCGGACGGCTGACCGATTGGTGGACGGAGGAAGACGCCAAGAAGTTTGAGGCCGAGACGGTCAAGCTCGGCAAGCAATACGGCGCCTTCGAGGTGCTGCCGGGCGCCAGGATCAACGGCGACCTGACCATGGGCGAGAATATCGCCGACCTCGGCGGCCTCCTGCTGGCGCTCGACGCCTACCACGCCTCCCTGCACGGCCAGCCGGCGCCGATCGTCGACGGCCTGACCGGCGACCAGCGGGTGTTCCTGGGCTGGGCCCAGGTGTGGCGCGGCAAGACCCGCGACGATGCGCTGCGTCAGCTGCTGGTCTCCGACCCGCACTCGCCGGAGCGCGCGCGGGTGGACGTGCCGATGCGCAATATCGACGCCTTCTACGCGGCCTTCGGGGTCAAGCCGGGCGACGCCATGTATGTGGCGCCGGCCGATCGGGTGCGGATCTGGTGATTTCTGACGAAACCGTCAAAATATGACCGGGGGCAAAATTTTGGCCCGTTGCGGGGGATAATCGCAACGGGCCTTATTTTGAGCAGTCGCTCCGATAGAGCGGGCGTTTCCTCCCCGAAACGCCGGAGATCCAAGGTCTTGCGCCTAGGTGCCTCTCGC
Organism: Phenylobacterium sp.; assembly: GCF_004799515.1. Classification (GTDB taxonomy): domain Bacteria; phylum Pseudomonadota; class Alphaproteobacteria; order Caulobacterales; family Caulobacteraceae; genus Phenylobacterium. Next base: position 67,338 of record NZ_SSMX01000030.1, on the reverse strand, counting down.
GAAGGGAAGAGAGGGCAATTTTTGACCCGAGTCAACGCCCGCACCGGCCCCAATCGGCAAGATGCGATCAGTTTTTCGCGAGCCAGGGGAATTCTGGGCCGATTTTTGACGAGTCAGTCAAAGAACTCGGTGTTTCAACGCGGTAAACGCCGGGCTCTCCACCTCGAAGACGAATTCCGGCCGCGACACCGTCACGGGGCCAAGGCCCGCCGCGGTCAGCGCCTGCGCCGCCCCCGCCGCGCGGCCGGCCTCGATCATCAACCCGTTCGGCCGCCGCAGGGCGCCATCGGCGACCAGGCGCTCGACCGCCGCCGTCTCGGCGGCCGCGCCGGTGGCCGGCCAGACCAGGGTGGCGCTGGCGATCGCCGCGGCTCGGGCCTCGACCGTGCGCAGCAGGCGTTCGGCCGTGGCCAGATGATCGGCGCTCCACACGGCCTTCAGGCTGGCGGCGAGCTGCGCCTGGCTCCTCAGGATCAGGCCGTCCGACAGCACCTTCAGTCCGTTGGCGGCGAGAGTCGCACCGGTGGTGGTGATGTCCACCACCAGCTCCGCCGCGCCGGAAGCCGGCGCGCCCTCGGTCGCGCCGCCCGATTCGGTTATCCGGTAGTCGACCACGCCGTGGCGGGCGAAGAAGCTGCGGGTCTGCGCAAGGTACTTGGTGGCCACCCGCATGCGCCGGCCGGTGCGTGCGAGGTAGTCGTGCGCCACCTCCTCCAAGTCGGCCATGGTGTCGACGTCCAGCCAGCTCTTCGGCGTGGCCACCACCAAGTCGGCGCGGCCGAAGCCCAGGGGTCTTAGGAGAAGGGCGCGCGCGTCCAGGTCGCCACGCTCCCGCAGCAGGTCCTCGCCGGTGACGCCGAGGTGCGCCTCACCGGCGCCCAGGGCCTCGGCGATGTCGCCGGCCGACAGCAGGCGCACCTGCGCGCCCGGCAGGCCCTTCAGGCCGGCCAGGTAGCCGCGCGCGCCGCCGCTGACCGCCAGGTCCAGGCCGCAGTCGCCCAGCCACTCCTCGACCTGTTCCTTCAGGCGGCCTTTCGAGGGGATGGCGATGATCAGCTCGGTCTCGCTCACGCCTCGCCTCCCGCGAAGGCGCGCCAGGGCCGCACGACACAGCCCACCGCCCGCGCCTGCGCCGGCCCGCCGAGCCGCGCCAGGAGGCCGTCGTAGCGGCCGCCCGACGCCACCGGCCGATCCGGCCCTAGGACGTCGCTCAGCACCTCGAAGGTCAGGCCGTCGTAGTAGTCGAAGGCGTGGCCAAGCGCCGGCGCGAAGCGCATCCGCGCGGCGGGAATGTCGGCGAGCGTCGCCAGCCGCGCGTCCCAGTCGGCCAGGGCGGCCGAGAGCGCCTCGCCCGCGCCCGCCAGGCGTCGCACAGCGTCCAGGCCCTCAGCCGGCGCGGCGCTGATCGCCATGTAGGCGTGGATGGCGGCGGCCTGAGTCTCGGTCAGCGCCGGCGCCTCGGCCTCGGCGGCGCGGCGCACCAGGCGTGCGGCGACCTCGCCCGGCCCGCGCCCCCCCACCGGCTCGACGCCGGCCAACGCCCAGACTTCCTCCAGCAAGGCCGCGGCGCGGGCCTGCGGCAGGTCGGCCAGCAGGGCCGCCAGCTCGCCGCCGCCGCGCGCGGCGGGCTCGTGACCTGCGCGGGCCAGTTCGGCGGCCAGAAGGCGCGGCCGGCCGGCCACCCGGGTCAGCCGCGCGGCCAACGCCTCGGGCAAACCCAGCGAGGCGATGAAGGCCGAAAACAGCCCGACGTCGCCCAGCCAGAGCGTCAGGTCCTCGCGCCCACCGGCCGCCGCCGCGCGCCAGGCGAGGCCCGCCACCTCGGCGTCGGCCTCAACCGTCGATCCGCCCGCCGGCGCGAACAGCTCCACGCCGAGCTGCAGGAACTCCTCGGCGCGCTCGCCCTTGGGCGCGGAGCGGAAGGCCGGGCCTTCGTAGATGTACCGTCCGGACGCCGCGCCGCCCTCGAGGTGCTGGCGCGCCACGGCGACGGTGAAGTCGGGGCGCAGGCAGGTCTCCGCGCCGCCCTCGGCCTGCACGACGAAGAGCCGCGCGCGCATGGCCTCGCCGGCGAGGTCGAGCAGCAGGTTGAGCGGCTGCAGGATCGGCGCATCGACCGGCGTCGCCCTGGCCGGCGCGAGCGCGTCACGGATCGCCGCCAGCGCCGCGGACGGAACGGCGGGCTCGACCCTCACGCCGCGCCTCCGCCCGCTTGGGCGTCGACGATGCGCCGCACGGCCGCGACCAGCTCGGCGCGGGGCGCGGTGAGCTGGCCAGGGCGCTCGGCGCGCCAGGCGGCGTTGTCGGTGACCCCGGCGGCAAGTTCGCGGCCAAGATCGAGGTCCTTCAACGTCACCGTTCCGGCGGCGAACTCATCGCCGCCGATGATCACGGCGACCGGCGAGAGCCGTCTGTCCGCATACTTCATCTGCGGGCGCATGCCGGAGGTTCCGAGGTAGACCTCCGCGGCGATACCGGCGGCGCGCAGCTCGCCAGCCACGGCCATGTAGTCGGCCATCCGCGCCTGATCGAGCACCAGCACCACCACTGGCCCCCGCGCATCGGCGGCCAGGTCGCGGCCCGCCGCCTTCAGCGCCGCCGCCAGGCGGGTGACGCCGAAGGAGAAGCCGGTGGCCGGCGTGCGCTCGCCGGTGAAGCGGGCCACCAGGTCGTCGTAGCGGCCGCCCCCGCCGATCGAGCCGAACCGCATCGGCTGGCCGCGCTCGTCCGTCGTCTGAAGGAGCAGCTCCGCCTCGAAGACCGCGCCGGTGTAGTATTCCAGTCCACGCACCACCGCAGGATCGAAGGCCGCGCGGTCGGGGCCGACGCCCAGGCCGCTCAGCGCCGCGTCGATGGCCGCCAGTTCCGCCAGCCCCTCGTCGCCCTCCGCCGATCCTCCGACCACGTTGGCGAGCGCCGAAAGCGTCGCGCTGCGGTCACCCGCCCCGGCCGCGGTGAAGGCCAGCACCCGTTCGGCCGCCGCCGCGCTCAGGCCCGCGCCCTTGGTGAAGTCGCCGGACTCGTCCTTGCGCCCCTCGCCCAGCAGCAGGCGCACCCCGTCCGGACCCAGGCGGTCCAGCTTGTCGACCGCGCGCAGCACGGTGAGCTTTTGCGCTTCACTGGCGACGCCCGCGGCGCTCATAAGGCCGTTGAGCAGCTTGCGGTTGTTGATCTTCACCACCGCCGAGCCGGCCGGCAGGCCCGCGGCCTCCAGGCCCGCCACCGCCATGGCGATGATCTCCGCGTCGGCTTCCGGCCGCGCCGAGCCCACGGTGTCGGCGTCGCACTGCCAGAACTCGCGGTAGCGGCCGGGGCCCGGCTTCTCGTTGCGCCACACCGGCCCGAAGGCGTAGCGGCGGAACGGCTTGGGCAGACTTTCCCAGTTTTGGGCGGCGAAGCGGGCGAGCGGCGCGGTCAGGTCGTAGCGCAGCGCCATCCACTGGTCGTCGTCGTCCTGCAGGGCGAAGACGCCCTCGTTCGGCCGGTCCGCGTCCGGCAGGAACTTGCCCAGCGCATCGGCGTATTCGAACGCCCCGGTGTCCAGGGCCTCGAAGCCGTGCCGCTCATAGACCTCGGCCACGGCGGACAGGATTTTCCGCTCGGCCGCCAGGTCGCGGGCGCGGCGGTCGATGAAGCCGCGCGGCGAGCGGGCTTGCGGCCGGGCGGGGCTCGAAGGAACGGCGTCGTCGGTCATGGGCCCGCGCTTAGCCGTTGGCGGGCCGCTGCTCAAGGAAGGCTTTGGGGAAGTTGGATCGTCCATGGTCGTGTCCGGTTGAAGGGAAGCGACGGACGAGGCCGATGATCGAGCCCCGTCCGCGTCGGCGGGGCTCGGAAGGGACGCTCTTAAGCCAAGCGATCCCGGTCCGGACCCGCGAAGGTCGGATGGCGATGGTGGCCTTGATGGTGCGCGGAACCGCTCATGGGCGGCGGCTATAGCGAAGGATCGTGAACAAAGGAAGTCAGCCGGCGGGGCCGGCGTCGGCCGGCATGGTCTTGAACATCAGGGTGATGCGCAGGTCCGAACGCCGCCGCGACATGGGCCGGGCCACGTGCGGGATGGTCCCGGAGAAGATCGCCAGCCGGTTCGGCTTCGGATAGATCGCCGCCACGATCTCGTCGCCCGATGCGTTGAACAGCAGGGTCTCGCCCGCGAAGTCGGGCTCCCAGGCGGGATGCGGATAGTAGATGGCGGTCAGGTGGCTCTCGATGTTGGAGTCCAGGTGCAGGCCGCCCTCGACGCCGCCGGACATGGCGTTGGCGTAGCAGCGCGACAGGGCTTGGCCCTGCAACGGCCCCTTCCGCAGGGCCTTCCACATCTCGCCCACGATCGGGGCGGTCGCCAGCAGCTCCGTCTCGATGGCGGCCAGGTCGCGCGCCTCGCGCCCGTCGTTCCGGTAGCCGGCGAAGTGCTTGTAGAAGTAGCGGTCGGCCTCCGGCCCCTGGGCGGAGAAGCCGCCGTAGGTCCAGCCGCCCTGGTTGAGGAACGCCCAGACGGCGGCGTGCTCCGGCGGCGGCAAGAGGTTGTCGAAGACCGTGACCTTCGGTCCGCTCATCCCTTGAGCTTCCCGATCAGGCGGGCGGTGGACGGGTCGTGGGCGCCGGCCGCGCCGCCGTCCAGTTCGCCGAGCACCCGGGTGGCCAGCGTCTTGCCCAGCTCCACGCCCCACTGGTCGAAGCTGTTGATCTCCCAGAGCACGCCCTCGACGAAGGTCTTGTGCTCGTAGAGCGCCAGGAGGGCGCCTAGATGCTGCGGGTCCAGCCGGTCCATCAGGACGAAGGCCGAAGGCCGATCGCCGGGGAAGGTCCGCTGCGGAGCCAGGGTGTCGATCTCCGCGGCGGGAAGGCCCTTGGCGGCCAGTTCGGCGCGGACGGCCGCCTCGCTCTTGCCGACCATCAGGGCCTCGGCCTGGGCGATGACGTTGGAGAGCAGGATCCGCTGGGCCGCCGGATCGCCCTCGGCGGCGTGGCGCACGGCGATGAAGTCCGTGGGGATGACGTCGGTGCCCTGGTGCATCAGCTGGAAGAAGGCGTGCTGCACATTGGTGCCGGCGTCGCCGAACACCGCTTGGGCGGTGTGGTGGGCGACGGGCTGGCCCAGCGCGGTCACCTGCTTGCCGTTCGATTCCATCTCCAGCTGCTGCAGGTAGGTGGGCAGGAGGTGCAGGCGCTGGGCGTAGGGCACCACGGCGCGGACCGGCCGACCGAGGCCGTTGCGGTTGAAGATGTGCGCGAGCGCCAGCAGCGCCGGCGCGTTGCGCTCCAGCGGCGCGCTCTGGAAATGGGCGTCCATCGCCGCCGCGCCGGCCAGCATGGCCTCGAACGCTTCGGGTCCCAGGCCGATCACGCAGGACAGGCCCACCGGCGACCAGACCGAATAGCGCCCGCCCACCCAGTCGCCGAAGCCGAAGACGTGCTCGTCCGGCACGCCGAAGGCTGCGGTCTCCTTCAGCGCCGCGGACACCGCGACCAGGTGTGCGTCGCCCGCCGGCCCGAGCGCCGCGCGCAGCCAGTCGCGGGCCGCCTTGGCGTTGGTCATGGTCTCCTGGGTGGTGAAGGTCTTGGAGACGACGACCACCAGGGTCTCGGCGGGGTCCAGGCCATGCAGGGCGAAGGCCAGGTCGGCGGGGTCGACGTTCGCGACGTAGCGGACCTCGATCTCAGGATCGAGGGGCCGTAGCGCCTCCCAGACCAGCCGCGGGCCGAAATCCGAGCCGCCGATGCCGATGTGGATGAGCTTCCTGAACGGCTTGCCAGTGGCGCCCTTGTGCGCGCCGGACCTGATGCCATTGGCGAAGGCCGCCATGCGGCCGCGCATAGCCTCCACCTCGCCGGAGACTGGCTGGCCCTGCGCCTTGAAATCCGACCCGCGCGGCGCGCGCAGCGCCATGTGCAGGGCGGCGCGGTGTTCGGAGCTGTTGACCGGCTCGCCGGCGAAGAACCGTTCGCGCGCGGCCTCGACGCCCCCGGCCTTGGCCAGCGCCAGGGCGGCGTCGAGGTCGGCCAGCGACCAGGGCTGTTTGGAGAGGTCGAGTTCCAGGTCCGCGGCCTCGACGACGAGGCGCTTCAGACGCTCCGGCTCGGCGTCGAACAGCGAGGCGATGCGGCGCGGCCCCGCCGCCTTGGCGGCTTCGGTCAGGCGCGCCCAGGCGGCGGTCAGGTCGGACAAGCGCTTTCCCTCGAATTTGGCTCAGGCCTATTCGGCCGAGTTGTATTTCACGCTGCAGCCATAGGGTTGCGAGACCGGTGTGGCCACCGGCCGCCCGGCCTTGAGGTCGGCTAGCGCCAGGGCGACATAGGGCTTGGCCCCCTTCAGGCTCTCGGGATCGGCGTAGGGCCGGTCGTCGATGCCGCCCATGTAGGCGATGCGGCCGGCCTTATCGATGACGAACATGTGCGGGGTGTTCTTGGCCCCGTATTCGCGGCCGATCTTGCCGGCGCCGTCGAGCAGGATGGCGGTGCCCGCCCAATGCTCCTTGGCCGCCCAGGCCTGGGCGGTCTTACCGGTGAAATAGCCCTGCATGTCGGGCGCCGAGGACGACACCGTCAGCCAGACCACGCCTTCGGCAGTCTCCTTCTTCTGCAGGGCCTGCATGGTGCCGGAACCATAGTGCTTGCCGACGTAGGGGCAGCCGGAATTGGTCCACTCCAGGACCACGGTCTTGCCGGCGAAGTCGGAGAGCGAACGCTCGTGGCCCTGGGCGTCCAGCGCCTTGAACGGCGGCGCGGGCTGCCCGAGCTGCGGCTCGGCGAAGGCCGGCGCGGCCAGTCCCAGACAGACGGCGGCGGCGAGAAGCGAGCGGCGGGCGATCATCGCAAGGCTCCTTATACTCTAGTGGCGGTCGGCGGCCTCGACGGCTTTGACCACGATGTCGGGCGTCAGGATCGACGGCAGGATAACGCCCTCGCCGCCGTTGGTTCCATAGACCAGGTAGAGCGGCACGCCGGCCCGGCCATGGCTGGCCAGTTCGGCGGCGATAGCGCCATCGCGCTTGGTCCAATCGGCCTTCAAATAGGCGACCTTATGGCGGGCGAAGGCCTGGGCGACGGCGTGGGTCGACAGCGCCACCTTGTCATTGACCTGGCAGGAGACGCACCAGGCGGCGGTGTAGTTGACGAACACCGGCCGGCCCTCGGCGCGCAGGGCGGCGACGCGGGCGGGGCTGTAGGGCTCGGTCTGCAGCTCGGCGGCCTCGTCCTGCGGCCAGACCACGGTGGCGACCGCCAGGGCGGCCAGGACGCCCGCGCCGGCGGTGAGGATCACCGGCTTGCCGCCCAGGGCGGCGCGGCGCTGGGCCAGGCCCGCGAGCCAGGCAGCCAACGCCACCACCACGGCGGCGGCGAACAGCTTGGCGAGGTCGTCCGCGCCGGCCTGCTGAGCCAGCACCCAGGCCAACCAGGCGGCCGCCCCGTACATCGGGAAGGCCAGCGCTTTGCGGAACAGCTCCATCCACGCGCCGGGCTTCGGCAGGCGGGACAGCAGGCCCGGCGCGAAGGCGACCAACACGAACGGCGCTGCGAAGCCGATCCCCAGCGCCAGGAAGACCACCAACGCCGCGACCGGCGGCTGGGTCAGCGCCCAGCCGAGCGCCGGGCCCATGAAGGGCGCCGTACAGGGCGCCGCCACCACCACCGCCAGCGCGCCGGTGAAGAAGGCGCCCAGCGCGCCGCCCCGGCTCGCCAGGCCAGAGCCCGCGCCTTGCAGGGAGGTCCCGACCTCGAACAGGCCGGAGAGGTTGAGCGCCACCGCCAGCATCAGGAGGCAGAGCACCGCCACCACCGGCGGCGACTGCAGCTGGAAGCCCCAGCCCACGGCCGAGCCCGCCGCCTTCAGCGCGATCAGTCCGCCGGCCAGCGCCAGGAAGGTCAGCACCGAGCCCGCGCCGAACGCCAACCCTTGCGTCCGCGCCTCGGCGTGGCTCTCGCCGCCGCCGTGGCCGGCCAGGGACGCGGCCTTCATGGCCAGGATCGGGAAGACGCAGGGCATCAGGTTGAGGATCAGCCCGCCCAGGACGGCGAACAGCGCCGCCGCGGCCAGGCCCAGGTTGTCGCCGCCCTGGCCTTCAGCGGCCGGCGGCCCGAGGCCCGAGGCCCCCGGCGGCGGCGCGCCCGGCGCGGCGGTCAGCTCATAGGCCTTGCCGCCGGCCTCCAGCACGCCTGCGACGCTGGCCGGGGCCTTGCCGCCCTGGAAGCCGTAGCCGGGCGCCAGCGTGAGCGTCAGGCCGTCGGGGCCGCGCTCGATCGCCTGCGGCTTGGCGTGGTCGATGACGGTGGAGTCGAAGGGGAAGAAATAGGCCTGGGCCAACTCCGCGCCCTTCAGGGCCGCGCCGGTGATGGCCAGCGCCACGCCGCCGGGCCGGGGCTGGAAGACCGCCGCCAGGGCCGCGGGCTTGGGCGCGGCGGCCAGGGTGTCGGCGATCGGCTTGGCCCAGGTCGGGTCGGGCGCGGCGGGGCCGGCGGTGACCGGCAGGGTCAGGCTGAGGTCGTCGTCCTCCGGCACGCAGATCTCGGCGCAGACCAGGAAGGAGGCCTTGGCCTTCAGCGTGACCTTGTCGCCGACCTTGGCCGAGGCGGGTGCGGTGATCGCCACCGGCAACAGCACCTCGCCCTCGTAGCCGTAGTTCATCAGCGGGCCGACCGGCAGTTTCCGGGGCGCGGGCCAGGTGAAGTCGCCCGCCTGCCAGCCGGCCGGCAGGTCCCATTTGATCCGTGTGGCCTCGCCGCTGTCGCCGGAGTTGCGCCAATAGGTGTGCCAGCCCTTCTGGATCTGCTGGCGCAGCGCGACGCGGACGGTCCCGCCGGGGGCGACGCCCTGCTGGTCGGCGACCAGTTGGGCGGTGACGTGCTTGGCCAGGCCCTCCGGCTGCGCCGCCGCCGGAAACGCCGCCATCTGGAGCGCCATGACCAAGGCCAGCGCCAGACCTGCCAGGATCCGCATCATCCGCTCATCTTCCCCGACGTCATGGGCGGCTATATGGCCTGCCTTGGGCCTCGGCGCAAAGCGAGGCTCGACTTGCGCTCGCGAGCGGCCTCATCATCGCCGAATCCATTGGGGAATCGCGCGCCGTGCCAGCGTCCTTCGACGATATCCAGATCGGCCAGGTGGTGTCCCTGGGCGCCGCCGCCATTGAGGCCGAGACGCTGGCCCAGTTCATCAAGGGCTTCACCCCCGGCTGGGCCGCCGAGCGCGGCGCGCCGGACGCCATGGTCTATGCGATCTGGGCGCGGCTGGACGCGGTGGCCCACACCGACTGGCCGCAGACCAAGCGCTTGGGGGTCGATGCGCTCCGCTGGGTGCGCAATCCGCCGGCTGGCGAGCTGCTGCGCGGACGCATGACCATCATGGCCAAGGACCCGGTGGGCGAGGGCAAGGGCATCGTCATCGCCCAGCACGACCTCCTGGACGAGGCCGGCCGGCTGGTCTTCTCGTGCCTGACGCGGAGCGTCTTCGCCCGCTGAGGCCGCCGCTTCAGGCGTTGGCGGCGATCTCCTGCTGCGCCTGGCGGGCCAGGGTCAGCGCCACCAGCCGGTCCCAGCCCAGGAGCGAGACCAGGTGGGCATAGATCTGCGGCAGGGCGCCGTTGTCGCGCAGCTCGATGTACTTCTCCGCCGGCAGCTTCACGAGCTTCTCCTCGGAGACCCCGAAATATTCCGCGATCTTCTGCGGCTCGGCCGGCGTGCCGTCCGGGTTCGCCGGGGTGAAGCTGGCGACCTTGGATTCGAACAGGTCGAGATCCTTCAGGAGCTGGACGAAGCTTGCAGTCCGCTGCCGCTCGGTCTCGAAGCTGTTGCAGAAGTCGATGCAGTTCTTGGTGTACGAGCTGGCTTGGCCGTCCGCCTCGAAGAAGGGCATGTCCCAGCCGCTGTCGACGATGAACTCGGCGGCGCGGTCGACGCACAACACCATCTGCTTGGCCTGGTCGTCGTTGGCGAAGATGAACGGATAGCGGCGCACGTAGGCCGGGATGTAGACGCCCGCCTCGAACAGGCCGTCGTCGCGCACGTAGATGTTGTGGCCGGCGTTCAGGCCCATGACCAGGATCGGCAGCTTCTCCTCGCCCACGAAGATGATCGGGCCGGTGGCGACCGCCGGCGGAAACTCGCCCACGGTCAGCGGCACGGCATGGCCCACCTTCGCGAAGCCGAAGGGGCCGTCCATGTTCTTCACCCCCATGCCGCGATGCGTCTCCGGCGAGAGCGGCTCGGGCTGCTGGTAGAAGAGGACGTTGCCGGAGATGCCGGACGTGGCGGTGGTCGTCATATCGCGCCTTCGAGGTCGAGGAGGAGCCGCGGGCCGGATGCCGTCCGCGCGGGAAGTCGCCTCCTCTAGCCGATCAGCCGCCGGCCCGCAAATCGCCTGCCTGGCCGCTTGCGCCGCTCCGGGCGAGGGGCTTTGATCCCGGCATTGTTCTTACGGCCGACAGAGCCGACCCCATAGGTTCCTGAGGAGATCGCCATGCCCATTTTCTATCCCGACGTGCTGGAGCAGGGCGCCAAGCCGCGCACCTTCAGCTACGGCGACAAGGACGTGATGCTCTACGCGCTCGGCATCGGTCTGGGTCACGACCCGATGGACGAGACCGAGCTGGCCTTCGTCTATGAGAAGGGCCTGAAGGTGGTGCCGACGGCGGCCACGGTGCTCGCCTCCGGCGCCGGGCGCGGCGAGGCGCTGCCGACCAAGGAGGGCCATCGGCCCAGCCAGCCCAACTACCTGATGCTGGTGCACGGCGAGCAGAAGGTGGAGTTGCACAAGCCGCTGCCCACCAGCGGGACCTTCACCACCGAGAGCCGCACCATCGGCGCCTTCGACAAGGGGAAGGACAAGGGCGCGGTGCTCCTGAACCAGACCACCTGGAAGGACGAGAGCGGCGCCCTGGTGGCGACGCTGACCGGCTCCAGCTTCTGCCGCGCCGACGGCGGGTTCGGCGGCCCATCCGAAGGTCAGCCGGAGCCGCATCCGATCCCCGGCCGCAAGCCGGACCTGTCGGTGGACATCGCCACCCGCGAGGACCAGGCCCTGCTCTATCGGCTGAACGGCGACCGCAACCCGCTGCACTCCGATCCGGAAAGCGCCAAGCGCTCGGGCTTCCCGCGGCCGATCCTGCACGGGCTCTGCACCTACGGCATCACCTGCCGCGCGGTGCTGCAGGCGATCACCGGCTACGACCCCGACCAGATCGCGAGCCACCAGGCGCGGTTCTCCGCCCCGGTCTTCCCCGGCGACACGATCACCGTCGACCTCTGGAAGGACGGCAAGGAGATCTCGTTCGAGGCCCGCGTGCAGGCGCGCAACGCCACCGTGATCAAGAACGGCCTGACGGTGCTGCGGTCCTAGGGCCGCTTCGCCACATAGACGATGTGCCGGCGCAGCGGGTGGTCCGTCGCCAGCGACGGGTGATCGAAGTCGCGGTCGGCGGCGCGCCGCATGCTCAGCCGCTGCATCACGGCCTGGGAGCGAAGGTTCGTCTCGCCGGTGTAGGCGAAGATCTCTTCGACGCCCGGCCGGGCGAAGCCGTCGGCCAGCACGGCGCGCGCCGCCTCGACCGCATAGCCTGAGCCCCAGGCGTCGGGCGCCAGGGCCCAGCCGATCTCCAGACCCTGTGGGATGTCCTCCACGACGGGTGAGGACGCCAGACCGCAATGGCCGATCAGCCGCCCGTCGGCCTTGCGCTCGATGGCGAGCCGCCCCAGCCCGGTCTCCGCGAGGCTCGCGGTGAAGCGGTCGACCCGCTCATAGGCCTGCTGGCGGCTGAAAGGCCCGCCCAGCCATCGGCCAACCTCGGGGTCGATCATGATGTCGGCGTAGGGCTCCCGGTCGGCGTCCGACCAGCCGCGCAGGATGAGGCGTTCAGTCTCGATCAAGCCGGCCGGCCCTGGGTCAGCGCCCCATAGAGGTCCGGGCGGCGGTCGCGGAAGAATCCCCAGGCGGCGCGGTGGGTCTTCAGGAAGTCGAGGTCGAACTCGGCGACCAGCGCGCCCTCGTCCTCGCGCCCGAAGGCCTGCACCAGGTCGCCGCGGTGGTCGGCGATGAAGCTGGAGCCGTAGAACAGCTGGCCGCCGTTCGGATAGTTGTCCCAGGCCTCGAAGCCGGTGCGGTTGGCGCCGATCACCGGGATCACGTTGGAGACCGCATGGCCCTGCATGGCGCGGCGCCAGGGCGCGGCGGTGTCCAGGCTGGGATCGTGCGGCTCCGAGCCGATGGCGGTGGGATAGAACAGCGCCTCGGCGCCCATCAGCGCCATGGCGCGCGCGGCCTCCGGATACCACTGGTCCCAGCAGATGCCGACGCCCAGGCGGCCGAAGCGGGTGTCCCAGACCTTGAAGCCAGTGTCGCCGGGCCGGAAGTAGTACTTCTCCATGTAGCCCGGCCCATCGGGGATATGGCTCTTGCGATAGACGCCCAGCAGCGAGCCGTCGGCGTCGGCCATCACCAGGCTGTTGAAGTAGTGCGGCCCCTCGCGCTCGAAGATCGAGATCGGCAGCACCACGCCCAGTTCGCCGGCCAGCGGGGCCAGCGCCGTGACGCAAGGGTGCTCGCGCCAGGGATGGGCCTCGGCGAACCAGCGCTCCTCCTGGGCGACGCAGAAGTAGGGCCCCTGGAACAGCTCCGGCGGTAGGATCACCTGGGCGCCGCGGGCGGCGGCCTCGCGGATGTGGCCTTCGACGGCCTTGATGTTGGCCGCCAGGTCCAGGCCGAAGGGCGCCTGGATCGCGGCGGCGGTCAGCGTGCGCGGCATCAGGCGGGCTCCTGCTGGCTGATGCAGTGGAAGGAGCCGCCGCCGGTCAGGATGGCGTGGGACGGAAGCCCGATCACCTCGCGGCCGGGGAACAGGTGCTCCAGGGCCTCGACGGCGAAGCGGCCGGGCGCCTCGGCGTAGATCGGGACGATGACGGCCTTGTTGGCGATCAGGAAGTTCATGTGGCTGGCCGGGGCGGCCTTGCCTTCATCGCCATCGATCCAGCCGGGCGACGGGATGCGCATCACCTCCAGCTTGCGGCCCGAAGCGTCGGTCATCCCCTGCAGCCGGCGCGCGGCGTCATCGTAGGCCGCCGCGTTGGGATCGCCGCGGCCGAAGGCGACCGGACAGGCGACCACGCCCGGCGCCACGAAGCGCGCCAGGTTGTCCACGTGGCCGTCGGTGTGGTCGTTGGCCAGGCCCTCGCCCAGCCACAGCACCTTCCGCGCCCCGAAGGCCTGGGCGAAGGCGGCCTGCGCCTTCGCGTCGGTCCAGCCGGGATTGCGGTTGGCGTTCAGCACGCACTGGCCGGTGGTCAGCACCGTGCCTTCGCCGTCGTGGTCGACCGCGCCGCCTTCCAGGATGAAGTCGTGGGCGACCAGCGGGACGCCCGAGGCCTCGGCGATCTGGGCGGCCACGGTGTCGTCGTGCGCCAGCTGGTACTTGCCGCCCCAGCCGTTGAAGCGGAAGGCCAGCGCGACGTCGCCGTCCGGCCGCTTGGCGAAGATCGGGCCGGTGTCGCGCAGCCAGATGTCGCCAAAGGCGCCAGGGACGATCTCGATCCCCTCGACGCCGCCCAACTGGGCGCGAGCGTCCGCCTCGCCCTCCGCCGAGCCGGTCATCAGCCGCACCCGTTCCCCGCCCGGGCCGGCCAGGGCGCGGGCCAGCGCCCCCACCTCGGCCTGGGCGGCCGGCAGGTCGTCCTCCCACAGCTCCGCATGGCTGGGGAAGCCCAGCCACATGGCGCGGTGCGGCGCCCATTCGGGCGGTACGGTGACGGTCATCCCAGACTCCAATTTTAGGAGACGCGCGCAGATGGTCCGCTGGGGCCGGGCCGTCAAGGACCCGCGTAGACGAAAGGGGCGGCCCGCACGCGGGCCGCCCCAGAACCTCCGCTATGGAGTTCTCGATCAGAACTGCGCGTGCAGGGTGATCGAGAAGGTGCGGGGCTGGTTGTAGAAGTAGAAGAACGACTTCGCCGAGATGGGGCTGCCGTCGACCACGACCGCGCTGGCGTTGGAGACCGACGACACCCGGATCGGCTGGCGCGTGTTGGTCAGGTTCAGGACGTTGAGCTGCAGGTAGGTGTTCTGCGCGCCCCACCAGGAGATCGGCATACGCGCGTCGAAATCCACCGTGGTGACGTCAGGCATCTGGGCGGTGTTCATGTCGTCGATCCACCGCTTGCCCTGGTACTTCACGTTGCCGCCGATGTTGATCCAGCCGAAATCATAGCGGGCGTTGAGGGCGGCGCTGTACTTCGGCTGCAGCACCAGCTCCTTGCCCTTGGTGGGCAGGGCCAGCGGCAGGGCGCCAGCGCTGGCGACGATCTCGTTCGAGAGCACGTCGGACTGGGTGTACTCGCCCGAGGCGTAGATCGTGAAGTGCTCGAACGGCTGGGCGCCGGCTTCCAGGTCGAGGCCATAGAGCCGAACGTCGCCGATGTTGCGGTCGATCGACAGCGTCGGGTCGGTTGGGTCGAACGACTGCACGATGCGGTTGTGGTACTCGGTGTCCCACAGGCTGAACGAGGTGGTCACCGCCTGGCTCTGATAGCGCCAGCCGACCACATAGGCGTCCGAGGTTTCCGGCTGCACCACCGCGGTGGTCGATGAATAGAGGTCGTCGGTCTTCGGCGCCGAATAGCCTTCAGCATAGGTGGCGTAGATCATCTGATCGTCGGTGATCCGATAGGTCGCGCCGGCGTTGGGCAGTATCTTGTTGAAGTTGAAGGTCTGGCTGAACGGCATCCGGAAGTTCGGGGCCTTGGTCACCGGGTCGAAGGAGATCGAGCCGGTCTTGCCGAACAAGAGGGTCGACAGCGCATTGGTGTTCCCCGCCGCGACCCCGGCGTTGAACGCCGCCTGCACCAGGGCCGGGCTGACGGTGTCGCAATAGGCGCTGGTGCCGTTGAAGGTGTAGCAGAACTGCTCGAGGTCGCGCTTGAAGTACGGATCGCGGATGCCGACGTTCAGGTGCAGCCTGTCGTCCAGGAACTTGCCGATGTAGTTCAGGTCGAACTGGTTCAGCTCGGCGACCGAGTGGCGGTCGCGCGAGCGCAGGAAGCTGCCGTCGGCGGTGATGACCTTGGTCGAGCCTGCCCCGTCCTTGCCGCCGAAGATCGAGCCCGGCAGACCCGTCTCCGGATCGATGAAGCCCAGCTCGCCGGTCTGGCGGTGCATGCCGTAGTCGAGGGTGTAGCCCAGCGAGAAGTGGTTGTGCTCGTCCAGGTCCCAGAGCAGCGAACTCGAAAGGCCGTAGCGGCGGGTGTTGGTGTTGCTGGGTGAGTAGAGATCGACGGTGTCGAGGAAGTCGTGGTCGCCGTTCAGGTCCACGCCCGCACAGGTCAGGCAATTGCCCTTCAGCCGCGGATCGCTTTCGGACACGGCCGTGACGCCGCCGCCGTTGGCCAGGGTGTAGAAAAACGACGGGTCAAAGGTGAAGGTCAGGCTGTCGGTCAGCGAGAACTTCGAGGCGCCGCGGATGGTGCCGAAGATCACCGGGTTGGGGTGCAGGGCCCAGAAATTGCCGTCGTAGCCGCTGGCCCCGGCGCTGCCCTGCTCCTGGCCCGGGAATATCGCCGGGCTGCCCGAAGCGCTGCCGGCGGGGGTGTCCGCCTTGCCGTTGACCGCGGTCGGCGCGATCCACTGGGTGTTGAAGTCCAGGTTGTTCTTGCCGATTCCGAGCGCGGTCTGGGCGAACTGCGACGGCGAGGACGACTCGTAGAAGTAGTCGTGCTCGAGCAGATAGCTGGCCGACAGGCTGAGGAAGTCGCTGCCCTTCAGCGGCTGATAGATGCGGGCGTCGAAGCCTTCCTTCATCTCGTCGCCGGAGCCGACGAACTTGTCGTAGTGGTCGTAGTTGCCGGCGAGGAAAATGCGGGTGCCCCACGGGCCGATCTCGCCGGTGTCGCCCTCGACGTAGTAGCGGGTGTAGTCGTAGCTGCCGACGCTGGGCTGGAAGATGAGTTCCGGGTCCTTGGTCGGGAGCTTGGTCACGATCTCGACCGTGCCGCCCACCGCCGAGGCCGTCGGGCTGTCCACCGAGGTCGCGCCCAGGTTCACGATGATATGGTCGGTGATCTCCGGCGTCAGGTACTCACCTGGGAAGATCGCGTAGTTGCCGGTGTCGTTCACCGGCACGCCGTCGATGGTCACGCCGATGTGGGCGCCGTCGAAGCCGTGGATGTGCAGGTCGCCGGAGAGGTTCCCGTAGGCGTCTTCCGACGTGTAGGTCACGCCCGGCAGCAGGTTGATCAGCTGGGCAAAGTTCTCGCCTACCGTCTGGTGCTCGAAGAACTCGTGGTTGACGACCGAGACGTCCTTCGCCTCCTGCACCTGGGTGATCACACCCGCGACGGTCGGCTGGCCATGGGCGCCGGTGACGACCAGTTCCTGGACCTGGGTGGCGGTCGACTGCGCCGAGGCTGCGGAAGCCATCAGCAGACCCGTAACCAGGGCGGTGGACGCGCAGAGCGCGCGGTTCAGTTTCAATTGCATTCTTTCCCCTCTTGAAGCCCTGCGGCGCCGTCTCCCCAGACGGCGGCGCTGCCTTGATTCGGCCATATGGCCCGTAGTTGTATTCGTCGGCTCCTGGTCAAACATTTACGATGTAAGAACCTGTAGAATTACAGTGTAAATGCGGACGCCAGATGTATTTCATCTCGTAAAGAATCCAACTCCGCCGCCTTCATTGACATCTACATTGGACCCATTTGCCGAGAAGCCGGCAAATGGCATCAGTTTGTGACGAGCAAATGAAAGAGGATGGTCAATCTCTGGACCGCCCCCTGTAGAATTCCATATTTTCTAAGGTTTTCGCAAATCTTACATCGTAAATACTTATATGCTTACAATGTAAAAACGTATCCCAAGCGCCTATGTTGCAGGCTGGATTGCACGCAAGTCGAAATCACCGACGGCCCCAGGCTTTGACTGCCGAGGCGCACGAAAGGGCGGCAGCTTGCGGCCGCGCAAACGAAAGGGGCGGCCCGTCGCCGGGCCGCCCCTCAGAAACCTCCGCCAGGGAGTTCTCGATCAGAACTGCGCGTGCAGGGTGATCATGAAGGTGCGGGGCTGGTTGTAGTAATAGTAGTAGGTCGACGCCGGTTTCGTATAGGTCGGCGTCAGGACGACCGCGTTGGCGTTCGAGACCGACGAGACGTGGATCGGCTGGCGCGTGTTGGTGAAGTTCATGATGTTGAACTGCAGATAGGTGTTCTGCGCGCCCCACCAGGTGATCGGCATACGGCCGTCGAGATCCACCGTGGTGACGTCGGGCATCTGGGCGGTGTTCATGTCGTCGATCCAACGCTTGCCCAGGTACTTCACGTTCGCGCCGACATCGATCCAGCCGAAGTCGTAGCGCGTGCTGAGGGCGGCGCTGTACTTCGGCTGCAGCACCAGCTCCTTGCCCTTGGTGGGCAGGGCCAGCGGCAGGGCGCCGCTGGTGGCGACGATCTCGTTCGAGAGCACGTCCGACTGGGTGTAGTTGCCCGAGGCGTAGATCGTGAAGTGTTCCCAGGGCTGGGCCCCGGCTTCCAGATCGACGCCGTAGAGCCGCACGTCGCCGATGTTGCGGTCGATCGACAGCGTCGGGTCGGTCGGGTCGTACGATTGCACGATGCGGTTGTGGTACTCGGTGTCCCACAGGCTGAACGAGCTGGTCACCACAGAACTCTGGTAGCGCCAGCCGACCGCATAGGCGTCCGAGGTTTCCGGCTGCACCACCGCGGTGGTCGATGAATAGAGGTCGTCGGTCTTCGGCGCCGAGAAGCCCTCGGCGTAGGTGGCGTAGACCATCTGATCGTCGGTGATCCGATAGGTCGCGCCCGCGTTCGGCAGCACCTTGTTGTAGTTGAAGCTCTGGCTGAACGGCATCCGGAAGTTCGGCGTCTTGGTGGTGGTGTCGAAGGAGATCGAGCCGGTCTTGCCGAACAAGAGGGTCGAGAGGGCGTTGGTGTTCCCCGCCGCGACCCCGGCGTTGTAGGCCGCCTGAACCAACGACTGGGCGATGGTGTCGCAATAGGCGCTGGTGCCGTTGTACGTGTAGCAGAACTGCTCGAGGTCGCGCTTGAAGTAGGGATCGCGGATGCCGACGTTCACGTGCAGCTTATCGTCGATGAACTTGCCGATGTAGTTCAGGTCGAATTGGTTCAGCTCGGCGATCGAGTGGCGGTCACGCGAGCGCATGATCGACCCGTCGTCCGTCACGATGTCGGTCGAGCCCCAGCCCTGCTTGCCGCCGAAGATCGAGCCCGGCATGCCGGTCGCCTGATCGATGTAGCCCATCTCGCCGGTCTGACGGTGCATGCCGTAGTCGAGGGTGTAGCCCAGCGAGAAGTGGTTGTGCTCGTCCAGGTCCCAGAGCAGCGAGCTCGTCAGGCCGTAGCGGCGGGTATTGGTGTTGCTGGGCGAATAGACGTTGACGGTGTCCAGGACGTCGCCGTCGCCGTTCAGGTCCACGCCCCGGCAGGTCAGGCAATTGCCCTTCAGGCGCGGGTCGGTTTCCGAAAGCGCGGTCACGCCGCCGCCGTTGGCCAGGGTGTAGAAGAACGACGGGTCAAAGGTGAAGGTCAGGCTGTCGGTCAGCGAGAACTTCGAGGCGCCGCGGATGGTGCCGAAGATCACCGGGTTGGGATGCAGGGCCCAGAAGTTGCTGTCGGCCGAGCCCTGCAGGAAGCCCGGGCCGGTGCCCGAGCCGGTGGTGTCGGCCTTGCCATCGATCGCGGTCGGGACGGCCCACTGGGTGTTGAAGTCCAGGGTGTTCTTGCCGGCGCCGGCGGCCGTGTTGGCGAACTGCGCCGGAGAGGACGATTCGTAGAAGTAGTCGTGCTCCACCAGGTAGCTGGCCGATAGGCTGAGGAAGTCGCTGCCCTTCAGCGGTTGATAGATGCGGGCGTCCAGGCCCTCCTTCATTTCGTCGCCGGAGCCGACCCACTTGTCGTAGTGGTCGTAGTTGCCGGAGAGGAACATGCGGGTGCCCCAGGGGCCAACCTCGCCGGAATCGGCTTCAAGATAGTAGCGGCTGTAGTCGAAGCTGCCGGCGCTGAGGTTGCTGATCACCTCCGGGTCCTTCGTCGGCAGCTTGGTCACCACCTCGACCGTGCCGCCCACCGCCGAGGCCGTCGGGCTGTCCACCGAGGTCGCACCCAGGTTGACGATGACGTGGTCGGTGAGTTCCGGGGTCAGATATTCGCCGGGATAGAGGGCGTAGTTGCCGGTGTCGTTCACCGGCACGCCGTCGATGGTCACGCCGATGTGGGCGCTGTCGAAGCCGTGGATGTGCAGGTCGCTCGACAGGTTGCCATAGGCGTCTTCCGTCGTGTAGGTCACGCCCGGCAGCAGGTTGATCAGCTGGGCGAAGTTCTGGCCCGCGGCCTGGTGGGCGATGAAGGTCTGGCCGACGATCGAGACGTCCTTGGCCTCTTGCACCTGGGTGATCACACCCGCGATGTTGGGCTGCCCGTGGGCGCCGGTGACGACCAGCTCCTGCACCTGGGTGGCGGTCGATTGCGCCAGGGCCGCGGACGCCATCAGCAGCCCCGTAGCCATGGCGGTGCTCGCGCAGAGCGCGCGATTCAGTTTGAGTTTCATAGTATCCCCTCTTGGACAGCCGCGGAGACGCCACCCCGGACGGCCCCGTAACCTTCACGTTGTAATCTTACGGCGTACTCTTACGGCGTATATGGCCCAGATGGCATCCGTTGGTGACGCTTTTGCTACGATGGCGTCGCCTCGCGGCCACATTGGCGTCCAGAAGTCCGCAACTGTGGCGCCGGCGCCTTAAAGACGGCCGTCCGTTTAGGCGCGGCGCGAGACAAAATGGTAGGTTCACGGATGTCTGAGACGCACCGACCGGGCGACAACAAGGACGCCCAGGCGGCCTGGCTGCTGATTCTCGGACTGACCCTGGTGCGGCTGATCGCGCTCTTCCGTACACCCCTGGAGCTCTATCCCGACGAGGCCCAGTACTGGCTTTGGTCGCGCACCCTGGCCTTCGGCTACTATTCCAAGCCCCCGGTCATCGCCTGGGCGATCTGGGCGTCCACCGCCTTGGGCGGCGACGCCGAGGCCTGGGTGCGGCTGCCGGCGGCGCTGTTCCAAGGCGGGGCGGCCCTGACCGCATTCTGGCTCGGCCGAAGGCTCTACGGCGCCCGCGCAGGCCTGGCGGCGGCGGCCCTCTATGCGCTCGCCCCGGCCATCCAGCTCTCGGCGACGGTGGTGGCCACCGACGCGCCGCTGCTGTTCTTCCTGGGCCTCTCACTGATGGCCTATGTGGCCCTGCAAGGCGCGGACGGCCGCCGCCGTCTGCAGCTCGCCGCGGCCCTGGGCTCGAGCCTCGGGCTGGCGTTCCTGAGCAAGTACGCCGCGGTCTACGCCCTGATCGGCATCGGCCTGCACCTTGCGGCCTCGCAAACCGCGCGCCGCAACTGGTCGGCGGCCTCGGCCGGCGTCGCGCTCGCCGTGTTCCTGGCGGTGATGGCCCCCAACCTGGCGTGGAACGCCGCGCACGGATTCGCCACCTTCCAGCACACCGCCGCCGACGCCCAGTGGAGCGCCGCGCGGCTGTTCAACCTGCGCGGCCTGGGCGAGTTCCTGGGCGCCCAGTTCGCCGTCTTCGGGCCGATTCCGTTCGCGGTGCTTCTCGCCGGCGCCATAATCCTGGCCTGGCGCCGGCGGCTGGAGCCCGCCGATATATTGCTGCTGTGTTTTACCCTGCCGCCGATCGCGATCGTCGCGGCTCAGGCCTTCGTCAGCCGCGCCAACGCCAACTGGTCGGGCGCCAGTTACCTGGCCGGCGCGGTGCTGGTCGCCGGCTGGCTGGTGCGCTGGCGGGCGCGCCGGCTGATGATCGCCACCTTCGCCATCCAAGGCGTGGTCGCCGTGGCCTTCCTGGCCTTCATTCTACAGCCCCGGCTCGCGGACAGCCTGGGCCAGGCCAACGCGGTCAAGCGCGCCCGTGGCTGGGACCAGACCGCCGACATCATCGTGCGCAAGGCCCGCGCGGAGGGCCCGGCGGGCCTCTCGGCGATCGCGGTCAACAACCGCTTCCTCTACTATTCCCTGGCCTACTACGGCCGCGCCTACTTCCGTGAGCCGCTGGCCGCGCCGCTCAAGATGTGGATCCGCGGGACCCGCGCCGGCAACCAGGCCGAGGCCAGCGCCCCGCTCGACGCCGCCAGCGGCCAGCGCGTCCTGGCCGTGGCCTACGAGAGCTGGTTCAACACCGAGATGGCCGCCGACTTCGCCCGAGTGATCCGGCCGGAGATCGACGACGTCTGGCTGGATCGCAAGCACCAGCGCCGGCTCGATATGTTCGTGGGCGAGCGTTTCCACCCCCAGCCGCGCGATCCAGCCACCGGCTATCCCAAGCCGGAATGGAAGCCCGGGAACACCGTCAGCGTGAAGGCCGCGCCGGAACTCGGGCCGCTCTAGCCGCCATCGGCGCTTAGGAAACCCCGGCGGTCTTCATCGGCCGGGCCTTCGACCCGTCCAGTGGGAACACGGTCGTCGGCGTGGCGATGTAGCGGTCCGGGAACACCTGGCGCAGCATGGCCACCTTCGGGATGTCGTAGGTGGCGATATAGGGCTGCTCAGGGTGCCGGGTCAGGTAGTCCTGGTGGTAGTCCTCGGCCTTGAAGAACCCCTTCAGCGGGTCGACGCGCGTGACGATCGGCTTGCGGAACACATGGGCGTCGTTCAGCTGCTGGATATAGGCCTCGGCCACCCGCTTCTGGTCCGGGGTCGCGTAGAAGATCTCGTTCCGATACTGCGTCCCCTCGTCCGGGAACTGCATGTTGAGCTGGGTCGGATCGGTGGCGACCGTGAAGAAGATCCGCAGGATCTCGCCGTAGCTGATCTGTTGCGGGTCGAAGGTGATCTCCACCGACTCCGCGTGGCCGGTCATGCCGGTGCTGACCCGTTCGTACTGGGCCATGGAGCCCGGACCGCCGGAATAGCCGGAATAGACCTTCTTCACGCCCTTCACGTGCTCGAACACGCCCTGGACGCCCCAGAAGCAGCCGCCGGAGAGCACGGCGGTCTCCGTCTTGCCGGCCGCGGTCAGGGCGACGTCGATCTTCGGCGCGGGCAGCGCCTGGGCCGGCGACGCGGCGGCGGCTCGCGCGATCGGCAGAACGCCGGCGGCGAGCGGCAGGGCCAGAAGGCCGCAGGCCGCGGCCACGAGGGCAAGTTTGCGGGACGTCATCGAGGTCTCTCCGGGCGATAGCATGACGACAATACGTGGCGGCGCCTGGCCAGGTTACAAGTCAGGCCCCAATCGTCTGATACGCCTTAGCGCTTGTACAGGATCATCTTGTCGCGACGAGGGCGAACCCCGCCGCCGATGAAGCCGGCTAGGCCGCGGCCGCCTCGGCCACCCGGAACGCCGCCTCGGTCTTGGCCTTGACCTCTTCGACGGTGACGCCCGGCGCCAGCTCCACAAGGGTCAGGGGCGACTTGCCGCGGCTGACGTCGAACACGCCCAGCTCGGTGATCACCAGGTCGACCACGCCCTGACCGGTGAGCGGCAGGCTGCAGGCCTTGACCAGCTTGGGCGCGCCCGACTTCTCGGTGTGCTCCATGACCACGACCACGCGCTTGACGCCGGCCACCAGGTCCATGGCGCCGCCCATGCCCTTGACCATCTTGCCGGGCACCATCCAGTTGGCGAGGTCGCCGTTCTCCGCCACCTGCATCGCGCCCAGCACCGACAGGTCGATGTGGCCGCCGCGGATCATGGCGAAGCTGTCGGCGCTGGAGAAATAGGACGAGCTCGGCAGCTCGGTGATCGTCTGCTTGCCGGCGTTGATCAGGTCCGGGTCGGCCTCGCCCTCGTAGGGGAACGGCCCCATGCCCAGCATGCCGTTCTCGCTCTGCAGGGTCACCTCGACGCCGGTCGGGATGTAGTTGGCCACCAGCGTCGGGATGCCGATGCCCAGGTTCACATAGAAGCCGTCGCGCAGCTCGGTGGCGGCGCGGGCGGCGATCTGTTCGCGGGTCCAAGGCATGATCAGACGCTCTCCTTGGCCCGGGTGGTCAGCTGCTCGATGCGCTTCTCGAAATGGGCGCCCTGAAACAGGCGGTCGACGTAGATGCCCGGCGTGTGGATGTTGTCCTTCTCCAGGGCCCCGGTCTCGACCAGCTCCTCCACCTCGGCCACGGTCACCTTGCCGGCGGTCGCCATCATCGGATTGAAGTTCCGCGCGGTGAGCCGGTAGACGAGGTTGCCGGCGCGGTCGCCCTTCCAGGCCTTGACGATGGCGAGGTCGGCGGTCAGGCCGCGCTCCATGACGTAGAGCTCGCCGTCGAACTCACGGACTTCCTTGCCTTCGGCAACCAGGGTGCCGACGCCGGTCTTGGTGAAAAAGGCCGGAATGCCCGCCCCGCCGGCCCGGATGCGCTCGGCGAGCGTGCCCTGCGGGTTGAATTCCAGCTCCAGCTTGCCCGAGAGGTAGAGCTCGGCGAACAGCTTGTTCTCGCCCACATAGCTGGAGATCATCTTCCGGATCTGGCCGCCGGCCAGCAGGATGCCCAGGCCGAAGTCGTCGACCCCGCAGTTGTTGGAGACGACCGTCAGGTCCTTCACCCCGCTCTCGCGGATCGCCGCGATCAGGTTCTCCGGAATGCCGCAAAGGCCGAAGCCGCCGGCCATGATGGTCATGCCGTCGAAGAGCACGCCGGCCAGCGCGTCCTTGGCGGAGTTCACTGTCTTCTGGGCCATGGCCGCCCTTTACGCCGCGGCGCAGCATCTGGGAACGGGTCACAGCGCCATGGGCGCTGAAAAAGACTGGTCAAGTCTGGCCCGGCCTGCCTCCATGACCCACATGGCCGGGATGGAACCTCAGCAATGAACGGCTACTCCCTCCTGGTCCAGGCGATGGTCTACCTGGCCGCGGGCGTGGTCTCCGTGCCGATCGCCAAGCGGCTCGGACTGGGCTCGGTGCTGGGCTACCTGACCGCCGGCGTGCTGATCGGACCCTTCGTGCTGAACCTCGTGGGCCCGGAGGTCGACGTCCGCAGCTTCGCCGAGTTCGGCGTGGTGATCCTCCTGTTCCTGATCGGGCTGGAGGTGCGCCCGGCGCTCTTGTGGCGTATGCGCACGGCGATCTTCGGCGTCGGAACCGCCCAGCTCCTGGCCACCGCGGCACTGGTGGGCGCCGGATCGCTGGCGTTCGGACTCGACTGGCGGCTGGGGTTCGCCACCGGCCTGATCCTGGCGCTGTCCTCCACCGCCATCGTCCTGCAGAGCCTGGAGGAGAAGGGCATCCGCCAGGGCCCGGTGGGCGAGGCTTCGTTCGGCGTCCTCCTGTTCCAGGACCTGGCGGTGATCCCGCTCTTCGCCCTCTTGCCGCTGCTGGCGCCGGCCGGGTCGCCCGCGCCGCCGCCCGCCCATGAGGCCAGCGCGCTCGCCAGCCTGCCGATGGCGGCCAAGGTCGCCGCAGAGTTCGCCTCGGTGGCCGTGGTGGTGATCGGCGGCCGCTACCTGACCCGCCCGGTATTCCGCTTCATCGCCGCCGCGCGCCTGCGCGAGATCTTCACCGGCGCGGCCCTCCTGCTGGTGGTGGGCGTGGCGGCGCTGATGGAGGAGGTCGGCCTGTCGCCGGCCCTGGGCGCCTTCCTGGCCGGGGTGGTGCTGGCGGAGAGCGAGTTCCGCCGCGAGCTGGAGACCGACATCGAGCCGTTCCGCGGCCTCCTGCTTGGCCTCTTCTTCATCACCGTCGGCGCCGAGCTGGACCTGGAGCTGGTGTTCCGCCACCCGCTGGAGATTCTGGCCGCGGTCGGCGGGCTGATCGTCATGAAGACGCTCGCCATGTACCTCGCCGGCCGGCTGTTCCGCTCGCCGCACCGGATCGCGCTGACCACCGCCGTCGGCCTGGCGCAGGGCGGCGAGTTCGCCTTTGTCCTCCTGGGCTTCGTGGTGGGCGCCCATGTGATGGACGCCGACACCGCGCGGCTGATCACCGCCGTGGTCGCCGTCTCCATGGCCGCCACGCCCCTGGTGACCGCCGGCTACGAACGGCTGATCCTCGACCGGACCGAGGCGCGCGAGGAGCCGGAGGCCCTGCCCTTCGACGAGGGCGACCCGGACGTGATCGTCGCGGGCTTCGGCCGCTTCGGCCAGATCGCCACCCGCCTCTTGCTCGCCAACAACTTCAAGGTCGTGCTGCTGGAGAATTCCATCGAGCAGATCGAGATCCTGCGCCGCTTCGGCTGGCGGGTGCACTATGGCGACGCCAGCCGTATCGACCTTCTGCGCGGCGCCGGCGCCGACAAGGCCAAGCTGCTGCTGGTGGCCATCGACGACCGCGACAAGGCCGTGGAAATGGTGGCCGCCGCGCGCCAGGCCTTCCCGAACCTGGCGATCTTCGCCCGCGCCTACGACCGCCGCCACGCCTATGAGCTGATCAAGACGCCGGGGGTTTCGGTGGAGCGCGAGACCTTCGAGAGCGCGCTGAACTTCGGCCGCCGCGCCCTCCTGAAGCTCGGCCTGTCGGAGCGGCGCTCGTCGCGGGCCGCTAACCTGTTCCGCGAGCAGGACGCCCTGCTCTGGAAGCAGCTCGCGCCCCTGGCCGGCGAGGAGGAGCGCTACGCCATGGCTTCGCGCGACAGCCGCGAGACCACCGAACGCGTGCTGCGCGCCGAGATGGAGCGCATCGCGGCGGAGGAGGACGGCGAGGCCAAGGCCGCGCGCGCCGCCCTCAAGGCCGACCAGAAAGCCGGCCGCGACGACGACGCCCCGCGGTTGGAAGCCCGGAAAGAGCGGGTGTAGAAGGCGGCGCATGAGCCAGGCCTCCGTCCTTCCGTCCCGCATCGCCCCGGTGTCGTTCCGCGCCTTCGACAGCGACTTCGACGGCTTCTCGGATGAGCTGGGCGCGTCCTTCGCCCGCTTCGGCTTCGCGGTGATCGGCGACCACGGCATCCCGCAGGCGCGTATCGATGCGGCGCTGGCGGCGGCCAAGGCCTTCTTCGCCCTGCCCGAGGACGTGAAGTTGAAGTACAAGCTGCCGGTCGGCGGCCAGCGAGGCTACACGCCCTTCGGCATCGAGACCGCCAAGGGCGCCGAACACTTCGACCTCAAGGAATTCTGGCACGTCGGCCGTGACCTGCCGCCCGGCCATCCCTACCGCAGCCACATGGCCGACAACGTCTGGCCGGACGCCGACGTCGCGGGCTTCCACGCCCGGGTCGGCTGGCTCTACGGCGCCCTCGACGCCATGGGGTTGAAGGTGCTGGAGGCGGTCGCCGCCTATCTGGGCCTGGAGCGCCGCTTCTTCGAGCCGACGGTGGATTTCGGAAACTCGATCCTGCGCCTGCTGCACTATCCGCCGGCGCCCAGCGACGGGCCGCACATCCGCGCCGGAGCGCACGAAGACATCAATGTCATCACCCTCCTGCTGGGCGCCGAGGAGGCCGGGCTGGAGGTCAAGGACCGCGACGGCCAGTGGCTGCCGATCAACCCGCCGCCCGGCTCGCTGGTCTGCAACATCGGCGATATGCTGCAGCGGCTGACCAACCACCGCCTGCCCTCGACCACGCACCGGGTGGTCAATCCAGCGCCGGAGCGCCGGGGCGTGCCGCGCTACTCCACGCCCTTCTTCCTGCACTTCAACTCGGACTATCTGATCCGCACCCTGCCCAACTGCGTGGATGCGGCCCATCCGGACCTCTATCCGACGCCGATCACAGCCGACGCCTTCCTCCAGGAGCGCCTGCGCGAGATCAAGCTCGCCTAGGCGTTCCCATCTGGGCGCTCCGGATCGCCGTCCGTTAGTGCGAGATCCTGAGCCGGTTCAGGTCGGCGGCGATCGCCTGGAAGGCGGTCGACAGCGAGCTTCCGGTCGACGGGAAGTAGACGTGGTTGGCGTCGGTGGCGCAGCTGTTGAGGAAGGTCTCGGCCGTGGGGTCGGCGCCGCTGTGCAGGAAGCCCACCGTGTAGACGACGATGTTGTTCGGCGCGGCCTTCATGGCGTTGCACAGGGCCAGACCCTGGGTGAGGGAGTTGCCGTTCGGCGAGCCGCAGGACGCGTGGTACTTGGGCTCGCCGGCGCTGCCGTCGGTGTCCGAGGTCACGCCGGAGATCACCCCTTTGCAGTAGGTGGTGTTGAAGTCGCCGTCGGTCATCAGGATGACGGCCTTGATCAGATGCTGCGTCCCATAAGCCGCCGGCTGGCTGGCCGCCGGGAACAGGTTCGCCCAGTTCGGCGAGACCATGTACCAGCCCCACGCCATGCCGATGTGGCCGGCCGTCGAGCCGTTGGCGGTCAGCGAGGCGATGGTGCTGTGCAGGGCGGAGATGTTGCTGGAAAGCGGCTGGACCGTCGCGGTGATGCAGTTGTTCCCGTCCGACGCCGGCGGCGTATAGACCCAGCCGACCGGCGAGCCCGAGGGCCCGGCGTCGGTGAAGGCGTTCGCACCGGTCCGTTCGCTGACGCAGGTGCTGTTGGGGAAGGTCGAGGTCAGGCCGGTGATGCTGGTGAACTGCATCTGGGTGCAGCCCACGGTCTGGTTGATGCAAGGCGCCTTGATGGGGTTGGGCGCCGTCGTGGGCGTGCCGCGCGCGGCGTTGGCGTAGCTGCCGGCGTTGACCGAGTTCGAATAGGGCACGATCGCCATCTTCGAGTAGTAGGGCGTCTGGGTGGTGGAGACGACCAGGTCGATCAG
The DNA here is from genome assembly GCF_004799515.1 of Phenylobacterium sp. GTDB lineage: Bacteria > Pseudomonadota > Alphaproteobacteria > Caulobacterales > Caulobacteraceae > Phenylobacterium. Next base: position 39,719 of record NZ_SSMX01000030.1, on the reverse strand, counting down.
CTGGTTGGCCGCCGACTGCAGGGACGTCATCGGCGAGCCCAGCATGGAGCCGGTGTTGTCCAGCACCAGGGCCACTTCCAGGTTGTTGCCGGGACGGGTCACCTCGGAGGTCACCTGTACAGGGGTCTTGGCGAAGGCCATGGGCGAGAAGGCCGGCAGCTGCACGGAGGCGTTGCCCACCACCTTGGTGTCGCCGTTGACGCTCACCAGGCTGAAGCCGGAGGACTGCAGGACGGCGCCGGGGATCAGCTGCAGGTTGGCGGCCAGCGCCTTCTCCCCGACCGTATTGATGTCGGCGGTGGTGAAGGCGTTGGACCGTGCGGCGTAGAGCGCCGCCGCGTCGAGGGCGTCCTGCAGCTTCCCCTGCTGCTCGCTCTGGGTGAAAACATCGACGATGCCCAGCGACATGGGCGCCAGCACCGCGAAGGTGATGGCGAAGGTCACGGCGCTGACGCCGCGAACGTCGCCGATCAGCCGAGAGAGGAAGCTAGGCAGCCGAAGCTTGCGCGATAGGGTCCGCATCGGGGTCACCCCTGGTCCGATTTCCACGGGTCCAGGCTCGCCCATCAGCGTAAAGGAATTCGTTACGAAGCAGGGTAAATCTTTGATTCAGCTCGTATATGGTGAATCCAGCCTCGCTGGTCCAGACTCTAGGCCGAGGGCGAGGTTTCCAGGTTCGCGAGGTCTTCGGGCCCGCCGACCGTAACGCCCAGGTCGTTTACGAGTCCGGTGGAGAGTGAATAGACCCAGCCGTGGACGCAGACCGGCTGGCCCCGCGCCCAGGCGTCCTGCACGAAGACGTCGGAGGCGACGTTGCGCACCTGGCGGATCACGTTCAGCTCGCACAGCCGGTCGAGGCGCGCCCGCTCCTCGGGGATCGCCGCCAGCTCGTGGCGGTGCTCGTGGCAGACCTCGCGGATCGGATGCAGCCAGTGGTCGACCAGGCCGCGCCGCTGGCCGTCCACCGCCGCCGCGACGCCGCCGCAGCCGTAGTGGCCGACCACCATGACGTGCTTGACCTTGATCACGTCGATCGCGAACTGCAGCACCGACAGGTAGTTGGCGTCCTGCGGCGGGGCCAGGTTGGCGACGTTGCGGTGGACGAACAGCTCGCCGGGATCCAGGTCGACGATCTCGTTGGCCGGCACCCGGCTGTCGGAGCAGCCGATCCACAGATATTCCGGCGCCTGCTGGCCCTCCAGCCGCTTGAAGAAGCCCGGATCGGCCGCGACCTTGCGGGCCGCCCAGCGCCGGTTGTTGTCTTTCAGGTCGTCGAGCATGGCTAGAGCGGGACCGCGTCAGGCTGGTTGTTGGGATGGGCGGCCTGGAAGGCCGGATGGTCCGCCGCCCGCGCGTTGACCGCCTGGATCGCCGGCCACGGGCTCAGGTCCACCTGATAGCGGTTGGCGGAATAGACCTGCGGGATCAGGCAGCAGTCGGCCATCGTCGGCGTCTCGCCGAAGGCGAAGCCCGCGCCATAGCTGGCGATCAGCGGCTCCAGGGCGTCGAAACCGTCGCGGATCCAGCCTTGCGTCCAGTCCAGGATGCCCGCCTGGTCGATCCCCATCTTGTGCAGCTTGCGGCCGACGCGGGTGTTGTTCAACGGATGGATGTCGCAGGCCACGATCAGGGCCATGGCGCGCACCACCTGGCGCTCCAGCGGCGTCTTCGGCAGCAGCGGCGGGTCGGGATATTCCTCATCCAGCCACTCCAGGATCGACAGGCTCTGGGTCAGCACCCGCCCGCCGCCCAGGTCCAGCGCCGGCGTCAGCTTCTGGGGGTTCACGCCTGTGTAGGGCGGCTCGCGCTGTTCGCCCTTGATCAGGTCCAGCGCCGAGTAGTCGTAGGCCACGCCCTTCAGCGCCAGGCCGATGCGCACCCGATAGGGCGCGGTCGCGCGCCAGGCCGAATAGAGGGTGAAGCTCACCGCCGGCCCGCCTAGACGACCGTGAAGGACAGCGCGCCGACGCCTTCGACCGCGCCTTCGACCTTGTCGCCGCGCACCAGCGGGCCGACGCCCTCCGGCGTGCCGGTGTAGATCAGGTCGCCCGGCGCGAGCGTCCAGAGCTTCGAGGCCTCCGAGACGATCTCGGCCAGGGCCCAGATCATATCGGCGACGGTGGCGTCCTGCTTCACCTGGCCGTTGACCGAGAGCGTGATGCGCCCCTGCGGCGGCGCGCCGGTCCAGGGCTTGATGGCGCTGATCGGCGCGGACTGGTCGAAACCCTTGGACGCGTCCCAGGGCTGGCCCTTGTCCTTGGCGGCGTTCTGCAGGTCGCGGCGCGTCAGGTCGACGCCCACCGCATAGCCGAAGATCAGGTCCAGGGCCTTGTCGGCCGGAACGTCCGCCCCGCCCGCCTTCAGGGCTGCCACCAGCTCGATCTCATGATGCAGGTTGGCGGTCTTGGACGGGTAGGCCGGGTCCGCCCCCGGCGGGACGATGGCGTCGGCCGGCTTGGCGAAGAAGAATGGTGGGTCGCGATCGTCGCCGCCCATCTCGCGCCGGTGGGCGGCGTAGTTGCGGCCTACGCAGAGGATGCGGCGGACGGGAAAGGCCTCGGCGCGGCCCTCGACGGGCACGGTCACGACGGGCGGCGGGTCGAACAGATAGGCGCTCATGACGCCCGCTTACGCCTCGCGCCCGCCGAAGTGAAGGCGCCTAGGGCACGACCAGCGAGACACCGCGGGCGCGGGGATCGGAGCCGGGCCGGGGTGCGCCGCCGATCACCTGGATCGCCTCGACGTCGCCGCTGAAGTCCTGGCCGTCGATCCTGTAGCCGCGCTTGACCAGGGCGGCGGTCACCGTCCCGGGCAGCGGCGCGAACTGCTCGGCGAAGATGGTGTTCTCCGGCAGCAGCTGGTGGTGGAAGCGCGGCGCCGCCAGTGCCTTGGGCAACGGCAGGCCGAAATCGTAGACGTTGGCCAGCACCTGGAACACCCAGGTGAAGATCCGCGAGCCGCCTGGCGTGCCGATCACCATCGCGACCCGGCCATCCTTGGTGATGATGGTGGGCGTCATCGAGGACAGGGGCCGCTTGCCGGGCGCGATGGCGTTGGCGTCGCCGCCCACCACCCCGAACTGGTTCGGCTGCCCCGGCTTGGCCGAGAAATCGTCCATCTCGTCGTTGAGCAGAAAGCCCGCGCCTTCCACGACCACGCCCGAGCCGTACCAGCCGTTCAGCGTGTAGGTGTTGGAGACCGCATTGCCCCAGCGATCGATCACCGAAAATGGGTGGTCTGCGGCTTCTCGAGACCGGGCTTCACCGACGCCAGGGCCGAGGGCTTCACCGGGTCCACCTCACGGGCCCGGCGGGCGATGTAGGCGGGGTCGGTAAGCGCCGCGACGGGGACCTTCACGATGTCCGGGTCGCCCATGTACTTGGCGCGGTCGGCGAACACCCGCTTTTCGATCTCCGAGACCAGATGGAGATATTGGGGCGTGTTGAGGGCCACGCCCTTGAACAGGGCCGCGTCGTCCGCCTTCATCGCCAGCATCTGCAGGAGCGCGACGCCGCCTGAGCTGGGCGGGGGCGCGGTGATGACGCGCATGCCGCGCCAGTCGCCCTGGATCGGCTCGCGCCAGGCGGCCTTGTAGCCGGCGAGGTCGGCGCGGCTGATCAGGCCCTTGGCCGGGCCACGGTCCATCTGGGCGACGATGAGGTCGGCGGTCTTGCCGTCGTAGAAGCCCTCGGCGCCGTCCCTGGCGATCCTCTGGAGGGTGGCGGCGAGGTCCGGTTGGCGGAAGGTCCGGCCAGGCGTCATGGCGCCGAAATAGCGCTCGAAGTTGGTCTTGCCCTTGAGGCGGGCGCGGTTGGGATCGTCGATGCCGATGGCCTGCGGCGACACCAGATAGCCCCGGCTCGCCAGACGGATTGCGGGGGCAAGATCGCGGGCCCAGGGCAGCTTGCCGAACCGGCGGTGAACCTCTTCCATTCCGCGCACGGTGCCGGGCACGCCGGCGGCCAGCGGCCCGACCAGGCTGAGGTCGGGGATCACCTCGCCGTTGGCGTCCAGGTACATCTTCGCGGAGGCCTTGGCCGGAGCGGTCTCGCGGTAGTCGAGGAAGTAGGGTTTGCCGTCGACGTAGAGGGTCATGAACCCGCCGCCGCCGAGGTTGCCGGCCTCCGGATAGGTCACCGCCAGGGCGAAGGCGGTGGCCACCGCCGCATCCACCGCATTGCCGCCGGCTTTCAGGATCTCCTGCGCCGCCAGCGCGCCGTAGCGGTCCGGCGCAGCGACCGCGCCGGCCGAGAGCGTCCGTGACGCGGCGGCGGCGGCGGCGGCGGCGGCCGGCTGGGCGGCGAGGCCGCACGCCAACACAAGGGCGGCGATGAGTTTGGGGGTCCGCAAGGGCTGGCTCCAGAAGCGTCGCTATGCCGAGATGGACCGCTCCGCACGCGATTGACAAGCGCCGCCCCGCTCGGCTCTGGGTCGCACAGACAACGATCCGCCCCCCGGAGCCTGCATGACCGCCCGCAACCAAGGCCCCTTGTCCGACCTGGTGGTGATCGAGATGGGCTCGCTGATCGCCGGGCCCTTCGCCGGCCAGATCCTCGGCGACTTCGGGGCCGAGGTGATCAAGCTGGAGGACCCCAGGGTCGGCGACCCCATGCGCCAGTGGGGCCGCAGCCTCCCCAAGGGCCATTCGCCCTGGTGGCCGGTGATCGGCCGCAACAAGAAGTCCGTGGGCCTCGACCTGCGCACGCCTGAAGGCCAGACCATCGCCCGTGAGCTGATCCGCCGGGCCGACGTGGTCATCGAGAACTTCCGGCCCGGCGCCATGGAGAAGTGGGGCCTCTCCTACGAGGCCCTGTCGGCGGACAACCCCAAGCTGGTGATGGCCCGCGTCTCCGGCTTCGGCCAGACCGGACCCTATGCGGAGCGCGCCGGCTACGGCCTGATCGGCGAGGCCATGGGCGGCCTGCGCCATGTCACCGGCGAGCCGGACCGCCCGCCGGCCCGGGCCGGCATCTCCATCGGCGACAGCCTGGCGGCCATGCACGCGGTGATGGGGATCACCATGGCCCTGCACGAACGGGAGCGCACCGGCCACGGCCAGGTGGTCGACGCGGCCCTCTACGAGAGCGTGCTGGCGGTGATGGAGAACCTGGTCACCGAATACGACCTGACGGGCTACGTCCGCGAACGCTCCGGCTCGGTCCTGCCGGGCATCGCGCCGTCCAACGCCTACCCTTGCGCCGGCGGCGAGATGATCCTGATCGGCGGCAACGGCGACACGGTCTACGCCCGCCTGACCGAGGCCATGGGCCGGCCGGACCTGAAGAGCGACCCGAAGTTCGTCGACCACGCCAGCCGCGGCGTGAACCAGTATGAGCTGGACGCCATCATCGCCGAATGGACCGCGACCTTCGCCCTCGCCGACCTCCTGGCCCTGCTGGAAGCCAGAGGTGTGCCGGCCAGCCGGGTGTTCCGCGCCCCGGACATGCTGGAGGATCCGCAGTTCATCGCCCGTGAGGCCATCGTCACCACCGACCATCCGGTGTTCGGCCCGGTGCGGATGCAGAACGCCTTCCCGAAGCTGTCGCGCACGCCAGGCTCAGTCCGCTGGCCGGGACCGCCGCTGGGGGCGCACACCGACGCGGTGCTGGCCGAGCGCGCCGGCTGTTCGCCCGAGCGGCTCGCCGAGCTGCGGGCAAAAGGCGTGATCTGAGGAAAGCGCGCCCGGTCCGCGACCTATGCCGCGGACCGCACGAGGAAGGCGGGTCGCTTGACTCGGGCGAATCCTGAGGGCCACCGGTCTGGCCCCTGCGGTAGGTCCGCAGGCCCCCCTGACGGTGTCTCTACGCCCTGCGCCGGCCGGGGCCGAGGCGGCGCCTTGTCTCAGGCAGGCCCTTAGGGGTGCGGCATGACGCCCGCCAGGAGCTCGGCGACGGCGGCGGCGACCTGGGTCACGTCATAGGGCTTGCGGATCACCGGGGCGTCGAAGCCGCCAGGCGCGCCGCTGGCCTCGCCATAGCCGGTGGCGAACAGGAAGGGCGTGCGCCGCTTGGCCAGCACCTCGGCCACCGGAAGCACCGAATGGCCGTTGAGGTTGGCGTCGAGCACGGCCGCGTCGATGGGCTGGTCGAGCAGGGCCATGGCCTCCTCCAGCTCATAGGCCGGGCCGATCACCTGGGCGCCGGCGTCGGACAACCCGGTCTCCAGCTCCATGGCCAGCAGCACCGCGTCCTCGACGATCAGCACCCGCGCGCCCCTGAGGTTGACCGGGCCCGAGGCGGTGACGACGGTCTCGGCGATCCGGGCGGGCGGCGCGGCGGGCGTGGCCGCCGGCCGGGGCGCGACGGCGGCCGAGCCGGCGCGCAGGCGGGCCACCACGCCGGCCGGGTGGAAGTCGATGCTGGTCTCGCCGTTCAGCTCACGGCTGGTCACCTGTTCCAGGAGGGCCGAGCCGAAGCCGCGCCGGGTCGGCGGGTTCACCCTGGGGCCGCCGCTCTCGGTCCAGGTCAGCTCGAAGCCGCCATCCGCCAGCCGCGCCCAACGCAGGTTGACCCGGCCGGTCTCCACCGACAGGGCGCCGAACTTCAGCGCGTTGGCCGCCAGCTCGTGCAGGCCGAGCGCCAGCGCATTGGCGGCGCGCGCCGTCAGGAACAGCTCCGGACCCTCCCAGGCCGTCTGGCCGGGCGCCAGCGCGCCCAGCTCGGCGGCGGCCAGGTGATCGATGGCCGCGCCACGCCAGCGCGCGGCGGTGAGCAGCTCGTTGGCCGAGCCCAGGGCCTTCAGCCGGCCGCCGAAATTGGCCAGGAAGGCGTCCAGCGAAGTGGTGCGCCGCGCGGTCTGCACGGCCAGGGCCTGGACCGTGGCCAGCACGTTCTTCACCCGGTGGTCCAGTTCGGCCATCAGGGTCTGGCGCTGGGTCTCCTCGACCTTGCGCGGGGTGATGTCCTCGACGATGCCGGTGACCCGCAGCGCCTTGCCCGCCGCGTCGCGCGCCACCACGCCGGCCACCCGCACCCAGACCGTGCGGCCGTCGTCGGGGCGGATATGGCGGTATTCGACCTCATAGGTCCGGCCGGCCGGGCGCTGGCTTTCCAGCTCCCCGCGGAAGCCGCCCCAGTCGTCGGCGTGGATGAAGGGCTGCAGGTCCCGCGTGGTCTCGGCCGCCATGGGCCCGACCGGAAAGCCGGTGATCGCCGACATCCGCTCGCTGACCATCAGCAGGCCGCGAGCCATGTCCCATTCGAATTCGCCCAGGCCGGCCACCTTGAGGGCCAGTTCCAGGCGGCGATGCTCTTCGCTATGGCCAAGCTCACCCGACGTCATGCGCCGAACATAGGGTGGGCGGCGCAAGATCGCGACAGGAACCGTAGAGCCTGACCCGGTCCGGCCTTGCTGGAACCTGTGTCGAAAAGCCGACGTTTCGCCGCTCTGGAGCAGAGCGGCGCCTTTGCGGCCCGGGCTGGAACCGGCTAGGGTGGCTGGCGTTCAGGCTTAGATTATTCGCCGCCCTGCAAGGGCCAGCCTCCGGAGAGACCCGCCATGCCCGCCAACAGCGTCGACCACGCCGCAGACGAGACCAAGGCCGCGGTCAACTCCGCCGCCGAATCCGCCACGAAGATGTCCGCCGAAGCCCAGCGCTCATTCGCCGAAGCCGCCAAGCGGTTCGAACGCGTCATCAGCGAGGGTATCGAGCAGCTGCGCGCTCAGACGCGCGCCTACACCGACACCGCCGGCCAGCAGTTCGACGAGGCCCAGCAGTACATGACCGAGCGGGTGCGCGAACGGCCCCTGGCCGCGACCGGCGCGGCGCTGGGCGTCGGCGTGCTGATCGGCCTGCTGCTCTCGGCCGCCTCCTCGTCTTCGCGCCGCTGATCGGCTAGAAGCCGGTCCCGTTAAGGGGCCAGCGGAGCTGTTGGGGGCCATGATCTTCCGGAAGTTCGTCGGCCTCGTCGCCGCCTTCGCCGCCATCGCCGCGGCGGCGGTGATGTGCACGGTGGCCCTGGCCTTCGCCGTCTACGCCGCCCTGCGCGACGTGGTCGGCCCGGCCTGGGCCGCAGCCGCGGAGGCCGGCGCCATGGCCCTGGTCGCCCTGATCGTCGCCCTCGCGGTGACCCGCAAGGCCCGCCCCAAGCCCGTCAAGGGCGACGCCCAGAACCTCACCGCCAAGCTGGTCGAACTGGCCCGCGAGCGGCCCTTGGTGGCCGCCGGCGCGGTGGCCGCGGCCGCCGCGGTGGTGATCAAGAACCCGCGCATCCTCACCGCGATCATCGCCGCGGCCTTCGCGCCCCGGCCGCCGCCCCCGCCTAAGAGGTGAAGACGCCGAAGCGGTAAAGCTTCCGCGAGCGGGCGGAACGGCCCCTCTCTCCAGACGTTCGCTTGGCCGGTGCGCCACCCCGGCGCGAAAAGGAGAGAAGAACCATGCTCGGCTGGGCTCTGACATTCCTGGTGGTCGCCCTGATCGCCGGCGTCCTTGGCTTCACGACCATCGCGGGCGCCGCGATCGGTATCGCCAAGATCGCTTTCTACGTGTTCCTGATCCTGTTCGTGGTCTCGCTCATCATGAACTTCGTGCGTCGCGGCCCGACCATATAGCAGGCTGAAGTTCGATAGCCCTCGGCCTCACGCCTTTTGGCGGCGGTCGAGGGACCAGGTGCGATAGGGCTCATAGTGCGAGCCGGTCCACCCAAGGGCGGCGATGCGGATCGCCGCCCCTTCTATATCCAGCACGTTGAAACTGGGCGGCACGCCGCGCTCGCGAATGGATAGCGTGCCCGCGCCCACGCCATAGGTCCTGCGGTCGCCGAACGGGTAGGTCCAGGCGAAGGGCGCATGGATGTGGCCGGTCAGCACCAGGTCCACGCCGGCCTCGGTGAAATGGCGGGCCGCCGTCTCGCCGCCCCAGACGCGGCCGGTCATCGGCCCGCCGATCATCTCGGTCAGCGGGTGGTGGCAAGCGACGATCCGCACGCATTCGCCGGGCGCCTCGCCGAACCAGCCGATGGCGGCGGCGACCTGGCGGCGCGAGATCTGGCCCTTGGACCAGTTGGCCCTAGGCTGGACGCCGCGGGCGGTGTTGAGGCCGCGCACGGCGAAGCCGCCGCCAAGATGGGCCTGGGCCGGCGCAGGGCCGATCATCTGCTCATAGCGGCGGAAGGGCGCGACCAGCCGCTCGCCCCAGGCTAGGTAGGGCGCGTCGTGGTTGCCCGGCGTCACCAGCTTGGGCGCGCGGATCTTCTTCAACCACTCGGCGGCGCACCTGAACTCGTCGATCTCGCCGAACCGGGTCAGGTCGCCGGTGACCACCACCAGGTCGAAGCGGCCATCGTTCACGTACTCCGTCGCGGCCGCCACGGCCGCGGCGTTCTCGCCGCCGAAATGGATGTCGGAGATGTGCGCCAGGCGGACAGCCATGCCTTAGGCGTCCTTCGGCACGGCCAGGATGCGCGCCACCTTGGGGATGTAGCGCACCTGGGTGAAAGACCGCAGTTGCACCGATTCGCCGTCCAGCAGGGCCGGGATGCCCTGCGAAGCCCAGACCTCGGCGCGCTGGCAGCGCCCCGCGGCCACCACCGGGGCGGACCGCCAGTCGCCGGCGATCGCGTGCAGGCCGAGCTGGAAGAGGTCGGCGGCGCCATGGACGTCCAGGGCCGCGGCCTCCAGGGCCGCGTCGTCGCTGGCCAGCGCGCGCGAGGTGAGCGGGCACATGAAGATCATCGCCTCGGCCTTCTGCCGCTCGGCGCCGTCGAGGCTGTAGCGCAGCCGGCTCTGGAAGGCCCGGCGCATGGCGCGGCGCGCGCGCATCCAGGCCAGGCGCGGCTGATGATAGCGGGCCGCCTCGCGGGCGGGGGCCCAGAGCGCCGGCGATCCGAAGATAGCGGCCACCAGGAAGCGCGCGCCGGCCACCTCGCCGCCGCCGATCGGTTGCTCGAAGCCGCTCTCAAGCGCCAACGTCAGCGCAGGTTGCCAGGTCCGCAGGCCGTAGATGGCGTGGGGCAGCATGTTCATGGTGCCCCCTGGAAGGGGCGCGATCATCGGCCCGTCGGGGCCGCAGAGCTCGGCCGCGGCGCGGGCGGTGCCGTCGCCGGCCAGGACGATCAGCAGGTCCGGCGCCTTGTCGACGGCGGCGCGAAGGCAGGAGGCGATGTCGTGCGGCTCCGGCGTCCAGACGTGCGGCGTCAGGCCAAAATCGGAGAGGATCTTCTCCACCTCGGCGGGCGCACTGCGGCCCACGCTTCCGGAGTGGACATTGGCCACCACCTCGACGGTCTTGATCCCGTGCGTCGCCCCCAAGGAAACCGCCTAGCTGGAAGAGCCTGTGGCCTTGGCCTTCGCAGCCTGGCCGGCGTCGTGCAAGGACTGTCCAGCCTGGCCGGCCGCGTCACGGGCCGCTGGCGCGGTCTTGTTGACCGCCGCCGATAGGCCGTCGTCGGCCACCTGGCCGCCGCTCGAGAACGAGCCGTTCACCGCCGCCAGCGCGATCAGGGCCACGCCGCAGATCGCCGCGACGAAGGTGAGGGTCATCAGGATCGGATGACGTCGGCGGCTCGCCCGCTCGTCCTTGCGGCCCCGCTCGTAGGCTTCGCGGACATCGGCTTGCACCTCGCGCAGGTCGTAGGTGTCCGCCCGGGTGGGTGTCGGATCATCGGGGTCCAGGCGCGCGCCAACCATCGGCGTCCTCCATTGTCATGCTGCGCCACCTCAACGGCGGGCCGGCGAACAGGGTTCCGGAGCATCGCCGCCGCCCAGGGCGAGGCCCGTTCCGGAACGGGCCTCGCCACGCCGGCGTTTCGGTCCGGCGGCATCGTCCGCGCCACGACAAGCGCCGGAGCCGATGACCGCGATGCCGCCCACCGCTATTTCCGGAAGACGGCAGCGGTGGCCAAGCCTGCCTGCTATAGATGCAAGCGGAACGGCCGGAGCGGTCCCGCCGCGCCGTGTTCCTATCGGCCGTCGTCTCACCTGGAGGGGCTTCACATGACCCGTAACGGACCGGCCGCCGGATCGGCCATCGCGGCGATCGGCCTGAGCCTGGCGTTGGGGCTCAGCGGTTGCGCCACCACGCCCGCCGGCCGTGAACGGATCGTCAGGGCCCCGGTGCGCTGCGCCGATCAGACCGTGCAGATCTATTTCGAGCCGCAGTCGGCGGAGGTCACCAAGGAAGGCCGCGCCGTGATCGCCGCCGCCGCCGCCCAGGCCCGGCCCTGCAAGGTGGCCAGCGTCGAGGTGCTGGGCCTGACCGACGCCGTGGGCGCCGCCGACGCCAACCTGGAACTGTCCAAGCGCCGGGCGCAGTCGGTGACCGCGGCCCTGGCCGCGGCGGGCGTACCGGTCGACGAGTTCAAGCTGACCGCGCTCGGCGAGGCCGGCGCGACCACCGCCGACGGACGGGCGAGGCCCCTGCGCCGCCGCGCCGACATCGTGCTGCACCTGTCCCCCACCTGACCGCGAAGCGGCCCTGTACGGCCGAACCCGTCCCGCGGGACCAATCGCACAAGGAAGGGGCGGGTCCTTTGCGGACCCGCCCAGTGTGCATCATCGAGAAAAGGGGTGCGGAGACGGCAGACTGGCATGGTCGCCAGTCTCAAGTCGGGGGGGGCGTCGCCGCCTCCGCAGCTCTAAAAACACGTTTGGGTAGATAACGTTCCGGAGCCTGCGCCAATTTTTTGAACTTTTTTTCGAGGCTCTGCGCGGCGCTCTGACGAATTCCACAAGATACTGTTTCTAGAAGATATTCATCCCATATCCGCACCCATTTGCAGAGCTTTGCGGGAACGCGCGGCCTTGGCCGACGTTCATTTCGCGCGGCGGACCGAGACCGGACCGCCCGATCGCGAAGGGAGCACGGCCATGCGGACGGGCTTCGCCACAGGACGTGGCGCCACACTGACGAAGACGCCCAGCTACCGCCAACAAGCGGGCCGCCGGCGCATGGCGGTGGTCGGCGGCGTGCTCGGCCTGGCGCTGGCCGGCGGCCTTATCGGCGCACTCATCCATCCGCGGACCCACGCGTCAGACCAGGCCGCCACCGGCCCCTTCAGCTATTTCCCCTCAGAATAAGGAAACCGCCATGTCCGAGACCTCGAGACCCGATACGGGGCGGCCCGTGGAAACCGCGACCGCCGCGCGCCAGGGCCGTTTCGGTCGGCCGGTATTCTGGGTGCTGGTGTTCAGCACCCTCCTGGCCGCCATCGGCCTCCTGCTGGCCTGGACCTGGAGAGCGCCCAGCCTGGCCCGCGACGACAGCAAGATCGGCGACACGCGCGCGGCGTCGGCGCCCGGCTACGCCGCCCCCGAGCCCGCGCCGATCGCGGCGCCCCCGCCGAAGTAGGCCTCGCGCCACGCATCTTCACAACGAAGAAGGCCGCCCTCGCGAGGGCGGCCTTTTCCTTGTGACGATCGTCCGGCGGGGCCGGCTAGACCACCGACTGCCCCCGGATGGCGCGGATCACGAAGCTCGCGACCAGCAGCACCAGGAAGACCACGAACAGCACCTTGGCGATGGTCGCCGCCAGGCCCGCCAGGCTGGCGAAGCCCAGGAAACCGGCGACGACCGCCAGGACCAGAAACACGAGCGCCCAACCGAGCATGGGGTTCTCTCCTCGACAGAAAAAGGGCGCCGCGATGCCCGCGGCGCCCTTGCCTAACGTGGAGCTTGCGCGCCCGTTCCGTGAACTCAGGCCGCCTGTTTCGAGGCCTTGCGCGGATGGAAGAACAGCGCCTGACCGATGGCCGCCTTCACCGTCTCCGGCTGGAAGGGCTTGGTGATCAGGAAGGTGGGCTCCGGGCGCTCGCCGGTCAGCAGGCGCTCGGGGAAGGCGGTGATGAAGATCACCGGCACGTTGAAGCGCGCCAGGATGTCCTTCACCGCATCGATGCCGGAGGAGCCGTCGGCAAGCTGGATGTCGGCCAGCACCAGGCCCGGCGTCTTGCGGGCCACGGCGTCCACCGCCTCGGTGCGGGTGGCGGCGATGTCGACCACCGTGTGGCCGAGCTCCTTCACCAGGGCCTCGATGTCGGCGGCGATCACCGGCTCGTCCTCGATGATCAACACATCGGTGGCCAACTCGGCGTCGATCTCGGACTGGGCCTCGGCGATCAGCTGCTCCACCTCGGCGAAGTCGCTGTCGAGGATCTGCGCGGCTTCGGAGGGCGTGAAACCCTCGAGCGCGGTGAGCAGGAAGGCCTGGCGCGACCGGGGCGCGATGCGCATAAGCCGCCGCGTGGTGTCGTCGGCCCCCAGGTAGTCGTCGTCCTGCGGCGCTTCCAGCTGGGCGCCGGAGCTGCACCAGATGGCGTGGAACACATGGTAGAGCGCCACACGTGGCGTCATATTGGCTTCCAGCGTCCGCTCTCCGGCCGCCAGCGCTTCCAGCGCGACGCGGACGTAGTGGTCGCCCGTGGTCTGGTCGCCGGTGAGGGCGCGGGCGTAACGGCGGACGTAGGGCAGGTGTGGCGCGAGACGTGCTAGCAGACTCAAGGGATGACCCCTCCGTTGATATTGAACGCGTTGGCCTCAATCTTACTCAAAGACAGGGCGTTCGGAGACGCTCCCCCCGGGGACCCCATCATGGTGGAAAAACGCTACAATGGGGAACTAGTTCCCTCGAGCGGGTGTTCTGCGCATCTTGAGCGCCGTAGGAAGGGAACCTGCGGCGAGGCTGGGCGTTGATGAGCGACGACGATGCCATGAGGGGGCTGCCACCGCGCAAGCGGCGCGCCGACAGTATGATAGAAAACATGCCTTCACCCGACCCGCGCAAGCCGTCCGCCGCCCTGGACGAAGCCCGCCTTCGCCAGCAGGCGATCGGCGTGCGCCTGCGCCAGATGTTCGACGAGGTGGTGAACGAGGACGTCCCGGACGAGTTCTTGGACATCTTGCGGCGCCATGATGAGAAGAAGGCCGGGGGCGAAGGCTGATGACCGACGCCAGCACACCGCGTCCGCCGCGCAGCGCGGCCGACGACGAGGGCTTCAAGCGCGAGCTTGTGCAGCTCATCCCGCATCTGCGCGCCTTCGCCCGCACCCTCTGCGGCGACCCCGCCGCGGCCGACGACCTGGCGCAGGACGCCATGATGAAGGCCTGGGACGCCCGCGCCAGTTTCCAGATGGGCACGAACATGAAGGCCTGGACCTTCATGATCCTGCGCAACCAATTCTATTCGGAGAAGCGCCGCTCCTGGCGCCAGAGCCAGCTCGACCAGGAGGCCGCCGAGCGGACCCTCGTGGCGGTGGACGACCCCGAGGCGCCGGTGGCGCTGGACGAGCTGCGCCAGGGCCTGGCCATGCTGCCGGCCGAACAGCGCGAGGCGCTGATCCTGGTCGGCGCCGGCGGCTTCGCCTACGAGGAGGCGGCCGAGATTTGCGACTGCGCGGTGGGCACGGTGAAGAGCCGGGTGAGCCGCGCGCGGCGGGCGCTGCACGCCATCCTCGAAGATGGCGCCTACGATCGCGACGGCGCTTCGGCGGGAGACGCCATGCGGTCTATCCTCGCGGATGCGGAGCGGCTAAGCACCGTCCGTTGAGGACGGACCCCGCCTGGTCATGACCGGCCTTCCCCCATGACAGGCCTTGCTTGGGGATCTCTGAGCACGATCCGGGTCCGCCTCATGGCGGCGCTGGCCGCCGCCCTGCTGCCAGTCCTGGTGCTCGGCATCGCCCAATCCGCCATCGCCTTCAACCGTGAGCGCGTGGCGCTGCGCGAGAACCTGGGCTTCGCCGCAGAGCGCAGCGCGGCGACGGCCCGGTCGCGCATGGAAGGCGCGGGCATCCTGCTGCAGACGCTCGCGCCCGGCTCCATTGGCTACCAGTGCGCCGACCGCCTGGCGGAGGTCGCCAAGCGGATCCCGGGTTACGCCAACCTTGTGCGCTTCGACCGGCGCGGCCGGGTGGCCTGCGCGGCCGGCGATGTGCCCTATGACCCGCAGCGGACGCTGAAGCCGTGGTTCCAGCGCCTGCAGCACGGCGACCCGCTGGTGATCACCCGCGACCCCGGCGCCACCTCGGCCGCCCAGCCCTCGGTGCTGACCGCCGTGCGGGCGATCACCCCGAGCGGCGACTTCGACGGGGCGTTCGCCGCGGTGATCACCCTCGCCAGCCTGCAGCCCTCGGTTTCCGACCCGACCCTGCCGGCCCACGCCGACGTCGCCCTGGCCGACGCCGCCGGCCACTACATCTCCGAGACCGACGGGCGCGCCTTTCCGGCCTTGCCCGCCGGCTGGCGCGACCAGGTGCGGCTGAACGGGGCGCTGATCTGGTACGGCTCCGACGCGCGGGGCGAGCGGCGGGTCTATTCCGCGGCCCCGGTGGCCGGCGATGAGGTCTATGTGGTGCTCTCGGCCCAGTCGCCGGGCATCCTGTCCTGGGCCCGGCTCAATCCGCTCTCCGGCATCCTCTTCCCGATCATGAGCTTCGGCCTGGCGCTGGCCGCGGTGCTGGCGGTGACCGACCGGGTGGTGATCCGCTGGATCGCCTACCTGCAGCGGATCGCGGCCCTCTACGCCCGCGGCCGCTTCTCCGTGCGCCCGGTGCAGGCCGAACAGATGCCGCCGGAGATCCGCGAGCTGGCCGAGACCCTGGAGGACATGGCCGACGCCATCGTCGGCCGCGACGCCTCCCTGCGCGACAACCTTGCCCAGAAGGACGCGCTGATGCGCGAGATCCACCACCGGGTGAAGAACAACCTGCAGGTCATCTCCAGCCTGCTCAACATGCAGCAGCGGGCCCTGACCGACCCCGCCGCCCGCGCGGCCATGAGCGACACGCGCCAGCGGATCACTGCGCTGGCCCTGATCTACCGCGCCCTCTACCAGGGGCCGGACCTGAAGCGCGTCGACCTGCGCCCGTTCCTCGAGGAGCTCACCGCCCAGCTGGTGGCGGGGGAGATCGCTCAGGGGCCGGCGGTGCGCACGGAGCTGTCGGTCGACGCCTTGGTGATCGACCCCGACCGCCTGGCGCCCCTGGCCCTTTTCGCCGTCGAGGCGATCACCAACGCCCAGAAGCACGCCTTCGCCGCGCGTGGCGGGGTGCTGACGCTCTCCTTCCGCGTGAAGGGCGAGGAGGCGGAACTGGAAATCTCCGACGACGGCCAGGCCGGCGAAGACGCCCTTGGCGCCTCCGGCGTGGGCCGCGTCCTGATGACCGCCTTCGCCCGCCAGCTGCGTGGGCGCTCGGAACTGGTGCGCAACGCCGCCGGCGGCGTCACCGCCCGGCTGATCTTCCCGACGCCGGCGGCCGATGCGCCGCAGCCGGATGAATCGTCGGGCGCCCCACAAAGCGGGAACCAAGCGGCAGCGTAGGGGTTGTTAGGCGCACGAGTTTACAAGCCTGGAGAAACCCCGATGCGTAAGATTGTTCTGTTTGCCGTTCTGGCCGCCAGCATGGCGGTCGCCGCTTGCAACACCGTCGCCGGCGCCGGCCGCGACGTGACCGACGCGGGTCACGCCGTGACCAACACCGCCGACGACGCCAAGCACTAGTCGCCGACGCTTCGATAAGACTGGACTTGAGGAAGGCCCCGCCGGTTTCGGCGGGGTTTTTCTTTGCGCGCTCTTTAAGCCGCCGCGCGGCCCGACCCGTGGGTGTGGAAACCGGGGCGGCCGGCCAGGGCGCTCAGCCCCGGCGCCGCCTCGTTCGCCCCCAGCACCAGCCAGCCGCCGGGCTTCAGCGTCCGCTCCAGATTGGCCAACACCCGGGCGCGGGCGTCTTCCAAGAGGCCGCCCAGCACGCCCCGGCACAGCACCAGGTCGAACTGGCCCAGGCGGCTTAGGTCCTCCATCAGGTTCACACGCCGCCAGCGCACCATCTGGCGCACCCGCGGCGACAGCGCGAAGGCCTCGTCGCGGCCCTCGAAGTGGCGCACCAGCCGCCGGGCCGACAGGCCCCGCTGCACCTCGAAAGGGCTGTAGAGCCCGGCCTGGGCCTTCTCCAGCCGCCGCTCGCAGAGGTCGGAGGCGAAGACCTCAATGGTCACCCCGGCCGGGGCGGATTCCTCTAGGGCCATGGCCAGGGAATAGACCTCCTGCCCCGCGCCGCAGGCCGCCGACCATAGCCTGAGCGTCCCGCCCTCGCGGCGCATGGCCAGGTCCGGCAGGGCCTCGCCCACGATGCGCTCGAAGGTCTGGGGCTCGCGGAAGAAGGCGGTCTCGGCGGGCGACATGGCTTCCACGGCGCGCCAGGCCAGGCGGTCGTCGTCACGGTCGCGGATGGCGCAGACCAGGTCGTGCACCGAGGCGAAGCCCTCGCGCCGCGCCACCGGGGCCAGGCGGTTCTCCAGCAGATAGGCCTTGTCGGGATCGACCCGCAGGCCGGCGCGCTCGGCGCACAGGCGGGCGATCAGCTCGCGGTCCTGCGAGGTCACAGCGCGCCCGCCAGGGCCAGCTTCGAGGCCACGATATCCCCGTCGAAGGGCTTCATGATGTACTCGTCGGCGCCCTCTTCCAGGGCCTCGCGGATGCGGTCGAGATCGCTTTCCACCGAGCAGAACAGCACCCGGGGCGCGGCTCCGGCGGGCTCCTGGCGCAGCCGGCGCAGGAACTCCAGCCCATTCATCACCGGCATGTTCCAGTCCAGCAGGACGACGTCGGGCATGGCCGTGCGGCACCAGGCGAGCGCCTCGGCGCCGTCGCCGGCCTCGGCCACCCCGAAACCCAGGTCCTCGAGGATCCGGCGGGCGACCTTGCGCACCACACGGCTGTCATCGACGACCAGGCAAAGCTTCACGCGCGCGGACTCCCCGGACATGACCTTCGTTGTCGCGCCGGGATGGTTAAGGACCCGTGGAAAGCGCCGCGGCAAAGGGCGCCAAAATCGGCTTTTCCCCAGATCCGCCTTTTAAACGAACCGGTTTTCCAGTCGCGTCCGGCTGCGCCGCACCGTATCGTCGCTCTTCGGCGATGCATGCGGCGGCGGAGATCGGCATGGCGAAGCTGAATGCGACCCTGGCCGCCGCCCTGGCTTTGCTGGCGGCGTCGTCCGCCCTGGCGCGGGAAACCGATCCCACGCCCGCCGCCAGCCCCGCGCCGGCGAACACGGTGAGCGGCGTCGCTGTGACCGCGCCGCAGAAGCCCGACCCGCTGGTCGACAAGACCACCGAGTTCGTCCGCCGGCGGCTGCCGACCAGCCGCAACGAACAGTACGCCCGCTTCCGCGATCCGATCTGCGTCAAGGTCCAGGGCCTGCCGGAGGCGTTCGACGCCTTCGTCGCCAAGCGGCTGGTCGAGGTCGCCCGCCAGGTGAACGCCCCGGTGAGCGCGGCCGGCTGTACGCCGAACGTCAATGTGATCTTCTCGGCCAAGCCGCAGGCCCAGCTGGACGACATCGCCAAGCGGCGCGACGTCCTGTTCGGCTTCCACTTCCGGGCCGAGGACAAACAGGTCTTCACCTTTCGCCGGCCGATCCAGTCCTGGTACCTGACCCGCACCGTCGGGACCGACGGGGCGAACATGCTGGAGTTGAACACCGGCGCGCCCTGCATCGGCACCGGCGCGCCCGGCAGCTTCCCCTGCGACCTCAAGGCCCCGCCGGTGAAGGGCAAGCTCGGCAGCCGGCTGAGCAACGACATGAGCTCGGAGCTGGTCCACAGCCTGATCCTCGCTGACGCCAACAAGGTGGCCGGGGAGAAGATCGACGCCGTGGCCGACTACATCGCGGTGCTGGCGCTGTCGCGCTGGCAGGGGCTGGAGCGGTGCAGCGGGCTGGCCACCATCCTCAACCTGATGGCCGACGACTGCGATGCGCAGGACCGGCCGGAGGCGGCGACGCCGAGCGATCTGGCCCTGCTGAGCGGCCTCTACTCCATCGACCCGCGCGAGGCGGGGATGCTGCAGCGCGCCTCCATCGCCAGCGCCATGCGCAAGGCCGACAAGACGCCCTGAGGCCCGGCGCCGGCTCAAGTCCCTAGCCAAGACAGATGTAATATATTACGTCTGTAGTTCATGCAGGGCCACTTTCCTCCGACGTCATCCAAGACCGCGCCCATCGTCGCGCCGCTGGCCGTCAGCAGCGGGCGGCGCGGGATGTTCGGGCGGCTGCAGATCGCGGGCCTGCTGTTGCTGCTGGCGGGGATCGCCAGCATTCCGGGCGCGGTGATCTTCTCCACCTGGGCGACCCACCGGGCGATGTTGCGAGAATGGGTGGTGAAGGGCCCGGCCTGCCCGGTCTCGGCGACGCTCTCCGTGGCCGCCCGCGGGGCCAAGCCGCCGCCGCCTTTCGTCTACAAGGGCGTGGGCTTCGCCTACCAGATCGGCGACGCCTTCTGCGCGGCCGTGCCGGTGGAGGCCGTGTTCAGCAGCCAGACCTTCCCGGTCTGCAACTTCGATGCGCCGGGCGCGATCGCCGTGACGCTGGGCGCGCGCCATGTGCTGTTCGAGCCTGGGGTCGGCCACGCGGCCTGGGTCACCGTGCGCGACGGCCGCATCTCCTGCGTGATGGGCCGCGGGATGCGCGACTAGGCGGGCCGATCAGGCGGGGATTGTCGCCGCCAGGGTCACCCTCTCCTCGGCCACGTCGGCGAACACCCGCCCACCGGCGTCGCCCACGAACAGGTTCACATAGCGCGCCTGCACCCAGTGGCCGTGCAGGCCCTCGCCCGGCCCCTCGCCGCGCAGGCCGGCCAGCACCTCGGGCCGCAGCCGGGCGCGCGGGCCGGTCGCCTCCACGGCGATGGCGATCGAGGCGGCTTCCTCCACCGCGCGCACCCTGGCCGAGCCGCCGGTGGGCAGCGCCGCCCCGGCCATCTGGGCGAGGTTCAGGAGGGTGCGCGCCGCCGGCTTGTTCACCCCGGCCGGCTCGACCTGCCAGTCGAGCTCGGCGCGCATGTGGCCGAACACGCCGCGGGCCAGTTTCTCCAGCTCCCGCGCATCGAAGGTCTCCGCCGAGGCCGACGCGCCAAAGGCCACCCGGCTGAAGGCCAGCAGGTCCGCCAGCTTCCGCGCCGAGGCGGCGATCAGGCCCATGGCGTCCTCGCGCATGTCCTGGGCGGTGGGATCCTCCAGCAGGTCCAGGCCCGAGACGATGGCGCTCGCCGGGCTGATGAAGTCGTGGCACATGCGCGCCGCCAGAAAGGCGGCGAGTTCGGCGGGGCGGATCGGGATGGTTGCGGCGTCTTCCGTCATGGCGGGGACCTTGGCTTGATTTGAACCTTTGGAAAACCGCGCGCCGACCCTAAGAGACCCACATGAACGACATCGGGGCCGAGCTGGCCGACATCTGCGAGGCGGCCGCGCGCCTGATCCTGCCGCTCTGGCGCACCGGGCTGGCCGTGGCCCGGAAGGCCGACGAGAGCCCGGTGACCGAGGCCGACCGGCAGGGCGAGGCGCTGATCCTGAAGGCGCTCGCCAAACGCTTCCCCGACGTGCCGGTGATCTCGGAGGAGGACGCTAGCGAGTTCGGAACACCCGAGGCCATCGGCCCGCGCTTCTTCCTGGTCGACCCGCTGGACGGCACAAAGGCCTTCGTGCGCGGCGACCCGCACTTCACGGTCAACATCGGCCTGATCGAGAACGGCCGGCCGGTGGCGGGCGCGGTGGCCTCGCCGCCCTCCGGCGAGGTCTGGTTCACGCAAGGCGGTCAGGCGATAAAGCGCATGGCCGGGGGCGCGGCCCATCCGGTGCGCGCGCGGCCCTGGCCGAAGGGCGCGGCCATCGCGCTGATCAGCCACACCATGAAGCCGGAGACCGCCGACAAGCTGGCCACCGAGTACGGCTTCGACCTGCGCGAGCCGATGGACAGCTCCATAAAGTTCTGCCGCATCGCCGAGGGAATGAGCGACATCTACCCGCGCCACGGGCCGACCATGGAATGGGACACGGCCGCGGGCCATGCGGTGCTGGAGGCGGCGGGCGGACGGGTGACGACGCCGGAGGGCGAGCCCTTCGTCTACGGCAAGGCGCAGGACGGCTTCCGGAACGGCTGGTTCGTGGCGCGCGGCGGCTAGAGCACGATGGGGTCAGCCGAAACGGCGTGACCGCTGAATCGTGCTCGAAATAAAAAAGCCCGCCCTAGATCTGCTTGGGCAGGTTCCACGCGTCCGAGGACGGCGCGGCGGCGACCGCCGGCGTGGCCGAGACCGCGACAGGAGCCGGTTGCGACTGCGTGGCCTGGCGGCCCATGACATCGGCCGGGCCGAAGATCAGATAGCCGCCGAAGCCCGCGAAGAAGGCCAGCGTCCCCAAGAGCAGCAACGGGCGCAGGATCGCCAGCAGCGAGCCGGTCGGGACGGTAGGGCGGAAGGCGGCGACGGTCATGCTGGAGCTCCCTTTGGAGTCTACGCATGAGGAACACCGTCGGACGCGCTTGGTTGCTGAGTTCCTGAGCTTTTCTGGACGGCGTAAACCGCGGCCGGCGCGGCTTGATCAGACCTCGGACCACATCCTGAGCAGGTTGTTGTAGGCGCCGGTCAGGCTGATCGCCGCCGGGTCAGACTGGCCAAGCTTCGCCGCCGTCGCCTGGATCGCCCCGTCCAGGTCGTAGAGCAGGCTGCGCTGGGCGTCGGCGCGGACCATCGACTGGACCCAGAAGAAGGCCGCCCAGCGCGAGCCGCGGGTCACCGCCTCAACCCGGTGCAGGCTGGTGGCGGGATAGATGATCATGTCGCCGGCCGGCAGCTTCACCGCATGCTCGCCATAGGCGTCCTCCACCACCAGCTCGCCACCGTCGTAGTCGTCCGGGTCGCTGAGGAAGAGGGTCGCGGAGACGTCGGTGCGGTAGGGCTGGGCGCCGGCGAAGCGGATGGCGTTGTCCACGTGGGCGCCGAAGCCCATGCCCACGTCATAGCGGTTGAACAGCGGCGGATAGACCTTGAGCGGCAGGGCCGCCGAGACGAATTGCGGATGCCGCCCCAGGGCCGTCAGGATCAGCTCGCCCAGCTCGCGCGCCGCCGGCGCGTCCTGCGGGACCTGCAGATTGTGCTTCGCCAACGCCGACTGCGCGCCGGCGGTGATCCGGCCGTCCACCCAGGCCTCGCCCTCGAGCACCCGGCGGCACTGCGCCACCGCCTCGGTCGACAGGACCTGTTCCAGGTGCAGGAGCATGGCGGCGCTGTAGTGCGAATGATTTGCAGATGCAAGATTTGCCGCGATCCGCGACCCCACGCCGTCTTCGAGACACGCAAAGGCGTCTACTCAGGACCCCGATTTGCCGCCATAAGGCGCGGATTCAAGTTCGGAGACATTTCCATGCCGCTCGATACGGCCGCCGGCCAGAAGACCTTCCGTTGGGAAGACCCGCTCGACCTCGCCTCGCGCCTGTCGGAGGAGGAGCGGATGATCTGGGAGGCCGCGCGCGCCTACGCCCGCGACAAGCTCCTGCCCCGGGTGGTCTCGGCCTTCGCCGAGGAGCGGTTCGACCGCGAGATCATGACCGAGATGGGCGAGCTGGGCTTCCTCGGCCCGACGCTGCCGGAGAAGTACGGCTGCGCGGAGACCAACCACGTGGCCTACGGCCTGATCGCCCGCGAGATCGAGGCGGTCGACAGCGGCTACCGCTCGGCGATGAGCGTGCAGTCCTCGCTGGTGATGTACCCGATCTACGCCTTCGGCTCGGAAGAGCAGCGGATGAAGTACCTGCCCGGCATGGCCAAGGGCGAGATCATTGGCTGTTTCGGCCTGACCGAGGCCGACGGCGGCTCCGACCCGGCCTCGATGCGCACGGTCGCCAAGAAGGTCGACGGCGGCTATGTGCTGAACGGCTCCAAGATGTGGATCACCAACTCGCCGGTCAGCGACGTGGCCCTGGTCTGGGCCAAGCTGGACGGGGTAATCCGCGGCTTCCTGGTGGACCGCGGCTCCGAGGGCTTCGCCACGCCGAAGATCATGAACAAGCTCTCCCTGCGCGCCTCGGTGACCGGCGAGATCGCGCTCGCCGACGTCTTCGTGCCGGACGACATGATGCTGCCGAACGTCAGTGGACTGCGCGGGCCGTTCTCCTGCCTGAACAAGGCCCGCTACGGCATCGCCTGGGGCGCCATGGGCGCCGCCGAGTTCTGCCTGCACGCCTGCCGCGAATACACCCTGACCCGCAAGGTGTTCGGCAAGCCCCTGGCCGCGCGCCAGCTGGTGCAGAAGAAGCTGGCCGACATGCAGACCGAGATCGCGCTGGGCTTCGAGGGCGCGCTCGCGCTGGGCCGCCTGATCGACGAGGGCGCCTGGGTGCCGGAAGCCATCTCGATGATGAAGCGCAACAATTGCGGCAAGGCGCTGGCCATCGCCCGCGAGGCCCGCGACATCCACGGCGGCAACGGCATTTCCGGCGAGTACCATGTGATGCGCCACGCTGCGAACCTGGAGACCGTGAACACCTACGAAGGCGCCCATGACGTCCACGCGCTCATCCTCGGGCGCGCCATCACCGGAGAAAATGCCTTCTAGGACAGACACTTAGGCTGCGACACCCGGCCGCCCCGGCCGGCGAACCTTACGTTTACGGATGGACACTATGCTCCCATGATCTCTGGGGGCGACACGTCCATGGCCGGTAAAAGCGCGTCAGGCGCGGCCGAAAAGGCTGAGATGATCCGCTGGCTGTTCGAGAACAGCCGCGATCTCATGCAGGTCATCGGCTCCGATGGCCGCTTCAAGCTTGTCAACGGCGCCTGGAAGACCCTGGCCGGCTGGGATGAGGCCGAGCTGGTGGGCGAACGCGCCTCCGGCTTCCTGCATCCGGAGGACATAGCCGCCGTCCGCGACCACATCCGCGCGCTGGCGCTCGGCGAAGTGGCCGAGCATCCCATGCGGGTGCGGCGCAGGGACGGCGCCTGGGCCTGGTTCGCCTCGCGCACCCAGAAGATCGGCAATGGCGACCTCATCGTCACCATGCGCGACGCCACCGAGGAGCGGGCGCGGGCCGAGGAGCTGGAGGAGACGCGGCGCACGCGGCGGCTGCTGAGCGAAAGCGCCGGCATCGGCACCTGGACCTATGAGCCGGTCGAGGGCCGCATCGAATGGTCCCGCGACCTGCTCTCGCTCACCGGATACGCCGCCGAGCAGGTGCGCACGCCGGAGCAGTTCCAGGCCCTGGTGCATCCCGCCGACCGCAAGCGCACCAGCGAGCTGATGGGCGCGGCCGTCGCCACCGGCGTCGGGGCCACCCTGGAGCACCGGATGAAGGTCGGCGGCCGCTGGACCTCCTGGCGCGCCACCTTCCGCACCGAGCCGCGGGCGGACGGGATCTACGCCCTGCGCGGCATCTCCGAGAACATCACCGAACTGGCCAAGGCCCGCGACGCCGCCCGGCGCGGCGAGCTGCGGATGAAGAAAGCCGAGCGCGAGGCCCAGGCCGCCGCCCAGCGCCTGGCCGTGGCCCTGGAGGCCGCCGAGGCGGGCGTCTACGAGATCGACCACGTCGGCAAGACCTTCTGGGCCTCGCCGGAGTTCGTGCGGCTGACCGGCAAGGACGAGGCGACCTACGCCCAGGCGACCCAGCTGCGCTTCCCCGGCTTCCACCCAGACGACCTGGACCATGTGCGCGAGTCCTTCCGCTCCCTGCACACCGGCACGAACCGGGCGGGCGCCTTCGACGCGCGGATCGTGCGCGACGACGGCCAGACCCGCTGGATCCGCGTCTCGCACCATCTGAAGGTCGGCCGGAACGGCCGCTGGCTGAAGGCCGTGGGCCTGCTGCAGGACTTCGACGAGCGCAAGCGCCAGGAGATCGCCCTGCTCGAGGCGCAGCGCGCCGCCGAGGCCGCCGCCGAGGCCAAGTCCGCCTTCCTGGCCAACATGAGCCACGAGATCCGCACCCCGATGAACGGGGTCATGGGCGTGTTGCACCTCCTGAAGGGCGAGAAGCTCACCGAGGAGGGCCGCCACATGCTGGAGGAGGCGCTCTCCTGCGGTCAGATGCTGGCCGAGTTGCTCAACGATGTCATCGACTTCGCCAAGATTGAGGCCGGCCGGCTGGAGCTGACCAGCGAGGCGCTCGACCCGCGCGCCCTGGTGGAGGGCGTGGTGCGCCTGCTGCGGCCGCAGGCCGACAGCAAGGGCCTCCTGCTGCGCCTCGACGCCGAGCCGGGCCTGGGCTGGGTGCGCTCCGACCCGGTGCGCCTGCGCCAGGCCCTGTTCAACCTGGTGGGCAACGCCGTGAAGTTCACCGAGCGCGGCTCGGTCACCGTGCGCTGCGAAGCCCCGCGCCCCGGCGTGCTGCGCTTCGAGATCATCGACACCGGGGTCGGCATCCCGCCCGAGGCGCAGGGGCGCATCTTCCAGCGCTTCGACCAGGGCGACGCCTCGACCACCCGCAAGTTCGGCGGCTCGGGCCTGGGGCTCGCCATCACCAAGAAGCTGGCCGACATGATGGGCGGCGACGTGGGCTTCTCCTCCGAGCCGAGCCTCGGCTCGACCTTCTGGCTGGAGATCGCCGCGGAGTCCTCCGAAGCCGTCGCCGAGACCCGCGAGAGCCTCGAGCCGGTGCTGGAGGGCCTGAAGGTGCTGGTGGTCGAAGACAACGCCACCAACCGGATGATCGCCACCAAGCTCCTGGAAAGCCTGGGCGCGGAGGTCTCCACCGCCGCCGACGGCTACCTGGGCGTCGAGGCGGCCGAGACCGGCGATTTCCACCTGATCCTGATGGACGTGCAGATGCCGGGCATCGACGGTCTGGAGGCCGCGCGCCGTATCCGCGCCCTGGGCGGCGCCCCGGCGCAGACGCCGATCGTGGCGCTCACCGCCAACGTGCTCGCCCACCAGCGCCGCGCCTACCTCGACGCCGGCATGGACGGCGTGGTCGGCAAGCCGATCTCGCCCGGCGTGCTGCTGCGCGAGATCGCCCGGCTATCGGCGCCAGTGGAAGCGGCGCCCGATGAAACGACGATGGCGACGGAAGCCGCCTGAGACCTGTTCGAGCCGCCTTCCAACGGCTCGGGAAGCGATGCTACTGCTGCGCTCCGCTTTGCCGCAGGAGCTTCCATGCCGACCCGTTCCATCGCCGCCGCCGCCAGCCTGCTCGCCGCCGCCCTGACCGCGACCGCCGCCCTCGCCCAAGCGCCGGCGGCCGCGCCGCCGCCGCTGTTCGCGGTCTGCCAGTCCTGCCACGAGAGCACCGCCGGCGCCGG
The DNA here is from genome assembly GCF_004799515.1 of Phenylobacterium sp. Lineage (GTDB taxonomy): Bacteria > Pseudomonadota > Alphaproteobacteria > Caulobacterales > Caulobacteraceae > Phenylobacterium. The sequence goes on along the minus strand of NZ_SSMX01000030.1, from coordinate 13,717 downwards.
CCCCTCGGTGGGCCCGAACCTGTTCGGCGTCGGCGGCCGCAAGGCCGGCAGCTCAGAGGGCTTCGACTATTCGGACGCCATGAAGGGCTCGACCATCGTCTGGAGCGCCGACACCCTGACCGCCTTCATCACCGATCCCAACAAGACCATCCCCGGCAACAAGATGGACTATTCGGGCGGCGACCCGGCGACCGCCAAGCAGATCGCCGACTACCTGATGACCCTCAAGCCCTGAGGCGCGCTTTCGAAAACCGGGTACGCTTCCGCGAGCCTGGCCTTGGCCCTTGTCGCGCTCGCCCGGTCGCGGTAGGTCGCTGACATAACGGAATAAACCTCATGCGGCTGGGAGCCTTGGGATGAAGCGTTCTTCGACTGTTCTTTGGGCCGCAGCCGGCGGCGCCTGCCTGGCGCTCAGCGTCGCCTTCGCCGCCGTCTCGGCCGGCAACCCGGTGGAAGACCGCCAGGCGACCATGAAGGCCGTCGGCCAGGCCATGAAGGAAGGCGCCGGCATCAACTCGCCCGCCACCTTCGACGCGGCCAAGGCCAAGACCCTGATGGACGGCGTCGCCGCCGACGCCAAGAAGCTGCACGGCCTCTATCCGGCCGGCAGCGACAAGGACCCGAAGACCGCCGCCGACCCGAAGATCTGGGACAACAAGGCCGACTTCGACAAGCGCCTGACAGAGATGGCCACCCTGGCCTCGACCGCCGGCAAGGCGACCACGGCCGACGCCTTCAAGCCGGCCTATGCGGCAGTGGGCGCGACCTGCAAGTCCTGCCACGACCTCTACCGCAAGAAGAAGTCCTGAGCCCGTCTCGGCGGCGGAGACCTTAGGGGGCCAATCATGCGGCGCGTTCTGATCATCCTGATCGTCCTGGTCGCGGTCGGCGTGGCCGCGGGCCTCGTCATCACCGCGCCGAAGACCCTGCCGGCCTCCGAGGTCGCCGCCGGCTACCATCCCGACGTGGCCAATGGGCAGGTGATGTTCATCGCCGGCAACTGCTCGGCCTGCCACATGACGCCCGGCCAGGACGACCGCACCCAGCTGGCCGGCGGGCTGAAGCTGAAGTCGCCATTCGGGACCTTCGTCACGCCCAACATCTCGCCGGACAAGACCTACGGCCTCGGCGGCTGGACGGAGGCGCAGTTCGTCAACGCCATGAAGCGCGGGACGGGCCGCCACGGCGAGCACCTCTATCCGGCCTTCCCGTACCCGTCCTACAGCCTGATGAAGACGTCGGACGTCCGCGACCTCTTCGCCTATCTGCAGACCCTGCCGGCCATCGCCAAGCCGACCGCGCCGCATGAGCTGAAGTTCCCGTTCAACCAGCGCCTGGCCGTCGGCGGCTGGAAGCTGCTCTATTTCCACCCGCATGAGTTCAAGCCCGATCCGGCCAAGTCGGCCGCCTGGAACCGCGGCGAATACCTGGCCGAGGGCCCGGCCCACTGCGCCGAGTGCCACACCCCGCGCAACGCGCTCGGCGGCCTGGAGACCGCCCAGCTCTACGCCGGCGCCCCCAACCTGGAGGCCGGCGGCCGCTTCGCCAGCAACATCACCCCGCACAAGGATGGCCTCGGCGATTGGAGCGAGCAGGACCTGACCGACTTCCTGAAGTCGGGCACCGACAAGTGCTTCAACGAGCCCGAAGGCATGAAGGACGTCATCGCCTCCACCGGCAAGCTGCCCGACGCCGACGTGGCGGCCATCGCCGCCTACATCCACGCGCTGCCCCCTGTCGCAGGCAATCCCAAGCACAAGACCTGCTAGGCTGACGGCCGAGACCTGAGGGGAAGGATATCGAGACGATGGCGGAGATCGCCGCGAACGCCATGCCGACGGCGGCGGAGAAGGCCAGCCTGCGCACGGTGGTGGCCGCCTCGGCCACCGGCGCCACCTTCGAGTGGTACGACTTCTTCGTCTTCGGCAGCCTGACCCAGGTGGTCTCCAAGACCTTCTTCTCGGGCCTGAACGAGACCGCCGGCTACATCGCCGCCCTCGCCCTGTTCGGCGTGGGCTTCGCCTTCCGGCCGCTGGGGGCGCTGGTGTTCGGGCGCATCGGCGACCGGGTGGGCCGCAAGGGCGCCTTCCTGATCACCGTGACCCTGATGGGCGGCTCGACCGTGGCCATCGGGCTCTTACCCAGCTTCGCCACGGCGGGGGTCGCCGCGCCGATCCTCCTGCTGCTGATGCGCATCGTCCAGGGCTTTGCCCTCGGCGGCGAGTACGGTGGGGCGGCGATCTATGTGGCCGAGCACGCGCCGTCGAACGCCCGCGGGCGTTCGACCAGCTGGGTGCAGACCTCGGCGGCCATCGGCCTCTTCGCGGCGCTGCTGGTGATCCTCACCACCCGCACCCTGCTCGGCAAGGCCGTCGGACCCGCCGCCTTCGACGCCTGGGGTTGGCGCATCCCCTTCCTGTTTTCCGCCGGCCTGCTGGCGGTCTCGATCTTCATGCGCATGCGGCTGGAAGAGAGCCCGACCTTCATGGCGGTGAAGGAGGAAGGCTCGATCTCCAAGACGCCCTTCCTCGACGCCTTCGGCAAGTGGCCGAACCTGAAGCTGGTGCTGCTGGCCCTGGTGGCCGTGATGTTCGCCCAAGGGGCCGTCTGGTACACCACCTTCTTCTACGCCCAGACCTTCATGGAGAAGTTCCTGAAGGTCGATCCGGCGACCATCAACGGCCTGATGATGGTCGTGGTGGCGGTCAGCGCGCCGCTCTACGTCCTGTTCGGCTGGCTCTCCGACAAGTGGGGCCGCAAGGCGGTGATGCTGAGCGGCATGACCCTGATGCTGGTGGCCTATTTCCCGGGCTTCCACGTCCTGGCCGACGCGCTGAACCCGGCCCTGTCCGAGGCGCAAGCGAAGACTCCGGTCACGGTGATCGCCGATCCCGCCGACTGCTCCCTGCAGTTCGACCCTGTCGGCAAGGCGTCCTTCACCTCGTCCTGCGACATCGCCAAGAGCGTGCTGGCCAACGCCGGCGTCTCCTACGTCAACGAGGCGGCGGCGCCCGGCGCGCCGGCCCTCGTGCGGGTCGGCATGGCGACCGTCCCGTCCCTCGACGCGCGCGGCCTGCCCAAGGACGTGGCCAAGGCCATCAAGGCCAGCGTCGAGGAGAAGATCAAGGACGGCCTCGCCCGCTCCGGCTATCCCGCCAAGGCCGATCCCAAGCGCATGAACCTGCCCCTGGCGTTCGCGGTGATGCTGGTCTTCACCATCGCGTCCACCGCCCTCTTCGGGCCGATCGCCGCCTTCCTGGTGGAGCTGTTCCCGACGCGGATCCGCTATACGGCGCTGTCCTTGCCCTACCACATCGGCACCGGCTGGGTCGGCGGCTTCGTGCCCTTCACCGCCTTCGCCATCGTCGCCTCGGTGGGCAACATCTATTCCGGCCTCTGGTACCCCTTCGCCTTCACCCTGGCCTCGGTGGTGACCTGCCTGTTCCTGGTCCCCGAGACCCTGGGCCGCCCACTGGACCGCTAGGGCTTCGCCGGTCCGTCCAGTTCCGCGATCGTCGCCTCGGACGGCTGCTCGCTCGCCTGCAGGCGCCTGGCCGTCGACTCGGTGTCGCGCAGCACCCGCAGCAGGTTGCCGCCGGCGAGCTTGCCGAGGTCCTCGTCCGACCAGCCCCGGCGGGCGAGTTCGGCCAACAGGGCGGGGTACTTGTCGACGCCCTCCAGGCCCTCCGGCGTGTCGGGGATGCCGTCGAAGTCCGAGCCCAGCCCCACGCAATCGATCCCGCAGGCCTTGCGGATCTGCTCGATGTGGTCGGCGACCTGGGCCAGGGTCACGCGCGGCTTGGGATGCGCCGCCGCCCACTCCGCCATGGCCGCCTTGCGCCGGTCGGGCTGGCCGGTGAAGAGGCTGGCCTCCCGCGCGGTCTCCGCCGCCTGATCGGCGTTCCAGCGCCGCCGCGCGTCGGAGACATAGCCGGTGGCGAAGTTGGCCATCACCACCCCGTGGTTCTTGGCCACCAGGGCCAGGACGTCGTCGGGCACGTTGCGCGGATGGTCGCTGATCGCGCGGGCGCCGGAGTGCGAGAAGATCACCGGCGCCTGGCTGACCGCCAGCGCATCGCGCATGGTCTCGGCCGAAACGTGGCTGAGATCGACCAGCATCCCCAGGCGGTTCATCTCGCCCACCACCGCCTTGCCGTAGGGCGAAAGCCCGTGGTGCAGCGGATCGTCGGTGGCGCTGTCGGCGAAATGATTGTCGGTGAAGTGGGCGAGCGTCATGTAGCGCGCGCCCAGGGCGTAATAGGCGCGCAGCACCGCCATGGAATCATCGATCTGGTGGCCGCCCTCGACGCCGATCAGCGAGGCGATGCGGCCCTCCTTGTGCAGGCGCACGATGTCGTCGGCGGTGTAGGCCATGCCGAGATCGGCCGGGTAGCGGGCCGCCAGGCGCTTGACGATGTCGATCTGCTCGATGGTGGTCTGCACCGCCGCCGGGCCGGTGATGGCGACCGGGATGTAGACCGACCAGAACTGGCCGCCGACCCCGCCGGCGTGCAGGCGCGGGATGTCGGTCATCAGCCCGCCTGTGCCCTCGCCGCCGGGCACGGGCGGCTGGTGGCTGAGGTCGGACTTCATGTCGAAGACGCCGGTCTTCTGGGCGAAGCGGTCGCGCACCTCCCAGGGGAAGTCGTTGTGGCCGTCGATCAGCGGCGTGGCCTTCAGGACCCGGGCCACGCGGGCCTGGATCTCCGCGTCGCTTTGCGGCGCGGCGAGCGCGCCGGACGCGGCGAGCGCGAGGCCGCTTGCGACGGCGGCGATGGTGATGATCCGCATGCTCGTCCCCCTTTGGTTGGCGTCAGCCCGCGATGGGCAGGACGTCGGTCTCGATACCCGCGGCCTCGAGCGCCGCCTGTTCGCTGCGCCAGCCCGTGCCCGTGACCAGGCGCGCCACGCGCAGGCCCTGGGCGGTGAGCTGGCCGAGATGATCGGCGCTCTGCGGGCCGCTGCGCTCGGCGTCGCGGCGGGCCAGCGCCAGGACGTCGGCGTGGGCGGCCTCGTCGCAGACCAGCACGTCCGCCGCCGCCAGCGCGCGGGCCGCGCGCAGGGTGAGCAGGTCCGCCGGCCCCCGCGCGTCGATGAACTGCACCCGCCCCGCGCCCGGCTCGTCCCGGGCCAGGGCCTCGCGCAGCAGCCGCTGCGCCAGCGCCTTGTCGCCACGCATGGCGGCCTCCGCCACGGGACCGCCCAGGGCCGCGCGCAGGAAGGCGCGCCGGCGGTGCGGCTCCGGCAGGGCGGCGCGCACCTCGTCCTGCATGGACGCGAACAGGGCGGCGACCTGGCCCGCGCCTTCCGGCACGCGGGCCTCGATGTCGTGGCGCAGGAGGGTCGCCAGCATGGGCGAGGCGCCGCCGGTGCCGATGGCCGCCACCACCTCGCCCCGGTCGATCAGCGCCGGCGTGGTGAAGTCGCAGAGCGCTGGGCGGTCGACGGCGTTCACCGGCACGCCCGCCGCCCGCGCCGCACTCGCCGCGGCCTCGGCGAACGCCGCGTCCTCGGAGGCGACGAAGGCCAGGATCGCGCCGGCGTAGGACTCCGGCATCAGGGCCGCCTGGCCCTCCAGCCGGCGCACCTTGGCCGGCGAGCCTTCGAACAGCCGCGCCTTGGCCTCGGCGCCCGCGCCCACGCCCGCCACGGCCACGGTCTTGCCGGAGAGCGGGAAGAAGGCGGGAAAGGCGTCCATGGCCGAGGGATAGCGGAGCCGCAGGCTGGGCGCCACGAACGATCCGTCCTAGCCCTTCCTGTCACAATCCGGCTAGGTAAGGCTCAGATTGAGCATATGGGCCCTTGGGCGATGGACGATGCGGGCGCGAGCTTGCCGGCGCAGATGAGCGCGATGGGACGCAGCGGCAAGGCGGCCGCCGTGGCCCTGCGCCTGGCCGACGCCGCCACGCGCACCCGCGCCATCGCCGCCATGGCCGCCGCGATCCGCGCGCATGCCGCCGACATCCTGGCCGCCAACGCCCGCGACGTCGCCGGCGCCGAGGCCGCCGGAATGGCCGAGGCCATGATCGACCGCCTGCGGCTGGACGCCGCCCGCATCGAGGCGATGGCTGAGGGCGTCGAGACCGTGGCCGCGATCCGCGATCCGCTGGGCGCGGAGCTGGACCGCTGGGACCGGCCCAACGGCCTGGACATCGCCCGCGTGCGCACGCCCATCGGGGTGATCGCCATCATCTACGAGAGCCGCCCCAACGTGACCGCCGACGCCGCGGCCCTGTGCGTCCGCTCCGGCAACGCCGCCATCCTGCGCGGCGGCTCGGAGTGCCTGGCCTCCAATCTCGCCATCCAGGCGGCGGTGGCCGAGGGCCTGGCGGCGGCGGGCCTGCCGGAGGCCTGCGTCCAGGCGGTGAAGACCACCGACCGCGCCGCTGTGGGCCTGATCCTCGGCGGCCTGGACGGGACCGTCGACCTGATCATCCCGCGCGGCGGCAAGAGCCTGGTGGCCCGCGTCCAGGCCGAGGCCCGCGCTCCGGTGCTGGGCCACCTGGAGGGGATCAACCACGTCTTCCTGCACGCGAGCGCCGACCTCGAGAAGGCCATCGCCATCGCCGTCAACGCCAAGATGCGCCGCGTCTCGGTCTGCGGGGCGGCCGAGACCCTGCTGGTCGACTCCGCCGACGCCCAGCGCCTGCTGCCGCCGGTGGCCGACGCCCTGCGCGAGGCCGGCTGCGCGTTGCGGGGCGACGCCAGGGCGCGCAGCCTCGTCCCCGGCATGGCCGAGGCGACGGACGAGGACTGGTCCACCGAATACCTGGCGCCGATCATCTCGGTGGCGATCGTCGATGGCGTCGATGGCGCGGCGGCCCACATCGCCGCCCACGGCTCGGCTCACACCGACGCCATCGTGGCCGAGGACGGCGCGGCGGCCGAGCGGTTCGCCGCCCTGGTGGATTCCGCCATCGTGCTGATCAACGCCTCCACCCAGTTCGCCGACGGCGCGGAGTTCGGCTTCGGCGCCGAGATCGGCATCGCCACCGACCGCCTGCACGCCCGCGGGCCGGTCGGCGCCGAACAGCTCACGACCTATAAGTATGTGGTCCGCGGGACCGGCCAGACGCGTCCCTGAGGGCGGCCGCCCCGCCGCGCTCAGGCCCGGATTCCATCTGGAGCCCGGCATGCGCGTCGGCCTCTACGGCGGCTCGTTCAATCCGGCGCACGAGGGCCACGCCCATGTGGCGGAGACCGCGCGGCGGCGGCTGAACCTCGACCGGGTGATCTGGCTGGTCTCGCCGCAGAACCCGCTGAAGGCCCGCCACGAGACCGCCGACCTGGCCCAGCGGATCGCCGGCGCCCAGAACCTGGCCCACGGCCGGCACATGATCGTCACCGACGTCGAGGACCGGCTGGGCAGCGCCTACACCATCGACACGGTGCGCGCCCTGAAGGCCCGCTTTCCCGGCGTGAAATTCGTCTGGGTGATGGGCGCCGACAGCCTGGCCAGCTTCCACCGCTGGCGCGGCTGGACCCAGATCATGCGTGAGGTGCCGGTGGCCGTGGTCTCGCGGCCTTGGATCGCGCTCAAGAGCCGCTTCTCGCCCGCTGCGCGGCGCTTCGCCCGCTTCCGCATCCCCTCGCAGGCCGCCGCCACCCTGCCGGACCGCAAGCCCCCGGCCTGGACCTTCCTGCGCGGGCCGCTCAACTTCCAGAGCTCCACGGCGCTGCGCGAACGCACCACCCGCGCCCGCCAGGCCGCCCCGCGCGAGGCCGGCTGACCGAAGGCCCCAGGCGTGCTAGGGTGCCTCCTGCTGCGGATATCGAAGGAGCAACCCGCTGTCCCGTGAAGCTGCGCCCCGTGCGCAGGAAGGCCTCGCGCCTTCCGAAGACCCCTCGGCGCGCATCGCTGCGCTTGAGGACCTGATCCTGGCCCGTCTCGACGACGACAAGGCGCAGGATGTCGTGTTCATCGATCTCAAGGGCAAGTCCGCCGTCGCCGACGGTCTGGTGGTGGCGTCCGGCCGCTCGCACCGGCACGTAGGCGCCATGGCCGACCACCTGCTGCGCGCGCTGAAGGAGCAGGGCTACGGCCGCGCCCGGGTCGAGGGCCTGCCGCACTGCGACTGGGTGCTGATCGACACCGGTGACGTCATTGTCCACCTGTTCCGGCCCGAAGTGCGCACCTTCTACAACATCGAGAAGATCTGGTCGGTGGACAGCGCCCACCGCATCTCCAGCACCTGAGCGCGGTAGACACCCGCCCATCCGGGTGGTGAAGCTTGGCTCCCACTGCATGGAGCCGATCCCATGTCCGAAATCCTGAGCCGCGACGCCCTCGACGCGTCGGCTGGCGAACTGGTCCGGGCGCTGGCCGCCCGCGAAATCGGCGCGCTGGAGCTCGCCGACGCCGCCATCGCCCGCATCGAGGCCCGCGACGGCGAGATCAACGCCGTGGTCGTCCGCGACTTCGACCGCGCCCGCGAGGCCGCCCGGGCCGCCGATGTGGCGCTCTCCCGCGGCGAGCGGCGCCCGCTGCTCGGCCTGCCGATGACGGTGAAGGAGAGCCACCACGTCGCGGGCCTGCCGACCACCTGGGGGTTCGAACCCTTCAAGGGCTTCATCGCACCGACCGATTCCGTGAGCATCAGCCGGCTGAAGACCGCGGGCGCGATCATCCTGGGCAAGACCAACGTTCCGCCTTGGCTCTCCGACTATCAGAGCAGCAATCCGATCTATGGCCGCACCCGCAACCCCTGGGACCTGGAGCGCACGCCGGGCGGATCGTCGGGCGGATCGGCGGCCGCGCTGGCGGCCGGCATGGTCCCTATGGAGTTCGGCTCGGACATCGGCGGCTCGATCCGCATGCCGGCGCACTTCTGCGGCGTCTACGGCCACAAGCCGAGCTACAATCTCGTGCCCATGCGCGGGAATGGGCCGCCATACGTTCCCGACGGCGCGGGCGTGCCGCTGCTGGTGATGGGCCCCCTGGCCCGCAGCGCCGCCGACCTGGGGCTGGCGATGGATGTCCTGGCAGGGCCGGACGAGGGCGAGGCGGTCGGCTATCGCCTGGCTTTGCCGCCGCCGCGCCACGCCACGCTCGCAGACTATCGGATTCTGCTTGTCGACGACCATCCGCTGACCCCGCTTGACGACGAGATCCGCGCCGGCCTCGAAGGCCTCGCCACCCGCTTGGAAGGCCTGGGCGCCAAGGTCGCGCGCGCCAGCGGCCTGCTGCCCGATCTCGCCAAGGTGCAGGAGACCTACATGGGGATACTTATGCCGGCGATGAGCCGCGGCCAGCCGGGCGCCCAGACCATCTCGGCGCACGCGTGGATGGCGCTGCTGGACGCCCAGGCCCAGAACCGCCGTCAGTGGTCGCGGCTGTTCGAGGACTTCGACGTGGTGCTGGCGCCGGTCCATGGAACGCCCGCGTTCCCGCACGACGACGAGCCGGACCTGGGCAAAAGGGTCCTGACGATCAACGGCGTCGAAACCCCCTATTTCGCACCCGCCGCCTGGGCGGGTCTGGCGACCCTGGGTAACCTGCCGTCCACGGCGATGCCGGTCGGACAGACCCGCGCCGGCCTGCCCTTCGGCCTCCAGGCGATCGGGCCCTATCTGGAGGACCGCACGACCATCGCCTTCGCCGGCCTCGTGGCCCAGGCCTTCGGCGGCTACCGGCCGCCGCCGGGCTTTTGATCTGTTTCAACAGAGAAGCAACCTTAGCAGGCTGAATCCGTTGAGCTTACATGCCCAGGATCATCATCAGCTGCCCGTCAACCGGGGCCGACGTCCCCACCGGTCACCGCACCCAGGATTTCGACCTGGCCGCCGTCGTCGAGCCGCGGTCCTTCCGCTGCCCGGTCTGCCACGAGGTTCACGCCTGGCGGGGGGACGACGCCCGCATCGAGGGCGGAATCCGCGAACCCGCACTGCCACACTGATCGCCGTCAGATGGACCGCCGCCGAAGGTTGGGACCGAATGACGGCCTATGCGTTAGGGCCCGCATGACTCGCATTCCACATCTGCTTCCCCTGCTCCTCATCCTCTCGCCGTTGGCCTCCGCGGCCGAGGCCGCCGACGCGCCGTCCGCGAGCGGCCCCGTCGCCGCCGCCTTCGGCAATACGGTGTTCTCGGTCTATCCGGACGGCCGCTCCCAGAAGATCTGGCTGGCGCCGGACGGCAAGTGGACCGGCCTCAGCCGCCGCGGCAATGCGCTGGCGGGCACCTGGACCACCAAGGGCGAGAAGGTCTGCCTCAAGCAGTCCCAGCCGCCGACCCTGCCGATGAGCTTCTGCCAGACCTTCCCGGAAGATCCGATGAAGGGCATCGACGCCAAGGACCTCACGGGCCAGCACATCCACCTGAAGCTGGTGAAGGGCCACGTGGAGAAGGAGCCGGGCTAACCGGCCACCTGCGGGGCCTCGCCGCCGCCGAGCGCGCCGCCGTGGGCTGACACCGCCCAGTAGCTCTCCACCGCCCGCGCCACCCCGGCCATCAGCCGGTGCCGCGCCGAAGGGGGCTGCTTGGTCTGGCGGACCATCACCGCCACTGCATAGGTGCGCCCGTCGGGCGCCGTCAGCAGGCCCACGTCGTTGATGCCCACCGAGGCGCCGCGCCAGTCGGGGCCGGTGCCGGTCTTGTGCGCCAGGCTCCAGCCCGGCTCCAGGCCCGCGTGCAGGCGCAGGACCCCGGTGCGCGCCTCGCCCATCAGCTCCAGCATGAAGTCGGTGGACGAGCGGCTGAGCAGCTCGCCGCGCTTCAGGGCCGAGAGCGCTGTCGCGATACCCACCGGCGTCGCGCCGTCCGGCGGATTGGCCAGGTAGGTGGCGAGCGCCTGGTCGCGCACGTCGTCCGGCAGCTGCGCGCGGGCCTGCTTGAAGATCCAGGTCTGGCCGTACTCCGGCCGCCACACCAGGCCCGCGGTCTTGGTCTGGACATCCCGCTCCGTGCCGCCCAGCGCCAGGCCGGCCAGGTGCTTCTGCGCGATCGCGTGGGCCACCACGCCCGGGCCGCCCACTTCGCGGATCAGCATGTCGTTGGCGGCGTTGTCGCTCTCGATCAGGGCGTGGCGCATGAGGTCGGCGAGGCTGATCTCCAGGCCCGCGCCGCGGATGCGCGAGGCGAGCGGCTGGTAGAAGACCGAGCGGTCCTCCTGGTGCATCACCACCGTCTGGTCGAGGGACAGGCGCCGGTCGTCTACCGCCTGCAGCACCGCCAGCGCGACCCAGAGCTTGGAGACGCTCTGCTGCGGATAGGTCTCCTCGCCCCCCACCTCGGCCATCCAGCCGGCGCTGACGTCGCTGACGGCGATGCCCACCGGCTCGCCATAGCCGGCGGCGATGCGTTCCAGCGTCGCCTGCAGGTCGGCGGGCGCGGGCGGCGCGGGGCGATGGTCCGCCGGCGCGGGCGGACCCCTGGTGTAGGCGACCTGCTGCGGGGTCATCCGCACGGCGCCCCACCAGCCGCCGGCAAAGGTCCCGGCGGCCAGGAACGCGGCCAGAGCCAGGGTCAGGCGGGGCCGCGAACGCACCCAGCGCCATGTCTGCGGAAGCAAGCTGCTCATCAGCCTGGAGACTAGACGGATTGGGCGGCCGCGTCGCCCTGCACCTCGACCGTCACATGGCTGAGGCCGGCCAGGCCCTGCAGGCGGGCGTGGTAGGCCTGCGGCGGCTGGGGATGCGCCGCGCGCACGATGGCCACGGCGGCGTGGCAGCCCGGGCCGAGCGTCCAGAGATGCAGGTCGACCACCTGCTCGCCCTCCGCCTCCAGCCGGGCGCGGACCTCGGCGGTGAGCTCCGGCGAGGGGTTCATGTCCAGCAGCGTCGCCGCCGCGCGGCGGATGAGGCGGACGGCGAACTGGGCGACCAGGGCCGCCCCCGCCAGGCCTGCCACCGGGTCCGCCCAGGTCCAGCCGAGCCGCTGGCCGGCCAAGAGGCCGCCCACCGCGAGCACGCCCACCATGGCGTCGGCGGAGAGGTGCAGGTGGGCGGCGGAGATGTTCAGGTCGTGGCGGCCGTGTTCGGTGGGCTTCAGCAGCCAGACGCAGAGCAGGGTCACCACCAGGCCGGCCGCCGCCAGCGGCAGGGCTGAGGCGTAGTCGACGGTCTCCGGCTTGAACAGCCGCTGGATGCTCTCCACCGCGATCAGTATGGCGGTGACGCCCAGCACCATGGCGTTGGCGAACCCGGCTAGGTAGCCGATCTTGCCGGTGCCGAAGGCGAAGCGCGGGCTGGCCGCATGCCGGCGGGCGAGCGCATAGGCCGCCGCCGCTGTCGCCAGCGCCGCCACATGCGCCGCCATGTGCAGGCCGCTGGCGGTCAAGGCCATGGAGCGGAACACCAGCCCGCCCGCCACCTGGGCGATCAGGGTCAGGATGCAGATGACGGTGACGATCCAGGTCCGCCGCTCGTTTCGCCGGTGGTCGGCGCCCAGATAGCTGCGCGTACTGCGCGGATCGTCGAGCATGGCGTGGGCGCAGGTGGGGTCGGTGGCGGTCATCTAATGTTACTCTATAACACTTACCCGAACGAACACCACTTCAGAAATCCACGCCCCGCCCCTAAATGAGGCGCCATGACCGACACCCAGCTCCGCAAATCGTCCGACAAGACCCCCGTCACCGTGCTCACTGGCTATCTGGGCGCGGGCAAGACGACCCTCCTGAACCGCATCCTCTCCGAGGACCACGGCAAGCGCTACGCCGTGATCGTCAACGAGTTCGGCGAGGTCGGCATCGACAACGACCTGATCGTCGGCGCCGACGAAGAGGTCTTCGAGATGAACAACGGCTGCGTCTGCTGCACGGTGCGCGGCGACCTGATCCGGGTGGTCGCGGGCCTGATGAAGCGCCAATCCGCCAGTGGAAAGGGCGGCTTTGACGCCATCATCGTGGAGACCACGGGCCTGGCCGATCCGGGCCCGGTCGCCCAGACCTTCTTCGTCGACGAGGACGTCCGCGCCAAGACCCAGCTCGACAGCGTCACCACCGTGGTCGACGCCAAGCACCTGCCGCTGCGCCTCGCAGATTCCCGGGAAGCCGCCGAGCAGGTGGCCTTCGCCGACCAGATCATCCTCAACAAGACCGACCTGGTGAGCGCCGCGGAGCTGGCCGAGGTCGAGCGGATGATCCGCAGGCTCAATCCTCTGGCGCCGATCCATCGGGCCGAGCGCTCCGATGTGCCGCTGGACCTGGTGCTGGGCCGCGGCTCCTTCGACCTGGCGCGGATCGAGGAGATCCAGCCGGACTTCCTCAACCCGGCGCACGGCGAGCCGGGGCACGTCCACGACGACGACTGCGACCACGATCATGACCACGAGGGCCACCACCACCATCATCACGATCATGGGGGCCACGATGTCGAGGCGAGCGGCATCCGCGGCATCTCGCTGACCAGCCACAGGCCGCTCGACGCCAACAAGGTCACCGCCTGGCTGAACGAGGTGCTGCAGACGCAGGGCCCCGACATCCTGCGGGCCAAGGGCATATTGGACGTGGCCGGCGAGCACCGCCGCCTGGTGTTCCAGGCGGTGCACATGATCCTGGAGGGCGACTTCCAGGGCCCGTGGCGCGACGGCGCCGACCGCTATTCGCGCCTCGTGTTCATCGGCCGCAACCTGGATGAGGCGGCGCTAAGGGCCGGCTTCGAGGCGACGGCGGCCTAGGTGTCGTTTCCAAGAAGGTTGTTCACCCTGGCCGAGGGCGTGAGGCCGGCGATGCCGGCGTGGGGTCGGGTGAGGTTGTAAGCGTCGGTCCATGGCCCG
>NZ_SSMX01000003.1 GCF_004799515.1 Phenylobacterium sp. | reverse complement strand
TATGGACGTTCATCCGGGGTCTCCCGGTTAGAGGTTGGAGCTTCGCAACCCCACTCTCTCAACCCGATCCCGGGTGAACAACCTTCGTAGCTTCGACACCTAGGCCAAGCCCCTCACCGTCCCTAATCGACGCCGGGCGCGCCAAGCGCGACCCGGCGTTCGACGTCGCGCGGGAGCCGCTTCCTCGCGATCAGGCCTGCCGCCCGGCGGCTTCGAGGATCAGGTCCGCGATCTCCGCTGGATGCGAGATCAGCGACAGGTGGCTGGCCTTCACCTCGATGGTCTTGGCGCCCATGCGCTTGGCCATGAACCGCTCGAGGTCCGGGTTGATCGTCCGGTCCTCCGTCGAGACGGCGTAGAAGCTCGGCTTCGACCGCCAGGCCGCCTGCGTGGTCTTGCCGGTCAGCAGCGCCCTGTTGAAGGGCTCCTGGACCGCATAGAGCACCCGCGCCTTGGCGGCCGGCAGGTCGCCCGCGAAATCGCGCAGGAACGCGGCCTCGCTGAGCCGCCCCTCATCGCCATCGAAGACGATGCCAGCGGTGGCCGGCGGCGTGGGGAAGGTCTTGGCCAGGGCCGCGTAGTCCTCGCCCGCGTCCGGCGCCCGCGCCGCCACATAGACCAGCGACGAGACCTTGGGATGCAGGCCCGCCTCGGTGACGATCATCCCGGAGAAGGAGTGGCCGACCAGCACCGTCGGGCCGTCCTGCCGGTCCAGCACGCGCCGCGCCGAGGCGACGGCCTCAGGCAGCGTCGTCAACGGGTTCTGGACGGCGGTGGCGTTGAGCCCCGCCACCTGCAGGCGGGCGATCACCTCGGACCAGCACGACCCGTCGGCGAACAGCCCGTGCACGAGGACGACGTTGCGCGCCATGGGCGGCTTGGGGTTCGCGGCCAGGCCGCGGGTGGCGCTCAGCGAGGCCGCCGCGCCGGCCAGCAAGGCTGTGGAAAACGTGCGTCTGTCGATCATCATGGCGCCTGCTCCTTTGAGGATGCCTGCATCAACGCGTCCACCTCCGGTGAGCGCACAATAGTCCCGTCGCGGGCGAACGCCTCGTGGTTGTCCTCGATGCTGTCGTGGTCATAGAGGTAGTTGACCATGACGCCGTAGGACTCCTGGAGGCCGCGCGGCGAGGGGTCGCCGAGCCAGTTGATCCGCTCCAGGCGCGCGCCGTTGCCGAGGTGGAAGCGCGCCACCGGGTCGATGCGGTCTTCGGGCGACGGCCGCCGCGTCAGGTAGGTCGCGCACAGCCGCAGCAGGGCCGCCCGCAGGGGTTCGCTCCGCTGCGGATCGCGCCACCAGCCGTCGCTCGCGAGTTCCGGCGACAGGGCGGCGTCGGGGGCGCCCTCCTCCGTAAGCCGCTGCGTGAGCCAGCGCCGGAAGCCCGGCGCCGGCGACAGGGTCGAGAACTGCTTGAGCTGCGGAAACTCCGCCTGCAGGTCCTCGACCACCTGCTTGATCAGGAAGTTGCCGAACGACACGCCGCGCAGGCCATCCTGGCAATTCGAGATCGAGTAGAAGATCGCGGTGTCGGCGCGGAGCGCCTGGGCCCGCGCAGCCGCCTCGTCGGTGTCCTGCGCCAGCAACGGCGGCATGGCCGTCGCCAGGCCCTCCACCAGAGCGACCTCGACGAAGATGAGCGGCTCGCCAGGCAGCGCGGGGTGGAAGAAGGCGTAGCAGCGCCGGTCGGGCGCGAGCCGCCGCCGCAGGTCGTCCCAGCCCTTGATCTCGTGCACGGCTTCGTGGGCGATCAGCTTCTCCAGAACCGCGGCCGGCGTCTGCCAGTCGATCCGCCGCAGATCGAGGAAGCCGCGGTTGAACCATGAGGCGAACAGGTGCTGCAGATCGGCGTCGAGCAGCTTCAACTCCGGCTCGCTGCGCAGGCGCGGCAGGATCTCGCTGCGCATCGCGATGAGCGCGCCGGTGCCGCCGGGCGCCATGTTCATGCGCCGCAGCAGTTCCTGCCGGGGCGGGTCGGCGGCGCGCGCGAGGGCGGCCGCGGCCTCCGCACTGGCGCCGGCGAGATAGCGTTCCGCCGCCGCGCCGAGCGCCGCCGGGTCGGGCTGGAACGCGGTGGCGAGGTGGCGCTCGAAGTCTTGGCGGTCGCTGGCCTCCAGCGCGCGCACCGCCTCGTGCAGCTGGCGCGCGACCAGGGCGCCAGAGGCTTCGCCGCGCTGCGACAGCAGTTTCGCGGCGACCTGCTTCGCGCGGTCAAGGGGCGCGAGCTCAGCGTCGGAGGGGTTGCTGGGCGCTTGGTTGATCGGGGTCATGGTCGCCTCCTTCTCAAGAGTGCGCGGCGGCGGCGCGGAACTGCGCCGGCGGCGTATAGAGCCCGCCGGAGGCCGTCACGAGGTCGTCGATGGACTTGGCGGCGAGCCAGCCGCGGTTCGCCGTGGCGACGTCGATGCCGAGATCGGCGGGGGACATGACGATGCCGCGGCGGCGCAGGCTGTCGCTCAATTCCGGCGACTGCCGCTGGCCGAAATCGGTGTCGCCGGCGATGGCGCGCAAGGCGCCTTCGCGGTCCTGCGGCGAGCGGCAGAGCAGCAGGTTGGCGACGCCGCGCTCGGTGATGACGTGGGTGACGTCGTCGCCGTAGATCATCACCGGCGGCAACGCGAAGCCCGCCGAGGCGGCGAGGTCGAAGGCGTCCAGGCGCTCGACGAAGCTCGGCGCGCCGTTCGGCTGGCGCGTCTGCACCATCTGCGCCACCAGCTTGCGTCCGCGCAGGCTGTCGCCGGCCTCCTGGCCGGCGCGCAGCCAGGTCGGACTGCCGTGGCGACGGCCGCGCGCGTCGGCGCCCATGTTCGGCGCGCCGCCGAAGCCGGTAATCCGATCCTTGGTGGCGGTCGAGCTGTTGGCCTGCGCATCGATCTGCAGCGTGCCGCCGATGAACAGGTCGCAGGCGTACTGTCCGGCGACCTGGGCGAGCGCGCGGTTGGACCGCAGGCTGCCGTCGGCGCCGACTGGAAAGATATCGGCGCGGCTCGAAACGTAGCGCTCCATGCCCAACTCGGAGCCGAAGCAATAGACGCTGTCGACGAAGCCGGCCTCGATCGCCGGGATCAGGGTCGGGTGGGGATTGAGCACGAAATGCTGGGCGATCTTGCCCTTCAGCCCGCGCTGGGCGGCGAAGGTCGGCAGCAGCAGTTCGATGGCCGCGGTCGCGTAGCCGATCCCGTGATTGAGCCGCCGCACCTCATAGGGCTCGTAGACCGCGGCGATCGCCATCATCGCCATCAGTACGTTCTCGTCGTGGATCTTGGCCGGATCGCGGGTGAACAGCGGATCGATCCGGTAAGGCTTGGGCGTCTGGATGATGACGTCGACCCAGTCGCCGGGGATGTCGACGCGAGGCAGCCGGTCCACGACCTCGTTGACCTGGGCGACGACGACGCCGCCACGGAACGCCACCGCTTCGGCGATCGTGGGCGTGTCCTCGGTGTTGGGGCCCGTGTAGAGGTTGCCGTCGCGGTCCGCCTTGTCGGCGACGATGAGCGCGACCTGCGGCTGCAGGTCCACCAGCATGCGGGCGTAGAGCTCCAGATAGGTGTGGATCGCCCCGATCTTCAGCGCCTTCGACGCCACCAGCTCGGCGAGCCGGCGGCTCTGCGGCCCGGCGAACGCGAAATCCAGCCGGTTGGCGATGCCGCGTTCGAACACGGCGAGATGGTCGGGCAGCGCCAGGACGGACTGCACCATGTGCAGGTCGTGGATCCGCGCCGGATCGACGTTCGCCAGGGCCGCGGCGAGGAAATCCGCCTGCTTCTGGTTGTCGCCCTCGATCGCGACGCGGTCGCCGGGCTGGATGACCGCTTCGAGCAGCTGGGTCGCCCGGTCCGCCGGGCAAAGCTTCCCGGGCGCGCCGCTCACCGCGGCGGCGCGCGCCAGCCGTTGGGGACGATCGGATCCGTGCTGGGATGGGCCTGACATAATCAAATTCCTTCGCGTCGTGCTGTCTTCCGCCGCGAAAGATGGGCCTCGATCATTGATTATGGAAACGATATTTTATAATATGATTGATCTCAAATTTGGATCAATTCCATGCTGGATTTCGAGCTGTTGCGGGCCTTCGTCGCGGTGGCGGAGTGCGGCGGCTTCCACCGCGCGGCCGAGCGGCTCAACCTGACGCAATCCACCGTGAGCCAGCAGATCAAGCGGCTGGAACTCGAGACCCGGCGTCCCTTGTTCCGGCGCACGACCCGCAGCGTCGCGCTGACCGACGACGGCGAGATGCTGCTCGGCGATGCGCGTCGCCTGCTGCAGCTCGAGGAAGCCGCCCGCCTGCGCCTGTCGGCGCCGCGCCTGGCGGGCACGGTGCGGCTGGGCGTCGTCGAGGAGGTCGCGGGCGGCACGCTGCCGCCGGCCCTGGTCCGCTTCGCCGCGATCCATCCCGGCGTGAAGCTGGAGGTGCAGATCGGCGTCAGCGCGGACCTGATCGGACAGCTCAATGCGGGACGTCTCGACGTGGTGTTCGCCAAACGCCCGCTCGGGACATCGAAAGGGCGTCTGGTGTGGCGCGAGCCGCTGGTGTGGGCGGCGGCCGACACCTTCGACCTCACGCCCGGCGCGGCCCTGCCGCTGGCGCTCTATCGCGAGCGGTCGGTTTCACGCGAGGCCGCGCTTGCCGCGCTCCAGGCCGGCGACCTCGCCTGGGAGATCGTCTACACCAGCCCCAGCCTGACCGGCGTCCGCGCCGCGGCGCTGGCCGGCCTCGCCGTCACGCCGCTGCCGGCGAGCGCGGTCATCGCCGGCCTGCGCATCCTCGGCGCCCGGGAAGGCCTGCCGCCGCTGCCCGACCTCGAGTTCGCCATCTACGAAAAGCCCAAGCCGGACACCGCCGCAGCGACGCTGGCCGCGGCCCTGCTGGCGCTGGCGCAAAGCCCGTCGCGCCCGTCGATCTGAGATCGCCGACGATTCAAGAAAGCAGGTCTAGCGCGGCTCGCTGTCCGGCGCCGCCAGGCCCGCCATCCGGCGGCGATAAGCCTGCGGAGCCATGCCGAACGCGTGGCCGAAGGCGGTGGTCAGGTGGGCGTGGCTGGAGAAGCCGGTCTGGATGGCGAGCAGGCTGAGGTCGTCCGCCCCGGCGTCCAGGCGCTGACGCGCCTCGGCCAGCCGGCGGGCCAGGATGAACTGGTGCGGGCTCTCGCCGGTGGCGGCGTGGAAGGCGCGGGAGAAATAGCCGCGGCTGAGGCCCGCCACGGCCGCCAGCTCGTCCACGGTGATCCGTTCGGGCAGCCGGCTGTCGATGTGCTCCTGCACCCGGCGCAGGTTGAACGGCGCGAGATCGGGCCGCCGCCGCGCCGGCGCGCCGCCCGCCACCTGGGCGGCGCGGGTGATCAGGGTGTCGGTCAGGCGCTCGAGGTAGGCCCGCGCCTCGTCCCCCTCGGTCAGCAGCACGCGGCGCACCTCGTGCGCCAGGGCGTGCACCCCGGGGTCGACGGTTCCCGGCGGCGGCGTCGAGACCGCCGGCAGCCGTATCCCCTCGCGCGGGGAGAAGGCGACCGCCAGGGTCTCCACCGGCTCGGCGCTTTCCAGGCGCCTCGGCTCGCCCGGGACCAGCAGGCTGAAGGCCCCGCGCGGGAACGCCGGGCCGCCGCGCGCCGGCTGGGCGGCGTTGAACAGGAAGATCACCATCGGCCGCCGGCCGTCGTACTCCATCTGGAACGGCGCGAGCGCCTGGTGACGGATCCAGACCTCCGGCAGCTCGGCCAGGGTGACCAGCCCGTCCAGGGCCAGCGCCGCGGCCTCGCCGGGGGCGTCGGATGGCGCGGGCGTCAAGCTCAGGGTCACGCGGGGTCTCCCTCCCTACACGCTAGAGATAGGCGCGGCCGGCTCGCCGCCAATGGCGTGTCTGCCGCCGCATTTGGGTCACGCTGCTGAAAAGCCGGTCACACGCCTGGAAGCGCCGCCGCGGGACGGCCCCGATCTGTCGTTCAGCAAGCCCACTTAAGGGCTGGAGAACAAGATCATGAAGTCTCTCATCGTTACCGCGGCCGCTGCGGCCGCCCTGGTCGTCGCAGTCACCCCGTTCGCGTCGCGGGCGGCGGACGACAACGGCTGGTACGTGCGCGGCGACGCCGGCGCGACCTTCTCGGGCCGCATCGACGGGACCAACGGCCCGCGCAGCGACGACGGCTGGACCGCCGACCTGGGCGCGGGCAAGAGCTTCGGCAACGGCTTCCGGTCCGACGCCGAACTCCTCTATCTGGACGGCTCCGGCAAGTCTGGCGCGGGGGACACCCATGTCCTCGCCGGCTTCCTGAACGGCTACTACGATTTCCTGCCGAACAGCCAATGGCGCCCGTTCATCGGCGCGGGCATCGGCGTCGCCGACGTGAAGGTGGACGACAGCTTCCGCGCCCCGCACGGCGACAGGACGACCTTCGCCTACCAGGCGATCGCCGGCGTCTCGCACCCGTTCAGCGACCGGCTGACCGGCGAGGTCGCCTACCGCTACATCGGCGCGCCGAACGTGAAGTTCGGGTCCGACGACGACCGCGTGAAGGGCGACTTCGGTGCGTCCCTGGTGACCGTTGGCCTGCGCTACCGCTTCGGCGGCTAGCGCGGACCTAAGGGGTCCCGCGCGGCGTCTCTCCAGCCCCCAGACCGCGCCGCGCGGGGCCCCGCCCCTTTCCTCATCCTTTCGGGCCATAGCGCCATGACCGTTTCCCGCACCCTCGCCGCCGCCCCCGTCCCTGCGCCTGTCTGGCTCTGGACGTTCGCCCTTCTGTCGGCCCTCGTCCTGCTCACCGCCTGCGCGCCCCGCGAGCCCTTGCTCGCGGCGGCGGGGCCGGCCGGGCCGCCGATGCCGAAGATCGCCGTGCTGCAGAGCGACGTGCTGGTCGTCGACGGTCAGGCCATCCACCTGGCCGACGTCGTCACCCCGCAACCCTCGCCCGACGCCCGCTGCGCCGCCGAGGCCCTGGCCGCCCGCCAAGCCGCCCTGCGGCTGAAGGCCCTGGCGAGCGGGGTGATCGCCGTCGGCGTCACGCCCACCGGCGACCGCGACGGCCAGGGCCGGCCCTATGCCCACGTCCTGCTGGACGGCCAGGACCCGGCCCACGACCTCATCGAGGACGGCCTGGCCGTGGCGCCTGGCGGCAACCGATTCGACTGGTGCGGCCCGATCTCGGCCGACTACCCGCGCGCCGCGCACATCGCGACCCTGTCCTTCTCGGGCGCCTGATCAGGACGGGCGCGGCGGCTTTGGAGCCGCGCCCGTGGTCTTGCCGGCCCCGGCGAGCAGGTCGGTGAGCTTCGGTCCCGGTTCGACGATGAGGTTCTGCGCCCCGGCCGCGCCGTTGAAGGCGACGCCTTCGCTCTGGAAGGCGGCGAGCACGGCGAAGTAGAGAGCGCTCTTCACCCGCACCGCGTCGCGCGGACTGGCCACGAACAGATAGCATTTGAAGTTCACCGCCCCGCCCGCGGCGAGCCCGTCGATGTAGACCGCCGGCGCGGGATCGCTCAGCACCTCGGTCTGGGCGGCGGCGATCTTCAGGATCAGGTCGCGCGCCCGCTCCGCGTCGGCGGGGCTGGCGATGGACAGCTCCAGCAGCACCCGACCGCGCGGATCGCCGAGCGTCTTGTTCTGCACCTGCTTGGTGATCAGGTCGGAGTTGGGGACGATGACCGTGGTGCGGTCGAAGGTCTCGATCTCGGTCGCGCGCACCCGGATGCGGCGGACGTCGCCTTCCAGCCCGCCAACGTTGACCCAGTCGCCCACCTTCACCGGCCGCTCGATCAACAGGATGACGCCGGAGACGAAGTTCTGCACCACCTGCTGCAGGCCGAAGCCGATGCCGACCGACAGCGCGCTGGCCACCAGGGCGATCTGCTGGAAGCCCAGGCCCATGGCGGCGAGCGCGCTCAGCGCCGTGATCACGACGCCCAGGTACAGCAGGCCGGTGCTCACCGAGTTGCGGACGCCCACATCCCAGCCGGTCACCGGCAGGTAGCGCCGCACGAACCAGCCGCGGACCAGGTTCACGAGGCCCAGGCCGACGGCGAACACCGCGATGCCGCTCAGGATGGCGCGCGGCGACAGGGTGGCCGAGCCCAGCCGCACCGCGACGCCCACCTGGTCCAGGTGGCCGGCCAGCAGGCGGCCGCTGTCGCCGAACGGCGTCAGCGCCAGGCTGATCGCCACCAGCAGGACGGCGATCTGCGCCGCCGCCGCCGTGAGAATGCCAAGCTGCGCCACGGTGGCGCGCCGCAGGCTGAACACCCCGCCCAGCAGCCGCGACGCCCAGCCGGAAGGCGCGAACAACCAGGCCGCCAGGTCCTCCACGAACCGCAGCAGGACGAAGCTCGCCGCGCCCAGCAGCGCCAACCAGAACACCTGTCCGGAGACCAGGGTGGCGAGCGTCGTGAGGCCGGTGGCGACCGCGCCCACGGTGACGACGATGGCCGCCCCGAGCGCCAGCGAGATCAGGGTCCAGGCCGCCGAGGGGCGCGCGGCGGCGTCCGGGGCCCCGCTCTGCCGGCCCCGGCTGGCGGTGATCAGCACGGCGGCGGCCAGGAGCGCATAGGTGAGCGCGACGACCGCGTTGCTGGCGATGGTCGCCGAGACGCTGGCGCCCACGATGTAGTTGAGCCGACCCAGCAGGTAGCCCGCGGCGGTCACCGGCGCCACGACCGCCAGCAGCCGGCGGGTGCGGGTGGAGACCGCGTCCGACACCGTCAGCAGGCGCTGCTCCGGCCGCCGGTGGGTGACCAGCGCCTGGCCAAGGGCCAGGATCGCCGCCGTCCAGCCGACGGCCACGACCGCCGCTGCGGCCAGGTCGGCGGCGGCGTCCGACAGGAGGTCGCCCCAGGCCGCGGCCAGGCGCAGCGCCACAGCCGCCAGCACCGGCGTGCCCACGTCCACCAGGGTCATCCAGACCGCGCCGGCGGATCGGCGGCCCTTGCCCTTCCACCGCGCGACGGCGCTCGCCCCCAGCCGCTCCAGCAGCCAGCGTCCCGGCCAGGCGAGGATAAGGGCGGCCAGCAGCCCGCCGGCCAGCGCCAGCAGTCCGCGGGGCTCCTCCGCGTCGGCCGCCACGTCGGCGGCTTCGATGGCGAGGTTCCCCAGCCGCGCCAGGTCCGGCCCTACCGCCTCGCGCAGGCCCGTCCAGAACTCGGGCGACAGCGGCGAAGGCGACTGTTCGAGGACCCGGGCGCTGAAGCCTTCGCGGCGGCGCTCCGCCACCTGGTTGAAAATCGCCGCCGCCCGGGCGGCCACGGTGCGGGCCTGATGCATCTGCGCCTGCAGCAGGTTGCGCTGCGCCGCGGCCTGGGCGGCGGCCGCTCCGCGCGGCGATCCGCGCCCCGCCGTACGGTTAAGCGCGGTGAGGGCATGGCCCCGGGCCGCCGCCATGGCGCTGGCGCGGTTCTCGATCGCGGCGGCCTGGACTCCCACCGCGGCCAGGCTGTGGTCGTCCGACGCGGCCGGAATCTGGTTCTGCAGCTGGCCCAGGGTCTGCTCGTCGGCCGCCAGCACCGCCATGTCATCCGGAGGCGCCGTGGGCGGCGCCAGGGTGGGCGCGGGCGGCGGCGCTGCGGTCGCCACTGGCGCCGGCGCTGGGGCGGCCGGCGCGACGACGGCCGCATGGCTCGACAGGGCCACGGCGAGGAGAAGCGCCGTCAGCACGGCCCTGCGACGCAAGAAGATCATGCCGCCATCCTACCCATTCCGACGCGGGTTAGAACCGACGTCGCGCCGCCTGGGTTCACGAGGGGGCGGGTTCGCGGAAACGGGCTATTCGCGCAGGCGCACCTTGACCGTGGTCGAGAGGCCGGGCCGTAGCTGCGCCACGCCCGGCTGGCCGGCGTCGAGGCGGATACGCACCGGCACCCGCTGGACGATCTTGGTGAAGTTGCCGGTGCCCGGCTCGAAGGGCAGCAGCGAGAAGGTCGAGCCGGAGCCAGGGGCGAAGCTTTCCACCTCGCCCTTCAGGGCCACGCCGGGGAGGGCGTCCACCTTGACGGTGGCCGGCTGACCGGGGCGCATCCGCGCCACCTGGGTCTCTTTGAAGTTCGCCACCACATAGAGCGCCTGCAGGGGCACGACCGTCATCATCCGCGTGCCGGGCTGGACGTAGTCGCCGGGCTCGACCTGGCGGTCGCCGACCACGCCGTCGATCGGCGCGCGGATCAGGGCGTGGCCCTGGTCCTGCTTGGCGAGGTCGAGGGCGGCCTGGGCGCGGGCGACGTTGGCCTCGGCCTGGGCCAGCGCGGCGGCCAGGTTGGCGCGCTTGGCGCGGACCACCTCGACCTGGTTCTGGCTGACGTCGAGCTGGGCGCGGGTCTTGATGGCGTCGGAGTCGGCGCCGGCGGCGGTGGCGCGGTAGGCGTCGGCGTCGCGCTGGGCCACCGCCCCGTCGGAGACCAGCTTCTCATAGCGGGCGCGGTCGGCGT
The DNA here is from genome assembly GCF_004799515.1 of Phenylobacterium sp. Classification (GTDB taxonomy): domain Bacteria; phylum Pseudomonadota; class Alphaproteobacteria; order Caulobacterales; family Caulobacteraceae; genus Phenylobacterium. The sequence continues at coordinate 233,936 of NZ_SSMX01000003.1, read as the reverse complement.
CGGCCCGTTCGCGCTGGGCGTCGGCGGCGCTGATCACCGCGGCGGTGGCGCGCACGTTGGAGAGCGCCAGCCGCTCCTCCGGCGCCAGGGCGGCCAGGGCGGCCTCGGCCGCCTGCACCCCCGCCCGGGCGGTCAGCAGGTCCGCGGAGGCCGAGGCCACGCGGGCGTCGAACTCCTCCGGGTCGATCCTCACCAGCGGGTCGCCGCGGCGGACCGTCTGGTTGTGCTGCGCCAGCACCTCGGCCACCAGGCCCTTGATCCGGGGCGCCACCACCGAGGAATCGGCCTGCAGATAGGCCGCGTCGGTGGACTCCGTGGCCTTGGGCGCGGCGATATAGGCCGCGCCGCCCGCAGCCACGGCCAGCGCCACGCCGACCGCGAGCCCTGTGCGGCGCGAGAACGGCAGGGCGAACCTGGGCTTGGGGCGCGGCGCGGCGGTCGCGCCGTCCAGGGGAAATCCGGTGCTGTTCATGAGTCCAGTCCGAGGCGGGCCTTCAGCGCCGATCGCGAGGCCTTGAGGATGGCGTCGGAGCGCGCGGCGTCCGGCTCGGCGCGGGCGAGCGAGACGGCGCCCACCAGCTCCGCCAGCACCGAGGCCGCCGTGATCTGCGGCTCGGCGAAGCCCGCGCTCTCCAGCAGGCCCGCGATCTTGCCGGTCAGCCCGGCCACGCCCCGGGCGAACAGCGCGCGGGTCTCGCCCGTCAGGCGCGGCGCCTCGGCGGACAGGAAGGGCAGCGGGCAGCCGGCGGTGCGCGCGTCGCGGTGGCTGCGCGAGAGATAGAAGTTGATGTAGCTGGTCAGCGCCTGGCGCGCGTCGGCGCCCTCGGCGGCCGACAGCTCCAGCCGCGCGCGGCTGTCTTCGAACATCCGCGCGACGCCGGCCGCCAGCAGGGCGTCGCGCGACGGGAAGTGGGCGTAGAAGGCGCCGTGCGTCAGACCGGCCGCGCCCATGACGCCGGCCACGCTGACCCCATGCGGCCCCTGTTCGCGGATGGCCTTGGCGGCTTCCGCCACCACCCGTTCCCGCGACTGCGCCTTGTGTTCCGAGCCGTAGCGCGCCACTTGCGTCTCCGTTTGTATGATGCACATAATATAATAGAAGCGGACAGGCAAGGGACAGCATGGCCCAATCCGGAGCGATCTCCCTAGGCGGCGGCCCGGCCGCCGCGGCGCCGGCCCTTGCGCCCGCCGCCGTCATCGATCCCTCGACCTGGCCGACCTCGCGCAAGTTCATGGTCTTCGGCCTGATGGCGTTCGGCCAGTTCATGGCGCTGATCGACATCCAGATCGTCGCGGCCTCGCTTAACGACGTGCAGGCCGGTCTCTCCGCCGGCCCCGACGAGATCAGCTGGATCCAGACCGGCTATCTGATGGCCGAGCTGGTGATGATCCCCTTCTCGGCCTTCCTGGCCCAGGCGCTGTCGACGCGGGTGCTGTTCGCAATCTCCGCCGGCCTGTTCACCGTCGCGAGCGCGCTTTGCGGCCTCTCCTGGGACATCCAGTCGATGGTGATCTTCCGGGTGATCCAGGGCTTCGTGGGCGGGGCCATGGTGCCGACGGTCTTCGCCACCGGCTACGCCCTCTTCCAAGGCCCGCAGCGGGCGCTGATCCCGGCGATCCTGGGCTCGGTCTCGGTGCTCGCCCCGACGCTGGGACCGACGGTGGGCGGCTTCCTGACCGACGCGGCCGGCTGGCGGTGGATCTTCTACATCAACGTCGTCCCCGGGATCGCGGTCACGGTCCTGAGCCTGCTGCTGATCCGCGTCGACCGGCCGAACCTCGCCATGCTGCGCAAGATCGACTACGCGCACCTGATCTCCATGGCGGTCTTCCTGGGCGGCCTGGAATATGTGCTGGAGGAAGGCCCGCGCTACGACTGGCTGGGCGACCCGGCCATCGCCACCGCCGCCTGGCTGTCCGTCGTGGCCTTCGGCCTCTTCCTGGAGCGCTCATTCCGCTCCGGCGGGCCGATCGTGCGGCTGACGCCGTTCCGCAAGCCGACCTTCGCCTTCGCCTGCGTCTTCAACCTGGTGATCGGCTTCGGCATCTATTCCTCGACCTATCTGATCCCGCTGTTCCTCGGCCGGGTGCGCGGCTTCGACAGCCTGCAGATCGGCGCGACGGTCTTCGTCACCGGCGGGGCGCAACTGGTCGCCACCTTCATGGTCGCGCGCCTGTCGCAGACCGTGGACCCCCGCAAGCTGATCACCGTGGGCCTGACGCTGTTCTCAGTGAGCCTCTGGTGGACCGCGCACATGACCTCGCAGTGGGGCTTCTGGGACCTCCTGGGGCCACAGCTCCTGCGCGGCTTCTCGGTGATGTTCTGCATCCCGCCCAGCGTGAACATGGCCTTGACCGGCTTCGAGGGCCCGGAGCTGCGCGCCGCCTCCGGCCTCTTCAACCTGATGCGCAACCTGGGCGGCGCCGTCGGCATCGCCGTGGTCAACACCTGGCTGGGCGACCAGACCCGCATCCACGTGGCGCGGATGGGGGAGAGCCTGGGCGAAGCCGCCGCCCGCGCGCCGGACTTCCTGGCCGCCGTCGCCGCCCAGGTGGGTCAGCTCAATCCCGACAGGGTCCATGCGCTGGGCGTGGCTCAGGGGGAGCTCGCCCGCATCGTCGGGCGTGAGGCCCTGACCTCGGCCTTCAACGAGAGCTTCCAGCTGATGGCCTGGATGTTCTTCGCCGCCCTGATCCTGGTGCCGTTCTGCCGCCCCGCGCCGGTCACCGGTACGGCGCGCAAGCCGCCGCCGCCGGACGCCCACTAGAAACGTGCCCACTAGAGGACCCGCGATGTTCCGCCCCCTGCTTCTCGCCGCCGCCGGCCTGGCGCTGGCCGGCTGCGCTGTCGGCCCGGACTTCAAGGCGCCCGCCGCGCCGCTTACCGGCGCCTATGCGACGCCCGCGCCCACCGACGCCGCCGGCGCCGACCTCGCCGCCTGGTGGCGCGGCTTCGGCGACCCGCAGCTGACCCGCGTGGTCGAGCGCGCCGCGGCCCAGAACCTCGATGTCGCCCAGGCCGCAGCGAGGGTCCGCCAGTCACGCGCGGCGCTGAAGGCGGCCGGCGCGGCGCTGTTGCCTGAGGTCGGCGCCCAGGCCGGCGCGGCCCGGGTGGAGCAGTCCCTGCTCTCGCCGATCGGCGAGATCGGCAGCCATCTGCCCGGCTTCGAGCGGACCTACGACGACTACAACGCCGGCGCGGTGGCGAGCTGGGAGATCGACCTGTTCGGCGGCCTGCGCCGGGCCCGGGAGGCGGCGTCGGCCGACGACGCCGGCGCCCGCGCCGACCTCGCCGCCGTGCGCACCAGCGTCGAGGCCGAAGCCGCCGACGCCTATCTGCAGGCCCGCGGCTATCAGGCGAGGCTCGCCGTCGCCCACGCCCAGGAGACCGTCGACGCCGACCTGCTGCGCCTGGTCCAGGAACGCTTCTCGCAGGGCGTCGCCGCCGAGCGCGAGGTCCATCAGGCGCAGGCCGAGCTGGAGGCCGTGCGCGCGGCGATCCCGCCGCTCGCCGCCGGCCTCGCCGCCGAGCTCAACCGGCTGGACATCCTGATGGGCGCCCAGCCCGGGACCTACCGCGCCGAGCTCGCCGCCGACGCGCCCCTGCCCAAGGCCCCGGCGCTGGCCTCCGACCAGCGCCCCGGCGACCTGCTGCGCCGCCGCCCCGACCTCCTGGCCGCCGAGCAGCGGCTGATCGCGGCCAACGCCCGCATCGGGGTCGCGGTCAGCGATTACTATCCGAAGATCTCGCTCTCCGGCCTGTTGGGCAGCGAGAGCCTGTCGAGCAGCCAGCTGTTCACCGGCCCGGCCCGCACCGACCAGATCGCCGCGGGCCTGCGCTGGCGGCTGTTCGACTTCGGCCGCGTGGACGCCGAGGTGGCCGCCGCCAAGAGCCGCGACGCCGAGGCCCTGGCCGCCTGGCGCGCCGCCGCCCTGCGCGCCGCCGGCGAGGTGGAGACCAGCTTCAGCGACCTGACCCAGGACCGCCTGCGCGCGGCGGCCCTCGACCGCGAGGTGGCCCAGCTCACCACCGCCCGCGGCCAGGCCCAGAAGGCCTATGAAGGCGGGGTCGCCAACCTGCTGGAAGTGCGCGACGCCGACCGCGACCTGCTCACCGCCTCCGACCAGCTGGTGCAGACCGAGCTCGCCGCCGACCGCGCCGCCGTCGCCAGTTTCCGCGCCCTGGGCGGCGGCTGGAGCGGGGGGCGCTAGACCTTGCGAAATTTGACGCCGTAAAACTCCGCCACAACCGGAACGCGACGCCGTAACAAGCGTTACTACAGAGGGTCGGAGGGCTTTGTCTTGCGGCAGTTCCAAGTGGACCGGCGGACTCTGTTGGGCGCGGGCGCGCTCGCCTTCGCCGTTCCCCTGGCCAGTTCCGCCGAACAGCTGACCGGGCTCGGCCTGCCCTGGGCGCCGAACACCTCCAGCTTCCCCACCGCCGTCGACCTCCGCGCCCGCTACGTCTACTTCAACGCCGACGAGGCCGCCTTCATCGAGGCCGCGGCGCTGCGCATGATCCCCGCCGACCCGACCGGCCCGAGCGCGCTGGAGGCCGGCGTGCCGCTGTTCATCGACCGCCAGATGGCCGGCGACTACGGCAAGGGCGCGCGCTGGTACATGCAAGGCCCCTTCGGCAAGAGCACGGGGACGCAGGGCTACCAGGCCAAGTGGCCGCCCGCCGGCTTCTACCGCGCGGCCATCAAGGCCATCGGCGACCACCTGGGCCAGAACAACGGCCAGCCCTTCCACAAGCGCGCGGAGGCCGACCAGGACGCCTTCCTGAAGGATCTCTCGGGCGGAAAGGTCGATCTGGGCGCCGATGTCGACGGCAAGGCCTGGTTCACCCTGCTCTTGCAGAACGTGATGGAGGGCTACTTCTCCGACCCGATCTACGGCGGCAACCGCAACCTCTCCGCCTGGAAGATGATCGGCTTCTCCGGCGCCCGCTACGACCAGCGGGCCTATGTCCTGGCCTACGGCAAACCCTATCCGCTGCCGCCGGTGGGCATCGGCGGGCGTCCCGCCTGGTCGATGAAAGGCTAGCCCATGGCCACCAAGCTGCCCTCCGTCGACGCGGTCTTGATCGGCTTCGGCTGGACCGGCGCGATCATGGCCCAGGAGCTGACCGACGCGGGCCTGAACGTGCTGGCCATCGAGCGCGGCGACTGGCGCGACACCCCCACCGACTTCTCGCCGGCCTACGCCCAGGACGAGCTGCGCTACTACTGGCGCCACGAGCTGTTCCAGCGCCTCAGCCACGACACGCTGACCATCCGCAACAACCAGAGCCAGACGGCGCTGCCCATGCGCCAGCTGGGCTCCTTCCTGCTGGGTGCGGGCGTCGGCGGGGCGGGCGTGCACTGGAACGGCCAAGTCTGGCGCTTCCTGCCTTCGGACCTGAAGGCCAAGAGCCACAATCTCCAGCGCTACGGGAAGGCCTACGTCCCCGACGAGATGACCATCCAGGACTACCCCGTCAGCTACGACGACCTGGAGCCCTACTACGACAAGTTCGAATACCTCTGCGGGGTCTCCGGCAAGGCCGGCAACCTGAAGGGCGTGATCCAGCCCGGCGGCGACCCCTTCGAGGGCCCGCGCCAGCGCGAGTACCCGAACCCGCCGCTGGACATCCCCTACGCGCCCAGCCTGTTCGGCCAGGCCGCCGCCAGCCTGGGCCGCCATCCTTTCCCGCACCCGGCGGCCAACGCCTCGCGCGCCTACACCAATCCGCTGGGGGTGCAGCTCGGCCCCTGCACCTACTGCGGCTTCTGCGAGAAATACGCCTGCGGCAACTACGCCAAGGCCAGCGCGCAAACGACCATCCTGCCGGTGCTGATGCGCAAGAGGACCTTCACCCTGAAGACCAACGCCGAGGTCCTGAAGATCAACCTGAGCCCCGACGGCAAGACCGCCACCGGCGTGACCTACGTCGACGAGCAGGGCCGGGAGTTCGAACAGCCGGCGGAGATGGTGATCCTCTCGGCCTACATCCTGCACAATGTGCGGCTCTTGCTGCTGTCCGGCATCGGCAAGCCCTACGACCCGGTGACCGGCGAGGGCATCGTCGGCAAGAACTACGCCTACCAGATCACCTCCTCGGTGAATGTTTTCTTCAATGACAAGATCCTCAATCCCTTCATCGGCGCCGGCGCCCTGGGGGTGATGATCAACGACTTCAACGGCGACAACTTCGACCACGCGGGCCTGAACTTCATCGGCGGCGGCTACGTCGGCATCCTGCAGACCGGGGCCAGGCCTATCGAGACCCACCCGACGGCCACCGGGGTCCCGACCTGGGGCCTTGAGTGGAAACAGGCCATCGCCCGCGACTTCGCCAAGACCACCCAGATCAACACCCACGGCGGGGTGATGAGCCACCGCGGCAACTACCTGGACCTCGACCCGACCTACAAGGACGCGCTGGGCCGGCCCCTGCTGCGCATGACCTTCGACTACGGCGACAACGAGCACCGCATGTCGGACTATCTGACCGACCGCGCCGCCGAGATCGCCAAGGCCATGGGCGGACGCGAGATCAAGGCCAACTACCGCAAGGGCCCGTGGGACGTGGTCCCCTACCAGACCACCCACAACACCGGCGGCGCGATCATGGGCGAAAGCCCCCGCGACAGCTTCACCAACAAGTACCTGCAGAGCTGGGACGTGCCGAACCTGTTCGTCCTCGGCGCCACGGCCTTCCCGCAGAACGCCGGCTATAACCCAACCGGCACGGTGGCGGCCCTCGCCTACCACGCCGCCGATGCGATCAAGGCCCAGTACCTGAAGGCGCCGCACCAGCCGCTGGTGCAGGCGTGAGACTGCGGGCCCGCGCCGCCGCGGCGGTCCTCGCGGCCGGCGTCGCCCTGCTCCTGGCCGCGCGCCAGGCGCCGGTCTTCGCCGAGGTGGTCGCCCCCGCCGCGCCGGTGGCGCCGGCCACCGCTAAGGCCACGCCCGCCGTCCCGGAAAGCCCGCAGGTCGCCCAGGGGCGCTACCTGGCCGTGGTCGGCGACTGCGAGGGCTGCCACGACCGGCCGGGCGGCGCGCCCTATGCCGGCGGCCTGCCGCTCGCGACGCCCTTCGGGACCATCTATTCGGTCAACCTCACCCAGGACCGCGAGACCGGCCTCGGCGCCTGGAGCGCCGACGACTTCTGGAACGCCATGCACAACGGCGTGCGCCGCGACGGGGCCAAGCTCTATCCGGCCTTTCCCTATCCCTACTTCACCCACATCACCCGCGCGGAGTCCGACGCGCTCTACGCCTACTTCAGGACCCTGCCGGCGGTGAGCTACCGGCCGCCGGCCAACAAGCTGCCCTTCCCGCTCAACCTGCGCTTCATGGTGGGCTTCTGGAACGCGCTGAACTTCAAGCCGGACAATGCGCCGACCACCGGCCCGAACCCCGGCCAGCACATCGTCGAAGGCCTTGGCCACTGCGGCGCCTGCCACACGCCCAAGACCTTCCTGGGCGGCGACAAGAACGGCCACGCCCTGGAGGGCGGCAAGCTCGACAACTGGCTGGCGCCGGCGCTGAATTCCGACCAGCGCCGCGGCCTCGGCGCCTGGTCGACGGCCGACGTCGCCGAGTACCTGAAGACCGGCCGCAACGCCCGGGCCAACGCCTCGGCCTCCATGGCCGACGTGATCCGCTATTCGACCTCGCAGATGGCCGACGCCGACCTCGCCGCCGTCGGCGACTACCTGCGCGGCCACCCGACCCACGCTGCGGCGGTGGGCGATGTCAGGGTCGACCCGAAGGTCATGCAGGCCGGCCAGGCGATCTACGTGGACGAGTGCGCCACCTGCCACGCCGCCGACGGCAAGGCCCAGCCGGGCTACTTCCCGCCCCTGCCCGGTGCGGCGGTGACCCAGTCGACCAACCCCACCAACGTCATCCGCTTCATCCTGTCGGGGACCCAGACGGTGGCGACGGACGCCAAGCCCACGCCGCTCTCCATGCCGAGCTTCGGCTGGAAACTGGACGACGCCCAGGTGGCCGCGGTCGCCACCTATGTGCGCAACAGCTGGGGCAACGTCGCCCCGCCGGTCAGCCCCTCGGACGTCGCCAAGCTGCGCCGCAAGGTGGGCAAGCCCATCCAGAAGCCCTCGGCCAAGGTCTAGGGACGCGCATCCAGGCGAATTCGCGTGCGGGCGGCGCGCGCTCGACCTAAGACTTCGCCAGTTCCCAGGGGGCGCACGAGTCACGGATGAAGCAGTTCCTGATCACCGCGGCGGGCGTCTTCGCCGGCCTGCTGATCTTCATGATCGGCGTGCCCTTCGTGCTGATCTCCATGGCCGCCGCCGCGGCCGGCCCCGCGCCCACCCCATCGAAGACGGTGCTGGAGCTCGACCTGCGCGACCCGCTCACCGACCAGTCGCCGCAGAGCGCGCTCGCCGGCTTCGCCCGGCGCGGCCACTCGGCCATGTCGATCCTGGAAGGCCTGCGCCGCGCTGAGAAGGACGACCGCGTCCGGGGCGTCCTGATCCGCCTGCCCGAGGGCGGGGTCGAGCCGGGCCTGGCCGACGAGATCCGCCTGGGCGTCAAGCACTTCCGCACCTCCGGCAAGCCGGTGATCGCCCACAGCCAGGGGCTCTACCCGTCCGGCATCGTGACCGCGACCTACATGCTGGGCGCCTCGGCCGATGAGCTCTGGATGCAGCCCGGCGCCTCGTTCCAGGTCACCGGGATTTCCAACGAAGACCTGTTCTTCAAGCGCTTCTTCGACAAGTACGAGATCAAGCCCGACTACGAGCAGCGCTACGAGTACAAGAACGCCGTCAACGGCTACCTGTTCGACGACTACACGCCCGCCCACCGCTCGGCGGAGCTGTCCTGGATCGGCTCGGTTTACGACACCGACCTGGCCGCCATCGCCGCCGACCGCAAGCTCGATCCGGCGGTCCTGAAGACCACCCTCGAAGCCGGCCCCTACCTGGCCGACGAGGCCCTGGACAAGCATCTGATCGATCGCGTGGGCCAGGTGCACGAGGCCCAGGCCGCCCTGATCCGGCAGGCCGGCGACGGCGCCCAGCTGGTCGATTTCGAGGACTACGCCCACGGCCGCCAGCCGCGCGAGCGGGGCCTGGGTCCCGCCGTGGCGGTGATCGAGGCCGAGGGCGACATCGTCGACGGCAAGGACCAGGGCGGCAACCCGTTCTCCCGCGGCTCCAGCATCTACGCCGACGACCTGGCCCAGGCCTTCTACGACGCCATCAAGGCCAAGGACGTGAAGGCCATCGTCTTCCGCCTCAACTCGCCGGGCGGCTCCGACACCGCCTCCGAGGAGATCCTGGCCGCCATCCGCGCGGCCAAGGCCGCGGGCAAGCCGGTGGTGGTCTCCATGGGGACCTACGGCGCTTCGGGCGGCTACTGGGTCTCGTCGGAGGCCTCGGCCATCGTCGCCGAGCCCTCGACGCTGACGGGCTCCATCGGCGTCTTCGGCGGCAAGTTCGCGCTGGGCCCGGCGCTGGCGAAGTTCGGCGTCGACGTGCGCCAGCTGGGCGTCGGCTCATCCTACGCCGGCGCCTTCGGCATGGGCCGCGAGTTCAGTCCCGCCGAGCGCGCCGCCTTCAGCCACTGGATGGACCGCATCTACGACAACTTCATCGCCCGGGTGGCCGAGGGCCGCAAACTGCCCGTGGAGCGGGTGCGCGAGATCGCCAAGGGCCACGTCTGGACCGGCGTCCAGGCCAAGGAGCTGGGCCTCGTCGACCAGATCGGCGGCTTCTACGACGCCGTCGCCAAGGCCAAGGCGCTGGCCGGGATCACCGGCGAGGCGCGGCTGAAGCGCATGTCGCCGTCGAACTCGCCCTTCGAGGCGGTGCAGAAGATGCTGGGCGTCTCGGCGACATCCGCCCGCACGCTCGCCGCCGCCGCCTGGGTGTTCGGCGACCCTCGCGCCCAGGGCATCCTCGACGAACTCGCCCAGGCCCGCGCCCGCACCGAAGGCGCGACGGTGCTGGCGCCGACGCGGGTCCACTAGGGACGACGGGTCGTCTCCTCGTGGCGCTATCCCGGCGCAGGCGGCGCGCACGGAGCCGTTCCGGCCCGCCACCCGCGCCGGGACCGCTTACCAAGAGTTAATTTGCGCCGATCTCGCATCGTAGCCCACGGTTCAACAGCTGCGAGGTGGGTTTGCCCATGGGCTGGGACATTCGAGCGACGGCCGCCTGCGCGGCGGCGATGAGCCTCGCTCTGGTCTCGCGCGCGTCGGCCGCGCCGCCGACCGCACTCGCAGCGCCCTTTGCGCCCGCGATCGAGACGCTGGCAGACAAGCTCCTGGCCAACTACCTGTTTCCGGAGGTGGGCCGGCAATACGCCGAAACGCTGCGACGGCGGCTCGCCGCCGGCGACTACGATCACACCGCCGACGCGCAGCAGATCGCCGCGCAGCTTACGGCCGACCTCCAGGCGATACGGAAGGATGGCCATCTGCGCGTCAGGGTCGTGGATGCCGCGCCGTCCAGCGCCACCCGAGCCTCCGCCTCGGCGCCGCCGCCGGTCACCGACGCGAAGTGGCTCGCGCCGGGCGTGGCGTACATCGCCTTCTCACTCATGCCGGACGATCCGCAGGTGGTCTCCGCCGTGGAACGCTTCATGCGCGAGCACGCCTCCGCCCGCGTCGTGATCATCGACGCCCGCCAAAATCACGGCGGCGGCGAAGGCGTGCCGAACGCCATCTTCAAATACCTGTTCGCCAAGCCGCGGGTGCTGACCTACTTTGACGAACGGACCGGCGTCGAGGATGACACGACCGACGATCCGTATGAGCAGCCGCCGGTGATCACTAAGGCGCCAGGACCGGCGGGCGTTTCGCGCAGCCGATTCACGGTGACGCCGGACGCCAGCGAGCATCGCCTGTTTCGCGCGAAGGTCTTTTATCTGACCTCGGCGAAGACCGCCTCCGCGGCGGAGCAGATGGCGCAGACCCTGAAGCGCACGCATCGCGGCCTCATCATCGGCGAACGGACGGCGGGCGCCGGCCACTTCGGGTTCTTTGTACCGATAGGACAAGGCCTCGAAGCCTTCATCCCCTGGGGCCGCGTGCTCGATGCGGCGACCGGAGACGACTACGAGGGCCGCGGCGTCGCGCCGGACGTCGTCGTGCCCGCAGACCGGGCGCTCGATGAGGCCCTGCGAAGGGCCGCACCCCGCGGCGGATCGGGAGATTAGTCCAGAGCGGGCCGCGGATCGCCGGGCGTTCGGGCCAGTTTCGCTGAGTACATGCCCTAACGCCCCTGCTGGGCCTCGTGGCGCACCCGCCGGTCGCCCGGCGGTGAGGGCGTGAACACCACCACGTGGCGGCCGAAGTCGAGGGTCACGTCCTGGAAGTGACGCAGCACGTCCACCCCGATCAGGATCGCCGGCCGGTCGGAGAGCTTCCACAGGTCGAAGATGTGCAGCTCGGCGAAGACCCCGATCACCTCGTTGATCTGCATGCCGCCGAGCCTGAGCGTCGGCAGGGGCGCGAACTCGCCGCGCGCCGTCTGGCCCGTGGCGCTGATCAGCGGCACCGGCGCGAGCCGCGGGCCGAAGTCCGGATGGGTGTGCACCACCGCGTCGCGCAGGGCGTGGTTGCCCACCGTCACCTGGGCGCCGGAATCGATGAAGGCGGCGACCCGCACCTCGCCGACCTGGGCGTCGAGGATCACCAACTGGCCTTCGCGGTAGGCGGCGTTCACCTGGATCGGCGCGTTGTAGGCGGGTATCCGCGAATTGGTCCCCTGGCCGACCTCGACCCCCTGGCCGGAGTTGGAAATCTCGAAGCGGTTGAGGTCGAACTCCAGCGACATCCGCCGGCCGCGCATGATGTCGACGCCCAGCAGGCCGTCGGCCCCCAGCCGTCCGCGCGACAGCACCGGCAGCTCCAGATTGCGCGAGATCACCGACCCCACGTTCAGCCGTCCCACCTTGGCCTGGTCCGCCGGCTCGGCGCCGGCGATGCCGTGCACCACCACCTGGCCGGCCGGGGGCAGGCCACAGGCGGCCGCGGCCTCGATGGAGATCACCGTGCGGTTGGCGCCGGTGTCGACCACGAAGGCGAACGGGCCCTTGCCGTCGACATAGACCGGCACCGTCATCCGCCGCGCCTGGTCGAAGGCGGTCTCCAGCTGGGCGCCGGTGTCCGGCGGCGTCGCCGGCGGCTCCACGGGGCCGGTGTCGGTGAGATTGATGGAGATCAGCCGCCGGGCGGGCGCGGTGACGCAGGCGCTCAGCAAGACGGGCGTGAGCGCGGCCGCCAGTCCGCGGCGGGACCAGCCTTCCCCTGACATCGCCCATTCTCCCCGGGACAAAGAAATGTCCTCCTCCCGGCAGCTTGCCCGCCCGCGCGGTCCAGCGGAAGGGTCCGCGACGAAGGGGGTGAAAGGCGCGACGAATGTCCGCCGGCGGACAAAGCCGCCGCCGGGCGGATCAGGCGTCGAACTTGCGGGCGCGTTCCTGGGCGAAGTCGCCCAGCAGGTTGCGCGCGAAGTCGCGCTGGGTCTCGGCGGTCCGCGGATCGGCGATCAGGGCGGCGAGCCGCGCTTCGCCGGCGTCATAGAGGCCCTCCGCCAGGTCGGCGCGGGCCAGCACGATCGTTGCCTCCGGATAGCCCGGCTCGGCCGCCAGCACCTGGCCGGCGTAGTCGCGCGCCTCGTCATAGCGGCCGCCGCGGATCGCCGCCGAGGCCAAGCCGGAGATGGCCAGCAGGTTCTGCGGCTGCAGCTCGTGGGCGCGGCGAAAGGCCGCCTCGGCCGCCTCGTGGTAGTTCAACGCCTCCAGCACCGCGCCACGGGCGGCGTGGGCCGGGGCGAAGTCCGGCTGGGCGGCGATCAGGGCGTCGAAGTGCGGCATGGCCAGCTCGAAGCGCTGCAGCCGCACCAGGCTGAGCGCCAGGGCCTGGCGCAGGCCCAGGTCCTGCGGCCAGGCGCGGTGGCCGCGCTGCAGCAGGGCCACGGCCTCTTCGTAGCGGTCCTCGGCCTCCAGCTTGCCGGCCGCCAGGTTGAAGGTCATCGGGTGTTCGAGGCCGCCGGCCAGCGCCGTCTCGGCCAGGGCCACGGCCCCTTCCAGGTCGTCGGCGGTGAGCTTGGCCTGGATGGCCTGCAGCTGCGCGCGGTCGGCCGCCGCGTCGCGTGGCCTGGCGCCCACCTGGAACTTGATCGGGCCCGACTTGAATTCCATCCGCCTTGATATCCTGCTCGCCGCAGCCCGGATGACCGGCCAGGCGCGACCCTAGCGGGGGCGGGCGCCGCAGGAAAGCGGAAGGGGCGCGGCCACGGAAAAGGGCGGCGGATCGCTCCGCCGCCCTCATCCTTGGAACTCCGGACTTCGTCTTAGAAGTCGGCGCTCACGCCCACGAACATGTAGCGGCCGAGCGCGTCATAGACCTGCGGGAAGGTGTTCCCGTTACAGAAGGTGCCCGGGCAGTTGGTCCCGGTCAGCGGCGGGTCAGAGTCCAGCACGTTGTTCACGCCCACCCGGAAGTTCAGGTTGTTGTGGACCGTGAAGTTCATCGTCAGGTCCAGGTAGTTCTGAGCCGCGAGGCTGCGTTCGTTGGGCAGCTGGTCGCCGACGTTCAGCAACTGCGGGTTGGAGTCGTAGGCGTCCAGCGTGACCTTGGCGAAGTAGCGCCACTGGGCCGAGAAGCTCAGGCTCTTGAACCAGTCGCCGTAGGAGTACGGCGTGTTCCAGGTGATGCGCGCCTTGTGGCGCCATTCCGGAGCCGGGACGCCGCAGGTCAGGCCGTAGAGGCCCTTACAGTCGTAGCTCGCGCCACCCGGCAGGGGCTGGGTGATCAGGCTGTCCAGCCAGGTGCCGACCAGGCTGGCCGAGACCGAGCCGTTGTCGCCCAGCCCCAGCGTCGACAGATCGGTGCGGTAGTCGACGCTGAAGTCGACGCCGGTGGTCTTCAGCGAGCCGGTGTTGAGCGTGGTGTCCGTCACGAAGCCCTGGTTGCTCAGGAACAGCGAGCCGTTGGCGTCGCGGTGCACCAGGTTGCAGAAGGTCGGGTTGGCGGTGTTGACGCACTGGTTGAGGATCAGGTTGGCGCCGAAGCCGCCGATGAACTGGTCGACCTTGATGTTGAAGTAGTCGACCGAGACGTTCAGGCCCGGAGCCCAGGTCGGACGCAACACCACACCGGCGGTGTAGGTGTCGCTGATTTCCGGCTTCAGGTTCGGGTTGCCGCCCGTCTCGCCGTTGTACTGGTTGGCCGGGTTGGGCTCGATGGCCAGGACCTGCGCCGTGGTCAGGTGGAAGACCGAGGCGCACTTGGCGACCAGCGGGTTGGCGGCGGTCAGGCCGGCGCAGGGGTCTTGGTTACCATCGAGCACCACGTTCTGCGGCGCGAACAGTTCGATGACGTTCGGCGCGCGGACGGCGCGGTTGTAGCCCGCGCGGAAGCGCAGGCCGTCGACCACTTCCCACTCGCCCGACACCTTGTAGGTGTTGGTGTCGCCGACCGAGGAGTAGTCGGAGAAGCGGTATCCGAGCTCCAGCGTGACGTCCTTGGCGAAGGGCTTGTCGCTGATCAGCGGCACGCGGGCCTCGCCGAACAGTTCGTAGACGTCGAAGCCGCCGTTGACCGGCGGGCTCGCGCCGCCGTTGCCGTTCACCAGGCCGTTGTTCGACAGGAAGTCGGCGATGGAGTCCAGGTGCTCGCGGCGGTATTCGGCGCCGAACGCGACGCCCACGCCGTCAGAGGCGTAGGGGCTCTTGATCCCGTAGTCGGCCAGCTTGCCGGTGAAGGCCAGGCTGACCACGCGCTCGTTGGTGTTGCCGCTGTTGAAGCTGTTGATCGACAGGAACTTGATCGCCGCAGGCGAGATGAACTGGCTGGTGAAGATGTTCAGCGGCACGCAGCCCGGGTCGGCGCCCGCCGCGCAGGCCGGGCCCGACGGCGTGTTGACGACGTTTAGGGCCTGGTTGATGCGGGTGGTGTCGAAGTTGCCCGACTGCTGGTTGTTCACCTCGACGGCGCCGTACTGCATGTAGCCGTCGTAATTCCAGTTCTTGCCGAGATCGCCCTTCATGCCGACCACGATCCGGTAGTCGGTGTGCCGGAAGTCGGAGAGACGGCCGGTCTGCTCGTTGGGCAGCAGGCGGCGGGCGACGATGCCGGAGAAGGTGCCGCCCGGGTTGGTGGCGCAGGTGCCGCCGCCCGTGGCCGCCGTGGCGTTCAGCAGGGCCGCTTCCTGGGTGCTCAGCAGCGGGTTGGCGCAGTTGATGTTGAAGGTGCCGGCGAAGATGCCGCCCGAGGCGATCTGGGCGGTCGAGCGGTCGTCCATGAACATGGTGTCCATGTAGACGTCGGCCCAGGGCGCGATCTCATAGTGGGCGAAGGCGCCCAGGTTGTAGCGTTCGTCCGGACGCAGGAAGAAGTTGGCGGGGCCGAAGTTGAACACGTCCGTCGCGACGCGCGGGCGGAAGGTGTTGAAGGTGGTCGGGTCGACCAGGAAGTTGCCGACGCGGGCCGGGAAGGCCGTGCCGGACCCCGAACAGGCGAAGCCGCCCGCGACGGTGGAGGCCAGCGTACAGGCCGAGAAGTCGCGTTCCGATTCCAGGATCGGGTTGTTCTGGCGATAGGTGGCGTAGGCGGTGATGTTGCCCTTGCCGTCCGGGGCGTTCGAACCCAGCACCAGGCTGACTTGCGAACCTTCGCCGTCGAACACATTGCCCGGGATCGCGAACTGCGAGGGGATGATCGCGGTCTTGGCGCCGGCGGTCAGGGCCGCTTGGCCGACCGAATTGCCGTTGTCGTGCTGGTAGCCGTTGTATTCCGCGTCGATGCGCACGCCTTCGAAGTTGTGCAGCATCACGAAGTTGACCACGCCGGCCACGGCGTCGGCGCCGTAGGTCGCCGAGGCGCCGCCGGTCAGCACGTCCACCCGCTCCACCAGGGCGGCGGGGATGAAGTTCAGGTCGACGGCGGGGTTGCTCTTATCGCCCGGCATGACGCGACGGTTGTCGATCAGCACCAGGGTGCGCGAGGTGCCGAGGTCGCGCAGGTTGACTGTGGCCGTGCCGTTCGAACCGTTGGTGATCGAGGAGCCCTGGCCGGCGAACACCTGCGGCAGGCTGTTGGTGATGTCCTCGATCCGGGTCACGCCCTGGGCCTTGATGTCGGCGCTGCCGACCGTGGTCACCGGCGCGATCGAGGTCAGGTTCGGCGACGGGATGCGCGTCCCGGTCACCACGACCTCGGCGACGTCGGCGCTGGTCGTGTCGGCCGCGGCCGCGTAGACCTGCGTCGCGGACAAGCCCAGGAAGGCCGCGCCGCAGATCATCGAGGAGGCCAACAGGCGCTCCCGCATGGTGTGAATTTTCAAGGTTTATCCCCTCCAGCGACCGCCCCCAGAAGGGCCGGCCTACCCCCAAACAAAGCTGTCCCGGAAGCCCAGTCGAGTCCGGTTACGACGGAGTTACGGACGTATCCAACCGGTGGTCAACGACCATTAGCTTGCGGTTACGCTGTGGAACCTTACGTGTCGCATTCTGGTCACAGATTGGGCGGGAACCTGCCGCACGGGGCATGTTTTGCCCCTACCTTGGGCGGCGCCCCGACAGCGCTCACCCGGCAGGCTGACCCAACGGCGCCCTCGGGCCGTCCAGCTCGCCCCTCGGGACAGCAAACCGCTCTACCCTTGCCGCGGACAATGGGTTAAGCGCGTCAGCTATGTTCCACGAGATTCCCGACCTCCTGACCCACGCGGAAATCGAACAGCTCCGCGACTTCGGCCGGGTGCTCAACTTCGTGGACGGCCGGGTGACCAATCCCAATTCCACCGTGAAGAACAATCTGCACGCCGACCTGCAGGACCCCAATCAGCGCAAGTCCTCGGAGATCCTCGGCCGGGCGCTGGGGCGCAGCGAGGCCTTCGTCGCCTACGCCTTCCCCAAGCGGATCGCCCCGCCGGTGCTGACCAAGTACCTGCCGGGCATGCACTACGGCGCCCACGCCGACAGCGCCTTCCTGCCCTTCGAGCCCAGGCCGCTGCGCTCCGACCTGAGCTGCACCGTCTTCCTCAACGACCCGGACGCCTACGACGGCGGGGAGCTCTGCGTGCGCCTCGGCAGCCGCGAGGTGGCTTTCAAGCTGCCGCCCGGCGGGGCGGTGATCTATCCCTCGACCACCATCCATGAGGTGAAGCCCGTCACCCGCGGCGAGCGGCTCTGCGGCATCACCTTTGTCGAGAGCGAGATCGTCGACCGGGTCAGCCGCGAGCTGCTCTTCGAACTGAACGAGGTCATGGCCCTGGAGCACGACCGGCTGAGCTGGGAGGGCCGAACCCGGCTGAACTACATCGCTTCGTCCCTGCACCGCCAATGGGGCGACGCGGGCTAGCCCCGCCGCCAGACGCCGTCGTCGCCGAGGGTGAAGCCGTTGTCGCTATAGACGTTGCGCACCGAGGCGTTGCGCGCGGTCGCCAGGATGCGCCCCGTCAGCGGCCCCTGCTCGGCCAGCACATGCCGCAGGAAGGCATGCTCCACACCCAGGCCCAGCACCCGGCAGCTCAGCGCCAGGCCCACGATCTCGCCGCGGCGAACCACGATCGCGCCCACCAGGCCGTGGTCGGCGAAGCGGTCGGCGACGTGGGCGGCGTAGACTGAAGCGTCCGGCGCGGCCAGCAGGGCGTCGAGCTCGGCGCGCGAAGGCTTCAGGCCCGTGGCGTTGAACTGGGTGGTGCGCTGGAACAGCTCCACGATCCGATCGGCCGCCGCGCCGCCGGGCGCCAACCGCTCGAAGCGGCTCTTCACGTCCAGGGAGGCCAGGAAGTCTTCCTCGCTCGGCGCCTCGGCCCGCGCCGCCTGGCGGCTGAGCTGGGCCTTGGCGAGTTCGGTGCGCCCCGCCGCCTCCGCCGTCAGGCTGGGCTGCTGCAGCCGGGGATCGTTCAGCAGCCGCCGGCGTAGGCCGAAGGGGTCCTCGCCCCAGACCTCGACCTCAGGCAGCCGCTGGCGCATCCGGTCGCGCTCCACCGGATTGTCGTCGATGAACAGGAAGCTCTCCAGCGCCAGGCCCATCTCCTCGGCGATCGACCGGATGTTCTCGACCTTGTCCGCCCAGTTGACCCGCCAGGTGACGAAGTCGTCGGGGGTCAGCAGCATCTGGCGCGGATAGTGGGCGGGATAGGTCCAGAGTTCGCGCACCGTGGCCTCGTCGTTCTTGCTGACGCAGGCCAGCAGGATGCCGCGCCGCTTCAGGGCCAGAAGCGCCTCGTGCAGGCCGAAATAGAGGCCGACGTAGGAGTGCGGATTGTCCTCCGGCGTCCAGGCGAACGGCCCGCCCGTCTCGGCCAGGACACCGGGCCACAAGACCCCATCCAGGTCGACGATGACGCACTTCTTGGCGTCCAACCCCAGCACGACCATGAGCGCGTCGAGGTGGGCCCGCGCGGTCACCGCCTCGCGCACATAGGGGTCGCCGTCCACCGACGCCGCCAGCGGCGCCAGGTCCGGGAAGATCCCGTGCACCGGCGCCAGCTCCTCCGGCGCCCGCTGTAAGAGCCAGCCCGGCGAGCCCATGTGGGTGAAGCTGTTCAGCCCGTCGTCCAGCAGCCGCTCCGCGCCCACCGCGCCCAGCGCCGCGGCGATGTCCACCAGGTAGACGTCGGGATAGCCCTGCGCCAGCTCCGCCAGCGCCAGGTTGGCGGCGCGGAACCGCCCGCGGTGGCTGAGCGGCCCCTTGTCGGCGAAGCCCATCGGCTGCACCGAGGGCTCCGGCAGGCCGTCGATCAGGATCGGCGCCGAGGTGTGGCGGCGCAGGCCCTCGATGACCGTCCGCGCCTCGGCGATCAGAGCGGCGTGCGGGGCCACGCCATCCCGTGGGGCGTCCGTCAGCGCGTGGCGGCCGCGCAGGGCGCCCACCAGCACCGCGTCATGGCGATGCTCGCCGGCGAAGCGGACGTCGTCCGGGAAGGTCGCCGCCACTCGCAGGTCCAGGCCGCGCGACGCCGCCTCCCGGCGCAGGAAGTCGGCCTCCATATGCACGTCGCAGTCGCCCAGCAGGACAAGGTCCACGCGTGGCCGCTGGTCGTCCAGGTCGGCGACGCCCAGCGCCCGGGCCGCCGCCCAATAGGGCTCCGCGCCCTCCTTGGCCTCGCGCCGGAACTTCTGCAGCAGGGCGTCGGGGTCGCGGCCGTGGTAGGGCGCCAGCACCGCGGAGACCTCCGCCAGCTCCTCCTCCGGGGTCAGGCGGGTCAGCACGCCGCGGTCGGCCAGGGCCGCGATCGCCCGGGCCGCCGGATGCGCGCCGGTGATGTCCTGCGGCGTGGCGAAGCCGGCGATCAGGGCGGCCAGGTCGGCGTCCACCGCCAGGCGCACATGGCTGATCGCGTCGACGATCAGCACCCGCCCCTCGGCGATCGGGATCATGTGCGCAAAGCGGGACAGGCGCAGGAGCATGGCCTTCGGTAGCCGCGCCGTCCGGCTTCGTCGAGAGGCCGCAAGTCTTGGGCACGCAAGCGATTGCGCCGGTCCCGCCCGCGGGCTTAATGGGGCAAACCAGTTGGGGATCGATCGATGACAGCTTTTGGGGCCAAGGCCCGTCTCGCCGCCGCCGTCGTCCTGATCGCTGCGGTCGCCGGGCCCCCGCTGGCCAGCGCCGCCGACAAGGGCGCCCAGGCCCGCGCCCAGCAGCTGCAGGCGCTGATGGACTGCCGCAAGCTCACCGACAACGCCGAGCGCCTGGCCTGCTTCGACAAGGCCGCCGCCATCTTCGACGAGGCCGAGGCCAAGGGCGACGTGGTCGTCGTCGACCGCGAGCAGGCCAAGCAGGTCCGCCGCCAGGCCTTCGGCTTCAGCCTGCCCTCGATCGCCATCTTCGAACGCGGCGCCAAGCCCGAGGAAGACATCGCCACCACCGAGGGCGTCGTCGCCTCGGCCCGCAAGCTGCCCACCGGCAAATGGGAGGTGAAGGTGCAGGACGGCGGCACCTGGGTGCAGATCGACTCCACCGAGATCCCCATCGATCCCAAGCCCGGCCAGAAGGTGAAGATCAGCAAGGCCGCGCTCGGCAGCTATGCGATGAGCGTCGGCAACCAGCGCGACGTCAAGGTCCGCCGCGAGCAGTAGCGGCGGACCTCCAGGAGACCAAAGCAGATGACGGACTTCCGACGCGTCACCGACGACCTCTCCGTCGCCCCGCAGATCGGCGTGGCGGACGTGGCCGAGGCCAAGGCGCAGGGTTTCACCACCATCATCAACAACCGCCCCGACGGCGAGGACCCGGCGCAGCCGCCGGGCGCGGCGATCGAGGCGGCCGCCAAGGCCGCCGGCCTGGCCTATGTCCACATCCCCGTGCGCGGCGCGCCGGGGCCGGCGGAGGTCGAGGCGGTGCGCGCGGCGGTCGAGCAGGCCGATGGCCCGGTGCTGGCCTTCTGCCGCTCCGGCACGCGCTCGATCACCACCTGGTCCATCGGCCAGGCCCAATCGGGCGCCCGCAGCCGCGGCGAGCTGGTCAGCCTGGGCCGCGAGGCCGGCTACGACCTCTCCGGCGTCCTCGGCGGCTGAGCCCAGCGGATGATCCCCTACGTCCGGGAGATCGACTTCCAGTACGGGGCCTGCGACCCGGTCTCGCCGCTGATCCGCCGGGTGGTCGCCAACAACCCCGGGCCCTTCACCTTCAAAGGCACCGGCACCTACATCGTGGGCCACGGCGAGGTCGCGGTGATCGACCCCGGCCCTGACGACCCCACCCACCTGGCCGCCATCCTCAAGGCGGTGGAGGGCGAGCGGGTCATCGCCATCCCGATCACCCACCACCATTCCGACCACTCGCCGCTGGCCGCCGCGCTGAAGGCCGCCACCGGCGCGACCGTCTACGGCTGCGCGGTCGCCCACCACCACGCCGAGGAGGCCGGCGCGCCGCGAATGGAGGCCGGCCACGACCACGACTTCCGCCCCGACGTCAGCCTCTGCGCCGGCGGGACCATCGAGGGTCCCGGCTGGACGCTGGAGGCGATCCCCACGCCCGGCCACACCTCCAACCACCTCTGCTATGCGCTGGCGGAGGAGAACGCCCTGTTCTCCGGCGACCACATCATGGGCTGGTCGACCACGGTCATCACCCCGCCCGACGGCGACATGACCGACTATCTGCAGAGCCTGGCCAAGGTCCGCGCCCGCGGCTTCGCCACGCTCTGGCCCACCCACGGCCCGCCGATCCGCGAGGTCGCGCCGTTCATCGACGCCTATGTCGCGCACCGCCAGGAGCGGATGGACCAGATCACCACCGCCCTCGCCGCCGGCCCGGCGACGATCAACGACCTGGTCCCGAAGCTCTACGCCGACGTCGACAGCCGCCTGTGGCCCGCCGCCGCCCGCTCCATGCTGGCCGCGATCATCCACCTGGAGCGCGCGGGCGAGATCGAGGCCGGCGGTCCGCCCGGGATCGACACCAGCTACCGCCTCGCGCCCTAGAGCGCCTTCTCCAGCACCACGAAGCAGAGGTCGTCGCGCAGCGGCTTGCCGAAGCGGTCATCGCCGTAGGGGAACGGCTCGGTCTCGCCGGTCGCCTCGTAGCCGCGCCGGGCGTACCAGGCGATCAGGGTGTCGCGCACATTGATCACCGTCATCCGCATCCGCCGGTAGCCGCGCGCGCGGGCCAGGTCCTCGGCGGCGGCCAGCAGGGTGCGGCCCAGCTTCTGGTCCTGCCGGTCGGGACGCACGGAGAGCAGGCCGATGTAGCCGGCGTCCTCGCCCGCGGGCTCCAGCCAGAAGTGCCCCTGCAACTCGCCGGCCGCGTCGCGCCAGAGCAGGACCTGCGCCCGCGGATTGCCGGCCAGGTCGGCGGCCAGGGCCTCCGCCGTCGTGCGTTCGCCATCGAGATAGCTCTCGGTGGTCCAGCTCGATTGCGGCCCGGTCCCGCGATAGGCCCAGTTGGTGAGCGCCACGACCTCGGCGAGGTCGTCGGCGGCCGCCGGCTTGAGGTCGACCATGCGGCTCAGGCGGTGACCGGCGTGGCCGTCGGCAGGACGTAGCCCTTCATCCGCTCACGGATCAGCTTCTTGTCGATCTTGCCGGTGGCGCCCAGCGGGATGTCGTCGACGAAGACCACGTCGTCCGGCATCCACCACTTGGCGATCTTGCCTTCCAGGTAGACCAGGAATTCCTCCTTGGCCGCCTCCTGGCCCGGCTCCAGCTTGACCAGCAGCACAGGCCGCTCGTCCCACTTCGGGTGTGCTGCGCCGATCACCGCGCAGAGCGCCGCCTTCGGGTGGCCCACCGCCAGGTTCTCGATCTCGATGGAGGAGATCCACTCGCCGCCGGACTTGATCACGTCCTTGGCCCGGTCGGTGATCTGCATGAAGCCGTGCTCGTCGATGGTGGCCACGTCGCCGGTGTCGAAGAAGCCCTCGTCGTCGAGGATCGCCCCGCCGTCGCCCCGGAAGTACTCCCCGACCACGAAGGGTCCGCGCACCAGCAGCCGGCCGAAGGTGTCGCCGTCGTGCGGCAGGCGGTTTCCGGCGTCATCCACCAGCTTCAGCTCGATGCCGATCGGCGGACGGCCCTGCTTCAGGGTGAAGCGCAGCTGTTCCTCCGGGTCGAGGTGCATGGTCTTGCCCGAGGGCGTCGCCAAGGTGCCCAGCGGCGAGGTCTCGGTCATGCCCCAGGCGTGGGTGACGGAAACGCCGTAGTCGTCGCGGAAGGCGCGGACCAGGGCCTCGGGCACCGCCGAGCCGCCGATCACCACCCGCTTCAGGCTGGTTAGGCCCAGCTTGTTTTGGCGCATATGGGCCAGCAGCATCTGCCAGACCGTCGGCACGGCGGCGGAGAAGGTCACCGCCTCGCTTTCCAGCAGCTCATAGACCGACTGGCCGTCCAGCTTCTGGCCGGGCATCACCAGCTTCGCGCCCACCGCCGAGCAGGAAAAGGCCAGGCCCCAGGCGTTGGCGTGGAACATCGGCACCACCGGCAGCACGGTGTCCGTGGCCGAGATGCCCATCACGTCCTTGCCCATGGTCACGAGCGTGTGGAGGAAGTTGGAACGGTGCGAATAGAGCACGCCCTTCGGGTTGCCCGTCGTGCCGGAGGTGTAGCAGAGCCCCGCAGCCGTCTGCTCGTCGAAGTCGCCCCAGACGCAGTCGGCCGACTGCCCCGCCAGCAGGGTCTCGTAGCAGAGCGCGCCCGGCATGATCTCGGGCTGCATGTGCGCCTCGTCGGTCAGCACCACGATGTGCTTCACCGTCGTCATCTTGGCGCGGTGCTCCTGTAGCACCGCCAGGAAGGTCAGGTCGGTGATGATGACCTGATCCTCGGCGTGGTTGATGATGTAGCAGAGCTGCTCGGCGAACAGCCGCGGGTTCAGCGTGTGGCAGACCGCGCCCATGCCCATGATGCCGTACCAGGCCTCGACGTGGCGCGCGGTGTTCCAGGCGAGTGTCGCGACCCGGTCGCCCGGCTTCACGCCCAAGGCCTTCAGCGCGTTGGAGAGCTTCTTCGCCCGGGTGTGGACCTCGGCGTAGGTGGTGCGCACGATGGGCCCTTCCACCGAGCGGCTGACGATCTCGCGGTCGCCGTGCCAGGCCTTGGCGTGGTCGAGGATCTTGTCGACCGTCAGCGGCCAGTCCTGCATCAGCCCGTGCATCTTAGTTTTTTCCTCCACGCCAGCCCCAGCCGGTCTTCCGCTACAGGCTATTGTTATCGCCGTTCAGACGCAACGCGGCGCGCTGACCGGGACGGCCTTGGGCGGAGGGTTCAGGCCTCGGTGACCTTTGCGAGGGCGCCGCGCCGCAGATCGGGCAGGAAGGCGGCCAGGAGGCCGATGGCCGGCAAGAAAGCGCAGAGCCGATAGACCGTGTCGATCCCCGCCACGTCGGCCACCCGGCCCAGCACCGCCGCGCCCAGCCCGCCCATGCCGAAGGAGAAGCCGAAGAACAGGCCCGAGATCATCCCCACCTTGCCGGGCGCCAGCTCCTGGGCGAACACCACGATGGCCGGGAAGGCCGAGGCCAAGAGCAGGCCGATGGCCACGGTCAGGGGGCCGGTCCAGAACAGGCTGGCGTGCGGCAGGAGCAGGGTCAGCGGCAGCACGCCCAGGATCGAGGCCCAGATCACGGACTTGCGCCCGAAGCGGTCGCCCACCGGCCCGCCCGCCACCGTCCCGACCGCCACGGCGGCCAGGAAGACGAACAGGCGCACCTGCGCGGCCTGCACCGACACCCCGAACTTGTGGATCAGATAGAAGGTGAAGTAGCTCGTGAGGCTGGCCAGGTAGACGTACTTCGAGAAGATCAGCGCCAGGAGGATGGCCAGCGCCCAGCGCGCCCGGCCCGGCGGCAGGGCCGCCGCCGTGCGCTTGCCCGCCCCGGCGGTGAGCCGCGCCAGGCCGTGATGGCGGTACCAGGTCCCGACGTTCCACAGGATCGCGCAGGAGAGCAGGGCCAGGAGGGCGAAGAAGGCCAGGCTGGTCTGGCCGTAGCGCACCACGAACACCGCCGCCGCCAGCGGTCCGAGCGCCGAGCCGGCGTTGCCGCCCACCTGGAACAGGGACTGCGCCAGGCCGTGCCGCCCGCCCGCCGCCATCCGCGCCACCCGCGAGGATTCCGGATGGAAGACCGAGGAGCCGACGCCCAGCAGGCTCGCGCCCACCAGCAGGAGGCCATAGCTGTGCGCCACCGACAGCACCACCAACCCCGCCAGCGAGAACAGGGTCCCGCCCGGCAGGGCCAGCGGCGTCGGCCGCTTGTCGGCGTAGAGCCCCACCAGCGGCTGCAGGATCGAGGCGGTGATCTGGTAGGCCAGCGTGATCAGGCCGATCTGGCCGAAGCTCAGGCGCAAGCTGGCCTTCAGGCTCGGATAGATCGCCGGCAGCAGCGACTGCATCATGTCGTTCAGGAGGTGGCAGAAGCTGATCGCCAGGATCACCGCGAACACCGTGCCGCCGGCGTCGGGCGCGGGCGCGGCGGCGGGAGGCGAGGAGGTGGCGGCTTGGCTCATGACGCGGCTTTCCCTTTGGGGAGGCTGGCGATAGGACGGTGCAGGCCGTCCCGCATTCCAGAGCGGGCCTTTCAGTTTCGCGAGTGGGCCAGGCGCTGAAACCGTGATGAACCGCCCCAGGATCAACCCCGACGATTTCGCCGACGTGCCGCGCCCGGTGGTGGCGGTGGGCAACGACTATCCGCCGTCCTTCGAGCTCGACTGGCACACCCACCGGCGCGGCCAGTTGCTCTACGCCGCCGACGGGGTGGTCGTGGTCTCGACGCCGCAGGGCGCCTGGATCGCCCCGGCCGAACGGGCCGTCTGGACCCCGGCCGGCATCCCGCACGCCGTGCGGATGGTGGGCGCGGTCAGCACCCGCAGCCTGCTGATGGACGACAGCGTCGCGGGGCTGCTGGG
The DNA here is from genome assembly GCF_004799515.1 of Phenylobacterium sp. GTDB lineage: Bacteria > Pseudomonadota > Alphaproteobacteria > Caulobacterales > Caulobacteraceae > Phenylobacterium. The sequence goes on along the minus strand of NZ_SSMX01000003.1, from coordinate 208,619 downwards.
CGAGACCTGCCGGGTGATCGAGGTCTCGCCCCTGCTGCGCAACCTGCTGCTGGCCGCCGACGCCATCGTCCCGGAGTACGACATCGCGGGCCGCGACGGCCTGGTCATGGACCTGCTGATCGCCGAGGTCGCGCGCGCCCCAGTGGCCCCGCTCTCGGTGCCCTTCCCGGCCTCGCCGACGCTGGCGCGCCGCTGCCACGCCTTCCTGGAGACGCCGACGCCGCACGACACCATCGAGGGCTGGTGCGAAGAGCTCGGCATGGGCCGGCGCGCCTTCACCCGCGCCCTCCGCCGCGAGACGGGCATGAGCTTCGGCGCCTGGCGCCGCCAGGCCTGCCTGCTCGCCGCCCTGCCCCGCCTGGCCGCCGGCGAGCCGGTGACCACCATCGCCCTCGACCTCGGCTACGACAGCCCGGCGGCCTTCTCGACCATGTTCAAGCGCCTCCTCGGCATCCCCCCCAACCGCTACCGCAGCGCGGGAAGTTGAGCGAGGGCATCATCTGGCGGTCCTCCTCCCCTTGTGGGAGGAGGTGGCAGCCGAAGGCTGACGGAGGTGGGTCGCGTCCTCCCTTCCGCGCAAAACTGAGCTTCGGGTGAAGCCGAAAAGTCTGAGAAACCCCACCTCCGACCCGCTCCGCGGGCCACCTCCTCCCACAAGGGGAGGAGGAACTCAGGAAGCCGGCCCAAACAGCTCCAACCACGCCCGCGCCGCATCGCCGGTAGGCTGCGTCGCGTCGACCTTGCGCCAGTCGACGCGTTCGCCGCCGTGCTCGGCGACCTGGCCGTGCAGCACCTCCAGCGTGGCGTCGGAAGCGTCGCCGACCCGGCCGCCGACGCGGGCCTCCAGCACCGCCAGCGGCGCTTCCAGCCAGGCGCCGCGGAACGCCACGCCCGTCTCCGCCGCCAGCGCCTCGGCCCGGGTGCGCATCGGCGCCTCGGTGAAGGTGGCGTCCAGCACCACCGACTGGCCGGCCTTCAGCAGGGCCCGCGCGGTCTCGAACACCATGTCGTAGACCCGCGCATAGAACTGCGGCGTGTAGACCTCGCGCGGCAGGTGATCGACCGGCCCGGCGCCGGCCAGCCGCTTCCTCGCCTCGTCGGTCCTGAGCACCACCGCGCCGGGCGAGCGCCCCAGGCCGGGCGCCACCGCGCGCGCAAAGGTCGACTTGCCCGTGCCGGAAAACCCACCCACCGCGGCCAGGACGGCCGGCGACGGCGACAGATGGGCGATGGCCGCTTCGACATAGGCCGCCGCCTGGACCAGGTCGCCGGCATGGGCTTCCACATGCGCCCGCACACTCGCCCGCACCGACAGCATCAGCGGCAGGGCCGCCACGCCGTCCCAGAGCGACGGCGGGAAACACCGCGCCGCCTCGTCCAGATAGGCCGACAGCACCCGCGCCCCCGCATCGCGCCGGCCCCGGAAGTCGAGGTCCATCAACAGGAACGCCAGGTCGAAGAGCACGTCCAGGTCGCTCAGGAGGTCGCTGAACTCCAGGGCGTCGAACAGCACCGGCGTCCCGTCTTCCAGCAGGATGTTGCCCAGGTGCAGGTCGCCGTGGCAGCGCCGCGCGAAGCCCTCCGCCGTCCGGGCCTCGAGCAGCGGCCGCTGGCGCTCGAACTCGGCCTGCGTCGCCGCCACCAGGGTCTCGACGCGCCCGGCGTCTATCTGGCCCGCCAGCTCGCGCAGCCGCGCGGCGTTGGACTGGATCGTCCAGTCGAGCGCCCGCCAGCCGCCGCCGGGCCTCAGCGGCGCCTCGGCGTGGACGTCGGCGATCATCCGCCCCAGCCGCTCGGCGAGCGCGCCGTCCACCGCGTCCGGGTTGGCCGCCAGCACCGCGCCCTCGTCGAAGCGGCGCATCTCCAGCGCATAGTCCACCACGGCGCCGGAGCCGTCCCAGGCCAGGCCGCCGCCCGCCTCGCGGGTGATCGCCCGCACCCGGCGGTAGATGTCGCCCGCCGTGGCGCGGTTGAATTCCAGCTCGCGGTCCAGCGCCCACTTGCGGCGCTCCAGCGTGGTGAAGTCCACATAGCCCAGGTCGGCGTTGCGCTTGACCTTCCAGGCTGCGTCGCCGGCCAGGAACACCCGCGCACAGGCGGTCTCGATGGGCGGCTGCGACTGCGCCGTCAGCCAGGCCGCGACCTCGGCTTCCTCCGCCGTAGGCGCAAGACCCGAAGGCTGGGGCGTCAAGGAAACAGCCTGCTTGTTGTCCAGCCCTCGCCGCTGCGCACGAACGCCAGCCGCTCATGCAGGCGGAACGGCCGGTCGCGCCAGAACTCGATGGCCTGCGGCGCGACCCGCCAGCCGGACCAGTGCGGCGGCCGCGGCACGGCGCCCAGGCCGAACTTCAGCCCGTACTCGGCGATCTTCTTCTCGAAGGCCAGGCGGTCCGGCAGCGGCCGCGACTGCGCGGAGGCCCACGCGCCCAGTTGCGAGGCCCTGGCCCGCGTCGCCCAATAGGCGTCGGCCTCTTCCGGCGTCACCGGCGTCACCGCGCCGCGCACCCGCACCTGCCGGCGCAGCGACTTCCAGTGGAACAGCAGCGCCGCCTGCGGATTGGCCGCCAGCTCACGGCCCTTGGCGCTCTCCAGGTGCGAATAGAAGACGAAGCCGCGGGCGTCGGCCTCCTTCAACAGCACCATGCGCACGTCCGGCAGGCCGTTGGCGTCGACGGTGGCCAGCGACATGGCGTTGGCGTCGTTCGGCTCCTTGGCCACCGCCTCGGCCAACCAGGCGTTGAACAGCGCCAGCGGATCGTCCTCGCTGAGCTGCGGCAAAGGCTCCGCCGCGGCCACCTGGCGGACGTAGTCGTCCTCGCTGGGCGAGGCCGGGATCGGGGTCTTGTCGTTCATCGCCGCCGATATAGCGCGCGGCCTCCCGCGCCGCACGGCTTAACCCGCCATTGACCATGTTGAGCGGATGCTGGCCGCAGATGGCTCCCGACCTTCCGATGACGCTCAGGGCCGCGCGCGAGATCCTCGGCGTCGGCCCCTTCTACGACGCCCACGCCTTGCGGACCGCCTTCCGCGAGGCGGCCAAGCGCGCGCACCCCGACCGGGAGGGCGGCGCCGACGAGCGCTTCCGCCAGGTGGTCGCCGCCTACCATCGCCTGCAGGCCGCGCAGCCCGTCCCCGCCGAGCGGCTGATCGTCCAGCCGCCCGTCCCGCGCCCGGCCCAGCCGGCGGTCCTCGCCATCGATCCGCTGACCGCCCTGCGCGGCGGGGCCGCCGAGCACCGGCTGGCTGACGGCCGCCTGGTGCGCCTGACCCTGCCGCCGGGCCTGCGCGCCGGCGACGCGGTGCGGGCCGGGGCTGAGACCCTCACCGTCAGCCTCAGCGGCCGCCCGGAGCTGATGGTGCGCGGCGACGACCTCTGGATCACCGCCGCCGTCGAGCCGCGCCTGCTGGCCGAGGGCGGCCGCCTGGCCGTCGAGACCCCGCTCGGCCGGCGCATCGTCTGGCTGACCAAGAAGGCCGGCGAACGCAAGCTGGTGCGCCTGGCCGGCCAGGGCCTGCCCGCCCGCGGCCGCCATCGCCAGGGCTGCCTCTTCCTCAGGCTCGCCCCCGCCGAGGCCGGCCAGGCCGACTCCGCCGCCCGCACCCTGCTGCGCCGCTTCGCCGCGGCCTGGGCGGCCTAAGGGGCCGCGCCCTGAGCCGATCGTGACGGCGGCGAGATGAGGAACGCGCCCGCGCCAGCGACGGCGATGCTGGCCAGCCAAAGCCAATAGCCGATCCTCAGGGGACCGATGGGTGCGGGCGGCCCCTCGCCCGCGAGGGCGGTCCGCATGAACAGGAAGCTTCCGGCGCATGCCAGCGCGGCGATCGAGAGCGGCGCGGAAACCTCCCGGCGCGCGCCCGACCCGATGGCGCTCCACGTGAGCCAGAGGATGGGATTGGCGAACCAGCACAGGCTCGAAAGCACGCTGCCGATGCCCAGCCAACCGAACGCCAGGTCCGCCCACCCCGGCCACCCGCCGAAAGGCGACAGGGCCAGCGAGGAGATGTAGAGCGCGATGCTGAGCGCCAGGAAGAGATTAGCCACCTACCCGAGATCCCGCTTCTGACAGCGGACAGACTGCCCGCGGATTTCAAATTCCGCTACGGGCCGCAGGTGGACGCTGTTCTCTCGGCCCATAGGGGCCCAGCCAGATCCATGCGTACACACCCCTGGCGAAGGCCCGCCTGAATCCCGACACGATGGCGGCGAATTAAGCGGCGCGGTTGCGCGCCCTCGCCTAGGGTCGCGCCGCGGAATCCGGGGGACTAGATGGTGCGGGCGTTTGCAGGTTTGGCGGCGGTCTTGATCGCGTGCGCGCTTTCGGCCGGGGCCCACGCCCAGAGCTCGCCGGTGGGCGAGATCCATCTGACCGCCCACAATCCGACCGCCGCGCTGCGCGATGCCGACCACAAGACCGACGTGCGGGTCACCGTCTGGTATCCGGCGCAGCAGGGCGTGACCGAGACCTCCCTCGACCTCGGCCCGCCCAACAATCCGCTGTTCTACGTGGGCTCGGCGGCCCTCGACGCACCCTTCGTGGATGGGCGTCGGCGGCCGGTGATCCTGTTCTCCCACGGCTTCGGCGGCACGGCGCGGATGATGGGCTGGTTCACCACCGTCCTGGCCCAGCAAGGCTATGTGGTGATCGCCGTCGACCACCCCGGCAACAACGGCGTCGACAAGATGACCGTGGCCGGGGCGACCCTGTTCTGGGACAGGCCCGGCGACCTGCAGGCCGCCCTCGACGCCGCCGTCGCCGACCCCGTGGTGGGCCAGCATATCGACCTGCGCCGCCTGGGCGTGGCGGGCTTCTCGGCCGGCGGCTTCACCGCCATCGCCGCGGCCGGCGGCCGGGTCGACCTGAAGCGCTTCCAGGCCTTCTGCGCCGCCCACCCCGACGACGGGGTCTGCAAGCCGCAGATCGAGCTGGCGGTGACTCAGGAGCAGGCCGCCGCCGCCCTCGCCTCCCCCGAGCTCGCGCCGGAAGTGGCCCACGCCGGCGACGACCACTCGATCCGCGGCGTGCGCGCGGTCTTCGCGCTGGCGCCGGCCATCGTCCAGGCCTTCGACCCGGCCAGCCTGACCGCGCTCACCACGCCCGTCGCCATCGAACTCGGAGACGCCGACCCGGTCGCCCCGCCGCACACCAACGGCGGCGCCGCGGCCCGGATGATCCCGCGCGCCCAGCTGAAGGCCATCGCCAACGTCGGCCACTACGATTTCCTGGCCGCCTGCAGCCCGGCCGCCCAGGCGCAGATCCCGATCTGCCGCGACGCCGTCCCGCAAGGCCCCACCCACATCACCGCCCTGCAGGACGCCCTGGTGTTCTTCGGCAAGACCCTGGGCCAACCGTAGAGGGCGAGGTTGGCCTAGCCACCCCGAAGCCGCTACAAGCCCGGCCATGTCGCACAATACGTTCGGCCATCTGTTCCGCGTCACCACCTGGGGCGAAAGCCACGGGCCGGCATTGGGCTGCGTGGTCGACGGCTGCCCGCCCGGGATCGAACTCACCGAGGCCGACGTGCAGGCCTGGCTGGAGAAGCGCCGCCCCGGTCAGGGCAAGTTCGTCACCCAACGCCAGGAGCCGGACGCGGTGCGCATCCTCTCCGGCGTCTTCTCCGACGAGCGCCACCCGCAGCAGGTCACCACCGGCACGCCGATCTCCATGCTGATCGAGAACGTGGACCAGCGCAGCCGCGACTATTCCGAGATCGCCGCCGCTTTCCGCCCCGGCCACGCCGACTATAGCTACTTCGCCAAGTATGGCGTGCGCGACTACCGCGGCGGCGGCCGCCAGTCGGCCCGGGAGACCGCCGCCCGCGTCGCCGCCGGCGCTGTGGCGCGCAAGATCCTCGCGGGCGTCGCCATCCGCGGCGCCGTCGTCCAGATCGGCCCGCACGCCGTCGCCGCCGACCGCATCGACTTTTCCCGCACCGAGGAGAACCCTTTCTGGGCGCCCGATCCGGAGATCGTGCCGGTCTGGGAGGAACATCTGGAAGCCGTGCGCAAGGCCGGCTCCTCCACCGGCGCCGTCGTGGCCGTCGAGGCGACCGGCGTTCCGGCCGGCTGGGGCGCGCCGATCTACGGCAAGCTGGACGCCGAGCTGGCCGCGGCGCTGATGTCGATCAACGCCGCCAAGGGCGTGGAGATCGGCGCGGGCTTTGCCGCGGCGGCGCTATCCGGCGAAGAGAACGCCGACGAGATGCGGGCCGGAAACGACGGGCCGATCTTCCTCTCCAACCAGGCCGGCGGCGTCCTGGGCGGTATCTCCACCGGCCAGCCAGTCACCGCCCGCGTCGCCTTCAAACCCACCTCCTCGATCCTCACCCCGCGCCGCAGCCTCAACGAGGCCGGCGAGGAGATCGAGCTCAGGACCAAGGGCCGCCATGACCCGTGCGTGGGGATCCGCGCCGTGCCGGTTGTCGAGGCCATGGTCGCCTGCATCCTGGCCGACGCCTTTCTGCGGCACCGGGGTCAAACCGGTCTCGGCTGATGCTTGGTCCGACTTCGCCGGCGTTGACGACGCGTCTCGGTTGAAAGCTTCACCTTAAGCACACGCCCCGCTTGCAACTAAGTTTTCCACTGTTCGCAAACGCTTAGCTTCTGTCGATCAATGTAGTTTCGCGTTGACCCCCCTGCTTTCCGCAACGTAATCAAACCGGCGGCTGGCCAAAAACAGAAGACGAATCGTCCGTGCGCTACGACCTGCTGAAAATCCTGCTCGTCGATGACAACCACCACATGCGGGTGCTGTTGTCGGAGATTCTGAAAGCCGTCGGTGTGCGCCATATCTTCGAGGCCAGCGATGGGGCCCAGGCGCTGAAGATGATGCGCGGCCAGCAGATCGACATCATCATGACCGACCTCTCAATGCAGCCGCTGGACGGCATCGACTTCGTCCGCCTGCTGCGCCGCTCGCCCGACAGCCCCAACCAGATGTGCCCGGTGGTCATGATCACCGGCCACTCGACCATGGCCCGGGTGCAGGAGGCGCGGAACGCTGGCGTCAACGAGTTCCTGGCCAAGCCGCTCACCGCCCGCGGGGTGGTGGAGCGGATCAACCAGATCGTCGAGCATCCCCGGCCTTATGTGAAGACCGACGACTACTTCGGCCCCGACCGCCGTCGCCGGGTCGATCCGCACTATCCTGGCCCCTGGCGGCGCGACAGCGACAAGGCGCCAAAGGCCGCGCGCCAGGAGCATTGAGGCGGCTTCTGCCTTCACCGTTGGCCAATTCTTCACGCCCAGGCCAACAGGATGGCCGCCTTGTCCGGGGAGTCGCCTGATATGCCGCTGCAGTCCTTGATCTTGCGGGCCATGGCGCTCGCGGCCGCGGCCCTGGCGCTCAGCGCCTGCGCCGTGGTGGGCGCGGCCGGCGCCGTCGGCGGCGCGGCGGTGGGGATCGTCGGGACCGCCGCGAGCGTCACCGGCAAGGTGGTCGGCGCCACCGCCCACGGGGTCGGCGACGTCGCCGGCGCGGTCATTCCCAGCGGCAAGAAAGACTCGGGCAACTGAGCTTCCCGCACCGGGGCCGCCACAAGGCCTCGCTCAATTTACATCGTAAGATATTGATTTCTCGGTATCTTTTTTTGATATCGACTCGCAATTGCAGTTGACCCACCCGATCCCGCTCCCATAGGAAACTTGCAACTGAGTTGCATTTACGGGACTGGCGATGGGCATCCTTATCCGGCCGACCACAGGACTTGGGGCGCTGCGCGAGCGCCGGACCGCGCGATCCAGGTGGCTCCTCACCGCCAGCGCGGGCGCCTGTCTCCTGGCCGCCGGCGCCGCCCAGGCCGCCGAGACCGCCGCCGACGCCGATGCGGCCGCGCCCTCCGCGGTGAGCGAGGTCGTCGTCGAGGCCCGGCAGAGCGCCATCGACCTGCCGCCGGTCGCCGACAAGACCGGCACGGCCATCCAGGACCTGCCGGGCAGCGTTCAGGTGATCCCCCGCGAGGTGCTGATCGAGCAGGGCGCGGTCATGCTGCGCGACAGCCTGGCCAACGCCAGCGGCGTCAACGTCGGCGGCCAGGACACCAAGGGCTTCTACGACCACTTCCTGATCCGCGGCCTGAACGCCCAGGTGTTCGAGGACGGCTTCTCCGACGGCGACCAGCTGGGCGGCCTGTCCCACTCCCTGAACGGCGTCGAGCGCATCGAGGTGGTGGAAGGCCCGGGCTCGGCCCTGTTCGGCAGCGGGCCGCCCGGCGGCACGATCAACATCGTCCACTCCGCGCCGTCAGCGGACTTCCACTTTGGCGCCAGCCTGCAGGGCGGCTCGTTCGGGACCGTCGTCAACAGCGACTACGTCACCGGCGCGGCCGGGGCCGCGGGCTTGAACTACCGGATCGATGCGACCTTCGCGCGCGCGGACGGCTTCCGCAGCCTCAAGAGCGAGGACGAGGAGGTCCGGCCGGCGCTGGAATGGCGGGTGGGCGGCCACACCATCGACTTCGCCCTCGACCTTCGCCACATCGAAGAAGTCCCGGATTCCTACGGCATCATCTATTTCGACGGCTCGCCCCTGAAGGGCGTCTCCCTCGACGCGAAGTACTCGACGCCCTTCGATTTCGCGCACACCGACTTCGCGCGCCCGACACTCACCGACAGCTGGAAGGTCAGCGACGTCCTGACCGTCAACAACCGTCTTTCCTACCTCTATCGGACGCTGGATTCGCTGGGGAACGGCGACAGCACCAGCACCAAGGTCAGCGTCGGCGAAGTCATTGGCCGCCAGGCGCGCCAGCAGAGCGACACCGACAACGACCTCGACTACCAGGTGGAGCCGGTCTGGCGCTTCTCGACCGGCTCGGTGCGCCACACCCTCCTGACCGGCTTCGAATACCAGCACCAGGCGCTCGACACCCAGCGCACCACCGCCGACCTGCCGAATATCCCCGACGCGCTGGCGCCCGTCCCGCCGGAGACCTCGATCGCCGGCCTGACCTTCCTGTGCGACGCCAAGCACTCCTGCGACGACGACCGTCTGCGGGCGGACTATTACGGCCTCTACGTCACTGACCAGATCGACATCACCGACCGGCTGAAGGTCCGCGCCGGCGTGCGCCAGGACTGGTTCGACACCGCGCTCACCCCGCTGATCAGCGTGCCCGGCCGGTTCGGCGCGGACGGCAAGCCCCTGCTGGCCGGAGTCACCGACGCGCACCACGACGCCCCGGTGAGCTGGAACGCCGGCGCGCTCTACAAGATCGCGCCCTGGGCCTCGCCCTATGTCGGGGTCTCGCAGAGCCATCTGGTCAACTTCAACTCCGAGAACACCCAGAACGGGGTCGGCGCGCCGGAATCGGCTCTGCAGTACGAGGGCGGGATCAAGTTCGCCTTCCTGCACGACCGGGTGGTGCTGAACACCGCCGTCTTCAGCGTCTCGCGCGACAACGTCGCCGCCGCGACCACGGTCAACGGCCTTGAGACCGTGGTGTTCGACAGCCAGCGGACGCGCGGCGAGGAAGCCTCCCTCGACGCCCTGATCACCCAGAACTGGCGGCTCCTGGCCAACCTCACCTTCCAGGACGCGGTGATCACCGACAATCCGCAAGGGATCACCTCGGTGGGCCGCCATCCACAGGGCGCGCCCGCCAGCCTCGCCAACCTCTGGACCAGCTACGACTTCGCCATCGGCGGCGTCGCGGGCTTCCGGGTAGGCGGTGGGATCAATTACCAGTCCAAGACCTACAGCGACATCACCAACGTCAATGCGATCCCGGCCTCGACGATCGTGAACGCCATGGTCGGCTACGAGACGCCGCGCTGGGGCCTCGACGTCAACGTCCGCAACCTGACCAACCAGCGCTACTTCATCGCCGCCAACGCCGCCGGCGCCCTGGTCGGCGAACCGGTCAGCGCCCTCGTCACCCTCCACGCCAACTTCTGAGGGGCGAGACCGCGCCGCGTCCGGGTCTCAGGCGATGCCGAGGTACTTGTGCGTCTGGACGCTCAGGCGCCAGCGGGGGTGGGCCAGGCAGTAGGCGATGGCCGCGCGGGTGTTGGCCTCGCGGTCCGGCCCGTCCATCGGCTGCAGGGCGAAGCGCTCGAAATCCAAGCCCTCGAAGCGCGCCGGATCGACGCCGGCTTGCGGATAGACCAGCTTCAGCTCCTGGCCCGAGGTCTGCACCACCGGGGCATCGGCCTTGGGGCTGACGCAGATCCAGTCGACGCCCGCCGGCGCCGGCAGCGTGCCGTTGGTCTCCAGCGCCAGGGAAAAGCCCCGCCCATGCAGGGTCTCGATCAGCGCCTCGTCGAGCTGCAGCAGGGGTTCGCCGCCGGTCAGCACCACCAGCCGGTCGTCCGTCCCGCCTTCCCAGGCCGCCTCCACAGCGTCGGCCAGGGCGTCCGCGTCGGCGAAGCGGCCGCCGCCGGGTCCGTCCATCCCCACGAAGTCCGTGTCGCAGAAATTGCAGACCGCGCCCGCCCGGTCCGCCTCGCGCCCGGACCAGAGGTTGCAGCCGGCGAAGCGGCAGAACACCGCCGGCCGGCCCGCCTGGCCGCCCTCGCCCTGCAGGGTCAGGAAGATCTCCTTCACCGCATAGCTCATGGTCAGCCGCCCAGCGCCTGCGGGCGAAGGCTGGGGCGCCCCTCGGCCAGCCAGCCGTCCCAGCCGCGCTGGCGCAGCTCGCACGCCGGGCAGGTCCGGCAGCCGTAGCCCCAGGGATGCAGGGCCTCGCGCACGCCCTGGTAGCAGGTGTGGCTCTCCGCCACGATCAGCTCGACCAGCGCCTCGCCGCCCAGGCCCTTGGCCAAGGCCCAGGTCTCAGCCTTGGTGATCCGCATCAGCGGAGTCTCGATGACGAAGTCCCGCGCCATCCCGAGGTTCAGCGCCCGCTGCATGGCGTCCAGGGTGTCGCGCCGGCAGTCGGGATAGCCCGAGAAGTCGGTCTCGCACATGCCGCCCACCAGGGCCCGCAGGCCCCGCCGGTCGGCCAGCGCCGCCGCATAGATGAAGAAGGCCAGGTTGCGCCCTGGCACGAAGGTGGACGGCAGGCCCCGTTCGGTCATCTCGATCGCCCGGTCGGCGGTCAGCGCGCTTTCGGCCACCGCCCCGAAGCTGGAGATGTCGAGCATGTGGTCGTCGCCCAGCCGCGCCGCCCAGGCCGGGAACTGCTCGACCATGCGCGCCCGCACAGCCTGGCGGGCCTCCAGCTCCACAGCGTGGCGCTGGCCGTAGTCGAAGCCCACGGTCTCCACCCGCCCATGGCGTTCCAGCGCCCAGGCCAGGCAAACGCTGGAGTCCTGGCCGCCGGAGAACAGCACGAGGGCGCCGGTCTGGTCGATCATCGCCCTCATATGCGGGATCGCCACGTCCGGCGAAAGGTTTGCGCCAGCCTTTGTGTCGCGGCGACACTTAACCTCTCCGCAAGCGCTTGGCGCCATGGTGGCGATGTCGCGTTCCGCAACCTTCGGCTGTTCATGTCCCTGCAAGCGTTCTTCTTCGACCGCGTCACCGCCGAGATCACTCAGCAGATGGAAGGCGTCGCGGCGCTGACCGATCAGCTGTCGCGGCAACGCCTGACGCCTGACGCCCAGGCCTGCGTCAGCGGCGCGGCCGAAGCGGCCGACAGCGCGCGTCGGCTGCTGGCCCGCGCCATCGACCTGCGCAAGGTGACCATGGAGGGCGTGACCCTCGACCCCGCCCCGCTGAACCTGCGCGAGCTGATCGACGCGGTGCAGGAGCGTTGGGCGCCGCAGGCGTCCATGAGCGGCGTCACCCTGCTCGTTTCCTACGACGGCGATCCGGAAGCCTGCGCGCTCGCCGACCGCACCCGCCTGCTGCAAGTGTTCGACGGTTTCGTCGGCGAGGCCGTGGCCAGCCTGCGCCGCGGCGCCGTGGAAGCCAGCGTCCGCGCCGTCGCCGGACCCGAAGGCATCCGTTTCGAAGGCCGGGTCCGCGGCGCCCGCGACGCCGCCTGGGACGCCCAGGAACTCGAAACCCGCGTCAAGGACGTTGAGGCCCGCTTTGGCCTGGAGGTCGCCATCGGCGTCGTCCTGGCCCGCCAGATCGTCGACGGCCTGGGCGGAACCCTGCGCAGCGAAGGCGTCGGCGGCGGCTCCGAGACCCTGGTCTTCGAGATCCTGCTGCCCGCCGCCGAGACCCCGGCCGAGGCCCCGCAGGCCGCCGAGCGCTCCGCCCACGTTCTCGTGGTCGACGACAACGCCACCAACCGCATGGTCGCCCAGGCGCTCTGCGAGATGTTCGACTGCACCTGCGAGAGCGCCAACGACGGCGCCGAGGCGGTGGAAGCCGCCCGCGGCGGGCGCTTCGACCTGATCCTGATGGACATCAAGATGCCGGTGATGGACGGCGTCGCCGCCACCCGCGCCATCCGCGCCCTCACCGGCCCAGCCTCCCTGGTGCCGATCATCGCGCTCACCGCCAACGCCGAGCCGGAGGACGCCGAGGGCTACCTCGCCGCCGGCATGAACGGCGTCGTCGAAAAGCCGATGAAGCCGGAACACCTGCTCGCCGCCCTGCAAGCAGCGCTCGGCGAAGGCGTCGAGGACGAGACCCCCGGCTCCACCGCCGCCGCGGCCTGAGGCCGGCGCCGCACCCCTACTTCGCCGCGTCCCAGGCCTTGACCGCGACCGCCACGGCGGCGTCCTCGATCTTGCCCTCGAGCGGCGTGGCTTCTTCTGTGTGCGGGGCCGCGTCGAAGCGCATGAAGGGCGAGGCCGCCTTGGTCACCGGGGCCCAGCGCGGCGCGCCGGCCCCGTTTGGATCGCCGGTCTTGGCGAAGCGGGTCCAATAGTCGCCGATCAGCTGCGAGACGTGGCGGTCGGTGTCGTCCCAGACCTCCTTGTCGATGCGCGTGCCGAACAGGTAGCTGAGCTCGCCGCCGTGGTCGGTCCCCTTGGCCTTCGCCCGGTCGCCACCCGCCACCTCGTCGAAATAGTAGGAATACGCCGGCAGGCCCGCGGCGGCGTTGCGCTCCGCCAGGTAGCGCGAGGGCTGGGTCGACAGGCTCTCGGTGATCAGGTCGGATTCCGCGCCGGCCTTGGTCGGATGCGCCTTCGCCTCCGCCAAGAGCGCGTCATAGGCCGGTCCCAGCCCCGCCTTGGCCACGGCGACGTTCTCGCCCACCAGGCTGGCCTCGTGCGAGTTGCCGCCGATGATCAGCCCCACCTTAAGCTGCTCGCCCTTGCGGTAGGTGTCGCCGGGCGTGCGCAGCATCATCACCCCGTCGACCATCGGCCCGGTCGGGCCGGGTTTCAGCACGTCGGCGGCCGGGATGGCGCGCAGCTGGGCAGGCGTCGCGTCGGCCAGGCCCAGCCCCTTGGCCCAGCTTGCCCCGAACGCCTCGCCGGAGAGCGGCGTCCCGCGGATCGGGGAGGCCGCCGCCGTGCCGCCGCCGCTCTCGGAGATGGCGCGCACGAACAGGCCCTTGGCCGCCGGGCTGGTGGTCAGCATCTGCACCGCCACCGCCCCGGCGCTCTCTCCGAACACCGTCACCCGCCTGGGGTCGCCGCCAAAGGCGCGGATGTTCCGCTGCACCCACTGCAGGGCCGCGATCTGGTCCATCAGCCCATAGTTGCCGAGCCGCCCGCCGTCGGCGTTCTCCGCTGTCAGCGCCGGGTGGGCGAAGTAGCCGAACCGGCCCAGGCGGTAGTTGATGGTGACGATCACCACCCCGCGCTTCGCCAGCGCCGAGCCGTCGTAGAGCGGCACCCCCGCCGCGCCGCGGGTGAACGAGCCGCCGTGGATGAACACCATCACCGCATCGCCACCCGCCTCGACCTTGGCCGGGCGCCAGACGTTGAGGAACAGGCAATCCTCGCTCTGCGGCCCGACCTGCGCCCAGGGATCGTCGCTGAGATGCGGCTGCAGGCAGGCCGCGCCGAAGCCGGTCGCCGGCCGCACGCCCGTCCAGGCGGGGACCGGCTGCGGCGCGCGCCAGCGCAGCGGCCCGCTGGGCCCCGCGGCGTAGGGGATGCCCTTGAACACCAGGAGGTCGCCGTCCGCCGCGCCCTGCACCACGCCGGCGTCCAGCCTGGCGGTGGGCGCGGCCGCCTGGGCCGCCCCCGAGACCAGCGCCAAGACGGCCGCCATCGTCATCATCGAGATCTTCACTGGGCAACTCCTGTCGACCGCGCTGTGCAGTTGTCGTGCGGTGCGCGGCCGCCGTAAAGGCCGCCTTCGGGCAACGCCCCAAGGCCCGCTAAGCCTGTTTGCTCGCGATTTCTAAAGCAGGCGGGGCGATCCTAGCCCGATGAACCCGCCGGCTCGCTTCAGATCGTGGCCGTTCGCCGGCCTGCTGATCGGCGCCGGCTTGCTCAGTCCCGCCGACCCTCTGGCCGCGGCGCCCGACGCGCCGTCAGGGGCCCCCGCGCGGATCGCCGGCTTGGGCGATGTCTTCCTGCCCAGCCCGCAAGGCCCTGATTTCGTCGTCACCTACCTCGTCAAGCGCGGCTGGGGCACACCGGGCGACGACACCGCCACGGTGTCCCGATCCGGCGGCTGGCTGCGGGTGGACAAGATAGAGAACCACCACGCCGGCACGACCTACATCGGCGCCGCTACGTCCGTCGTGGCGGAGCTGGGCCGCGACGACGCGGGCCGCTACCGAGCGCTTCAGGTCTATGGCGCGGCCCATGCCCCCTCGCCGGGCATCCAGTACGACCCCCGCAAAACCGGCGCCTCGGACACCGTCCTGGGCGAGCCCTGCGAGGTCTGGAGCGTCTACCGCCAGCCGCCGGACCGCGTCAGCAAGGGCTTTGAACGCACCGGCTGCGTCACCGGCGATGGGATCGAGCTGTGGCGCAAGACTGCGGGCGGCTTCGGGGAGCTGTCGTCCGCCCGCGCCGTGAGTGTGGAGCGGCGGGCGGTGTCGCCCGGCGGCACACACCCGCCCGCCGATCTCCTCGACTTGCGGGCCTGGGGCGTCGCGGCGGTCACGGGTCCAGCCGCCGCGCCGGATTTCGAGGTCGTCCTGGCGCCGGATGGCCAATCTCACCTGGCGCCGATGACGGTCCGCCGCCACGGCGGCTGGATGTACGAGGACCGCTCCGACTACAGTGGTATGCGGATGCTGTTCAGTCACCGCCTGGACAACGCGGTTATGATCGGCGCCGATTTCGACGCCGCCGGACAGCCTAAGCGTCTGAGTATCGAGCGCCGCGCGCCGAGCACCGGGCCGTCGCTGGGGGCTCCGATGGCCGGCAAGGTCGGGACCGTGCTCGGAGAGCCCTGTGCCTGGGTCGACGCCATGCCGCTGACCTATGACGCCGGCCGCTCCGAATGCCGCGCCGCCGACGGCGCGCCCCTGCGCATAGTGTTCACGATGCGGGGCGGCGACGGCTTCGGCTACACCGCCACCCGGGTGAGCCGCCGCCGCCTGACGCTGGCGCAGGTCCTTCCCTCCCGCGACCTGTTGGCCCCCAAGGCCTGGGGTCTGCGGGATTGAGCCTCGCGGCTGGTTTCGTCTGCAACTTTATTGCGGTGAGTGGCCCTATTGCGCCTTCGCCCGCAATGACTTAGGTCCCGCCCCTTCAGTTTGGGGGAGAAAATGGCCCAGCCTGGGGCGGACAAGGTCGCGGCGCCGTCGCTGGACGAGGTGCGGGCCCGCATCGACGCCATCGACGCCGACCTGCTGCGCCTGGTCGTCGAGCGCGCCAACCTGGCCAAGGCCGTGGCCGCCGCCAAGGCCGCGGCGGGCGACGCCGGCAAGTTCGGCCTGCGCCCCGGCCGCGAGACCCAGCTGGTCAAGAAGCTCCTGGCCGGCCCGCGCAACGGCGCCCGCCCGGGCCTGATCGTGCGCATCTGGCGCGAGCTGATCGGCGACAGCCTGGCGACCCAGGGCCCCTTCCACATCGCCGTCTGGGGCGGCCGCGATCCCGGCCGCGCCGTCGAGGTCGCGCGCCTGCGCTTCGGCGTCGCGCCCAGCCTGAAACAGGTCGCCAAGCCCGAGGACGCCATCGCCGAGGCCCGCAGCCTGGGCGGGGTCGGCGTCTGCGCGCTCACCCCCGACAGCGCCTGGTGGGGCCGCCTGCTGGCCGAACCCAAGCTGCGCGTCTTCGCCGCCCTGCCCTGCCTCGCCGCCTGGGGTCCACTCTCGGCGCTGGCGCTGGCGGAGGTCGAGGTCGAGCCCACCGGAAACGACAACACCTTCTGGGTCACCGACGCTCCGCAGTCGGCCAGGGCCGTGGAAGACGCCCTCAGCCGCGACGGCGTCGCCGCCACCCTGCTCGTCGAGCACGGCGGACTGAAGCTCTTCCTGCTCGCCGGCTACTATCAGGCTGACGACCCGCGCCTGGCCCGCGCCCCCGGCCAGCTCTCCGGCGTCATTGGCGCCGCCCCGGGACCGCTGGACGTCTAGAGCGCGGCGGCGTCCGGCTGGCTCGGGTTGGCCGTCAGATCGGCAGGTGGCCAGCCTGGGTGCGAACACGCCAGGTGCGGTAGCGGCGCAAGCCCCGGACAAACGGGTTGGTCGACCTCGCGTCGCCGAAGTCGAGGATCAGCCGGCGCAGGCTGGGCTCGCTCACCAAGCTCGCGGCGCGGCGGTAGGGGAACCAGGTCGCGACCCGCTGGCCAGCCTCCTTGAAGGCGTCGACGTGGGCGGCCACCGACATGGGAAACACCAGCACCTGGATGACCAGGTCCTCATCGTCCTTCAGATAGCGGTAGGACCCCAGCGGCTGGTCGGCGATTTCGCCCACGAGGCCGGCTTCCTCGTGCGCCTCGACCGCGGCGGCCTCCTGCGGCTTGCGTCCCGCCATGGGCCAACCCTTGGGAACGATCCAGCGGCGGGTCCGGCGGGAGCTGATCAGCAGGATCCAGAGCTTCCCGTCCCTGACCCGATAGGGCAGCGCCGCATACTGGATGCCGACACGTCGGGTGCGTTTCATGGCCGGGCGCACGTCATCTGAGGGCCCATCCGCTGAGGCCATAGAGCAGGGCCGCGACCGCGCCGGCCGCCGGCATGGTGACGATCCAGGCGACCACGATACCGCGCGCGACACCCCAGCGCACGGCCGATGTCCGCCGCGCCGCGCCGACCCCGATGATCGCGCCGGTTATGGTGTGGGTGGTGGAGACCGGCACGCCCAGGTAGGTCGCTGTGAACAGGGTGATCGCGCCGCCGGTCTCAGCGCAGAAGCCCTGCATGGGCGAAAGCCGCGTGATCCGCGATCCCATGGTGTGGACGATGCGCCAGCCGCCCGAGAGCGTGCCCAGGGCCATGGCGGTCTGGCAGGCGAGCACGACCCACAGCGGCACATAGAAGCCGCCCTGCCGGCCCGCATGGACGTAGAGCAGGACGGCGATGATCCCCATGGTCTTCTGGGCGTCGTTACCCCCGTGGCCGAGCGAATAGAGCGAGGCCGAGACAAACTGCAGGCTGCGGAACAGCCGGTCCACCGCCGCCGGCCGGGCGCGCACGAAGATCCAGGACACCGCCAGCACCAGCGCCAGGGCGAGGATGAAGCCGAAGGCCGGCGAGACCACGATGCCCGCCGCGGTCTTGCCCACGCCGCTCCAGACGATGGCCTTCAGCCCGGCCTTGGTCAGTCCCGCGCCCACCAGCCCGCCGACCAGCGCATGGGATGACGAGGATGGAAGGCCCGCCAGCCAGGTCACCACGTTCCAGACAATGGCGCCGCCCAGGGCCGCGAAGATCACCCGGTCGGTGACCACGTCCACCGACACGATGCCCGATCCCACCGTGTTCGCCACGTGCAGGCCGAAGAACAGGAAGGCGATGAAGTTGAAGGCCGCCGCCCAGACCACGGCCCACCGTGGTGACAGCACCCGGGTCGACACGATCGTGGCGATGGAGTTGGCCGCGTCGTGCATGCCGTTCAGGAAGTCGAACAGCAGCGCGACGGCGACCAGCGACCAGAGGGTGACGGAGACCACGCCCCAGCCGCCTCAGAGCTGCTCGATGAGGATGCCGCTGATCCCGTTCGAGACGTCCTCGAACCGGTCGATCACCTTCTCCAGGTGGTCGAGGACTTCGGCGCCGGCGATGAACGCCATGGGCTTGTCCTGGCTGGCCTTGAACAGCGCCTTCATGCCGGCGTCGTAGACCTCGTCGGAGCGGTTCTCGATGCGGGTCACGGCCTCGCCGATGGCGTTCAGGCGCTCGGCGTTGCGGCGCATGTCGCGCAACAGCTCGGTGGCCTCCAGGGTCAGATAGGCCGCCTGGATCGCGAGGTCACCCAGCTCGCGCATCTCGGCGCGGAACTGCGACATGCCGTAGAGGGTGATCGCCTTGGCGGTCTTCTGCATCTGGTCGATGGCGTCGTCGAGCGAGGTGGTCAGGTCGCGGATGTCGCTGCGGTCGAAGGGGGTGATGAAGGTGCGCCGCACCTTCAGCATGACCGCCCGGGTGATGGCGTCGGCCTCTTCCTCGTGGCGAATGATCGCCGCGCAGGCGCCGGGCACGGCCGCGCCGCCGTTCAGCAGGTCGCGCAGGGCCTCGGCGCCCTTTACCAGAACGCGCGCGTGGGCGACGAACTGGTCGAAGAAACTGTCCTCGCGAGGCATCAAGGCCTGGAACCAGCGCATCGACTCACCTTGTTTCCATCGTGGATAGTCGCCGCGGCAGGTATCCTCAACGGCTCCCGGACCGACGGTCGCGCAACTGTCACAAAAGCGTCATAAGCATTCGACGCCCTGACCAGGGAAGTTTAAAGCGGACTCATGAACGTCGTCCGGATGCGGATCGCCCCATGCGCCTAGCCCTCATCGCCGCCGGCCTGGCGCTCGCCTGGGCCTCGAACGCCGCGGCCGAGCCTGTCGCGGTGACGTTCGACGACGTGCCCTATCTGTCGCTCACCGCGGCCTTGGACTACCAGCAGACCACCACCCGGGAGCTGCTGGCCGGCCTGAAGCACAACCACATCCCGGCGATCGGCTTCGTCAACGAGATCAAGCTGGAAGGTCCCGACAAGCCCCAGCGGGTCGCGCTGCTGACGGCTTGGCTGAACGCCGGCATGGACTTGGGCAACCACAGCTACTCGCACATCTCGCTGACCCATACGCCAGTGGCCGACTACATCGCCGACGTCGCCAAGGGCGAACGGGTGACCCGCGCCCTCATGGCCATGCGGGGCGAGGCGCCCCACTGGTTCCGGCATCCCTATCTGGAGACCGGCGCGACCGCGGAGGCTCGAACCGCCTTCGAGTCCTGGCTGGGCGAGCACGGCTACCGGGTGGCGCCGGTCTCCATGGAAAACTCGGACTGGGTGTTCGCCCTGCCCTACGACGACGCGGTGCTGCACGGCGACAAGGCCGACGCCGATCACATCCGCAGGTCGTACCTCGACTTCACCGCCAAGGTGATCCCTTGGTACCAGGAGGCGGCGGACGATGTGCTGGGGCGGCGGCCCGCTTTCGTGCTGCTGCTGCACGCCAGCCGGCTGAACGCCGACAGCATCGGCGAGCTGGCGAAGATCCTGAAGGCCGACGGCCTGAAGCCCGTGCCCCTGCATCAGGCGATGAAGGATCCGGCCTACGCGATCCCTGATCCCTACATCGGGCCGGACGGCGACGAATGGGTCACCCGCTGGTCGCTGGCGCTGCACAAACCCGTCCCGTGGAAGGCGTTGCCGGAGCCCGCGCCGGAGATCGTGGCCGCCGACGCTCGGCTGGACGACGACCTGACCAAGACCGCGGCCGGGCAGTAGGTCGCCAAACCAATTCGAGGGCCCAAGTTTCGATGACACCCGCCGTACGCCGCGCCTGCCGCTGGGCCGCGCCCGCCCTTGCCGCGAGCCTCGCCTTCGCCGCGACCGCCGCCCAGGCCGCCACGCCCAAGCTGATCGTGGCGATCAGTGTCGATCAATACAGCGCCAACCTCTTCGACGAATGGCGCACCCGCTACACCGGCGGCTTCGCGCGCCTGGCCGCCGGCGTAGACTATTCCGCGGGCTTCCAGACGCACGCCGGCACCGAGACCTGCCCTGGCCACTCGACCTTGCTGACCGGCAAGCACCCCAACAAGACCGGTATCGTCGCCAACACCTATCGCGATCCCGAGAGCGGCAAGGTCGTCTACTGCGTCAACGACCCCAGCGTGGTGATCGCGGGCGATCCCAGGGCGAACCCTGTGGGGCCGCAACGGCTGATGGCCACGACCCTGGGCGACTGGATGAAGGCCGCCACCCCGCAGAGCCGGGTCGTCGCCGTTTCCGGCAAGGACCGCGCCGCCATCACCATGGGCGGCCATCACGCCGACGGGACCTTCTGGCTGGTGGGCGGCGTGGGCCTGGCGACCTACATGGCGCCCACAGGCGACGCGGCCCAGGCCCTGGCGCCCGTCGCCGGCTTCAACAGGCGCATCGCCAAGGTCTGGACCACGCGGCCGCAATGGACCTACGCCCATGCCGATTGCCGCGCCGCGGCGGCGGACTGGACGCTGGACGGAAAGACCTGGGCCTCGAAGCTGCCGCCGGACGATTGGGGGGTCTCCGACGATCCCAAGACCATCGCCGCCAACGCCATGGCCTCGCCCATCGCCGACGAACTGACCGGTCAGGCCGCGGTCGAGCTAATCGACCGCTATCATCTTGGCCACGGGCCGGCGACCGATCTGCTGGCGGTGAGCTTTTCGGCCACCGATTTCGTCGGCCACCGCTATGGGACGCGCGGACCGGAGATGTGTGAGGAGCAACACCGCCTCGACGAGACCCTCGGCCGCCTGTTCGCCAAGCTGGACAGCCTGAAGGTCCCCTACTTGGTGGTCCTGGCGGCCGACCACGGCGGGTCGGATTTCACTGAGCGTCTGCAAGCCGAGGGCTACCCCGCCAAGCGGGTGTCGAACAAGGACATCATGGCGCGCGTCAACCAGGCGCTGGTCGTGGAATTCCACCTCACCGCGCCGCCGTTGCAGGGCAATGTCGAGGAAGCCACCCTGGTCGGCGTGCCCGCCGCCGACCGGCAGCGTGTCCTGGAGGCCGCTGTGCGCGCTCTGCGCGCCGAGCCGGATGTGGCCGCGGCCTTCACCCGCGAGGACCTGCTCGCCACCCCGATCCGCAAAGGCGCCTCGCCGGAGGAGGTCTCCGTCAAGGAACGCTTCGCCATGAGCGTCTATGCCGGCCGTTCGCCGGACATCCTGGCGGCGCTGCAACCGATGGAGACGATCCAGACCGCCCGGCCTGGCGACTACATCGCCGGCCACGGCGCGCCCTGGGACTACGACCGGCGCGTCCCGATCCTGTTCTGGTGGCCCGGCGTGAAGGCGCAGTGGCGCTTCCTGCCCATCGAGACCGTGGACATCGCCCCGACCCTCGCGGCGGCCGTCGGCGTGACGCCGCCCGCGGACGTCGACGGCCGCTGCCTGCAGCTGCCCGACGGCGGCGGCGTGCGTTGTCCGCGATAAACGACGGCCGGATGCGGAGGCGGCCGGACCGCCAAGCTGGCCTTGGACGCCTGACGGGCGGCGTGTAAGAGGCTCAGCCTTCGCCGCAAGGCTCCAGGCGCCGCAAAGTCAGATGTCCGATTCCGCCCCGCCCCTCGACCGCTTCCAAGACCGTTCGACAGCCGGCAAGCCGCTGCCCAAGCGGGGCATCCTGGACATCCACGCCTATGTGCCGGGCAAGGCCAAGGCCGAGGGGTTCGCCGAGCCGATCAAGATGTCGGCCAACGAGAACCCGCTGGGCTCCAGCGAGAAGGCGCAGGAAGCCTACGCCACCGCCGAGCGTTCGCTGCACGTCTATCCCGACCCGCGCGCCACCATCGTGCGCCAGGCCATCGCCGAGCGTTACCGCATCGAGCCGGAGCGGCTGATCTTCGGCTGCGGCTCTGACGAGGTCTTCGCCCTGCTGAACCAGACCTTCCTGGAGCCGGGCGACAACATGGTGCAGGGCGAATATGGCTTCGCGGCCTTCGCCATCGGCGCCTACGCCTGCCAGGCCGAGGTGCGCCGCGCCAAGGAGCCCAACTTCCGCATCGACGTGGACGAGCTCCTGGCCTGCGTCGACGACCGCACCCGGCTGATCTTCCTGGCCAACCCCGGCAACCCGACCGGCACCTGGATCCCGTTCTCGGAGGTGCGGCGCCTACATGACGCCCTGCCGCCCTCGGTGGTGCTGGTGCTGGACGGCGCCTATGGCGAGTTCTGCCGCGACGCCAGCTTCGACGACGGGATCGACTTGGCGCGCAATTCCAGCAACGTCGTGGTCACCCACACCTTCTCCAAGCTGCATGGCCTGGCGGCGCTGCGCATCGGCTGGGGGTATGCTCCGCTGGAGATCGCGCAAGCCGTCGACCGCATCCGCCTGCCGTTCAACACCTCCGTCGCCGCCCAGCGCGCCGCCGTCGCCGCCCTGGGCGACGAGGCGTTCCAGGAGGCGTCGCTGGAGCTGATGGACGTGTGGCGGCCCTGGCTCACCCAACAGATCTCGGGCCTGGGCCTCGACGTCATCGGCCCCTCTGCGGCCAACTTCGTGCTGGTGGGTTTTCCCAAACGGCCGGGCAAGACCGCGGCGGAGGCCGAGGCCTTCCTCTCCTCGCGCGGCCTCCTGGTGCGCCAGCTCGGCAACTACGGCCTTCCCGACCACCTGCGCATGACCGTGGGCCTGGAGGCGCACAACCGCGCCCTGGTGGACGCCCTCGCCGGCTTCATGGGCGACTGAGCCATGGCCGCGCCCGTCTATGGCCGCATGGCGGTGATCGGCTGCGGCCTGATCGGCTCCTCGGTGATCCGCGCCGCGCGGGCCTCGGGCGCCGTGGGCGAGGTGGCCGTGGCCGACGCCTCGGACGCCGCCCGCGCGCTGATCGTCCAGCTGGGCTACGCCGACCAGGTGACCGCCGACCCGGCCGAGGCCTGCGCCGGCGCGGACCTGGTGGTCTTCGCCGTGCCGGTGATGGCGATGGGCGAGGCCGCCCGCGCCGCCGCGCCCGGTATCAAAGCCGGCGCCACCGTCACCGACGTGGGCTCGGTGAAGGCCGCCGTCGCCGAGGCGCTCGGCGCCGCCCTGCCGGACAGCGTCTTCATCGTCCCCGGCCACCCGATCGCCGGCACCGAGCAGTCCGGCCCCGACGCCGGCTTCGCCGAGCTGTTCCAGAACCGCTGGACCATCCTGACGCCGCAGCCCGGCCGGACCGACGCGCTCTACCAGGACGCCGTCGAGCGGCTCACCGACTTCTGGACGGCGCTGGGCGCCAATGTCGAGCTGATGGACGACCGCCATCACGACCTCGTCCTGGCCGTCACCAGCCATCTGCCGCACCTCATCGCCTACAACATCGTCGGCACCGCCGCCGACCTGGAAGGCGTCACCCGCGGCGAGGTGATGAAGTACTCCGCCGGCGGCTTCCGCGACTTCACCCGCATCGCCGCCTCCGACCCGACCATGTGGCGCGACGTCTTCCTGGCCAACAAGGACGCGGTGCTGGAGATCCTGGGCCGGTTCACCGAGGACCTGCAGGCCCTGTCGCGCGCCATCCGCTGGGGCGAGGGTGACAAGCTGTTCGAGCTGTTTTCGCGGACCCGCGATATCCGACGCGGCATCATCGCCGCCGGCCAGGAGAGCGCGGCGCCCAACTTCGGGCGCGATCGGCGACCGGCTGACGCACCCCCCGCGTCAGACACAAATTAGCAACAGATTTGGCGCTCGATCGCCCCATGAGCGACGAGCAGGAACGCGTCGGTTTCGAGGCCCTGGCCCAGGCGGGCGCGGATGACGACGGCGCCGCCCGCGGCCTCGGCGCGCGGCTGAAAGCCTCTGCCCAGCCGGCCGACCTGAAGGCCCTGGCCGCCCTCTGGATCAACGGCGCCATCGCCGCCCCCGAGCGCCTGCCACACGTCTACGACGCCGTCGCCGAGGGTTATCTGGGGCAACCGATCGGGGCCAAGCCCGTGCCCACCGACATCCGCCTGCCGCCGGAGCTGATCCAGCGGGCCTTCTGGCGCGACCTCTGGGCCCTGCTGGACGAGCCGCGCGGCGGCCTGGGCGCGCTCAACGTCACCACCAAGACCGCGGCGCTGGCGGGCCTGGCCTCCGGACACATGCAGATCCGCATCGGCAAGGCGTGCCTGGCCTACCCCGGCGTGCCGAAGGCCGTGGCGCAGGGCTATCCCAAGCACTTCACCCTGGAGGCGCTCGCCCGCTGCCCGGACGGCTCCCTGGGCGCCGAGTTCCACGCCCAGATCGTCGACAACGGCTTCGACCTGGAGGTGCTGGACCGCCAGGCGCTGGGCGTCGACAAGATGCCGCCGCCGCTCGACTACCTGAACGCGCGCATCCTGCAGTGCCACGACCTGTGGCACATCGTCGGCGGCTACCGCACCACCGCTCTGCACGAGGTGGCGATCTCGGCTTTCCAGCTCGCCCAGTTCGGCCACCACTATTCGGCGATGTTCTTAGGCATGGTCATGACCCGCATCGCCTTCGAGCGGCCGGAAGGCGGCCCGCTGATGCTCGAGACCATCCTCACCGCCTGGGCCCACGGGCGGCGCACGCCGCCGCTCCTGCCGGTTCCCTGGGAAGCCGTCTGGGACCAGCCGGTGGACGCCGTCCGCCAGCGCCTCGGCGTCACCCCCTACGTCTCGCCCTTCCCCGCCGACCTCTTCGAACAGCTCTCCGTCGCGGCTTAGCCACGGACGCACTGACACGCGAGGGACTTGCCAGCGCAAATATTCATCCCTAGAGGTGAATAATGCTTGACGCCACTCTCACCGCCCTGGCCGACCCGACCCGCCGCGCGATCCTGGCGCGGCTGGCTGAGGGCGAGGCGCGGGTGACCGAGGTCGCCGCCCCCTTCGCCATCTCGCTGAACTCGGTCTCCAAGCACATCCGCATGCTGGAGCGCGCCCAGCTGGTCCGCCGCCGCGTCGCCGGCCGCGAGCACATCCTGACCCTCAATCCGCGCGGCCTGGACGAGGCCGCCCGCTGGATCGACGAGCAGCGCGCGCTCTGGGCCTGGCGCCTGGGCGAACTCGACACCCTGCTGCAGGAGCCGAACGATGGCTGAGCTCACCGTCACCCACACCTATGCCGCAGTCCCCGAGCGGGTGTTCGACGCCTGGCTGGACCCGGCCATCGCGGGCCGCTTCCTGTTCGCCACCCCGACCGGCGAGATGATCCGCGCCGAGGTCGACGCCCGGGTCGGCGGCGCCTTCACCTTCGTCGACCGCCGCCCCGACATGGGGGACGTCCTGCACACCGGCGAGTACCTGGAGATCGACCGCCCCAGGCGCCTCGCCTTCACCTTCGGCGTCCCCCAGTTCGACCCCGGCTTCACCAAGGTCGTGGTCGAGATCGTCCCCACGTCCGCCGGCGGCAGCACGCTCACCCTCACCCAGTCCGACGTCCCCGATCAGTGGGCCGACGGCTCCAAGGACGGCTGGGGCAAGATCCTGAGCGCGCTGGAGGGCGTGGTGACCATCTAGATCCTCCCCTCAGGGGGAGGTGGCGCGAAGCGCCGGAGGGGGTTCCATCCGCTGATTCAGCAACACCCCACATCCCAAAGGCCGGAGAGGAAACCCCCTCAGTCGCTACGCGACAGCTCCCCCTGAGGGGGGAGCGCCTTTCTCACCCAAAAACGAGCCCACCCCCTCGATCGCCTCCACCAGGCCCACGCGCTGCAGCTCCACCCCGGCCGGCAAGCCCGAGAACAGCCGGGTCGGGGACGCCGGGTCCAGCATCACGAACACCCCCTTGTCGTCCGCCCGCCGGATCAGCCGTCCGAACGCCTGGGCGATGCGGCCGCGGGCCACGGCGTCGTCGTAGCCCTTGCCGCCGAAGCGCAGCCGCCGGGCCTTGTGCAGGATGTCGGGCCTGGGCCACGGCGCGCGGTCGAACACCAGGAGCCGCAGGCTCCGCCCCGGCACGTCCACCCCGTCGCGCACCGCGTCGGTGCCCAAGAGGCAGGCGTCCTCCTCCGCCCGGAAGATGTCCACCAGCGAGCCCGCCTCGCCGTCGATGTGCTGGGCGTAGAGGGCGATGCCCTTGTCGGCCAAGGGCGCGGCGATCCGCTCGTGCACCGCGCGCAGCCGGCGGATCGCCGTGAACAGCCCCAGCCCGCCGCCCCCAGCCGCCAGGAACAGCTCCCGCATCGCCGCCGCCACCTGGCGCGGATCGTCCTTGCCCACGTCGGTGACCACATAGCACCGCGCCTGGGACGCATAGTCGAACGGCGAGGCGAGCTTCAGGGTCTTCGGCCGCTCCGCCAGCCGCGCCGCGCCGGTGCGCATCTCCGCCAGCGCGAACGGGTCGTCCAGCGTCGCGTCGGCTAGGGTCGCCGAGGTCACCAGCACCCCGTGCGCCGGCGCGATCACCGCATTGGTCAGGGGCTCGGTCGGGTCGACCCAGTGCCGCCGGCAGGCCGCATCCACCACCCGGCCATAGAGGAAGGTCGCGTCGAACCAGTCCACGAAGTCCGGGTCGTCCTCGGCGTCCTCGTCGATGGCCCGCAGCATCGAGCGCCAGGCCGGCAGCGCCATCCGCGCGCGCCGGTCGATGCCGCGCAGCGCGCCCTCGATCCGCGCCCGCGACGCCGGCTCCAGCGTCGCCGCCTCATCGTCCAGCACGTCTTCGAGCTTCCGCGCCAAGGCCACCAACGGCGCCTCGATCTTCGCCAGCGCCGCCGCCGCCTGCCGCGCCGTCTCCCGCACCAGGTCGAGCGCCGGCCGCGCGGCGCACTCCATCCCGACCTCGCTGGGCGCCGCCCGCGCCCGCAGCTGCTCCATCACCGCCACCAGAAAGTGCTCGATCGGCCCGATCGGGTTCACCTCCCCGTTCGGCGGCGCGATCCGCCCCGACCAGCCCTCGCCCGGCAGCGCCGCGGCCGCGTGGGTCGCATCCGCCAGCGCGCTCTTGGCGTCCTCATAGTCGCCCAGCACTTCCAGCAGCCGCGCCTCCAGCCCCCGCCCGCGCCGCCCGCGCCCCTCCGGCCCGCGGATCCAGCGTCGCAGCTCCGCCGCCTCCGCCCCCGACAGCGCCGCGGCGAAGGCCGAATCCGCCGCGTCGAACAGGTGGTGGCCCTCGTCGAAGACGATGCGCTTGAGCTGCGTCGTCTCCCCGTCCGCCTTGCCGCCCCGCGCCGCCCGCGCCCCGTCGAACGCGGCCTGGGTCAGCACCAGGGCGTGGTTGGCGATCACGATGTCGGCCCGCCGCGAGCCGCGGATCGCTTTTTCCACGAAGCAGGTCCGATAGTGCTGGCAGCCGGCGTGGATGCACTCCCCGCGCCGGTCCACCAGGTTGGCGGGCGAGGCCTGGCTCACCGGCCCCACGGCGAACAGCCCCGGCAGCCAGGACGGGAAGTCGCCGCCGGTCATGTCCCCGTCGCGGGTCGCCCGCGCCCACCGCGCCGCCAGCGCCATCCCCACCAGATCGCCGCCGCCCAGTTGGGCCGCGTTCACCGCCTCCTGGAAGTTCAGCAGGCACAGGTAGTTCTCGCGCCCCTTGCGCACGACGACGCGGTTGCGCCGTGGGGTTGCCCCCCCGCTGGGGGAGCTGTCGCGAAGCGACTGAGGGGGTCCGCCCCTCGGAGAGGGCGGATAGATCGAATGGCTCTCCCGCTCGATCTGCCGCTGCAGGGCGCGCGTGTAGGTCGAGACCCAGACCGCCGGCCCGTTGGCCTCCGCCCACAGGGACGCCGGCGCCAGATAGGCCAGGGTCTTGCCGATCCCCGTGCCAGCCTCGGCCAGCATCATCCGCGGCTCGCCCTCCCTGTCGCGGGGCTGGAAGGCCCAGGCCGCTTCGGCCGCGAACTCGACCTGCGCCGGCCGCGCCTCGTCGAGCCCCGAGCGCCCGAGCAGCTCGCGCAGCCGCTCCGCCGCCGCCTCGGGCAATATGGGCTTCGACCCCGCCTCGCCCGGCGGCGCCTCGCCCTCCCACTCCGGCAGCCGCGTCCAGACGTCGAGCCCGGAGGTGCGGAACATATTCCCCACGGCTTGCGAGCGCAGCGCCGCGATCGCCGCGGTCCCCCAAGGCCACCCGGCCCGCGCCAGGGTCTCCGCCACCGCCAGCGCCTCTTCCCGCGACGGCTCCGGCGCCGCCGCCAGCTCGGCCAGCAGCAGCCCGCACACCGCCCGCAGCGCCACGGCCTGCGCCTCCGCCCCCTTCGGCTCGGCCATCCCCATCGCCTGAGCCAGCCCCGCCGCCGACGGCGCGCAGAACCTTCCTGGCCGCACAAAGGCGAACAGCTCCAGCGCGTCGAACACCCGTCCCGACCGCGCCGGAACATGCGTCGCCAGCCGCCGCGCCGTCATCGCCGCATGCGCCACCAGCACCGGCCATTGCTCGAACAGATCCCGCGCATCCGGCGCCCGCAACGCCTGCGGCCCGGTCGCGTCAGCCACCGCCGCGCGGGGGCCTGGCAGCACGACGAGGGCTGGGGCCAGATCGAGGGTGGCGGGGACGCTGGTCACCCGAGGGTTCTACCGCGGAGTCGGGGCGGAACGGAATGGGAACCGTGTGCATGAGCGATGCCGAAATGAAATGCCACGTCACCGCCGCGATCCCTTCGGCGCCTCGGCGTCTATGGGTCCCGGTCGTCGCCTGCGGCGGAACCGGGATGACACCCGATATTATCCCGCAAGGAAATCTTAGGCCTATCGCCGCTACTCTGGCGTCCAAAACGCCCGAGGAGGCGCCGCGATGTCCATGCGAACGACGAATTTGCGCCGCACGCTGCCCGACCATTTCGAGCCGGACGACGCGTCCGACCCCAAGGCCCAGCGGCAGCTGCGCGGCCAGCTTGAGCAGATCGACTACACCGCCTATGCGGCCAACAAGGAGGTGATGAACGCCGTCCTGGGCCGCGCGGACGCCAAGAAGTTCCAGCGCCTGGGCCTGGCCGCGGCGCAGGCCCGCGCCAAGTGGACGGCGACCGCGCTCGCCGCCACCGAGGACGGCCGCCTGCCCGGCCCCGCCCAGATCGACGAGATCGCCCGCCTGCGCGTGGCCTACGAGGAACTGACCGAGGCCTACGACGCGCTCCGCCGCATGGTCGAACGCGGCTACCTGGCGTACGGGGCCTGAGCGCGAAGGTTAGCCCCCAAATCCGTTTTCCTCGCGTAAGCGGGGGCCCAGGCGTTTTTGTTGCTGAGCTCGAACCGCAAAAATCCCATCCACGCCTATCCGGGAAACGGAAAAGCCTGGGTCCCCGCTTGCGCGAGGAAAACGGTGTCTGGTCCTGGCCCTAGGCCTTGATGTTCAGCCGCGAGCCCGGGCTCGAACTGGCGCTGCTGGACGACGACCCGCCCTCGTTGTCCGGGGCGCCGCTGGTGGTCACCGACTGCACTACGCCCTGGGCGTTGGTCACCGTGGTGGTGATGGTGCCGTCGGGATTGGTGACCGAGGTCGTGGTGGTGGAGCTGGAGGAGCTCGAACCGCCGGACCCGCCTGCGCCCTTGCTGGCGCCCGAGCCGCCGGACGGCGGCGTCGGGGTGATGGCGCCCAGCGGCGAGGCCGCCGCGCTGGTCAAGCTGCTGATCGCGCCGATGCCGCTCATGGCCACGCTCCACTCACTACGGAAAGGAGTCTCCGCCCAACGGTCTAACGAAACGATAAGGAACAGGGTTAACGGGCCGGGGCCAGCCGCAGGATCTCGCTGGGGCTCTCGTCGGTCAGCACATAGACCAGGCCGTCGGGGCCCTGGCGCACGTCCTTGGTGCGCTTGCAGCGGTCCATGAGCAGCTTCTCCTCGCCGACCACGCGGCCGCCCTTCAGCTCCAGCCGCACCAGCTGCTGGCCGGACATGGCGCCCACGAAGACGTCGCCCTTCCAGGCCGGGAAGGCCTTGCCGGTGTAGAAGGCCATGCCCGAGGGGGCGATCGACGGCGTCCAGTAGTAGACCGGCTGTTCCAGGCCCGCCTGGGCGGTCTTGCCGTCGTTGATCAGGGCGCCGGAGTTCTGGCGGCCATAGCTGATCAGCGGGAAACCGTAGTTGCCGCCGGACTTGATGCGGTTCAGCTCGTCGCCGCCCATGGGCTCGTTCTCGGCCACCCAGAGCTCGCCGGTGGCGGGGTCGAGGTCGGCGCCTTGGATGTCGCGGAAGCCCACGGCGTAGAGCGCCGGATTGGCGCCGGCGATCTTCAGGTAGGGGTTGTCCTTGGGGATCGAACCGTCGGCGGCGATGCGCAGGATCTTGCCGCGCGGATCGGTCATCGACTGCGGGTTGGGCCCGCCGGAGGCGACCTCGCCGGACGCGATCAAGAGCGTGCCGTCCTTGGCCTGCACCAGGCGGCGCGGCGTCAGCCACGGGGCCTCATAGATGGTCTTGGCGTCCTCCAGGCTGCGCTCGTCGGCGGACAGCCGGGCCTTCAGGATCTTGCCCACGAAGGGCTCGCCCTTGGCCGGCGGGGCGGCGGTGTAGCCGTAGTAGACGATGCGGTTCCTGGCGAAGTCGCGGTCCAGCACCGGGCCGGTGTTGCTGGTGCCCATGACGCCGGCGATAGCGGGCGTCCCGGCCAGGGGCTCGGAGACCTGGCCCTTGGCGTCCACCGTGCGCAGGCCGCCGGACCGCTGGGACAGCAGCAACTTGCCGTCCGGCAGGAAGGCGATGCCGACCGAGCGGTCGAGGGTGGCCAGCACCTCGACCTTGAACGGCGCCTTGGACTTCACCTGCGGCGCGTGGGTCTGGTCGGGCCGTGCCGGCGTCGGCGCATAGCCGTCCTTGGCGTTGCGGTTGGCGCCGCAGAGGCCGGTGATCCGCGCGTTCTCCGCCGCCGAACCCGCGACGCCGGCATAGTCCGGCCCCGGCGCGAAGGCCGCCGCCGCCGCCGCCGCCGGCTGCGACCAGGCGCCCGCGCCCGGTGTGAGGCTCAGCGCCAGGGCGAGGCCCGTCATGGCGCGCGCGGCGCGAAGGTCGATGAACATGGCGGCTTCCCTGGTTTCCCGGCAGGGAAGGTCTCACGGCGTCGCTGCGCGATCCAGCGGATAGAATGGCCTGCGGTCAGGCGGCCTTGATCGCCCGCCAGCGGAAGCCGTCGAGCGGCATGGCGCGGGTCGGACCGCCCGGGCGGGTCGCCACCCAGGCGCGGCCTTCCTCCAGCGCCATCACCCGGTAGATCGGCAGGCCGCCGGCGTCGGCGGAGACCAGGTCGCCGGCTCGCACCGGCTGGGCGGCGGCGAGGTCGAGCGGAGTCCAAGCGACAGTGCGGGCGTTCATCGTCTCATCGTCTCGTTGTCGCCCTGATGCGGGCGGTTCGAGCGAGAGGTTGCGCCCCAGGCGCTGAGGCCAGGCTGAGCCGGCCGTTTAGCTGGCGTTCAGATGAGCAGGGCGCGGCGAGCCCACGACGCGCGCAGTGAATCTTTGGCGATCCGCCGGTTCGCGGCCTAAGCTTTCGGCGTGGGATGAGCAGGGGCGTTCAATGCGGATTCGGGAATTGGCGGCGGCGGGGCTGGCGCTCGTCCTGGTGACGGTTGGGGCGACGGCGGGCGCGGCGGACGCGGCCTCGCCCAAGGAGAAGGTCCGCGCCTGGCGCCAGGCGCACGAGAAGGAGATCCTCGCCGACTTCTCCACCCTCCTGGCCATGCCCAACGTCGCCACCACCCTGGCCGACGTCGACCGCAACGCCGCCTACATCCAGGGCCTGCTGCAGCAGCGCGGGTTCGAGACCAAGCTGCTGCGCGCCGCGCCCGGCACGCCGGCCTCGGTGTTCGGCGAGTTGAAGGTCCCCGGCGCCAGGCGGACGGTCACCTTCTATGCCCACTACGACGGCCAACCGGTTGGTCAGAAGGGCTGGATCTCCTCGCCTTTCGAGCCCTCGATGCGCACGGCCCTGCCCGAGGCCAGGCCGGTGGACTGGAAGGCCGCGCCCGCGCTCGACCCGAACTGGCGGCTGTTCGCCCGCGCGGCCGGCGACGACAAGGGCTCGATCCAGGCCCTGCTCTCGGCCTTCGACGCGCTGAAGGCCGCCGGGATCAAGCCCACGGTGAACATCAAGCTGCTCTACGAGGGCGAGGAGGAGCAGGGCTCGCCCCACTTCGCGGGCCTGGTGGCGCAGAACCTGGAGACGGTGCGCGGCGACCTGCTGATCATGGGCGACGGGCCGATGAGCCAGACCGGCAAGCAGCAGATCAACTTCGGCAACCGCGGCATCGTCGGCTTCAAGGCGACGGTCTATGGGCCCCTGAAGCCGCTGCACGACGGCCACTACGGCTCCTGGGCGCCGTCGCCGACGGTGATGATCGCGGGCCTGGTGACCAGCCTGCGCAACGACAACGGCGACATCCTGATCCCCGGCATCTACGACGACGTGAAGCCGGTCTCGGCGGCGGACAAGGCGGCGCTGGCGGCCCTGCCCGACGTGGAAACGGGACTGAAGCAGGCCCTGGGCCTCGGCCGCAACGTCGGGCCCGCGCGCCTGGCCGACGGCTACATGCGCCCGACCCTGAACGTGCGCGCCGTGCACGGCGGGGACGACGCCCCCAGCGCCGCCAACGCCATCGCCACCGAGGCCAACGCCTCCTTCGACTTCCGCCTGGCGCCGGGCGAGACGCCGCAGCGGGTCCGCGGCCTGACCGAAGCCTACCTCGTCAAGCAGGGCTGGTTCATCGTGCGCGACACGCCGGACCTGGCCACTCGCCTGGCGCACCCGAAGATCCTGCGCGTCGAGTGGGATCCGGGCGAGTCCATCGCCACGGAGTCGCCCATGGAGAGCCCGGCGGCCCAGGCGGTCGCGGGCTCCATCAGCCGCACCGTCGGCTATCCGGTCCTGCGCCTGCCGTTCTCGGGCGCGAGCTCCGGCATGGCCGAGATCGTCAACCAGCTGAAGGCGCCGATGGTCGGCGTCTCCATCGCCAACTACGACGACAACCAGCACGCTCAGAATGAGAACCTGCGCCTGGGCAACCTGTGGGACGGGATCGAGGTCTACGCGGGCCTGCTGGCGGACCTGGACTGGTAGGCGGCGGTTCAGGCCCGGGCGTGGAACCGGATCGGCATGGCCTTCGGGCCGGAGATGAAGTTGGACGGCAGCCACGCCGGCGGCGCGGCGAGTTCGAAGCCGGTCATCCGGCTCAGCACCTCCGCCAGCATGGCGTCGATCTCGATGCGGGCGATGTGCTGGCCCAGGCAGCCGTGCGGGCCGGTCCCGAAGGCGATGTGCGGATTGGGATCGCGGGCGAGGTCCAAGACCTCCGGGCGGTCGAAGGCGCCCGGGTCGCGGTTGGCGGCGCCGAAGTACATCACCACCTTGTCGCCCTCGCGGACCTGCTGGCCGGCGAGCTCCAGGTCATGCTTGGCGGTGCGGCGCATGTAGATCACCGGGCTCGTCCAGCGCAGCAGCTCCTCCCGCGCCGTGGGCAGGCGCCCAGGCAGATCGGCCAGAAGCCAGTCGAATTGCTCGGGATGCTCCATCAGGGCCAGGAGGCCGCCGGAGAGCAGGTTGCGCGTGGTGTCGCCGCCGGCGTCGACCAGGAGCAGGAAGAACAGCAGGAACTCCATGTCGTCGAGCCGGCGGCCATCCACCTCGCAGGCCAGCAGCTTCGAGGCCAGGTCGTCGCCCGGCCGGGCGCGCTTCTCGGCGATCACGCCCTGACCGTACTCGAACATCTTCATCACCGCCGCCCCGCCCGCGCCCGGCGGCAGGGCCTCCGGCGCGGTGTGGATGGTCTCGGTCAGCTTGTAGAGCTCGCGCCCGTCGCCCGGCGGCAGGCCCATCAGCTCGGCGATGACGAAGGAGGGCATCTCGCCGGCCACGTCGGCCACGAAGTCGCACTCGCCGCGGTCGATCACCGCATCGACGATCTGGCGGGCGAGCGCCTGGATACGGTCCTCGCGCAGGCGCGCGGCGGGCAGGGTGAACTCCGACCGGATCAGCTTGCGGAACGCCGTGTGCTCCGGCGGGTCCATCATCAGCATCATCTTGTAGGGCCCGAAGCCGGCCGCCTGCTCGGCCGCCGGATCGGCGATCATGATGGTGGGCTCCGACGAGAAGGCCTGGAAGTCGCGGTCGACGGCCCAGACGTCAGCGTGGCGGGTCACCGCCCAGAAGCCCCGGCCTTCGCCCGGCTCCTCGTGCCAGCGGACTGGCGCGTGCGCGCGCAGCCAACGGTACTGGTCGTGCGGCTGGCCGGCGGCGAAGCTGCCCGGCGACAGGAGGTCTATGTGCATGACGCCCGCCTATTTGCTGATCCGCGACAGCTCGAACTCGGCGACGCCCTCGTGACCGCGCAGGTGGCCGGCCAGGTCGTCGAAGCAGCGCTCCGTGCCGCCGATGATGTTGCCGCTGAACTCCATCACCGCCCCATCGTGGCTGAGCGAATAGCTCACGTCGCGCAGGCTGACGCCAAAGCCGCCCAGCATGGCCAGCAAGCCGTCCTTGTCGGGCGCGGCCGTGGCGCGGAAACGAAGCACCGCCCAGGCGTAGACCTGGGTCGGCAAGGCGTCCTCGACCCAGCGCATGACCACCAGGGTCGCGAACACCCCGGCTGTCGTCATGGCCCCGGCCGCGTAGTCGCCGACCCCGAACAAGAGGCCCACCGCCGCCATCGCCCAGACCGAAGCCGCCGTGGTCAGGCCCTGGACGTTGACGCCCTCCTTGAAGATCACCCCGGCGCCCAGGAAGCCTATGCCGGTCATCACCCCCTGGGCCATCTGCGGCTCATGGGTGACCAGCATGGTCGAGGCCGCGGCCAGCGCCACCAGGGCGTGGGTGCGGAAGCCCGCGGCGCGGCCGTGGTAGCTGCGTTCCGCGCCGATCAGCCCGCCGGCCAACCAGGCGGCGCCGAGCTCCATCGCAATCTGGGCATAGGTCTCAGTCATGGCGTAGGCTGAAGATGCCCAGGAGGACGTCCCCATGTCGAGCCGCGAACCGTTGCTCAACCCCGTGCCGATCAAGTCGCTGCGGCCGACCCAGATCACCGTCGGCTACCGCGAGGTCGGGGAAAAGCGCCGCGAATGGCGCGAGCGGGCCAAGGAGCACGGCGACCACAAGCTGGGGGTATACCTGGGCCAGCACATGATCCCGGTGGTGCGCGGGCCGAAGGCCGAGTCCTACGTCATCGACCACCACCACCTCTGCCGCGCCCTCATGGAGGAGGGCGTCAAGGAGATCGCCGTCAACGTGGTCCTCGACCTCGGGGCGCTGAAGATGAGCGAGTTCTGGACCTTCATGGACAACCGCGCGCTCTGCCACCCCTACGACGCCGCGGGCGCGCGGGTGGGCTTCAAGGCGATCCCGGCCAAGATCGCCGACCTGCACGACGATCCCTACCGCAGCCTGGCGGGCGAGCTGCGCCGCGCCGGGGGCTACGCCAAGGACGTGACGCCGTTCAGCGAGTTCATCTGGGCCGACTTCCTGCGCCGCCGAGTGAAGGCCAAGCTGGTGGCCGAGGACTTCGGCTCGGCCCTGACCCGGGCCCTGAAGCTCGCCAAGTCGCCGGAGGCCGGCCACCTGCCCGGCTGGTGCGGCCCCAACTCCGCCGACTAGGCGCCCTGCCCCAGGGATGATAGCTCGCGCGCCCATGGCCCACCGCACCCTGTCCGGCGCTCTCGCCGTCCTCGCCCTCGCCGCAGGCCTGAGCGGCTGCACGACTCCGGTGGAAAATCCGGGGACCAGCCAGGCGATCCTCGACGCGCGGGCCAGCGCCAAGGCCCGCGGCGCCGGCTGCACCGCCGGCGGGCTGGAGAGCATCTCGCCGGTGGGCGCCGACTTCCCCTTCGACGACGCCCAGGTGACCGAGGTCGGGCTGAAGCGCCTGCAGGCCGCCGCCCACTGGCTGGGCTGCAACCCCGGCGTCGAGGTGGTGATCCTGCCGCAGGCCGACAGCCGGGGCGAAAAGGCCCACCTGGACGACCTCGCCAAACGCCGCGCCGACGCGGCCGCCCTGGTCCTGCGCGACGCCGGGG
Organism: Phenylobacterium sp.; assembly: GCF_004799515.1. Taxonomy (GTDB): domain Bacteria; phylum Pseudomonadota; class Alphaproteobacteria; order Caulobacterales; family Caulobacteraceae; genus Phenylobacterium. Next base: position 172,863 of record NZ_SSMX01000003.1, on the reverse strand, counting down.
CCAAGGACGCCGTCATCCGCATCGTCGCCCGTGACGCCCCCGACCCGGTGACGGCGCCCCACCTGGTGATCAGCGCGCGCGGGCGGGGCTGGTAGCGCGCGTCCCATCCGCGCATTACCGCGAATTATCTTTTCCCGGCGACCGTACGGCGTGAAAAGGGGGCCGCAGACGGATTCGCGCTGAGGGGCCGCCCGTCGTCCTGGAGTCCGAGCGCTTGATCGCCCTTTTCGCCGCCGCAGCCATGGCGCTGCCGCCGACCGACTTCTCGTCGCGCCTGCCACCGATCACGCGCGAAGCGCAGATCACCTATGTCGACCGCTCCGGCGCGGTCATCGGGGTCCGCGGCGGCAAGTTCGCCCCGCCCGTGGACCTGACCCGCGTGCCGTCCTACGTCCCCGCCGCCTTCGTCTCAATCGAGGACCGACGGTTCTACGAGCACTCGGGCTTCGACCCCGTGGGCATGGCGCGCGCGATGATCGCCGACCTGGAAAAGGGCAAGGCGCGCGAGGGTGCGTCGACCATCACCCAGCAGTTGGCCCGCAACCTCTACCTGTCCGCCGACCAGACGATCGAGCGCAAGGCCGACGAGCTGGTGATCGCGGTCAAGCTGGAGCAGACCTATTCCAAGAAGCAGATCCTGGCCCTGTACCTCAGCCGGGTCTACTTCGGCTCCGGCGCCTATGGGCTGGAGGCCGCCTCCCAGCGTTATTTCAACAAGCCGGCCGCCAAGCTGACGGTGCGCGAGGCCGCGATGCTGGCCGGCATCCTGAAATCGCCCACGGCCTACGACCCCGCCGACAACCCGGAGAAGTCCGCCGAACGGACCAAGCTGGTGCTGGACGCCATGGTCGAGACCGGCGCGATCAGCGAGGCCGAGCGCGACAAGGCCATGGCCCAGACGCCGAAGGTCTGGAAGCAGGCCCCGAATGCGCCGGCGCAGTACTTCGTCGACTGGTTGGACGGCCAGACGCGGGCGACGATCGGCAATCCACGCCAGGACATCGTCGTCGAGACCACCCTGGACCTGCCGGCCGAGATCGCCGCCAGCGACGCGGCCAAGGCGGCGACCGCCAAGTTCGCCAAGCAGGGCGTCAGCCAGGCCGCGGTGGTCTCCCTGGACGGCTCGGGCCGGGTGCGGGCCATGGTCGGCGGCGTCGACTACGCCAAGGGCCCGTTTAACCGCGCCATCGACGCCCACCGCCAGGCGGGATCGGCCTGGAAGCCCTTCGTCTACACCGCCGCCATGGAATCCGGACGCACGCCGGATCTGATGGTGGTCGACGAGCCGGTGACCATCAACGGCTGGTCGCCGCACAACGTCGAGCCGACGTTCATGGGCCAGATCACGCTCGAGACGGCGCTGGCGCACTCGGTCAACACCGTGGCCGCGCGGCTGGCCGACGAGGTGGGTCGCGACAACGTCGCCGCCGTCGCCCACCGCATGGGCATCGTCAGTCCGATCAACACCGACCCGGCTATGGCGCTCGGCACCTCGCTGGTGACGCCCTTCGAGATGGCCCAGGCCTACGACACCTTCGGCAACGGCGGCTATCGCATCAGCGCCTATGGCATCGAGCGCATCCGCACCGCGTCCGGCCAGGTGCTGTTCCAGCACAAGCCGCAGCTGGCCGCGCTCGCCGTCGCCAATCCGCCGCTCGACGAGATGCAGCGGATGATGCGCACGGTCATGATCTCCGGCACGGGGACCCACGCCAACGTCCCCGGCTACGACCTGGCCGGCAAGACCGGCACCACCTCCGACTACAAGGACGCCTGGTTCTGCGGCTACACCGGCGGGATCACCACCGTGGTCTGGACCGGCCGCGACGACGCCAAGCCCATGCTGAGGATCATGGGCGCGAGCGCGCCGTCGGAAATCTGGCACGCCTATATGGCCGCGGCCCTGAAGCGCCTGCCCAACGGCCCGATCCCGCCCGGGCCGCCGCCGCCCCTGCCGGTCGTCCCGACCCCGGTGGAGACGCCGCCCGCGCCCGAGCCGGTCCCGCAGGCCACGCCGACCGCGCCGGCGGCCTGACGCGCCAGCCCCAAGCGGAACCAAGCGGTCAAGCTTGCGGTTGTCTTGTCCGACTTTCGCTTGAAGAAGGACGGACCCATGAAATCTGCAACCCTCGCCTTGGCCTGCGCCGGCGTGCTGGCCCTCGGCCTCAGCGCCTGCAACAAGGACCGCTCGGCCACCGCCGACACCGGCACGGCCAAGGCCACGGTCTCGACCGACGCGCCGGCCTCAGCCGTCCCGCCCGCCCAGTTGCAGACCCAGGCCGTCGAAGCCGCCACCGCCGCCTCGACCCCGGTCGACGGTTCGGGCCCGGTCACCTCGCAGACCCCGCCCGTGCCCGCCTCGACGCCGGCCAAGAAGTAGCCAGCGAGAGGTCGGTGCGCGCCCGTGGAGGGTGCGGCGCCGCCTTGGCGGATCACATCGGAACGTGCTGAGGTGGCTCCGGGATAAACCTGAGCCGGAGCGCCATGACGCCCTACAGGATCGGTGTGATCGGCCTGGGCCAGCGGATCGCCCACGTGCTGGGGGCCATGGCCGAGGTGGGCTGGCCGCTGGAGCTGGCCGGCCAGGTCGACCCCGCGCCGGTGGGCGCGCCGATCCTCGAGCGGTTCGGCATCCCGATGGGCCGCGACTTCGCAAGCCCGCAGGCGTTGCTGGCGGCCGGGCCCTACGACCTGGTGATGATCGGCTCGCCGAACCACCTGCACTTCGAGCATATCGGGGCGGCGCTGGACGCGGGGTTCCCGGTGTTCGCCGAGAAGCCGATCGTACGGACGCAGGCCGAGAGCCTGGCGCTGGCGAGCCGGCTGGCCCAGGCCTCACGAAGGAAGGGCGGCGGGCCGCCGCTGTTCATCGGCCTGGTCATGCGCTCCATGTCCATCGTGCGTGACGTGATCCGCCGCATCGACGCCGGCGAGCTCGGCGAGGTGATCTCCATCGACGCCACCGAACACCTGCCGCCCGAGCACGGCGGCTACTTGGCGCGCAACTGGCGGCGGCGGCAGGCGTGGGGCGGCTCCTACCTGCTGGACAAGGTCTGCCACGACTTCGATATCTTCGGCCGCCTCGCCGGCGCGCGCCCGCGGCGGGTGGCGAGCTTCGGCGGCCGGCGAATCTTCACCGTCGAAAGGGCCGAGATCGCGCCCCGCATCTGGAACGATGGCGAGGCGGCCTATGCGCTCCGCGACGCCGGCTGGATGGGCGCCAACGACGCCTTCCAGTCCGACATGGACGTGACGGACCACCAGACCGCCATGGTCGAGTACGAAAACCAGGTGCGGCTGTCGTTCCACGCCAACAGCCACGTGGGGCTGAGCGAACGGCGCTGGTACGTGGCCGGGACCGAGGGAACGCTGATCGCCGACCTGGTCCGCAACCGGCTGATGGTTCGCCCAGCGCTCAGCCGCGCCAAACCCGAGCGGATCGACTTCGGCGAGCGCACCAAGGACGCCCACAACGGCGCCGACCAGTCCATGGCCCGCGACCTCCTGGCCAGCCTGCGCGACGGCGCGGCCTTCCCGGTGACGCCCTTCGACAGCTTGGAGGCCGGGCTGACGGTCATGGCCATCGACGAGGCGATGGCGTCAGGGGAAATGCTCGACTGCCGGCCGATGTGGGCGCGCTATGACGCCGCCGTAGCCAGCGCCGCGCCCAGCAGGTCCTGAAGCCGCGGCGTCCGCGGATAGGGCTCGTGCCGGTACTGGCGGAAACCCTCGGCGGTCTCGCAGCCGAAGTCGCGGCCGCGGCGGCGCGACCACGCCTCCATAGACCCCAGGTGATCGTCGATGCCGTGCTGGCGGGCGACCCACTCGGCCTGGCTGACGTGGGCCGAGAGCATCCGGCGCTTGGCCTCAAAGCCCTGGGCGATGTCGCAGCCGAAGTCGGCCACGATCCGGCGGCCCTCGCGGTCGCGCCCGCCGATCGGGTCCATGAAGTAGAGGTGCGGGATCGAGGCCAGCGGCTCGGAGGCGCCCGTGCGGTAGTTGGGCACGGAGGACGCGAAGCAGGCGTCGCGGACCAGCTCGCTCGCCGCTTCGTGGTCCGGGTGATAGTCCGCCGGCGAGGCCGCCAACACCACGTCGGCTCTGGCCCAGCGGATCAGCTCGGTGGCCGCCCGGCGCGAGGGATCGTCGTTGAACACGCCCAGGTCCGGCAGGTCGGCGCAGCGGTACTCGGCCCCGATCAGGGCCGCCGCGGCCGCGGCCTCGGCCTTGCGGATGCGGGCGGTCTCGGCCAGGTCCGTGGAGGCCGAGCCGCACTCTCCGGCGGTCAGGGTGGCGAGGCGCACGGTGTGGCCCTGCCCCGCCAGGATCGCCAAGGTCCCCGCGGCCAGGTGCTCGATGTCGTCGGGGTGGGCGTGGACCGCCAGGATGGTCGCCATGGCCCTGGATTAGGCCAGACGCGGGGCGAACGCCACCGCTCCGCGGGGCCGAAGCCGGCGGCTCCGGTCGTCCGGCTCAGTTGTCGTTGAGGGTGGGCGTCAGGGCGCCGGTCAGGCCTCGTCGTCGAGGAGCGAGGCGACCTGCTCGGCGAGATCGCGCGGGTTGAAGGGCTTTTCGACGGTGAGCGCGCGGTCGACCCCGAAGCGGCCGGCGTGGGGACCCTGGCCGGAGATGTAGACCACCTCGATGTCGGCGTTCAGCCGCCGCGCGCTGCGCGCCAGGTCGAAGCCGGTGACGCCGGTCCCCAGGTTGATGTCGGTGACCAGGGCCGCGAAACTGCGCGCCTCGCGCTCCAGGGTGTGGGCGGCGGTCTGATCGTCGAGCGCTACGGTGACACTGAAGCCCGCTGCGGCGAGCGCGTCGCGGGCAAGCTCCGCGATCTCGCGTTCATCCTCGACCAACAAGACACTGATCATACGCTGACTCCGAAGATCCGTCGCTTACCCGACACAACTCATGGCGGCAATTCAAAGGCCAGCTGAAACAAACAATTGATCGCGCCTCGATGCGCCGCCGGAACCGCCGACGGCCCACGGTGTTCTCAGCAGCCTCGTTCGCGCAGGGAGTTTGGCGATGGCCCGCAAGCCCGCGGCCCGTGAGCCCAAAGACCGCAACTGGTCGGCCAAGGTCACCGAGACCAGCGACGCCCTGGACCTTGAGCCCAAGGTCTTCGAAAGCGACAGACCCAGCGAGATCGCCGCGTCGCTGAAGCGTTCGGCCGAGCACAGTCGGCGGCGCAAGGGCAGGCCGTTCCAGTCGGCCATGTCGATGCTGACCTTCTACATCAACCGCGCCGGCAAGAGCCTGCCCGCGTCGCGCAAGCGAATCCTGGAACAGGCCAAGGACGAGCTGCGCGAGCAGTTCCACCGCCCCGTCTAGGAGACCGTCATGAAGCTCTATCTCGCCCCGGGGGCCTGCAGCCTCGCCGACCACATCGCCCTGCACGAGGCCGGCGTCGCCTTCGACCGGGTCAAGGTCGACCTGAAGACCAAGCGCACCGAGGACGGCCGTGACTTCAACCAGATCAACCCCAAGGGCTACGTGCCGACCCTGGAGTTCGACGACGGCCAGGTGCTGACCGAGAACATCGCCATCCTGAGCGTCGTCGCCGAGCGGACGCCGCAGTTGGGGCTGGAGGGCGGCCCGTTCCGCCTGTTGGAGATGCTGTCATTCATCTCCACTGAGATCCACAAGGGCTTCAAACCCCTCTTCAAGCCTGACGCGACGCCCGCCGAAAAGCAGGCCGCCGGCGAAATCCTCGGGAAGCGGTTCGGCTATCTGGCCCAGCGGATGGACGGCGACTATCTGTTCGGCAACCGTTTCACCGTGGCCGACGCCTACATCTTCGTCATGTGCCTGTGGGCGCAGAAGAATGGCCTGGACCTGCCCGCGCCCCTGCCGGCGTTCGTCACCCGGATGAAAGCCCGGCCCGCCGTGCGCCTGGCCCTGGAGCATGAGGGGCTGGCGGAGCCGACGGCTTCCTAACGGGGCCGTTCAGCCAGCGTTCAGTTTAAAAATCATAGAGTTAGAGCATGAACACTTCGGCATCTCAGCCGTTTACTGCTCACAAGGAGGCCAAGATGAGAAAGACTCTGACGGCCGCTCTCGCGGCCCTTACCCTCGGTGGCGCCATCAGCGCCGCGGCTGTCACCGGCGCCGAAGCCCGCCCGTTCTATCACCACGGCGGCGGTCACGGCGGCGCGGTTGTGGCCGGCGTCGCGGGCCTGGCGCTGGGCGCGGCCCTCGCGTCCAACCACCCGTACTACGGCTATGGCTATGGGCCTGGCCCGTACGCCTACGGTTACGGCCCCGGCTATTACGGCGGGACCTGCTTCACCACCCGTTGGGTGTGGGACCCCTATGCGGGCCGCCGCATCCCCGAGCGCGTGCCCTTCGCCTGCTAAAGGCCTGAGCCCACAGACGCCTAATCGGTGGAGGGCCTAACCCTCCACCGCGAAGGTCAGGCCGGCGTTCGCCTCAAGGCGTTCGATCAGCTTCGACCCCATGGCCGCGCCCGGTGTCCAGACACCGCCGGGCGCGGCCTTTGCGTCTCTGACCAGGCAGATCGCCGCCTCGGCCAGCATCTTCGAGGTCGAGCCGTAGCCGGGATCGCGGTCGCCCTTCACCGAGACCTTCACCTTACGCCCGTCCGGCGCGACGCCGACGAACACCACGTCGAAGAAGCCCGCCTCGCGTTCGGCCTTCGACGGCCCCTCGCCCGGCTTCGGCGCGCCCGCGCCCATGTCGAAGGCGGCCGGCGCCCCCGGCATGACCACCGCCATCTCGTCATAGGCGAAGTCCGTCCCCCAGGGGTGGCCCATCAGCGCGTTGGAGCGGTGGACGTTCTTGGTGTTGATCGCCGCCATCATGAAGGGACCGACCTCGGCGCCCAGGTCCTCGTCATGCTCCACCGCGTTGCCGGGCGGTTGCGGCGGGCCCTGAAAGCCGGGGGTCAGGGCGAAGGGATTCATCATCAGGGCCATCAGCGACGGGTCCTTCTGGATCGCCGCCATGGTCGCCGCCCCGCTGGCCGCCGTGCCGCCGGAGAGCCCGCCCTGCATGGCGCGCAGCCGGCCTTTCACCCGCGGCACATAGGCTCCGAGCTTTGCCTTGGCGGTCTCTTCCGCGAAGAAGACGCCGAGCTCGAAGGGGATGGAGTCGAAGCCGCAGGAGTGCACGATCCGCGCGCCCGAGGCCTTGGCCGGGGCGTCGTACCTGCGGACGATCTCCGCCATCCAGTTGGGCTCCCCGCAGAGGTCCAGGCAGTCGGCCCCCGCCGCCACGCAGGCCGCCACGAGGGGCTCGCCATAGAGCTGGTAGGGTCCGACCGTGGTCACGACCGCCTTGGCGCGGCGGACCATGGCTTCGAGGCTCGCCGGATCGTCGGCGTCGGCCACCACCAGCGGCGTCTCCGCCGGCAGGCCGAGTTCGTCGCGCACCTGCTCCAGCTTGGCCTGGCTGCGCCCGGCCATGGCCCAGCTGACCTCGCCGCCCACGCCATAGCGCTGGCCCAGGTACTCGGCCACCAGCCGCCCCGTGTAACCGGTGGCGCCATAGACGATCAGGTCGAACTCGGCGTTGGGGTTCATAGGCAGGTCTCCAATAGGACGGCGCGGACCTTGCCTATAATTTACATCGTATACAATCGCCGCGCCGAGGACCGACGAAGAATCCCACCTGCGGAGCGTTTCGCCGGACGGCGCCCTCGGTCATGATCGGCGGCAAGACGGACCGGACAGGCCGCGAAGGGGAAACGAGATGGCGTCCCGCCAGAAGGTGCTGGTGCTCTACCTGGCCAATTCGGCGCTGGATGCGCCGGTCGTGGCCTGGGCGGAATATGACGGCACGGGCGAAACGCGGCGCATGGCCGGCGACGCCGACCGGCCGCCGTACCCCAGTGGGCTGGAAGCCTTGAAAGATGGCTGGCGGCTTTTCCAAGCCGCGCAGATCCTGCCCCACGCGCGCGGCGCGGAATTCGACCTCGCCTATCTGAAGTACGAGTTCTTCTTCGAGAAGATCGTGGAGACCGCCGGATGACCACACTTCCGTTGCTGGGCGCCCTCGACATGGCGCGCTTCACCGCCCGCGGCTTCCTGCGCTTCGACGCCGCCGTGCCCGACGACATCAACGCCCAGTTCTTGGAGGAGGTCGGCGAGGCGAACTATCCCGCGCCAGGCCAGGGCATGCTGATGACCTATGGCGGGCTCCTGGCCAAAACCCAGATTCCAGAGGTCGCGCCAGGGGCGCCGCTCTCGGGCGTCTATCCGCAGGGCAGCGCGGTGGACCGCCTGCTGGCCCTGCCACTGGTCGCCGGCGCAATCCGCAGCCTGGTCGGCCCCGACCCGATCTTCGACCACCACTTCCTGCACGTCACTTTCCCGCCCGCCTACTACGAGGCCGGCGGCGGCGAGCATGTGTCGCAGCACACCCACCAGGATTCGACGATCGATCCCTCCGAAGGGTTCGACCTGCAGATCATGTACTATCCCCATCAGGTCATCCGCGAGATGGGCGGCACGCGGTTCGTGCCCGGCACACACCTGCGCCGGGTCAGCGAGGTGGCGCTGGGCCGCTATCAGAACATCGCCGGGCAACAGCACGTGGTGTGCAAGGCGGGCGCCCTGCTCTTCCTGCACAACGGCATCTGGCATGGCGGCGGGGTCAACCACTCGGACCGCACGCGCACCATGTTCAAGATCCGCATGAACCCGCGCGCGCCGCAGGTCCGCCAGTGGGACGTTTCGACCCTGCCGGCCGAGCCCGCCAAGCGGCCGATCTTCTTCCGCAAGTCGTTTCCGCCGGAGACGGTGGAGTCGATCCTGATGACGCCCGAGCCCTGGTTCGAGCAGGACACCGGCCGCCTGGAATATGTGAACCGCATCAAGCTCTGGCGCAGGCTGAGCGGCGACCCGGCCTTCGACGCCGACTACTGGCTGACCCGGCTGGAGAATCCGGCCCGGGCCTGAGGCCGCCACGCATCGCCCCTCGAAACAGAACGGGAACATGCTATAGGGCTTGGATGGCCGACGCCGGGTCGCTCCCCGCCGCTCTCCTGCCCCCGCGCTTCGCCGACTGGTTCGCCAAGCGCGGCTGGAGCCCGCGCGCCCATCAGTTGGCGATGATCGAACGCGCCCAGGCCGGCCGCGACGCGCTGCTGATCGCGCCGACCGGCGGCGGCAAGACCCTGGCCGGCTTCCTGCCCAGCCTCATCGACTTGTCGGAGCGGCCGCCGCCCAATGGACCGGCCAGCCTGCACACCCTCTACATCTCGCCCCTGAAGGCGCTGGCGGTCGACGTGGAGCGCAACCTGGGCGCCCCCATCCTGCAGATGGGCCTGCCCATCGTGGCCGAGAGCCGCACCGGCGACACCGGCCTCTCGCGGCGCCAACGCCAGCGGGTGAAGCCGCCGGAGATCCTGCTGACCACGCCGGAGCAGCTCGCCCTGCTCTGCGCCTGGGAAGGCGCGCGGCTCTATTTCGAGGACTTGGAGTGCGTGATCCTCGACGAGATCCACACCCTGCATTCCTCGAAGCGCGGCGACCTGCTGGCGCTGGACCTGGCGCGCCTGGCCCAGTTCGCGCCGCGCATGCGCCGCGTGGGCCTGTCGGCGACGGTCGACGACCCCGAGGTCATCAAGGCCTGGATGGCCGACCACGCGAAAGGCGGGAACGACAGCATCGACCTGGTGCGTGGGCCGGCCGGCGCGGAGCCGGTGGTCGAGGTGCTGCTGTCGGAAGGCCGCGTGCCCTGGGCCGGCCACACCGCGCAGCACGCCATGCAGGAGGTCTATGACGTCATCACCAAGTCCAGGACCGCGCTGGTCTTCGTCAACACCCGCTTCCAGGCCGAGTTCGCCTTCCAGGAGCTCTGGCGGCTGAACGAGGAGGCGCTGCCCATCGCGCTGCACCACGGCAGCCTGGCCGCCGAGCAGCGGCGCAAGGTGGAGGCGGCCATGGCGCGGGGCGAGCTGCGCGCGGTGGTCTGCACCTCGACGCTGGACCTCGGCATCGACTGGGGCGACGTGGACCTGGTGATCCAGCTCGCCTCGCCGAAGGGCGCTTCGCGGATGGTGCAGCGGATCGGCCGCGCCAACCACCGGCTGGACGAACCCTCCCGCGCGCTGTTCGTGCCGGCCAACCGCTTCGAGATGCTGGAGTGCCAGGCGGCGCGCGAGGCCATTGCCGAGAACAAGCTGGACGGCGACCCGCCCAGGGTCGGCGCGCTGGACGTGCTGGCCCAGCACGTCATGGGCTGCGCCTGTTCGGAGCCCTTCGACATGCTCAAGCTCTACGACGAGGTGATTTCCGCCGGCCCTTATCGCGCCCTGCCCTGGGAGGACTTCGAGCAGGTCGTCGATTTCGTCTCGACCGGCGGCTATGCGCTGAAGAGCTACGACCGCTTCCGCCGGATCGTGAAGGGCCAGGATGGGCTCTGGCGGGTGCGCAACCTCGAAACGGCCCAGCGCCATCGCCTCAACGTCGGGGCCATCGTCAGCCCCGCCATGCTGGCCGTGCGCATCGCCACGCGCCGCGGCCAGGGCGGGCGTAAGATTGGCGAGATCGAAGAGGGCATGGTCGAGATGCTGGAGCCCGGCGAGACCTTCGTCTTCGCGGGGCAAGTCTGGCGGCTGGTGGCCGTGACCAACCTCGATGTCCTGGTCTCGCCCGCGCCCGGCGCCGATCCGAAGATGCCCTCCTGGGGCGGCTCGAAGTTCGCGCTCTCCACCTACCTGGCCAAGCGGGTGCGCCAATTGATGTACGACCAGGCGCACTGGAGCGTCCTGCCCACCGACGTGCGCGAGTGGCTGGAGGCGCAGCGGGACCGCTCGCTGATCCCCGACGAAGACGAGATGCTGCTGGAGACCTTCGCCCGCGGCCACCGGCAATTCATGGTCTGCTACCCCTTCGAGGGGCGCCTGGCGCACACCACCCTGGCCATGCTGCTGACGCGGCGGCTGGAGCGGATGGGCCGCGGGCCGCTGGGGTTCGTCTGCAACGACTATGCGCTGGCGGTCTGGGCCATCAAGCCGCTGGAGCAGGTGGATTTCGGAGAGCTGTTCGCGGAAGACATGCTGGGCGACGACCTGGAGGCCTGGCTGGCCGAAAGCTTCATGATGAAGCGCGCGTTCAAGGGCTGTGCGATCATCGCCGGCCTGATCGAGCGCCGTTTCCCGGGCCAGCAGCAGAAGTCGGGGCGGCAGATCACCTTCTCCACCGACCTGATCTACGACACCCTGCGCCGCCACCAGCCGGACCACCTCCTGCTGCGCTGCGCCCGCGACGATGCGGCGACAGGCCTCGTGGACGTGGCGCGCCTGGGGCAGATGCTGGCGCGCATCAAGGGCCGCATCCGCCATTCCCCGCTGGAACATCTGTCGCCGTTCTCGGTGCCGATCCTGCTGGAGATCGGCAAGGAGCGCAGCCCGGGCCATACGGGCGAGACCATGATCCTACATGAAGCGGAGGAAGACCTGATCGCCGAGGCTCTGCAGTGAACGACGTCGCGCCCAGCCCGCGCGCCTTCGCCTACGACTATGCGGTCGCCGGCTGCGGCTCGCTGCGCCTGGCGATTGGCGGGGCGGCGGCGATGCTGCGGGCGTCCGGAGCCTTGTGGCTGGCGGAGGCGCGGGCCCTGGTGGTCGCCGACCTGCACCTGGAGAAGGGCAGTTCCTACGCCGCGCGCGGCCAGATGCTGCCGCCCTACGATACCCGTCAGACCCTCTCCCGGCTGGCGGCGGAGGTCGTGGCCCTGTCGCCGGCCATGGTGATCCTGCTGGGCGACACCTTCCACGACCGCCGCTCCGAAGAGCGGCTGGCGGCGGACGACGCGACGCGGCTGCGCGACCTGGCGCGAGGCCGGACCCTGGTCTGGGTGGTCGGCAACCACGACGCCGACGGGCCGCGCGCCTTGCCCGGGGAGACGGCGGACGAGCTGTCGCTGGCGGGCCTGATCCTGCGCCACGAGCCGCGGGCCGGCGCGCAGCCCGGCGAGGTCAGCGGCCACCTGCATCCCGCCGCCAAGGTGCGCAGCGCCCGGGGCGGCAGCGTGCGCCGCCGCTGCTTCGTCACCGACGCCGAGCGGCTGATCCTGCCGGCCTTCGGCGCCTATGCGGGCGGACTGAACGTCTGCGATCCGGCGTTCGCCGGGCTGTTCGCGCGGCCGCCGCTGGCGGGGGCTTTGGGCTTCGGGCGGGTGCATCCGGTGGGCTGGCGCTCGCTGGCCGAGGACTAGGGAGGACCGGGATGATCAGCGGCGCGCACATGATCCTCTATTCCACGGACGCGGAGGCGGACCGCGCCTTCTTCCGCGACGTGCTTCAGTTCCCGCATGTGGACGTCGGCCACGGCTGGCTGATCTTCGCCCTGCCGCCGTCCGAACTGGCGGTGCATCCGGCGGAGGCGAACGGCGCGCACGAGCTCTATCTGGCCTGCGACGACCTAGCCGCGACGGCCAAGGCGCTGGGGGCCAGGGGCGTGGCTTGCGATCCGTTCGAGGCGCTGAGCTGGGGCCAGCGGACCCGCATCACCCTGCCGGGCGGCGGGCGCCTGGCCATCTACCAGCCGAGGCACGCGCGCGCCTGAGCCGCGTTCAAACGTGGCCGGTCTTCAACGCCTGATCCAGGCAGACGGCGAGGGAGATGCAGGCCCCGGCGGTCAGCGTGGTGGAGAGCCGGGGATAGCGCGACTGCGACCCTGGCACCTGGTGGTCGAACAGCCACTGCAGCAGGAAGGCGCCGATGCAGCCGCCGACGACCCAGGCGTCCGCAACGCGATGGCGTGAGAAGAGGATCGCGAGCGCCACCGCCGGCGACAGCACCGAGATCAGCAGCCGCCCGGCCCGGGGCTTCGGCCGCCCGCTCTCCAGCCCCCAGCGCACGCCGCCGATGAACGCCAGGACGCAGCCCGACCAGTTCATGATGATCGTCAGCGCCGGCCGCGCCACGTCCGGCGGACCCCATCCGTAGGCGATGGCTGTGAGCGGGAACGGGGCGAGACAGGCGAGCGCGATGGCCCAGAGCGCGGGCGGGATGGAGTCGAAACGGGCGGCAGCGGCGTCCGGCTCGTCGGTCACCCGTCAGTCCCTCCGAAACGCCGAAGACGCCGCCCAGCCGGCGCCCAGGGCGAAGGCCATCGCCGCCAGGCCATAGGACCATGGCCTGCGATGCGCCCAAAGGTAAAGCCCGCGCTCGACGCCGACCTTCTCGACTGTCAGCGTCCGGTCCTTTTCCGCCACCGGCTGGCCAGCCTGGAACAGCAGGATGCGCACGGTGTACTGGCCGATCGGCGCCTCGGCCGGCAGCGGGATCTCGGCGCGGAACAGGCCCTTGTCGACGAAACGGACGCCGTGCTCGTCCACGTCATAGAGATGCTCGGCCGTCTTCAGCCGCACCACCGCGCGCCGCCAGTCGAGGTAGTCGGCGCCCAGGCGGCTCACCACCACGTCGCGCACGCCATAGCGGGTCTCGGTGGTCTGCTCGGCCGGGGCGTTCATCGCCAGGTGGTCGACGCCCGCCTCCAGCCGCCGCAGCTCGCCGAAGCGGGCGATGTCGTCCAGCGGCCTGGTGGAGGCGGCGATGTAGAAGCCCGGCGCGCCCTGGAAGACCACCGGGCGGCTGTTGATCCAGACTCCGGCGACGCGGCTCTTGCGGGCGATGCGCACCGGCTGGTCGGGGCCGCGCACGATCACCACCACATCGCTCGGCCGCGACAGGGGATCGAACACCGCGCCGTAGAGCACGATCCGGTCACCGCGGAAGTCGGAGTTCACCCGCACATTGGTCTCGGTGAGCGCGGCGGACACCGCCGGCGCGTGCGGCGCGGGCGTCATGGCCGGCGGCAGGCTCGCCGGCATCAGCCGTTACCCGACATCAGCACGAAGGGCTCGTGCGGCGTGAAGAAGAGGCCAAGCCCCATGCGCAGGCCGACCAGCAGGACCAGCAGCGCCAGCAGCGCCCGCAGCTCCTCGGCGCGGAAGCGGGCCGAGGCGCGCGCGCCGAACTGGGCGCCCAGCACGCCGCCCAGCAGCAGGAGCGCGGCCAGGACGATGTCCACCGTCTGGTTGCGCCCGGCCTGCAGCACCCCGGTCAGCGCCGTGGTGATGATGATCTGGAAGAGGCTGGTGCCGACCACCACGCTGGCCGGCATGCGCAGCAGATAGACCATGGCCGGCACCAGCACGAAGCCGCCGCCCACGCCCATGATCGCCGACAGGACGCCCACGAAGGCGCCCAGAAGCAGCGGCGGGATCACACTGATGTAGAGCCGCGAGCGCGGGAAGCGCAGCTTCAGCGGCAGGCCGTAGAGCCAGGGCGGCCGGCGCTCCCGGCGCGGCGGCTCAGGCGCGTTGCGGCGGCGGCGCAGGATCGCCCCCGCCGACTCCCAGAACATCAGCCCGCCGATGATCCCCAGGAAAACCAGGTAGGACAGCGCCACCACCAGGTCGGCCTGGCCCAGCAGCCTGAGCCAGCGGAAGGCCTCGACGCCCGCCACCGAGCCCACCGCCCCGCCCGCCGCCAGAACGCCGCCCATGCGGAAGTCCACCGAGCGCTTGCGGCTGTAGGAGATGACGCTCGACATGGACGAGGCGGCGACGTGGTTCGACATCGAGGCCACGGCCACAGCCGGCGGGATACCCAGGAACACCAGGATCGGTGTCATCAGGAAGCCGCCGCCGATGCCGAACAGGCCGGAGATGAAGCCGACCAGGGCGCCCAGCGCCACCAGCAGGGGTGCGTTCACGGACACCTCGGCGATGGGCAGGTAGATGTCCAAGCGTCGCGTCCTCTAGGTGAGGCCGGCCGGCGGGCGCCTCAACGGTCGAAGACGGAAAGCCGGGCCACCGTCGCGGGATCGAGGGCGCCGGTCGCCGCCAGGCCCTGGTCGCGCTGGTAGGCGATGACGGCGAGCTTCAAGTCGTGCGAGTTGGTCCCGTCGGGCTTGCCCTTATAGTAGCCCAGCCGCCCGAGGATCTTCTGGGCCGTGCTCAGCGAGGCCCCCGGGGCCGAGGCGTCCGGCGCCGGCGCGGCGCCCTGCGGACGGAAGGCGGCGGCCTGGCTTTCCGCCTGGGCCAACTGGGCCTGAGGCAGCTTGCCCTCCAGGTCGACGGCGCTGGCGCGGGCCTCGCCGTCGCCGGACTCGGCGGCGATGGAGAACCACTTGTAGGCCTGGGCGAGGTCGCGCGGCACGCCGGAGCCCGACTGGTAGAGCAGGCCCAGATTGTACTGCGAATCCACCACCCCGTGCTCGGCGGCGGTCTTGAACCACTGGGCGGCGGCGGCGGCGTCGGCCGGTCCGCCTTCCCCGCGGAAGTAGAAGAGCGCCAGGTTGTGCATGGCGGTGGGATCGCCGGCCTCGGCGGCGCGCATCGTCCAACGGCGGGCCTCGCCCAGGTTTTTGCTCACGTCGGCCTGGCCGGTCTCATAGAGCCGCGCCAGGAACATCTGCGCGGGCGCATAGCCGCCGTCGGCGACCGCCTTCAGCCGGGCGAGCGCGCCGGGCTCCTTCTGGGTCACCGCCTTGGCGATCTTCAGATAGTCGAGATTGGAGGCGTCCGAAGCGGCGGGCGCGGCCGGCGACGGCGCGGTGACGGCGACGGGCGGCGGGAGATCGGCGGCGGCCTCCGCCGGCGCGGGCATCGCCTCCAGCGACGGGCCGACCGGGCCGGGCGTCAGGGCCACGGCGGCGCGCGGGCTGGCCCCGAACGCCAGGGCGTCGTGTTGGGCGCGTTGCGGGCCGGGGCCTTCCATCAACACCACGCCGGCCGCGCCGACGCTCAGGAAGGCCGCGCCGCCGGCCACCATCAGCGCGGTCTGCCAGGTCGAGGGCGGGCGCGCCTTCAGGCTGGCGAACAGGCCGCCGCCGCCCATGGCGCGGGGACGGCGGTCACGGCCATAAAGCAGCTTCGGTCGGGGCGCGGCGGCCGCGGCGGCGCGGGCCGCCGCACGCGCCTGCTCGATGACCTCGCGGGTGGAAGGGCCCACCTCGACCCTCGTCTCACGCTCGGCGTCTTCCTCAGACACCGGCTCATCGGCCGCCGTGGGCGCTTCCAGCGCCTCGGATGCCGGAGCGAGGTGGTGGTGCTCCTCATCCTCTCCCTCGGCGATCGGGGCGTAGCCGCCGGCCGGGGCGAAGGCGTCGACGTGGGCGAAGTCCTCCTCGCTGAAGGCCGGATTGCTGGGATCGAGCGCCGGCAGGGTGACCGGCTCGGCGCGGGAGAAGAGCTCGGCGCCGAACACGCCCGGGGCGGCCGGCAGGTCGTCCTCCGCCGCCTCGGCCTGCGGTTCAGGGCGGACGTCCGCCTGAACCGGGGCCGCCGCGAAGGGCTGGGCCTCCGGCTCGGCGTCCGCAGGGCGCACGCTCAGGCTCTCCACCAGCCTCTGGGTGCGCTCCTCGCTCTGGCGGATGCGTTCGGCCAGGTCGCCGGCGGCGCGTTCGTGGCGCTGCTCGATGCGCTCGGTGACCTTGGCCACCTGCTCGCCGACGTCGTCGATGGCCTGGGCGGCGCGCCGTTCGGACTGGATGATGCGGTCGGTGAGACGTTCGGTGATGCGGCCGATCTCCGAGCCCAGCCGCTCCAGCGCCTCGGCGTGCAGCTGATCGGTGCGGCCGAGCCGGCTTTCCACGGCGCCGGCGATTCGGGCGATCTCGCCGCCCACCTGCTCGATGGCCTCGGCGCTGCGCTGCTCGGCGCTCTGGACACGCCGGTTCAAGGTCTCGGCCATGGTCAGGACTTCGCGGCCGATGGTCTCGATGGCCCGGGCCGAGCGCTGGTCGACGGCGGCCAACTGGCGCTCCACCTCACCCAGGCGCGCCTCCGCCAGGCCAGGGGCGGCGCCCGAGGCGGCCAGACGCTCGGCGATCTCGCCGCGGGCGTCCTCCACCCGCTTGCTGAGTTCGTCGGCCAGCGCGGTCAGCCGCTGGTCGGTGTCGCCGCGCACGCTGCGGTCGGCGGCGTACATCCGCTGGTCGAGCTGCCCCAGGGAGTCGCGCAGGCCTTCGAGCGCGTCGCCAGTGCGGGCCTCGGCCTCCGCCAAACGAGCGCCCAGCCGCGCGACGGCCTCATCGATCACCGCGGCCGGATCCTCGCCGGCCTCGATATGGGCGAGCCGCGCCTCCAGGCCAGCCAGGCCCGACCGCGCCCGCTCCTCGCTCTCCAGCGTCTGGCTGGAGACACGGGCCATGGACTCTTCCAACGCCTTGATCGCCTCGGCCGAGCGCGGGCCGCTAAGCTCGTGCTCGACGCGGCGCATCCGCTCACTGGCGCGGGCCTGTTCGGCGGCCAGCTGTTCGGCGGCGGCATCGAAGCGGGTGGCCACCGCCAGATGCTCGCGCTCGGCGGTCTCGATGCGGGCCATGGCGTGGCGCACGGAGTGCTCGACACCGGAGATCGCCAGGCCCGTGCGTGTCTCCGAGGCCTCGATGCGGTCGGTCAGCCGGTCCAGCGCCGCGGCGATCCGTCCAAGCTCATCCGTCCGTGCCCCCTCCGGCCGGGGCTCTAAAGCCCCGAAGGGCCGGCTGGAGAACGGCGGGCTCGGCATATAGGACGTCGGCGCCTCGATCGCGGCCCGCATGGGGCGCGCGCTGAAATGCTCTTCGGAGGTGATTTCCTCCGGCAGATCATCTTCTAGGATAACTCGGTTAAGCCATTCCCCAAGAGTCATGCCGGAACGCCGGGCAAGCTCCTTGGCGACCTCACGGGCCTTGGGATCGATCCCCTTGACGCTCCAGGGCGCCGCCGCCGTCATCGAATCGCCCCTCCTGGACAGAGGAACGCTACCACCGTGATTTGGGGTGTAAACGAAAGCCTAACGCTAGATGTAGTGGTTCGCGCATCTTGGCTGTGGACGGAATGACCCCGGCGGATACGGACGCATTACATTTGGGGGTGCGCCTGCGCTATCGCGTCGCAGATGGATCTGACGCTTCCCCTCGGCCTCGCGGCCGGCCTTTTCTTGCTGGCGCTGTTCGCCGGCTGGCGCGGATCTCGGCCGCCGAATCCGCATAAGGAGCCGAGGCTCGTGCCCTGGCGGTTCATCATGCTGGCGTCGGCAGCCTGCCTGTTCTTCATCCTGGCCTATATCGGCCAGCAGACCGGAGTGATCGCCGGACCCCGCTAGGCGGAGATGTCGACCTGGGCGCTGAGCGCCAGGCTGGTCTGCACCGTGGTCTGCTGGGTGACGGTGACCTGCACGCTGGACGGGTCAGGCTCGGAGCCGCCGGTGGCGCTCGAGCCGGCCGCCTTGGCGTCGCTGCTCGCGTTCCCGCTCTTCGGCGTGGGCTTGCCCTCGTAGGCGGCCTTGAGCGCGGCGATCCATTCGCGCTGGCTGTCCGCCACCTGCTGCAGGGTGGTCAGCGCCTTGGCGGTCTCGGCATCCTGGGCGGCCTGCCCCGGCGAAGCGCCACCGACCGTCACGCTCACATCGGCCTGGGTGACCGTTTCGACCTCCATCGCCGCGCTAACCGCAACGAGGGCCGAGGCGTCCGGCGTCCGCGCCACAGCGGAGGGCGAATAGGCGGAAAATCCGGCCGAAGCCGCCGATGAAGATCCGACCGAAGATACCGACATGGCGCGCCGTCCCCCTTAGGCGCGGGAGCCTAGGAGATGACCTGATAACCATGGGTTACCTGAGGCCGCTTCGGACGCCCGCAACCTTGCCGAAGGCCGCCGACTGCTGACACGGTTCACATCCGGCGGCCGCGACGGTGCGCGGCGGCCGTCAGGAACGCGTGCGGCATGGTGATCATCGACGAGCTGAGGGCGCTGGACCGCGGCCAGCGGGCGGCCTTCCTGGCGAGCTTCCTGGGTTGGGCGCTGGACGCCTTCGACTTCTTCCTGCTGACCTTCGTCATCAAGGACATCGCCGCAGACTTCCATGCGCCGGTCTCAACGGTGAGCGTGGCGCTGACGCTCACGCTCTGCGCGCGGCCGGTGGGGGCGCTGCTGTTCGGCCATCTGGCGGACCGGTACGGACGCCGGCCGGTGCTGATGGCCGACGTGGCGATCTATTCGGTGCTGGCGCTCGCCTCCGCCTTCGCGCCGAACCTGATCGTCCTGCTGATCCTGCGGACCCTGTTCGGCGTGGCCATGGGTGGCGAGTGGGGCATCGGCGCGTCCCTAGCGCTCGAGAGCATTCCTGTAAAAAGCCGCGGCGTGGTCTCCGGCATCCTGCAGGAGGGCTATCCGGTCGGCTATTTCCTGGCCGCCATCGCCAACCTGTTCCTGCCGCAGGTCGGCTGGCGGGTGATGCTGGGCCTGGGCGTCCTGCCGGCCCTGGTGATCCTCTACGTGCGCCGCAATGTCCAGGAGTCGCCGGCTTGGGAGGCGCAGCGCGCCGAGGCCCACGCCACCAGGGGCCCGACCCTCTTGCAGGCGCTGAAGGGCCATTGGCGGCGGCTGGCCTACGTCGTCGTCCTGATGACCTGCTTCAACTTCTTCAGCCACGGGACGCAGGACCTCTACCCGACGTTCCTGCGGGTGCAGCACGGCTTCGCGCCCTGGCTGGTGACCACGCTCACCGTGGTGCTGAACCTGGGCGCGGTTTGCGGCGGCCTGATCTTCGGGGCGCTGTCGGAGAAGATCGGACGACGCCGAGCCATGGTGCTGGGCGCGCTGCTCGCCCTGCCCGTCCTGCCGCTCTGGGCCTTCGGGACCACGCCCCTGATGCTGGGCGCCGGCGCCTTCCTCATCCAGGTCGCGGTGCAAGGGGCCTGGGGCGTGGTGCCGGCGCACCTAAACGAGCTGTCGCCGCCCGACGCCCGCGGCGTCTTCCCCGGCACCGCCTATCAGCTCGGCAACCTGCTGGCCGCCGGCAATGCGGTGATCCAGGCCCGGATCGCCGAGGCCAACGGCAACAACTACGGCCTGGCGCTGGCCATCGTCTGCGGCGTGGTGGCCGTGGTGCTGGCGGCGGTGACCTGGTTCGGTCCGGAGGCCAAGGGCGCGGCCTTCGTCAGCGACGCGCCGCAGCCTTGAGGCCCGGCCTGAGCCGCCGCCTTACCGCGAATTCATTGGACTTCACCCCGGCCGGCCTCGACTTTCCAGCCCGAGGCGACGATGGGCCAGGGGTTCTCGAGATCATGAAACGCGTAGTCATCTTGGCCGCCGTGGGCGCGTCGGCGCTGGCGATGTCGGCCTGCGCCACGCGGGGAACTATGAAGGATTCGAGCCCTCGTCGATCGGCGCGGGCCCGATGAAGACGCCGGTGGCGCTGATCTGCCCGGACCGCGAGGGCGCGCTGACCCGCACCGCTCAGGCCGGCGATGGACGGAGCTGCGACTATCAGGGCTCCGATGGCGAGACGGTGCGCCTCAAGCTCCTGGACCTCGACGGGCGCTCCGCCACCGAGGCGCTCGCGCCCGACCAGGCAGAGCTGCGCACCCTGCTGCCGCTCCCCTTCAAGCCGGTCCCGGCGATCTCCAAGCTGGACGAAGGCGAGCGGACCGACGTCGATCTGCCGTTCTTCCACGTGCACACGCTCAACGACCGCTCGGACGTGAAGATCTTCGGCGTCTCGGTCCACGACGACGGCAAGAACACCGAGGTCAGCGTCAAGAAGGGCGGCAAGCACACGATCGTCCACGCGACCCCGGCCGGCGCCGAGGTCGTCGCCGAGGACGTGGGCCGCACCAACGCCGAGCTGGTCTATGTGCTGGCCAGCGACCGGCGCGGGCCGGGCGGCTGGCGCGCGGTGGGCTATGTGGCCAAGGGGCCGACCGCGGGGCCGTTGGTGGTCGGCGAATTCCGCGCGCTCGACCGCAGCGAAGGCGATCGCCACCGCCATGGCGACAACGGCGACCTCGACCACCTGATCGACCGCAACCTGAAGAGCTAGGCGGTCTCCGCCGGCTGCGGCGCCGTCGGTTCAGGCGCTTCCCTCGACGCCTCGTCGGCCTTCTTCGGGCGCTTGGAGAGGCCCGAGACGCCGCCGCTCGAGAGCAGGCCGACGTCGGCCATCAGCCAGGGGATCGACCACTTGTGCGGGGCGGCGCAATAGCGCGGCTGCCAGAGCGGGTCGTACTTGTCCTTGTACCGGCGCACGCCCTGGAAGTTGTAGATCTCCTCGCCCCGCTCGAAGAGCAGGCGGCCCACCCGCGACATGATCGGCGCCAGCGGCCGGTCGTCGAGGCCGGCCAGCGGCGCGATGCCGAACTCGAAGGCCTCGTAGCCCTCGAGCCGACCCCACTCGATCAGCTCCACGAACAGGAAGTCCATGATGTTGTTCGGCGCGACGTCGGCGTAGCGCATCAGGTCCATGGAAAAGGCGCTGCGGCTGGCCGTGGTCCAGAGCGTCGCGAAGGCCATCACCTCGCCGCCCATGCGCACCACGGCGATCGGGAACTCCTGCACATAGCGCGGCCAGAAGCCGCCCATGGAAAAGCCCTTCTCGCCGCCCGCATGGTGCGACAGCCATTCGTCGGAGATCGCCTGCAGGGCCGGCATCAGGGCGGCGACCGCCTCGCCCTCAATCACCTCGAAGGTCGCGCCGGCCTCCTTCAGCTTGCGCGCCGCGCGCCGCGCGGTGCCGCGCTTGCGGCCCTCCATGGAGAAGGTCTCCAGCGGCACGGCGGCGGTCTCGCCCACCTTCTGGATAGCGAAGCCCAGCTCGACGATCTCCGGCAGGTCCTCGGCGTTGAGGCCATGCACGCCCGGCCGCGCGGCATGGCTGTCGGCCAGCTCGCGGAAGCGCCAGAGCAGCTCCTGCCGCTCGTCCCGCCGGCCCACCGGCGCGCCCAGCGCGACCCAGGCGCGGCCGCGCACCCCGAACATCAGGAAGCTCTCGCCCGAGGCCGAGAACAGGAAGCGCTTGTCCCCCAGCAGCGCCAGGTTGGAGCCGGGCTCGGCGATCTCGGCCTTGGCCAGGATGGAACGCACCTGCTCGAAATCGGGGTCGGTCTCGCCGACCACCGGCGGGGTCGCCGCCGAGACGAACAGGCGCCACAGCCCGAAGGCCAGCAGCACGATGGCCGCGCCCGCCCAGGCGCGCACCGCCCGCTCGGCGTCGGCGTCGGCCATCACCCGCCACCAGGGCCGGTCGGCGTAGTCAGAATGCTGGAACGACCAGAGGCCCAGGAGGCCCGCGCCCACCACCGCGCAGGCCGCGGAGAACAGCCACCCCGGCGTGATCTCCATGCGGCTGAGGCGGGCGTTGCGCGGGAAGGCGCCGTGGAAGGGCGCGATCAGCACCGCCAGCGAAACCAGCGCCGCGGTCTCCTCCCAGTTGAACCCCTTCAGCAGGGCCAGGGTCGCCGAGAGCAGCAACACGCCGATGGTGGCGTACCAGGCGGCGTCCAGCCGCGCGCGCAGGCCGAAGGACAGCAGAACCAGCACCAGGCCCAGCAGGCTGGAGAGGAAGTGCGCGGTCTCGATCAGATAGACCGGGGTGATCTGGATCAGCCGCATGAAGCGGACGGGCTCGGACGGGGTCGCGCCCGAGGCCAGCAGCATCACGCCGGCCGCCAAGGTCAGGATCGCCGCCGTCCAGGGCGCAAAGGCGAAGGCCGCCGGCCGAAGGTCTCTCAGGAAGCGCATCCAGCCCCGTGCGTCCGTTGATGGGTCACGCTCTATAGCCGATTTGCCGGCGTCTTAGCGCTTCAAACGGCTGTTTCGTTGCGCCAGGGGCGGCGCTAAGGTGGCCGCCCATTTCCGCAGTATCCCAAGGGTCCGTCCGCCATGGCCGATTTCGGCGCCACCGACCTCGACGCCTTTCGCGCGGAGGTGCGCGAGTGGCTCGCGGCCAACTATCCGCCGGAGCTGCGCGACGCCGACGCCAAGACCGATCCGGAGGCCGTCTGGGGCGGCCGCGCCTTCGACGGCTCCGCCGATCCGCAGATCGTCTGGCGCGACCGCGTGGCCGCCAAGGGCTGGACCGCGCCCACCTGGCCCACGGCCTACGGCGGCGGCGGGCTCTCGCCGCAGCAGGCTCGGGTGCTCGACCAAGAAATGGCCGCCGGCCGCTACCGCCCGCCCTTGCTCTCCTTCGGCCTGTGGATGCTGGGCCCGGTGCTGCTGGAGTACGCCAACGAGGACCAGAAGCGCGAGCACCTGCCCAGGATCGTTCGCGGCGAGATCCGCTGGTGCCAGGGCTATTCCGAGCCGGGCGCGGGCTCCGACCTCGCCAGCCTCGCCACCAAGTGCGAGGACAAGGGCGACCATTGGCAGATCGACGGCCAGAAGGTGTGGACCAGCTACGCCGATAAGGCCGACTGGTGCTTCTGCCTGGTTCGCACCGATCCGTCGAAGAAGCACGAGGGCATCTCCTTCGTCCTGATCGACATGGCCTCGAAGGGCGTCGAGACCCGGCCGATCCGGCTGATCAGCGGCGAGAGCCCGTTCTGCGAGACCTTCTTCACCGGGGTCGAGATCCCCAAGGGCAATCTGGTCGGCCAGATCAACGGCGGCTGGGAAATCGCCAAGCGCCTCCTGCAATATGAGCGGCAGAACATCTCCGCCGGCTTCGGCGAGGGCGGCACGGCGGGCGGCGCCTCCGGTGACCTGGGCGAGGTGGCCAGGACCTATGTCGGGCTGGAGGAGGGCCGCCTCAGCGACCTGGAGCTGCGCCGGCGGATCACCGAGAACAAGATGAACTTCCAGGCGCTGCGCCAGACCATCGGCCGGATCGCCGCGGAGTCGCGCGCCTCCAACGGCCCCTCGGCTGCGACCTCGATCATCAAATACGCGGCGGCCGAGTTCGCCAAGGAACGCTCCGAGCTGATGGTCGAGGCCATGGGCGGCCAGGGCCTGGGCTGGGCGGGCGAAGGCTTCTCGCCCACCGAGCTGGCGGCGGTCCACGGCTGGCTGCGCACCAAGGCCAATTCGATCGAGGGCGGCACCTCGGAGGTGAACCTGAACGTGATCTCCAAGCGGGTGCTGGGCCTGCCCGATCCGAAATAGACTAACGGCGGCGGCGGCCTATTTCGGCCCTCGCCCGAGCGGTTTCCAAGTTTTCGAAGGCGAGATTTAGATGGCGGATTTTGGCGGTGACACGGAGGCCTTCCGGGCCGAGGTCCGGACGTGGCTGGACGAGAACTTCCCCGAGGCGTTCCGGCGCGACCCGGCGCTGCAGGCGCCGATGGCCGCCGGCCTCGCCGACGACGAGGGCCCCGACTTCAAAGCCTGGAAAAAGGCCGTGGGCGACAAAGGTTGGGGCACGCCCACCTGGCCGAAGGAATACGGCGGCGGCGGTCTATCGCGCGCCGAGGCCCGCATCCTGCACGAGGAGATGGCCAGGGTCGGCGCCCGCAACCCGATCGGCGGCATGGGCGTGATGATGTTCGGCCCGACGCTGATCGAATATGGCTCCGAAGAGTTGAAGCGTCAGCACCTGCCCGGGATCATCAAGGGCGAGGTGCGCTGGTGCCAGGGCTATTCCGAGCCGGGGGCCGGATCCGACCTCGCGGGCCTGCAGACGCGCGCGGAGGACAAGGGCGACCATTGGCTGGTCAACGGGTCCAAGATCTGGACGAGCGGCGCCAATTTCGCCGACCGTTGCTTCTGCCTGGTCCGCACCGACACCTCGAAGAAACACGAGGGCATCAGCTTCCTGCTGATCGACATGACCGCGCCGGGCGTGGAGACGCGGCCGATCCAGCTGATCAACGGCACCTCGCCCTTCTGCGAGACCTTCTTCACCGACGTGAAGGTCCCGAAGGACCAGCTGTGGGGGCCGCTGAACGGCGGCTGGACCATCGCCAAGCGCCTGCTGCAGCACGAGCGGGACAACATCTCGGCCGGCCTCGGCGGCGGTAACATCGGCCAGGCGACGCCGCTGCCCACCGTCATCGAGGCGGCGCGCGACTACGTGGGCGTGAATGAGACCGGCCGGCTGGCCGACGCGGACCTGCGCCGGCGCATCACCGACCATCTGATGGAGGCCCGCGCCTTCCAGCTCACCGTGCGGCGGGCGGCGGACGAGGCGAAGTCGAACCAGGGCCCGAGCGCCGTCACCTCGATCATGAAATACGCCGGCGCCAAGGTCGCCCAGGACCGCAACGAACTGCTGGTCGAGGCCATGGGTCATCAAGGCTTCGGCTGGGAGGGCGACGGCTATTCGACGCCGGAGATCACCGCCTTCCGCACCATGCTGCGGTCCAAGGCCAACTCCATCGAAGGGGGCACGTCGGAGATCAATCTGAACGTGGTCTCCAAGCGCGTCCTGGGCCTGCCCGACCCCAAGTAGGCGGACCTGACTCCAAACCGATCGATTTCCGTGCTAGCATTGACCTAAAGTATTGAAAAAAAAGATATAGGGAGACATCCGATGGCCGATTTCGGCGGCTCCGAACTGGACACCTTCCGGGCCGAGGCGCGCGCCTGGCTCGAAGAGAACTTCCCCAAGTCGCTGGCTTTCCAGCCGGTCGCCATGATCCCCGGCGCCGAGGGCCTGACGGCGGACGGCAAGGCCTGGAAGCAGCGCATGGCCGACAAGGGCTGGGGCGCGCCCACCTGGTCCACCGAATACGGCGGCGGCGGCCTCTCCGGCGCCGAGGCCCGCGTGCTGCAGCAGGAGATGGCCCGCGTGGGCGCGGAGAACCCGGTGGCCGGCATGGGCACCTCGATGTTCGGCCCGACCCTCCTGGAATACGGCACCGAGGCGCAGAAGCGCCGCCACATCCCGCCCATCGTCCGCGGCGAGCTGCGCTGGTGCCAGGGCTATTCCGAGCCCGGCGCGGGCTCCGACCTCGCCAGTCTTCAGACGAAGTGCGAAGACGCCGGCGACCACTGGAAGATCAACGGCCAGAAGATCTGGACCAGCGGCGCGCAATACGCCGACTGGTGCTTCTGCCTCGTCAGGACGGACAACACAAAGAAGCACGAGGGCATCAGCTTCGTCCTGATCAATATGCGCCAACCCGGCGTGGAGACCCGGCCGATCAAGCTGATCGCCGGCACCTCGCCGTTCTGCGAGACCTTCTTCACCGACGCCCGCGCCGAGAAGGACGACATGGTGGGGCCGCTGAACGGCGGCTGGACCATCGGCAAGCGCCTCCTGCAGCACGAGCGCTCCGGGCAGGGCGGCGGGCGGATGATGGCCGGCGCCAACGTCGTGGATCTCGCGAAGAAGTACGTGGGGCTGGATGACCGGGGCCGCATCGCCGACCCCGACCTGCGCACCCGCATCGCCAAGCACATGATGGACGCCCGCGCCCACGGCCTGACGCTGAACCGCGCCGCCGCCGAGGCGAAGGGCAACGTCAACCCCAGCGCCACCACCTCGGTGATGAAGAACTCCGGCACCTGGATCGGCCAGGAGAAGGCCGAGCTCACCGTCGAGATCATGGGCCACCAGGGCCTGGGCTGGGAGGGCGATCAGTTCTCGAAGGAAGAGCGCGAGGCGGCCCGCACCTGGCTCTCCGGCAAGGCCACGACCATCTTCGGCGGCAGCCAGGAGATCCAGTCCAACATCGTCTCCAAGCGCATCCTGGGCTTGCCGGACACGACGCAGAACACATAGGCGAACCCCATCATGGGGTGTCATCCCGGAAAGCCGCGCAGGCGGCTTGTCCGGGACCCATAGACGCCAGGCTCTCCGGCCCATCCCGAACCGCCGACGCTTATGGGTCCCGGTCTTTCGCCAAGGCGAAAACCGGGATGAAACCCTGGATGAGACCTAGAGGGAGAAAACCGATGCCCGATTTCGGCGGTTCTGACCTCGACGCCTTCCGGACGAAGGCGCGGGCTTGGCTCGAAGAGAACTTCCCCGCCTCGCTGCGGCGCGACCCGAGCGCGGTCACCGAGACCGAGGCCTCGGCGGCCAAGCCCACCGGCGACGTGGCGCTATGGAAAGAGCGCATGGGCGCCAAGGGCTGGGGCGTCCCCACCTGGCCCACCCAGTACGGCGGCGGCGGGCTCAGCCGGGCCGAGGCCCGGGTGCTGGCCGAGGAGATGGCGGCGATCGGCGCGCCCAACCCCATCGGCGGCATGGGCGTGATCATGTTCGGCCCGACGCTGCTGGAATACGGCGACGAGGAGCAGAAGCAGCGGCACATCCCGCCCATCGTCAAAGGCGAGCTGCGCTGGTGCCAGGGCTTCTCCGAACCCGGCGCCGGATCGGACCTGGCCTCGCTGCAGACCAAGGCCACGGACGTCGGCGACCATTGGCTGGTCTCGGGCTCGAAAATCTGGACTTCGGGCGCGCACCTGGCCGACTGGTGCTTCTGCCTGGTGCGGACGGACCCCGCGAAGAAGCACGAGGGGATCAGCTTCCTCCTCATCGACATGAGGAGCCCGGGGGTGGAGACGCGGCCGATCCGGCTGATCAATGACTCGACGCCCTTCTGCGAGACCTTCTTCACCGACGTGATGGTCCCCAAGGCGAACCTGGTCGGGCCGCTGAACGGCGGCTGGACCCTCGCCAAGCGCCTGCTGCAGCACGAGCGCCAGGGCATCTCCGGCGCCAACGCCCAGCCGGGCGCGGCGGGGCCGGGCCAGGTCCCGGGGCCGCCGCTGGACGTCCTGGCGCGCGACTATGGGGGCGTGGACGAGGACGGCCGCCTGGCCGATCCGGACCTGCGCACGCGGCTGACGCGGCGCATGATGGAGGAGCGCGCCTTCCAGCTCACCGGCCGGCGCGCGGCGGTGGAGAGCCGGTCCAACTCGGGCCCCAGCGCCGTATCCTCCGTGCTGAAGAATGTCGGCTCCTGGGTGCGCCAGGAGCGGGCGGAGCTGGCGGTGGAGATCCTGGGCGCGCAAGGGCTCGGCTGGTCGGGCGGCGCCTACAGCGACGACGAGCTCGCCACGATCAAGGCCATGCTGCGCAGCAAGAGCGGCACCATCGCCGGCGGCAGCCAGGAGGTGCAGAACAACATCATCTCCAAGCGCATCCTGGGTTTGCCGGAGGCGACACAGGGAAGGTAGAGTATCGGCGATAACCAATGCCGCTTTCCCGGCGAAGGCCGGGAACCAAGCGGACTTTCATCCAGGTTGCTGCGCCGGGAATTTCGCCCGGCCTCAGCTTGGGTTCCGGCTTTCGCCGGGATGATCGGATAGGAACGGAGCGGATTTGAATGGCTGATTTCGGCGGCACGGACCTCGAGGCTTTCCGCGCGGAGGCGCGGGCCTGGATCGAGGCCAATTTCCCCGCCTCGCTGAAGGGCAAGCCCAACCCGATGATGCGGGAAGAGCGGGCCAATCCCTCGGCGGACCAGGAAGCCTGGCGCAAGGCCATGGGCGACAAGGGCTGGGGCGTTCCCACCTGGCCCGCGGCCTATGGCGGCGGCGGGTTGTCTCCGGCGGAAGGCCGGATCATCCAGCAGGAGCTGGGCCGCGCGGGCGCCTACAACCCGATCGGCGGCATGGGCGTGATGATGTTCGGCCCGACGCTCCTGGAATACGGCACCGAGGATCAGAAGCGCGAGCATATCCCGCCGATCGTCAAGGGCGACCTGCAATGGTGCCAGGGCTACTCCGAGCCCGGCGCCGGCTCCGACCTCGCCAGCCTGCAGACCCGCGCCGAGGACAAGGGCGACCACTTCCTGATCAACGGCCAGAAGATCTGGACCTCGGGCGCGCAGTTCGCCCAATGGTGCTTCTGCCTAGTCCGCACGGACACCTCGAAGAAGCATGAGGGCATCTCCTTCGTGCTGATCGACATGGACCAGCCGGGCGTCGAGGTCCGGCCGATCCAACTGATCAACGGCACCTCGCCCTTCTGCGAGACCTTCTTCACCGACGCCCGCGCGGAGAAGAAGAACCTGGTCGGCCCGCTGAACGGCGGCTGGACCATCGGCAAGCGCCTGCTGCAGCACGAACGCTCGGGCCTGTCGGGCGGCGGCGGCATGTTCGGCATGGGCAAGTCGCTGGAGCAGCTGGCCAAGGAATACATCGGCGTGGACGAGCAGGGCCGCGTGGCCGACGCCGACCTGCGCGCCCGGGTCATCCAGAACGACATGGACTGGCGCGCTTTCCAGCAGACCGCCATGCGGGCGATGGCCGAATCCAAGGGCAATTCCGGCCCCTCGGCCGCCACCTCAATTATGAAGAACGCCGCCACCTCGACCCTGCAGACCCGCGCCGAGCTGACCATCGAGATCATGGGCCACCAGGGCCTCGGCTGGTCGGGCGACGAGTTCAACAAGGAGGAAAAGGAGGCGGTGCGCAGCTGGCTGGGCGGCAAGGCCACCACGATCTACGGCGGCAGCCAGGAGATCCAGTCCAACATCATCTCCAAGCGCATCCTGGGCCTGCCGGACCTGACCCAGAGCCACTGATCCATTGCAAGAACACGGAATTTGAGAGGAACCACATCATGGCCGTCCTGAGCGAAGAACAATCCATGCTGCGCGACGCAGCCAAGAGCTGGGTGCAGGAGAAGTCCCCGGTCACCGCCTTCCGCAAGATGCGCGATTCAGGCGCCGAGCTGGGCTACGACGCCGCCGCCTGGAACGAGATGGCCGAGATGGGCTGGGCCGGGGTGATCATCCCGGAGGAGTACGGCGGCTCGAACTTCGGCTACCTCTCCATGGGCCTGATCCTGGAGGAGCTCGGCCGCACGCTGACCGCCTCGCCGCTGCTGGCCTCGGCGCTGGCCGCGGCCTCGGCCCTGGTCCTGGGCGGCACGGACGCGCAGAAGTCGGAATGGCTGCCGAAGATCGCCGAGGGGACCGCCGTGGGCGCGCTCGCCGTCGACGAAGGCGCCCACCACGCGCCGGACAGGGTCGCGGCTGAGGTGAAGGGCGGCAAGCTCAGCGGCAAGAAGACCTTCGTGCTCGAGGGCATGGCCGCCAACGTCTTCGTGGTCTCCGCCAAGGGCGACGACGGCGCGCTCGGCCTCTATCTGGTGCGCGGCGACGACGCCGGCGTCACCCGCACCCGCCTGCACCTGGCCGACAGCCGCGGCGCCGCCAACGTCGAGTTCAAGGACGCCGCGGCCGAGCCCCTGACCGGCGGCAAGGACCTGCTGGAGAAGGTCCTCGACCGCGCCCGCGCCGGCCTCGCCGCCGAGATGCTGGGCTCGGCCATCCAGGCCTTCGAGACCACGCTGGACTACCTGAAGGTCCGCGTGCAGTTCGGCCAGGTGATCGGCTCCTTCCAGGCCCTGCAGCACCGCGCGGCCAAGATGTTCACCGACCTGGAGCTGGCCCGCTCCACCGTCGAGGCGGCCCTCGCCGCCATCGACGCCGACAGCCCGGACACGCCGGAGCTGGTCAGCCTCGCCAAGGCCAAGATGGGCGACACCTTCCACCTGGTCTCCAACGAGATGGTCCAGATGCACGGCGGCATCGGCATGACCGACGCCCATGACGCCGGCTTCTACCTCAAGCGCGCCCGCGCCGCCGAGGCGGCGTTTGGCAACCAGGCGTTCCACCGCGACCGCTACGCGCGGATCCAGGGGTACTAGGGTTTAGGCCTCGTCTGAGGTGACTTTAAGCCCCGCTGGCGGTGACGTCGGCGGGGTTTTTTGCTGGGAAGGCGGCGGCCATCTGCCTGCAACACCTCGGTTGCAACCTGGAGGCGAAGGACAAATCCGGCGCGGGACACGCCGCCAGGCTGGATCGAACAGGAGGCCGCCGATGAGGACACCCATCACGATACCCGCAGTTGCGGCGGCGGCCGTCCTCTGCGGCCCACCGAGACTTCATGCGGCGGACGTCCCGCCCGCGTTCCGGCAGTATGTGGCTCGACCTGAACACGTCGCCGCCGTGGGGGAGCATGCCAGGGCGTTCATCGCCAAGGATCCGAGTTGCAAACTTGAGACCGCGCGAACGGTCGGCGCATCGCTACTCACGCCGGTGATCTTCGGACCCGACGGGACGCCAAAGTCCGGGACGTGGAAGGAGATCATCCATGTCGAGGGATGCTCCAGGTCAGGGGTCTACAATGTCGCAACGGCTGTCGACGCCAGCGGCGGCATCCATGTCTTCGGGCTCCTTCCAGGGACGTCGATAGCTGACCCCCAACTTGAGCGAGATGCCGTGACCCAGGCGCTCATGGCGGCAAGCCGGAAGGTGTCGCCGAATTGCACGGAAACCCATGTCGTCGACACGGCCTTCGAGAGCTACGCCGACACCTCAAACCCCGGCATAGAGCCTGGCCGGGAAGCGCGGTCTTGGCATGAGAGGTGGACTGTCCAAAGCTGCGCGGCGACAATTCCCGTCGAAATGACGTTCACGCCGCATCCGGGAGGCACCGGGATCGTGGCTACCCTGTAGGGGGTTGGTTTCCAAGAGCACGCCGCTGTTCGAGGCCGTGCTGGACGCTGTGCGCCAAACCGCGCCCGGCACGCCCATCGCTTTCAACACCTACCCGGAAGACACCGCCGACGCCGCGGCGCGCTGGGTCTGAGGACGGCGTAGGCCCTGAGCCGGTCGAAAGCCAAGCTGGCGCGTTCATGGGGAATGACCAGCTTCAGCCCTGCGCCTGACGACCAGCCGGACCTGATCCTGCCGGCCCATATCGACCAGACGCTGCAGGCGATCGCGCGGCTGCACCTGGAGCATCACCAGGGGGCGACGCCGTGGCAGCGGACGGTGGACCGGCTGACGCGGTTCTTCGGCCGGCCGCGGTTCGCCCTGATGCTGGCTGTGTTCATCGCAGGCTGGTTGAGCCTGAACCTTGTGCTGCTGGCGGCGCGGGGGCGGACGTTCGATCCGCCGCCGTTCGACGGGCTGCAGGGACTGGGGACGATGGTGGCCCTGTTCGTCACCGTCTTCATCCTGATCACCCAGCGGCGCAACGACCAGCTGAGCGAGCTGCGCGAGCAGCTGACGCTGGAGCTGGCCATGCTGTCCGAGCAGAAGGCCGCCAAGCTGATCGAGCTGCTGGAAGAGCTGCGCCGCGACCTGCCCAACGTCGCCAACCGGGTGGACGGCGAAGCCGAGGCCCTGGCGCGGCCAGCCGATCCGGAGGCGGTGCTGGAGGCGCTGAAGGAGAACCAGCTCGATCCGGCGGATGTCGAGCCGACGGCGGCGGCGGCGGTCCTCGATGCGGAAGCCGGCTAGGGCCGGTCCTGCTCGGTCGGCTGGCGACGCGTTCAGCGGGCGGACGCCGCGAAAGCGCCCGCCCGGCTGGCCGTGGTTACTTCTTGGCGGGCGTCGCCGCCTTGGCGTCGGCGGGCGCGGCTGCGGCGTCAGCCGCCGGCTTGGCCTTGGCCTTCTTCTTGTGGACGGTCTTGGCCTTTTCGGGCGGGTTCGGGATGGGCTGCATGGTGCCCGCCTGGGCGAGCGCCTGGCCCGCCATAAAGGCCGTGGCGACGAGCGCCAGGCCGAGCGTCTTCAACTTCATGTCTTAGCCTCCCTCTGTGCGTGGCTCTGGGAGGGCCGCCTGGCCCTGAGTCACGACCACGGACGGTAATCCAGCCGAGGGCGGCTGTGGAGATAGGGAAAAGCCCGGCTATAGTCGCCCCCATGACCGGACCCGTCGCGCTCGCCGCCCTGACGCTGTTGGCCGCCGCCGCGGCCGCCCTCCCCGCCTCAGCGATGGCCGTCCCGGGCGAAGCGGCGGGCGACCAGTCCGGCGTGACCGTTTCGCTGCCCGGCCTGCGCTACCAGGTGCTGGCCTCGGGCCCGGCCACCGGGGAACATCCCAAGCGGGGCGACAGCGTGCAGATGCGCTACGTCGGACGCTTGGAAGGCGGCGAGGTGTTCTCGACCTCGCCCGACGACGGCAAAGGCGTCTCGACCTTCGGGGTGAACCAGGTGATCCCGGGCATGAGCGCGGCCTTGCAGCTGATGCGGGTCGGCGACCACTGGCGGATCACCATGCCGCCCTACCTGGCCTATGGCCCCGGGCGGCCGTTCAACACGCCCGCGCCGGCCGGCGCGGCGGGTCAGGCGATCCAGAAGCGCGGCATCCCGCCCGACGCCACCTTGATCTTCGATGTCGACTTGGTTGCGATCGTCCCGCCAAAGGCTCCCTGACGGACGGCCGGTCAGGTTTTGGTTGCTGGCGGAGCGTCACCGTGACGCTTGCGCAACGGCCCGCAACGTGGCCCCTTAAGTTGAACCGCCGACCTCGCGCCCCGAGTCCCTACGGACCTTGGGCCCGGAAGCAGTCCAGAGCGGGATGGGGACGCGTGGACGGGGCATTGATGGAACCACCACCTGGCGAGAGCAGTCCGCGCCCTCCGGCGAAGCGGTCGAGCCGCATTGTCGGCCTGGCGGCGGCGGTCGGGTTCTCCATCGCCATGTGGGCCTTCATCGCCATGGCGGTGCTGGGCCTGATCCTGAAGGTGGTCGGCGCGCACCACCACGACTGACGGCGGCAAGCCCCGCGGCGGGACGTCCCGCCGTCCGGCACGGCTTTTGAAGCCATGGCCCCGGTTGAGCCGTAACAGAACAGTCGGCTCACCATGGACTGACCAGAAACGCCGGAGAACCTCGATGGCTTTCGCTGCAGTTGTTGCGCGCACCAGCGCGCAGGGCATGGAGTACCTCGTCCGCGACACCGGACGCGCCGAGTGGGCCGTCAGCGCCCAGGCGGCCGCCCGCTATCAGACGTTGCGCGACGCCACCCGCGCCGCGCTTCGCCTGCCGTCGGCGCTTCGGGCTTTCGCGCTTCCCGCCGAGAATTGAAGACGGGCTGACGCGGCCGTATCCGCCGGTCTAGGGTCACCGCCCTAGCCTTGCGGAGACGATCATGGCCGAAGCGATCCTGGACCCCGATCTGCCGATCGTGGATCCGCACCATCACCTGTGGGACCGGCGCTACGCCCCGCCGCCGCCCAGCGAGGTGGCCGACCATCCCTTCATCACAGCCATCGCCGACGCGCGGCGCTATCTGCTGGACGAACTGCTCGCCGACACCGGCAGCGGCCACAAGGTGACGGCCACGGTCTTCGTGGAGTGCGGCGCCTTCTACAAGGCCGACGGCCCGGTCGAGCTGCGCGGCGTCGGCGAGACCGAATTCGTCAACGGCGTCGCGGCGATGAGCGCCAGCGGCGTGTATGGCGAGACCCGCGCCTGCGCCGGCATCGTGAGCCGCGCGGACCTCCTGCTGGGCGACGCCGTCGTCCCGGTGCTCGAGGCACACATCCGCGCCGGCGGCGGGCGCTTCCGCGGCATCCGCAACTCCGCCTCCTTCGAGGCGGACAAGGCGGTGCTGGGGCCGCTCAATCGGGTCGAGGCCGGGCTCTATCTGTCGGACGCATTCCGGGCGGGGTTCAGGCATCTGGCGCCGCTGGGCTTGAGCTTCGACGCCTGGCTCCTGGAGCCGCAACTGCCGGACGTGATCGACCTGGCGCGCGCCTTCCCCGACCAGACGATCATCCTCGACCACGTGGGCACGCCACTGGGCCGCGGCCGCTATGAGGGCCGCCTGCCCGAGCGGTTCGGCGTCTGGCGCGACAACATCCGCGAGCTGGCGAAATCGCCCAAGGTGGCGGTGAAGCTGGGCGGCCTGGCCATGGCCTTCTGCAATTTCCCCTCGTTCCTGGCCGAGCCGCGCGCGCCTTCGGAGCAGCTGGCCGCCGAGTGGGGCCCCTACATCGAGACCTGCATCGAGGCCTTCGGGCCCGAGCGCTGCATGTTCGAAAGCAACTTTCCGGTCGATATGGGGGCCTGCAGCTACGCGACCCTGTGGAACGCCTTCAAACGGATCGCGGCGGGGGCCAGCGCGGAGGAGAAGGCGGCGCTGTTCTCCGCCACGGCGACCAAGGTCTACCGCCTGGACGCCTGAGGCGCGCGAAGACGCCGCCGGCCGTCTTCGGAGCCGGCGGCGCCCGCAGCGCCGGGGTTTCGGGGATCGGGGGCTGTGGCGGCCGCCCGCCTCCGGCGTAGCGCCGATTCCTAGGCCGGCCGAGCGGGGCTGGATATTGCCTATATAGGCGGACGCAGGCTTAAATTCAGCTGATTTTACTCGGGAAATTCGCCCACCAGGCGAAAGGCGCCTATTTAGGCTATTGCCTATTTAGGCGCGGCGCGGCCTCCTTCGCAGATCAAGGTTCGGCGACGGGGGTTGCCCAATGGTGACGGCGTTGCTGGTCGACGACCATCCCCTGTTCCGGGACGGTTTCGGGGCCATGGTCAGGCATCACCGCCCCGACTGGACCCTGCGCAACGCCTGTTCGGCGGCCGAGGCGCTGAGCGTGCTGGGCCAGGGGCCGGCGCCGGACCTGGCGATCATCGACATCCTGCTGCCCGACACCGACGGCTTCGACGCCGCCCGCGCCATCGCCGCCCGCGCGCCCCTGGTCAGCCGCGTGATGATCTCCGGCCGCGAGGACGGCGGAGCCCGCCTGCGCAGCCGCGACTGCGGTGCGTCGGGCTTCATCTCCAAGTCCTGGCCGGCGGAGCGGATCATCGAGATGCTGGAGACGGTGCTGGGCGGCGGCGTGGCCTTCGAGGCGCCCGACTGCGGCGCCGCGGCCGAGACCATCACCGCCCGCCAATTGGAGGTGCTGAGCCTGCTGGCCGACGGCCACTCCAACAAGGCCATCGAGCGGCGGATGAACATCGCGCCGCGCACGGTGCGCGCGCATCTGACCGAGATCTTCCACCTGCTGGAGGCGGACGGCCGGGTGCAGGCGATCCTCAAGGCGCGCCAGCTGGGCCTGATCGGGTGAGCGCGGCGGACCTCGGCGAGGCCCCGCCGGCCGGGGCCCTACGCATCGACCCGGTGCGCGCCGAGTGCATCCGCACCCTCTTCCAGCAGATCCGCAACAGCTTCGCCGCCGCCGGCGTGGTGACGGTCTACATGTGCGCCACCCAGGCGCCGTTCCATCCCTGGACGGAGATCGCGGCCTGGCTCGCGGTGCAGCTCTCGACCCAGGCGTTCCGCGTCTGGCTGGTGGCGCGCTACCGTCGGATCCCGGCCGACGACGACGGGACGCGGCTGGAGCGGGCGGCGCGGCTCAACACCCTCTACATGCTGATCGCCGGCTGCGTCTGGGGCTCGACGGCCTTCCTGTTCATGGACACCGCCCAGCCGATCACCGTGGCGCTGACGCTGTGCGGCCTCTACGGCATCTCCGGCGGCAGCGTGCCGGGCAACGCCTATAATCCCTCAGGCCTCTACGCGTTTGTCGGCGCGATCTTCGGCCTGGTCATGCTGCGGTTCCTGCTGATCGGCCAGTACGTCTACGACGTCCTGGGCCTGGCCTCGGTGGGCTATTCGGCGATCCTGTTCGGGTTTTGCAGAGTACAGAACCGTGAATTGCGCGAGGGCTTCGCCATCCGCTTCGAGAACCGCCGCCTCCTGGCCGCGCTGGAGGTGGAGAAGGCCGAGGCGGAAGCGGCGCGCGGCCGGGCGGAGAAGGCCAACCTCGCCAAGTCGCAGTTGCTGGCCGCCGCCAGCCACGACCTGCGCCAGCCGTTGCATGCGCTCAGCCTGTTCTCCGGCTCGCTGCAGTCGCTGGCCCTGGACGACGAGGCCAAGGACGTGGCCGCCCGCATCCAGGCGAACGTGGCCGCCATGGAGAAGCTATTCAACGGCCTCCTGGACATCTCGCGCCTGGAGGCCGGCGTGGTGCAGTCCAGCCGCGAGCCCGTGGCCTGCCAGGACCTGTTCGACCGGCTGGCCGGCTATTTCGACCCGGTGGCCGAGCAGCAGGGCCTGGACCTGCGCTTCCGCGAGACCGACCTGTGGGTCGACGCCGACCCTGCCCTCACCGAGCAGATCTGCGTCAACCTGGTGACCAACGCCCTGCGCTACACGCGGACCGGCGGCATCCTGGTGGCGGCCCGGCGGCGGCGGTCGAGCGTCTCCATCGAGGTCGCCGACACCGGCATCGGCATCGGCATCGCCCGCGCCGACCAGGGCCGCATCTTCGACGAGTTCGTCCAACTGGGGAATCCGGAGCGCGACCGCGGCAAAGGGCTGGGCCTGGGCCTGGCCATCGCGCAACGGCTGGCGGCGATCATGGGCAGCCGCATCGAGATCAGCTCACAGCCAGGCAAGGGCTCGCGCTTCGCCTTCGCCCTGCCCCGCGCCCAGCCCGCCGCCCTGGCCAGGGCCGCGCCGGCGCCGGACCTGATGCTGGGCATGCGCCTGCTGCTCATCGACGACGACGCCATGGTGCGTGAGGGTGCGGGCCTTCTGCTCGGCCAATGGGGCGTGAAGGCGGCCCTGGCGGCGGACCTGGCGGCGGCCGAGGCGC
Source organism: Phenylobacterium sp. (assembly GCF_004799515.1). Taxonomy (GTDB): domain Bacteria; phylum Pseudomonadota; class Alphaproteobacteria; order Caulobacterales; family Caulobacteraceae; genus Phenylobacterium. Next base: position 135,878 of record NZ_SSMX01000003.1, on the reverse strand, counting down.
TGATCGCGGAGAACCCGCGCTTCGACATCTGCCTGGCCGACTACCGCCTGCCGGGGGACATCGACGGCCTGCAGGTGATCGCCCGGCTGCAGGCCTCACCCAAGGCTCCGGGCGCCTTCTGCCTGGTCACAGGAGACATGGGCGCCGAGGTGCTGGCCGCCGCCGATGCGGCGCGCACGCCGATCATCCATAAGCCCCTGCACCCGGCGCGCCTGCGGGCCTTGCTCAATCACCTGGCGGCGGGGCGGGCGGCGGCCTCCGCTACACGACCTTTTGTGGAAGCCCATTCTTCGCACGTCAACGACGGCCCTACGGTGGAAAAAAGGCGAGGGCCTGCCCATGCAGCCGGGGCAATCGCACGATGGCGCCGAGACAGCGACCACACGTGAAGTCGAACGCGGCAACCTCGTCCCGGGCGGCGCGGTAGAGATGGCAGTCAGCGCCAAAACGCAGCCCACACGGCCTTCGAAACTCCGCAAGGCCGGAGGCCGAGAAAACGCGCGCAAGCCGCGCGCTCTCAGGCTCGTATTAGGCCGACGTAGCACCGGCCGTCCGGACCAAAGGCGCCGCCGCCCGGGTCCAATCCAGCGGTCACCCCGGTGTCGCGCACCACCTTGCCGACCGAGTTGAGCGCAGCACGCGCTCGGCGCTGTTGAGGAAGAGCAGGCCTCGCTCCGGTCCAGGCGCCAAGCCGCGCGGATCGACAATCCGGTCGTCATCGCTGAAAGCGCCGAGCGGCTCGCCGTCGTGGTCGAATGCGAGCAGCGCGCCGTACCCATACCCGTTCCCGCCCGACGCGCTCGTGACAAGCAGTGGCATGGACAAATCGAGCCAGCGGCCAGTTGGGCTCGCATCCGCCTAGCCTCTGCGACGCTCTAGCATGCCAAGGCCGTGGTGTCGTTCCGGACCGGATCGGGCGCAGCCGCCTTCAAAAATCTGCAGCTTCACAGCGGTGGGGGACGCGCTAGGAATGCCAACGGAGGGCTTTCCCATGCGCATGATCCTGGCCGGACTGGCCGCGAGTTTCATCCTGGCCGGGGCCGCGGCGGCCCAACCGGCGAGCCTTCCCGCGGCGATCTTCACCGACCCGCCGACCGACACCGCCCATCCGCCGCGCATGGAGGTGCTGCACATCCCGAGCGGCGGTGTGGAGATCAACGGCGTGGCCTACCTGGCCGGCGGCGCGGGCGCGCATCCGACGGTGGTCCTGCTGCACGGCCTGCCCGGCAATGAGAAGAACCTCGACCTGGCCCAGGCGATCCGCCGGGCGGGGTGGAACTGCATCACCTTCAACTACCGCGGCTCATGGGGCAGCCCAGGCAAGTTCAGCTTCGCGGGCAACCTGGACGACGCCAAGGCGGTGCTGGCCTATGTCCGCGCCCCGGGGCACGCCGCCTTCCTGGGCGTCGACACCCGCAAGCTGGTGATGGCCGGCCACTCGATGGGCGGCTGGGTGACCTCGCTGACCGCCGCGCAGGACGACGGATTGGCGGGCGCGATCCTGATCAGCGCCGCCGACATGGGCTCCCTGGGCATGGCGCCCAGGCCAGTGATCGTGAAGGAGATGGCCGACGACATGGAGAGCCTCGCCGGCGTCACGGCGCAGTCCATGGCCGACGAGGTGCAGGCCATCGGTCCCAGAACCGCCTGGACGCCCGCCGTCGCCAAGGGGCTTTCGGCCAAGCCGGTGCTTATCCTCACCTCAGACGACGGCCTGGCTCCCAACGCCGAGAAGCTGGCGGCGGCGATCCGGACGGACGGCGGCAAGGTCGCCCTGCATCACGAGGCGACCGACCACAGCTGGAGCGGCAAACGGATCGCCCTGGAAGCCCAGGTGATCGCCTGGCTGCAGGCGCTGAAGTAGGGGTCTGGCTAAACCCGGCCCTTGATGGCGGGCAGGATCGGCAGGACGTCGCTGAGCTCGATCTCGCGGCGGCGGCGGGCGCGCACGTCGCCCTGGGCGACCTGGCGGAAGCGGGCGATGTAGACGGGGCCGGCCGCCATCAGCACGCCGGCCATATCGGCGAACATGTGCGAGGCGGAGATTTCCTGGCCGGAGAAGCAGGGGGCTACGCCGACGCCCAGCACGATCCACATGGCGACGATGGCCACGTCGCCGCGGCGCACGAAGGGCAGCAGGACGTAGGCCGCCGCCGTCACCCCGTAGAAGCTGAGGGCGTCGACCAGCACGGTGTCCGGCAGGACCGTGTTGCGCAGCGACAGGGGCGCGAGCGCCACCACGGCGCAGACCAGCACCACAAGCGCTGAGGCCCAGCGCATCATCCGGAAGGAAACGGTCGGAACCAACAGGGTTTTCCCGTGATCGATAACAACGTTTCCCTATCCGCTGGCCGTCAATTCACGATGAAATTTCGTGGTTAGCGCAAACTGAACCGAAGCCCGTCGACCGCACCCTGGGGCAAGGCTCGGGTTCCCCAACCGCACGGGGATCGATAAAAGGCGCCCCCATGGCCGAGGTTTCCGACATCGCCGTCTACCAGAAGCTCATCGAGATCGCCGACGACCTTGACGACATGGCCGTCAAGGGGGCGACGCTGGTCGGCAACGCGGCCCTGACCACCGCCGCGCGCACGGTGCGCGGCATGGCCGGCGCGGTCTATCAGCACATCATGTCCGACCACGACCAGCCGATGGACAGCTGAGGACCAGGCGCGCGCCATGACCCATTGGAGCGCGGACAAAGCCGTTCCCGTCGCCCTCATCGGCCTCCTGATGCTGCTCGAGGCCTATGCCAACCGCCAGCGCCGCGCCGGCGTGGCCTCGCGCGACCGGGGCAGCCTGCTGGCCGTCGTGCTGTTGGTGGGCGGTGGCTACTGGGCCGCTTTCGCCTTCTGGTACGGCGCGCCGCCGCCGCCCAGGCTAGGCGTCTCGGCGCTGTGGGCCGGCGCGGCGGTGGCGCTCAGCGGCATGGCGCTGCGCCTTTGGGCGGTGGCGACCCTCGGCCGCTACTTCACCTACACGGTCAAGGTGAGCCCGGATCAGAAGGTGGTGGACAACGGGCCCTATCACCTGCTGCGCCACCCGTCCTACACCGGGGCGCTGCTGATGGCCTTGGGCATCGGACTCTCGCTCCGCTACGCCTGGGCGCCGCTGCTGATCGCCGGGCCGAGCCTGGTCGGCTACCTGATCCGCATCCGCGTCGAGGAACGGGCGCTGGCCGAGGGGATCGGCGCGCACTATCGCTACTACATGGAACGCACCAAGCGGCTGATCCCTTTTGTATGGTGACGGGCGTCCGGTGAGCGGCCGATGACCCCCTTCTTCAACGATCCGACCAATCCGTTCCTGCGGCCCAGCCTCTGGCCGGGCCTGCCGCACACGCCGTTGGCGCTGGGCATTTTCCCACCGGACGTCCGGCGGAAGATGGCGCAGGCCTGGCGGCGCGAGCAGGCGGCCATGGCGGCGCCGGAGCCCACGCCCACGCCCATGCCCATGCCTATCTCTGCGCCGACCGCGCGGGAGCCGACGCCGAGTCCGGCCTCCCGCCCGAAACGGATGCGGCGGCTGGCGCCCTTGATCGCCGCGGCCCTGGTGGGGGCCAGCGGCCTCCTGACGCTGTTCTGGCTGATCGGGCGGCACGCCTCTCGCTGAGGCGACGGCCTGCAACAAACCTGACGCGAAGCTGAACGGCAGGTTCCGGTTTGGGTCAGCGCGGCCCTGACAGATTGCCGCGGTCGATACGACGTCGACCGCAAGGAGAGATAGCCATGAAACACCTGCTCTACGCCGCCGTGGCCCTGGTCGCCGTCGCGGCGCCCATCGCCGCCTCGGCCCAGCCGCAAGACGACCGCCGGGACTATCACGACGACCGCCGCGACCTGCGCCACGACCAGCGCGTGATCGCCCGCGACCAGGCGGTGATCCACTATGACCGCGCCCGCGCCGAGAGCTGGCACGACCGGGCCGAGTGGCGCGATTTCCGCGGTCCCCGTCCCGGCTACTGGTACGCGCCCGGCTGGGGCTATCGCCCGATCAGCCACTTCGGCTGGCGGCGCGGCGCCTTCGTGCCGGCGGCTTACCGCGGCTTCTATGTGCAGGACTGGGGCTACTACGGCCTGCGTCCGCCGCCCCCCGGCTACCGCTGGATCTATGCCGACGGCAACTTCGTGCTGATGGCGCTGGGCACCGGCCTGATCGCCGACCTGGTGATGAACGGCTACTAGCCGCCGCGCCGACAAGCATCCGTCGAGAAGGCCTCCCCTCCGCGAGGGGAGGCCTTTCCTATGTCCGCCGGGCCGCTAAGGTGGCGAAAAGCTCGGAGGGGACGAGATGCGCCGGACATCGTTGCTGCTGACAAGATTGGTCCCACTCTTGCTGATAGGGGGGGCCTGCGCCCTGCCCGCGCTGGCCCAGACGTCGGCCAAGCCCGCGACCGCCGCGCCTTCGGCAGCGAAGCCCGCTACGCCGCCGGCCGGAGCGCAGAAGGGCGTGATGCTGTCGGTGAAGGACGTCATGCGCCACATCGTCAACCCGGCGGCCGAGACCTACTGGGCGCACTCCGGCGAGGTGGACGACGCGAAGGGCGCCAACGACCGCATCCCGACCAAGGACTCCGACTGGGCCGTCAACATCGACACCGCCGCCCAGATCGCCGAGGCCGGCAACCTCCTGATGATGGACGGCCGCGCGCGCGACCCGAACGGGCCCTGGATGAAGTACGCCATGGCGCTGAACGCCGCGGGCGTCGCCGGCATGGCGGCGGCCAGCGCCCACGACCACGACAAGACCAACGACGCCGGCAGCGCTATGTACGACGCCTGCTTCCAATGCCACGGCAAGTACATCCAGCGGCCGAAGGACAGCCTCTACAAGCACGACATCGACAAGGACCTGAGGGACGCCGGCAAGGCCGCGCCGCCGAAGTAGGCCTGCTCCCCCGCCCTTATTTCCCCCAGGTGGCGAAGAGGCCCACGGCGGCGGCGGCCATGGCGGCCGTGGCCAGCCAGCCCACCACCTTCAGGCCGGTGTGCAGCTTGAACTCGCCCATCACCTTGGGGTTGGACGACAGGTGCATCATCAGCGCCATGACCGGCACGGCCACCACGCCGTTGATCACAGCGCTCCAGAACAGCGCCTTGATCGGATCGATGGGGCTGTAGTTGAGCAGCACGCCCAGCACCGTGGCGATGGCGATGGCCCAGTAGAAGGCCTTGGCACGGTAGGGCTTGCGGGCGAGGCCCACATGCCAGCCGAAGGTCTCGCCCATCGCATAGGCCGATGACCCCGCCAGCACCGGCAGGGCCAGGAGACCGGTGCCGATGATGCCGATGGCGAAGACCGTGAAGGCGAAGGGCCCGGCGATGGGGCGCAGGGCCTCGGCCGCCTGCGACGAGGTCTGGATATCGGTGACCCCGTGGGCGTGCAGGGTGGCCGCCGTGGTCAGGATAATGAACAGGGCGACCGCGTTGGAAAGACCCATGCCGATCATGGTGTCGACCCGGATGCGGGAGAACTCGGCCACGGCCTGTTCCGGCGCGCGCTCCAGGGGCTTGGCGCCATCGCGCTCCTTGACCTCCTCGACCTCCTCCTCCGCCTGCCAGAAGAACAGGTAGGGGCTGATGGTGGTGCCCAGGATGGCGACCACCACGGTCATGTAGGCCGGGGTGAAGCTGATCTGCGGGACCACCAGGCTCTTGGCCACCGCCAGCCAGGGCATGTGGACGATGAAGGCCACGCCCACATAGGCGAACAGCGACAGCGTCAGCCACTTCAGGATCGAGACGTAGCGAGAGTAGCGGGAGAAGACCTCCAGCAGGACGGTGACGAGGCCGAAGCCGGCCACATAGACGAGCTGCGGGCCGCCGATCAGCAGCTTCAGCCCCGCGCCCATGGCGCCCAGGTCCGCGCCCAGGTTGATGACGTTGGCCACCACCAGCAACAGCACGATCGAATAGACCACGGGGTTCGGGTAGTGTTTCTTCAGATTTCCGGCGATGCCGCGGCCGGTGACGCGGCCGATGCGGGCGCTGATCTCCTGGATGGCGCACATCAAGGGCCATGAGAACAGCATGACCCAGCTGAGGCCCAGGCCGAACTGGGCGCCGGCCTGGGAATAGGTGGCGATGCCGCTGGGATCGTCGTCCGAGGCGCCGGTGATCAGGCCAGGGCCCAGGACGCTCAGCAGTTTCGGCCGTTCGGGCTGTTTCACATCGTCATGCGGATTGGGAACGCTGGCCGGATTCGGGGCGGCGCTATCGATAGGGTCACCCATGGGAGTCCGATCCGTTACCTAGCCAACGGCAACGCCCGACCAAGGCGAAAGGCTCCGTTTGGTCTACTTCACCGTGAAGCCGAAGTCGCCGTCCGTCTCGTGGCCGTCCTCGGTCTTCATGTGCCAATTGACCTTGTAGGCCCCGTGCGCCGGCGGGGCCGTGAACGGAACGTGGACCAGGCGCTTGTCCTTGGCGTCGAGGCTCAAGGGGCCGGTGGCCACCGCCGCGCCGCTCGGGCCCGTCACCGTCACGTGGGATGCGCCCGGTTCGATGCTCTCGCTGTAGTGCAAGGCGAGCTCCCTGGGCGCGGCGACGGTCGCGCCGGCCTTGGGCGAGCCGGTGATCAGCCGGGCGTGGGCGGCGGCCTGGCCGGCCAGGGCCAGGGCGGCCGCGGCGGCGGTCAGGACGAGGAGGGTCTTGCGCATGGAGGACTCCGTAGACTTGAGGCGTGACTTGTCAGGGGCGGATTGGTCCTGGATTCGCGACCGAGGCGATGAAGGGTTCTGGGGCAAAGAATTTCAATCCAGGCGGCGATTTGAGTCAGCCTAGCCATACTTTGCCAATCCGTCGCCTGTACGGTTAAATACGGTTCTCGGGGGTTACACAGGGTTACAACGCACTTGTCCGACGCGGCCAGGGACGGAGCGGGCGATGACATCGCCGAGCTGGCCGCAGACTTGCGCGCACGCCAGGCGCTGGGCCGTTCCGACGGCCTGAACCGGCTGTTCGACTATCTGGCGGCCTGCGCCGCGGCCGGGACCCGGCCCAAGGAGTTCGAGGTGGCCGCCGCCGTGTTCGGCCGCACCTCCACCTTCGACGGGGCGCAGGACGCCTCGGTCCGGGTGGCGGTCCACCGCCTGCGCCGCAAGCTCGACGAGTTCTACGCCGGCCCCGGCCACGACGAGCCGGTGCGGCTTACCATCCCCAAGGGCGAGTACCGGATGGTCGCCGAGCGGCAGGCGGCCGACGCGCCGCCCGCCCAGCGGGCCGGCGTCGCACGGCCCTGGAAGGCCTACGCCATCGCCGCCATCGCCGGGCTGGTGCTACTGAACCTCGCGGCCTGGGCGGCCTTCTGGAGCACGCACGGTTCGGAACGGACCCTGGCGCGGGCGCAGTCCAGCGCGCCCTGGAGCGGCCTCTTCAAGACCGACATGCCGACCCTGCTGGTGCTGGGCGACTACTACATCTTCGGCGAGATCGACGAGCAGGCCGGCGTTGACCGGCTGATCCGCCAGTATTCGATCAACTCGCCCGCGGATCTCGACGACTGGCTGATGGACAACCCCAAGGCCATGGGCCGCTACCGCGACCTGGACCTCTACTACCTGCCGGTGGGCGCGGCCTTCGCCCTGCGCTCCATCGTGCCCCTGCTCAGTCACGGCGCGGCGCGCGGCGAGACGATGCGCGTGGTCATGGCGTCGGACCTGACGCCGGAGATGCTGAAGCGCAACAACATCGTCTACCTGGGCTACATCTCGGGCCTGGGCGTGCTGCGCGCGCCGGTGTTCGCGGGTTCGCGCTTCTCGGTGGGCGACACCTACGACGAGTTGGTCGACGCGGTGACCCATCACATCTACCGCAGCCAGGAGGGCGGCCCGACGCAGGGCGACGCGGCGCGGCGCGACTACGGCTATGTGGCGGCCTTCCCGGGCCCCGCCGGCAACCGCATCGTGGTCATCGCCGGCGACCGCGACACCGGCCTGCAGCAGGCCGCCGAGGCCATGGCGAACCCCGACACCCTGAAGGCGCTCAAGGCGGGGGCCGGCGGCGCCGGCGACAGCTTCGAGGCGCTTTACGAGGTCGAGGGCCTCGGCCGCTCCAGCCTCGGCGGCCATCTGGTCACCGCCTCGCCGCGCACCAAGGTCAATCCCTGGACCGCACAGCCGAACCTGAGTTTCCCCGCGGGCTAGTAGTCCAGCTTCGGATACCAGTCCGGGTCACGGCCCTCCGGCGTGTTGTCGAAGATCGCCCACATCGGCCCGGGGTCCGGCGCGCCGCGCGGGTCCTGCCCGGGATCGGCGGTCTCGCCGGTCATCTCGCCCGACCAGAAGTGGCGGATGGTCCCGTCCCTGCGGGTGAAGACGTTGAAGGCCGGGACCTCCTCGCCGTTCGGCAGCAGGCCGAAATAGTCGCGGCTGTAGTTTTCATTGAGGTCCTGCACCAGGACCAGGTCCTTCCAGCCACGCTCGGCCTTCCAGGCCAGCAGCTTCTCGAGCGGTGAGCGGGCGACGACCACCAGCGAAAGGCGTTGGGCGATGTCGCGGGCGTTGGCGTTCCAGGGACCCAGGGTGTTGGTGCACATGGGGCATGGCCGCTCGCGTCGCGGGCCGAACATGTAGCTGTAGACCGCCAGCGTCTCCTTGCCGCCGAACAGGCCGGCGAAGTCGGTCTCGCCCGCCTCGGTCAGGAAGCGGTAGTCGCCCGTCACCGCGCCGCCGGGCGGCAGGGCCCGGCGCTGAGCGGCCACCCGCGCGATGTGGCGGCGAAGCTCGATCTCCTCGGCCAGGAGAGCCGTGCGCGCGGCGCGGTAGTCGGCGCTCTCGTTGGGGAAGTTGACGGGGTCCTTGCGGGCGAGTTGGCCGGCGGGGATCAGGGTGTCGGTCTTGGCGTCCATAGCGGGTCCTCCGGAGGTTGCCGCCCGTCGGGCGTCGGGAGCGTGACGAGTTTCAGCGGCTCTTGGCAAGATGACGTGCGGCGAACGCGCGATCCGACATCGCGGGGGCGCGATCGATCACCGCGATTTGAGCGCCGAGATATCGCTGTCATTTGACAAGCGCCACCGCAGGCATATTGTATGAGTGTATGCATACACAGGCGCAGATATTGGCCGGACTGCGGCTCGGCGAGACCGGGGTGCCGATCTACGTCCAGCTGCGCGAGCAGTTGCTGCACGCGATCGGCGCGGGCCAGCTTACGCCCGGAGACCAGATGCCGACCATGCGCCAGGTGGCCGTGGCCCTGAAGGTCGACCTCAACACCGTGCGCCGCGCCTATGACGAGCTGGAGCGCCTGGGGGCGCTGGAGCTGGTGCGCGGGCGCGGCAGCTTCGTGGCCCTGCCGCCGCCGGCCCGGGCTGGCCACGAGCACGACCGCGACATCGAAACCCTGGCGCGCCAGACCCTGGCCGCCGCCGCCGCCCTGGGGCTCGACCCCCTGGCGCTGGCCAACCGGATCGCGGCGCTGGCCGCGGACAAAGGAGACTGAAAAATGAGCAACGCCTATGTTCCAGGCGTGAGCGTGAACATGGCCGGATACCGCGCCCGCGCGGCGAACGGCCCGTCCATGCTGCTGGCTATGGTGTTCTTCGGCCTCGCCCTGCTGACCTTCGAGGAGGGCGCGCGGCAACACGTCTACTGGCCGTTCTGGCTGGGCGGGATCCTGGTGATCCTGGGCCTGCTGATCCCCATGTCGCTGAAGGTCGCCAACCAATGGGAACGCGCCGTCGTCCTTCGGCTCGGCAAGCTGCAGGGTATCAAGGGCCCGGGCGTCTTCTTCATCGTGCCGGTGATCGACGACATCTCATCCTGGCTCGACCAGCGCATCCAGACCACCGAGTTCAACGCCGAGCAGGCGCTCTCCAAGGACACCGTGCCGGTGGACGTGGACGCGGTGGTGTTCTGGCAGATCCACGACCCCGAGCGCGCGGCCCTGGAGATCACCGACTACCGCTCGGCGATCAGCCGGGTGGCGCAGACCTCGCTGCGGGAGATGGTCGGCTCGTCCCTGCTGTCCACCCTGCTCTCCGACCGCAAGCACGGCGACGAGCTGCTGCGCGAGGAGATCGGGCGCAAAACCGCCGAATGGGGCGTGACCGCCATCTCGGTGGAGATCCGCGACATCGGCGTGCCGGCCGCCCTGCAGGACGCCATGAGCCGCGAGGCCCAAGCCCAGCGTGAGGCCGCCGCGCGGATCCACCTGGGCCAGGCCGAACAGGCCGTGGCGCAGAAGTTCGTCGAGGCCGCCGACATCTACGCCAAGAGCCCGGCGGCCCTGCAGCTGCGCGCCATGAACATAATCTACGAGACGACCAAGGAACGCGGCGCGACCATCCTGATGCCCAGCGCCATGGTCGACGCCATGAACCCCGGCGGGATCATGGGCCTGGCCGCCCTGGCCGAGGGCGCCCAGACGCCGCCGCCCCCGGCCGCCGCGCCGGCCGCGCCCAGCCGCGCGGCGCCGACGCGCCGGCGACCGACCCGCTAGGCAACGGCTTTCCAGACGGGGACATGACGACGATGGTCCGTAAGCTGACCGTGTGGATCGCGGCGATGACGGTCGCGCTCCTGATGATGGCGGTGGTCCTGCAAAGCGCGGCGCATGCACAGGTCACGCCGCCGCCGGCCCAGCCGCCGCCCGCGACGGGGAGCTGGTACGGCGCCCTGCCGATCCAGGCCGGGCTGCTGCGCCTGCAGGTCGAGCTCTCCGCCGGCGCCGACGGCGTGCTGGCGGGCGCGCTCGCCAGTGTCGACCAGGGCGCGGCGGCCTTCCCGCTGGTCGACGTCAAGGCCGCCGACGGCGGGTTCGGCTTCGCCGTGCCGAGGATCCAGGGCCGTTTCGAGGGCCGCTGGGACACAACCGCCGGCGGCTGGCGCGGGACCTGGACCCAGCCGGGCGGGACGTTCCCGATCCTGCTAAAGCCGGGTCACGCGCCGCCCCGGCTGCGGCCGCAGACGCCCAAGCCGCCGTTCCCCTACCGCAGCGAGGAGGTGGCCTTCGACAGCGCGCCGGGCGTGCGGCTGGCCGGGACGCTCACCCTGCCGCCCGGCAAGGGCCCGTTCCCCGCAGCGGTGCTGATCACCGGCTCGGGCCAGCAGGACCGCGACGAGACCATCGTCGGCCACAAGCCTTTCCTGCTGATCGCCGACACCCTGACCCGGCGCGGGATCGCGGTGCTGCGGCTCGACGACCGCGGAGCCGGCGGCTCGACCGGCGACTTCGCGGCCTCCACCACCGCCGACTTCGCCGTGGATATCACCCGGGCGGTGGCCTTCCTCCGCACCCGGCCGGACATCGACCCCGGCAAGATCGGCCTGATCGGCCACTCCGAGGGCGGCGCCATCGGCCCCCTGGTGGCGGCGAACGACCGCAAGATCGCCTTCGTGGTCATGCTGGCCGGGCCAGGCGTCACCGGCGCGGAGACCATCCGCTCGCAGCGCCGCGCCCTCATGTTGTCCGCCGGGGCCAGCGAGGCGCAGGCCGCCGACGCCGAGGCGGTCAGCGTCCGCATCCGGGCCGTGGCCGCCGACGCCAAGACCGTCGCCGAGGCCATCGAGAGAATCCATACGGCCGCGCCCGAGCTGCCGATGCCCCAGGTGAGGCTGGCGGCCGCCCAGACCATGTCGCCCTGGACGCGCTTCTTCCTGGCCTACGATCCGCAGCCGGCCTTGCAGGAGATGCGCTGCCCGGTCTTGGCGCTGAACGGGTCGAAGGACCAGCAGGTCGTGCCCTCGGTCAACCTGCCGCCGATCCGCGCGGCGCTACGCAGCAACGCCGACGCGACGGTGATCGAACTGCCCGGACTGAACCACCTGTTCCAGGACGCCCCCACCGGCTCGCCCGACGAGTACGCCGACATCGACGAGACCCTGTCGCCGGCCATGCTGACCTTGATGGCCGACTGGGTGGTCAAGCACGCCGAGCGCTGAAGAACCCTTGGCGGGACGGGCCGTGGGCGGCTAGCTAAGCCACATGACCCGCACCGTCCTGGGCCTCGCGGCCAGCCTCGCCCTCCTCGCGCCGCTCGCCGCGTCCCAGGCCGCTGAGAAGGCGCCCGCCGACCTCGTGATCTGGGGCGGACCGATCTACACCGCGCTGGACGCCAAGCCGGAGGTGGAGGCCGTCGCCGTGCGCCAGGGCCGCATCGCCTTCGCCGGCGGCAAGGCCGGCGCCCAGGCGCTGGTGGGGCCGAGCACCAAGGTCATAGACCTGAAAGGCGCGGCCCTGTTCCCCGGCTTCACCGACAGCCACGCCCACCTGGACGGCATCGGCGACCGCGAGCTGACACTCAACCTCGAAGGCTCCAAGTCGGCGGCCGAGGTCACGGAGCGGCTCAAGGCCTATATCGCCGAGCATCACCCCACCGGGACCATCGTCGGGCGCGGCTGGATCGAGACCGGCTGGCCCGAGCACCGCTTCCTGGAGAAGGGCGACCTGGACGCCGCCGCCCCCGACCAGCCGGTGATCCTGACCCGCGCCGACGGCCATGCGCTGACCGCCAACTCCGCGGCCCTGAAGGCCGCGCACATCGACGCCGCCACGGCCGCGCCCTTCGGCGGCCAGATCCTGAAAGGCCCCGACGGCCAGCCCACCGGCATGCTGGTGGACAACGCCAAGGCCCTGGTGGGCGCGCTGGAGCCCAGGCCCACACGGGAGTCGCGGCTGGCCCGCTTCCGCGCCGCCTTCAAGGTGGAGACGCAATACGGCTGGACCGGCGTCCATTCCATGAGCGTCAACATGGCCGACGTGCCGCTGCTGGAGGAGATGGACAGGCAGGGCGAAGCGACCTTGCGGGTCTACAACATGGTCGACTACGCCGGAGCCGGACCGCTGTTCGCCTCCGGCCCGCGGCAGACGCCGGACGGGCGGATCACCACGCGCGGCATCAAGCTCTACATGGACGGCGCGCTGGGCTCACGCGGGGCCGCCTTGTTCGCCCCCTATTCGGACGCGCCTTCGATCACCGGCACGTTCATCACCCAGCCGGAGGTGATGCGCGAGGCGCTGAGGAAGGCGCTGGCCGGCGGTATCCAGGTTTCCACCCACGCCATCGGCGACCGCGGCAACGCCACGGCGCTGGACCTCTACGAAGAAGCCTTCAAGGCCGATCCGGCCAAGGGCGCGGCGGCGCGCTGGCGGATCGAGCACGCCCAGATCCTGCGCCCGGTCGACATCCCGCGGTTCCACGCCGATCACGTGATCGCCTCCATGCAGCCCAGCCACGCCATCGGCGACTTCCACTTCGCCAAGGCGCGCCTGGGCGCGGCGCGGCTGAAGGGCGCCTACGCCTGGAAGAGCCTGCTGAATTCGGGGGCTGTGGTGGTGGGCGGCTCGGACGCGCCCGTGGAGCGCGGCGCGCCGCTGATCGAGTTCTATGCCGCCGTCGCGCGCAAGGACCTGAAGGGCTATTCCGACGCCGACTGGCATCCGGAGGAGACGCTCAGCCGCGCCGAGGCGTTGAAGCTGTTCACGGCCTCGGCGGCCTACGCCCGTTTCGCGGAAAACGACCTGGGCACGATCAGCGTCGGCAAGCGCGCCGACTTCTCCGGCTTCTCGGTGGACCTGATGACCGCGCCCGAGGCGGAGATCCCCAAGGGCCACGCGGTGCTGACCGTCGTCGACGGCCAGGTGGTCTACGACAAGCGCTGAGCGCGCAGCTCGCGCGCCCAGCCTTGGTCGTCGGCGCTACTCGTCGTCGCCGTCGGCGATGTCGGCGATGCCGCCGCTCATCTTCTCACCGAAGGCGGTGTTCACGACCTTGCCCTTGTCCTTCTGACCGGGATGGGCCTTGCCATCGTCGGCCGGCGCGGCGCGCACCCCGCCCTTGGCATCGTCCCCGTCGGCGATGTCCGAGAGATGGCCGGTCATTTTCTCGCCAAAGGCGGTGTTCACGACCGTGCCCTTGTCCTTCTGGTTCGGCCGGGCGCGCGGGCCATCGTTGGTCTCGTCAGCCATGGAATGCTCCTAAACTTCAGCCGAGCAGCCTAAGGACTGTCCGCGCCGCATTCAACTCGCGCGACGCCGGAAGGCGAGCTAAGCGACGAGTTGCACACGGCGGAGGCGGATTTGGCGGGCGGCTGGTTGATCGGGGTTATGCTGCAGCCGCCGGGCGAGCCGAAGCCGCTGCTGCACTACTTCGCCGTCGGGCACGAGGACCAGGGCAAGAGCGAGTGGACCGCCGTCGACTGGGCGGGCCGCGCGGGCCGGGTCGCCGAAAGCCCGCTGGACGGCCAGGAGCCGGTGGAGGCCATCCGCCCGCTCAGCCTCACGAAGATGAAGACCCTGGGCCTGGCGCCCGGCGAGGTGCGCGAACTGGGCTGGCGCCATCCGCGCCGCTGGCTGACCGGCTGAGGCGGACTACTTCGGCCACTGGGCCAGCCAGTCGGCCAGCGCCTGCGGGGTCATGTGGCGGGCGTCCTGCAGGGCCGAGACGCGGCCGGCGTCGAGCAGCTTGTCGGTCCTGGGGTCGACGACCAGCAAGGCCGGCACGCCCTCCAAGCGGGTGGTGATGCCCCAGTGGGCCGGGATCTGCAGGTTCTTGTCGAAGCGGCCGACGTCGACCAGGACGGTCTCGTAGTGCTTGTCCACAAAGGCCTTCAGCTCCGGGCTCTGCTCCAGGGTCGCCGTCAGGATCCGGCAGTCGCCGCACCAGTTGCCGCCCAGGTCAACCAGCAACAGTTTGTGATGCGTAAGGGCCCGCGCCTTGGCCTTGGCCACCGCGGCGTTGGCGTTGGCCGCCTCGTCGTAGGGAAAGGGTATCGGCGGCTGGAGCTCCGCGTAGCTCTCCGTCGCGAGACGAGGCGCGGGCGCCGCGGCGGCGGACGAGGCCAGGGCGGCGCTCAGGGCGAGGCAAAGCGGGAGGGCGGCAGGCGGGGTGCGCATGGTGAAACGGTCTTTCAGGAAGCTCGGCTGGGCCCTTCAACCCTGACTTAGGCAGGCTCGTCGCGCCGCTCAAGGCCGGCGACCCAATCGCCGGATCGGCGGACGGCCGCGAGGGCGGCTCGCGTGGGGCGCGACTTCAATTGAAGCTCCGCCTTGAGAGGACTAGGCTCATTTTGGGATTAACTCTGTTTGCTTGGGGCCAGCATGCGCAAGATCCTCTTCGCCGCCGCCGCGGGAGCGGCGGCCGTCATCGCCGCTCAACCGGCCAGCGCCCAATACGGCATGGACAAGAAGAAGCCCGCCGGCACACCGGACTTGCCGCAGTGCGCCCAGCCGCTGGGCCGGGTGGCGATCAAGGACCCAGATCGGGAGTGGTGGACGCAGTACGGCCTGTCCAACCCGGAATCCCTGATCAAGCTGTTCGCCTCGCGCTCCAACTGCCTGCGCGTGGTGGACCGTGGCGCGGGCCTGGCCATGCGCAACGAGGAGGCCGCGCTCGGCAGCGGCGGCGACCTGAAGCGCGGGTCCAACATCGGCAAGGGCCAGGTGGCCGGCGCCGACTTCTTCATCGTGCCGGATCTCGCCAACTCCAACTCCAACTCCGGCGGCAACCACATCGGCGCGGTGGCCGGGGCCTTCGGGCGCAGCCTGGGCGGTCTGGGCGCCATCGCCGGCTCGATCAGCACCAAGAAGTCCGAGGCCCAGGCGCTGATCACCCTGATCGACGCGCGCACCACCGAGCAGCTCTATGTGGCCGAGGGCACGGCGCAGAAGACCGACATCTCCTTCGGCGCCGGCGGCGGCAGCTACGGCTGGAGCGGTTTCGCCGCGGCTGCCGGCGGCGGCTACGCCAACACCGACATCGGCAAGGTGGTGACCGCGGCCTACTTCAACGCCTTCGTCGACCTCGTGCACTACCTGCAGACCAGCGCGCCCACCGGCGAACAGGCCAGCCAGGCGGCGGGCATCCAGACCTACAAGGTCAAGCAGGCCATCGTGATGCGCAAGACGCCCTCGCCGACCGCGGCGCAGGTGCGCAGCTTCAACGTCGGCGACTCGGTCTTCCCCACCGGCCAGAAGAACGGCATCTGGTGGGAGGTGGACGATGAGAACGGCAACCGCGGCTGGGTCTCTTCGGCCATGATCAGCAATCTGAACTAGGACACCAAGAACCGGGCGGCGACCGTCGCGAGGCGTCCGGAGCCCGGCTCCGGATTTTGAGGCATAAGGCCGGCGCGGCGGCGTTGTCCGTCAGAGACGGCGAACCGCGCCGCCGGGTTTCGGGGAGAGTTGATGACCAAGGCGTCGAACAACGGCGAAGCCGTCCAGAAACTGCTTTGGGGCGCCATCGCCGAGCGCGGCGCGGGTATGCTGAGCCTGACCAAGTCCGGTCTCCACGCGCAGCCGATGCTGGCCATCGCCGAGCGGCGTTGCAACCGGCTGTGGTTCGTGGCCCGGCGGGACAGCGAACTGGCGCGCGAGATCGGCGACGGCGGCTGTTGCGCCTTCGTCTACCAGGACGGCGACCTGATGGCCTCGATCTCCGGCGCCCTGCACCTGGCCGAGGACCGCCACCGCCTGGCCCGCTATTGGAGCGCCAAGGTGGCCGCCTGGGCGCCGGAAGGGCCCAAGGACCCGAGGCTCACCCTGCTGCGCATGGACTGCGTCGACGCCGAGGTCTGGCTAGCCGGCTTTGGCCTCAGCAAGTTCGTCTGGGAGATCGCTGGACCCGGCGGGCGGCCACAACCGCTCCTTGATCTCGCCGACCGGGCCCACGCCACCCTACACTGAGGCGCGTCGTCAGGGCCCCTTGAGGCGTCTGCGGCGGCGCGGCGTCCTGCCCTCAGAGGCTGGGCTCTCTTTCCGGGCCATTCTTTGGCGGCCGAAGGTGATTCGGCGATGCTGCCCTCAGCAAATGACGGGCAACGGTGATTCGCGCGTCTCTAACGCCTCTGAGATATTGTTGGGTCGACTATCCGACATTCCCAGGACCCCCGAAATCTCGGGAAAACCTCAGCAACTCCGCAGACTTTTCTCCGGATTACCATTTCTCTTGCCTGGAGTGTCGAGTACTCGACAGTTTTTGTGCGAATGCGTCGATAACTTGAAACCCAAGCTGAACGGCGACGTTTCAAATCCCCGATGCAAAGGCTCATTCACCCGGTGCACAACAGACTGCTCGCTTCGTTGTCCGCCGAAGACCAAGCGCTGATCGCGCCCCATCTCGTCCAGATCGACCTGGAACGAGGGCGCTTGCTCTACGATCCTGGCGACCGGATCGACATCGTCTACTTCCCGCACGACGGGGTCATCTCGCTGATGACTCTGATGGAAAACGGCGCGGCGATCGAGAGCGCCACCATCGGTTGCGAGGGCGCGCTGGGCCTGATGGCGGCGGTGGCGCCGCGCCAGTCGCTGTCGCGGGCGATCGTGCAGACGCCGACCCGGGCGGGACGCATCCGCGCCGAGCTGCTGCACGAGGCCTGGGAGAAGAGCCCGCGCATCCGCGACCTGGTCGACCGGCACACCGAGGCGCTCTACGGCCACGCCATCCAGTCGGTGGCCTGCAACGCCCTGCACTCGGTGGAGGCGCGGTTCTGCCGCTGGCTGCTCACCTGCCACGACCGCATCTCGTCCAACACCGTGGCGCTGACCCAGGAGTTCCTGGCCGATATGCTGGGGGTGCAGCGCACCACCGTGACCGCCGTGGCGCGGACGCTGCAGGCCAAGGGGGCGATCCGCTACCGGCGCGGCGTGGTCGACATCATCGACCGCCAGGTGCTCGAGCAGCTGGCCTGCGAATGCTACGGCGTGATCCGCCGCACCTACGAGCGGCTGCTGCCCGAGGGCTAGCTTCGCCAGGCCTTGCGCCGCATCAAAATTCCCCGTTTCCTGCCGCCCGCCGCAGGATTGCACCTGCGATCCCCTGCCCGCGCGCATCAGAGAGACGCCGATGACTGTCGTTCGCCGAAACATCCTGCTCGCCGCCGCCGCGGTCGCGGCCTTGGGCGCCGCGGCCTGGGGCGTCAGCCCGGCGCTGGGCGCGCCCCAGGCGCCGGACGTGGGCACGACGCATATGCGGACCACCGGCCAGAAGACCGTCCCCCAGAAGACTGCCGCGGCCGCCCTGCACGGCACGGGCGAGGCGCCGGTGCCCGCCGCCGACCTGGCCGACCCCAAATACGGGACCTGGGGCTTCGACGTCTCGGGGATGGACACCGCCATCAAGCCCGGCGACGACTTCTTCGGCTACGCCAACGGCAAGTGGGCGGCCCGCACCGAGATCCCGGCGGACCGCACCCGCTTCGGCAACTTCGACAAGCTGTCGGTGCTGTCCGAGAACCGGGTCCACGAGATCGCCATCGAGGCGGCCGCCGGCAAGCTGAAGGACAAGGACGGCGCCAAGATCGGCGCGGCCTACGCCGCCTTCATGAACGAGGCCCTGGCCAACAAGCTGGGCGCCCAGCCGATCCAGCCGGAGCTTGGCAAGCTGAAGGCGGTGACGACCAAGGCCCAGCTCACCGGCCTGATGGCCAAGGCCAACGCCACGGGCTTCACGACGGTGTTCCCGGTGGGCATCGGCGCCGACGCCAAGAGCCCCAACAAGTACGCCGTGCACGCGGCCAATGGCGGCCTGGGCCTGCCGGACCGTGACTATTACCTGCAGGCCTCGTTCGCGGAGAAGAAGGCCAAGTACCAGGCCTATGTGCAGCAGCTCCTGACGCTTTCGGGCTGGCCCAAGCCAGCCGAGAACGCCAAGGCCGTCGTCGACTTCGAGACCAAGCTGGCCGAGGCCTCCTGGACCCGGGTCGAGCGCCGCGACCGTGACAAGACCTACAACCCGATGAGCCCGGCCGAGCTGGACACCCTGGCGCCCGGGATCGGCTGGACGAAATACCTGGCCGATGCCGACCTGCCCGGCGTGCAGCGGGTGATCGTCAGCACCAACACCGCCTTCCCCAAGGTGGCCAAGATCTACGCCGACACCCCGCTGGACACGCTGAAGGCCTGGGAGGCCTTCCACGTCGCCGACGGCGCCGCGCCCTATCTGTCCAGGGCCTTCGTCGACGCCAGCTACGAGTTCCGCAGCAAGGAGCTGGCCGGCCAGCCGGAGCAGCAGCCGCGCTGGAAGCGGGCGGTGGCCTTCACCAACGGGGTGATCGGCGAGTCCGTGGGCCGGGTCTATGTGGCCCGCTACTTCCCGCCGGCGGCCAAGGCCAAGATGGACGCCCTGGTGGGCGACATCCAGACCGCGCTGCACGCCCGCATCGAGAAGCTGCCCTGGATGGGCGACGCCACCCGCGCCAAGGCGCTGGAGAAGCTGTCGAAGTTCACGGTGAAGATCGGCTATCCCAACAAGTGGCGCGACTACTCAAAGCTGGTCCTGACCCCGACCGACCTCTACGGCGACGTGCAGCGCTCCGGCGCCTTCGAGTGGCATAGGGAAGTCGCGCGGCTGAACGGGCCGGTGGACAAGGCCGAGTGGGGCATGACGCCCCAGACGGTGAACGCCTACTACAACTCCAGCAACAACGAGATCGTCTTCCCGGCCGCCATCCTGGCCCCGCCGTTCTTCGATCCTGACGCCGACCCGGCGATCAACTATGGCGCCATTGGCGGGGTGATCGGCCACGAGACCAGCCACGGCTTCGACGACCAGGGCCGTAAGTCTAACGGCGACGGCGTGCTGACCGACTGGTGGACGCCGGACGACGCGACCAAGTTCAAGGCCCAGACCGACCGGCTGGACGCCCAGTATTCGGCCTTCTCGCCGCTGCCGGGCGAGCACGTCATCGGCCAGCTGACCATGGGCGAGAACATCGGCGACATGGGCGGGCTGTCGCTGGCGCTGGACGCCTACCACGCCAGCCTGCATGGCAAGCCCGCCCCGGTGATCGATGGCCTGACCGGCGACCAGCGGGTGTTCCTGGGTTGGGCGCAGGTGTGGCGCGAGAAGATCCGCGACGAGACCCTGCGCCAGCGCCTGCACACCGACCCGCACTCGCCCGCGCTCTATCGGGTGAACGGCACGATCCGCAACATCGACGGCTGGTACTCGGCCTTCGACGTCAAGCCGGGCGACAAGCTGTACGTGGCCCCGGACCAGCGGGTCCGGATCTGGTGAGCTTTCCCTCCCCTTCATGGGGAGGGAAACTAGATCCCGTCGGCGTAGCCGACGAAGCCGGTCTGCTGCTGGGGCGCGCGGTGGCGGTTGGTGACCATGCGCTCGTGCAGCAGCTTGATGCGGCGGCTGCCGCTCTTCTGACAGGCGAACGGCAGGACGGCGTGGACCAGGCAGGCGAAACCGCCCACGAACATGGTCGTGGCGAACCACGACGCCGAATGCATGTGCTCCAGGTAGGTCTCGCCGACCGATTCCGGATGTTCGGTGAAAGCGCGGAACATGACGGCGACCCCTGGGCTTGAACCTGGCCCAAGAATGAGGCCTGGCCGGGGAATGTCTTTGTCTCTTTGGAGTCCGCGACGACTCGCACGCAGAAGTTTCCCCTCCAAATATCGATCTTGAAAGAATATGAATCTACGTTGGCCGAGTATTAACTAGGCCTTAAGCTGGGAAATCGCCTCGGAGAGAATCGGTCGCTGGCCCTTGTGGACCTTCTCCAGCGCCGTCTCGGCGTCGAACCAGCTGGCCTTGTCGACCTCCGGGAAGCTGGCCATGCGGCCCGAGCGCGGCGGCCATTCCATCTCGAAGCGGTTGCTGCGCACCACCGAGACGTCGAGGTCGGTCTCCACCAGCCAGGCCAGGACCAGCTTGCCGCCGGACGTGCGGCAGGGCGACAGCGGCTGGCCCTCGCCCCCGATCGGCTGGCCCAGCTCCTCGGCGAACTCGCGGCGCGCCGCGGCCCAGCCGTCCTCGTCCTCCTCGACCAGGCCCTTGGGGATCGACCAGGCCGCCGCGTCCTTGCCCGCCCAGTAAGGTCCGCCCGGGTGGACCAGCAGGAATTGCGGCCCCGCCAGTCCACGCCGCCAGGCCAGCACGCCCGCGCTGATCTTGGGGGCGCCGGTCTCGCGGGCCATGGCTCAGCGCGCCGTCGTGGCGACCGCGGCGGGCAGGCGGGCCTTGAGCCCGATCCGCCGGTGGGCCGGGTCGTAGAGCACCGAATAGGCGAAATAGGGCGCGGTGCCGGCGTAGATCACCGTGCCGAAAACCCGGCGCTCGCGGCGGTAGCTGAGGCGGGTGCCGAGGTCGCGGTCGCCGAGCACGAAGGGCGCCTCGACCGCGACGTCGCCGACGGTGTCGAACAGCTCCAGCTCCGCCGTCGCCCCGTCCGGCCAGGGCGGATCGTCCAGGCGGCCGTTGGCCACCGCCAGGCCGGGCGCGCCGGTGTCCATCAGCACCACCCCGCAAGCCCTGGCCCGGGCGGCGCGGTTGACCAGGCACCCCGGCACGGCGTCGTGCAGGCCGCCGCCGCGCTCGTGGGCATAGGGCGCGGCCAGCGGGGTCATGGCGAAGCCCGCGACCTCGTCGTCGGTGGGGTTGACGATCAGCCGGCCCACGCCCTCGCCCGGCCGCGGCAGCTCGACGATCCAGCGCCGGGCGCCCATGGCCATCAGGGGATTGCTCACCTTGCCGGGCGCCATGTCGATGCCCAGGATCGCCTTGAAGCCTTCGTCCGGCAGGCCGTCGCTGGCGATGCCGTACTTGTCCAGGGTGGTGCGCGAGGCCGGGCAGTGCGGCAGGTAGTCGTAGCAGCCGATGGTGCGGATCAGGTGCACCGGGGCGACGCCGGCCAGGCCGCCGATCGCCATGGGCGCTGCGCTGGCCACGCCCTCGTAGCGCGAGCCGGAAGCGTAGCCATAGGTCTCGGCGTCCTCGCTGGGCCGGACGTCGGTGGGCCGCAGCACGCCCGGCAGGATGCGCAGGCCGGTCGATCCGGTGTCCAGCGCCGCCAGCAGTTCGGTATGGCCCACGCGCACCGGCACGGCGTAGCGCCGCGCGCCGTTGCTGAGCACCGTCTCGCGGATCGGCGCTTCGCTGCGGACCGGCTGGGCGCGGAGGGGCGCCGCGGCGGCCAGGGCGAGGATCAGGAGGGCAAGCGGGCGGAACATGCGTCGGATATCTGATACTGCCGAAGCCGCGCCCGCAAACCCCACGAGAGGACGATACGCTTGACGCCGCTGCATCTGGTGACGCCCTACCTGCCGCATCGCGGCCTGCCGCAAAGCCTGACAACCGACGGGCGGCGGGTTTTCGTGAAGATGGACAGCGGCCAGCCCACCGGCTCGTTCAAGATCCGCGGCATCGGCCGGCTCTGCCAGCAACTGCGCGCCGAGGGCGCGGCGGGCTTCGTCTGCTCCTCCGGCGGCAACGCCGGCTATGCGGCGGCCTATGCCGGCCAGGCGCTTGGCGTGCCGGTGACCGTGGTCGTGCCGTCGACGACACCGGCCTTCATGCGGGACCGGATCGCGAGCCTGGGCGCCGAGGTGATCGTGGAAGGCGACGTCTGGGACGAGGCCGACGCCCTGGCCCGCCAGTTGGTGGCCAAGAGCGCCGCCGAATATGTCTCGCCCTTCGACCATCCCCTGCTCTGGGACGGCCATGCCGGCCTGATCGACGAGATCGCGGCCCAGGGCCCCGCGCCCGACGCGGTGGTGGTGGCTGTGGGCGGTGGCGGCCTGATGTGCGGCATCGCCGAGGGCCTGGAGCGCAACGGCCTTACCCAGACCGCGATCCTGGCGGTGGAGACCGAGGGCGCCTCGTGCCTCGCCCAGTCGATGGCGGCGGGCGAGTTGGTCACCCTGGGGCGCATCGACACCATCGCCTCCAGCCTGGGGGCGCGGCGGGTGGCGGATGCGGCCTTCGCCTGGACCGGGCGGCGCCCGGTGGTTCCGGTGGTGGTGTCCGACGCCGACGCGGTCAGGGCCTGCGCCCGCTTCGCCGACGACCACCTGGCCCTGGTCGAGCCCGCCTGCGGCGCAGCGCTCAGCGTCGCCTACGACGCGCACCCGGCGCTGGAGCCTTACCGCACGATCGCAGTGATCGCCTGTGGCGGGGTGGTCGTCAGCCTGGAGAAACTGGCCGCCTGGCGCGCCCAGTTCGGGGTCTGAGACCGACTAGTGGACCATGCCTTCGGCGCCGCGCGGCAGGCCGTAGGCCTTGAGCGAGGACGGCAGGCGCATGGCCTGGCGGGTGGCTTCGCGCATGGAGGCGAAGGCGGTCGCCTGGGTCGGGTCGGCGGTCCAGTCGGCGGCGCCGTCGGCCGACAGGATCAGGTAGGAGGCCATAGCGCCGGGGCGCGCTTCGGTGCGCGAGACCAGCGCCGGGGCCGGTTGGGGTTGGGTGAAGGCGACGGACATTTGAGGAACCCTCCTGGTTGTTAACCAAAGGCTAGGCTCAGCCGTGGCGCGCGGAAATTCGGTACGGTTGCTTAAGCAGTCCTACTAGGGTTCGCGGAACGCCGGCGTCCGGCCTTGCCTTGACGCGGCGGCCTCTGCACCCTGCGGCGCAGCCGACGCGCCGCGCGCGCCGCTACCGGAGGGGCCAGCTTGCCGATCCCGTCGTTGCGTCCGTGGGCTCCCGCCGTCGCCCTGGCGGCCGCAGCCTTGGCCGGACCGTCCGCCGCCGCCGTCGATACCGCCAAGGGCGCGGCGGTGTTCGCCGAGGCCAAGGTCATCTGCGCGCGTGACGCGGGCCGGCTCTGGGGGCGCTCGCTGTGCGGGCCGATCCTCGTTGTCGAGCCCTCCGACCGCTCGCTGATCGCCAACCAGGCCGACGCCAAGGGCGCGCTGAAACCCGCCGACGGTGTCTTCGTGGGCGTACTGCCGAAATCGGAGAACATCGCCGCCACCGCCACCGAATGGTCCGGGACCCGCTGGACGGAGCTCGCCTGGCCGCTGTTGCCGGACGACGCCAGCAAGCGCCACGTGATGCTGGCGCACGAGATGTACCACCGCATCCAGCCGGACCTGCCGCTGGGCGTGACGAGCGGCGGCGACAACGCCCACCTCGACACTTTGGAAGGCCGCTACCTCTTACAGCTCGAGTGGCGGGCGCTGGCCAAGGCGCTGACCGCACCGGACGCCGCCGCGCGGCGGCGGGCGATTGCTGACTCCCTCCTGTTTCGCGGCCAGCGCTACGCCCTCTTTCCCGCCGCCGCGGCCGATGAGCGGGCGCTGGAGCTGAACGAGGGCGTGGCGGAATACACCGGCGTGCGTCTAGGCCTGACGACGCCGCAAGCCCGCACCGCCTACGCGATCAGCGACCTGAAGCCCTATATCCCGGACGCCACCTTCATGCGGTCCTTCGCCTACGCCACCGGGCCGTCCTACGGGCTCCTGCTGGACCGGGCCGATCCCGCCTGGCGCGGCAAGCTCGCCCCTGGGCGCGGCCTCGACCAGATGCTGGCCGCGGCGCTGCGTCTGCCGCCGGCGAACCTCGCGGTCCTCACCGCGCGGGAGGCGGCCTACGACGGCGACGGGACCCTGCGCGCCGCCGAGGTGAAGCGCGACGCGGCGATGAAGGCCCGCGCCGCGGCCGACAAGGCCACGCTGGCGGACGGCCCGGTGCTGGTCCTGCCGCTGAAACACGCGAACTACCAGTTCAACCCGCAGACCCTTCGGCCCCTGGGTGAGCTCGGCACGGTCTATTCGACCCTGCGTCTGGTGGACGACTGGGGCGTGCTGGAGGTGGAGGGCGGCGCTCTGATGGCCAAGGACGGCAAGTCCGTCAGCGTTTCGGCCGCTGGAATCGATCCCTCCGGCCTGAAGGGCTCGGGCTGGACCCTGACCCTGAAGCCCGGCTGGGCGGTCGGCCCCGGCGGGCGCGGCGGGGACCTCGCCTTGACGGCGCCTAGATCGGGCCATCCTTAGGGATCGGCGCCCATTCCGGGCGAGAATCCCGCCAAACGTTTCGAAGCATATGGCCGACGTAGTCTGACCGACACAAACTTGCAAAGCAGGCTGAATACGGTCCGCCGCGTCGGGATCAAAAGTAGAGGTAGCGTTTGAGCGATCTCCCCGACGGCTGCCTTGTTGGTAACAGGATACCGTATTGGCAAGCCGTCCGCCGGGTGGCCAAGGCCTTGACGATGTCTTACCAGGGCGTCGAGAGGGCTGACGTATGACCAACACCGAGCCTAAGGGCCGCCGGCGACGCTATTTGATCCTGGGAGGCCTAGCGGTCGTCGTGATCGCGATCGGCCTATGGGCGATCCTGCACAAGCCGGCGGCGAAAAAGCCGCCGCCGCACGCCATACCCGTGACCGCCGTCAAGGCGCAGGCGCAGGACTTCCAGATCGCCATCACCGCCCTGGGCGCCGCCCAGGCCTGGACCAGCGACCTGATCCTGGCCCAGGTCAGCGGCAAGCTGATCACCGTCAATTTCAAGGAAGGCGGCGAAGTGAAGGCCGGCCAGGTGCTGGCCGAGGTCGACCCGCGTCCCTTCCAGGCGGCCCTGACCCAGGCGGAAGGCACGCTGAAGCGCGACGAGGCCAGCCTGGCCGGCGCGCGCCGCGACCTGGAGCGCTTCCAGCGCCTGCAGCCCGAGGGCGGCGCCTCGCGCCAGCAACTCGAGGACCAAGAGGCCACCGTCGGCCAGGATGAAGGCACGGTCGAGATCGACAAGGGCGCCGTGGCCGCGGCCAAGCTCAACCTTGAATTCTGCCGCATCGTCTCGCCGATTTCGGGCCGAGCGGGCGTGCGCCTGGTCGACCCGGGCAACCTGGTCAGCGCCAGCGGCTCGGTCAGCAGCGTGCCCAGCAGCGCCTCCTCGGCGAGCTCGTCGGCCGCCCCGACGTCCGGCGGATCGAGCTCCTCCAGCTCGGCCGGCCCGAGCTCCAACTCAGGCTCGGCCGGCGGCTCGGGCATCGTTGTGATCAACCAGGTGCAGCCGATCGCCGTCACCTTCTCGGTGCCGCAGGGCGAGTTCCAACGGCTGGTGCAGGCCTCCGACGGCTTCCGCCGCGCCCTACCGGTGCGCGCGCTCAGCCAGGAGACGGGCGAGGTGTTGGACACTGGCGCGCTGGCCATCGCCGACAACCGCGTCGACCAGGCCACCGGCACCGTCGAGCTGAAGGCCAAGTTCACCAACGCGGGCAAGAAGCTGTGGCCCGGCCAGTTCATCAACGTCAGCCTTGGCGTGCAGGACCTGCACAATACCATCATCCTGCCGCTGGCGGCGGTGAACCGCGGGCCCAAGGGGCAGTACGTCTTCGTGGTCGGCGCGAACCACAAGGTGTCCATGCGCCCGATCGCCGTCCTGAGCGTCCAGGGCCAGCAGGCGGTGATCAAGTCCGGCGTCAACGCCGGCGACCTGATCGTCACCGACGGCCAGATGGTGCTGAACAACGGCTCCCTGGTGCGGCTCGTCCAGCCGGGCGGGGCGGCGGCTCCGCCTGGGGCTGAGGCGGCGAAGGAAGCGCCGGCGAACGGCAAGGCGGCGGCCGGAAAGCCCACGTCTTGAACCTCTCCCAGCCCTTCATCAAGCGGCCGGTCGCAACCAGCCTGATGGCCGTGGCGGTGCTGCTGGTCGGTCTGGTGGCGTTCTTCGTCCTACCGGTCTCGGCCCTGCCGAACGTGGACTTCCCCACGGTTCAGGTGAGCGCGGCCCTGCCCGGCGCCAGCCCGGAGACCATGGCGTCCAACGTCGCCACGCCCCTGGAGCGGCAGTTCTCGCTGATCCCGGGGATCAGCCAGATGACATCCTCGAGTTCGCTGGGCGCCACCAACGTCACCATCCAGTTCAAGCTGGGACAAAGCAAGACCGAGGAGTTCCAGCAGGTGCAGGCCGCGATCAACGCCGCCAGCGCCCAGCTGCCCAGCAACCTGCCCGCGCAGCCCACGATCCGCCAGGTGAACCCCGCCGACGCGCCGATCATGCTCCTGGCGCTGACCTCAGACACCCTGCCGATCGACCAGGTCGACAACTTCGCCGACGTGATCCTGTCGCAGCAGATCTCGACCATCACCGGCGTGGGCCTGGTCAATATCGGCGGCCAGCAGAAGCCGGCGGTGCGCATCCAGCTCGACCCGCGCAAGGTCGCCGCCCGCGGCCTGCAGCTCGACGCCGTCCGAGCCAAGATCGCCGCCTCGACGACCAACGCGCCGAAGGGCGCGATCACCGGCTCGGCGCAGAACCTGACGGTCTACGCCAACGACCAGATCCTCGACGCCGGCCCCTGGGGCGACATCATCGTCGGCTATTCGAACGGCGCGCCGGTGCAGCTCAAGGACGTCGCCACCGTCAGCCAGGACGTGGAGAACAACCAGGTCGGCGCCTTCATCTATCCTGGCAAGGCCAACACCGACAAAACCTTCACCGCCAAAGGCCAGGGCATCATCCTGGTGATCTACAAGTCGCCGGGCGCCAACGTCATCCAGACGGTGAACGACATCCGCACGCAACTCCCGAAGCTGGAAGCGAACATCCCGCCGGGCATCAAGATCCACATCCTGCGGGACAGCACCCAGACGATCCGCGCGGCGGTCCAGGACGTGGAGATCACGCTCTTGATCACCGTCGCCCTAGTGGTGGTGGTGATCTACCTCTTCCTGCTGAATGTCCGCGCCACCCTGATCCCCAGCGCGGTGATCCCGCTGGCCCTGCTGGGGGCCGCGGCCTTCATGCTGCCGGCCAAGTTCAGCCTCGACAACCTGTCGCTGATGGCGCTGTCCATCGCCGTCGGCTTCGTGGTCGACGACGCCATCGTCATGGTGGAGGTGATCTGGCAGCAGCTGGAGAAGGGCGACAAGCCGTTCGAGGCGGCGCTGAAGGGCTCCAGCGAAGTCAGCTTCACCATCCTCTCGATCTCCATCTCGCTGGTCGCGGTGTTCACGCCGCTGATGTTCATGGGCGGCGTGGTGGGCCTCCTGATGCGAGAGTTCGCCATCACCCTCAGCGCCGCGGTGGTCATCTCGATGATCCTGACGCTGACCTTCACGCCGATGCTGTGCAGCCTGTTCCTCAAGCCGCCGAAACCGCCGAGCAACCGCGTCCTGCGCGGCCTCGACAATGGGTTCAAATGGCTGGAGGAGCGCTATGTCGTCGGCCTGGACAAGGTGCTGGACCACAAGCTGCTCACGCTTCTGGTCTTCATCGGCACCGCCGCCCTGGCCGGCTACTTCTACGCCACCGCCAAGACCGGCTTCTTCCCGCAGCAGGACACCGGCTTCCTGAGCGGGATCATGCTGACCTCGCAGGACGCCTCCTTCACCAAGGCCAAGGGCAAGATCCAGGCGGTGGGCGACACCATCGCGGCGGATCCGGCGGTGACGGGCGTCGGCATGTTCGTCGGCAACGGCGGCGCCAACCAGGCCAACATGTTCGTCGCCCTCAAGCCGAAGGATTCCGGCCGCAAGGAAACGGCAGACGAGGTGATCACCCGCCTGCGGCCCAAGCTCGGCAACCTGATCGGCGCCCAGGCCTTCCTGCAGGCGACGCAGGACATCAACATCGGCGGCCGCGCCGGCCAGGCGCAGTACCAATACACCCTGTCGGACTCCAACCTGGACGAGCTGAACTCCTGGGCGCCCAAGCTGCTGGCCCTGATGAAGACCCTTCCGGAGCTGAAGGACGTCAGCTCCGACCAGCAGTCGAACGGCCGCGCCGTCAACCTGACCATCGACCGCCAGCAGGCCGCCCGCTTCGGCCTGTCCCCCACTGACGTGGACACCGCGGTCTACGAGCTGATCGGCCAGGACGAGATCACCCAGTACTTCACCCAGCAGAACAGCTACCACGTGGTGGTGGAGGGCCCGCCCGACCTGCAGGCCACGCCCGACATCTTCAACTCGGTCTATGTGCTGTCCTCGACGACCGGCAAGACAGTGCCGCTGTCGCAGTTCGTGAAGGTCGATCCGCTGGGAACGGCCAGCCTGACGGTGAACCACCAGAGCGAGTTCCCCGCCGCGACCCTCAGCTTCAACCTCTCGCCCGGCGTCTCCCTGAGCCAGGCGACCGCGGCCATCGAGAAGGCCCGCGACAACCTGGGCGCGCCGGAGACCCTGAACGGCGCCTTCCAGGGCACGGCCCAGGCGTTCCAGCAGTCGCTGTCCAGCGAACCGGTGCTGATCCTGGCCGCCCTGATCGCGGTCTATGTGATCCTGGGCGTGCTCTACGAGAGCTTCATCCACCCGCTGACCATCCTGTCGACCCTGCCCTCGGCGGGCCTGGGCGCCCTGCTGGCGCTGAAGCTGGCCGGCCAGGACCTGAACGTGATCGGCATCATCGCCATCATCCTCCTGATCGGCATCGTGAAGAAGAACGGCATCATGATCGTCGACGTGGCCCTGCGGCTCGAACGCGATCACGGCCTCTCGCCAGAGGAGGCCTCGCGCGAAGCCTCGCACCAGCGGTTCCGGCCGATCCTGATGACCACCGCCTGCGCGATGCTGAGCGGCGTGCCGATGATCCTGATGAACGGCACGGGCTCGGAATTCCGCCGCCCGCTGGGCTTCGCCATCGTGGGCGGCCTCCTGGTCTCCCAGATCCTGACCCTTTTCACGACCCCGGTGATCTACATCTACCTCGACAGGCTGCGGAGCTGGGGCAGCGGCGGCCACAAGAAGCCCGAGACCGCGGAGAAGCCGGACTCCGAGACGCCGAACGGGGCCGAGCCCGAGGGGAGCCCCGCGTGAGCCGGCCGATGCGTCTTGCGGGCGCCGTCTCGGCGCTGGCCCTCGGGCTGGCCGGCTGCGCGGTGGGCCCCGACTATCATCGGCCGTCCGCGCCGACCCCGCCGGCCTTCAAGGAGGCCGCCGGCTGGACCCCCAGCCATCCGGTCGACGCCATCGACAAGGGCGCCTGGTGGTCGATGTTCAACGACCCGGACCTCAACGCCTTGGAGCAGCGGGTCGCGGTCTCCAACCAGACGGTCAAGCAGTTCGAGGCTGAGTACCGCCAGGCCCACGACATCGTCTCCGAGGCCAAGTCCGCCTTCTTCCCGACGGTCAGCGCGGCCGCCACCGGCAACCGCTCCAAAGGCCCGGCCGGCAGCACGGGCACGACCGGGACGATCACAGGGACCACAGGCGCGACCGGCGTCACGACGACGCCGACCGGCGCGACGACGCGCCCGGTCAACAGCTTCGAGGCGGTGCTGGAAGCCAGCTGGGTCCCTGACCTCTGGGGCAAGGTCCGCCGCACCGTGGAGAGCGACAAGGCGCTCGCCCAAGCCAGCGCCGCCGACCTGGCCAACGCCAAGCTGGCCGCCCAGGCGTCGCTCGCCGAGGACTATTACCAGCTGCGGGTGCTGGACGAGGAGCAGCGGCTCTTCACCGGCACGGTGGGGGAGTACCAGCGGCTGGTGAAGCTGGCCCAGGATCAGGTCCGCGAAGGCACCCAGCCGCAGTCGGCCGTGCTGACCGCCCAGACCCAGCTCTACGGCGCCCAGGCCTCGCTGATCCAGGTAGGCGTGATGCGCGCCCAGATGGAGCACGCCATCGCCATCCTGGTCGGCGTGCCGCCCTCCGAGCTGACCATCGCGCCCAAGCCCTTCGACCGCGACATCCCCACGCCGCCGCTTACCGTGCCGTCCACCCTCCTGGAGCGGCGCCCGGACGTGGCGGCCGCGGAGCGGCGGATGGCGTCAGGCAACGCGCTGATCGGGGTGGCCGTCTCGTCCTACTTCCCGGACGTGACGCTGACGGGCGACTACGGCGCGGCCTCCAGCAGCGTCGGCCGCCTCTTCAGCGCGTCCACCACCCTCTGGTCGTTCGGCGCCGACGCCACCGAGACCCTGCTGGACTTCGGCCTGCGCCGCGCCCAGGTCCGCCAGGCCAAGGCCGCCTACGACGAGGACATCGCCGTCTACCGCCAGACTGTGCTCACCGCCTTCCAGGGCGTCGAGGACGAGCTGGCGGCGCTGCGCATCTACCAGCAGGAGCAGGAGGTCCTGGTGATGACCGAACAGGCCGCCCAGCAGACCCTGAAGCTCGACCTCGACGAGTACCGCGAGGGCACTGTCGACTACACCACCGTCATCGCCGCCGAGGCCGCCCTGGAGGCCGCCTCGCTGAACGTGCTGACCGCCATCGAGAACCGCCTGAACGCCAGCGTGCTGCTGGTCGAGAACCTCGGCGGCGGCTGGACGGCGACGGACCTGCCGAAGGGCTGACCGCCCGGGACCGTCGCCGGCGCTACTGAGGCGGGGCCGTCGACAGCCGAAGCTTCAGCATGCAGTATCGCCCCCGGGGCGCGGGGCCGCCAACCGGTGGTTACGCCCATGTCTGGGGTGGCGCGGTCTTGAGCGGAAGCCGTCAACCGTCCGCGGTGCAGCAGCGGCGCGCCTGGCGCTTCGCCAACTGTGTGTTCGACGAGGGCCGCTGGCGCCTGACGGTCGACGACCGGCCGGTCGACCTGGAGATCAAGCCGCTGGAGCTCCTGCTGGAGTTTCTGAGGCGCCCCGGGGAAGTGCTCACCAAGGACGAGTTGCTCGAGGCGGTCTGGCCGGAGACCACGGTCGTCGAGGGCTCGCTGACCACGGCGATCTTCAAGCTGCGCAAGGCGCTGGGTCCGGACGGCGGCGACCTGATCGCGACCGTCGCCCGGATCGGCTATCGCTTGAACTGCACAGTCACCGCGATGGAGACCGCCGGCCCGCGCCGCACCCTCGACTTCGAGGCCGGACAGGCCGTTCCCGGCCGGCCGCAGTGGCGGCTGGCGCGGCGGCTTGGGACCTCCCAGGCAGCGGAGGTGTGGCTCGGTGAGCATCCCAAGACCGGTGAGCTGCGAGTCTTCAAGTTCGCCGCCGAACCGGCCTTCCTTCGGGGGTTGAAGCGCGAGGCGGCGCTCTCGCGCCTGCTGGCCGCGACGCTAGGAGATCGGCCTGACCTCGCGCCGGTGCTCGAGTGGAACTTCGAGAACCCGCCCTTCTTCCTCGAGGCCGCCTACCGCGGCGAGGACCTGCTGGCCTGGAGCGCCGCGCAGGGCGGGCTCGCCCACACGCCGCTCGCCGTCCGCCTGGATATCGCGGCCCAGGTGGCCGAGACCATGGCCGCCGCCCACGGCCTGGGGGTGCTGCACCGCGACCTGAAGCCGGGCAATGTCGTGCTGGCGCGGGCCGGCGACGGTTGGCGCGCGGCGGTGGTGGATTTCGGCAGCGCCGAGCTTCTGGACCCCGAACGGCTCGCATCGTTCGCCATCACCAACGCCGGGTTCGGCGAGGCCGAGACGCAGGGCGACAGCCTCGGCGGCACGGCCCTCTACCTGGCGCCGGAGCGCCACGCCGGCGCCCCCGCCAGCATCGCCAGCGATATCTTCGCGCTCGGGGTCCTGCTCTACCAGCTGGTGGTCGGCGACTTCTCGCGCCCGCTGGCGGCGGGATGGGAGCGCGAGATCGAAGACCCGCTGCTGCGCGAGGACATCGCCGCGGCCGCCGCCAGCAGCCCCGAGCACCGGATCGCCAGCGCCGCCGAACTGTCGGCGCGGCTGCGCAGCCTGGAGGCCCGGCGGCAGGCGCGGGCGCTGCGCGAGGCGGAGGCCGCGGAACAGGCGGCGCTCGCGGCCGAGGTGATGAAGACCCGGGCGCGGCGGCCCTGGGTGGCGCTGGCCGTCGTCGCCATGGCCGCCGGCGCCGCGGTGAGCAGCCTCCTCTATCTGGAGGCGCGCCGCGACCGCGACGTGGCCCAGCAGGTCAGCGGCTTCCTGGCCAACGACCTGCTGGCGCGGTCGAGCCCGTTCAAGAGCGGCAAGGCCGACGAAAGCCTGGTCGCCGCGGTCAAGGACGCCGCCCCGGCGATCGACCGCCGCTTCGCCCATGAGCCGGCGGTGGCGGCCCAGCTGCACCAGACCATAGCCCGGGCGCTGGACCGGCGCAGCGACTGGCCCGACGCCCGCACGGAATACCGGCGGGCCGGCGAGCTGTGGACGGCCGCCGCCGGGCCGAACGCGACGGCGACCCGCATCGTGCGCCTGCAGTCTGCCATGATGGAGGCGCGGTCCTACGAGGCCGGCAGCCTGCCGCGCGCCAGGGCGATCCTCGCCGAACAGGCCCCCGCCATCGGGGCGATGACGCCCGCGCCCCCGGCGCTGGTCGTCTGGCTGGCCTCGGCGCGCGGTATGACGGCCCTGGTCGCGGACGACGCCAAGACCGCGGCCGAGCAGTTCGGCCGCGCCTCGACGGTCGCCGACGCGCACCCGGAGCTCTTCGACCTCGGCGAGCGCCTGACGTTCCTGCAGCGGGTGGCCTTCGCCCACATCCGGCTGGGGGACGGCGCCGGCGCGGCGGCGATGTTCGGGCGCCTGGCCGCGGGCTATGGCCGGCTTGAGGGCCCCGATGGTCCCGACGTGCTGATGGTGCGCATGAACCTCGTCCAGGCGCTGATGATCCAGGCGCGGCACGCCGAGGCGGTGGACGAGGCGAACCGCCTCTATCCAAAGCTGCTGGCCGCCCTGGGGCCGGACCATGAGATGACCTTGCAGTTGCTCTCCACGCGCGGGCAGTCCGAAGGCGCGCTGGAGCGCTGGGATGCGGCCATCGCCGACACCGGCCTTGTCCATCAGATGGCGGTGCGCAAGCAGGGCGAGGGTTCGTTCTTTGCGATCGCCTCGGCGGCGGACGGCGGGACCGCCAAATGCCGCTCGGGGCGCCGCGCCGAGGCGCTGAACGACCTCGCCGCAGCCTGGCGCCAAGCCCACATCGCCTTCCCCGGCTCGGCGCTGCAGGACGCCCTCGCCTTCGCCTGGGGCGCCTGCCTGATCGACGACGGCCAGGTCGAGGCGGGCGCCGCCCGTCTGGCGGGCATCGACCGCAAGGGCGTGGCCCAGCTCACCGGCGATCCGGATTGGGGCGCGAACCTCGACCTGGCCAACGCCCAGATCGCCGTCGCCCGTGGGGACAAGGCCGCCGCCCGCCAGGCGCTGGACGCCGCGGCGCCGGCCTTCTCCAAGCCGACCGCCGAGGCCTACCAGGTGCGCGCCTATCGCCTCCTGCGGGAAAAACTCGCCTCGTAGGGCGCTTTCCGGCCCCTCGCGGCCGGGCTTTAGAACTCCTTGAGATCGGCGTGAGGACGCCTGGCCAAGCCGGCGCCTAGGTCGGTGGGCTGCGCGGCGTTGGGCCGCCCGGTTTGAGCCGGCGGGCTTGACCTCCCGCCGGCGGGCATTGGGGTGACGTCATGAGTAGAATCCTTTTGGCGGCGGCGAGCGCCGCTGCGATCGCCTGCACCGCAGGCGCCGCTCAGGCCGATACGATCGGCAGCGACCTCGGCGTGTTCGACGCCTCGATCGAGGCTTTCGAACCGCTCGGCCAGACGTTTATCGCCGTCGACCCGAACCTGATCTCGATCGGTTTCGCTTACAGCGACATCAATCCGGACCTGTCTAACGACCCGATCACGCTCAGCCTCTACGCCGGCGGGGCAGGCCTCGGCCCGGGCGGCGTCGAAGGGACCCTGATCGCCTCACGCACCTTCACCCTGCCCGCGGTGCTGCCCGGCGTCGGCGCGCCGCCGGCGTTCATCGACACCGACTTCAGCGGCGTGAGCCTGACCGTGGGCGACGTCTATATCGCGGCCCTCACCACCACGAGCTTCAAGGTCGCCGTCGTCTACGGGGCGGACGGTTACGATGGAGGGACCACGATCAACAACCTCAGCGGCTGCGGCACAGGCTGCGACCTGGACTTCCGCGTCGTGGGCAGCGACGGCGCCGCCGCTCCGGCCGGCGTCCCGGAGCCTGCGAGCTGGGCCTTGATGCTGACCGGCGTCATGGGTCTTGGGGCGAGCCTGCGGGCGCGCCGCCGTCTTTCCCTGGTGTCCTAAAGCCTTCGATCCTCCGCCGCACGGGCGTGGTCCAGCGCCCGTGCCGGCGATCGGGGGGCGCCCCGCCGCGGTCGGCGGGGCTCTTCCGGTCTCGCCCTATTCCGGCGCCTGGACGGGGCTTGCGAAACGGTAGCCTTCGCCGCGCACAGTCTCGATGAAGTCGCGGCCGCCGGCGCGGGTGAAGCGGGCGCGCAGGCGCGCGATACGCACGTCCAGCACGCGAGGGTCATGCGCGCGGTCGGAGGACGACCACAGGCTCTCCAGCGTCTCGCGGCTCAGCACATGCTGCGGCTGGGCGAGGAAGCCACGCAGCAGGGCGAATTCGCCGGGCGGCAGGACGATGGGCTCGCCGTCCGGGGCGCTGAGCTCGCGGCGGGCCGGGTCGAGCCGCCAGCCGCCGAACGCCCAGCCCGGCCGCGCCGCCAGCGCGGGTTGCGGCCTGAGCCGCAGCACCGCCCGCACCCGGGCCAGCAATTCGCGCGGGCTGAAGGGCGCCGCCAGACAGTCCGCGGCGCCGGCCTCGAGGGCCTGAATGCGCTCCTCGGGGTCCGAGGCGCTGGAGACGACGAGGACGCACGGCGCGGCCCCGGCGCCAACCGACCGCTGGCAGAGATCGAGGGTCTGGGGTGTGAGCCGAGGCGTCTGGACGATGACCAGGTCAACGGGGGCCAGGTCGATGGGCCGCGCCGCCGCGTCCCGCCGCTCGACGGCGTAGCCCTGCCATTCCAGATAGTCGGCCAACCCTGCGCCCGCGCCGCCGCCGCCGACCCATTCGATCCTGGCCGCCTGCGCCATAACGGTCGCCCCCATAACGGTCGCCCCTTCGCCTAACTTTCGACAGCTCATAACGCGCAAACGCCGCTCCCGATCACCCGGAGGTCGCAGCTTTTTGCGCGCCGCGCGGGTGTCAGTCCGCCTGGTCGCCGTAGATCTTCATCAGCCGATAGAGGTAGTCGCGGCTGTCGTAGAGCACCTTGACCCGGATGCGCTCGTTCAGGCCGTGGACGCCGTCGCCGTCCGGATCGCCGAAGTCGCCGCTGATGCCATAGGTCGGGATGCCCACCGGCGTCAGGAAGGCGCCGTCCGTGGCGCCGGCCGACATCTCGCGCACCTGCGGCACGCCCGGCCACATCTCGGCGGCCAGCTTCTCGGCTGGGCCCAGCACCTTGGGATCGAGCGGCGGCGGCGGGGACGGCAGGTTGCGGGTCTCGCGGATCGAGACCTTGACCTTCGGATCGCCAATCACCTGCTCCAGGGTCGCCTGCACCTGCGCGGCGCTGGTCCCGGGGAAGATCCGGCAGTTGACGTTGGCTCGGGCCCGCTGCGGCAGGGCGTTGGTGGCGTGGCCGGCGTCCAGCATGGTCGCCACGCAGTTGGTGTGCAGGATGGCGTTGTTGTCCGGGTCGCGTTCCAGCAGCGTGCGGGCCGTCTCGTCCTTGGGATCCTTCAGGAGGGCGGCGATGGCGGCGCGCTCGTCGGCCGGACGGGTCGGCGCCATGCGGGTGTAGAAGTCGCGGGTGGTGTCGGTGAACATCACCGGGAAGCGGTAGCCTTCGATCCGCACCAGCGCGTTGGCCAGGTGATAAATCGCGTTGTCCGGCACCGGCCGCGAGGAGTGGCCGCCGGGGTTGGTCACCTCCAGCGTGTAGTTCTGCGACAGCTTCTCGCCGACCTGGATGCCCTGGAACACCGGCTTGCCGTTGGCGTCCAGGAGGCCGCCGCCGCCCTCGTTGACCGCGAAGGCCGCGTCGATCAGGTCGCGCTTATTGGTCGCCAGGTACTGGGCGCCGTTGAACGCGCCGTTGGTCTCCTCGCCGCAGGTCAGCGCCATCTTCAGCGTGCGGCGCGGTTGGTAGCCCTCACGCTTGAACCGCGACAGGGTGTCGACCCAGATGGCGGCCATGGCTTTGTCGTCCGCCGCGCCGCGGGCGTAGAAGTTGCCGTTCTCCTCGACGAGGGTGAACGGGTCGCGCGTCCAGTCCTCGCGCTTGGCCTCGACCACGTCGAGGTGGGCCAGCATCAGCACCGCCTTGGCCTTCGGATCCTTGCCCGGATAGACCACCACCAGGCCGCCCTCCTTCGGATGGTCCGGCGCGGCGAAGGGGTGGATGTCGGCGTCGGGGATGCCGGCGGCCTTCAGGCGCGCGGCCATGCGCTCGGCGGCGAGCGTGCAGCTGCCGGCCGAGAGCGTGGTGTTGGTCTCCACCAGCTCCTTGTAGAGCGCCCGGAACTCGGCCTGGTCCGGCCGCGGGGCCTGGGGCTGAGCCTGGGTCAGGGCCGGGCCCGCGAGGCCCGCCAGCAGCGCGGCCGTGGCCGCCAAGGTCTTGAACATCGTTGATCCCCCGAGACTCGCGGCGGAGCTTAGGGGGACCTACGGGACTGGCAAGCCTTGCGGCCGCTGGCGTGCGCGCAGCGCCTCGGCGACGATGGGCGCGAGCCCCCTGGCGATGATCGCCTCGCCGGCCGCATTAGGATGCACGCCGTCCGGCTGGCGCAGGTCCGGGCCGACGCCGGCGAAGAGGTCCGGATAGAAGGCGAGCTGATTGGCCTCCGCCACCCCGCGCTGCGGTTCGCCCCGCTCGGCCGCGCCCAGGCCCGCAAGCACGACAGTGACCCCACGGGCCTTCAGCTGGCCCACGATGGCGTCGAGGTTCTCGCGGGTCAGGTTGGCCGGGAACCCCAGCCGCCGGTCGTTGCCCCCGAACTCCACCACGCAGACGGCGGTGTCCTTGCGCACCGCCCCGTTCATCCGCCCCCGCCCGCCGGCCGAGGTGTCCCCCGGCACGCCGGCGTTGCGCACGACCGCGGCGACGCCAAGCCGGGCCAGCTCCGCCTGCAACTGGCTCGCGAGCCCGTCGGCGGGGGCCAGACCGTAGCCGGCGGCGATGGAATCCCCGAACAGGGTGACGACCGGCGCGGGCTCGGCCGCAGCGGCGGGGCCGGCGGCCGCGGCGGCCAGCGTCATCCGTAGAAGCGTTCGCCGCGAAGGGTCGGGCATCGAAACTCTTGGAGCGGCCGGGGGGAATCGAACCCCCGACATTCAGCTTGGGAAGCTGACGTTCTACCTCTGAACTACGGCCGCGTCTCAAAGAGGCGGCTTCCTTAGCCGGTCTGCCGTCCGCTCTCAAGCCGGCCGCGCAGGCGTCAGCGGCTGACCGGGCCGCCGGCCGCGGCCGGATAGGAGCAATCCACATAGCGCCCGCGACCGTGGCAGCGGCCGTCGCGCATCCGCGTCGCGGCGGTGACGATCACGAAGGCCGCCAGGACGACGAGGACGACCACGCCCATAAGCTGCTGCCGGCCCAACTCGCGCCCTCCGCGCCGTGACGGTTCGAATGATGGCGCGTCCGCGCGCGGCCCTCAAGCCGGCTGGGGGCGCTGTCAGCCCTGCTGGATTGCGGCATCGCGCACGGGTCCGCTAAGACTCGAACTTCGAACAACCGTTTGAAGGATCGCCCCTTGTCCCAATCGCATGCGCCGCTTTTCGAGCCGCTCAGCCTGGCGCACGGGCCGGCGCTGAAGAACCGCTTCGTCCTGGCGCCGCTCACCAACCTGCAGAGCCACGCCGACGGGACCCTGTCGGACGACGAGTTCCACTGGCTGACCATGCGGGCCAGGGGCGGCTTCGCGCTGACCATGACCTGCGCGGCCAATGTGCAGCGGATCGGCCAGGGCTTCCCCGGCCAGCTTGGCGTCTGGAGCGACCACCAGCTTCCGGGCCTTACCCGGCTTGCGGGCCAGATCCGCGCGTACGGCAGCCTCGCGGTGGCGCAGCTGCATCATGCCGGTATGCGCAGTCCCAAGGAGCACATCGGCGAGGCGCCGGTCTGCCCCTCTGACAACGAAGAGACCGGCGCGCGCGGGCTTTCGCTATCGGAGGTCGAGCAACTGCGGGACGACTTCATCGCCGCGGCGGTGCGCTGCGCCAAGGCCGGGTTCGAGGGCGTCGAGCTGCACGGGGCGCACGGCTACATCCTGGCGCAGTTCCTCTCGCCTGAGATCAACCTGCGCGCCGACCGCTATGGCGGCAGCCTGGAGAACCGTGCGCGGATCGTCCACGAGATCATCGACGGCGTGCGCGCCGGGACCGCGTCCGACTTCAGCCTGGGCCTGCGCCTGTCGCCGGAACGGTTCGGCCTGAAGCTGGCCGAGATCGTCGAGGTGGCGAAGGGCGTCCTGGCCGACGGCAAGATCGACTACCTCGACCTGTCGCTGTGGGACTACGCCAAGCAACCGGTCGAGGAGGAATTCCAGGGCCGCAGCCTGATGAGCTATTTCGCCGAGCTGCCGCGCGGGGACGTGCGCGTCGGCTGCGCGGGCAAGGTGATGACCGCGGCGGACGCCCAGGCCTGCCTGGACCAGGGCATGGACTATGTGCTGCTGGGCCGCGCGGCGATCCTGCACCATGACTATCCGGCCAAGCTGGCCGCCGATCCCGCCTTCACCCCGGTGAAGGTCCCGGTGAGTCCAGACTACCTGCGCGCCGAGGGCCTGGGCCCGACCTTCGTCAAGTACATGCAGACCTGGAAGGGCTTCGTCGAGGAACGCGAGGCCGAGCCGGCGTAGGGGCCTGAAGAACCTCCCCCGCCTGCGGGAGAGGTGTCGCCAAAGGTGACGGAGGGGGCGTTGGGGCCGTGCGCCGACCTCTGTGCGCCGGCAGCGCCCCCTCCACCACTTCGTGGTCCCCCTCCGCCCGCAAGCGGGGGAGGTTTTCGGGTCGAGCGTTGACGCGAGACCTGTGGGGCCGCACGCTGGGCCCAATTTCAAGGAGGCTCCCATGGCCGACGGCGAGATGCTGCAGGACCGCGCGAAGTTCCATTCGATGACCGAGGGCACGGCCGAGGATTGGGCCGCCATCGGACGCGCCGCGGCGCCGCACCGGGGCGAGCTGACCAACCGGCTGCTCGCCCACCTGAAGCTGCTGGACAACGATCACGGCGGCTTCGCGGTCGACCGGTTGGAGCATTCGCTGCAGACCGCCACGCGCGCCTTCAAGGACGGCCGCGACGAGGAAT
This sequence comes from Phenylobacterium sp., assembly GCF_004799515.1. Classification (GTDB taxonomy): domain Bacteria; phylum Pseudomonadota; class Alphaproteobacteria; order Caulobacterales; family Caulobacteraceae; genus Phenylobacterium. Next base: position 96,316 of record NZ_SSMX01000003.1, on the reverse strand, counting down.
ATGTGGTCTGCGCCCTGCTGCACGACGTAGGCGATATCCTGCTGCCGGCCAGCCACGCCGAGCTGGGCGCGGCGATCCTCAAGCCCTACGTCTCCGACGCCAACCACTGGATGCTGGAGAAGCACGGGGTTTTCCAGGGTTACTACTTCTTCCACTACATCGGCCTCGACCGCGACCTGCGCGAGCAGTTCCGAGGCCATCCGCACTTCGAGTACTGCGCCCAGTTCTGCCATCTCTACGATCAGAACAGCTTCGACCCGGCCTATGAGTCCATGCCGCTGGAGGCCTTCGAGCCGATGATCCGGCGGGTGACCGCCGCGCCCAAGCAGTCGATCTACAAGCGGGATTGAGGCCTTAGTTGCTCCCTTTCGGGGAGCGGACTGAGGGGGTCCTCCGCGAATGGAGCGGACCCCCTCCGGCCTCTCAGGCCACCTCCCCAAAGGGCGAGGAATTACCCCTCGAAGATCGCCTCGATCGGCATCTCGAACAGCTTGGCGATCTTGAACGCCAGCGGCAGCGAGGGATCGTACTTGCCGGTCTCGATGGCGTTGACGCTCTGGCGCGAGACGTCAAGGCGGTCGGCGAGGTCGGCCTGGCTCCAGTCGCGTTCGGCGCGCAGCACCTTCAGCCGGTTCTTCATCACCGGTACCTCAGGGCGACGGCGATGGAAGCCAGGGTCTGGGCGACCACGAACATGGTGGCCACATGGTAGAGCGGCACGTGCGGCGCGCCCGCGAAGGCCTCCAGGAAGCCCCAGACGATGCAGGCCGACAGCACCAGGCCGAGCGCGATCAGCAGCGTCAGGATCGCCTGCCAGCGGCGGAACTCGTCGGTTTCCTCGTAGACGTAGCGGCCGAACAGCCAGACCACCACGATCAGCGGCGCGGCCGGGGCGAGCGCGGCGAGGTACTTCACAGGCCCGGTCGGCGGGTGGGTCTGGAAGAGCCACATCACGGCGGACAGGGTCGCGGCGTAGACCACAAGCGTGGGCCAGACGCGTTGCTGGTGGCGCTTCATGGCGGGCGACCACTGGGCGCCGCGGCGGCGGGCGGGTGTGGCGGGGGACATGTCCGAACTCATCGCCGAGCCCCCCACCAGATGGCCCAGGCGATCAGGAAGCCCGCCGCCGCGCCGACGGCCACCAGGCCGCCGCCGACGATCAGGGCGCCGCCCAGGCTGAGAACGACGTGGCGCACCGAGGGATAGACCCCCGGCAGGCTCATCGCCGCGTCGGCCAGCCAACCGGCCGCCATGCCGAAGGAGCCGCCCCAGAGCCAGGCGCTCTTCTGGGCTTCCTGCGCCGCCTCGTCGAGCCGCCGCCAATAAAGCAGAAGCGCCCAAGTGACGGCCGCGATCCAGCCCACTCCAATCACGGGCCAGACCAGCACCGGCGGCCTGTAGTCGGTGAAGCGCACCGTGAGAGAAAAGAGGATCAACACGCCGGCCAGCGCACTGAGCCCGAGTAGCGGCGTGAGCCGCGAACGCATACTGGTCATGCAAGCCTCCTTGTCTGAATGACAAGGAAACATGACACAGAGGATGTGTCAAGGATACACGACAAAAAGTCGATCCTCCTTTGCTACACGCCGAGAGAGCCGTCCCTAATCGCCCCAGATCCGGAAGTGCTTCGATAGCTTCAGGCCCTGGCGCTGGTAGTGCGACCCGAGGTCGCCGTAGAGCCGCGCGGGCCGCTCGGTCAGGGGCTCATAGACCAGCCGCGCCACGGTCTGGCCGTCCTCCAGGATGAACGGCGTCTCGTGGCTGCGGACCTCCAGCACCCCGCGCGAGCCCTTGCCGTGCGCCTCGTCCGTGCCGAAGCCGGGATCGAAGAAGCCGGCGTAGTGCACGCGGAACTCGCCCACCGAGGGGTCGATGGGGGTCATCTCGGCGGCCTCCATCACCGGGATCTCCACCGCGCCCTTGGAGGCCAGGATGTAGAACTCGCCGGGGTCGAGCAGCAGCTGGCCGTTGCGGGGGCGTAAGGGCTCCCAGAAATCGCGCGGGTCGTGGCCGTCCTCCTTGTCGAGGTCGACGACGCCGGCGTGGCGGCGGCCACGGAAGCCGGCGATCTCGCCGGTCAGGTCGACGCCGACGCTTTCGATCCGCAGGCGCGGCGGCTGGCCGGACTTCAGGCGCAGCTGGTTCAGCCGCGTGCCGGGGCGCACCAGGACGGAGAAGGTCTGCGGCGCGATCTCCAGATAGAGCGGCCCGTCGTAGTGCTCGTCCACGTCGTCGAAGGCGTTCCCACGGTCGGTGAGCAGGCGCACGAAGACGTCGACCCGGCCGGTGGAGCTCTTCGGATTGGCCCGCGCCGACAGGCCCGCCGGCAGCTTCAGCCGCTCCTGCAGTTCGGCGATGTAGACGCAGCCGCGCTCCAGCACCGCCCCGCGGGTCAGGTCGACCTCGTGCATGGCGACCTCGGCGATCCGCTCGCGCACCGTGTGGCGGCCGGGCAGGAAGGAGGCGCGCACCCGCCAGGCGCGGTCGGCCAGGCGCAGGTCGAGGCTCGCCGGCTGCACCTGGTCGGCGTCGAACGGCGTCGTCGCGGAGATCGCACCCTGGGCGATCAGGGCGTCGATGGCTTGCGAGGGCAGGATGCCCGGGCGTTGGGTCTCGCTCATGGGCGGCTGAGACTTAACGGAGACGGCAGCGGTTGCAAGCCGCTAGGGCGTCAACGCGCGGACGCGCGCGGCCAGCGCCTCGGACGTCCCGGCCGCGGGATGGGTTTCCAGATAGTCGCGCCAGGCGTGGGTCAGCGGCCCCGCCGCCTTGTGCAGCGGCCCGATCCCGTCGCCGCCGGCCCGCAGGTCGGCGTTCACCGCCTGCACGGTCCCGGGATGGGCGCGCTCGATGAAGTCCAGCAGGCCGCCGGTCACCTGATAGCCGTCCCAGGGACCGGAGCGGGCGCCGTCATAGCCCCGCCCCGGATCCTGCGGCAGCAGGACGTAGTAGCGCAGGTAGTCGGCGATCCCTTCGGTCAGGAAGCTGGGCGCGAACGGCGGATAGGCCTGGGCCACGTGGACCATCTCGTGCGCCACCATGCCCAGCCGGTCAGGGTTGCCCACCATCGACAGGACGTAGGCGGCGTCGACGATGATGCGGTCCCCGCGGGTGGCGGCGGGGATGGTCTTCGGCGTGATGCTGTTGAGGTCGAGGATGATCCGGTCGGTGGGCGTGAAACCGGGCGAGGCCAGGGCCGCGGTGATCCGGGGCCACCAGCCGGCGGCCGCCGCCTGCAGCCGGCCCAGCCAGGCCCCGAGGGCGGCGCGCTCCGCGCCGGTGAGCTCCACATGCCACTGGACCTCGAACAGGCCGTCCGGCCCGGCCCGGCCCACCGCGGGCGTGGCGGCCATCGCCCCAAGGGCGGCGAGCAGGTGGCGACGATTCAGGACGGCGTGGCGCATGCCGAAGGTCTCGCCGGGTTCAGGCTTGGCTGCAAGATAGACTGGCCCGGCTTGCAGGAAAGCGCGCCTTGACGGGGCGCCTCGGCTGCCGTTCTTGCGCCCTCTGTTCGAGAAGGAGCCGCGCCATGGCCGAAGATCCGCACGATTGGGAAACCGAGACCCGTCTGGTGCGCGGCGGCATGGCGCGCTCGCCCTACGGCGAGATCTCCGAGGCGCTGTTCCTGACCCAGAGCTTCGCCTACGACAGCGCCGAGGCGGCCAACGCCCGGTTCGCGGGCGACGAGCCGGGCTTCATCTACCAGCGCTTCGGCAACCCCACGACGCAGATGTTCGAGGACCGCCTGGCCTTGCTGGAGGGCGCGGCGACCTGTCGGGCGACCGCGTCCGGCATGGCGGCGATCCACGTGGCGCTGACCGGACTGCTGCGCGCCGGCGATCACCTGGTGGCGGGCCGCGCGCTCTTCGGCTCCTGCCGCTGGATCGTCTCGGAGTGGCTGCCGCGTTTCGGGGTCGAGACCACCTACGTCGACGCCACCGACCTGGAGGCCTGGAAGGCGGCCGTGCGGCCCAACACCAAGGCCTTCCTGGTGGAGAGCCCGGCCAACCCGTTGCTGGAGGTCACCGCCATCGGCGCCGTGGCCGAGATCGCCCATGCGGCCGGCGCCAAGCTGGTGGTCGACAACGTCTTCGCCACCCCGATCTTCCAGAAGCCCCTGGCCCTGGGCGCCGACCTGGTCGTCTATTCGGCCACCAAGCACATCGACGGCCAGGGCCGGGTGCTGGGCGGGGCGATCCTGGGGGCCGAACCCCTGATGACGGAGGCCTATAAGGACATCCTGCGCCACACCGGCCCGGCCCTTTCACCGTTCAACGCCTGGGTGTTGCTGAAAGGGCTGGAGACCCTGGATCTGCGGGTGCGGCGGCAGAGCGAGAACGCCGCCAAGGCCGCCGACGTCATCGCCGCCCACGCCAAGACCCGGCGGACCATCTATTGCGGCCGGCCGGACCATCCGCAGGCCGCGATCATCGCCAACCAGATGACCGGCGGCGGCAATGTGGTGGCCTTCGACCTGGGCTCCCGCGAGGCGGCGTTCCGCTTCCTGAACGCCCTGCAGATCGTCGACATCTCCAACAACCTGGGCGACGCCAAGTCCATGGCCACGCACCCGTGCACGACCACCCACCGCTCCATGCCGGAGGCCGAGCGGCTGGAGATCGGCCTGACCGAAGGCTGGGTGCGGATGAGCGTCGGGCTGGAGGGCCCGGGCGACCTGTCGCGCGACATCAGCCGGGCGCTGGACGCGGCCTGAGCCCTGGTGTTCCCTGACTCCTGAGCAGCGGGTTCGGGGACAGGACGATCATGAAGGCGACGGTGCTGGCCCTGGCCGTTTCGACGGCGCTGGGCGCGATGGCTTTTGCCCCAGCACGGGCCGAGCCGCCTCTGCTCAGCGTCTGTGAGGGCAAGGTCAAGGCGCCCGCGTGCGACGCCATCCGCGGCGACCGGGCCACCGGCTGGGGCGCCCAGAGCCGCGCTGAGGTGATGGGCCAGCACGGCATGGTGACCACCAGCCAGCCGCTGGCGGCGCAAGCCGGCCTGCAGGTGCTGAAGGCCGGCGGCAACGCGGTGGACGCCGCCGTCGCCACCGCCGCGGTGCTGAGCGTGGTCGAGCCGATGAACGTCGGCGTCGGCGGCGACCTCTTCGCCATCGTCTACGTGGCCAAAGAGCACAAGCTCTACGCCCTGAACGCCAGCGGCATGGCGCCCACCGGCGCGACGCCGGAGCATTTCGCCGAGCTCGGCTACCACGCCGACCCGAAGAACTGGGGCACGGGCTCGGGCATGCCGCAGGGCGGCATCCTGCCGGTCACCGTGCCGGGAACCGTCTGGGGCTGGGACGCGATCCTGAAGCGGTTCGGCACCAAGGGCTTCAAGGATCTGCTGGAGCCGGCGGCGATGTACGCGGAGGAAGGCTTCCCGGTCAGCGAGCGGATCGCGGCGGACTGGCGCCTGCCGCCCGCCCTGCCGACGGTGAAATGCTGCCGCGACCTCGACCCGGACTCGGTGGCGACCTGGTACCCGGCCGGCAAGCCGCCCGTCCCGGGCCAGGTGTTCAGGAACCCCGACCTCGCCAAGACCCTGCGCCTGCTGCAGGCCAAGGGCGCGGACGCCTTCTACAGGGGCGAGATCGCCAAGGCGGTGGTGGCCAAGTCCAACGCGGCGGGCGGGACCATGACGCTGGAGGACCTGGCCGCCTACAAGGGCGAATGGGTCGAGCCGGTGCGCACGACCTATCACGGCCACGAGGTCTATGAGCTGCCGCCGCCGTCGCAGGACTGGGCGGCGCTGGAGATGGTCAATGTGCTGGAGCAGTGCATGCCCGTCTGGGCGCCTGGCCAGACGCTGGCCAGCCTGGGCCCGCGCAACCCGCTCTACTGGCACCTCATGGTGGAGGCCAAGAAGCTGGCCTATGCCGACCTCATCGCCTTCAACGCCGACCCGGACTTCGTGAAGATCCCGATGGACCGGCTGCTCTCCAAGACCCACGCCAAAGAGCTGTGCGGCAAGGTCGATCCGCGGCGCGCGTCCTCGCCCGGTCCCGTGGCGGACGTCGACGGCGCCGGCGACACCATCGTGCTCTCCACCGCCGACGCGCAGGGCAACATGGTGGCCTGGGTGAACTCCAACTTCTCCGGCTTCGGCTCGGGCCTGACCGTTCCGGGCTACGGCTTCGTGCTGCACAACCGCGGCGGCCTGTTCAGCCTCGACCGCAAATCGCCCAACGTCATCGCCCCGCACAAGCGGCCCTACAACACGCTGGCCGCCGGCTTCGTCATGGACGGCGACCAGCCGCTGATGAGCCTGCTCCTGATGGGCGGCGACATGCAGGCCCAGGGCCACGCCCAAGCGCTGGTGAACCTCTTCGACCTGGGGGCCAATGTGCAGATGGCCACCGACATGGCCCGCTTCCGCCACAGCCAGGTGCCCAACACGCTCACCCTAGAGCCGACCTTGTTCGACGCCGTTGGGGCGCGGCTGGCGGCGATGGGCCACCATCTGACGCCGCCGTCGAGCGGCGGGGTCGGCGGCTTCCAGGCGATCCTCGTGCAGCCCGGTCCGCCGCTCAAAGCCGGCGGACCGCCGACCCGCGTCTACCGGGCCGGCTCCGACCACCGCAAGGACGGCCAGGCCGTCGCCTGGTGACGACCGCCCGATATTGAAGGGAGTAGCTCATGCGCTTCGACGCCACCCGCGCGCTCATCGTCTATTCGGGCGTGCTGACCGCCGCCTTCGCCTGGATCCTGCTGACCGGCGCCGGCAAGGGCGACGGCGCCTTCGACACCCTCACCGTCCATCGCCTGAACCTGACGGAAAACGACGGGACGGTGCGGATGGTGCTGGCCTCGCGTGACCACTTCCCGGGCATCCTCTGGCATGGCCAGGAGCACAGGCGGCCGGACCGCAACGACGCGGCGGGCTTCATCTTCCTAAATGACGAGGGCACGGAGAACGGCGGCCTGATCTTCGGCGGGAAGTCCGAAGGCGGGAAAATCACAAACTTCGGCCACCTGAGCTTCGACCAGTACGAACAGGATCAGGTGGTCAATCTGGAACAGGGCGAGGAGGCCGGGCGGCGCTACGGCGGCCTGTCGGTCAATGACTATCCGGCGACGCCGCTCGACCCGGACCTGCCGGTGAAGCTGTCGAAGATGACGCCGCAGGCGCGCGAGGCGGCGCTGGGGGCGATGCGCAGCTCCGGCGCCGGAGGCCAGCCTCGGGCCTTCTTCGGCAAGTCGTCCGACCGCGACGCCCTTCTGGCCCTGCGCGACGCCGACGGCCGAGTACGGCTGCGGATGCGGGTGACCGCGGCGGGCGAGGCGTCCATCGAATTCCTCGACGCCCAGGGCAAGGTGATCCGCGCCGAGCACGCCACCTAGGCCTTATTCGCCGCCCTGCCCTGTGCCATCATGGCGGCCATGAGCACGCTCCGCACCGCCCTGTTGGGCCTGATCGCCGCAAGCGCCCTGATGGCCGTGAACGCCCTGGCGGCGCCGGCGCCCAAGGCGGTCAAGGACCCCGCGCCGCCGGCGATGATCGACGACAAGTCGGTGGCCGCCTGGGTCGGCCAGAACCTGAAGGGCGAGGGCTGGGTGCTGGTCAACTACGACGCCGAGGGCGTGCGGTTGGCGACCCCGGAAGGCGTGGCCCTGATGTCCGACGGCCTGGTGGAGACCGACATCCGCCACGAGCTGTTCACCCCGATCACCCTGCAGACCGGCGTGGCCCGCTCGGGCCTGGCCCACTGGGCGGTGGATTGCGACAAGCGGCAGTTCGCGGTGCTGTCCAGTGTCGCCTATGCGCACAACAACCTGAGCGGGCCGATCGTGAACAGCCGCCAGGGCGACCGCCGGCTCTTCCAAGCGCCCGTGGCGTCGGAGAACGACACCCTGGACGCGGTGTGCCAGGCGATCCGCACCGGCAAGCGGCTGGAAGGCAAACCCCTGAAGGGCGGCAAGGTCTCTTAAAGACCGTCGCGCCCGAAAAAAGTTTCCGCAACGGTAACCATACCTTGACCGTCACGAACTGTACTCCCGTGGCGTGCGCGTGAGGTGCGGCGCCTGGGAGGACCCACGTGCGCTCATCATCGCGTCTCCGGACGGCCGAACCTGGCCAGGGCTTCGTCCATGCGCTGGCCCTAGAGGCCGAAGCGGCCGCCCGCGACCCGCAGGAGACCGCCGAGGTCACCGATCTCACCCGCCATGGCCTGAAGCGCTTCCAAGCCGGCGACTACGCCCAAGCCTCGCGGATCTTCACCGCCCTGGTCGGCGCCTCGCCGGGCCGAGCGCTGTCCTGGAACCACCACGCCCTGGCGCTGATCGCGCTGGAGCGGCGCGAGGAGGCCGCCGAGGCGCTCAGCCGATCGCTGGAGATCGACCCCGCCCAGGCCGAGGCCTGGGAAAGCCTGGCCAGCATCCTGATGCCCCTGGCCCGCCACGCGGAGGCCGAGGCCGCCGCCCGCGCGGTGCTGGCGCTCGACAGTCGCCGCAGCAGCGCCTGGCAGGTGATCGCCATGGCGCGCACCGCCGCCAACGACTTTATCGCCGCCGCCAACGCCTTCGCCGAGGCGATCGCTATCGAGGGGCCAAGCGCCGGCCTCTGCGCCAACCTGGGGGTCTCGCTGCTCAAGTGCGGGCGGTTCGGGGAGGCCGCCGTGGCCCTGGCGTCGGCCCTCGATCTGGAGCCCGGCTCGGCGCCGATCGCCGAGGCCAAACGGCTCGCCGACCTGATCCTGGCCGCCCGCGCCGGAACGGTGGAGGGTGACGGGCCCGACAGCCTCTTCAAGACCGCCATCCTGCTGCTCGACGCGGCGGGTGAGCGCGCCGTGGCCGCCCGGGTCGCCGGGCATTGGGCGGAGCTTCGCCCCGACGACATGGAGGCGCGGCACCTGCGCGACGCCCTGCTGGCCCGGCCCCTCGACCGTCAGCCGCCTGAGCTGGTGGCCAGGAGCTTCGACACCCTGGCCGAGACCTTCGACGAGCACCTGACCGAGCGGCTGGGCTATGACGGCCCGGCGCGGCTGGGGGCCCTGTTGGCGGCGTGCGGCGCGGCGGACGGCGGGCGGGACGTGCTGGACCTCGGCTGCGGCACCGGCCTCTGCTCGGGCGTCCTGCGGCCCTATGCGCGGAGCCTCGTGGGCGTCGACCTCTCCGGCGGCATGCTGGCCAAGGCGCGCGAGCGCGGCCGCTACGACGCTCTCGAACAGGCCGACCTGACAGAGGCCCTGGCCGGCGACACTGGGCGCTGGGACCTGATCGTGGCCTTCGACACCTTCCCGTATCTGGGCGACCTGGCTCCCGCCTTCGCCGGCGTGGCGGCGGCGTTGAAGCCAGGCGGCTGGTTCGCCTTCTCCACCGAAGATGCCGAGGGCGACGGCTATGTGCTGCGCGGCAACGGCCGCTTCGCGCACGGACCGGACTATGTGGCCGCGCTCGCTGCGGGGCGCTTCGAGATCGTCACCCGGGCCACCGACATGCTGCGCCGCGAGGCCGGCCGGGCCGTGGCTGGGGGCTATTACCTGCTGCGCGCCCTGCCCTAGCTTTCGGGCTAGGCCGGCGCTGTTTCCAGGGCTTCCGGGGCCACGGCGTAGGTCTTCGAGCAGTACTCGCAGGTGACGCGGATCTGGCCGTCCGGCTCGACCATATCCGCCCGCTCGGCGGCGTCGAACGAGCGCAGCACGGTCTCGATCCGCTCCTGCGAGCAGCGGCAGAAGGCCCGCAGCGGCTGGGAGCCGAACACGCGCACGCCGTCCTCGTGGAACAGGCGGAACAGCAGGTGCTGCGACGACAGCTCCGGATCGGTCAGCTCATCCTCGCCCACCGTCTCGAAGAAGGCCTGGGTGCGGATCCAGGCCTCGGTGGTCGAGCCGCGCACGTCGTCCTCGGCCACTGACTGGATCAGCATGCCGCCGGCCCGCCACAGGCCGCCGTCGCGCTTGTCGGCCTGGGCGACCGCCAGGCGCACGCGGGTGGGCGTCTGCTCGGATTGGGCGAAGTACTGCTCCGCGCAGAGCGCCAGGGTCTCGCCCTCGATGGCTGTGACGCCCTGATAGCGGTCCATGTCCGGGCCCTGGTCGACGGTCATCATGAAATGGCCCTGGCCCAGAAGCGACCTGGCGCCCGGCCGCAGGAACCCCTTCGCCGCCTGCGCCACCGCTTCGGCGTCGAAGCCGCAGTAACCGCGCAGGCCGCCGGAGGTGTCGTAGTCGGCGACCACGAAGCGCACCGGCCCGTCGCCGCGCGCCTCGACGATCAGCCGGCCGTCGAACTTCAGGTTGGAGCCCACCAGGGCGGCCAGCGCGCAGGCTTCGCCCAGCAGGTTGGCGACGGCCTCGGGATAGTCGTGCTGGCGCAGGATCTCATCGATCGCCGGGCCCAGGCGCGCCAGGCGCCCACGCACCGGCTCGCCCTCGATCTGGAAGGCGGTGACGGCGTCATCGGGGATGGGAGCGGAGGAGGGCATCGCGGCCATATAGGAATGACTCCGAGGTTTGCGAGCGCAGCAAGTTGCTCCCCGCTGGGGGAGCTGTCAGCGAAGCTGACTGAGGGGGTCCTCAACGATCGCGGGCGACCCCCTCCGGCGCTTCGCGCCACCTCCCCCGAAGGAGAGGAATTCTCAGATCGCCCCGAAGCACCAGGCGAGGATCGACTTCTGGGCGTGCAGGCGGTTCTCGGCCTCGTCCCAGATCAGGCTCTTCGGCCCATCGATCACTTCGTCGGTGACCTCCTCGCCGCGGTGGGCGGGCAGGCAGTGCAGGAAGACCGCGTCGCCCTTGGCCAGGTCCATGAGCTGCTCGTCCACCTGATAGGGCTCCAGCGCGTCCAGCCGCTCGTCATGGTCGGTGTCGCCCATGGAGACCCAGGTATCGGTGATCACCACGTCGGCGCCCTGCACCGCCTCGCGCGGGTCGTCGCCAGCGTGCACCATGCCCTGCTCCTGCGCCGCACGGGCCAGGTCGTGCAGGTCGGGGTGGTAGATGGCCGGCGAAGCGATGTTCAGGCGGAAGCCCAGCTTCGGCGCGGCATGGATGAAGCTGGCGCAGACGTTGTTGCCGTCGCCGACGTAGGCCAGGGTCTTGCCCGCCACGGGGCCGCGGTGCTCCTCGATGGTCAGGAGGTCGGCCAGGATCTGGCAGGGATGGCTCCTGTCCGACAGGCCGTTGATCACCGGGATGGTGGACGAGAGCGCCAGGCGCTCGACGTCCTGGTGGTTGTTGGCGCGGATCATCACCGCATCGACCATGCGCGACAGCACCCGCGCCGTGTCCTCGATCGGCTCGCCGCGGCCGAGCTGCATGTCGACGGCGTTTGAGATGATCACGTCGCCGCCCAGCTGGCGCATGGCCGCGTCGAAGGAGAAGCGGGTGCGCGTGGAGTTCTTCTCGAAGATCATCGCCAGCACCCGGCCCTCGGCGACCGCGTCGGCGTCCGGGCGGCCCTTGGGCCAGCCCAGGCGCGCGGCCTTGCGGCGCTTGGCGTCCTCCAGGATGGCGCGCAGGTCCGACCCGTCCAGCTTCCAGAGGTCGAGGAAGTGACGCACCGGCGCGCTCACGCGGCGTTCGTTCCGGCTGGAGACTGGGCCTTCGCCCGGGCCCGCTCGCAGGCGCGCTCCAGCTTGGCCATGGCCTCGCTGGCCTCCTCGACGGTCAGCACCAGGGGCGGCAGCAGGCGCACGCAGTTGTCGCCGCCGCCGGCGATCAATAGGCGTTCGTCGCGGGCGTGCTGCATGAACTCGCGGTTGGGCGTGGCGAGCTTGACGCCGATCAAGAGGCCCCGACCGCGGATGTCGACCACCACGTCGGGGAAGCGTTCCTTCAATCCCTCGAGCTGCTGGGTGAAGTAGCCGGCGATCTCGCGCACATGGGCCTGGAGTTCCGGCTTCACAAGCTCCTCCACCGAGGCCAGGCCGACGGCCATGGCCAGCGGGTTGCCGCCGTAGGTCGAGCCGTGCGAGCCCACGGTCATGCCGCGGCCGGCCTCGGCCGTCGCCAGGCACGCGCCCACCGGGAAGCCGCCGCCCAGGGCCTTGGCCACCGCCATGATGTCGGGCGCGGCGTCCGTGGCCCACTCGTAGGCGAAGAGCTTGCCGGTGCGCCCGAGGCCGCACTGGATCTCGTCGTAGATCAGGAGGATCCCGGTCTCGTCGCAGAGCTTGCGGATGGCGGTGAGCTGGGCGTCGGTCCAGGCTCGCGCGCCGCCCTCGCCCTGCACCGGCTCCAGCAGCACCGCCGCGGTGGTCGGGCCGATGGCCGCCTTGATCGCGTCGATGTCGCCGAACGGCAGGTGGACGAAACCGGGCAGCGGCGGGCCGAAGCCCTCCAGGTAGTGCTCATTGCCCGAGGCGTTCACCGCCGCGATGCTGCGGCCGTGGAAGGAGCCGTCGAAGCCGATGATGTCGACCCGCTCCGGCTGGCCCGTGGCCCAGTGATACTTGCGCGCGGTCTTGATGGCGCACTCGATGGCCTCGGTCCCGGAATTGCCGAAGAACACCTCGTCGGCGAAGGTCGCGTCGGTCAGCGCCTTGGCGAGCTTCTCCTGGTTCGGGATCGTGAAGATGTTGGAGGTGTGCCAGAGCTTCTCGGCCTGGGCCTTCAGGACGCCCACCAGCTTGGGGTTGGCGTGGCCGAGCGCATTGACCGCGATGCCGGCCATGCAGTCGAGATAGGCCTCGCCCTCGGTGGTGTAGAGACGCGCGCCCTCGCCTCGCTCGAACGCCAGCGGCGCGCGGCTGTAGACCGCCATGATGTGGTCGCTGGGAACGGGGGCGGCGGTCGTCTCGGTCACCGGAGGAGCCCTCCAAAACAGAAGCATCCCCGCCGCGTTGCGACGGGGACGGGAAGGCTTGGCGTTCTCGTCTTCCAGGCCCTGGAAGTCAACGACAAGCCTGTGACGCTGAGCCTAGGTCTTGATCTTGTAGCCGACCTGGAACATCCGCAGGCAGCCCAGGCCGAGGCCGATCGTCAGGACCGCGGTCATGGCCACGCCCACCGCCAGCGAGCCCTCGGCCCGACCGATGAAGCCGTAACGGAAGCCGTCGATCAGATAGAAGAACGGGTTGAACTTGGAGAAGGTGCGGAACGGCTCGGGCAACCGCTCGATCAGGTAGAAGGTGCCCGACAGGAAGGTCATCGGCATGATGACGAAGTTGGTCACCGCGGCCATGTGGTCGAACTTCTCCGCCCACAGGCCCGCCATGATGCCGATGAAGCCCATGATCAGGGCCGCGCCCAGGCCGAAGTAGAGGATCGCCCAGGGCTGGGCCACGGACAGATGGGCGAAGGGCACGATCGCCACCAGACTGACGGCGCCGACGAACAGCCCGCGGGTCGCCGCTCCGGCGCCGAAGCCGGCCAGCAGCTCGAAGGGCGACAGCGGCGGGGTGATGAAGTCTCCCATCAGGCCATTGAACTTGGCCTGCAGCAGGGACGATGACGAGTTGGCGAAGGCGTTCGACAGGACCTGCATCAGGATCAGGCCCGGCGCCACGAAGGCGCCGTAGGCCACGCCGTTGACGCTGCGCCCGCCGCCCACCGCGACCACGAACACCAGCATGTAGAGCAGGGCCGTGACCACAGGGGCGGCCAGGGTCTGGGTGCCCACCTTGATGAAGCGGCGCACCTCGCGGACGTAGAGGGTCTTCAGCCCCTCCCAGTTGACACCCGGATAGTCGCGCGGCTGCGGCGGCAGGACGGCCTCGTCCCTATGCGAGATCACGGAAGCCGCGAGGCCGGTCGCCACATCGTTCATGCCCCTCATGTGCGCCGCCTCGGCCCTGGCTTCAAGAGCGCGCGTCGCCCCGCCCGGAACCGCGGCCAAACTGCGTCCGGCTGACGCAACATCTAGTTCCTGTGGATGAAGAGCGTGGCGCCTATTGTGGCCCTTAAGGACTTGTTTACTACTGGTGGTGGTTGGTGAGCAGCGGAACTGCTGGGCGCCACAAGATATTGAATCGGGAGCGCGCAGGGGGCGCCCCGGACCATTGGCGGGAGGCGAACATGGGCTGGACGGACGAACGCGTCGAACTCCTCAAGAAGCTCTGGCAGGACGGCCTTTCGGCCAGCCAGATCGCCAAGCAGCTGGGTGGGGTGACCCGCAACGCGGTGATCGGCAAGGTGCACCGGCTGGGCCTGTCGGGCCGCGCGGCGCCGTCGAAGCCCGCGCGCACGGTCTTCAAGGCGCCCCGGCCGGCGCGGCCGGTCTCGGCCTCGCCTTCGGCGCCGCGCCGGATCGCCGAGCCGGTGGCCCACACGCCGCACCCGGCGCCGGTCCGCTACGTCGAGGAGGCGCCCGGCACGGCGACCGTGCTCACCCTCGGCGCGCATATGTGCAAGTGGCCGATCGGCGACCCGTCTCTGGACAACTTCACCTTCTGCGGCCGGCGCGCCGGCGAGGGCCCCTATTGCGAGGAGCACAGCCAGGTCGCCTACCAGCCAGCCCAGGCCAAGAAGCGCTCCGGCGCCGCCGAGCTCGCCAGGAGCCTGCGCCGCTACATTTAGTTCATCAGAATCCGCCAAGGGAGGCGGCTCACCAATCCGTTGGGGATGGGGACGCGCTCGGCCCGCGGCGGTTTTTCCGCCAGCAGGGCCGGGCGCGTCCTTTTCCTTTAGCGGCGCCCTCACGCAGCCGTTGGGTTTGAACGCGGCGCTCGCTACCTTCCGCGCATGAGTGACGTCCCGCCGGAGACTTCGGCCCCCCAGGAAGACGGCAACGCCAAGCCCTATTCGGTGTCGGAGCTGGCGTTTGCGCTGAAACGCACGCTGGAGGACGCCTACGGGTTCGTGCGCCTGCGCGGCGAGATCTCCAAGGTCACCCATCACTCCAACGGCCACGTCTACCTGACGCTGAAGGACGAGCGCGCGGCTATCGACGGGGTGGTCTGGAAAGGCCAGGTGCGCGGCCTTGGCACCCGGCCCGAGCAGGGGCTGGAGGTGATCGTCACCGGCAAGATCACCGCCTATCCGGCCGGGTCGCGCTACCAGATCGTCATTGAGACCATGGAGGCCGCGGGCGTCGGGGCCCTGCTGGCCCAGCTGGAACGGCTGAAGGCGCGGCTGGCCGGCGAGGGCCTGTTCGCCGCTGAACGCAAACAGCCCCTGCCCGCCATGCCGGCCGTCGTCGGGGTGATCACCAGCCCGACCGGGGCGGTGATCCGCGACATCCTGCACCGCATCCGCGACCGCTGGCCCTGCCGGGTGATCGTCTGGCCGGTGGTGGTGCAGGGCGAGGCCGCCGCCGCCCAGGTCTGCGCGGCGATCCGGGGCTTCGACGCCCTCGACGGGACGGGCGCGATCCCGCGGCCCGACGTCCTGATCGTGGCGCGCGGCGGCGGCTCGGTGGAGGACCTCTGGGCGTTCAACGACGAGGCGCTGGCCCGCACCGTGGCGGCGTGCACGATCCCGCTGATCAGCGCCGTGGGCCACGAGACCGACACCACCTTGATCGACTTCGTCTCCGACCGCCGCGCGCCCACGCCCACCGCCGCCGGCGAGATGGCGACGCCGGTGCTGGCGGAGCTGAAGGCCCTGGTCGGCGATCTTTCGGCGCGGATGCACCGCTGCGGCGGGCGCGCCGTGGAGGACCGGCGCGGACGGGTGGCGGCGGCCGAGCGGGCGCTGAAGCGCGTGCCCGACCTGGTGCGCCTGGCCGAGCAGCGCTTCGACATCGTCTCCGGCCGCCTGGCCGCGGGCCTGGCCAGGAACGCCGCCGTCCATGAACGCGACCTGGTGCGGGCTTCGGCCCGGCTTTCCCCGCTCCTGCTGCAACGGCCGCAGGCGGTGCAGCGCCAACGGCTGGAGGGTGTCGCCGCGCGGCTGGAGCCCGGCGTGCGGCGGGGCCTGGAGCGGGCGACGGAGCGGCTGGGCGCGCTCGCCAAGCTCTACGCCTCCGTCGATCCCGACCGGCCTTTGCAGCGCGGCTTCGCCCGGGTGACCCGGGCCGACGGATCCATCGTCCACGCGGGCGCGGCGCTCGCCAGCGGCGAGGCCGTGGCGATCAAGTTCGGCGACCAGGTGACCCGCCAGGCGGTGATCGAGGGCGCGGCGGCGGAAACGCCCGCCCCGCACGCCGTCGCGCCAAAGCCCGCCAAGCCCAGGCCGAAGGCCGCGCCCTCCGCCCAGGGCGATCTCTTCTGAGCGCTCCCCTTCTCTGGAGGCCCCTGTCAGGATCGCGGCCGGCGCGCTAAATAGATGGCCATGAACGCTCAAGACCGCGACTTCACCGGCGCCGACCTTGCCCGCCTGCACTATGGCGACGGCGATTTCGCCGTGCTGAAGCCGGGCCGCTACGTGGTCTGCGCAGTGAGCGGCAAGAAGGTCCCCCTGGAGCAGCTGCGCTACTGGAGCGCCGAGCTGCAGGAGGCCTATGCCGGCCCCGCCGAGGCCCTGCAGCGCTGGCGCGAACGCCACCCAGGCTAGGCGGCGGCCTTCATCGGCTTGCGGTAGGTCTCGTTCGGCCAGCGCCGATGCACCCAGAACCACTCCGCCGGCCGTTCCAGGACGCGCTGTTCCATGAAGGCGTTGATGCGGCGCACGGCGGTCTCGATGTCGGCGTCGCGGTCGCCGGTGTCGGTGAGCTCGATCGGCTCGTGCATCACCACCCGGAAGCGGGCCTTGTGCGTGCGCTGCACGCTGATCGGCTGGATCGGGATGCCGAAATGCAGGGCGTAGGTCGAGGGGCCCGGCGCGGTGCGGGCCATCCGGCCGAAGAAGGGCGCGGCGATCCCGCCGTTGAACTTCTGGTCATTGAGGAGCGCGATGGACTCGCCGCGGCCGATCGCCCGGAACAGCTCCCGCGCGCCGGCGGTGCCCTTGGGCGCGAAGAGCTTGACGCCATACTGGCGGCGTTTCTCGACGATCCGCCGGTCCATGTAGGGGTTGTTCAGCGCCCGGTAGGTGATTTGGCTCGGCAGGCCCGAGCGCATGATCGCCACCGCCATCATGTCGAAGTTGGAGAAGTGGCCGCTGATCAATACGGCCGGCTGATGCGCCTCAGCCAGCCGCGTCAGGCGCTCCATTCCGACCACCTCGACGCGGTCCGGATCGGCGGCGATCCGGTCGGCCATGGGGAACTCGGCGATCCAACGACCGAGCTCCTCCCACTGGGCGCGCAGCAGAGCGGCGACCTCGGACTCTGTGGCGTTTGGAAACACAATCCGCAGATTGGTTTCCGCCACGCGTTGCTTACTGGTTAACGGGCCGATCGTCCGGAACAGCCATCCGCCGAAGTCCGAAACCGCATCGATTGGAAACAGCCGGGCCAAAAAATGAGCAAAATCATATAGCGAAGCTTCGATTTGCCACAGCCAAGCCTGTCGTTTGGGAGACCGAGATTCTGTCATGCATCTTTACTAAGGCTGGCTTCGTAACCTTAGCAACGCGCGGATTTGGCGCGAGGCTTGCGGCGAACCCTGTGTACGTCCCGGTCTGGGACAAGAGGGTTTGAGGAGGATGGGCGTCGCATCATGATGGATCTGATCGATATTCATCTGGGTCGTCGGCTGCGCCGACGCCGCCGGATCCTGGGTCTGACCCAGCAACAGCTCGCCGGAGCTTGCGGCGTGCGTTTCCAGCAGATCCAGAAGTACGAGTGCGCAGCTAACCGCATGTCTGCGGCGCGTTTGTGGCAGCTCGCCGAAGTTCTCGAAGTGCCGGTCTCCTATTTCTACGAAGGCCTCGGCCAGGACTCCAACGCCGACAAAGAGCCGGAGCCGCCGGAGCCGTATCAAGGCAAGGAGACGAAGGATCTTATCCAGGCCTTCTACAGCCTGTCCGAACGGCCGCGTCAACGCCTGCTGGACCTGGCCAAGTCGCTCAACGAGACCGACTCGGACGTTGTAGGTCACGCCTTTCCCTGAAGACCCGACCTTCTCCGACGAACCCGCTTCCAATGACGATCCAGCTGGGGGTAAAGCGGTCGAATGACCGCTTCCGCCCCCAGCTCTCTTTCGTCATCCCAGATCGCTGAACTCGAGGGCTTCCTCCTCGAGCTCAATGCGGCGGCGGCCGGCGCGATCCTGCCGCTGTTCCGCGCCGACCACGGCCTTGTGGACAAGGGCGGAGCGCGGGGCTTCGACCCCGTCACCGAGGCCGACAAGGGCGCCGAGCGCGCCATCCGCGCCCTGATCGCCCAGCGGTATCCCGACCACGGGGTGATCGGCGAGGAATATGGCGAGGACCGGGCGGCCGCCGAGTTCGTCTGGGTGCTGGACCCGGTGGACGGCACCCGCGCCTTCATCGCCGGCCTGCCCGTCTGGACCACCCTGATCGGCCTGCGCCACAACGGGACACCCGTGCTGGGCTCCATCGGCCAGCCATTCCTGGATGAGATCTATATCGGCCATGCGGGCGAGGCGCGGCTACTGCGCCGTGGCGAGAGCCGGCCCTTGAAGGTGCGGGCCTGCCCCGGCCTGGCCGGCGCGCTGATCGCCACCACCGACCCCATCCTCTTCAGGGGCGCCGAGCGCGAGGCCTGGGACCAGGTCCGCGCCGCCGCGCGCCTGGCCCGGCTGGGCTGCGACGCCTACGCCTACGCCATGGTGGCGGCCGGCATGATCGACCTGGTCCTCGAGACCGGCCTGAAGGCCTGGGACATCGACGCGGCGATCCCGGTACTCGCCGGGGCCGGCGGCCGGGTCACCGACTGGCGCGGCGCGCCGGTGGGCGTCCACGGCGGGCGGATCGCCATCGCCGGCGACCGCGCCTGCCTGGACGAGACCCTGGCTCTGCTGGCCGCCGTCGACGGCTAGGCCTTCTTCGGCGCCGGCTTCTTTGCGGCGGCGGGTTTAGCCGCGGGCTTCTTGGCCGCGGGCGCCTTCACCGCCGGAGCCTTGGCCGCCGCCGGCTTCGCCACTGCGGGCTTCTTCACCGCCGCAGGTTTCTTCACCGCCGCGGGCTTGGCGGCGGCAGGCTTCGCAGGCGCCTTGGCGGCCGGGGCCTTCGCCGCGGGCGCCTTGGCCTTGGCCGCGGGCTTCGCAGCCGGCTTGGCCGCCGCCGGAGCTTTCGCCGAGGCTGGCTTTGCGGCGGTTGGCGCCTTGGCGGCGGCGGGCTTGGCCGCCGGCTTCAGAGCAGGCTTCGCCGCTGCTTTCGCCGCAGGTTTGGCGGGAGCCTTGGCCCCGGCCGGTTTGGCGGCGGCCTTCGCGGCTGCGGGCTTGGCCGGAGCCTTGGCGGCCGCGGGCTTCGCAGCCGAGGCCGCGGCGGGCGCCTTAGCGGCCGGTTTCTTCGCCGCCGCCGGTTTCTTGGCGGGCGCCTTAGCCCCCGGCTTGGCGGATGCAGCGGGTTTCGGCGCGGCGGCGGCCGTCACCGGAGCGGCGGCGGGCGCCGGAGCAGGCGACGGCTTGGGCGCGGCGGCGGCCGGAGCTGGCGCGGGGGCCGGTGTGGGCGCCGGCGCTGGCGCGACAGCCGGGGCCGCTTTGGGAGGCTCGGCCGGCGTCGGCGCGGTGCGGCCGAGCAGGGCGTCGAGCGCCCGCATAAAGGGATTACGCATCTCGTCGGTCTCCATCAGGATTTCGTGGTAGGCGCCGGGGACGGTGATGACCTTTCCCTGCGGCAGGTGGCGAGCGGCGGCGGCCTGGGCCGCGTTGTCGACAAGCTGGTCGTTCTCCGCCGAGACGATCACCACCGGAATGGTGACGTCGCGCAGGACGTCGGGGCGGGCGAGGTAGGCGGTGGCGCGCAGGCCGAAGTCGATCCATCCCCAGGTGGGTCCGCCCAGGGCGAGCTTCGGCTCGGCGGCGATCAGGCTCCAGGCGCGGGCGTAGCGCACCGGGTCGTGGGTCAGGACATTGCCTGCGAAGGTGCTGTCGAAGGGCTTGCCTGGGCCGCCCAGCGAATAGCGTCCGCCCCCGCCCGTGGCGATGTTGATCCCGGTGATCAGGCGCGACAGCGCCAGCGGGAACGGGGTGCGGATCCCCAGCATGGGCGCTGAGAGGATCGCGCCGGCGAAGCGGTCCTCGCCATGCGTCAGCGCCAAGAGCGTGAGGCACCCGCCCATGGAATGCGCCACCGCGATCCAGGGCTTGGGCAGCTGCGCGGCATAGGCGCCGAGCAGGGCCCGGAAGTCGTCGATATAGGCGTTGTAGCCATGGGCGTGACCCTTCAGGGGGTCGGCGAGATCGCGCTGCGACAGCCCCTGGCCGCGCCAGTCGTGGGCCAGGACGACCAAGCCGCGGTCCAGGCAGTCGCCGATGAACTCGTAGTACTTCTCGATGGCCTCGGTGCGCCCGCCGGAGAGCACGATGGAGCCGCGGGCCGGCCGGCCCTTGGCCACGGCCGGCGGAATGAACAGGGCCGCGCGCAACCTCGCCCCGCCAGCGCCGGTGAACCAGGACGCCTCGGCGATCGGCGGAGCCTTGGCCTCGGGCGTCTCGATCAGGGGCGCGGGCTCGGTCATGGCCTGGAGCCTAGGCGGCCTTGGAGAACAAGGACTGAATCTTCGGCTGCAATCGCATGGCGAGCGCCATGTCGGAGAGCCGCAATCGGCCGGTCATCATCGCCCGCGTAGGATCGAGCTCGCCCTTGCCCAGCGCCGCCAGGTCCCGCAGGCCC
Source organism: Phenylobacterium sp. (assembly GCF_004799515.1). Classification (GTDB taxonomy): domain Bacteria; phylum Pseudomonadota; class Alphaproteobacteria; order Caulobacterales; family Caulobacteraceae; genus Phenylobacterium. The sequence continues at coordinate 75,816 of NZ_SSMX01000003.1, read as the reverse complement.
ACGGTGACCACCAGGTCGGCCGGCAGGTCGTCGTTGGTCACCGCCGCGCCGTCGATGTGGATGACGCCCTCGCCCTTCAGGTCGAGCTTGATGGTCGAGCCGAGGCCCGCCCCGGACGCCGCGGCCTCAGCCGCCGCAGCGCGGCGAATCCGGTCGGTCAGCTCCTCCAGCGTCGCCATCGATTCAACGACTCCCAAGCCCCGGCGAGGAGCTTCGCTTCAGACGTGTGCGAAGTAAACCGTCACCCGTTCTGCGAGCCCGGCTTGACGAACTTCAGCGTCATCCGGTCGCTCTCGCCGACGGCGTCGTACTTGGCGCGGTCAAAACCGGGATCCGGCGGCTGTCCGGGGGCGGACGATCGGCGCACTGGCGGCAAGGTCCAGACGCCGAAGGGATGATTATGGTCGTCCTTGGGATTGGCGTTGATCTCGCTGGCCGCGGCCAATTGGAAGCCCGCCTCCTGGCCCAGCTTCACCACATAGGCCTGCGCCACATAGCCAGACTGGGCCAGCACGTCGGGGACCGCGGCCGGGTCGGCGCGGTGCTCCTCGACGCCCAGCACGCCGCCGGGCTTGAGCGCGGCGAAGGCGTCGCGGAAGGCCTTTTCCGCCAGGCCCGCCGCCATCCAGTTGTGCAGGTTGCGCAGGAAAAGGACGAGGTCCGCCGTTCCCGCCGGCGCCACCGGGCCGCTGGTCGCCCCGAAGGCGGTTAGGTTGACCTTGCCGTAGAGGCCGGGACTGGCCGCCAGCTTGTGGCGATAGGCCTCGTCGAGGGTGCGGCCCTCGGCGTCGGGCGCCTGCAGGTCCGCGGCGTAGAACTTGCCGCCGGTGGCCGCCAGGTAGGGCGCGACGATGTCGGTATACCAGCCGGCGCCGGGCCAGAACTCAACCACCGTCTGGCCCGGCTTCAGCCCCCAGAACTGAAGCGACTGCAGCGGATGGCGATAGACGTCGCGGGCCTTGTCGGCCGGCGCGCGCCAGCTTCCGGCAACTGCGGCCTCGAGGGTCTTTGGCGGCGCCGCGCCCTTCGGCCGGCCGGGCGCGCAGGCGGCGAGCGCGCCCGCCGCCGCCAGGCCGGACAGCACCGCGCCGCGCCTGGAAATGAAGATGTCCGACATCCGACCTCGCCGTCGCCCCCCAGCGAAAGCTTCGCCGAAGACCTAGCCCGGCAGGCTCCGTGGGTCAAAGGAGCTGGCGCCGCAAGGTCTTGAACGCCGCAAACCCGCGCCTAACTCATGGCCCGAAGGCGCTGGATGTCCGGGCCTTCCGGGGTGTCATGCGAGGCCTGATCGGCTCGCGGCCGATGCTCCGAACCGACCTTGCTTTTGAAGAAGGATCAAGACCGCATGCGTACGATCGATTTCTCCCCCCTTTACCGCTCCGTCGTGGGCTTCGACCGTCTGGCCGACCTGCTGGACAACGCCGCGGCCGACAGCGCCGCCGGCGGCTATCCGCCCTACAACATCGAGCGCACTGACGAGAACGCCTACCGCGTCGAGATCGCCGTGGCCGGCTTTCGTCCGGAAGAACTCTCCATCGAAGTGAAGGAAAACCTCCTCACCGTGACCGGCCGCAAGGCCGCCAACGATGAGCCGCGCCGCTTCCTGCACCGCGGCCTCGCCGAGCGGAACTTCGAGCGCAAGTTCCAGCTCGCCGACTATGTGATCGTCACCGAGGCGAACCTCGCCGACGGCCTGCTGTCCATCGCGCTGAAGCGCGAACTGCCGGAGGCGCTGAAGCCCCGCCGCGTCGAGATCAGCCTCGGCCAGCCCGCGCTGATCGACGCCGAAAAGGCGGCTTAACCGAAGCTGCTCCCCGGAAGGGGAGCACGGCATAGCGAGAAGGCGGCGCGGGCGACTGCGCCGCCTTTTTCGTGGGCGCTAGAGGGTGTCGTCCAGGCCGCGGGCGCCATGGCGCACGACGCCGGTGAAGTTGGCCTGGCGCAGGAGCGCGCCGTTGAAGTTTGCGCGGCTGAGGTCGGCGTCGATGAAGATCGCCTGGCGCACGTCGGCGCCGGAGAGGTCGGCGCCCTTGAGCTCGGCGTGGCGCAGGTCGCAGGCCAGCACCCGGTCGGCGCCCAGCAAGAGGGGGCCCATCTGGGCCTCGCGCAGGTCGGAACCGGAGAGCTTGGCGCCGGCGAGCTTCGCGCCCCGCAGGTCCGCGCGTCGCAGGTTGCAGTTGCGCAGATCCGTGCCCTCCAGATGCGCGCCCTGCAGCTGCACGCCTTCCATATCGAGGCCGTAGAACACCGCCCCCTTGGCCGAGAGGGCTGTCAGGTTGTAGCCGCGGATGGTCTCCAGCGCGCGCAGGTCGGCGTTGTCGAACACCGAGGGCGCGCCGTGCAGGCCGCCGGTCTCGCACCAGCGGGCGTGGTCTTGGATCATGGTCTTGTAGGGCAGGCTGGAGGCGGCGATCCCCGCCGGCTTGTCGGTGAGCGCCCCCGTCAGGTTGGCGTTGGAGACGTTCCACTGCAGGGTCTTGGCGCCCACCAGGACCGCGTCGCGCAGGTCCGCGCCGGCCAGGTCCGCGCCCGAGAGATCGGCGCCGGAGAGGTTCGCGCCCTTCATGGTCGCCTGCTTCAGGTTGGCGCGCACCAGGCGGGCTTCCTTGAGGATGGCGTCGGTGAAGTCGGCCTTCACGGCGATGACGCCGGAGAGCTTGGAGCGTTCGAGGTTGGCGCCGACGAGCTTCGCGCCCTGGGCGTCACCGACCCGGGCCGAGCCGCCGGCCTCGATGCGGCGGAAGCCCACCTTGGGGTCGGCCGCGGCCAGCACGCCCTCGCGCAGGTCGGCCTCGAACATGTCGGCGCCGGTCAGGTCGGCGTTGCGCAGGCAGGCGCCGCGCAGGTCGGCCCGGCGCAGGGAGGCGGCGCGCATGTCGGCGTCCTGCAGGTCGGCGCCGAACATGATCGCGTGGTCGAGCCGCGCGCCCTGCAGCTTGCAGCCGGCCAGCACCGCGCCGGAGAAGTCTGCGTCGCAGAGGTTGCGCCCGGTCAGGTCCAGCCCCGAGAGGTCCGCCCAGGCGAAGACGGCCCGCGCGCCGCCCGGTTTCGAGCTCCACAGCCGGTCGTGCCGCGCACAGATCTGGTCGGCCTCGGCCTGGGTGATCCGGCGGGTGATGTGGTTGGCTTCGGACATGGTTTCCCGGAGGGCGGGCAGGATGGTTACCCGAATCCTAGACCCCGGTGATTAACGGCCCATTTCCAGGGGCTTGGGCGTCAGGCCTTTGGTTTATAGGCGCCGTAAAGCTGAGCGGCCTCCTGGGCGGCCACACCAAGCTCGACCGTGACGCCGGCGGCGCGCAGGCGTTCGGTCCCGCGACCGGCGGCCAGGACCGAGGCGTCCTTGCAGGCGACGACCACCCGCGCCACGCCGGCCCGCGCCAAGAGTTCGCTGCACGAGGCCGCTCCGGAGGAGCGTTCAGCGCAGGGCTCCAGGGTCACGTAGGCGGTGGCGCCCTTGGCCGCGGCGCCGGCCTGGTCCAGCGCGACCTCCTCGGCGTGCGGACGGCCGCCGACGCCGGTGGCGCCCTCGCCGACCGCGACGCCGTCCGCCACGATCACGCAGCCCACCGAGGGGTTATCGCCGGTCCGGCCGAGATGGACCTGCGCCAGGGCGATGGCGCGGCGCATCCATGCCTGGTCGCCGGGTTCGGCCATCGCCGGCCTAGAGCGCCGGCAGCGGCTGGGCGCGCGCCTCGTCGAGGTAACGGGCGCTGGTCGGCTTCAGCGCCTCGTCGAGCTCGATCAGCAGGGGGTTGCCGGTGGGGATCTCGACGCCGACGATGGCCTCGCCGGAGACATCGAAGAGCAGCTTGACGATGGCGCGCAGGGAGTTGCCGTGCGCGGCGACCAGCAGGGTCTCACCGGCCTTCAGGCAGGGCACGATGTTCGACGCCCAGTAGGGCTGCACCCGCTCCAGGGTGGTGGCCAGGCTCTCGGTATCGGGCAGGTGGGCGCCGTGATAGCGGCGGTCCCGGCTGAAGTCGTATTCGCCGCCGGGCGCCAGCGGCGGCGGCGGGATGTCGTACGAGCGGCGCCAGATCCTGACCTGCGCCTCGCCGTGCTCCGCGGCGGTCTCGGTCTTGTTGAGCCCGGTCAGGCCGCCGTAGTGGCGCTCGTTCAGCCGCCAGTGCTTCACCTCTGGCACGAAGGCCTGCTTCGCCGCCGCCAGCGCCAGCCAGGACGTCCGGATCGCCCGGGTCAGCACCGAGGTGAAGCAGCGGTCGATGGCGATGCCGGCCTGTGCGATCAGTTCGCCGCCCTTCTTCGCCTGGGCCTCGCCTTCCGGCGTCAGGTCGACATCCACCCAGCCGGTGAAGCGGTCCTCGAGGTTCCACTGGCTCTGGCCGTGGCGCAGCAGGATCAGGGTCGGCAAGGCGGGAGACTCCTTGAGAATGGCGGGCTGGCGCTTTCTAGACCTTGGGTCCCGCGACGCAACGCCTTGGTCCGGCCACCGCGTTGCGGCTATAGACCAATGCCATGTTGGATCGTTTCTACCTGCCGGCGCTCGTCCTGCTGGCCGCCGCGGCCATCGCCCTCGCCAACGACTGGCCGCAGGGCTGGGGCGACCGCTCGCACAAGCCCTTTGGCCACACGCCGATCCAGCGGACGCCGGAGATGCAGGCGGCCATGGCGCGCGAGGCCGCCGCCAACCAGCGGCGCATCAACCAGCAGCGCGGCGCCATGCGCGACATGCAGGTCCAGGCGCTTGGCCCAGGCCAGTGATCCGGCGCGGCGCGATCCGGCGGTGACCGGCTTCGACGCCATCGCCGTCGGCCGCCGGGTGCTGGCCGCCGAAGCCGAGGGGCTGCAGCAACTGGCCGCCGCCCTCGACGAAGCCTTCGTCCAGGCCGTGGAGACCCTGTTCGCCGCGAAGGGCCGGATCGTCGCCACCGGCATCGGCAAGTCCGGCCACATCGCCCGCAAGATCGCCGCCACCCTCGCCTCCACCGGCTCGGTGGCCATGTTCGTCCACGCCACCGAGGCCAGCCACGGCGACCTCGGCATGATCGGCGCCGACGATGTGATCCTGGCGCTTTCCAAGACCGGCGAGACCCGCGAGCTGGCCGACGTTATCGCCTACGCCAAGCGCTTCGCCATCCCGCTGATCGCCATCACCGCCCAGCCGCAGAGCGCGCTGGGCCGCGCCGCCGACATTGTGCTGGCCATCCCCGACGCCCCCGAGGCCGCCGACGAGCTGAATGCGCCGACCACCTCCACCACCCTGCAGCTGGCCCTGGGCGATGCGCTCGCCGTGGCGTTGCTGGAGCGGCGGGGGTTCAAGCCGCAGGACTTCCGGGTCTTCCATCCCGGCGGCAAACTCGGCGCAATGCTGCGCACGGTCGGCGATCTGATGCACGGTTTCGGCGAATTGCCACTGGTCGGCGCCGAGACGCCGATGCACGAAGCCCTGCTGGTGATGACCGAAAAGCGTTGGGGGATTGTCGGCGTGACCGGTCCGGACGGCGGCCTGACCGGGGCGATCACCGATGGCGACCTGCGCCGCCACATCACCGGCCTGATGGACCATACCGCCGGCGAGGTGATGACGCCGGGGCCGAAGAAGACCGTGCCGCCCGGCATGCTGGCCTCGGAGGCCCTGGCCCTGATGAGCGACCCGCCGCCCGCGGTCACCGTCCTCTTCGTGGTCGAAGACGCGCGGCCGGTGGGCATACTGCACATCCACGACCTGTTGCGCGCCGGGGTGATGTAGAGCCAAAACCCGGCGCGCGCCGTACAGGGAAGACAGACGTACACAAAGGCGAAGGATACGGGCGCTAAGCCTGTCGCCCGTCCGACGCCCCGCATTCCTTCGGAGCCCAAATGCTGCCAGCCCCCCGCGCCGACCTTGTCGCCAATACCTTCGACTTCGAGAACCAGCCGCTGGTGAAGGCCACGGGCTTCCGCGAATACGACGCGCGCTGGCTGTTCGGGCCGGAGATCAACCTGTTGGGCGTCCAGGCGCTGGGCCTGGGCCTCGGCACCTATATCCACGAACTGGGCCAGAAGCGGATCGTGGTCGGCCACGACTTCCGCTCCTATTCGCTCAGCATCAAGCAGGCGCTAACCATCGGCCTGGTGGCCGCCGGATGCGAGGTGATCGACATCGGCCTGGCGACGTCGCCCATGGCCTATTTCGCCCAGTTCGACCTCGACGCCCCCTGCGTGGCCATGGTCACCGCCAGCCACAACGAGAACGGCTGGACCGGCGTGAAGATGGGCGCGCAACGCCCGCTGACCTTCGGCCCCGACGAGATGGGCCGGCTGAAGGAGATCGTGCTCTCCGGGACCTGGAAGCAGCGGCCGGAGGGCAGCCTGGCGCATGTGGGCGAGGTGGCCGAGCGCTACATCGCCGACGCCGCCAGCCGCGCCAGCCTGACGCGCAAGCTGCGGGTGGTCTGCGCCTGCGGCAACGGCACGGCCGGCGCCTTCGCGCCTGAAGCCCTGCGCCGCATGGGCGTGGCCGAGGTCATCGAGATGGACTGCGAGCTCGACTGGACCTTCCCGAAGTACAATCCGAACCCGGAAGACCACGTCATGCTGCACGCCATGGCCGAGCAGGTGCGCGCCCACGGCGCGGACCTGGCGCTGGGCTTCGACGGCGACGGCGACCGCTGCGGCGTGGTGGACGACGAGGGCGAGGAGATCTTCGCCGACAAGATCGGCCTGATGCTGGCCCGCGACCTGTCCGGCCTGCACAAGAACGCGACCTTCGTGGTCGACGTGAAGTCCACCGGCCTGTTCGCCACCGACGAGGTGCTGAAGGCCAATGGCGCCAAGACCGTCTATTGGAAGACCGGCCACTCCTACATCAAGCGCAAGACCGCCGAGCTGGGCGCGCTGGCGGGCTTCGAGAAGTCCGGCCACTTCTTCTTCAATCCGCCGATCGGGCGCGGCTATGACGACGGCATCGTGGCCGCCGCCGCCGTGCTTTCCATGCTGGACCGCAACCCCGGCCAGAAGCTCTCCGACCTGAAGAAGGGCCTGCCGGTGGCCTGGACCTCGCTGACCATGAGCCCGCACGTGGCCGACGAGGTGAAGTACGGCCTGGTCGACGACGTGGTCGCCGAATACACCGCCCTGCGCGACGCTGGCGGGACCATCCTGGGGCGCAAGATCGCCGACCTGATCACCGTCAACGGCGTCCGCGTGGCGCTGGAGGACGGCTCCTGGGTCCTGGTGCGCGCCTCCTCCAACAAGCCGGAGATCGTGGTGGTGGTGGAGAGCACCCGCAGCGAGGACGACATGCGCGCCCTGTTCCGCGAAGAGGTGAAGCCCAGGCTGGCGAAACGCCCGCAGGTGGGCGCCTACAACCAGGAGATTTGATCGCCGCCCCGGCTGCGGCCGGCGGCCGGCAGGTGTATCCTTCTGGGGCCTAGCCAAGGTTCGCCAAACTCAAAGATTAGGGGACGAGGCGATGCACGACCTCAACACCTATCCGATCGCCGACCTGCGGATCCGCGTGGAGGTGCAGGACCGGCTCTTCAAGGCCCACGGCCGAGCCCCCTGCGACATCGCCGTCAGCGTCGAAGCCGGCGCGGTGCGGCTGGAAGGCCGGGTGTTCTCCGAAAGCGAGGCCGTCGAGGCCCTGGAGACCGCCGCCGGCGTCGACGGCGTCACCTGCGTGCGCCACGCCATGCGCATCGAGGGCTGACGGCCGCTCGGAGGGCGGCGCGAAAAAAGCCCGCCGCGGCTGGCGCCGGGCGGGCTTCTTCGGTCAACCTTGAGCCGGCGTTCAGCCTTCGCCGATCTCCACCGGGATGAAGGTGTGCACGCCGCCACGGGCGACGAACAGCAGCACCGACTTCTTGCCGGACTTCTTGGCGTCGGCCACGGCGGCCTTCAGGTCGGCGGGCGTGTTGGTCGCCCGGTCACCGACCCGCAGGATCAGGTCGCCGCGCTTCAGGCCCTTCTGGGCCGCGTCCGAGCCGCCGTCGACGCCGGCCACCCGCACGCCGCCGCCCTGCTGCAGATCGGGAGCGATCTGCAGGCCGAGCGCGCCCAGGGTGCGCCCGTCGGCTTCCGCATCCCCGCCGCCGGGGCCCGCGCCGCGGCCGTTGAGGGCGATCGCCTCTTCCGAGGGGCGCAGACCCGAGCGGACGGCGATATCGCGCACCTGGCCGTCGCGGCGCACCTCCAGGTGGATGGTGTCGCCGGCTTTGGCCATGCCCACGGCGCGGGTCAGGTCCGAGGCGCTGGCGATCGGCTGGCCGTTGACCTTCAGGATCATGTCGCCGGGCTTGAGGCCGGCCATGGCCGACGGGCCGTCCGGCGTGACCTCGGCCACCAAGGCGCCCTTGTCTTTGACGCCCAGGCTCTCGGCGATGTCGGAGGTGACGTCCTGCACCGAGGCGCCTATGAAGCCGCGGGAGACCTTGCCCGTGGAGATCAGCTGCTTGGAGACCTGGGCCACCACGTCGGCGGGGATGTCGAAGCCGATGCCCACCGACCCGCCCGTGGGCGAGAAGATCATGGTGTTGACGCCCACCACCCGGCCGGACAGGTCGAAGGTCGGCCCACCGGAGTTGCCGCGGTTGATCGGCGCGTCGATCTGCATGTAGTCGACGTAGCTGGACTCCGAGAGGTTCTTGCGGCCCAGGGCCGAGACGATGCCGGCCGTGGCCGTGCCGCCCAGGTTGAAGGGGTTGCCGACCGCCACCACCCAGTCGCCGACCCGCGGCTTGGCGCGGTCCTCGAAGCTGACGAAGGGCAGGTTCGTCCCCTCGACCTTCAACACCGCCAGGTCCGTGGCCGGATCGCGGCCGACGATGCGGGCCTTGAAGGTTCGGTCGTCGGAGGTGTGGACGGTGATCTTGTCGGCGTTCTCGACCACGTGGTTGTTGGTCACCAGGTAGCCGTCGGCGGCGATGAAGAAGCCGGAGCCGGCCGCGCGCATAGGCTGGGCCGGGGCCTGGCCGCCGCTCGGGCCCTGCTGGAAGAAGCGCCGCAGTTCCGGCGGCAGGCCTTGCGGGGCGTCGTCGTCGTCGCCGTCGCCGCCACCCAGGCCCTCGACGATCCGGTGCGGGCCAGCCTTGCCCTCGACCTCGATGGAGACCACCGCCGGCGCCACGCGCTGGACGATGTCGGCGAAGGAGGCGGGCGCCGCGCCGGTCACCGGGGCGACGGGCTGGGCGTTCACCGCCCCGCCAGGGCCGGCGGCGGCGTGGACAGCGTAGCCGCCGGCGGCCGACAGGCTGAGCGCGGCCGCGGCCACGCCGAATTTCAGGAACGATCTGTTCGTTTGCATCTCGTGGGTTGACCTTTTCCGAGGCCCCGACGGGCCTCACAACACCCCTTTTACGCCCTACTGGGCGCGGATCGATGACCGACGTTGGACGAGGGGGTGTCAGACTCCCGGCAAGATTGCGGCATAGCTTGCCCCTCCGGCAGGGGCGAAGCGCCCGGCGCGGACAAAATTCACCTTTGCGGCCTAGGACGGCTAGCGGATCGCGCGCGCCCATGCTGAAAGCGCCCGCGAGCGGACCGAGGGACCTCTTCCATGCATGTGGCGATGATCGGGACGGGCTATGTGGGCCTCGTCAGCGGCGCCTGTTTCGCCGACTTCGGGCACACGGTGACCTGCATCGACAAGGACGCCGGCAAGATCGAGCGCCTGCAGGCCGGCGGCATCCCGATCTATGAGCCCGGCCTGGACGTGCTGGTGGCCCAGAACGTCAAGGCCGGCCGCCTGTTCTTTTCCACCGACGCCACCGAGGCGGTGCGCGGGGCGGACGCGGTGTTCATCGGCGTGGGCACGCCGTCGCGGCGCGGCGACGGCTATGCGGACCTCTCCTACGTCTACGCCGCCGCCGAGGAGATCGCCGGCCTGATCGACGGCTTCACCGTGGTGGTCACCAAGTCCACCGTGCCGGTGGGCACCGGCGACGAGATCGAGGCCATCCTGCGCCGGGTGCGTCCCGACGCCGAATACGCGGTGGTCTCCAACCCGGAGTTCCTGCGCGAGGGCGCGGCCATCGAGGACTTCAAGCGGCCCGACCGGGTGGTGGTGGGGACCGAGGACCCGCGCGCCCAGGCGGTGATGCGCGAGCTCTACCGGCCGCTCTACCTCAACGAGACGCCGATCCTGTTCACCAGCCGGCGCACCAGCGAGCTGATCAAGTACGCCGCCAACGCCTTCCTGGCGTTGAAGATCACCTACATCAACGAGATGGCCGACCTCTGCGAAGCCGTCGGCGCCGACGTGCAGCAGGTGGCCCGCGGCATCGGCCTGGATGGGCGAATCGGCGGCAAGTTCCTGAACGCCGGCCCCGGCTACGGCGGCTCCTGCTTCCCGAAGGACACCATCGCGCTCGTCCGCACGGCCCGCGACGCCGGCGCGCCGGTGGAGCTGGTCGAGACCACGGTGAAGGTCAACGACGAGCGCAAGCGGGCCATGGCGCGCAAGGTCATCAAGGCCATGGGCGGCGAGCCGAAGGGCAAGACCGTCGGCATCCTGGGCCTGACCTTCAAGCCCAACACCGACGACATGCGCGACGCGCCCTCGCTGGCGATCATCCCGGCCCTGCAGGACCGGGGCGCCAAGGTGCAGGCCTTCGACCCCGAGGGCGGCCACGAGGCGCGCCAGCTGCTGCACGATGTGGATTTCAAGGACGACCCCTACGACGTCGCCATGGGCGCCGACGTGCTGGTGATCGTCACGGAATGGGATCAGTTCCGGGCGCTCGACCTCGACCGGATCAAGCTCCTGATGAATGCGCCGGTGCTGGTGGACCTGCGCAACATCTACAAACCCGCCGACATGCGGGCGATGGGCTTCGCCTATGCGAGCGTGGGCCGCGCGACGGTCTGACGGGCGTCGACGGGTTAGCCCTATAACCCCGGGGCGCCCCAGCTCAGCATGGCCTGGCCGATCCAGACGGCTCCGGCCCAGAAGGCGACGGCGAGCAGAGCGACGAAGGCGAGGCAGGCCACGGAGCTGACGCCCCGTCCCATCCCGCGCGACGCACCCCCGATAGCGAGGTGTCGTGCCATGTTTTCTCCCAAGCTCTTCTTTCACGTCACACCGGTCGAGCGGCGCAACATGGACAATTTGTCATAAAGCTTACGGCTTGGGTAGGGTTCTGTGAGGATCGGTTAACGGGGCCGTTAGGCCGGGACGGCGGCCTTCTTCACGGCGCCGGCGATGTCCTTCACCACCTGGCTCACCAGCTTCTCGTCGTCGCCCTCGGCCATGATGCGGATGAGCGGCTCGGTGCCCGAGGCGCGCACCAGGATGCGGCCGGAGCCGTTCAGGCGCTGTTCGGCGCTGGCCATGGCCGCCTTGACCTCGTCGCTCTCCAGCGGCTTTCCGCCGGCGAAGCGGACGTTCTCCAGCTTCTGCGGCACGGGCTCGAACTGGCGGGCCAGTGCGCTCATCGGGGCGTCGCCCTCCTTCAGCACCGCCAGCACCTGCAGGGCGGCCAGCAGGCCGTCGCCGGTGGTGGAGAAGTCCGACAGGATGATGTGGCCGGACTGCTCGCCGCCCAGGTTGAAGCCGCCCTCGCGCATCCGCATCATCACCGAGCGGTCGCCCACCGGCGTGCGCTCCAGGTTGAGTTTGCGCTCCTTCAGGAACCGCTCGAGGCCGAGGTTGGACATCACTGTCGCCACCACCCCGCCGCCGCGCAGCTTGCCGCGCTTGGCCCAGTCGGCGGCGATCAGGGCCATGATCTGGTCGCCGTCGACGACCTGGCCCTTCTCGTCGCAGATAACCAGCCGGTCGGCGTCGCCGTCGAGCGCGATGCCTATGTCGGCGCGGTAGTCCTTCACCGCCTTCTGCATGGCCGCCGGCGCGGTTGAGCCGACCTCGTCGTTGATGTTGAAGCCGTCGGGGGCGACGCCGATGCGGATCACCTCGGCGCCCAGTTCGTAGAGCGCCTCGGGGGCGACCTTGTAGGAGGCGCCGTTGGCGCAATCGATGACGATGCGCATACCAGACAGGCTGAGGCGGCGCGGGAAGGTCGCCTTGGCGATCTCCACGTAGCGCGCCTGGCAGTCGTCGATACGCTGCACCCGGCCCAGCGCCGTGGGCGCGGCGAGGTTCTCCTGCAGCCCCTGCTCCATCAGGGCCTCGATCTCGATCTCCTGTTCGTCGGAGAGCTTGAAGCCGTCGGCGCCGAACAGCTTGATGCCGTTGTCGGAGAAGGCGTTGTGCGAGGCCGAGATCATCACGCCCAGGTCGGCGCGCAGCGAGCGGGTCATCATGGCCACGCCCGGGGTCGGCAGCGGGCCGAACAGGCGCACGTCCATGCCGACACTGGCGAAGCCCGCCACCAGGGCCGCCTCGATCATGTAGCCGGAAAGCCGGGTGTCCTTGCCGATCACCACCAGATGCCGGCGGTCGTCCTTGGACATGAACAGCTTGCCCGCCGCCATGCCGACCCGCAGGGCGACCTCGGCGGTCATCGGAAAGCGGTTGGCCTGGCCGCGAATGCCGTCAGTGCCGAAGTAGGCGCGTTTGCTCATCGAATTCCCGCGAAACGATCCGAAACCCAGATTTAGTCGACGTGCGCATGGCGGATGGTAAAGCCGCACCCGCGCGGTCCAACCTGCGACGCACTACCACAAAAGGACGCCTTACCCCATGTGCGGCATCATCGGCATCGTCGGGCGACGTTCCGTACAGGAACGACTGATCGACAGCCTCAAGCGCCTGGAATACCGCGGCTACGACTCCGCCGGGATCGCGGGCGTGGTCGACGGACACGTCGAGCGCCGCCGGGCCGCCGGCAAGATCAAGGCGCTGGAGGAGGTGCTGGCCGCCGATCCGCTGAACGCCACCGTCGGCATCGGCCACACCCGCTGGGCCACCCACGGCGGCCCCACCACCAAGAACGCCCACCCGCAGCAGTCGGGCCGCGTCACCCTGGTGCACAACGGCATCATCGAGAACTACGCCGAGCTGAAGGAGGCCCTGAAGGCCAGGGGCGTGAGGTTCGAGAGCGACACCGACACCGAGGTGATCGCCGCCCTGATCGATTCGGAGCTGTCGTCGGGCAAGACGCCGCTCGACGCCCTGAAGGCGGCGCTGGACCAACTGCACGGCGCCTACGCCATCGGCGTGCTGATCGACGGCGAGGACGCCCTGATCATGGGCGCGCGCAAGGGCAGCCCGCTGGTGGTGGGCTATGGCGACGGCGAGATGTTCTTAGGCTCCGATGCGCTGGCGGTCGGGCCCTTCACCAACCGCATCGCCTACCTCGACGAGGGCGACTACGTGGCCATCGACCACGACAAGGCGAGGATCTTCGACGCCCGTGGCCAGGCCGTGACCCGCGAGGTGCGCACCGTCGCCGCGTCGGCCGCCCTGGTGGAAAAGGGCAACTACCGGCACTTCATGGAGAAGGAAATCCACGACCAGCCGGAGGGCTGCCAACGGACCATCGCGGCCTATGTGGACACGCTCACCGACCGCACCGCCATGCCCGGCGGCATCGATTTCGCAGCCCTGGAGCGCATCCAGATCGTCGCCTGCGGCACGTCCTATATCGCGGGCCTCTTGGGCAAGTACCTGATCGAACAGCTCGCCGACCTGCCGGTGGACGTCGAGATCGCCTCGGAGTTCCGCTACCGCGAGCCGGCGCTCCGGCCCGGCGCGCTGGCCATCGCCATGTCGCAGTCGGGCGAGACCGCCGACACGCTGGCGGCCCTGCGCTATTGCCAGGCCAAGGGGCTGCAGATCGCCGCCGTGGTCAACGCCCAGGAATCCACCATGGCCCGCGAGGCCGAGGTGGTCTGGCCGATCCACTGCGGACCGGAGATCGGGGTCGCCTCCACCAAGGCCTTCACCGCCCAGATCAGCGTGCTGACGGCGCTGGCCGTGGCCGCGGCCCGGGCGCGCGGAAAGATCGATGAGGCCGAAGAACAGCGGCTGGTGCGCGTGCTGCTGGGCGCGCCTCGGCTGATCGCCGAGTCGATCAACCTGGAAGACGCGGTGAAGGCCATCGCCCAGGAGATCGCCAAGGCCCGCGACGTCCTGTTCCTGGGCCGGGGGCCGATGTACCCGCTGGCGCTCGAAGGCGCGCTGAAGCTGAAGGAGATCAGCTACATCCACGCCGAGGGCTACGCCGCCGGCGAGCTGAAGCACGGGCCGATCGCCCTCGTCGACGAGCAGACGCCCATCGTCATCCTGGCGCCATTCGACAGCTATTTCGAGAAGTCGGCCTCGAACATGAGCGAGGTCATGGCGCGCGGCGGCCAGGTCGTGTTCATCACCGACCCCGAGGGCGAGCGGCATGCGCCGAAGGGCGCGCGGGTGGTGGTGACCGCGCCGAAGAGCGATCCGCTGATCGCGCCCCTGGTGATGGCCGCGCCGATCCAGCTCCTGGCCTACTATGTCGCCGTCCAGAAGGGCGCCGACGTCGACCAGCCACGCAACCTCGCCAAGTCGGTGACGGTGGAATAGGGCCGCGGACGACGCCCAAAAAAGCGAGCCCCCAAACGACAACGGCCGCCCCGTGAGGGGCGGCCGCGCCTAGTCCAGACCCAGAGGGTCGTAAACTTACTTCTTGGTCGTGGTCGTGGTCGACGTCATCGCGCCGGTGGCCGGCGGCGTGGCGGCCGGAGCAGCGCCGGCGGCCGGAGCGGCCGAAGCGTCAGCAGCCGGAGCAGCGGCCGGAGCGGTCGCCGAGGCGTCGGCGGCCGGCGGGGTCGCCGCGGCGGCCGGAGCCGCGGCCGAGTCGGTCGCGGTGGTCGTGGTGGTGGTGGCCGCGTCGTCAGCCTTCTTTTGGCAGGCGGACAGGCTCAGGGCCAGGGCCGCGGTGGCAGCGACCGTAGTGATGATACGCAGTTTCATGGATTGCTCCCCTGGAGGACTATCCCCCGACAAAGGACGACTCATACACGGCTTCGTGAATTCCCGAAATCGTGATCGTGCGCCCGCCGTGCTTTTTCGTCGCACTCGCGGTGGATTTCAAGCCCTACCTCATCTAGTCCGACCTGCGCGTCGGCGGGAGCCTCCGCGCCGGCCCGGCGTTCCTGCGCCGGGGTCGGCGGAGGCTGGTCGGGACGGCCATGGGCGAAGGGGCTGAAGGACGATGAACAAGCGCGTGCGCAAGGCGGTGCTGCCGGTGGCGGGGCTCGGGACCCGGGTGCTGCCCGGGGCCAAGACCACGCCCAAGAACCTCCTGAACGTCGTCGACCGGCCGATCCTGTCCTATGTGGTCGAGGAGGCCCGCGCCGCCGGCATCGAGCATATCGTCTTCATCGTCGGGCGCGGCCAGGGCGCCATCGAGGACTATTTCGACTCCTCGCCGGAGATCGAGGCCGCCCTGGAGGCCAAGGGCAAGACCGACATCCTGGCCGACGTGCGCCGCGACCTGCCGCAGCCCGGCCAGATGAGCTTCATCCGCCAGATGGCCCCGCTGGGCCTCGGCCACGCCGTCTGGTGCGCCCGCGACGTGATCGGCGACGAGCCCTTCGCGGTGATGTTGCCCGACATGCTGATGGCCGCCGCCCCCGCCGCCCTGGCCCAGGCGGTCGCCGCCTATGAGCAGGTCGGCGGCAATATCGTGGTGGTGGAGCCCGCGCCGCAAGGCGAGACGAACAAGTATGGCATCGTGGCGCTCGATGGGCGCGAGGGCCGGCTGAACCGCATGACCGGCATGGTGGAGAAGCCGCCGCTCGGGACCGAGCCCTCGAACCTGTTCATCTCGGGCCGCTACATCCTGCAGCCGGAGATCTTCCAGATCCTGGAGACCCAGCCGCGCGGCGCGGGCGGCGAGATCCAGCTCACCGACGGCATGTTCAACCTGATGAAGGCCCAGGATTTCCACGCCCTGGAGTACGAGGGGATCACCTACGACTGCGGCGACAAGATCGGGCTGCTGCGCGCCAACGTGGCCTTCGCCCTCGCCCGGCCCGACCTCGCCGACGACGCCCGAGCGGCGATCCGGGCCCTGCTCTAGCCGCCGTCCGCGGACCGACCTTCACCCGACTGTCGCAAAGGGCGCCTAGCCCAAGGGCTGCGGTCGGCTGACACAGATTCGATTGGCGGACCGGCGTTCCCTGCGCTAGCCCTTGGACGCGGGGGAATTCGAACGGAGCGGCCATGCGCGTTCTGATCCTCGGCGGCGACGGCTTCTGCGGCTGGCCCACCACGCTGCACCTCTCCGCGCGCGGCCACGACGTGGCTATCGTCGACAATGGCTCGCGCCGGCGCATCGACCGCGAGCTGGGCGCGGGTTCGCTGACCCCCATCGAGACCCTGGAAGCCCGGGTCGCCGCCTGGCGCGAGGTCTCCGGCCGCCAGATCGCGGTTCACGACCTGACCGTCGGCCGCGACTTCGAGGCCCTGCTGGCGCTGCTGGAGACCTGGCGGCCGGACGCCGTCGTCCATTTCGCCGAACAGCGCGCCGCGCCCTATTCCATGAAGTCGGCGGCGCACAAACGCTACACCGTCTCCGGCAACGTCGGGGCGACCCACGACATCCTGGCGGCCATCGTCGAGAGCGGCCTCGACATCCACCTGGCGCACCTGGGCACCATGGGCGTCTACGGCTATGGCGCGGCGGGCGCGGCGATCCCGGAGGGCTATCTCACCGTCAAGGTCGAGACGTCGGACGGCTGGGCCTCGCGCGAAATCCTGTATCCGGCGAGCCCGGGCTCGATCTACCACCTGACCAAGACCCAGGACGCGCTCGCCTTCCAGTTCTACGCGCGCAACGACCGTGTACGGATCACCGACCTGCACCAGGGCATCGTCTGGGGCGCGCAGACCGCCGAGACCCGGTTGGACCCCCGGCTGATCAACCGTTTCGACTACGACGGCGACTACGGCACCGTCCTGAACCGCTTCCTGATGCAGGCCGCCGTCGGTTATCCTCTGAGCGTGCACGGCTCCGGCGGCCAGACCCGGGCCTTCATCAATATCCAGGACACCGTGCGCTGCGTCGAACTCGCGCTGGAGAACCCGCCGCAGCGTGGCGAGCGGGTGAAGGTGATGAACCAGATGACCGAGTGCTGGCGGGTGCGCGACCTGGCCGCGATGGTCGCCCGCCTGACTGGCGCGGAGATCGCCCACCTGCCCAACCCGCGCCAGGAAGCCGACGAGAACGAGCTGGAGGTGGAGAACCGCCGCCTGCTGGCGCTGGGCCTCGACCCGATCACCCTGGAGGACGGCCTGTTGCTGGAGATCGCCGAGATCGCCCGGCGCTACGCGCACCGCGCGGACCTCACGAAGATCCCGTGCGTCTCCTGCTGGAACGCCGAGCGCGCGGCGGCCACGGCCCAGGCGCCGCTCGGCCCGGCCGGCGGCGCCCTGCAGGCCGCGGAGTAGCGGTTGCGGCTGTTCGTCTTCGGCCTGGGCTACGTCGGCCGAGCCTTCGCTAGGCGGTTGCAGGCGAAGGGCTGGGCGGTGGCCGCCAGCGCCCGAAGGCCCGAGGACGCCGAACGGTTGCGCGCGGCCGGCGTCGAGCCTGTGGCCCTCACCGACTCCCACGCCCTGACCGCGGCGCTGAAGGACACCCAGGCGATCCTGGTCACCGCCGCGCCGGACGCCGAGGGCTGTCCGGGCCTGCGCGCCCTGGTCCCGGCCCTGGCCCGCGCCGGCGCCTTCCCCGACTGGATCGGCTATCTCTCGACCACCGGCGTCTATGGCGACCGCCGCGGCGGCTGGGTCACCGAGCAGAGCCGGCTGGCCGCCCAGTCGCTGGAGGGCGCGCGCCGCGTCGGCGCCGAGCGCGACTGGCTTGAGGTCGGCCACGGCATGGGGCTGACCGTGACGGTGTTCCGCCTGCCCGGCCTCTACGGCCCCGGCCGCTCGGCGCTCGACCGCCTGCGCGCCGGCGAGGCCCGGCGCATCGCCAGCCCCGGCCAGGTGTTCTCGCGCCTCCACGTAGACGACGCGGCCGCGGGTTTGGAAGCCTCCGTCGCCCGGCCGAGGGCGGGCGGGATCTACAACCTCTGCGACGACGAGCCCTGCCCGAGCGGCGAGGTCATCGCCTATGCGGCGGGGCTGCTGGGCCTGCCGATCCCGCCGGAGGTCCCGCTCGCCGAGGCCAATCTTTCGCCTCAGGGGATGCGCTTCTACGCGGAGAGCAAGCGCGTCTCCAACGCCCGCGCCAAGGCCGAACTCGGCTGGCGCCCGGCCTATCCGAGTTACCGCGAAGGCCTGACCGCGATCCTGGCGGGGGAGCATTCACCCATCCAACCGTCATCCTCCGGTCAGCCCTAGGCTGATCCGGGGGACCCAAGCTGAAGTGCACGAGATGGCGAGGCCGCTTGGGTCCCCCGGATCGCCTCTTCGGGCGACCGGAGGATGACGAGATTTTGAGGGCTAGAACTCTTCCACCATCGCGACCAACCGCGCGATGTCCTGTGGCCGGGACAGGCGGTGGTCGCCGTCCTTGATCAGGCTGAAGACCACGTCCTCGCCCTTGATCTGCTGAGCGAGTTCCAGCGCGTGGCGCCAGGGCACGTCGGGGTCGGCGCCGCCCTGCAGGATGCGCACCGGGACCTCGATCGGCACGGGCTGCGAGCCCAGGATCGACCAGCGCGCGCCGTCCTCCAGCAGGGTCCGGGTGATCGGATAGGGCTCGCCGTAGAGCGAGGGGCGCAGCCAGACGCCGTCGCGGGCCAGGGCCTCGTGGCCCTCCGGCGGGATCTCCGGCGCCATCAGCTTTTCGGTGAAGTCGGGCGCCGGCGCGATCAGGGCCAGCGCCTTCACCTGCCGCGGCCGCGCCATGGCGACCAGGCAGGCGATCCAGCCGCCCATGGAGGAACCCACCAGCACCGCCGCCCCCTCGGTCAGCGCGTCCAGCACCGCCAGGGCGTCCTCCCGCCAGCGGGTGATGGTCCCCTTGGCCTGGAAGTCGCCGCTCGATGCGCCGTGACCCAGGTAGTCGAAGCGGACGTAAGAACGGCCCGACGCCGCCGCCCAGTCGGCCAGAGCCTCGGCCTTCGTCCCCGTCATGTCGGAGCGGAAACCGCCCAGCCAGACCACCGCCGGGCCGCGGCCCTCCACCTTGCGCCAGGCCAGGTGTTCGCCGTCGCCGCGGTCGAGTTTTCCGGTCTGTTCGCTCATCCTCCGACGGATAGCGCGGGCCGCCCTTTACGCAATGGCGTTTCGGCGTAGAGAGGCGTCGTGGCCCTACCCGCTGATTTCACCCTGTTGCAGGTCGTCCCCGAGCTGGAGACCGGCGGCGCCGAGCAGACGACGCTGGACGTGGCGCGCGCGGTGATCGCGGCCGGCGGGCGGGCGCTCGTGGCCACCCGCGGCGGACGGATGACCGCGCGGCTGGAGTCCGACGGCGCGCGCCTGGCCCAGATGCCGGTGCAGTCGAAGAACCCGCTGGTCATGCTGGGCAACGCCGCGCGGCTGGTGGACCTGATCCGCAGCGAGGACGTCAGCCTGGTCCACGCCCGCAGCCGCGCCCCGGCCTTCGCCGCGCTCTGGGCCGCGCGCACCACGCGCACACCCTTCGTCGCCACCTATCACGGGGTCTACAAGGCCCAGAGCGCGCTGAAGCGTTGGTACAACGCCGTGATGACCCGCGGCGACCTGGTGATCGCCAACTCCGACTACACCCGCGACCACGTCCTGGCCGAGCACGAGGTCGATCCGGCCAAGGTGGTGTCGATCCCGCGCGGCATCGACCTCGACCGCTTCAACCCCGCCTGGGTGACCGCCGACCGGGTCGAGGCCCTGCGCCAGGCCTGGGGCATAGCCGAAGGCGACCGGCGCACCCGCTTCCTGCTGGCCGGGCGGCTGACGCGGATCAAGGGCCACCTGACGGTGATCGAGTCGGCCAAGCAGATGAAGGCCCAGGGCCGCGCCGATTTCCTGATGCTGTTCGCCGGCGACGATCAGGGCCGCACGGAGTACAGCGCCGAGCTGGCGGCGGCGATCGCCGCGGCGGGTCTCGGCGAGCAGGTCCGCATCGTCGGCCACTGCGACGATATGCCGGCCGCCTACCTGCTGGCCGATGCCGCCATCCTGCCCACCACCGTGCCCGAAAGCTTCGGCCGCGCCGCCGTCGAGCCGCAGGCCATGGGCCGCCCGGTGATCGCTTCCAACCACGGCGGCACCACCGAGACGGTGTCCGAGGGCCTGACCGGCTGGCTGGTCCCGCCGGCCGCGCCCGCGGCCTGGGCGCAGGCCATGCTGCGGGCCATGGACCTAGGTCCCGGCAAGCGCGGCGAGATGGGCCTGGCCGGCATGAACCGCACCCGTCAGCTCTACCGGGTCGACGTCATGTGCGCCGCGACGCTGGCCGCCTACGAGCGCGTGTTGGCCGCCCGGGCCGCGGCGGCCGCGGAGCGCGCCTGATGCCGCGCGCCATCGAGAAGATCCTGGTGATCAAGCTCTCGGCGCTGGGTGACTTCGTCCTGGCGCTGGCGGCGATGAAAAAGATCCGCCAGGCGCACCCCAAGGCGCACATCACCCTTCTGACCACCCCGCCGTTCGAGGCCCTGGCCAAGGCCTCGCCCTATTTCAATGCCGTCGACACCGACGGGCGGCCCGAGGGCTTCGCCCAGTGGATGGCGCTGCGCCGCCGTCTGCGCGCGGCCGGCTATTCGCGGGTCTACGACCTGCAGACCTCCAGCCATTCAGGGCGCATCTTCCAGGTGCTCCGGCCGCATCCGCCGGCCTGGTCGGGGATCGCCTTCGGCTGTTCGCTGCCGCACAAGAACGCGCTCCGCAACCAGATGCACACCCTGGAGCGCCAGGCCGATCAGCTGATGTACGCCGGGATCTGGCCGGACGCCCCGACCGAAGCCGGGACCGCCCCGCCGCCGGACCTTTCCTGGGTGCTGAAGGACGCCGCCAGCGGCCGGCCGCTGCCTGGGGGCACGACCGGCAAGCCCTACGCCCTGTTCGTGCCCGGCGGCTCGGCGCACCGCCCGGAGAAACGCTGGCCGGTGGAGAAGTACGGCGAGCTAGCCCGCATCCTCTATGCCCGCGGCCTCGACATCGTGGTGATCGGCGGCCCGCAGGAGACGGCGCTCGCCCAGCAGATCCAGCGCCAGGCGCCGCGCACCCGCGACCTGACCGGGCGCACCGACTTCGGCTCCGTCGCCATCCTGGGCGCCCGCGCGGCGCTGGCGGTCGGCAACGACACCGGACCCCTGCACCTAGCCGCCGCCGCCGGCGCGCCGACCGTGGTCCTGTTCTCCAGCGCCTCGGACCCGGCGCTCTCGGCGCCGCGCGGTAAGGTGGCCGTGTTGCAAGCGGATCAGTTGGCCGATCTGGCTGTGGCGAAAGTGGCGCAGGCGGCGTCTTCGGTGCTGCCGTCAACGACCGGCGCGGCTTGATAGCGCCAGGGCGCTAAATCATATACTCTTCGGAGCTACGGAACGCGTTCGCGCGCGCCGGCGCTTCGCTTGAACCGTTCTCAAACCGACCGATCTCTGAAACAACCACAGGAGCCTCGCCTATTCGCCGCCCCATGAACACGCCGCCTGTCAAGGACGGCCTCCGCATCAACGAAGACATTCGGGTCCCTAAGGTCCTGCTGATCGACCAGACCGGCGAAAAGCAGGGGGTGATGCCGATCTCCGCCGCGCTGGAAGCCGCCGAGGAGGCAGGCCTCGATCTGGTGGAGATCGTCCCCAATGCGGATCCGCCGGTCTGCAAAATCCTGGACTACGGCAAGTTCAAGTTCCAGGAGCAGAAGAAGAAGAACGAGGCGCGCAAGCGGCAAAAGGTGCAGGAGATCAAGGAGATCAAGCTGCGCCCGAACATCGACACCCACGACTACGATGTGAAGGCCCGCTCCATGCACCGCTTCTTCGAAGAGGGCGACAAGGTGAAAGTGACCCTGCGCTTCCGGGGCCGCGAGCTGGCTCACCCGGAACTGGGCATGAAGCTCCTGCAGCAGGTGAAGGTCGACTTCGAGCCGGTGGCCAAGGTCGAGTACGAGCCGCGCATGGAGGGCCGCCAGATGATCATGATCCTGGCGCCGAGATAGAAGAATCTCGGATGATCCGGCCACGCTTTGGCATCCTCGGAACGGTCGCCTTGACGGCGGCCGTTTTCGTATCCGCCTCCGGCCGCGCCGCGCCCGACGACCCGGCCGGGCCCTACAAGCCGTTCAAGATCGCCGACCAGCTCTACTATGTCGGCGCCTCGGACTATTCCTCCTACCTGATCGTGACCAAGGCCGGGCTGATCGTCATCGACGGCGGCGACAAGCCGGTGGGCCCGCAGGTGGTGGCCAACATCAAGGCGCTGGGGTTCGATCCCAGGACCATCAAGATCCTGCTCAACACCCACGAGCATTTCGACCACGCCGCGGGCCTGGCCGAGGTGAAGCGCGCCGCAGCGCCCGACGTGAAGTTCTACGCCAGCGCCGCCGACGGGGCGATCGTGGCGGCCGGCGGTGTGGGCGATCCCTTCCTGAAGGGCGAACGCTTCACCTACGAGCCGGTGAAGCCCGACGTCATCGTCAAGGACGGCGATACGGTGAGCCTGGGCGGGATGACCCTGACCGCACACATCACCGGCGGCCACACCCCCGGCTGCACCACCTGGACCTTCCCGGTGACGGTGGCGGGCAAGACGCGGCAGGCGCTCGACCTCTGCTCGGCCTCCGTGCTGCCCGGCTACAAGCTGGGGAAGACCGAGACCTATCCCGGCCAGACCGCGGACTATGAACGTAGCTTCGCCACCTGGAAGAAGCTGCCGTGCGAGGTGTTCATCGCCAGCCACGGCCAGTTCTTCGACCTGCACGAAAAGCGGGCCAAGCTCGACGCCGGCAAGGCCGACGCCTTCGTCGATCCCGCCGGCTGCCGCGCCTTCGTCGACCGCGCCGAAGCCCACTTCCGCGACGAGCTGAAGAAGCAGAATGGGTAGCGCGGGGGCGCCTCGCACTGTGGCCCCTCACCAACGATCCGGCGCGAACGGGCGAACACGGCTCGGCTGAGCCTTGCCGCGCGCGGAGCGTGGGCTTAGGACCGGCGCCATGTCCGACACCGCGCCACGGGAGGCGTCTGCGCCGTCTCCCTGGGCGGCGCCGTCGCTGATCGCCGTCATCTTCATCAACATGCTGGGCTTCGGGATCATCGTCCCGTTGTTGCCCTTCTTCGCCAAGTCGATGCACGCGGCCGCCTGGCAGATCGCGCTGATCTTCTCGGCCTACGCCATGGGCGGCTTCTTCGGCGAGCCATTCTGGGGACGGCTGAGCGACCGCTATGGCCGCAAGCCGCTCTTGATCTCGACGATCACCGGCAACTGCCTCTGCTACCTGGCGCTGGCCTTCGCGCCCAATGTGGCGACCGCCTTCGTGATCCGCTTCCTGGGCGGGCTGATGAGCGGCAACGGGGCGGTGATCCAGGGCTACATCGCCGATGTGACCCCGCCGGAGCGCCGGGCGCGGATGTTGTCGCGCCAGGGCGCGGCCTGGAACGTCGGCATGATCGTCGGCCCGGCGGTGGGCGGCGCCTTCGCCCACACCGACATTGGTCCCGTGGGCTTCCGCACGCCGCTGTTCATCGCCTCGGCGCTCTCGGCTGTGGCGGTCACCGGCATCATCTTCTTCATCCGCGAGAGCCGGGTGCGCGACCAGTCGATCAGCCACCGGCCCAGCCGCTGGGCGGCGATCGGCGAGGCGATCCGCCATCCGGTGATCGGGCGGCTGATGCTGCTGACCTTCCTGGTGGGCTTCGCCTTCACCGGCATCGAGTCGATGTTCGGCCTGTGGGGCCAGGCGAAGTTCGGCTGGGGCCCGCGCCAGATCAGCATCTGCTTCGCCGCGGTAGGCGCGGTGGCGGCGATCACCCAGTTCTTCATCACCGGGCCGTTGTCGGAGCGCTATGGCGAAGGCCGCATGCTGGCCATCGGCATGGGGATGAACGCCCTGGGCTCGCTGATGCAGCCGTTCTCCACCGGGCTGGTGGTGACCACGGTCCTGATGTGCATCACCGCCGTCGGCCAGTCGGTGGCCTGGCCCAATGTCGGAGCGCTGATCTCACGCACCGCCGACCCGCACCGGCAGGGCCAGATCCTCGGCCTGAACAACGCCAGCGGGGCCTTCGCCCGCTTCGTGGGTCCGTTCTGCGCCAGCCAGGGGTTCGCGCTGATCAGCATCAACGCGCCCTTCATTCAGGGCGCCCTGATCGTCGCGCCGGCGATCCTGCTCGCGCTTAGCGCCGCGCGCCGGGCGCCGGCGCGCACCGTCCAGGGCCACGCCATCGAGGAGCCGGCGGAGTTCGGCGGCGGACATTGAGTATCGCCGCGCCCGCGCCGGCCCAACCCGCACCCAAAGCGACGCCCGCGGAGGAGCGGCGCTCGCTGATCGTCCTGCTCACAGTCATCTACCTGATGATCGCGGGCTTCGGCCTGGTGATCCCGCTGCTGCCCTTCTTCGCCAAGGCCTTCGACGCGCCCGCCTGGCAGGTGACGTTGCTGTTCTCGGCCTTCTCCTTCGGCCAGTTCCTGGGCGAGCCGTTCTGGGGCCGGCTCTCCGACCGGATCGGGCGCAAGCCCGTGCTGATCATCACCATCACCGCCGTGGCGCTGAGCTACGCGGCCCTGGCCTTCGCGCCGAACATCGCCGTGGCGTTCGCGATCCGCTTCCTCACCGGCGTCTTCGCCGGCAACATCTCGACTCTGCAGGGCGCCATGGCCGATATCACTCCGCCGGCCAAGCGCGCCGCGCGGATGGGGATCATGGGCGCGGCCTTTAGCGCCGGCTTCACCACCGGCCCGGCGATCGGCGGCCTCCTGGCCCAGCCCAGCCGCGGCGCCCTGGGTTTCCAGCTGCCGCTCCTGGTGGCGGCGGGCTTCGCGCTGGCCTCGGCGCTGGCGGTGGTGGTCTTCGTGCGCGAGAGCCGGCCCGATCCCGACGCCGCCCGGCCCGCGCAACGCCCGCGGATCGAGGGGCTGAGGGAGGCCTTCGCCCACACGATCATCGGCCGCATCCTGTTGATCAGCTTCATCGTGGTGGTGGGCTTCGCCGGCATCGAGGCGACCTATGGCCTCTGGACGCAGGCGCGGTTCGGCTGGGGCCCCAGGCAGATCGGCCTCGCCTTCATGGGCATCGGCCTCCTGGGCGCGGTCTGCCAGGGCTGGCTGTCGGGCCGGCTGGTGCGCCGCTATGGCGAGCCGCGCACCCTGACCGGAGGGCTGGTGTTCATGGGGCTGGGCCTGATCACCCAGTGGCTCTCACCGGTCTGGTCGGTGGCCATGGTCGGCTTCGCCCTCGTCTGCATCGGCCAGTCGATCTGCTTCCCCAACCTGATCTCCCAGGCCGCGCCGCCCGACCGGCAGGGCGAGATGCTGGGCCTGAACATGAGCGGCATGGCGCTGGCCCGGATCGGCGGGCCGGTGGCGGCCGGCGAGCTGTTCTCCGTCGTCGCGCCCGGCGCGCCCTTCGCCATGGCCGCGCTCCTGATCCTGCCGGGCCTATGGTTCGCCGGCGAGGTCCGCAAACGCGTGCATCTGATCGCCTGAAGGAGGCCGCCATGACCGACCAACCGACGCTTCGGCTCTATGGCTTCTGGCGGTCCATGGCGACCTATCGGGTGCGCGTGGCCCTGGCGCTGAAGGGCCTGGAGGCCGAGGAAATCGCCCTCGACCTCCTGGCCGGCGATCAGTTCGACCCCGGGTTCCTGGCGCTCAACCCGGAGGGCGCAGTCCCGGCCCTGGTCGTGGACGGCCAGCCCGCGCTGACCCAGTCCATGGCGATCCTGGAATATCTGGAAGAGCGGTTCCGCGAGCCGCCGCTGCTGCCGGCGGACCTGCGCGCGCGGGCCCGGGTGCGCTCGCTCTCCGCCCTCGTCGTCGCCGACACCCATCCGCTGATCGTGCCCAGGGTGCGGGCCTATCTGGCGAAGGCCGGCCTCGACGCGGCCGCGGTGAACGCCTGGTCCGCCCATTGGATCGGCCGCGGCCTGACCGCTCTGGAGACCCGGCTGGCGGCCGATCCGGCGACCGGCGCCTTCTGTCACGGCGAGATGGTCACCTTCGCCGACCTCTGCCTGGCCAGCCTGGCGGTCCCCGCCAGGACCCTGGGCGTCGAGCTGTCCCCCTATCCGACGGTGGCGCGGATCACCGCCGCCTGCGAGGACATGGACGCCTTCGCCAAGGCCCACCCGTTGCGCCAACTCGGCGCGCCAGCCCAAGCTCACTGACCCCATCCGCGCTGCTCGGATAACGCGCTTCGATGAACCTCTTGCAGCCTCCAGCACTGTGCGCTATATACTGTATGTCACACACTGTATGGCGTGGAGGCTACGGGCTTGGGCGTGGACGGCGATCTTTACGAAAGCCTCAGGATGGAGCTTCGGCGCGGCTCGTTGACGCTGGGCGTGCTCGCCCGGCTACGTGAGGAACGCTACGGTTACACCCTGCGCCAGGCCCTGGCGGCGGACGGGCTGGAGATGGAGGAAAGCACCCTCTATCCGCTGCTCCGCCGGCTCGAGACCCAGGGCCTCCTGGTCAGCGAATGGCGCGAGGAGGAGAAGCGCAAGAAGCGCTTCTACAAGCTCTCCGCCGAGGGCGAGGCGATGCTGCTGCGCCTGCTCGATGAGTGGCGGCGGATCAGCCGCTCCCTCGACAAGATCATCGAAATCTGAAGGACCCGGAGGGCGTCATGGACCTCGTGAACGAATATCTGCGCTCGGTCGCCGCCCTGCTGCCCAAGGCGCAGCGGGAGGACATCATCGCCGAGCTGCGCGACACCATCCTGACCCGTATCGAGGAACGGGAAAGCGACCTCGGCCGGCCGCTCACCGACGACGAGGTCGAGGCGGTGCTGCGCGAGGTGGGCCACCCGCTGGTCATCGCCGCCCGCTACCGCGAGGGGCCGCAGCATGTGGTGGGGCCGGCGCTCTATCCCTATTGGCTGTTCGCCCTCAAGGCCGCGATCCTGCTGCAGATCGCCGCCGCGGTCGTGGCCGTGATCGTGCGGACCGTGGTCTTCGGGAACTTCCCGCAGGTGCTGGGCCAGGCGATCGGCTCGGGCGTGGTTGGGGTCCTGGTGTCCCTCGGCGCGGTGACGGGCGCGGTCTGGATCCTGGAGCGGCGAGGCGCGCGCATCGACTACCTCGACAGATGGCGCGTGCGCGACCTGCGCCTGCTGGAGATCGCCACCTGGGACACCAGCACGCTGCGCGAATGGATCGCCGCGCGGCAGGCCCAGCACCGGCGCGACCGCCCCGAGCCCCCGCCGCAGCATCCCTTGAGGGAAACCTCGCCCGTAGCCCGCGGCCTGGCGCTGATCGTCGTCGGGACGGCGCTGATCCTCTGGTGGACCGGCGTCCTCTCCCTGGGCCTCGACCTCGGCGCCGACGATCTGCGCCGGTTCGACATCTCCCTCGGCGACCTGGGCACGGTGCGCTGGAGCGCCTTCAAGGGGGTGATCTTCTGGGCGGTCCTGGCCTATCTGGTCGCCCTCGTCGTACAGGGCGCGCTGCTGCTGGCCTGGCCCCGCGCGCGGCGGCCGCAGGGGGCGTTGCAGGCGGCGCGGGGCGCGGTGCTGCTTGGCTTCTGCGCCTGGCTCAACACCGCTTCGCCGCTCGCGGCCACGCTGGGCCTCGGCAGCTTCGGCGACTTCACCCAGCGCATGGCCATGCTGGCGCAGAGCCCGCCCGTGCCGTTGGCGCCCATCGTCACCATCTTCGTGGTCAGCCTGGCGGTGAGCGGGGTCCTTCTGCTCCTGCGCGGCCTGTGGGACTTGGCCACCGGCGGTCTGGGGCGGGAGCCTGGGCGGCCGCACGAGCTTTCCGGGTCGGCGAGGTGACGCCGTACCCGCTGGGTGTCGTGGGGAAGCATCAGGTGATGCTTCCCCACCCTAAATCTCACGGTAGATGCGAGCCTTGGCCTCCATGAGATCTATGGCCCGGTCTGTCCGAAGGACGAAGCCCAACAAGCTATGCCATAGTCGGATAGAGCTTCACCTGACCTGGGCCGATGCAGATTATCGAGAGTTCAGTGCTGGGCGTCCGATCCGCGCGACTGCGGTTTCAGCATCCCGGCGGAAAGCCATCGGTGACGCTCTTTCCCATGATCCACGTGGGTCAGCCCGAGTTCTATCGCGCCGCCTTCGACGATGCCTTCGCGCATGACCTCGTGCTGGTCGAAGGCGTGAAATCACCCATCAGCGCACGTATCACGCGTTCATATCGTTGGCTTCTCGCGTCAAAGCGGATTGACCTCAGCTTGCAACCGAAAAGTCCCGACCCTGGGACTTGCCACGCCACGATCATCCACGCGGACCTCTCAGCGGCGGAGTTTGCCGTCGAGTGGCGAAAGGTTCAGCTCTGGGTGCGTTTGGCGGTGTACTTACTTTCGCCGCTGATCGGTCTGCAGCGCCGCTGGTTCGCCACGCGTGAAACGATCGCCAAGGATCTCGCGATGGATGTTCAGCCCAGCCAGAAGGAACTCGTAGACTGGAGCCCTGAAACCGGGGCGCTGACCCACGCTATTTTAGAGTCTCGTGACGAACGGCTTGTGGATCGATTGCGCGAGCAACTGTCGGCAGAGTCGAAGACGAAGATCGCGATTGTCTATGGCGCGGCCCACATGCGGGCCGTTATCCGCGAGCTTACGGTACACCAGGGCTACATGACCGGACCATCGGATTGGCTGACGGTGTTCCACTTCTAGCCTACCTTGCGTTCCGCCCCTCTTTCGCGTATCAGCCCCTCCCTTCGGAGCGGCCTGGCCCATGGCATGCCAGGGCGGCTCATCAATACGCCAGAGGACGGAGCTTCACGGCTCCGCAGTGAAATGCCGAAACTGAAGACGAAGTCGGGCGCCAAAAAGCGCTTCAAACTGACTGCGACCGGAAAGATCAAGGCGGGTGTGGCCGGCAAGCGCCACCGCCTGCTGTCGCACAACGCCAAGTACATCCGTCAGAACCGTGGCACGAAGGTGATGAGCGCCTCCGATGCGAAGATCATCAAGATCTTCCTGCCCTACGGCCTTAGCTAAGGAGCGCTGACAGATGGCTCGCGTCAAACGGGGCGTCACCGCCCATGCCAAGCACAAGAAGGTTCTCGAGCAGGCCAAGGGCTTCTACGGGCGCCGTAAGAACACGATCCGCACGGCCAAGGCCGCGGTGGATAAGGCCGGACAGTACGCCTACCGCGACCGCAAGGTCCGCAAGCGCCAGTTCCGCTCGCTCTGGATCCAGCGGATCAACGCCGCGGCCCGGGTCGAGGGCCTGACCTACGCCCGATTTATCCACGGCCTTGACCTGGCCGGGATCGAAATGGACCGCAAGGTCCTCGCGGACATCGCGGGCAACGATCCGAGCGCCTTCAAGGCCATCGCCGACAAGGTTCGCGCCGCGCTGGCTTAAGGCTGAAGGTCGTCTCGACCGACACGCATTGAAAGCCCTCTGGCCGAACACGCCGGAGGGCTTTTTGCTGCCCTCTTCTCCGCAGGAAGACCGCAGGGTAGGACACCCACCACCATGACCGATCTGACCCAACTCGAAGCGGAGCTTTCCGCCGCCGTCGCCGCCGCGCCCGACGTGGCCGCCTTGGAAGCCGTGCGCGTGGGCGCGCTGGGCAAGGCCGGCTCGATCTCAGAGCTGCTGAAGACCCTGGGCGCCATGAGCCCGGACGAGCGCCGCGAGCGGGGGCCGCTGATCAACGGCCTGCGCGACCGTGTCGGCGCGGCCATCGCGGGGAAGAAGGCGGCGCTCGAGGCCGCCGAACTCGACGCCAAGCTGGCCGCCGAGCGCGTCGACCTGACGCTTCCGCCGCCGCCGGAACGCCGCGGCCGGGTGCATCCCACCATGCAGGTGATGGATGAGATGATCGCCATCTTCGCCGAGATGGGCTTCGGCCTGGCGGAAGGCCCCGACATTGAGGACGACTTCCACAACTTCACGGCCCTGAACTTCCCGCCCAAGCACCCGGCGCGGGAGATGCACGACACCTTCTGGCTGCCGGAAGACGCGGGCGGCGAGCGCAAGGTGCTGCGCACCCACACCAGCCCCGTGCAGATCCGCACCATGCAGCAGGGCCAGAACGACAAGCTGCCGTCCTGGATCGCCACCAGCCAGACGCCGCCGATCCGCATCGTCGTGCCGGGCCGCACCTACCGCTCGGACAGCGACGCCACCCACACGCCGATGTTCCACCAAATGGAGGGCCTGGTGATCGACCGGGCCATCCACATGGGCCACCTGAAGTGGACGCTGGAGACCTTCGTCTCGCGCTTCTTCGAGACGCCGGTGGTGGAGACCCGCTTCCGCCCGCACCACTTCCCGTTCACCGAGCCTAGCGCCGAGATGGACGTCCGCTGCGACCGCTCCGGCGGCGACGTGAAGATCGGCCAGGGCGACGACTGGATGGAGATCGTCGGCTGCGGGATGGTGCATCCCAACGTGCTGCGGAACTGCGGCCTCGATCCCGACGTCTGGCAGGGCTTCGCCTTCGGCTTCGGCATCGATCGGCTGGGGATGCTGAAGTACGGCATGCCCGACCTGCGCGACATGTTCGCCAGCGACGTCCGCTGGCTGGAGCACTACGGCTTCTCGGCCTTCGCCGCGCCGAATCCCGCCACCGGCCTGAGCTGAGGAGAGCTGAAATGAAGTTCACCCTCTCCTGGCTCAAGGAGCATCTCGCCACCGACGCCACGGCCGATCAGGTCGTGGACGCCATGACCATGGCCGGCTTGGAGGTCGAGCATGTGGAGAACCCGGCGGCGAAGCTGGCGGCCTTCTCCGTGGCCAAGGTGGTCGAGGCGGTGCAGCATCCGAACGCCGACCGCCTGCGGGTTTGCCAGGTCGACACCGTCGACGGGCGCAAGGAGATCGTCTGTGGCGCGCCCAACGCCCGGGCCGGCCTGACCACCATCTACGCCCCGCTCGGCGCTTTCGTGCCGGGCAGCGGGATCACGCTGGAGGCGCGGCCGGTGCGCGGCGTGGTCTCCAACGGCATGCTCTGCTCGGCCCGCGAGCTGGAGGTGGCCGAGGAGTCCGACGGCATCGTCGAACTGCCGGACACGCTGGCGGTCGGCACGCCGGCGGCCGAGGCCTTCGGCCTGGAGGCGGTGATCGACTTCGAGGTGACGCCCAACCGGCCCGACTGGCTGGGCGTCGCCGGCATCGCCCGCGACCTGGCCGCGGCGGGCCTGGGGACGTTGAAGGACCTGTCGGTCGCGCCTGTGCCCGGCAAGGGCCCGACGACCATCGAGATCCGGGTGGACGGCGACGCCTGCCCGGTGTTCGCCGGGCGGCTGATCAAAGGCGTGAAGAACGGCCCCTCGCCGGACTGGCTGCAGCGCAAGCTGATCTCGGTGGGTCTCCGGCCGATCAGCGCGCTCGTCGATATCACCAACCTGATGTCCTACGACCGCTGCCGGCCGCTGCACGTCTACGACGCCGGCAAGCTCACCGGCGGCTTCATCGAGGCCCGGCTCGGCCAGCCCGGCGAGACCCTGGAAGCCCTGGACGGCAAGACCTACGAAGCCGGCCCTGAGGTCTGCGTCATCGCCGACGGCTCCGGCGCGGTGGGCCTGGGCGGCGTCATGGGCGGGGAGTCGACCAAGGTCAGCGAGGCGACCACCGACGTCTTCGTGGAAAGCGCCTGGTTCGACCCGATCCGCACGGCCCAGACGGGCCGCACGCTCGGCATCACCTCCGACGCCCAGTACCGCTTCGCCCGTGGCGTCGATCCCGGCTTCGTGGTCGAGGGCCTGGAGCTGGCGACCAGGCTGATCCTGGACCTCTGCGGCGGGGAGGCCTGCGAGGTCCGCGTCGCGGGCGCCCCGCCCGCGCCGCCGGCCGCCTTCGCGTTCGACCACGCCTATGTGCGCAAGCTCTCCGGCCTGGACGTGCCCAGCGCGCGCATCGACGCCATCCTGACCGCCCTGGGCTTCGCCGTGCGCGGCGAGATGGTCACCCCGCCGACCTGGCGGCGCGACGTCGACGGCAAGGCCGACCTCGTCGAGGAAGTGGCGCGCATCGAGGGCTTCGGCGCACTGCCCGCCACGCCCCTGCCGGAAACGTCCCGCGCAGCGGGCGGTGTGCTCACCGTGCGCCAGACCCGCATGCGCAACGCCCGGCGCGCCATGGCCGCGCGTGGCTACGCCGAAGCGGTGACCTGGAGCTTCATGCGCGCCGCCTGGGCCAGGCTGTTCGGCGGCGGCGATCCGAAGCTCGTGCTGAGCAATCCGATCGCCTCGGACCTCGACTGCATGCGCCCCTCGATCCTGCCCAACCTGATCGAGGCCGCGGCCCGCAACGCCCGCCAGGGCTTCGCCGACGCGGCCCTGTTCGAGGTCGGGCCGGTGTTCGACGGCGACCAGCCGGGCGACCAGCGCACCATCGTGGCCGGCCTGACCGCGCCGCACCCCTCGCGCAGCTGGGCCGGAGCCGGCGGTGACCCGCTGTTCGCGCTGAAGGCCGACCTGATGGCCCTGCTGGACGAGATGGGCGCGCCCAATCTGCAGATCGCCCAGGGGCACGCGCCCACCTGGTGGCATCCCGGCCGCTCGGCCCGCCTGCAGCTCGGGCCCAAGGTCGTGGTCGCCGAGTTCGGCGAGCTGCACCCGGCCGTGCTCAAGGCGCTCGACGCCGAAGGCCCGATGCTGGCCTTCGAGCTCGACCTCGGCGCCATCCCCGAGCCCAAGAAGAAGCCCACCAAGACCAAGCCGGCGCTTCAGCTTTCGCCGCTGATGCCGCTGACCCGCGACTTCGCCTTCCTCGTGGATCAGGCGACGCCGGCCGGCGAGCTGGTGCGGCCCATCCTGGGCGCGGACAAGGCCCTGATCGCCGACGCCCGCGTCTTCGACGTCTACCAGGGCAAGGGCGTGCCGGAGGGCCAGAAGTCCGTCGCCGTCGAGGTCACCGTCCAGCCGACGGAAAAGACCCTGACCGACCCGGAGATCGAGGCGCTGTCGGCCCGCATCGTCGCCGCGGCGGAAAAGGCCGTGGGCGCGAAGCTGCGCTCCTGATCCCTAGAACGGGATCAGGCTGCGGCGGCGGGTGTAGGCCAGGTAGCCGACACTGGCGCCCAGGCGGAAGCCGACGCCGGCGCGGATAGGCGCGAGCGTGATCGACTCGGCGCGCTGATAGTTCACGCCCAGGCCGCCGATGAAATAGGCTGAGCCGTCGACGCCCGGGAAGCGCTGGTAGATGTCGCGCGGATCCTCCAGCGAATAGCACAGGGTGAACACCCGGCTGGCGTTGCCGCCGAAGTCCCAGCCCACCGACGGGCCCTGCCAGAAGACCTCCATCGGCTGGCGGCCCTTCATGTAGAGCAGGCCGCGGCCGTAGCGCAGGCCGACCGCGATGGCGCCGGAGCCCTCTTCGCCCGCGATATAGGCGGTGGGCCGGCCGTTGCTCTTGAAGATGCGCTCCACCGCTCCGCCAGCGGATTCGGCGGTGACGCCCAGGAAGTCGGACACGCCGTGGACGATCTCGTCCTCGGAATAGGTCTGCTGCTGCGCGGGGACCTGGCCCGAAGGGCCGGCGGTCGGATAGCTCGGGGTCGAGTTCGGCGGCGGCGGCGCCTGGGGCGGCGGCGCGTAGGCGTCGCGCGGCTGCGCCTGCGGTAGCTGTTGCTGAGCGCGCGCGGCTCCGGCGGCGCCCAGGGTGATCAAGCCCGAAACGATAAGGGTCCGACGATCCATGGGCGCAAAGTCCTCCGTAGTCCTCGAGTTTCAGCCCGGCCCAGAGTCTGAATGGAATGTGTCGGCTTAACGGTGGATTAACCGTGTTTGCGCCGCAGCGTGGCGCCTCGCGATCACACGCGAATGTGCTAGACGCAGCCGCGACATGAGCACCGCCCTCGATCACATCCGCAATTTCTCCATCGTCGCCCACATCGACCACGGCAAGTCGACCCTGTCGGACCGGCTGATCCAGGAGACAGGCGCGCTGACCCAGCGCGAGATGACCGAGCAGGTGCTCGACAACATGGAGATCGAGCGCGAGCGCGGGATCACCATCAAGGCCCAGACCGTCCGCCTGACCTACAAGGCCGACAACGGCGAGACCTACATCCTGAACCTGATGGACACGCCCGGGCACGTGGACTTCGCCTACGAGGTCAGCCGCAGCCTAGCCGCCTGCGAGGGCTCGATCCTGGTGGTGGACGCGAGCCAGGGGGTCGAGGCCCAGACCCTGGCCAACGTCTACCAGGCTATCGACAACAACCACGAGATCGTACCGGTTCTGAACAAGATCGACCTGCCGGCCGCCGAACCCGACCGGGTGCGCCAGCAGATCGAGGACGTGATCGGCCTCGACGCCTCCGACGCGGTGCTGACCTCGGCCAAGACCGGCCAGGGCATCCACGAGGTGCTGGAGGCCATCGTCCACCGCCTGCCCGCGCCGAAGGGCGACGCCGCCGCGCCGCTGAAGGCGCTGCTGGTCGACGCCTGGTACGACGCCTACCTGGGCGTGATCGTGCTGGTCCGGGTCATCGACGGGACCCTGCAGTCCGGCCAGCGCGTGAAGATGATGCAGCAGGGCTCGACGCACCTGATCGACCGCATCGGGGTCTTCAACCCCAAGCGCACCGAGGTGGAGAGCCTGGGCCCGGGCGAGATCGGCTTCATCACCGCCCAGATCAAGGAAGTGGCCCACGCCGCGGTCGGCGACACCATCACCGACGAGCGCCGCCCGGCCGCCGAGGCCCTGCCCGGCTTCCGTGAGGTGCAGCCGGTGGTCTTCTGCGGCCTGTTCCCCGTGGACGCCGCCGACTTCGAGGACCTGCGCGCCGCCATCGGGCGCCTGCGCCTGAACGACGCCTCCTTCACCTATGAGATGGAGACCAGCGCGGCCCTGGGCTTCGGCTTCCGCTGTGGGTTCCTGGGCCTCTTGCACCTGGAGATCATCCAGGAGCGCCTAAGCCGCGAGTTCGACCTCGACCTGATCGCGACCGCGCCCAGCGTGATCTACAAGATCGGCCTCACCGACGGCACGGAAGTCGAGCTGCACAATCCCGCCGACATGCCCGATCCGGTGAAGATCGCCACCATCGCCGAGCCCTGGATCAAGGCCACCATCCTGACCCCGGACGAGTACCTGGGCAGCGTCATCAAGCTCTGCCAGGACCGCCGCGGGTCGCAGCGCGAGCTCAGCTACGTCGGCTCCCGCGCGCTGGTGGTCTACGACCTGCCGCTGAACGAGGTGGTGTTCGACTTCTACGACCGTCTGAAGAGCGTCTCCAAGGGCTACGCCTCCTTCGACTACGCCATCGAGGACTATCGGGTCGGCAACCTGGTGAAGATGTCGATCCTGGTGAATTCCGAGCCGGTCGACGCGCTCTCCATGCTGGTCCACGCCGACCGCGCCGAGGCCCGCGGCCGCGGCATGGTCGAGAAGATGAAGGATCTGATCAGCCCGCACATGTTCCAGATCCCGATCCAGGCGGCGATCGGCGGCCGGATCATCGCGCGCGAGACGGTCCGCGCCCTGCGCAAGGACGTCACCGCCAAGTGCTACGGCGGCGACATGAGCCGCAAGCGCAAGCTGCTCGACAAGCAGAAGGCCGGCAAGAAGCGCATGCGCCAGTTCGGCAAGGTCGAGATCCCGCAGGAAGCGTTCATCGCAGCGCTGAAGATGGACGCGGATTAGGCGGCGCGATCCACCACAGCGCCACGACCGTCACGAACAGCGCGAGGTAGATCGCCGCGAACGCCCAGATCGGCAGGGGCCAGTAGACGGCGCGCTCCACCCAGCGCTCGATCAGCGGCGGCTCACCCTGCGCGCCGGTGAGCTGGTCCTGCCAGATCGTCAGGAAGCAGGCGCGGCCGAGCGCGGCCTGCAGGGCCACCAGGGCCCAGCTCGCCAGGTGCAGCATCCGCCACCAACGCACCCGCACCCAGCGCCAATGGAGCGCCGCGCCTAGCGGGATAGCGATAAGGCCCGCGACGTTGAAGACGATCACCGCCAGATGGGCCGCCAAGACAGCCTGGGCGAGATGGGCGGCGGCGCTGGGCGACATGCGGGCAGCCTACGCCTTTCCGGCGCCCCTGACAGGCGCACGAGCTTGACTGTCGGGCCGCCATCGTGGACATGGCTAAGGCCTGCCGAAGGGGGAAACTTTGATGCGCAAACTGATCGTTCTCGTCGCCGCCGCGTCCGCCCTGCTGGTGGCCAGCTGCAACACCGTCGCGGGCGTCGGCAAGGACGTCTCGGCCGCGGGCCACGCCGTCACCCAGACCGCCGACGACGCCAAGCACTGAGGCTTGGCTTCCTCCGGGCCGGCTGCGGCCGCGAGCCGGCCATAAACTCACAAACGCCGCGCGAAAATGTCGCCGGCTCAAGGCGCGGCGGATGGACCACGCCACCTTTTCTTATGCCGTCCTTAGGCCCATATCTCGGCCATGGCAGAGATCGCTCACCCGCTTCGGCGCTCGGTTTTCCGAGGGGTCGCCGGCCATTGCCCCGCCTGCGGCAAGGGCCCGTTGTTCTGGCGCTATCTGAAGGTCAACGGCCGTTGCGAGGCGTGCGACACCGATCTCGCCCGCTATCCAGCGGATGACGGCCCGGCCTATCTGACCATCCTCCTGGTCGGCCACCTGGTGGTGGCGCCGATGCTGTTCTTCCCCATCGTCTGGCGGTCCAACCCGCTCTACTCCCTGCCCTTCATCCTGTCGGCGCTGGCGGTGCTGACCCTGGCGGTGCTGCCGCGGGTCAAGGGCGGCTGGGTCGGGCTGATGTACGCCCTCGACGTGCGCGGCTCCGATGCAGTGCTGCACACGGCCAACGCCGCCGACTAGGCGTCCCCGAAAGCTTCCGCCCGACCCGTTACGCCGGAACCTCCACCGTGGCCGCCCGTTGGGTGAGCCGTCGCGGGGCATGGAGGAACGACGTGGGCCTAATCCTGATCATCATCCTGATCCTGCTGCTGCTGGGCGCCCTGCCGAGCTGGGGCTATTCGCGCAGCTGGGGTTACTTCCCGAGCGGCGGCCTGGGCCTGATCCTGGTGATCATCATCGTCCTGGTCCTGCTCGGCCGCATATAGCGCTGGCTTGAAATTCGCCTAGCATCACCCCGCGACGCGGGGGGATGTGATGGCGAGCGGCGAGACGACGGCGGCGGACGAAGGCGCGCTTTCTCGCATGCCGCTGGGCCGGCGCGTGAAGGCGATCTTCGGCGGCTCGGCCGGCAACCTCGTCGAGTGGTACGACTGGTTCGCCTATTCCTCGACCAGCCTCTATTTCGCCGCCCTGTTCTTCCCCAAGGGCGATGCGACCGCCCAGCAGCTGCAGACCGCCGCTGTCTTCGCCGCGGGCTTCATCGCCCGGCCGGTGGGCGCCTGGCTGATGGGGGTCTTCGCCGACCGGGCGGGACGCCGCGCGGCGCTGACCCTGTCGGTGGCGGCCATGAGCGCCGGCTCCTTCGCCATCGCCGTCCTGCCGACCTACGCCCAGATCGGGGTCTTCGCCCAGTTCGGCCTGCTGGCCGCACGGCTGGTGCAGGGCCTGTCGCTGGGCGGCGAGTACGGCGCGAGCGCCACCTACATGTCGGAGATGGCCGGCAAGGCCCGGCGCGGCTTCTGGTCGTCCTTCCAGTACACCAGCCTGATCGGCGGCCAGGTCGCGGCCCTGCTGGTGGTCGTGGTGCTGCAGCACACCCTTTCGAAGGCCGCGCTGGAGGCCTGGGGCTGGCGCACCCCCTTCGCCATCGGCGGCCTCCTGGCCATCGTGGTGTTCTGGATCCGCACGGGCCTGGACGAGACCCGGGCCTACCTCACCGAGGACGTGGACAAGGGCCGGCGCGGCCGCACCCTCGACCTGGTGCGCGAGCACCCCAAGGAAGTCGCGATCATCTTCGTGCTGACCGCGGCAGGCTCGCTCTCCTTCTATGCCTACACGACCTACATGCAGAAGTTCCTGGTCAATACGGCGCATTTCTCCAAGGACGTGGGCACGGCGGTCATCGCCGCGGTGCTCCTGACCTACATGCTGATCCAGCCGGCGGTCGGCTGGCTGTCCGACCAGGTCGGGCGGCGGACCACCATGGCGGCCGGCCTGGCGCTGGGCGGGCTCGCCACCTATCCGGTGATGAGCGCCATCGCCCACGCCCAGGCCCCGGCCGCAGCCTTCGGCCTGATCATGATCCTGGCGCTCTGCCACTCCGGCTATTCGGCGGTGAACGCGGTCCTGAAGGCCGAGTTCTTCCCGCCGCACATCCGCGCCATCGGCGTCTCCCTGCCCTATGCGCTGGCCAACGCCACCTTCGGCGGCACGGCTGAGTACGTCGCCGAGTGGCTGAAACAGGCGCACGTGGAAAGCCGGTTCTACCTCTACGTGGGCGCCGTCATGCTGGTGGGCGCGGCCACCGCCGCCCGCCTGCGCAACACCAACAAGACCAGCCTGCTCGCCGATGATTGATCTGGGTCCGCTCTATCTCAGTCCGCTGAACGCTGCGGCGCTCGGCCTGTTCGCGGTCTGCTGGCTGTTCTACCAGCCGCTGCTCGACCTGATGGGCCGGCGCGGCGGGGCGGTGATCAACACCGACCTGGCCGTGGTGCGCAGCGCCTGGATGCGCAATATGGCCAAGCGCCAGGGCCGCTTCATGGACGCCCAGCTGCTGGCCCAGACCCTGAGCTCATCGTCCTTCTTCGCCTCGTCCAACCTGATCCT
The DNA here is from genome assembly GCF_004799515.1 of Phenylobacterium sp. Classification (GTDB taxonomy): domain Bacteria; phylum Pseudomonadota; class Alphaproteobacteria; order Caulobacterales; family Caulobacteraceae; genus Phenylobacterium. The sequence goes on along the minus strand of NZ_SSMX01000003.1, from coordinate 37,319 downwards.
GATCGCCGCCACCGCCGGCGTGCTGTTCGGCGGCCAGGCGAGCTTCCGCAACGTCTCCAGCCTGATGGTGGTCAAGACCTCCTCGCGAGTGCTGTTCGAGGCGCAGCTGGCCCTGGTGTTGGTGACCCTGGCGCGCGGCCTGCTGGACTTCATCTGGGGCATCCGCCAGCTCAACTATGTGCTCGCCGCCGTCGGGGCGACGCCGGAGGCGGCGGACGACGCCACGCACCACGCCTTCGGCGACATCGCCGGGCGCCTACTGAACCCCGCCCTGCATTCCGTGAACTCAGGCGTCCGCGGCTACTATTTCGCGCTCGCCGCCGCGGCCTGGCTGTTCGGGCCGCTGGCCTTCATCGCCGCGACCTTGGGCGCGGTGGGCCTCTTGGTCTGGCGCCAGCGCCGCTCGCCCGCCGCCTACGCCATCGCCGACCTGCGCCGGCTGCTGGAGGCCACGCCGGAAAAATAGCGCGCGAATGTCGATGGGGCCGGCCGTCGCCCGTCTCCCCGGTGACGCGACCTTCCGCGTCGGCGAAGCTTTGAGAAAGCGCAAGGGGACCGACATGCAATACATGCTGCTGATCTACGAACCGGCCGGGGCCTACGAGGGGCCGGCCGGCGAGGCCCTGCTGGCCGATATCGTGAGCGGACACCTGGCCCTGGCCGACGAACTGCGCGCCAAGGGCGTCCAGAAGGCGGGCGCGGGCCTGCGCGGCGTCGAGACCGCCCGGACCGTCACCATGCGCAGCGGCCGCAGGTCGGTCCACGACGGCCCGTTCGCCGAAACCCGCGAGGAGCTGGGCGGCTTCTACCTGATCGAGGCGGCCTCGGACGACGAGGCGCTGGAGATCGCCCAGCGCGTCCCGATGCCCGAGGGCGGCAAGGTCGAGGTGCGCGCGCTGATCGTCCACTAGGGGCGTGCGGAATGCGCGGCGGCCTGTCGAATCCGCGGCGGGCCGCGCGTCTCTTCGGTGACGCGGCCCTTCGCGTCGGCCAAGCTGGCCCCAACGGAGACCTTTCGCCATGCAATACCTGCTGATCATCTATTCCGACGAGACCATCTGGGCCCCGGACACCAGGACCGATCCGGCCGTCCTGCAGGAGATCAGCGCCAGCCACATGCGCCTGGCCGCCGAGATGCAGGAGAAGGGCGCCATGGTCGGCGGCAACCGGCTGAAGCCCACCGAGACCGCCACCACCGTGCGCACCCAGGGCGGCGTGCAGAGCCTGCACGACGGCCCCTACGCCGAGACCCGCGAACAGCTGGCCGGCTACTACCTGGTGGAGGCGCCGGACCTGGACGCCGCCATCGGCTGGGCCAAGAAGATCCCCGGCGGCCCGAACTACGCCGTCGAAGTCCGCCCGATCCACACGATGTGATCCCATGAGTGGGGACGCCGAGCGCATCCTGGACGAGGCGGTGCGGCGCGCGGGCGACCGCATCCGCGCCGCGCTCGCCATGCGCTTCCGCGACCTCGACCGGGCCGAGGAGGCTTTCGCCTTCGCGAGCCTGCGGGCCGTGGAGACCTGGAGCCGCGACGGGCCGCCGCGCGACCCCGCCGCCTGGCTCTACGCGGTGGGCCGCAGGCGAGCCTTCGACCTTGGCCGGCGCGCGACGGTGCGCCAGGCTGCGGTGTTCGACGTTCCCGAGCCCGAGCCCGATCCGGAGACCCTCCTGATGGCGGCGTTCGAGCCGATCCCGGACGAGCGGCTGCGGCTGATCTTCGTCTGTTGCCATCCGGCGCTGGCGCCCGAGGCGCGGATCGCGCTGACGCTGCGCACCCTCTGCGGTCTGTCGGTGGCGCGGATCGCCCGGGCGTGGCTGACCAGCGAGAGCGCCATGCTGCAGCGGCTGACCCGGGCCAAGCGCAAGATCCGCCAGGCGGCGATCCGCTTCGAGATCCCCGAGCCCGACAGTTGGGGAGAGCGTCTGGAGGCGGTGCTGACGACGCTCGAGATCGCCTACGCCCAGGCCTATGAGGACGCCGCTGGCGCCGCGGACGCCGCCGACATGGCGGGCGAGGCCCTGCGCCTCACCGGCCTGCTGGCCGACCTGCTGCCGCAGGAGCCGGAGGTGCTGGGCCTGGCCGCCTTGGTCCGGCTCACCGAGGCGCGGCGGCCTGCGCGGCTGGACGACGGCGGCGCCATGATCCCGCTGTCGGAGCAGGACGTGGGCGTCTGGGACCGCCGCCTGATCGGCGAGGCCGCCGCCCTGATGCGCCGCGCCGCCACGCTGGGCCGCAGCGGCCCCTACCAGCTGATGGCGGCGATCCACGCCACCCACGCCGCGCGGATGGAGACCGGCGTCACCGCCTGGGGCGACGTGGTGGCGCTCTACGACGTGCTGCTCATGGTGCGGCCCTCGGCGGTGGCGCAGGTGAACCGCGCCGTGGCCCTGGGCGAGGCGGTCGGGCCGGAGGCGGGCCTGGCCGCGCTCGCCGAGGTGGCCGGGATCGCCGATGCGGAGCGCCTCGCCGGCTGGCTGCCCTACCAGGCCGCCCGCGCCGGCCTCTACGGCAAGGCCGGCCGCGACGCCGAAGCCGCCGAGGCCCTGCGCGCGGCCCTCAAGCTGCATCCGGCGCCCGCCGAGCGCCTGTTCCTGGCCCGGCGGCTGGGCGCGCTTTCCCACTGAGCCTTTCCCACGGAGCTTCCCAAGCGGGCCGGCGCTTGGAATAAGGCTCCTCGATGGACGCCGAGACCTCGCTCGCCACCGCCCCGTTCCGCGACCCGCGCTATGCGCCGCGCCGGCTGGAGATCGAACGCCGCGCGGGCGGCGAGATCGTGCTGGGCAACCCCACGCCCTATTCCACCCGCTTCCAGACGATGACCGCGGCCCTGGCGCACTGGGGCCACGCCGCGCCGTCCCGCGTCTGGCTGGCCGAGCGTTCCGGCGAAGGCTGGCGCACAATGACCTTCGCCGAGGCCCACGAGCAGGTCCGCGCCATCGCCGGGGCCTTGCGCGCCCGCGGCCTCACCAGCGACCGGCCGCTGCTGATCCTGGCGCACAACGGCATCGAGCACGCGCTGATCGCCTACGCGGCCATGAGTCAGGGCATGCCCGTGGCGCCGGTCTCGCCGCAGTACGGCCTGAAGGGTGCGAACCTCGAACGGCTGGCCCGCGCCTGCGAGGTGCTGCGGCCGGCGGCGGTCTACACCGAGGATCCCGGCCGGTTCGCCGACGGCCTGGCCGCGCCCGCCCTGGCCGGCCTGCCGGTGGTGGCCTCCGGCGCCGCGCGTCCCGGCGACATCGCCTTCGCTGAGCTCCTGGCCGGTCCCGCCGCCGAGGCCACGGCGACGCCTGGGGACCACGCCAAGTACCTGCTGACCTCCGGCTCCACGGGCCATCCCAAGGCGGTGATCTGCAGCCACGCCAACGTCAGCCTGAACTCGGCGCAGATCGACGCCTGCTATGACGATCCCGACCCGCCGGTGATGGTGAATTCCGCGCCCTGGAGCCACAGCCTGGGCGCCAACTCCATCCTGCACATGAGCCTGCACCGGGGCGGGACGCTCTACATCGACCACGGCCAGCCCACCGCCCACCGCTTCGGCGAGACGGTGCGCAACCTGCGCGAGGTCTCGCCCACCTATCACAACATGGTGCCGGCCGGCTGGATGCTGTTCGTCGACGAGCTGGAGGCCGACCCGGCGCTGGCGCGGCGGTTCTTCGAGCGCGTGCGGGTGCTGCAGTACGGCGGCGCGGCGCTGGGGCAGGCGGTGGCCGACCGCATCCAGGCCGTGGCCCTCCGCACGGTCGGCGAGAAGATCAGCTTCGCCTCCGGCTATGGCGCCACCGAAACCGGCCCCACGGCCTGCAACGTCCATTGGCCGAACGGGCGCATGGGCCTGATCGGCCTGCCGGTGCCGGGGACCTCGGTGCGGCTGGTCCCCATGGCCGGCAAGCTCGACTTCCGGGTGAAGGGGCCGCAGATCACCCGCGGCTACCTGGGCCTTCCCGAGCGTTCGGCGGAGGCCTTCGACGACGAGGGCTTCTACATCCTGGGCGACGCCGCGCGCTTCGTGGAGCCGGACGATCCCGCCCAGGGCATGGTGTTCGACGGGCGGCTGTCGGAGAACTTCAAGCTGGCCAGCGGCACCTTCGTGGGCGTCGGCGACCTGCGCATCGGCGCGGTCTCGGCGATCGGCGGGGCGGTGACCGACGCGGTGGTCTGCGGCGAGGGCCAGGAGGCCGTGGGCCTGCTGCTCTATCCGAACCCGCGCCTGCCGGCCGGCGACGTCGCCGCCGCGGCCCGCCAGGGGCTGGAGGCGTTCAACGGCCGGGCCCGCGGCTCCGGCGGACGGGTGGCCCGCGCGCTGGTCCTGCCCGACGCGCCGGACCCGGTCAGCGGCGAGATCACCGACAAGGGCTACATCGCCCAGGCGCTGGCGCGCCAGCGGCGGGCGGACGCCATCCAGCGCCTGTTCGCCGATCCACCTCCTCCAGACGTGATGGTGTTTCCATGAACGGCGCCGACGCCCTGCTCTCGACCCTGGTCGCCAATGAGGTGACCGCCTGCTTCGCCAACCCCGGCACCAGCGAGATGCAGTTCGTCGCCGCCCTGGACCGCAGTCCGAAGATGCGCCCGGTGCTCTGCCTGTTCGAGGGCGTGGCGACCGGGGCGGCGGACGGCTATGGCCGCATCGCCGGCGGGCCGGCCTGCACCCTGCTGCACCTGGGCCCGGGCTACGGCAACGGCCTGGCCAACCTGCACAATGCGCGCCGCGCCTTCACCCCGATCGTCAATGTGATCGGCGACCACGCCACCTATCACCGCCAGTACGACGCGCCGCTGAACTCCGACATCCCGGCGATCGTCGCGCCCAACTCGCTGTGGGTGAAGTCCGCCGACAGCCCCGACGCCGTGGCCGGCCTGGCCGCCGAGGCGGTCGCCGCCAGCTTCGGCCCGCCGGGCGGCCCGGTCAGCCTGATCCTGCCGGCGGACTCCGCCTGGCTGGAGACCGAGGGCCGGCCGGTGATCGCCCAGAAGCCGGTGCGTCCCGCGCCCTCGGGCGACGCGGTCGAGGCCGCCGCCCGCGCGATCCGCGCCGCCAAGAAGCCGGTCGTCCTGATCGGCGGCCAGGCCTGCCTCGCCGAGGGCCTGGCCGAGGCGGCGCGCCTGCAGGCCGCCGAGGTCACCGTCTACAGCGACACCTTCATCGCCCGCACTTCGCGCGGCGCCGGCGTCTTCGCGCCCAAGCGGATGCAGTACTTCGGCGAGATGGCCCTGGCCGAGCTGGAGGGCGTCGACCTGATGGTCTTCGTGGGCACGACCCTGCCCGTCGCCTTCTTCGCCTATCCGAACCGGCCCAGCGTGCTCGCGCCCGAGGGCTGCGAGACCCTGACCCTGGCGGCGCGGTCGGAGGACGCCATCGTGGGCCTGACCGCCCTGGCCGACGCCCTGAACGCGCCCACCCATGGCCCGGTCCAGCCGCTGAAGCTGCCTGACGCCGCGCAGGCCGGGAAGCTCAACGCCTATGCGGCCGGCGCCGCCATTGCCCGCCACATGCCGGAAGACGCGATCGTCTGCGACGACTCGGTCACCTCCGGCGCGGGCGTCGCCGCCGCCGCGGCCACGGCGCGGCCGCACGAGGTGCTGGCGCTGACCGGCGGGGCGATCGGGGCGGGCCTGCCGCTGGCCATCGGCGCCGCGGTGGCCGCGCCCGACCGCAAGGTGATCTCGCTGAACGGCGACGGGGCGGCGATGTACACGATCCAGTCGCTCTGGACGATGGCGCGCGAGAGCCTCGACGTGACCGTCGTGGTGTTCGCCAACTACACCTACCGCATCCTCAATGTGGAGATGCAGCGGACCGGCGCCGGCGAGGCCGGACCCTCGGCGAAGAAGCTGCTGGACCTCGGCGATCCCCGCACCGACTTCGTCGCGCTGGCCCAGGGCATGGGCGTGCCGGCGGTCCGCTGCGAGACCGCCGAAGCCTTCGAGGCCGCCTTCGCCGCCGCCATGGCCCAGACCGGCCCGACCTTCATCGAGGCGGTGATCTAGCCGGACATGAAGAGGCCCGCGGGGTGCGAACCCCGCGGGCCTGATCGGTCAGCCATGAAGCCCGGGCCTTAGCCCTTCTTCTTGTTCGTCGGCAGGACGCAGGTGCCCACGAAGGCGCAGCCGGTGGCTTCCTTCGCCGGCGCCGTCGGGTCGGCGAAGGTCATCATGTAGCCCGGCAGGCCGTCGGCGCAGGCCACTTCCAGCCGGATCGAGCCGTCCGGCGCCTTCAGCGGCGAGCCGGTCGAAGAGACCGTGCAGTCCTTCTTGTCGAGTTTCTTCAGGTCGGCGGTCAGGCCTTCCAGATCGGCCTTGCCGAGCGTGCAGCGGTAGCCGGCGATCAGGGCGTGGCCGCAGTCGAGGACCGCGCCCTTGCCGGTGGCCGGGAACATGCCGATGGCGCCGTTGCCGTCGGAGCAGACCAGTTCCACCACTTCCTTGTCGCCCTGCGCCGGGAAGATCGCATAGCGGCTGACGGTGCAGTTGGAGCCGGCGTTCTTGGCCAGCTTGGTGTAGAGGCCGGCCTGTTCGGCGGTGGCCGCGCGGGTGTCGGTCAGCGTGCAGCTGCTGCCCGAGAGCTTGGCGCAATCCAGCGTCTCGGCGACCGCGCCCTGGCTGTTCACCTTGACGATGTAGCCCTTGCCGTCGTTGCAGGCGAACTCGTAGCCCTCGGTGCCGTCGGTGAGCAGGCCGACGAAGCGGCGGTCCTTGACCGTGCAGTTGGGCTGGGCCTGGGAGGCGATCTTGTCCGCGACAGCGACGCGCTGGGCCGGCTGGCTCAACATGCACTTCACGTTGGAGTTGGCCGCGTCATACGCCAGGCAGTTCATCGACGTGGCGTCTTTGGTCAGATCGAGGGGCGCCGCGGCCAGGACGATGTAGCCGGAGCCGCTGGGGCACGACATCTCGATCACGGTGTTGGTGGCGGTCTGGCCGATGCCGCGGACCTTGTCCGGCGCGCAGGGCACCTTGGCCTTGGTGGCCAGGGCCGCGATGCCGCCCTTCAGGTTCTGGTTGTCCGGCAGGATGCAGGGATTGGGCGGCGTGCCCATGTCGGCCGGATAGTTGGCCACCAGGCAGCTGAAGATGGTCGGCGCGCCGGTGGCCGGCGCCTGGATCAGGAAGCCGATGCCCGTGGAGCCGCAGGCGACCTCATAGACGGTGGCGCCGAGCGAGCCGGTCTTCTTGTCGGGCGGCGACTTGCCGGCCAGACGCGCGTCGGAGACCTGGCAGCTTACGCCGGCGGCCTGGACGATGGCTGGAGCGGCGGCCATGCCGGCCTTGCGCGAGTCGGCGTCGACGGTGGGGGCCTTCGCGGCCGCCATGGCGGTGACAGGCGCCATCACCGCGACGATGAGGGCGGCCAGCAGCCCCAATCTCATTGGCCTCATGACTTCAGCTTCTCCTGGACGTTCCATGGGGGCATTCCGCCCGTTCGGCGCACATAAGCGCCATGAACCTCCCGGGGGTCAAGATGAGGGCGTAATGAGGGCGAAGTTCGGCGAACTTCCAAGGATTTAGCGAACACCGGTTGACGCTCCGCGGGCGGAAGGGCCCAAGGTTCAGGCGCCGCGGACCGTCAGGTGCGCGCCCGCGACCCCGGTCACTTCGACGCGCGCGCCGGCGGCCAGGGCCTCGCCATCCTCCAGCTCCGCCGGCCATTCCTTGCCATCGACGAACACCCGGCCGGAGCGGGCGGCGAAGGCGGTGACCGCACGGCCCTGGCGGCCCACCAGGCGGGCCGTGGTGTCGTTGATGTCCTGGCCGGTGCGGCGCAGCCAGGACTTCGGCAGATAGCGCCGGGCCAGCAGCGCCGAGGAAATGGTGAGCAGCGCGAAGACCAGGGCCGCCTCGCTGGGGCTGAGGCCCGCGTACTTGGCCAGGAAGGCCGTGACCGCCGCCGAGCCCGCCGGCCACAAGAGCCAGCTCGAGCCGGTCATCACCTCCACCGCCAGGAACAGGGCCCCGACCGCGAGCCAGGTCCACAGGGGATGCGCCAGATAGAGGCTCATCGGGTCCGCCATGGCTCAGCCTGCTCTCGGCGGGACGGTGGGCGGCACGGCCGGGCCGCCCCGCGGCGGCGGCGGGGCCGGCGGCGCACGGGGCCGCTGCGGCGGGACCGGCGGCTGCTCGGCCTGGGCGGTCCTCACCAGCTCGCCGATGCCGGCGATGGAGCCCACCAGCGAGGCCATGTCGGCGGGCACGATCACCGTGCGCTGCTGCGGGCTTTCGGCCAGCTTGCCGAAGGCCTCCACGTACTTCTGGGCGATGAAGTAGTTGATGGCGTTGACGTCGCCCTGGGCGATGGCGGTGGAGACCATCTCGGTGGCCTTGGCCTCGGCCTGGGCGGAGCGTTCCCGCGCCTCGGCGTCGCGGAAGGCGGCCTCCTTGCGGCCCTCGGCCTCCAGGATGGCCGACTGCTTGGAGCCCTCGGCGCGGGCGATGGCGGCGGATTTCTCGCCGTCGGCCTCGGTGATCACCGCGCGCCGCTCGCGCTCGGCCTTCATCTGGCGGGCCATGGCGTTGGTGATGTCCGGCGGCGGCTGCAGGTCCTTGATCTCGATGCGCGCCACCTTGACGCCCCAGGGGTTGGTCGCCGCGTCGATGACCTCCAGCAGCCGCGAGTTGATGTGGTCGCGCTGCGAAAGCACCTCGTCCAGCTCCATGTTGCCGACCACGGTGCGCAGGTTGGTCATGGTCAGCTGGGTGATGGCGAAGTGCAGGTTGGTCACCCGGTAGGCGGCGGCCGCGGCGTCCATCACCTGGATGAAGACGATGGCGTCCACCTGGACGGTGACGTTGTCCTTGGTGATCACCTCCTGCTGCGGGACCTCCAGCACCTCCTCCATCAGGTTGATCTTCTGGCCGATGCCTTCGACGAAGGGGGTCAGGAAGCTGATGCCGGGCTTGAGCGTGCGGGTGTAGCGGCCGAACCGCTCGACCGTGTATTCGCGGCCTTGCGGCACGATCTTGATCGCCCCCAGCGCCACCACAAGCGCCAACAGCAGGACGACAACGACGCCCACGGCCACGATCATGAAACCCTCCCCGGTTTTGCCGCGGAGCCTAGAACGGCGCGGGTCCGGACGCCACGGAAACCCATGCCGCACGGCCAAGCTCGCGCCGGCCGGTCAGGTCTGCTAGCGCTCGGCCATGTTGTGGAAGATCTCCCTCCTGACGATCGCCGCCGTGCTGGCCCTGGGGCCCGCCGCCGCCGCCGCTCCCGCGCCGGCGCCCGCCAAGGCCGCCGCTGCGCCCAAGGCGCCCGCGCCCGCCGCGCCCGCCGCCAAGGCCGCAGAAGCCGAGTTCGACGCCCGTGATCCGGCAAGCCTGGCGGCGCTGCTCTCCAGCGCCGGCGCCAAGACCCAGGTTGTGCGCCGGGAGGATGGGACGACGATGGTGACGGTGGCCTCGACGGCGGCCACCTTTTCCGCCCAGTACGCCGGCTGCAGTCCCCAGGGCCGTGGCTGCAAGGCGGTGCTGTTCGACAACCTGGTCGACCAGGCGGGGCCGTCCTTCGCCCAGCTCAACGCCTACAACCAGAGCTCAGCGATGTGCCGCGGCTATGAGGACCGGCAGAGCAAGCCGCATGTGGTCTATTCGACCCTGCTGTTCGCCGAGGATAGCCGTGATCGGATGAAGAGCCAGATCACCGCCTGGTTGGCCTGCGTGGCTGACTTCCGTGATTTCCTGAAAGACCCGAACGCCTACCTGGCGTCCGCGCCCTAGGGCGACCGGCTCGGGCGGCGCCGGCGTCTAGTCGAGCAGCAGCCGGAAGCTGAGCGGCCGCCAGCGTCCCGCGCGGATGGCGAGGACCAGGAACACCGCGCCCAGGCTGACGCACACGGCCAGCGAAACGACGGAGGCCTCCGGGCCGAAGGCGCCGCCGGTGATCAAGGGGTTCGCCATCGGCGACAGAGGAAAGTTCAGGAGGCCGGTCGCGGCCTGCCCGGAGATCGGCTGGCTGAAGAGGCCGCCCTGGGTGAAGTTCCAGGCCAGGTGGATGCCGATCGGCGGCCAAAGGCTCCGGCTCCAGATGTAGGCGCAGGCCAGCATGCCGCCGGCCTCGATCGCGATGGCCACGCTGCTGAAGGTCGTGGCGCCGGGATTCCCCGCGTGCATCAGGCCGAACAGGGCTGCCGACAGGGTCACCGCCAGCAGGGTGCCGAGGCTCTCTTCCAGCACACGGAAGACGACGCCGCGGAACAGGATCTCCTCGCCGAACCCGGCGACGATGGCGACCAGCAGGACCCCGCCAACGCCATCGAGGCCGTTGACGCCCCGGAAGCTAGCCACGCCCATCATCGCGTAGATGGCGTAGACCGTGCAGAAGAGACCCAGGCCGAGCAGCGCGCCGCAGCCCAGCAGCAGCGGCCGCGGCCTGACCTCGCCGGGCCAACGCGCCTCGAACAGCCGCACCAAGAGGGCGTAGAGCCCCATCAGTCCCAGGCACAGACCTAGCGTCCCGATCCAGTCGATGGCCGGCAGATAGGGCAGGCCCTTGTGCGCCTTGGGGTACTCGAAGTGGAACGCCAGGGTGAACCCAAGGGCGGTCAGCTGGATGAACCCGATCACCAGCAGGCGCAGCGGCGCAAAGCGGCGGATCGCTCCCCAGACGCTGCGAGGCGCGGAAGGCTGGACGGCGGCTTAGCTGGGAACGTCGACCATCGACCAGCGATAGGGCCTGGTCGGCCTCGCGTCGCACTATTTCGCCAAACCGCCTTGCCGGAGGCCTCAGTCGGCGCTGAGCATGCCCAGCAGCTTGACCCGGAACACCAGGACGGCGTTCGGCGGGATGGGACCGGAGCCGTCGGGGCCGTAGCCTAGGGCCGGCGGGACATAGAGCATCCACTCGTCGCCCACGTGCATGCGCGGCAGGGCTTCCATCCAGGCCGGGACCAGGTTGGCCAGCGGCATGATCAGCGGCTTGCCGCGGGCGATGGAGGAGTCGAACACCTGGCCGGTGGTCAGGGCGCCTTCGTAGTGGACCTTGATCACGTCGCCGGCCTTGGGAGACGGCCCCGGCGGCCCGGACTGGATGACCTTGTACTGCAGGCCGGACGGCAGGGTCTGGACGCCCGGCTGCTTGGCGTTGGCCGCGAGGTAGTCGACCGGGTTCTGCGGGATGGCCCCGACAGGGGCCGCGGCGGCCGGGGCCTGAGCTTCCGCGGCGAGCGGCGTCAGGCACGCGCCTGCGAGGGCGAGCGCCCCCAGCCAATTCAGTCTCATCGTGAGGGCGTCCTGGAGCTGTTGTAGAGGTGGGCGGCGCCGCGCGATGCGCGCCGTCCCGTCACGCCTTAGTCCGCCTGCGGCGGCGCGAACAGTCCCTCGCGGGCTTGGCGTTGCGGCCGGACGCCCTAGAGTGGGCCGATGTCCGATCCCGACGCCCCGCTCCGCGACCAGTTGATCGAAGCCCGCGACCGGCTGCGCCGGGAGCTGGAGATCCTGCGCGCACCCTCCAGCATCGGCGGCGCGCCGGACAGCCGCAGCGTGGTCGCGGCGCTGGAGCAGGAACTGCGCGAGATCGAGGACGCCCTGGCGAACCGGCCCTAGCCACGCCAGGCCGCACGGCCAAAGGGGAACGAACATGAGGGGAGCGATCATGAGCTTTGCGAAGACGGCCGCCCTGGCGGCGCTGGCCCTGGCCCCAGCCCTGGCCCTGGGCGGCCTCGCCGGGCGGGCGGCCGCCGCCGAGATCCTGATCCAGGACGAGAAGTCGCAGCCGGAAAGCCTGACCGTCGCCCCGGACGGGTCCGTGATCGCCGGCAGCGCCAGCTCGCCCTTCGTCTACCGGGTCAAGAAGGGCGCGACGACGGCCGAGCGCTTCGTCGACGCCAGCGCCGAGGGCCCGGGCACCTTCTTCTTCGGCCAGCTGGCGGACGGCGCCGCCGGCACGCTCTGGACCTGCCAACTGACGCCCACGCCCGGCTCGACGCCGGTCAAGCGCCACACCAGCCTGCGCGGGTTCGACCTGAAGACCGGCAAGGAGAAGCTGCGCTGGGACTTGCCGGGCGACAACTCGACCTGCAACGACTTCGCCGTTGGGCCGGACAAGGCGCTCTACATCACCGACACCGCCAACGCGAAGCTCTACCGCCTGGCGCCCGGCGCGACCCAGGCGGAGCTGTTCCTCGACAACCGCCTGCTGAACGGCGTGGACGGCATCACCTTCCTGAACGGCGTGCTCTATGTGAACAACGTCTCGTTCAACAAGCTCTACCGCATCCCCGTGGACGCCGCAGGCAAGCCGGGCGCGCCGGTGGACATCTGGATGGATGCGCCGGTGAAGGGGCCCGACGGCATGCGGGCGGCGGGGGGCAAGCTGTTCGTCGCCGAGAACGGGGGCGGCCGGGTGGACGCGCTGACCGTCACCGGCGACACCGCCCACGTCACGGTCCTGAAGGACGGCTTGAAGACGCCGACCGGGGTGGAGCCGGCCGGCGACACCCTGTGGATCAGCGAGCGCGGGGCGGGCAAGGTCTGGTCGATCCCGATGCCGAAGTAGGCCCCCGCCGCGCGGATTAAATCGAAGAGGGACGAAAGATGCGAACGAAGTTCGACCTCGCGGCCCTGGCCTTCGCCGCCGCAATCTGGGCGGCGCCAGCGCTCGCCGCGGACCTGCCGGCGATCCCGCTCTATGCGCCGGGCGCCTTGCCCGCCGGCGCGGCGCCGGAGCACATGGACAACGGCCTGCTGCACAACGTCAGCCAGCCTTCGCTGACGCCGGTGCTGCCCGCGCCCGGCAAGGCCAACGGCCAGGCGGTGATCGTCGCGCCCGGCGGCGGCTTTCTGGTGCTGTCCTGGGAGAACGAGGGCATGGCGGTCGCGCGGCGGCTGGCCGACGCCGGCGTCACGGCCTTCGTGTTGAAGTACCGGGTCGGGCCGACGCCCAGCGAGCCCGCGGCCTTCATGAAGTACTTCGGCGGCAAGATGGGCGAACTCAGCGCGATGGCGGCCCGCGGCGAGGCGCTGCCGCCGCCGTTCCCCACCGAGGGCCTGGCCGCCGCCGACGCCGCCGAGGCGGTGAAGCTGGTCCGCCGCCGCGCCGCGGAGTGGCAGGTGGACCCGCATCGGGTGGGCTTCGTCGGCTTCTCGGCCGGCGCCATCACCGCCGCCAGCATCGCCACCGGCGAGCCGGCCGGACGGCCGGACTTCGTGGGGATCATCTACGGCGCCCTGCGCAACCCCGTGCCCAAAGACGCCCCGCCGGCCTTCATCGCCACCGCCGCCGACGATGGGCTGGTCAAGGCCTACGCCGCGCCGATGTTCCAGGCCTGGAAGGCGGCGGGCCGCCCGGCCGAGCTGCACATCTTCGAACGCGGCGGCCACGGCTTCGGCATGAACCGCCAGGGGTCGACCAGCGACCACTGGTTGGACGAATTCCTGTGGTGGATTCAGGACCTCAAGCCATGACCCCCCAGAAAGCCACGATCCCTACCCGCCTTTCGATCCCCATCCTGCTGCTCAGCGCCGGCGCCGGCGTCGCCGCCGCGAGCCTTCCATTGAAGCCCGGAACCTATGTCCTGGCCGGCCAGTCGTGCCGCGACCCGGCCCTGGCCGGAGTGTTCACCTACGACGGCAAGGCCTTCTCCTCCGCTCACGCCGCCGGCTGCCGCTCCCTGGTCCGCTCGCACAGCGAGGGCGTCTATCACGTTTGGACGGCCTGCTCGGCGCTGGGCGACGGCAGCCCGGCGAAGGAGACCTCGGCGCTCACCACCTACGCGATCCGCTCGCCCACCGAGGTCGAGGTGCGCCAGGACCAGGAAGCCAGCGGGTCCATCTTCCGCTGGTGCGGGCCGCCGCAGGCGCAGAAGGGCGGCCAGGATCGCCAGCCCTCGTCGCGCGCCAACGGTCCGCAGTAGACGAGATCGAGGCGGAATGGCGAGCACGCCGTCCAGGCGCGCCTGCGTCTAAATCATCTATAAGTTGTAACCTGCTCCGACGAAACGCAGGGTGTCGGGGGCCGTAGCGCCGCAGAGTTCCATCGAATATTACGATGTACGCGCAACGATGCTGTATCATTTACAATTTAAAATTGAATATACGCCGTCTAATATAGAGTTATGGTTGACGAAATAAAGCTTATCGCCGAGCTGTGATCCGCCCAGAGCTTCCGAAAACACCCTGGGACCACACGATATCCTCATAACGGCTGATAAAGGAGATGTAAGGATGAGATCCATTCTTGCCGGCGGCTTGACGTTTGCCGCGATACTGGCCACGGGGCCGGCCTTCGCCGCGACCGTCACCACCTCTACGGGTTTCCTGCCAACCTACGTCGGCCCGCAAAACGGCGACCTGGAGATCTCGAGCGCCTCGGCGACCATCAACGGCGCCGACCTGGTGCTGAGCGCGACCGCCGACGCGCCGATCGGCACGACTCCGGGCGCGGTCTATGTGTGGGGGATCAACACCGTCGGGGCGAGCGCGCCCGCGCCCTTCGCCTCCGAAGGGTTCGGCGGCGTCCTCTTCAACAACGCGATCACGGTGAACCCGGCGGCCCATGCGGCAGGTGTCACGGTTTCAGGCGACACGATCACCGACATCGTGGCGATCTCGTCCTTGAAGAACGTCGTGCTTAATCCCCAGCAGTTCGGCATCAGCCTGTGGCCGGTGGCGGGCAGCGGCTTCTCCGCCTTCTCGGAGTTCGTGCCGGGCAACGGGACCTTCGCGGTCGGCGGCGTCCCCGAGCCGGCGACCTGGGGGCTGATGATCCTGGGCTTCGGCGGGCTGGGCGTCACGCTGCGCTCGCGCCGCAGGATGGTCGCGTCGGCGGCGGCCTGAGCTGATTGCTTCGCAAACCTGGCCGCCGGCGACGACGCTGGCGGCCACCCTGCGGCTTTCCCGCGATAGAGGCGTCGCCGACGCCGCCTGGCCTAGGCCGTCTCCCGCGCCCGCAACGCTCCCACCCGGTCGATCGCCGCCTCGGCCTCGGCCATGATCCGCGTCACGATCTCGCCGGCCGGCAGGACGTCGCGCACGCCGCCGGCGGACTGGCCCATGGCGAAGGCGGACTTGTCGATGTCGAGGCCCTCGACCTGGCCGCCGATGCCGCCCATGGCGCCGGCGCGGCTGGAGAGGATGGCCTGCTGCGGGAAGGGCTGGATGTCGGCCGGCCGCGCCTCCCAGTCCTCGACCCAGGCGTTCTTCTTCACCCGCATCGGCTTGCCGGAATAGGAGCGGGTGCGGACGGTGTCCTCGTCGGTCGCGTCGACGATCACGTCGCGGTACATCTGGCCCGCGTGGGCTTCCTCGCTGGCGATGAAGCGGGTGCCCATCCAGACGCCGACCGCGCCCAGGCTGAGCGCCGCGGCCAGGCCTCGGCCGTCGTAGAGGCCGCCTGCGGCCACCACCGGGATCTTCACCGCCTCCACCGCCTGGGCGACCAGCGGCAGGGTGCCGACCAGGCCAGTGTGGCCGCCGCCCTCGCCGCCCTGGCAGATCACCGCGTCGCAGCCGGCCTGTTCGGCCTTCACCGCGTGCTTCACCGCCCCGCAGACCACCATGACCTTCAGGCCCGCGCCCTTGAGCCGCGCCATGATCGGCATCGGCACGCCGAGGCCCGCCACGAAGGATGAGGCGCCCTCGGCGATGATGATCTCCACCGCGGCGGTGAGGCTGTCGGGGCTGGCGGCCAGCAGGTCGACGCCGAACGGCTTGTCCGTCAGCCCACGGACCTTGCGCATCTCGTCGCGGATGAAGTCCGGCGAGCGGCCGGCCATGCCCAGCACGCCATAGCCGCCGGCGTTGGACACCGCCGCCACCAGCTCCGCGTAGGACACCCCGCCCATGCCGGCCAGCATGATCGGGTGCGTGACACCCAGCAGGTCACAGAGCTTGGTGTGCAGGGTCATGGGCGTTCCTCCTCAGAAGATCGTGTAGCCGCCGTCGATCACGAAGCTGTCGCCGGTGTGGAAGCGCGAGGCGTCCGAGGCCAGGTAGACCGCGATGCCGGCGAAATCCTCGCCTTCGCCCCAGCGGCGGAAGGGCACGCGGCGGATCACCTGGTCGTTGAACTTGTCGTTGCCCTGGGCGCCGGCGGTCATGTCGGTGGCGATCCAGCCCGGCAGGATGGAGTTGGCGCGGACGCCATAGCGGGCGTACTCGACCGCGATGCCGCGCACCATGGCCAGCACCCCTCCCTTGGTGGAGGCGTAGGCCTCGTTGCGCGGGGCGCCGTGGATGGCGCTGGTCGACGACGTGACGACCAGCGAGCCGCCGGCGTCGCCGGCCTCGGCCCGGGCCTTCATGTGGCGCACCGCCTCGCGGAAGGTCCAGAAGACGGCATCGAGGTTGACCGTGGTCACGCGCCGCCACTTCTCGGTGGTCATCTCGTCGAAGGTCCCGCCGCCGCCGATGCCGGCGTTGGCGGCGCAGAAGTCGAGCCGGCCGAAGGTCTTGATGACCTCGGCGACGCCGGCCACGACGGCGGCCTCGTCGGCGACGTCGACCGCCTGGACCAACACCTCGACGCCATGCGCCTTAAGCGCGGCCTCGGCCTTGGCGTTCTTGCCGGGGTTCTGGCCCCAGACGGCGACCTTGGCGCCCGACGCGGCCAGGCCCTCGGCCATGCCCAGGCCGATGCCGCCATTACCGCCGGTGATCAGCGCCACCTTGCCCGTCAGGTCGAACGGCTTATAGGCCATGACCGCCTCCTCCTCTTCTCGTTGATCGCGTTGTTGATCCAGCGTCAGGCCGCGGTCCAGCCGCCGTCGACGCTGAGCGCCGCCCCGGTGGCCGCCGAACCCATGTCGGAGACCAGGTAGAGCAGCATCCCGGCCAGGTTCTGGTACTCCACGAAGGTCTTGTTCGGCTGAGCGGCCAGGATCACGTCCTCCATCACCCGGTCCTCGGGGATGCCGCGCGCCTTGGCCTGGTCGATGATCTGGGCCTCGATCAGGGGCGTCTTCACATAGCCCGGGCAGATGGCGTTGACGGTGATGCCGGTGCGCGCCAGCTCCACGGCGCAGGACTTGGTGAAGCCCACCACTCCAAACTTGGCGGCGCAATAGGGCGACTTGAACGCCGAGGCGACGAGGCCATGGGCCGAGGCGATGTTGACGATCCGGCCACGGCCCTGCGCCTTCATGATCGGCACGGCGTGCTTGGTGGCGTGGAAGGTGGACGACAGGATCACGGCGATCAGCGCGTCCCACTTCTCGTCCGGGAACTCGTCGACCGGGGCCACATGCTGGATGCCGGCGTTGTTGACCAGGATGTCCAGCCGCCCGAATTCCTTGTGCGCATAGGCGATCAGGTCGGCGATCTCGGCGGGCTTGGTCATGTCCGCACCGTGGTAACGGACGGCGGCGTTGGTCTTGGCCTGGATGGCGGCGCGGTCGGCCTCGATCTTTGCCGGGTCGCCGAACCCGTTCAGCACGACGTTGACGCCCTGCTCCGCGAGCGCCGTGGCCAGCGCCTGGCCGATGCCGCTGGTCGAGCCGGTGATCACGGCGACCTGGCCTTCGAGATGATAGTCCACGGCCATGGTCAGGCCTCCTGTTTCAATTGGGCCCGCCGCGCGGCCAGCTTTTTCGCCGACGGCGGGGGCGGCTGCGGCCGGGCGAAGGTGAACTCGCTGTCGTTGGAAAGCGAGGGCTGGAAGCGATAGCCGTCGCGGTCGAAGGCCTTCAGGTCGTGGGCGCGCTCGATGCGGTTGTCGATGGCGTAGCGGGCCATGGCGCCGCGGGCGCGCTTGGCGAAGAAGGAGATGATCCGCGCCTCGCCACCCTTCTCTTCCAGGAACTTGCAGGCGATCACCGGGGCCTTCAAGGCGTCGCGGTCGACGGCGCCGAAGTACTCCTGGCTCGCGCAGTTGACGACCGTGCGGTCCTTGTGGCCGGCCAGCGCCGCGTCCAGCGCCTCGGCGACGCGCGGACCCCAGAAGTCGTAGAGACTGGCCCCGCGCCTGGTCTTGATCCGCACGCCCATCTCCAGGCGATAGGGCTGGATGGCGTCGAGCGGCCGCAGCACGCCATACAGGCCGGAAAGGATGCGCACCCGCTCCTGCGCCCAGGCGAGCGCCCTCTTGTCCAACTCCCGCGCGCGCAGGCCCAGGTAGACGTCGCCATTGAAGGCGAAGGCCGCCTGCAGGCCGTCCTCGCTCTGGGGATCGAAGGCCTGGAACCGCTCGCGGTTCAGCGTCGCCAGGGCGTCGGAGAGCGCCATCATCCGCTTCAGGTCGGCGGCGCGCAGCTTCTTGGCGGCCTTGGCGAGCTCGGCGGTGTGATCGGCCATCTGCGGCTGGGTCAGGGGTGCGGCCTGCGGCGGCTGCGAGAAGTCGAGCGCCTTGGCCGGGGAGAGCACGATCAGCATCGCCGATGCTTTGCCGTGTCCCGCCGCCGGCGCCAAGCGATCTTGCCGACCCAGACGTTGTCGGCCATCACATCGGCGATGGCCTCCAAGCGTGCGCTCTTCATCGGCCTTGCGGCGGCGGTCTCGCTGGGCGGGTCCGCGCGGGCCGAACCGCTCAGCGCCTGCATCTGGGGAAAGCTTTCACCGGCGGAGCACAGCCGCGTCCTGGCGGCCTACGCGCACGACATGGCTTCCGGCGCGGCGGCCCTGGACAAGCTCAGCGGCAAGCTGAAGGCCGGCGCGGCGGTCTGCGCCAAGCGCCGCGACATCCCGGCCGACTGGGTCCCGACCCTCGCGGGCGCCGAGGCCGTGCAGACCTATGTGGCGTCGGCCCTGTCCGGACGAGGCCTGGACCGGCCGAAGCTCGATGCCGCCTGGGCCGCGGCGCCGCCCAATGTGGCGGCCTGTGTGCGCGCCAACGGGCGGCTGGCCTTCTATCCGAACGGTACGGGCTGCACCGACCCCACGGCCTCGGCCTGGCTGCTCCGGCGCGTCGGCCTCGCCCCCAATCAGCCGCCGGCGTCCCTGCAGGCGACCTACTATTTCAACGCCAAGGCGATCGGCGAATGGGGCGACAGCCTGGTCGCCAAGCTCAAGCGCTGAGCCCGGACGGTAAGACGCCTTAGGCGATCCTCCTCCCCTTGTGGGAGGAGGTGGCGGCCGAACGGCCGACGGAGGTGGGGTCGCGCTCACCTCTCCGCGCGACACTGACTCCGAACAGCACCGATAGGCCGGGAGACCCCACCTCCGACCCGCTCCGCGGGCCACCTCCTCCTACAAGGGGAGGAGGACGTTGGAGGTGAGGATTCGAAAGCTGGATACGCGCCTAGAAGAGGACCCTGGGATTCATGATCCGCTTGGGGTCGAGCGCGCGGCGGATGGCGGCCATGGTTTCGATCTCGACGGGCGATTTGTAGCGGCGGGCTTCCTCAGTCTTCATCGATCCCAGGCCGTGTTCGGCGCTGATCGAGCCGCCCATCGAAGCCACGATGTCGTGGACGATGCGGCTGCCCTCGTCGCGGCGTGCGGCGTGCGGGGCGTCCGGCTGGCCGTCGCCGCGCAGGACATCATAGTGGATGTTGCCGTCGCCCATGTGACCGAAGGCGGCGATGCGGCAGTCGGGGACAAACGCGCGCATGGCGGCGTCGGCCTGCGCCAGGAAGTCGGCGACGCGGCTCACCGGCACGGCGACGTCGTGCTTCCAGGTGGCGCCCTCCGGCTTCTGGGCCGGCGACTGGTTCTCGCGGATCGCCCAGAGCGCCCTGGCCTGGGTGTCCGTCTGGGCCACCACCGCGTCGCGGATCTGCCCGGCCTCCAGCCCCGCGGCCAGGAAGCGCTCCATGGCCGCCTCCGCCGAGCCCGGCTCGCCGGAGGAGAACTCGGCCAGCACGTACCAGGGATGGACCTCGGCCAGCGGATCGCGCGTGCCGGCGATGTTCTTCAGCGCGAACTCGACGCCTAAGCGGCCCATCAGCTCAAAGGCCTCCACGGCGCCGCCGGTCTCGTCCTTGGCGCGGACCAGCAGGTTCAATGCGGCCTGCGGGCTCTCCACCCCGATCATCGCCACGGCGTGCGAGGCCATCACCGGGAACAGCTTCAGCGCCGCGGCGGTGACCACGCCCAGCGTGCCCTCCGCGCCGATCAGCAGCTGCTTCAGGTCATAGCCGGTGTTGTCCTTGCGCAGGTGCTTGAGCCCATTCCAGACCTCGCCGTTCGGCAGCACCGCCTCCAGGCCCAGCACCAGGTTTCGCGTCATGCCATAGCGCAGCACCTGGGTCCCACCGGCGTTGGTGGAGACAAAGCCGCCGACGGTGGCCGAGCCCTCCGACGCCAGGCCCAGCGGGAAGCGGCGGCGGAGGCCCGCTGCGGCCTCGTGGACGGCGCTCAGCGTCACCCCGGCCTCGGCCACCAGCACGTCGTCGAAGGCGTCGGCCTCGCGGATGGCGCGCATCCGCTCCGTGGACAGCAGCACCTCGCCCTGCGGGATCTGGCCGCCCACCAGGCCGGTGTTGCCGCCTTGGGTGGTAATCGGCGCGCCGCTTTCCGCGCAGATGCCGACGATGGCGGCCACGTCGGCCGTGGTCTTCGGCAGCGCCAGGAACGGCGTCTGGCCGCTCCAGCGGTCGCGCCATTCCAGCAGCTTCGGCGCCAGCCGCTCCGGGTCCTGGCTCCAGCCGCCCTCGCCCAGCACCGCCTTGAGGCGCGAAAGGACGTCGGCGGGCACGGGCGCGGTCATGGGGTGAGTGTAGCGCCGCGGGGCTAGCCGACAAACCCCGCCGCGCGGCGCAGGCGGTCGTTGATGGCTTCGCCCAGGCCCTCTTCCGGGATCGGGGCGACGGCGATGGCCCGCGCGCCGGAGCGGTCGGCGGCGCGCAGATAGGAAAAGAGGTTGGCGGCGGCCTCAGCGGGGTCGCCGGTGGGGCTGAGGTTCAAGGGCTCGGGGAAGCCCGGGCCGAAGCCCAGCCAGACCTCGCCCTCGCGCGGCTCGGTCGCGTTCAGCCGCAGCGGCAGCTCCGGCGCATAGTGGCGCGCCAGACGGCCGGGCGAGCGCCGGGCGTCGGCCTCGGCCTCTGCCAGCGGCCCGATCTCCGCCTCAAGCGCCGCGCGAGTGACGGCCCCGGGCCGCAGCAGGCGCGGGACGTCCAGCAGGGCGACCACCGTCGATTCCAGGCCGATGTCGCACGGGCCGCCGTCCAGTCCGGCGGCGGCGGCCGCGCCGGTCTCGCCCAGGGCGTCGGCGAACGTGGTGGGGCTGGGCCGGCCGGAACGGTTGGCCGAGGGCGCGACCACGGGCCCACCGAAAGCGCGCAACAGGGCCCGGGCCAGCGGATGGGCGGGGCTGCGGACGGCCACGGTGTCGAGGCCGGCTCGGGCCAAGTCGCAGACGGCGGCGGTGTCGAGGACCGGCAGCACGAGGGTCAGCGGCCCTGGCCAGAACCGCGCGGCGAGCCGCTCGGCGCGGTCGTCGAAGCGGGCGATGCGCCGCGCCGCCGCCACCTCGGCCACATGGGCGATCAGCGGATTGAAGCTCGGCCGGCCCTTCGCCCCATAGACCGCAGCCACGGCGCGCGCATTGGCGGCGTCGGCGGCCAGGCCATAGACCGTCTCGGTCGGCAGGATGACCAGGCCGCCGGCCCTGAGCGCGGCGGCGGCCTCGTCGATCTGGGACGGCGTCAGCTCCACGGCGCTCCGTTACACCGCCAAGCCCAAGCGGCCTACTTCTTCGGCTTGCGGAACTTGTAGATGAACTGGTCGGTGTGGCCGCGGATCGCCTTGTCGAACACCACCAGCTGGAGGGTGTCGGCCGGGTTGCGCAGCACCGCGCTCTCGCCCTCGAAGACGAAGCCGGCGTCGGTCACCTGCTTCTTGACGATGGCCGGGTCGATGCGGTGCAGGGTGTCGGTGTCGCGCATGCCGGAGCCGGCCTCGGCGGTGTGGTCGACCACCAGGAAAGTCCCGCCCGGCTTCAGGGCCTTGAACACCGCCCGGTTGAAGATCATCGGGTCGATCTTGCCCATGAACTTGTCCGGATAGTCGTGATAATTCTGGACCGTGAACACCAGGTCGACAGGCTCGGGCGTGGCGAAGGCCGCGCCGGGCTGCAGGATCACCGAGGTGTTCGGATAGCCCGATGTGGCCAGGGCCTGGTTCTTGATCGGGTCGGGCTGGGCTTCCTTGGCGTATTCGTCCGGCCAGATCATGTAGACGTGGCCCTTGGGCCCGACGATCTTCGAGAACACCCTGGTGAAGTAGCCGGAGCCCGGGATCAGGTCGACGACCTTGTCCCCCGGCTTCACCCCGGAGAAGGCCACCACCTCGGCGATGTGGCGGCGCGCGTCGGCGTCACGGTCGGCGGCGCGGCCCGGATCGGCGACGGCGGCGGTGACATAGGCGGGGATGGCGGGCGCGGCGGCGACGCCGGCGGCCAGGGCGGCGGCCGCGCAGGCGGCGAGTATGAGGGTCTTCATCGGCGTCCTCCAGAGGACAGTTCGGTTTGCGGCGAAGCTTCGGCCCATGAGCCGACCTGTCAATCGACGCAGCCTACCGCTTGTCGCTCACGGCGTTCACTTGGACGCGAACCGTGACCTTCGCCGGCACCTGATCGGTGGCGGTGAACTCGCCCTGGCCGACGCCGAAGACGGTGCGGTCGAGGCTGGTCTCGCCGCTCATCTGCGCCTTGTCGCCGACGATCTTCAGTTTGAACGGCAGGTCGAGGGGTTTGGTCGCCCCGCGCAGGCTGAGCGTCCCGCGGGCGACATAGGCCTCAGCGCCGGTCTTTTCGAACTTCGCAGCGGTGAAGACCGCCTTCGGATGGGTGGCCGCGTCGAACCAGTCGGAGGCCGGCAGCGAGGCGTCGCGCTGTTCGTCGCCGGTCTTGGCCGAGGTCATGTCGATGGTCACGGTGACCTTGGATTTGTCGAGCGCGTCGGGGCTGAACAGGATGTCGGCCTTCCAGCTGTTGAACCGGCCCTGTACGGCATCGCCGCTCCAGCTGGTCTGGAAGTCGAGGCTGGAGCCCGGCGCGACCTTCCAGGCCAGCGGGCCGCCCTTGGCAGCCGGAGCCGCGGCGGCCGCGGCGTTCTCGCCGGCTGGATCCGCCGCCGTCGCCTGAAGCACGGCCGGGCTCGGCGGCAGGAAGGGCTGGCCCGCCTGGGCGGCGACGGGCGGCGGGCCGGACGCTGGATGCGGCGGGTTCACCAACTTGCCGAAGGCCGCCGCGCCGACCACCGCGGCGAGCGCCAGGATCAGCCGCCAGTCCCACCAACGGCCGGAGACGGCGCCCGGCGCC
This sequence comes from Phenylobacterium sp., assembly GCF_004799515.1. Classification (GTDB taxonomy): domain Bacteria; phylum Pseudomonadota; class Alphaproteobacteria; order Caulobacterales; family Caulobacteraceae; genus Phenylobacterium. The sequence continues at coordinate 14,180 of NZ_SSMX01000003.1, read as the reverse complement.
ATGCGGCTGAACACCGGGACGTTGCGCTCGAACAACTGGTGCTTCAGCGCGCCGGCCACATGCAGCACGATCAGGCCATAGGCGCCCCAGGCGAGCAGGCCATGGCCCTTCTCGCCGATCGTGTGCCAGGCCGCCTTGAAGTGCGGCGCCATGCCCGCGAAGCCCGGCAGGTTCGGCCAGGGGACCGCGCCGAAGAGCAGGGTCGGGATCGCCGTCTTGCTGGCCGAGACCATGATCCAGCCGGTCAGCGGCATGCCGATCATGATCGCGTAGAAGCCCCAGTGGACCGCGAGCGCCAGGGCGCGCTCCCAGGGCTTGACGCCCGCAGGCTCCGGCGGCGGCGGGTTCATCAGCCGCCAGGCGAGGCGGAACAGACTGAGGATCAGCACGGTGATGCCGATCGACTTGTGGAGTTGGGTCAGCGCGAAGCCGGTCGGGCTGTGGTCGCCCTCGAAGCGCCAAGCCAGGCTGATCTGCGCCACGATGGCGAGTGCGATCAGCCAGTGCAGCACGATGGCCACGGTGGCGTAGCGGCCGCGGCCGCTGAGGGGCAGCCGATGGACAGTGGCGGTCATCGTTGGGCCTTCCTCCGAAGCTTCGCCTAGGCGCTATTTCTTCTCGAACTCGACCTCGAAGGCCAGATCGACGTCGTCGCTGGCGAACTGAAGCATGTTGTTGACCCCGAAGTCCGAGCGTTTGATCCGGCCCGAACCGGAGAAGCCCAGCCGCGTGCCGAGCGGCGTGACGCCATGGCCGGCGCCGTCGAAGGTCACATCCAGCGTCACCGGCTTGGTCACGCCGTGGAAGGTCAGGTCGCCGGTCAGGGTCCCCTTGCCGTCCGCGCCGCCCTGGACGCTGGTGGAGACGAAGGTGATGGTCGGGTACTTGTCCGCCTCGAAGTAGCCGGCGATCTGCTTGTCGAAGGCGGAGTCGTGGGTGTCCACGGACTTGGCGTCGACGGTGATGGTGGCCTTGGTGGCCGACCAGTTCGCCGGGTCGTAGGTGAAACTCCCGTCCAGGCCGTCGAACCGCATCGTGTAGTGCGAGAAGCCCATGTGGACGATCTTCACCGTCAGGCTGGCGTGGCGCTTGTCGAGGACATAGGCGCCGGCGGGGACCTTGGCGGGGTCGGTGGTGGACGGGGCGGCCCACGCGGCGCTCCCCGGACCGGCGGACAAGACAAGACCGGCCACCAGGGCGGCCGCGACGCTTCGGATCATATTCTCAAGGCTCCGCTTGTCCCCTGCGCCCAGATGGTGGGCGCGGACCCTAGCGCAAAGGCCGCCGGTGCGGATTTACGGCGTATGGCGGCCGAAAGCCGGGCGGACTTGTCGGCTGTCCGTCCACGACCTATCGCTTACAGCGTCAGCGGGGGACGTCTGTGTGATCCGATCGGGTGTGAAGGCGGCGCTTGGAGCCGTGGGGGCGATGGCGCTCTGCGGCGCGGCGCTGGCGGCTGAGGCGCCGGTCCAGCAGACCCTCTATCGCCACGCCAGCCTGATCGACGGGACCGGCGGCCCGGTGCGGCCGGGCATGTCGGTGCTGGTGTCCGGCGAGCGGATCGCGGCGGTGGCGCCCGACGCCGGGCTCGCCGCGCCGCCGGGCGCAAGGATCGTCGACCTGGCCGGCAAGTACCTCACGCCCGGCCTGATCGACAGCCACGAGCACCTGGCCACTCCGCCCAACCGCCGCACGGCCGAGGCCAACATGCGCCGCGACCTCTATGGCGGGGTCACCGCCATCCGCGACATGGCCGACGACCTGCGCTCGGTGGGCGAGTTGGCCCGCGAATCCCGCGCCGGCGAGGTTCCGGCGCCGGACATCTTCTACGCCGCCGTGATGGCCGGCCCGTCCTTCTTCGTCGACCCGCGCACGCATGCGATCAGCCTGGGCGTGGAGCCGGGCCACTCGCCGTGGGCGCAGGCTATCGACGAGACCACCGACCTCAAGACCGCCGTCACCCTGGCCAAGGGGACCTCGGCGACGGCCATCAAGATCTACGCCAACCTGCCGGGCGACCTGGTGGCCAAGATCGCCGCCGAGGCGCACCGCCAGGGCATGGCCGTCTGGACCCACAGCGCCATCTTCCCCGCCACGCCGGCCGAGGTGCTGGACGCCCGGCCCGACGTGATCTCCCACACCTGCTACATGGCCTATCAGGTGGTCGGCGTGCCCGCGTCCTACCAGGCCCGGGTGCGGATCGATCCGAAGCCCTTCCCGAATGCTTCAGGCGGCGCCCCGAACCCGGTGATGGCCGGCCTGTTCGCGCGGATGCAGGCGCAAGGGACGCTCCTCGACCCGACGCTGAGGGTCTACGCCGAGGACGCCAAGCGGTTCGCCGCAAACCCCAAGGGCAAGCCGCCGATGTGCGACCTGGACCTGGCCGCCGCCCTCACCCGCCAGGCCTTCCAGGCCGGGGTGCCGCTGTCGACCGGCACCGACGGCATCGCGCCCGCCAGCGATCCGTGGCCCACGGTTTATGAGGAGATCGCGCTGCTGGTCGACAAGGCCGGGTTGACGCCGGCCCAGGCGATCCACGCCGCCACCGAAGTCGGCGCGAAGGCCGCCGCCCAGGACAAGGACATGGGGACCATCGCGCCGGGCAAGCTCGCCAACCTGATCGTGCTGGCGCGCGACCCCACCGCCGACATCGCCAATCTGAAAAGCCTGGAGCTCACCGTGAAGCGCGGCCGCGCCTACCCGCGCGCCAACTTCAAGCCGCCCACGGCCGCCGACCTGAAGGACGCCCCATGAGCCTGAACCGCCGTGCAGCCCTCGCCCTGGGCGCCGCCGCCGTCGCCTCGCCCGCGCTGGGCGCCCCGTCCGATCCGATCGCGGGCTGGACGGTGATCAACGCGCTCGGCGGCCTCAATGACCCAAACCACCCAGGCGCCGCCTCGGTGACGCCCCGCATGCTGGCCGACGCCCACGCCTCAGGCGAGACGGCGGTGAACATCACCCTGGGCTACGTCTTCGGCCCGGGCGATCCCTATCAGCTGACCCTGAAGGAGATCGCCGAGAACGACGCCGACATCCGCGCCCATTCGGCGGACCTGCTGAAGGTCTTGAGCGTCGCCGACTTCGCCCGCGCCAAGGCGGAGAAGAAGATCGGCTTGATCTACGGCTTCCAGAACTGCGCCATGATGGGCCAGGACGCAGGCCGCGTGGACGGCTTCGCCAAGGCGGGCGTGCGGGTCTTCCAGCTCACCTACAACGACGCCAACCAGCTGGGCGACGGCTCCATGGCGCCGCAGGGCCGCGGCCTGACGCCCTTCGGCCGCGAGGTGGTCGAGCGGATCAACGCCAACCGTTGCATGGTCGACCTGTCGCACTCCGGCCGGCAGATCTGCCTCGACGCCGCGCGCGCCTCGAAGCAGCCGATCTCGATCAACCACACCGGTTGCCGCGCGGTCACCGACCTGCCCCGCAACAAGACCGACGAGGAGCTGCGGCTGGTGGCCGAGAAGGGCGGCTTCGTCGGCATCTACTTCATGCCGTTCCTGAACCTCTCCGGCCACGCCACGGCCGCCGACGTGGTGGCCCACATCGAGCACGCCCTGCAGGTCTGCGGCGAGGACCACGTGGGCATCGGCACCGACGGCGGGACGACCCAGATCGACGACCTCGAGGCCTACAAGGCCGCGCTCGCCAAGGAGCACGAGGATCGGGTCAAGGCCGGCATCTCCGCGCCCGGCGAGCGGGCCGACACCCACCCCTTTGTCGACGACCTGCGCGGCCCCGACCAGTTCCGCAAACTGGCCGGATTGCTGGCCGCCCGGGGCCACAAGACCGCGCGGATCGAGAAGATCCTCGGCGGTAACTTCGTCCGCTACGCCCACGACATCTGGGACGCTTAGGCTTAAACACCACCGCCGAACCTACCGGAGAGCCCCGCCATGACCTTCCGCGCGCCGGTCCGCGACCTGGCCTTCGCCCTTTCGACCGTGGGGCACGACGCCCTGATCGCGCGGGCCTATCCGGACCTCGACGCCGACACCGTCGCCGCGGTGCTGGAGGCGGCTGGCGGCTTCACCGCCGACGTGCTGGCGCCGCTGAACCGCAAGGGCGACCTTGAGGGCGCGCGCTACGAGAACGGCAAGGTCACCGCCGCGCCGGGCTTCGCCGAGGCCTACCGGCAATTCGTCGAAGGCGGCTGGAACTCGCTCTCCGCCGACCCGGCGCACGGCGGCCAGGGCCTGTCGAAGGCCATGGAGCTGGCGGTGTTCGAGATGGTGCACGCCTCGAACATGGCCTTCGGGCTCTGCCCCATGCTGACCCAGGGCGCCATCGAGGCCCTGGACCTGCACGGCACGGAACGCCAGAAGCGGCTGGTGCTGCCCAAGCTGGTCAGCGGCGAATGGACCGGCGCCATGTGCCTGACCGAGCCGCAGGCCGGCTCCGACCTGGCCGCGCTGACCTCCATCGCCCGGCCGGACGGAAACGGCGGCTACCGGCTGTCGGGCCAGAAGATCTTCATCACCTGGGGAGACCACGATGCCGCCGAGAACATCTGCCACCTGGTCATCGCCCGCACGCCCGACGCCCCGCCCGGCGTCAAGGGCATCAGCCTGTTCCTGGCCTCGAAGTTCGAGGTGAAGGATGACGGCGGGCTCGGCGGGCGCAACGGCTTCCGGCCGGCCTCCATCGAGCACAAGCTGGGCATCCACGGCTCGCCCACCTGCGTCATGCTCTACGAGGACGCTGAGGCTGAGCTGGTGGGCGAGCTGGGCCAGGGCCTGCCGCACATGTTCGTGATGATGAACGCCGCGCGCCTGCAGGTGGGCGTGCAGGGCGTGGCCATCGCCGAGCGGGCCTTCCAGCAGGCGCTGGCCTTCGCCCAGGAGCGCAAGCAGGGCCGCACGGTCTGGGAAGCCGAAGGGACCATCTACGGCCATCCGGATGTTCGGCGCATGCTGATGCTGATGAAGGCGCGGATCGAGGCGGCGCGGGCCATCTGCCTGACCACCGGCGTCCTGGCCGATCTCGCCCGCCTGGCCGACAGCGAGGAGGAGCGCGCCGCGGCCAAGGCGCGCCAGGAGCTGCTGACGCCCATCGCCAAGGCCTGGTCCACCGACACCGGCGTCGAGGTCGCCTCGCTGGGCGTGCAGGTGCACGGCGGCATGGGCTTCATCGAGGAGACCGGCGCGGCGCAGCACTACCGCGACGCCCGCATCGCGCCGATCTACGAGGGCACCAACGGCATCCAGGCCATCGACCTGGTCGGCCGAAAGGTCGGCATGGAGGACGGCGGCGTCATGCGCGCCCTGTGCGCCGAACTGGCGCTGACCGCCGAAGAGCTGACCGAGGTTCCCGATCTGGCGTCCGTAGGCCGCCGGCTGGCCGCCGGCGTCGCGGCGCTGGAGCAGGCCACGGACTGGCTGCTCGCCCACCGTGGGCCGGACAGCCTGGCCGCCGCCACGCCCTATCTGCGGCTGGCCGGCGACGTGATCGGCGGCGCCATGCTGGGCCGCCAGGCGCTGGCCGCCGCCGCCGATCCAGGCTTCGCGAGCGACCCCTGGCTCAAGAGCAAGGCGGCGCTGGCGCGGGTGTTCGCCGGCCAGGTGCTGGCCCAGGCGCCGGGCGTGGCCGAAGGCCTGATGGACGGCGGGGCCGACCTGGAAGCCACGCCCGCCGCGGCCCTGGCCTCCTAGGCCGCCTCCGCAAATCTACGTACCGGATTCTTCGAACGTTCATTTTTTTGCGGCCAAGGTGCCCCGTCGCGGGGTGAAGGCGCATGAAACCGAAGGTCTGGGAATTCGCCCGCGAGCGCGCGGCGCGCGCCACCGGCGAGATCGGCATGAGCGCCTATCACCTGACGCTCACCAGCCTGGTCCAGCCGCTGGCGTTCCACTTCGCCTTCAACGCCATTGTCGCCCTCAGCATGGTGATGCTCGGCCATCCGATCGCCGCCGCCGCGACCCTCGCCATCTATTGCGCAGTCGACGTGGCGAACCAGTTCATGGTGCGCCGCTGGATAGAGACCGCGGCCGACACCCCTGATGACGATGGCTTCCGACGCCTGGCGCCGTTGTGCGCGGCGCGGATGACCGGCTATGTGCTGCCGACCCTGCTGGTCGCGCTGAACGGCCATCGCGGCGAGAGCACGCTGTTCCTGCTGCAGGCGGCCACCCTGGTCGCGGTCGCGATCTCGGCCAGCTTGATGGGGCGGCGGATTTTCTGGGCCTTCTTGCTGCCCATCGTCGGGGCGCTGGGCGTGCTGATCGCCTTCACCCTGACCCCCTGGGTCGCGGCCGCCGCCTTCCTGGCCCTGGCCAGCCTGACAGCGCTGACCGGCCTGATGATGGAGGGCATCACCCGCACGGTTCAGGTGCTGCACGGCGCTTTCAACGACAATGTCGCGATGATCCCCGAACTGAAGGCCGCCCGCGACCAGGCGGTGGCCGAACGCGCCGCCGCCGACGCCGCGCGGGAGGAGGCCCGCCAGGCCGGCCGCGCCAAGGCCAACTTCCTGGCCACCATGAGCCATGAGATCCGCACCCCGATGAACGGAGTGCTCGGCATGGCCCAGCTGCTGCAGCGCGACGAGACCGACGCCGCCCAGAAGGCGCGACTGGATGTGCTGATCGATTCCGGCGAGTACCTGCTGTCGATCCTCAACGACATCCTCGACGTCTCCAAGATCGACGCCGGGCGGCTCGACATCCTACCGGCGGCGGAGGACCTCTCGCAGTTCCTCGAGCGGCTGGTGGGCTTCTGGGGCCCGCGCGCCGACGAGAAGGGGGTCGCCCTGGTGCTGGAGGTGGCGCCGAACGCCCCGGCCTTCGCCCTGTTCGACGCGCTTCGCCTGCGCCAGGTGCTGTTCAACCTGGTGGGCAATGCGCTGAAGTTCACCGACAAAGGCTCGGTGACCGTCGCCGCCGACGCCTCGCCCAACGGCGAGGGCGCGGTGCTGCTGCACCTGGCGGTGCGCGACACCGGTATCGGCATCGCCGCCGACAACCTGCCTCAGCTCTTCACCCGCTTCACCCAGGCCGACGAATCCGAGATGCGCAAGTTCGGCGGCACGGGCCTCGGCCTGGCCATCGCCAAGCAGCTTGTGGAGCTGATGGGCGGCCGGATCTGGGCGGAGAGCACCCTGGGCCAGGGTTCGGTCTTCCACATCAAGCTGCCGCTGGCCCTGGCCAATGGCCCGGCCCTGACCGTGGCGCGGAACGACGCGGGCCCGGCCGAGGCGCCTTGCGCCCTGCAGGTGCTGGCGGTGGACGACAACGCCGTGAACCTCCTGGTGCTCGACCAGCTGCTCTCCAGCTTCGGCCACGAGGTTGCCAAGGCCTCCAGCGGGGCCGAGGCCCTGGAGGCGCTGGCCGAACGTCCCTTCGATCTGATCCTGCTGGACATCCAGATGCCCGGCATGACCGGTGTCGAGGTGCTGCAACGGCTGCACGCCGCGGAGGGCCCCAACCGCGACGCGCCTGTCGTCGCACTCACCGCCGATGTGACCTCAGGCGGGCGGCAGCGCTACCTCGAGCTGGGCTTCACCGAGCATTGCCCCAAGCCGATCCAGATCCAGGAGCTGGTCGACGCCATCGGCCGCGCCATGTCGGCGCCAAGCGCCAGACGCCAGGCGGCGGCCTAAGCCGCCTGCAGGTTCGCCAGGTCGTGCAGCGCCGGGTCGAGGCCCGCGCCCATCAGGTCGATGAAGTTGTCGCGGTAGAACTTCTTCCGCACCGACTCCGAGACGCCGTCCAGGCTCTCGTTGAAGCGCTTCAGCGGATTACGGCCGCCCTCGATGTGCGGGAAGTCGGAGGAGAACAGGAGCATGTCCTCGCCAGAGTTCTCGATGATCCAGCGGGTGTTCTCGTGCGGATAGGGCGTGGCGCGGAACTGGCGGCGCAGGATCTCGCTGGGCTTGCCTGAAAGCCTCTGCAGCCGCTCCTCGCGGCCGAAGGCGGCGACGCCGGAATCCAGGAACTGCATCAGGCTGGGCAGCCACGAGGCGCCGAGCTCGATCGCGCCCCACTTCAGGTTCGGGAAACGGTCGAACACCCCGTCGATCACCAGGGCCGAGAGCGTCTGCCAGATGGAGAGCGGGATCGCCATGAAGGTCAGCGAGGTGAAGTTCTCGTCGCCGCCGTGGAAGTCCTTCACGAAGGGCAGGCCGTTTTCGATGTAGTCGTGGGCCATCTTCTCCTCGCCGCCCACATGGAAGAGCACGGGGACCCGCGCCTCCTGGGCGAAGGCCCATAGCGGGTCCAGCTCCACATGGCTGGGGGAGAAGCCGGGCGGGTGGCGCGAGGGGATCACCAGGGCCTTGCAGCCCATCTCGATGGCCTCGCGGGCGATCTGCGGCGCGCGGGCCCGGTCGATCAGCGGCACATAGCCGGTGGCCAGCAGCCGGCGGTCCACGGCGCAGAACTCGGCCATCATCCGGTTGTGGGCGCGGGCGGCCTCCACGGCCAGCTCGACCTCGCCCATCTGCTCCAGGCCGAAGTTGGAGAGGCAGGCGGTGGTGAAGACCAGCTGGCTGGCGAAGCCCAGGTAGTCCAGGGTCTTGGGCCGGTCGGCGGCCTTGAAGGCGCCCAGGGCTTCGTAGTTCTTGCGGAGCAGGATGTTGGCCTCGGCGCCGGCCAAGAACTCCGGGTTCTCCATCTGGGCGGCGGCCTTGGCGAACCACTCGGGCAGCACGTCCTTGCGCCCGGTCTTCTCCACGAAGGCCTCGCGGACCCTGGGGTCGAGGTAGCGGTTGATCGTCCCCGGCAGCTCCATCACATGGCTGTCGGCGTCGTGCGCCGTAGTCAGTCCCGATTGCGAGACGTAGGTCTGCCGGGTCGCCGGGTCGGTCATGGCTGGTTTCCTCTGGCGCGGCGCGTCTGGGGCGCGTCCTTGAGCGGCCTCCAGGGAACAGCGCGGCGGGACCGCCGTCAATCGGCAGCCGCGGAGCGGCCAAGGGGATCAGCCCTGCGAGGCCTTGCTGAAGACGAACAGCGGGTACTGGCCATAGCGCGCCAGGAAGGGGTCGAAGAGCTGTTCGGCCAGGACAACCAGGCTGGCCATCAGCCGGCCGGCGGCGTTGTCGCGCATGAAGGCGGCGTTGAACTTCAGGTCCGTGGCGCTCCAGACCTTGAGCTTGGCGGGGTATTTCGCGGCCAGGGTGCGAAACCAGTCCTTGCCCTGGGGGCTGTAGTAGAGGTCGGGCTTCTCCGGCTCGCGCCGTTCCTCGTGCCGGCCCGTCAGGCGATGGATGATGCGCATGATCGGCGAGGCGCCCCAGGTGTAGACCACCACCAGCTTGCCCTTCGGCTTCAGCACCCGGACCAGCTCGTCGATCGCCGTCGACTGCAGGTCGCGCGGGACGTGGTAGATGGTGTGGAGCGAGATGGCGTCGTCTATCACTCCCTCGGCTAGGGGCAGGCAGGTCACGTCGCCCAGCACATAGACGCCACGGTCGCCCAGCTTCAGTTGCGCCTCGCGCAGCGCCCGGATCGAGAAGTCGACGCAGACCCGTCGGGCGTAGTTGTTCGAGAACCGCATGTAGCTGTCGCCCGGGATGGCGCCTGAGGCGGCGTCCAGCAGGTAGTCGCCGCGGCCGAGCTGGGCGGCGATGCGGTCGTCGCAGCGGTAGGCGTAGCGTTTGGCGACCTGGTCCTCGACGGTGAAGACCTCGGTGTCCTTGTACGCGCCGTCCGCGTTGGTCACCCAGCCGAACTCGTCATAGAACGACTGGACGATCCGCTTGTCGCTCTCCAGTTCTCCCAGGGTCGCCTTCTCCGGTGTGACGACCGCCAGGCTGGGCAGCAGCGCATAGATGCCGCCGTCGACCCGGTAGATGTAGCTGCGGTCGGGCGTGCCAAGGGCTCCGTCCAGACCGCCCTTCAGCGGGCTGCCGTCAGCATGCAGGCGCGCGCCCTCGGCGATCTCGGCCTTGAGGCCCGCGACCTCGGCCTCGGTGAGCGCGTTCAGCGGCTCGCGCGTGACCGGGCAGGCGAAGATCGGGGGATGATCCATGGTCGCTCTCTCTATCGCGCGGACACGGAGCGCGGCGACGGATACTGGACGCGGCCCGACACAGTCGTGTGGCGCCCGGCGTATCCTGGAAACGGGCGCCGCGGAGGGTTTGGCCGTCGGCGCGCGTCATGCGAAGTCTTCGCCCGATGGCTGCCCCTTATTCGCCCTCCGATCTCGCGGCGCGTCAAGCTGAGCTCTTCACCTCGCCCTCGCATCTGGCGGCGCGGATGATGATCGGCTGGACGATCGCGCTGGACGGCGTGGGCGGACGGATCGTCGAGACCGAGGCCTATCACTACAGCGACCCCGCCTCGCACAGCTTCTCGGGGCCGACGCCGCGCAACGCGGTGATGTTCGGCCCGCCAGGCGTGATCTACGTCTACCGCTCCTACGGCATCCACTGGTGCATGAACCTGGTCTGCGGCGATGAGCCCGGCAGCGCGGTGCTGCTGCGCGCCCTGGAGCCCACGGAGGGCCTGGACCTGATGATCGCCCGGCGCGGGCTGGAGGCGCCGCGGCTGCTGTGCTCCGGCCCCGGGCGGCTCTGCCAGGCCCTGGGCGTGACCCGCGCGCAGAACGGGATGAAGGCGTTCGAGCCGCCCTTCGCGCTCACGCCCGGCCCAGCGGGGAAGATCGCGGTCGGCCCGCGCATCGGCATCACCAAGGCCGTGGACGTCCCCTGGCGCTTCGGCGAGGCGGGCTCGCGGTTCCTCTCCAAGCCCTTTCCGAAGGCCTGAGCGCGTGGGTCAATGGCGGTTGTTGGCCGCCGCCAGGATGCGGGCGTTGGAGGCGGCCAGGGTGGCGTCGGGGATCTTCGGAAGCTGGCTCACATCGATGATCGGCGGCTTGGCGTAGGCGCCGAGCGGGACGGTCGGCAGACCCGGATTGACCCGCGCGGCGGCGATGTTGGCGAGCGCCGCATTCGTCTGCCCCTGAGTTTCCAACCGCGTCGTCCGCGCGTCGAGGCCGATCGCGCGTTGGCGGGCGGCCTCGGCCTGCCCGTCGAGGACGGGATCGCGGTTCAGGGTCAGGCCGTAGTAGGGCTGGCCAAGGATAGGCTGGGCCGCCGCCGGCGACGCCGCGGCGAGGATCAGGATCAAGACGGCGGCGCGCATGGCGGCTCCTGGCTTAAAGGCCCCTCGCGGCGAAGGGCCCCATCACCAGCCTAATGCGCGGCGTCCTCCTTGCGCTCCACATGGAAGCGGGCCAGTTCGGCCTTGGGCGCGGCCCAGTCGGGGCTGAGCTCGAGGGCCTTCTGGTAGTCGAAATAGGCCGACTTGGCGTCGTCGAGGCCTTCGTAGGCCAGGGCGCGGTTGAAATAGGCCTTGGCCGGCTCCTCGACGCCCAGCGCCAAGCCCTTGTTCAGGTCCGCCAGGCTCTCGGCGTACTTGTGCTGGCCGACGGCGACCGCGCCGCGGTTCACATAGGCCTCGCCCATGTCGGGCTTCGCATGCACGGCGGCGTTGAAGTCGGCGTTGGCGCCGCTCCAGTCGGCGCGGCGCAGGCGGAGCACCCCGCGGTTGACGAAGGTGCCCGCGCGGTCGCGGCTGTTCAGCATCTCCTTGTCGAGGGCGTCGGTGCAGAAGTCCTCCAGCCGCCGATCGGACTTGCCGGAGAGCGCGGCCTTGGAGCAGGTCTCCGCCAGGCCGCCGCCGATCACCGTCACCGAACCCGCGTGGGCCTGCGCCGCCATCGCTGCGGCGGCCACAGCCGTCGCCGCCAAGATCGTCCGCTTCATCTGGATCGCTCCCTATGCGTTCCCCGCCGTCGCGGATTCGAGCCGCATATCGGCGTTCGAAGCGAAGCGTCCTCCCGCAACCGGCGGCTGTCAACGCGAAGCTGACGTCGCGTCAGGCAGGCGCTCGGCGGATTTGCGTCAAGCGGTCGCCCCAGCGCGACGAAAGCGCAGCACCGCCCGATGCGGCGGGTCAACCGGCGAAGCTGGCCGGCGACCCGCCTCGGTCCGCCGCCGTTATTTGCCGTCGACCGAGTAGGCCAAGAGCACATTGACCCCGTTTGAGCCGACGCGGGCCGCGCCATTGTTGCCGCTGGTGATGAACATCATGCCGCCGGCGATGGTCGGGCCCATGCCGTCGATGCCGCCGCCGGGCTGGCCCTTGACGCCGTTGACGGTGTCGTAGGTCCGCGAGGTGGTGGAGTCCTCCCAGGCGATCTTGCCGGTCTTGGCGTCGTAGGCGCGGATCCAGCCGTCCAGGCCGCCTTCGAAGACCAGGCCCGGGATCACCGCCGGCGCGGCCGGCTGGGCCTTGGCGCAGCGGCTGGGCTTGCCCTTGTCGGCGGCGTAGACGCAAGGCGCGTCCGGCGCCGGCGCCGACCAGACGATGTTCCCGGTCGCCGGATCCAGGCCGTAGATCCCCGGCTTGCCCTTGGCCTTGGTCGCCGGGTTGAACAGGTAGGTCAGGTCCGAGATCGGCACGAAGAGCAGCTTGCTGTCCGCGCCCATGCCCCATTCCACGCCGCCCAGGGCCGAGCCCGCGCCGACGATGGTCTTCCACAGCAGGGCGCCGGTGTCAGGGTTGAGCCCGTAGACGATGCCGGACTTCTGGCCGGCCATCAGCACCTGCTTGCCGCTCGGCAGCGTCATCAGCACTGGCGCGGCCCCAAAGTCGTAGTCCGGGCCTAGCGGGGTCGGGCAGTTGCCGGACTGCGAGGTCGGGCCGCAGCCCATCACGAAGTTGTCGTGCTCGCTCACCTGCCGGCGCCACTTGAACTTGCCGGTCTTCAGGTCGAGCGCGACGATGGCGTCGTCGCCGTCGGTGTCGATGTCGGTGTAGCTGTCGCCGGTCACCGCATAGACTAGGCCACGCTTCATATCGACGAGCGGCGCGGCCCAGACCGCGGCGCCGGCCGGGCCCTGCACCTTGCCGCCGGAGTCCTTGTCGCGGACCGTCTTCATGGGCCCGTCGATCATCGAGGTCTTCCAGAGCAGCTTGCCGGTCTTGAGGTCCAGCGCCGCCACCGAGCCGCGGAAGGTGCAGCAGGAGTAGGCCTTGCTCATGGCCGCCGCCTCCTCGATCGAGGAGATCGGCACGATCAGCCGGTCGCCGGCGATCATCGGCGTGCCGGTCAGCACGGAGACCGGGTGATCCTCGATCTTCGCGCTGCGCCACAGCTCCTTGCCGGTCTGGGCGTCGAAGGCGCGGACGAGCCGGTCGCTCTCGCTGATGAAGGTCGCCCAGCCGGAGGGCGCCAGAGTTGACTTCACGATCATCGGCGTGGTGCGCGAGACGAGGTCGTTCACCACCCAGTGGACACAGCCCGTCTTGGTGTCGAGGGCGTAGAACTTGCCGGAGCGGTTGGTGACCCACATCCAGTCGCCGACCACCGCCGGCTGGCCGCCGCCGGCCATGGAGAAGGCCCATTTCACCTTCAGCCGCGGCACGTCGGCCGCCGTCAGGCCGGGGGCCTTCTGGAAGCGGTCGTTGTTCGGATGCACGCCCATCTCGGCCCAGTCGCTGGGACCGGGCTTGATCGGGTTGTTGGTCGTGCACATCGGGTCTGTGCCGGCCACGGCGCCCTTGAGCTCGACCTGCGGCATCTCGGTCCCGGTGGGCCGGCCCTGCCGGCCGCCCTGCGCCGAGGCCTGATCGCCCGTCGAGGTCAGATAGGCCGCCACCGCCTGCTTGTCGGCGTCGCTGAGGCCCTGGGCCATCGGCTGCATGATGCCGCTGGTGAGCGCGGTGACGATGTCGGCCGGCGCGCGCTGGCCGAGGTCGGCCTTGCTGGGGGCCCGCGCCGCGCCACCCTCGTGGCAGGCCTTGCAGCGGCTCTCATAGATGGCCTGGCCATTGGAGGCGCCCTGCGCATGGGCGGCGAACGAAAGGGCTGAGGCGGCGGCGAAGGCCGCCCCGAAAAGCCAGGACCGAATGGACGACACCTTGAACTCCCCCGAGTGCTTATTCTTCCCTGTGACAGGGTCCTATTTTCCCGATTCAACGGTGAAGCCACCCTGCACCGAATGGGCGCGGCGGTCACCTGTCGTCGTCGGGAGACGCTGGCCCAGCCGCCGAAGACGGCCGGGCCCCGCGCCGGGCCTTATTCGCCGCCGCCGGTGGTTCCGGACGCGGCCTTTTCCTTCTCCTGCCGACGCGCGCCGGCCAGGATGGCCGGCAGGGCGTAGTTGCCCTCGTGGCAGGCGTATTCGTAGACGATGCCCTGCAGCGGCGCGAAGTCGTACTCGCCGCCCCAGGGCG
>NZ_SSMX01000029.1 GCF_004799515.1 Phenylobacterium sp. | reverse complement strand
GCCCTACTTTCCCTGTCGAACGCAGGGCGGCTGAACCCGCTGCTGACGCACAGAATGCCCGCCTCGTTGGCACGAACCCAAGGACCGCTCTCCACCTATTGCGGACATTGGGTCAATCGATCACGTGCCAACCGGATCCATCGATTGCTAGCCAGGTCTTTCGCTTGGCCCAGCCAGATTTGAGACGCTGCTCCCATCTGCACTCGAACTCGGTGGGCTCCTCTTCCGGACCGACGCAACGCACGGATCGGACGTGAGCTGGCGATAGCGGCGCTTTGCGATACGGGACAACACTCCCGTCAGCCTTGTTGACTGCCTCGGCGAGTTCCTGGGGCGAAACCTTCCTGTGGTTGGCCGCGATAGCAGGCATGGCCACCAACAGGATCACCACAGCAGCAAAGGATTTCATATGCCCTAGCTTGCCGGTTCCGATGGGGCGGTCAACTTCCGCAAACCACCCATCGCAGACCTTACGAAGGTTCGCAGTGGGGGAAGACCTTCAAACAGCGGCCCGCTTCGGCTCCTCACCAGCGAAATAGTCCTTAGCCCAAAGCCGGAGGCCGGCTTCCAGGGCGGCATCGTCCGCAATGAACGATATTGCGTGGCGCGCTTGGTTCTCCAGCGCCGCAGGAATTCGAACGTTGTCCCATCGCCCCCGCGTGCAAATCGAGCCTTGGACGATAGAGCGATCCCCAAGTCACATAGCGCACACGCCAAATTCCGGTATCATCAAGTCATGCCAGGTACTGATATCGCCAGCATGATAGGAAACGCCGTCAAGCTATGGGAGCGCGGCAGTCTATTTCTGTGGGCGCTCGCAATCGCGCTCATCTCTGTGGGAGTGCTCAGTTTATCCCTTGGTCTGTACCTGCCGGATTTTCATCCTGGCGCTTGGCCAGTGTGGGTGCTCGCGCTCGGCCTCGGGTGTCTGATCCTAGCTCTCTTCAAGACCTACCAAGAGCGGACCATCAAGACCCTCGTCTTCTTCCCCAACATCCAGCAAAGCTTCTGGCACCATGCGCCGCAGACGGATGGTCGCAAGTTGACCCAGATCGCCTTGCGCGGCCGGATGACCAACGTCAGCAATCAGCCAATCTACCCCTCAGAGGTGAAGCTTGTTCGGCCGCGCAGCCGGGTGGAGCACAAGATTCTGATGACCCAGGAGCAGGGCGGTCCAACCTATTCCAGCAACTTCGCTGTGCCGCCTGGGGACCGCGGACAATTCTCGGCGCACTTCTTCGTAGATGGGTTCGTGGGCGCGCCGCCGAAGCCCTACACGGTCGTCATTTCGGTCTGCGACCAGCTAGGCCATTGGCATCGTGTCCGGTTTGTGAATCTCCGTGACCCAGGTTCGCGAGGAACGAAGTGATCTCGGAGACCTTAGGCAGCGCGCTTCCGCTCGTCGTCCTTTCGATCACTCTTTACCGTCTCGCACAGCGCGTTGAAGAGCTGCT
Organism: Phenylobacterium sp.; assembly: GCF_004799515.1. Lineage (GTDB taxonomy): Bacteria > Pseudomonadota > Alphaproteobacteria > Caulobacterales > Caulobacteraceae > Phenylobacterium. Next base: position 77,522 of record NZ_SSMX01000029.1, on the reverse strand, counting down.
GTAGCTCTTCCTTCGATGCTCGACGTCGCGGTGCATCATCCGTCAAGGCTTCGAAAGTCCGAGGTCTGCCGGGAGACGGTGCAGCTGACTTCGCGTCCGCCCTGGTCGGGCAGCATCGATTTCTAAGAGGCCCAAATTGCATCGCGCGAGTTGCTGAATGAAGCTAGGCTTCAAACTCAATGATCGTTTGGGGGCTGCCATGCGAAATCTGATGGCTTCAATTTCCTTGGCTTTCGGGATGGTCGCAGCCGCGCCTGCTATGGCGACCGTTCTGATCAACTTCAACAATGTATCCGTGGCGCCGGGCGAAGCGCTTGCGCTTGGCCCTACCTACGACGTTGGTCAGTATCAGTTCAGGGCGGTGATTTCTGGCGGCCTGCCCGGACAGTTCACGCCCTGCGTGGCGTCGGACTGTCTGAGCATCGGCTCATCGACGTACGACGGCGTCGACAATCCAGGCGGCAATTTCCTGTTTGTGAAGAGCGGCTATTCGCTGGTGATTGAGGACACGACCGGAGCGAATTTAATAGTACGGAACGGAGAAATTGGTGCGCTTGAGGGGGTGCCGTTCTACGCTGACGCAATCATGGGGATTGACCCAGCCAACAAGCACTTTTTCGACAATGAATCATTTATAGATCTCACCCCAATCTCGAGTGATCTCTCTGCGTTTCGATTTACAACTGCAGCCTACGTACCGGCGGACGTGGCCAACGTGGTCGCCTTGGATTTAACGGCGACTGTGTCTGGCGGGTCCGGAAGGGCCTTGGTTCCATTTTTCGTCGATAACCTGCAGCTATCCGAGACAATACCAGAGGTTCCAACGTGGATCTCGCTTATCCTAGGTTTTGGGATGTTGGGTGCCAACCTGCAAGGAAAGTGGACGGCTAAGGCCGGACCAATAGTCTAAAGCAAACGGACGCGCAGAGCATCCGAACTCCAAACGTATCGTCGTCCAGTCCCATGGATCGGGGATTTTGGGGGCTTCGGGACTTAGTCGTTGCAGACGCACGCCCACAGCAACGGCACGAGCTGGCGAAGTTCCTCATCGGAAGCCAGTCGATGGCTGGGCGCGCGAAGCGCCGAAGAGTCAAAAGTCCGAGCTGACTCCCGATAAGGTCCGCCCGAGGGGATTCGAATGCGCGTGCTAGGCGGCTTCGGAATCCTTCGGTGGATCGGGCGGGACATGGGGACGATGGGGACGTTCTGACATCAGCTGTCGGATGATGGCGAACTGGGCGACCGTCTCAGGCTCGCGATTGAGTTCCATTGCCGCACAGAGGATCGAGCGGCATTCAACCTCCGGGGTGTGAACGTCGTCGCATAGCCCCAGGGCACTAGGACGCGTTCTCCGTCGTTCGTTGATGGACTGAATTTTCTGGCAGCCGAAAACTATCACTTCGCTGCGACCCGTTTCATTTTGTGTCGTCCAAATCGACTGCCGATGATTGAGTGGTGCGCGTGCTTTGGGCGGGGCGGCCTATGTACCGAGTCATTGACCGATGGGATTTGCGTCGCCGTCGCCGGGCGTTCGCGGTTGTGCTGTCAGTCCTTGTGCATTTGGTCGCCTTTCTCGCGCTCACGCCCTGGAATCGGGCGCGAGTTGCGGGCGCGCCCGGCCCTGCGATCGGGAGCGGGATTGACATCATCCTGGTCAGTGAAGCATCGGCCGGGATTGCTTCGCCACATCCACCGCCGATGAACGCCGAGGTGACGGCTGCTGAAAAGGCGAAGCCGACGGCGTCTCTAAGATCTGATCAGTCGGTCGGTGGGGCGGCCGAGGTTGCGCCTGCCGCCACCGCACCGGAGCAGATAAATAGCGCGGACAAGCCGCGCACCGTCGCCTGGCAAGCCGACGGAGACTCTCGGGTGAGCACGGAAAGGGATCACGAGCTGCGGGGCGCGAAGGCCAGCACCGGAGGTGACCCGACCGCCACCAGCGAGCTGCTCACTCAAATCGCCCGCTGCCTGCCGGCGGGGCTGCGTCCGAACCTACCGGCGCAGCGGCTGGTGCTGAGATTGGCGGAAAACGGCGGGCTTGCCGCCGCTCCTAGCATCGAGTCCATCGTTCCGATCCTGACCGCCGAAGATCGCGCAGTAGCCGACCAGGTGGTGCAGGCCGCACTCCAATGCGGGCCCTATACCAAGGCGGAAATCCTGGGCCAGGTGGTGTCGATAGCGGTGGATTTCACTGAGGTTCATCCCCCGAACGCAAGCACCGACACCGGCGGCTCAACTGTCCGCTGATCGGCCGTTCTGCGGGGAACCTCGTCAACATTCGTTAACGACAAAAAGTTGTGATGCTGGTGATCCTCGCTTCCCGGTTGCGCAACCGTTCGGGGCAGCCGTAAGCTCCACAGGTTGGTAGCTTTGTGGGCGTGGGGCGTCATGTCGTGGGCCAGTTCACGCTTATCGAGTCCGCGACAATTGCTGGACCGAAACCCTCCTAGAACGAACTCCCGATGGTGGTGCATTCTGGCCTTCGTGCGCGTTGCGCTGCTGGGTGCAGTCCACGTCATTTGTGGGTCATTGAGCGCCGCAGGCGTAGCGGCGCTCCTCGTTGCGCCAACAATCGCGCTGTCGGCTCTGAGCGTCCCCGACGTCGCTCAGGCTCAGACGGGTGCGAACTACGACCCTGGCTGCTGGAACGGCACCTATCAGCGAACCGGATCGTGCGAGGGGATGACCGGGTATGGCGCGGACACCAACGCAACCTGCCAAAGCTGGACCGGTATCTACGGGACCATGTACCTCGGTGAATACACCACCGATGGCGCCGGCGGGGTCACTCAGGCCTGCTGGGGCGACCACTACGCCGGCGGCCTCGGCCAATACAAACTCTCCCTCCTGCTCGAATGCCCGGGCGGTTACAAAGCATCGTACCTTGGGTGCTTCAAGGTCGCTCAGACGCCGGCGTCGTTCTGCTTTAAGTGCCTGATGAGCTACTTCAGCGGCCTCGTGACGGCCGGCGATCCTGTGGTTCTGGCGACTGGCGATCTCACGGAGACGGTCGCCGACTTTGAAACCGTTGGTCCGCACCCATTCCGCTTCGCGCGGCTCTACTCATTCCAGAACCCGACGCCGAGCGCACCGGGCACCGTGGGCCAAACCCTCTCTCCAGGGCCTGCCGCAAGCGCGAGCTTCGGATTCGGCTGGAGTTCGATCATAGATCGACAGCTAGAGGACTTCGCCGGGTACTATGACACGGTCGTGCTCGAAGGCGGGCAGGCCTTCAAGTACCTCGGCGGCGCACCTGCGACCGGCGGTCGACGCGACACGCTCACCCACCCGACTAGCTCGACCTGGGTGTGGACGTCAGCGGACGGGGAGGTGGACCTCTTCACCAGGCTGATTTCGACCGGCCCCGCGGTTATCACAAGCATCAAGGAGGTCGGCGGACACACCTACACCTTCAATTACACCGCCTCCGGCGTGCTCCAGACAATCACCGACGATCTTGGCCGCACGGCGACGATCACCTGGACCACTGGCAAGGTCACCCACATTGATTTCCCGGACGGCATTGGGATCGACTATAACTACACGGCGGCCACGATCCCCACAGGCCTTTCGATCCAGAACCTCACAAGCGTCACCCGCACGCAGGGCGGGGTTAGCCGCACGGTCAGCTACGAATACGAGGACACAGCGTTCCCCAACGCCCTTACCGGGATCACCGACGAACGCGGCATCCGCACCGAGACCTGGGCCTATGACGACACCAACGCTCGGGTGACGAGTTCGCAGCGCGCCGGGGGGGTCGGCCTGACGACCATCTCCTACAACGATACCGCGATGACCCGGACTGTCACCAACGCGCTTGGGAAGCAGACCACCTACACCTTCAGCACGTTCGACAACGCGCTGATGCTGACCCAGCTCCAGGGGGCGGCTTCAACGAACACTCCGGCCTCCACCGCCACCTTCGCGTTCAACTCGTCCGGCTTCCCGACAAGCGCGACCGATGAGAACGGCAACATCACGCACTACACCTACAACTCGGCGGGCTACGAAACGAGCCGCACAGAGGCCTATGGCACGAGCCAGGCCCGCACCATCGGAACGACCTGGAACACCACCTTCTCGCTCCCGTCGCAGGTCACCGAGCCTACGCGGACGACTAATTACACCTACGACACCAACGGCAACGCCACGTCCAAGGTGGTGACAGACGCCACGACGTTCACTTCACCCTACTCGACCAACGGCCGCACCCAGACCTGGAGCTACAGCTACTATTCGAGCGGCCTGCTCAACACGGTGACTAACCCGATCAGCGGCGTGACCGTGTTCGCGTATGACACCAGTGGGTTCCTCACCAGCGTCACCGACCCGCTGAGCCATGTCACCCAGATCACCAGCCGAAACGGCCGCGGAAAGCCCACAACTGTCGTAGACGCGAACGGAGTTACCTCGACCCTGACCTATGATCTCGACGACCGGCTGCTGACCGCCACAGTGAACCCCGGAGCGAGCCAATCCGAGTACCAGTTCAGCTACACGAACGCCGGTGATCTGGCCCAGATCACGCTGCCTGGCGGCGGATACCTGCAATACACGTACGACAATGCTCGCCGGGTCACGCTGGTCACCAACGATCGAAGCCAGACCGAGGCGTTCACCTACGACGCGGACGACAACCCGCTGACCGATCAGGTGAAGGACAGTTCGGGGACACTCACGCGACAGCAGACCGCGACGTACGACGAGCTTGGAAGGCTTCTGAACGCCATCGGAGCCGGATCGCAGACATGGTCCTACGGCTACGACAAGATGGACAATCCGGTGCAGACGACGGATGCCCGCAGCAAGGTATACGGCACCACCTTCGATGGCCTGAACCGGGCCATCGTAGCCACCGACCCGGAGAGCCATTCCATCCATCTCGCCTACGATGCGGCCGACAATCTCGACGACCACAAGGACGGCCGGAATCTCGATACGGCGCGCGTTGTCGATGGCTTCGGCCGGGTGATCCGCGAGAGCAGTCCGGATCGTGGAATTCTCACCTACTGGTACAACTCGGCCGACCAGGTCACGAAGGTCGTGGACGGTGACGGCCAGGAGACGGACTTCAGCTACGACGTGGCGGGCCGGCTCACTGGATCGGCCTATCCTGGCCACACGGCTGAGAATATTACCTACGCTTTTGACGCCACTGCTGGCGGCAACGCCGGGGTGGGCCGGCTCACCGGCGTAACTGAACAGTCCGGCTCGACCGGCTTCACCTACGATGCTCAGGGAAGGGTGGTGACCGACGCCAAGGTCATCCAGACCCAGAGCTATTCTGTGCAATATGCCTATGATCCCAACGGAAGGGTGACACAGATCACCCTTCCGTCGGGCCGGACCGTCTCCTACACCCGCGCTGTCGACGGATTGGTGACCGGCATCGCCACCGCGGCGCCCGGCGCGGGGGCCCAGGCTGTCGCCTCCAGCGTGGTCTATCTGCCCTTCGGGCCGCTCAAGAGCCTCAGCTACGGCAACGACCTCAACCTCACCCGTACCTATGACGCCAACTACTGGCTGAGCCAGACGCAGGTGAATGCGCTCGGCGTCTCGCGCCTCGATCTCAGCTTCAGCCGGGACCCGAACGGCCGGCTGTCCGGGGTCACCGACAACATCTCGAGCGGCCGCGGCGCGAGCTTCGGCTATACGGACTCAGGCCGGCTCAACGCGGCGACCGGCCCGTGGGGCGCGGATTCCTACACCTACGATGCGGCAGGCAACCGGACGGACTTCGCCAGGACGCTCGGCGGGACCACCACCCACGCGACGCCGATCCTCTCGGCCACCAACAACCAGGTGACCCAGACACAGGATGCGTCCGGCGCGACGATCCGCAGCTTCAGCTACCGGGCGGGTGGCGATCTCTCCCAAGACGCCGGCGGCTACACCTACGTCTACAGCTACAACGCTCGGAAGCGAGTGACGGACGTGACCATCTCGGGGACCGATACGGCCAGCTACGGCTATGACTTCAAGGGCCAGCGGGTCTGGCGCGCGCTGAACCTGCCCGGGGCGGACTTCAACTACATCTTCGATGAGGCGGGCCATCTGCTCGCGGAGCACGACGGTGCGACGGGCGCGGTCATGCGCGAGTACGTCTGGCTCGACGACATGCCGGTCGCGATGATCGACTCCACCGGGGCGTCGCCGGCCATCTACTACATACACACCGGTCAGCTCGATGACCCGCAAGTAATGACCGACGCCACCCAGGCGAAGGTCTGGGACGCCTATCTGGAGCCGTTCGGCGCCGCGCAGACCTTCACCACCGCCAGTGTCATTCTGGCTTTGCGCCTGCCGGGGCAATACTTCGAAGACGAGTTGGGGGCGGTTGCGGCAAACCAGAACTGGAACCGGGACTACGACACTAGCCTGGGGCGTTACATGGAGGCCGATCCGTTGGGCATTGAGGCCGGGCAGAACCTTTACAGCTATGTGGATGGTGATCCGCTGTGGCTGATCGACCCGCAAGGACTAGAAGTCACCATCTCGGTCCAGCGACAAGGTTATTCTTCAAGCGGCAACAGCGTCACTGACATGCTGACTGCTTCAAGCGATATTACCCAGCAGTCCATTTCGCTGTACGCCATGGAAAACGCAAATGCTGGCAACTACCGCAACAAACCACCCATCCCTCCTGGCACTTATTCAGCTTTTATTCGCAGAGATCACAGCCCCAATCGGGTCGAACTCGCGGGCGTGCCAGGATATGCCAACGTCCAAATCCACAGCGGCAATTTTCCACGCGATTTCAAAGGCTGCATTGGCGTCGGACTATCACACGCCAAGGATTTCCTGGGGAGTTCCCAAGCAGGCCTTCAGAGGTTGCTAGACCTTATAAAGGCGGACGGCAGCGGTAAAATCAGGGTGATTGTTGGACCCCGTCCAGAGTAAGAGTGGAGGCTTTCTATATGTATCAAAGATCAGCCGGAATTCTCGCCTGGACCGTCGCCCTTTCCGCACTGCTGATGAGCCAAGCCGTCAAAGCTGCGCCGACAGAGTGCTCAGCCAGGGTTCGGGAGTTCCTCGATCGGCCGACTACAGCGGTCAGCTCAAAAGTCCGCACATGTTGGTCGCTCATAGACGAGAGCCCGAACCGCTTCGGGCGGCTGCTCCAACTGGTCGCAGCAGGCAATCGGGTCGCGGCCCAGTATCTCGCTTCCAACTTCGGCGCGACCGACGGGGGAAACGCGGAAGATGCGACCATTGCATTGTCCCAGTTCGCCGATCACGCCGGAGATCAACCGCTTCTGGAGCTAGTACAGCAAGGGGTGCTTTCCGAGGTGCAGATTCAAGACATCTATGGATCGACCAGCCCAACTTTTACCGACAGGCTTGAGACGCAGCTAGATGAGCTGACGCGGCGGCGCGCTCGCCTCCAGGCATTGCACACAGTGACGCTGTCGAAGGAAAAAAGTTACGCATTGGATGGTGTCGGCCATTCAATCTCTCAGGTGAGAGCAGCAATGGGGCACAAGCCCTAAAAGTCCGGGGTCCGGGAATTTATCTCGTGCCTGCATCAAGGATCTCGATGGGGACGTTGGGGACGTTCTGACATCACCTGTCGGATGATGGCGAACTGGGCGGCCGTCTGAGGGTCGCGATTGAGTCCCATTGCCGCGTGAAGGATCGACTGGCGCTCGACGCTCGGGGTGTGAACGTCGTCGCATAGCCCCAGCGCAATAGGACGGCCAGCGCCATCGGCCCACGTTGCTCGCGCGCGCCAGAAATTCTTCGCCAAAACGGGCGCAGGTCAAGGGCGAAACTCGGCGCTCACAAGAAATTTTCAACTGGACGTTGCATCGATTTTGGCATTTGCTCCTTCATAATTCGGAGGGGAAAGATGTGGTTTATCGGTCATTTACCAGCTGAAGTCTCTGCCTCGGCGATGCATGTCCGTAGACGCACCATCTCAGGACGACATGGGCGAATCGCGCGTCGGTTGTCTTTCACTGAGCAAAACCGCAAAAACGTCACGGAGCTGACCCTGGCACTCCTAGCGGCCTCGTCCGCGGTCCTAAGCGCGCGTCGTCGCCCCTATAAGCCGAAGCTCGCGTCCCTTCGGTCGTTCAAGACTTCAAAGGCTCAGGCACGACTCGCGAGTGGGCTTTGGTTTGCGCTTATGGCCGTCGCAGTTTCGCTTCCGCTCGGTGTGGGGAGCCAGGCCAAAGCAGCCTGCCCGCCGCTTCCTTACACGTTCACGAACGGACAGACCGCGGATGCCGGCCAAGTCATCGGCGACCTCAATGCGATCCAGGTCTGCATCGGCAACAATGGCTCTGTGAATAGCGGAACGGCCGGTCAGGTGGGCGCTTACAGCGCAACCGGCAATGCGATCTCCGGGACCTCGCTTTCGAGTGTCTTGGATAGCTCCATCGGGTCAACCCAAGGGTCGGTTCTCTTTCGAAACGCGACCGGCTGGGTCGCGTTGGCGCCGGGTACGCTGGGGCAGGCCTTGGTCTCGGGCGGTCCAGGATCCAATCCGTCCTGGGGGAGTGGTGGGCTACCGATTCCGTTCTATGCGGCCCTGACGCGCCCCAGCGCGAGCGCGTTTACGCTCGTCCACGCGACCAGCACCACCGCAACGCTCGGGGATATGCCGAGCGGCCGCGGCATGACGATGAATGTGACGGGAGCGGGTTCCAACTCCAACTCGAGTATGGAGCAGCCGGTCCTGTCTCAAACCGCCTTTACGGTGACGACGACGGTCTTTCTGGCGTCATCGCTGGACGGGAACTGGTGGGTTGGCCTCGCCGCAAAGGACAGCACCGGAAAGTATGATGCCTTCGGGGTGCAACATTCAGGTGGTCCGGGGACTTTCACCGAGTTCACATTCAACAGTATAAACTTACTCAACACGACAACAGAGTTGTACGGTGTCTTCAATCCAAATGGACCTGTGTGGCTTAGACTTCAGCTAACCGGTGGAAATTTCATTTTTTCAGTCTCCTTCGACGGCGAGAACTGGGAAACCGCCTCGACCATTTCCGCGACGCATTTTCTCGGATCGACCCTTTCAACGGTTGGGGTCATCGTTGATGACAACAGTTCGCATCATCTGATCGTCGACGACCTTTCTTGGTCGCAGACGACGCCGTAGCGCAATGACGACCGTCTCCTCCCTGGTGCGCCCAGCTTGGCGAGCCCCTTCGGCCGGCCGCGAGGCGCCATGTATTTCTCTCAGGCCGCTGTGCGCCTCCTGGCTGGCGCACATGGCGATCTTTAGTGTCTTGCTCTTCGGCCGACCGGCCGTTGCGGGCTGGCAGCCCGGCGTAGATGGCACTGTCCCGGATTTTGGCGGCGACTACGCCGGTGCGGCGACCTATGCCTTGAACGCGATCTATGGCTATCCGACCCCCGATCGTGGGATCACGCTGAATAGCACCACCGTCGCGAGCGCGTGCCACAGCTATATAGGCACGGCGGAACTTTGCGGCGAGGCCATCCTCAGATGTGCGTCAGGGACGGTGCCCACCATAAATGGCTGTCTGACGACGATATCGGGATACCCCGGACGGCAACGCAACTGCCACTGTCGGGTCGGAGACCCCGTTGATGCGATGACCGGAAACGTCTTCGAGCGCGTGGACGATTTCGCGACGTCGAGCCCCACACTGTCTGCGAGCCGTTTCTATAGCAGCGACACCAGCTACGTCGCCTCCAACGTGCTCACGCCCTCCTCTCGGTTCGGATACGGCTGGCGCAGCGAGTACGATCGAAGTTTATCGATTGGATCCGGGGTCGACGCGACCACGCCGGATGGAATGCCCCTTCACTTCGTGTCGTCGGGTGGCGCCTGGGTTCTCGGCTACTACGATGTTCCGACGAACTCGTGGCTGACACCCCGACTTGATGTCGACTATCGACTGACGACCGACGGCACCTACTGGTATCTGGCGGATTCAAACGACACCATCGATAAATATAGCAACAGTGGACAGCTGCTGACGATCAGTTATCGCGGCGGCTATACGCAGACGCTCACCTACAACGGATCCAACCAGAATACCGCCGTTGCGGACTCGCTTGGCAGGCAGATCATGTTTGCCTACACGAACGGTCTTGCAAGTTCCGTGACCGATCCCGATGGTAACGTGACGCAGTATTTCTACACGGATCAATCACCCTACCCGGCGCCGCCGGGATCCTCGAGCCTTTGGGTTCTTCAGAGTGTGGTTTACCCGGCGAACTCGGGAACCCCGACGCTCACCTATCTCTACGAAGACACCCGGAGCATCAATCGCTTCGCCTTGACCGGGGTGGTCGACGAAAACGGCAACCGGTACGCGACCTGGGCCTATGACGCGCAGGGCAGGGCGACGTCCAACACCCTCGCGGGCGGCGCCAATCAGACGACCATCGCCTATAACGACACCACCAACACTCGCACCGTCACCAACGCGCTCGGAAAGCCTGTCCTCTACAGCACGGGCGGGTTCGCCGGCACGCTTCAGCTGAGCGCCATGGCGGGGTCAGCGACGGCGCACACGGCCGCCGCCACCCAAAGCTTCGCTTACGACACCAACGGGTTCGTTTCGCAGCTGACGGACTGGAACGGCAACATCACCACCTATGTCCATAACAGCATTGGGCAGGAGACGAGCCGGACGGAGGGCGTCGGCACCTCGGTCGCCCGGACCATCACGACCACCTGGGACGCGACCTGGCGGGAGCCGGACGAGATTGTCGAGCCGAACCTCACCACCGACTTTACCTACGACGCCAGCGGTCGGTTGACGCAGCTCAAGCTCACCGACACCACCACGCAGACCGTCCCGTATCCGACAAATGGCCAGACCCGGATCTGGACCTACGCCTACAACGCGGCCAACTTGCTCTACACGGTGGACGGGCCGCTGTCGGGATCGGGCGACACGACCACCTATACCTACGACGCCCACGGGTTTGTCGCCTCGGTGACCGATCAGGTGGGCCACGTCACCACGATCACGTCCAACAACGGCCGCGGCGAGCCCCTCAGCTCGGTTGATCCCAATAGCGTCACGACCAACTATTCCTACGATCCTCGGGGCCGGATCCTTGGCTTCACGGTCAATCCTGGCGCCGGCCAGGCCACTACCACCTTCACCTATGACGCCGCCGGCAACATAATCGGAATCCAGGCGCCCGACGGGTCCACGCTGACCTACGCGTACGACAACGCCCACCGTCTAACGTCGGTCGCGAACAACTTCGGTGAGACCATAACCTATACGCTGGATGCGCTGGGCGGGCGAACAGCGACGGTTGTCAAATCCGCGTCCGTTTCGATCACCAAACAGCAGACGGCGACCTTCGATGAGCTCGGCCGCCTCCTCACCGAAATAGGCGCGGCGTCCCAGACCACGACCCACGCGTATGATCCCAATAGCAACGAGACCTCGACAACGGATCCCCGCAGCAAGGTGTATGGCCACGCGTTTGACGCGCTGAACCGGCTCTATCAGCAGACTGACCCGGACAGCTTCCAAACGGTTGTCGCCTACAACGGCAACGACGACCCGACGTCCGTGACCGACGCCCGGTCGAACGCCACGAGCTACGTCCGAGACGGCTTCGGCGACGTCATCCGCCAGACCAGTCCCGACACCGGCGTCACCGACTTCTGGTACGACGCCAACGGCAACGTCATCAAAACGATCGATGCGCGGAGCATCGAGACCGACTTTACCTTCGACACCGCCAGCCGCGTTCTGACCAAGACGTTCCCGGCCGCGTCGGCTGAAAACATCACCTACACCTATGACGCAACGAGCGGCGGCAACCTGGGCGTTGGCCGCCTCACGGGCATTGCGGATCAAAGCGGCTCGACCGCGTTCACCTACAACGCGCTCGGCCAGGTCACGCTCGACCATCGCGTGGTCGGGTCAAATGGCTACGATGTCACCTATAGCTACGACCCCGCCGGCAACATCCTGAGCGAGACCTACCCGTCTGGCCGCATCGTCACCTACACCCGTGACGCGGTTGGTCGAGTATCCGCAGCTTCCACCTATCAAAGCTCCGGGGCGCCGCCGGTGCCCGTGGCGTCGAGCATCACCTATGATCCGTTCGGGCCGCTAGCCAGCCTGACTTTTGGGAATGCCTTGGTGGCGAGCCTGGCCTATGACCAGGACTACCAGCTCACCGGCATCACCACCGGCCTCGGCACCGTCGCGGTCCAGAACCTGACCAACGGCTTCGATCCCGCGGGCAACATCACGGCCATCACCGACGCCATCGCATCGGGACGAACCCAGGCTCTCACCTATGACGACCTCAACCGCCTCGCGACCGCGAGCGGCGTCTACGGCGCGCAGAGCTACACCTACGACGGCGTCGGAAATCGCCTGACCCGGGTGGTGGGCGCCACGACGGACACCTACGCCTATCCCTCGACCTCAAATCAGATTGCCACCATCACCACCGGTTCGAACGTCCGGTCGTTCTCGTACCTCGCCAGCGGCCAGGTCTCCGGCGACGTCCGCGACTCCTCCCACAGCTACACCTTCGTCGCCAACAACAACGGCAGAAACGCCAGCGCGTCCCTCAACGGCTCGACGGTCGGAAGCTATGTCTACAACGCGCTCGAACAGAGGGTCGGAAAGACCGCGAGTGGGTCGACAATCCAGTTCGTTTACGACAGCGCCGGGCATCTCATTGAGGAGGCCGACGCTTCCACAGGCGCGCCCATGCGGGAATATATTTGGATCGACGATCTGCCGCTCTCGCTTGTCGACGACACCGGCTCCGCGCCCGTCATCTTCTACATCCACACCGACCAAGTTGGGTCACCTCAGAAGATCACTGACGGGTCCGGGGCCCTCGTGTGGGACGGCGTGTTCGACCCCTTTGGCAATCAGACCGCGGCGACGACGCCCACCACTTCGCCGACGAATTGGGGCGTCGGAATTTGGGGGAGTTTCAACTGGGCGGGAATTCCTCTCTCGACGAACCCGCTGCGCTTTCCTGGTCAATACGCTGATGTTGAAACGCAAATTGCACAAAATTGGGCGCGAGACTATGATTCTACGGTTGGTCGGTACTTTCAAAGTGATCCGCTCGGTATCCAAATCGATGTGAACACTTACGCTTATGTTCAGAGCAATCCGGTAATTTGGATCGACCCGTCGGGGTTGTGCTGGATTTACTTCATAAGCACTGGCCGAATTGAGCATCAGGCGGACAACGGAAATATTGACTTCAGCGGAAACGGTTATTCTGGTCGCGGCGTCGGTTTGAACAATCCCGCAATGCAGTCTCTTATCGGAACCGAGGATGGTCTGCCTGCTGGTCCAATACCGGTTGGAAGGTGGATAATTGGCCCGCCGCACTATAGTCCGAGGACTGGACCGGGAACTATGAACCTCACCCCCGCACCGGGGACGAATGCTCTCGGTCGGAACTTGTTCCGGATTCACGGGGACAACCTGAGGGCCAATCACACAGCTTCCGAGGGCTGCATCATTGCCGACAAACGAATTCGGGGCCGTATTAGCGACAGCGGCGACACTTGTCTTTTGGTGAGGCCATGATGCGTAGAACCAGACGGTTTATAGCGGCAGCGTTTGCTGCACTCGCAATGGGAGCCGGGGGCTCAATCGAAGCCGCCACACTACGCCCGGCGACCGCCGTCAGGGCCGACGCTATCACTGAACTTGCTGTCACCATGAAGAACGGCCAGCGGGTTATTGTGCGGCTATCAGACAAGGCAGTCCAAACGCCTGGAAAGTCGGGCACGGAGTATTGGGGAGGAGACGACAACGAGGTTCCGCGCCAGCTTTTGGACCACATCTCTGTCACGGTCGGCGCAAGTCCCGCCATCGTTCCGTATTCCGCCTTTGCGGATTTGGGTGATGTAAGATTCGCTTCTCTGGTCGCGACAGGGACGGGGTTTGAGTTGAAAATTTCTGGAGGAGACACGGCGTCGAGCTACGAAGCTAGGTTAATATTCAGGGACGGGTTCTTGATTGAAAAGATCGTACGGTTACTTGAGATGCCGGACGAACGAAACGAAATTGCGAAATATAATTTTCCACGACGTTAGAAAGATTCCACCAAAGCCCAATGATAGATCCTGGCCAACAAGCGCGGTTTGAAGCATAGGAAGACACTAAGTTGGGTTCTGAATTAAGATTTCGCTATGTGTTTTCTTCCGAAGTAAATTCTCTCAGGTTGATCCATTAAAGAAACTAACGGTAAAATGAGCACGATGTTGCCCTTCCGGCCCTTGTTACTGGCGATGGCACTTGTGGTGCCCATCCCTGCGCGCGCACAAACATGCGCCCCGTCCGAAGATTCTCGCGCGAGCCATGAGTTAGCGCAGGCCGGAAGCGTTACCGAGGTTCAAGAAATTGCTCGACGCCATCCAGGCTGCATGGCCGGTGGTGGCCTCGCTGAGGAAGTGTCCGACAAAGTTGCGTCCACTCTGTCAAATCATTGGAGCGCTTCGCTAGCCCAGTTTCCGCGGGGCAAGAGCGGCGACGCACTTGAGGCTTTCGTCGTCAACAATCTGAATGAGACGGATGCTAGCGAGGATTTGAAAAAGGTTCTCAACCATGCGCGGCATGACTGCCCGGCGCATCTCGCTAAGCGCTGTAAGCGGATCGAGCGCGCGACCAAGACGGCGCTTGATGGCATCGGATAGGGGACTTCTGGACGTTAGGGACATCAGGCAGCGTGCTTTCGCTCACCGTGTTCCGGGTCCGCTTTCATCGCCTCGGCAACCGCATCGACGAGCCGTCCCAGCTCTTCTTCCAAGGCTCGTGCAGGCGGCGTGACGTCGGAAGTCCGAGGTGAGTCCCGATCAGGTGCACCCGCCGTCGATTTTCTCCACTCGATCACCTCGCGGAAGATGTTTCGCATAGTGATTTCAAGGCTTTTTCCGTCCGCGAGGAAGTCCGAGGTGAGCGATTGGACGATTTTCCGCTTTTCGTCGGGAAATCCAGCCTCGTAGCTTAGGTAGGCCATATTGGCCCGTCCGAGGTGGGCGAGCACCTGTTCGGAGAAGGGCACCGGCCGTGGTGCGTCGAGTGCCTCTCGCAGTGCCAGGCGCTGCTCGTAGAGGGCCGCCTTGCGGAATTCGAACGTCTCCTTGTCAACGAGCCCGTCAATTAAGGCGTCGGTCAGCCGCGCCAGGCGCTCTCCACAAAGGGCGAGGTCTCGCTCGATGTGAGCTCGCTGCTCGTCGTTCGCACGAAGGAGATCGGCGTCGAGTGCTCTTGCGAACGAGCCAATCTCGATCAGTTCGTCTTCGGTGAACGTCAAGAGCACGAGCAGCCCCCGAACCTGCGCCTCGATGTCAGGTTCCCGAAGGATCGTGCCCCGGCATCTGGGGGTGTGGCAGCGGTAGTAGACGTGGCCTTTCCGTGATTCCCCAATCAGTGAGTACCCGCAGGCGACACAGCGAATGAGCCTACGGAACGTGAAGTCATGCCGGTTTGGTCGCGGCGATAGCCGACCGTCTATGATCGCTTGAACGCGGTCAAAAAGCGCTTTGCCAACGAGCGGCTCATGGACGCCTTCGAAGGTCTCGCCTGTCCGCGCAATGCGGATTAGCCCCGTGTAGAAGGGATTGCGCAACATCACCGTGATCCCCTTGAGGGAGATCGGGCCACCGGACGGCTTGCAAAGGCCTCGCCGGTGCATCTCCTCACGAAGCGTGTGGAATGTGTGGTGGCCCGAGCCGTAGAGTTCAAAGGCCTGGCGCACCAATGGCCCCGAGACTGGATCAATCACCTTGGGCTTTCCGCCCCCTTGATCGAGATAGCCGCGAGGCGCGGCCATCGGGAATAGGCCCTGCTTCAGACGGCCATAGAACCCTTTGACCACCTCTTGCCGGAGGTTGCGGATGTAGTCCGCCGCAACGACCGCCTGGATGTCTGCTGAAAGTCGCCCGCCGCGGGAGGTGAGATCGAGGGCCTCGTGCGCGAAGTGAACCTCAACGCCGACGTCCATTAGTTCGCCGAGTTGCGCCCAGTCGCGGAGGTTGCGCGCGCTGCGGTCGATCTTGTGGATGATGACGCCCCGCGCCTTGCGCTTGGCGAGTTGCGCCAGCATCCGCGCGAACTGCCGCCGGCCCCGTTTGGCAGCGGTTTCCATCTCTTGAAACCAGGCATCGATCGAAAGGCTATGCCGACTGGCGTAGGCCTCAATCGCGCTGCGCTGCTCATCTAGGGATGTGCCGCGTTCACCCTGTTTGACCGTTGAGACGCGGATGTATGCGAAGTAGCCGTCCATAGTCAGTGGATAGGTGGAATCTTACGGCGCCCGTCCGGATTCAGCGAGTCGACGCCTGTGGACTGTTCCCGCGCCAGCCGTTTCGCGACGACCAGCAGCGCTTCGATAAAACCCTTCAAATCCTCCCGCGCCGCCTCCCGCTCCTCATCGCTCGCGTTCGGGAGAACGCGGTCAAGGAAGCGGTCAGCGGCTGGGGAACGCGACATGGGACCATTGTGGGGTCTGCGCGCCGACGTCGTAGGCGCCGGTTTGTTCGCAACAGAGCGGCGCCTTTTGGCAGCTCGGCCGTGCCGTACACTGGTTGGATGCCTGCCAAAGATACGCGGAATCCAACCGTCTCCCGCGTGCTTGAAGACCGGACCATCGTCGAGCTGATCTACGACCCGGAGGCACGACGCACTGCGCTCGCGGTCTGTTCGCCGGACGGGTCTGTGTCGATTGAGGCGGAGGTGGCTGTCGGATCGGGAGAACAGCTGGTCCCATATGATGCAGCGAACACCCTCTTGGCCAACGGCTGCGTGTTGCTCCCGTCAGCGGTGGGCGAGGCGATGTCGACGGGAGCCCTGCTCAAAAAGATCCAGGGCTTCCTTCACGCGTATTTGGACCTGCCGGACACCTTCGCCGCCATCGCCGCCCACTACGTGCTTTTGACGTGGGTCTACGATGCCTTCAGCGACCTTCCGTACTTGCGCTTCAGAGGCGACTTCGGGACCGGGAAGACCCGCGCGCTCCTGACCATCGGGTCCATCTGCTACAAGCCGTTCTTCGCCTCTGGCGCCTCCACCGTCTCGCCGATTTTTCATATCCTCGACGCCTTCCAGGGCACGCTCTTACTCGACGAGGCAGACTTCCGATTTTCGGAAGCGACAGCCCCGCTCACCAAGCTCCTCAACAACGGCACCACGCGCGGCATGCCGGTGCTCAGGACCATGACCAACCGGCATCGGGAGCTAAACCCCCAAGCCTTCCGCGTCTTTGGTCCGAAGGTGGTCTCGATGCGCGAGCAGTTCTCGGACCTGGCCCTCGAGAGCCGCTTTTTCACCTGCGAGACCGGGGGACGTCCCCTTCGTCCTGACGTCCCCATCTACCTGCCGGATGCCTTTCACTCGGAGGCGCTGGCGTTGCGCAACGCGCTCCTGGCTTGGCGATTCCGCTCTCGATTTTCGGTTGGTCCTAATCCATCGCGGGCGGCCGTCGGTGTGTCGCCGCGCTACCGGCAGACCTCGCTCTCGCTGCTCTCGCTCGTCGAGGACTCCGGCCTCCGTGAGCGCATCGGACGCGAGCTGGCGGGCTATGAGGCGCGCGTTTTGAACGAGCGCGCCGACTCCTTCGAAGCCGCCATGCTCGCGGCGATAGAGGAGAGCTTTGAGGCGTCCACGGCTCACCACGCTGCAATTCAAGACATCACCACCCGGTTCAACGACCGCGCGGCTGACGAGCTCGGAAGAGTTGTCACCAACAAATGGGTGGGGACGTTCGTCCGTCAACGGCTTCGACTTGCTACCTTTAAGACAGGCGGCGTGTTTGTGGTGCCCACATCCGAACGAGCGAAGATCGCAGCGCTGTGTGAGCGGTACGGGATTCGGCGCGCCGCCTAAGTCCACATACTCATACCCAAGTGCTCGTGTTCGTCACGGAGAGTGACGAATAGACGCCGTGTCCGGCCCGTCGACTTGGCTGAGAATGGAGGGATTAGCAGTTAAATGTACTTTGGTATGAAGCACTCAACGTTCAATTACATCCGGACACATCGTCAGCGACACGCGCTGACGGAGGAAGAGCTAGCCTTCCTGATCAACCAGCGCTCTCGCTCCGCCGTTTCTCTGATCGAGACCGGCGACAGGTCGCCGACGTTGGAAACGATTCTCGCATTTGAGATTGTCTTCGGCACCCCGCCGCGAGAGCTCTTCCCTGAGGTGTTCGAACACGTGGAAGACAGCTTGATGCGCCGCGCCTGGGTGCTCTACGACCGCCTCGAAGGCAAGGACGACGCCCGGTCCCGCGCCAAGCGAGAGCTGTTCGAGCGTATGGCGAAGGGGCTCCACCAGGATAGCGCTCGCTCCGCATGACGGGGGCACCGACGGTGGCCGCCGCGCCGCACTACTTTCGCACGCTCGGTGTGCATCCCAACGGTGGCGGCTTCGGCTGGGTGGTCTGCGAGGGGCCGTTCAAGCTCGTAGGTTCCGGCCTTCACAAACCGATCCGCGGTGACCTGCACCTGTCGTCGATGCGGCACTTTGCTCAGCTCGTGGCGCGCTACCAGCCGGGCGAGTTGGTGATCGAGACGGTGGAATCAGGCGCGCACCCGCGCAGTGAACGATCCAAGCGTTTGGCGCGCGCGATGTTGGACGAAGCCGCCGACCGCGGAATGTGGGTGGAAGAGATACCGCGTGCAGCCGTGAAAGTGGCATTCGCTGCCGTCCGTGCGCAAACGCGCGAAGAGATCGCTGAAGCCGTTGCGCGCCACTATCCCGACCTCAAGCTCCGGCTTCCGCCAAAGCGGAAGCTGTGGGCCTGCGAGGACCGCCGCATGGCGATCTTTGGAGCGGCGGCGGCGGTAGTCGCCCACTTCCATAACGGAGCGACCGCGCTCCTCGATGATTTGAGGGACGCGGCCTAACTCCGAGACACATATGAGAGTCTGACGCCCCGCAGTATCGACCTGCGGGGCGTCGCCTACTCTACCACAAACCCCCTGAAGATTCACTTTGGCCCGCGCTTGATGTATTCTCTTTGTTCTTAGAGAGCGGAGAGAGCCATGCGCCAGGAAGCGGCCGGTTCAGTGAAGTCCGTTGGGGTCTGGATCAGGGTTTCAACCGAAGACCAGGCGCGGGGCGAAAGCCCCGAGCACCACGAAAAGCGGGCGCGGGCCTATGCCGAGTTCAAGGGCTGGAATGTCGTCGAGCTGTACGATCTAAGCGGGATCAGCGGCAAGACCACCATCGCCACAGACGAGGCGAAGCGCATGCTCGCCGATGTCGCCTCGGGCCGCATCACCGGGCTCATCTTCTCGAAGCTCGCCCGGCTCGGCCGCAACACCCGCGAGCTCTTGGATTTCGCCGAGATCTTCAAGGAGCAGGGCGCGGACCTGATCTCGCTCCAAGAAGCCATCGACACGAGCACGCCCGCCGGCCGCATGTTCTACACGATGCTCGCCGCGCTCGCGCAGTGGGAGCGGGAGGAGATCGCCTCGCGGGTTGCGGCAAGCGTCCCGATCCGCGCGAAACTCGGGAAGCCCATCGGTGGCACAGCTCCCTTTGGGTTTCGGTGGGTAGACAAACAGCTCGTCGTCGACACCGAGGAGGCGCCGGTGCGCCGCCTCATGTTCGAGCTGTTCGCCGAGCACCAGCGCAAGCGCACGGTCGCGCGGCTCCTCAACGAGCGAGGCTACCGCACCCGGAAAGGGGAGCTGTGGTCCGGGACTTCGGTGTATCGGCTCCTGACCGACACCACCGCCAAAGGCCTCCACCGCCGCAACTACACTACATCAGCGGACCGCTCGAAGGCCTGGGAGCTGAAGCCCGAAAGTGAGTGGGTCACGGTGCCGTGCGAGCCCATCGTGACGCCTGAACTCTGGGAGCGCTGCGAAGCGATCCTCGACGGCCAGAAGGCCCGCGCGAAGCCCGTCGCGCGGCAGGCGACGCACCTCTTTGCCGGTATCGCTCGCTGCGTGTGCGGAACGCGCATGTACGTGAAGGCGGGCTCGCCCAAGTACGTCTGCGAGGGTTGCCGCAACAAAATCCCGGTCGCCGATCTTGAAGCCGTGTTCCTGTCAGAGCTGCGCCGCTTCCTCGTGTCGCCCGATGAGATCGAGGCGCATGGCTGGGCCATCCGCGAGGCCGTGGGTGAGCGTGAGAAGCTGGTCGCCCGGGCGACTGCCGAACTCCGCAAGGTCGAAGCCGACGAGGCGCGCGTCTTCGATCTCTACCACGCGGGCCAGATCGCCAAGGACGACTTCGCCCGCCACCACCGACCCATCGCCGAGCGCCACCGCCAGCTTGAGGATGAGCTACCGCGCCTTCAGGCCGAACTCGACGTGATGCGAATTTCAGCCAGCTCGCAGGAAGAGGTGGTCCTTGGAGCCCAGGTCATCACCGAGCGGTGGCCGTCGCTCTCACAGAGCGAGAAGCGGCAGATGGTGGAGGCAACCACCAGCCGGATCGTCATCGGTAAGGAGGAGATCGAGATCGATCTCCATCATCTTCCCACCACCCACCCCTCCGTCCTCACGGAAGGAAGTAGTCACCAAAATGCGACGCAACCTCAGGGGTTCATCGCCGCCACCAGCTGCACCCGGGCCGGATAGCGCACATGGGCGTTGGCGCGGGCCACGATCACTTCGCCGGTCTCCAGCGGCTGGCGCAGGCTGTCCAACGCCTGGGCGGAGAACTCCGGCAGCTCGTCCAGGAACAGCACCCCGTTGTGCGCCAGGCTGACCTCGCCAGGCTTGGCCTTCAGGCCGCCGCCAGTCAGCGCCGCCATGCTGGCCGAGTGGTGGGGCGCGCGGAACGGCCGGGCGCGGGTCAGCTCGCCCTTGGCGATCAGGCCGGCCACAGAATGGACCATGGAGGTCTCCAGCAGTTCCTCTGGGGTCAGGGGCGGCAGCAGGCCCGGCAGGCGGGCGGCCATCATCGACTTGCCGGAGCCCGGCGGCCCCATGAAGGCCAGGTTGTGGCCGCCGGCCGCGGCGATCTCCAGCGCCCGCTTGGCGTTCTCCTGGCCCTTGACCTCCCGCAGGTCCGGGCCCCGTTCGGCCTCGCGCATCGGCCCCGGCCGGGGCGGCGAGAGCATCTGGGTCCCGCGGAAGTGGTTGACCAGTGCGATCAGCGAGGGCGCGGCCAGCACCCGGGTCTCGCCCGCCCAAGCCGCCTCCGGCCCGCAGGCCTCCGGGCAGATCAGTCCGAGATCCATGCCGCCCGCCGCGACGGATGCCGGCAGCGCGCCCGCCGTCTGCACGATGCGCCCGTCCAGCGACAGCTCGCCCACCGCCGCCCAGCCGCTGAGCGAGTCCGGCGCGATCACCCCCATGGCGGCCATGACCGCCAGCGCGATGGGCAGGTCGTAGTGGCTGCCGACCTTGGGCAGATCAGCCGGCGCCAGGTTCACGATGATCCGCTTGCCCGGCATGGCCAGGCCCAGACCCATGAAGGCCGCCCGCACCCGCTCGCGGCTCTCGCCCACCGCCTTGTCGCCCAGGCCGACCACGATGAAGGCGAACTCGCCGCCGGTGAGCTGGGCCTCCACGTCCACGCGGCGCGCGTCGACGCCCTCGAACGCCACCGTCACCACCCGCGCGGCCATCTGTCCCCGCCCTAATCCAAGCCGAACCGAGACCCCTGGCGCGCACCCCACAGCTAGTGGTCAAGCGCCAGTTATCCACAAGAGCGGACCATAGCGCCGCGCTCAGATCAAGAACAAATATGGAACTTTTGGGGAAAGTGAGACGATTCCGTCACTTGACGTCGCCTCCTTGCAAAACAGCCTAGGCCGTGGCGCGAAGGGTTTCAATCCGCTGCCAGAGGATGTCGGCGGCGTCGATTCCGCTGAAGGTCTTCAGCGCCACCGCCCCGGTAGGCGAGGTGACGTTGATCTCAGTCAGGTAATCGCCGATCACGTCGATGCCGACGAACAGCAGGCCGCGCGACTTCAGCTCCGGGCCGATCTCGGCGCAGATCTCGCGGTCGCGGGCCGTCAGCTCCACCGGCTCCGGCGTGCCGCCCACCGCCATGTTGGAGCGGATCTGGCCCCTCTGCGGCACCCGGTTGATGGCGCCCACCGGCTCGCCGTCCACCAGCAGGATGCGCTTGTCGCCCTTGGTCACCGCCGGCAGGAACTTCTGCACGATGACCGGCTCGCGCGCGATCTCGGCGTGCAGCTCCAGGAGGGTCCCGAGGTTGGGGTCGTCCGCCAGGTGCCGGGTGACGCCGGAGCCGCCCTTGCCGTTCAGAGGCTTCAGCACGATGTCGCCGTGCCGCGCGCGGAAGTCAGCGATGGCCACCGGGTCCGAGGTGATCAGGGTCGGCGGCTGCAGGCCCGGGAAGCGGGTGACGAACAGCTTTTCCGGCGCGTTGCGCACCTCCACCGGATCGTTGACCACCAGCACCCTGGGATGGACCACCTGCAGGAAGAAGGTGGTGTCGATGTAGTGCATGTCGAAGGGCGGGTCCTGGCGCAGCAGGATGACGTCGAACTCGGTCAGCTCCGTCCCGCGCATCTCGCCCGCCGTGACGTGGTCGCCCGCCACCCGGCGCACCGAGACGTCGCGCCCGCGGGCGAACACCCGGCCGTCCTCCATAGCCAGCGTGTCCGGCGTGTATACGAACAGGCTGTGGCCGCGTTCCTGGGCCATCTCCATCATCAGGAAGGTCGTGTCGCCCTTGATGTTGATCCCCTCGATGGGATCCATCTGCACCGCGACCTTGAGGGACATGGGGGAGCTCCGGCGACCTAGGCGTTGGGAGATAGGCCGGGTGAGCGGCGAGCGCCACCTTCGCATTGACGCCCGATGGTCGTCATCCTCCGGGCAGCCGCGGGCCGATCCGGGGGACCCAAGCTGAGTTGCAGAACAGGGAGAGGCTGTTTGGGTCCCCCGGACCGCCTCTCAGGGCGACCGGAGGATGACGGCGTCGGGGATGCGGCGGCCGGCCGCCGCCCATCAGTTCAACTGCAGCCGCACCCGCTCCCGCTGCGCCCGGGCGGCGAGCGCCGCGCCGCCGTCCAGCTCCGTGGCCCGGGCCAGGGCTTCCAGCGATCCGGCCAGCGCGCCTTGGCCCTCGCGGGCGGCGGCGACGTCGAGCCAGGGGCGGTGGTCGTTGGGGTCGAGCAGGGCGCGGCGCAGGGCGGCGCGCTCGGCGCGGGGATAGTCGCGGGCCTGGCTGGCGCGGGCGTAGATGGTGTTCTGCAGGCGCAGCAGCACCGCCCGGTCGCTGACCGGCGCCATCAGCCGGTCCAGCCGGTCGGCGACGTTGGGGGTCAGGCCCGCGTGCAGGGCGCGGCGGGTGAGCTCTGAGGGCAGCACCACCCGGCCCTCGGAGAACGGGTCCAGCGCCAGCGGGCCCTCCTCGGTCTCGATGCGCAGCAGGAAGTGGCCCGGGAAGTCGACGCCGGCGACGGTCAGCGCGCAGCGCCGGGCGGTGTGCAGGTAGAAGACGCCCAGCGCCACGGCCAGGCCCTTGCGCCGCTCGGCCACGGCGATCACGTCGGCGTTGTCCGGGTCCTCATAGGTGAAGAGGTCGCCGCCCAGGCGCAGGTCCCCGGCCATGGTCTCGGCCAGGGCCTCCTCCGGGCTCTCCTGCTTCAGCCGCTGGGTCAGCCGTTCCACGCCGACGGCGCCCAGGTCGTGGGCGGCCTGCGGGTCGCGGCTGGGGTCCTCATGGATGGCGCAGGCGATCGCGGCCTCCAGCAGGGGAAAGTCGCCGTCGGCAGCCGCGCCAGCCGCGAGCAATGCGGATTCAGCCTCCTCCCGGCTCATGACGCTCCCAGCCGATCCCCCTTCCAAGCGTCGGGAATATGCCGGGGAAGCTTGCCGGGCGCGAGGGCTATGAGATCGAGGCGTACGGAGGCGTCCGCGAGCTGCGGCCGGCCGGCGGCGATGGCCGCGCCGGCGCGGCGCAGCCGCTCGCGCTGGTCCCAGGTGACAGTCTCCAGGGCGGCCAGGAGGCTGGTGCGGCGCTTGACCTCCACCACCGCCAGCACCTTGCCGCGCAGGGCCAGGACGTCGATCTCCGCCTGGCGGGTCTTCAGGCGGAAGCCCAGGATGCGGTAGCCCTTGAGCATCAGGAGAGCAGCCGCGAACGCCTCGGCGCGGCGGCCGGCCAGGCGCGCGGCGGTCCCGCGGGCGGAGCGGACGCCGCTGCTCACTTGGACGCCCTCACCGCCATGGCCCGCTGATAGACCTCGCGCCGCGGCAGCCCCAGCGCCTTCGCCACCTCGGCGGCGGCCTCCGCCGGGCGCAGGCGGGCCAGCGCGTCGGCGAGCGCGGTATCCACGTCGGCGGCGCTGGCCTCGGCCTCGCGGCCGGGGCCCACCAGGATGACGATCTCGCCCTTGGGCGCGTCCAGGCGCGGGTCGGCCGCGAGGTCTGGGAGCGGTCCGCGGTAGAGGGTCTCGTAGAGCTTGGTCAGTTCGCGGCAGACCACGGCCTCGCGGGGGCCCAGGACGGCGGCCATGTCGGCCAGGCTGGCGGCGAGCCGTGAGCCGCCCTCAAAGAACACCAGGGTGGCGCGCAAGGGCGCGAGTTCCTCGAGGAACACCCGCCGCGCCGCGCTCTTCGGCGGCGGGAAGCCCGCGAACAGGAAGCGGTCGCTGGGCAGGCCGGCGGCCGAGAGGCCCGCCAGCAGGGCCGAGGCCCCAGGAATCGGGATGACCGGAAAACCGGCCTCGGCGGCCTCGCGCACCAGCCGGTAGCCGGGATCGGAGACCAGCGGCGTGCCGGCGTCGGAGACCAGGGCCACGCGCCGGCCTTCAGCCAGCGCGGCCAGGGCCTTTGGCCGCGACCGCTCCGCGCCGTGCTCGTCATAGCGCTCCAGCTTGGCGGACAGGCCGAAGGCGGACAGCAGCTTGCCCGCCACCCGGGTGTCCTCGGCCAGCACCAGGTCGCAGGCGGCCAATACGTCCAGGGCGCGAAGCGTGATGTCGCGCAGGTTGCCGATCGGCGTCGCCACCACATAGAGGCCCGGCGCGAGCGGCGTGTCGTCCAGGGCGGGCGTGGGAAGGCGTCGGGCCATGGGCGGAGGGTTCGCCGCTCCGCCGAGCCTTGGCAAGCGGTTAGACGGCAAGCTCCGCCGTCAGACGGTCCAGCACCAGCCGCCCCGCCGGCGTGGCGCGCAGGCGCCGCGGATCGTCCGCCAGCAGGCCCAGGCGCATCAGGTCGTCAATCCGGTCGGGCGGGATGTCCAGAGCGGCCAGCTCAGCGCGAGGGACGCCCTCGGCGATGCGCAGGCCGCTCAGCAACCGCTCCTGCGCCGCCTCGCGCGGAGTGAGCGTTTCGCGGCTCTGGACGCCCAGGCCGGTCTCGGCGACGCGGGCGATGTAGTCGCGCGGCTTCGGCGTGGCGTAGGTCGCCTGCCGTGCGCCGCCCAGGGTCAGCCGGCCGTGCGCGCCGGGCCCCGCGCCGGCGTAGTCGTGGCCGCGCCAGTAGACCAAGTTGTGCCGTGAGCGGGCGGCCTCGCCCCGGGCGTGGTTGGAGACCTCGTAGGCGTCGAACCCGGCCGCCTCCAGCACCGCCTGGGTCGCGTCGAACAAGGCCGCGCCGGTCTCTTCGTCCGGCGGGACGAGCTGGCCGCGGCGCACGGCGCGGTCGAAGGCGGTTCCCGCCTCGATGGTCAGCTGGTAGGGGGAGAGGTGCTCCGGCCCGAGGTCGAGGGCGCGGGACAGCTCCTCGGCCCAGGCCGCCGGCGTCTGGCCGGGCCGGGCGTAGATCAAGTCAAGCGACAGGCGCGGGAAAGCGCGGGCCGCGGCCCGGGCGGCGCGGACCGCGGCCGCGGCGTCATGGTTGCGGCCCAGCAGTTTCAGGGCCGTATCGTCCAGGGACTGCAGGCCCAGGGACAGGCGCTCCACGCCGGCGTCGGCGAAGGCCGCGAAGCGGGCGGCCTCGGCGTCCGTCGGGTTGGCCTCCAGGCTCACCTCCAGGTCGGCGGCGGGCGTCCAGAGCCGTTTGGCCAGCGCGATCAGGTCGGCCGCCCAGGCCGGGTCCATCAGCGAGGGCGTGCCGCCGCCGAAGAAGATCGATGCGAGCTGGCGCGGGCCGGTCAGCGCCGCCTGGGCCTCCAGGTCGGCCGCGATGGCGCGGGCCAGCGCCGCCGGCTCCTCGCCGCCGCGGTCGCGCACCACGTTGAAGTCGCAGTAGGGGCAGATCCGCGCGCAGTAGGGCCAGTGGATGTAGACGCCCAGTGGTGGAGCTTCGTGGAGCGGCCCCTTGCTCACAAGAGCGCGGCCTTCAGCTTGGCGAAGGCTCGCGCCCGGTGGCTCATGGCGTCCTTCTCCGCCGGGGCCATCTCGCCGAAGGTCGCCGCGCCGCCTTCCGGGACGAAGATCGGGTCGTAGCCGAAGCCGCGGCCGCCGCGCGGCGGGAAGGCCAGCGTGCCATCCACTCGGCCCTCCACCACCACCGCCGGCCCGCCCGGCCAGGCGAGCGCCAAGGCGCAGGTGAACCAGGCGGCGAGGTCGCCGGCCGCGCCGGCCTCCTCCAGCCGTTCCTCGACCTTCTTCATGGCGTTGGTGAAGTCCCTGCCGGGGCCGGCCCAGCGCGCGGAATAGATGCCCGGCGCGCCGTCGAGGGCCGCCACCGACAGGCCGGAATCGTCCGCCAGCGCCGGCAGCCCGCTGGCCTCCGCCGCCGCGCGAGCCTTCAGGAGGGCGTTGCCGACAAAGGTGGTCTCGGTCTCGTCCGGCTCGGCCAGGCCGAGCTCGCCGGCGGTGACCAGGACGAAGCGGTTCTCGAGGATCTCGGCCAGCTCGCGCGCCTTGCCGGGGTTATGGGTCGCGACCACCAGCCGCGTCCCGGGCTCCAGTTTCAGCGCCATGGATTCATCACTCCTTCACCGGCGCCGGACCATAGACCCGCCCCGCAATGTTGCATTGCAAAAGTTTAATATCGTTACTCGATGTTAATTTGATCGCTAATCGATGCCGGCGTATTGAATGTCGGCATCGGGATGGCATTGACCATCCCACATCACGCTGCGCCGCAGCAAACGAGACAGAAGGAATACGACTATGTTCTCCGCCGCTATCCGGGCTTTCGACCGGGCTTCGCTGAGCTTCTTCATCCTGCTCGGCGCCCTGCCGATGCTAGCTGTCGCCGTCAACGCTTCGATCCACTAGGTTTCTCGCCTTGGGGTTCGCCCGACCCGCTCCCGCCGCACCTGACGGTCAGGTCGCCGCCGGGGCGGGTTTTGGCGTCGATACGGGAGGTCGCTGGATGCGCGCGCTAGGACCGGGATCGGTCTCCAGTTTCCTCAAGATCATCCTCGACGTCGTGTTCGCCGCCCTCTGGATCGCGCTGGGCGCCATGGCGCTCGCCCTGCTGGCCGCCCTGCTTTTCAGCTTCAATCCCGACCTCTTCCCCGATGTCCTGACCAGCAACGCCGCCCTGGTGGCGACACGCGGCCCGCTCTATGCCGGCATGCTGCTGGTGTTCGCGCTGTCGATCGGCGGCGTGCTGGTCATCGTCCACTCGCTGCGGCAGATCTTCACCACGCTGACCGCCGGCGACCCCTTCCATCCGCGCAACGTCAATCGCCTGCGCCTGATCGGCCTGATGCTGGCGGCGCTCGAGCTGGGCCGCTATGCGGTGTGGGGGATGAGCCCCTTCCTGCCATGGGTGAAGCGCGTGGAGCCGAACCTCAACCTCACCGCCTGGTTCTCGGTCCTGGTGGTCTTCGTCCTGGCCGAGGTGTTCCGCGAAGGCGCACGCCTGCGCCGCGAAGCCGAACTGACCATCTGAGGCCGCCCGCCCGATGCCCATCCGCGTCCAGCTCGACCGCGTCCTCCTCGAACGGCGCATGTCGCTGACCGAACTCGCCGACCGCGTCGGCGTGACCATCGCCAACCTGTCGATCCTGAAGACCGGCAAGGCGCGCGCCGTGCGCTTCTCGACACTCGCGGCCCTGTGCCGCGAGCTCGACTGCCAGCCGGGCGACATCCTCTTCTACGAGCCCGGCCCCTCCGACGACCTGCCGGACGACGACGGGTAAGGCGCGCTCCCGCAGTGCGGTGCGACAAATCAGCTCCGCCGTGAGAAACCTTGCAATCTCAACATGCCGTCCCTATATGCGCCGCAACAATATTGCGCTGCACAAAGGAGTGTCGCCATGTTCGCTTTCATCGAACGCGCCCTGAACGCCCTCTTCACGCCGCTGGCGCGCGAGCTGGACCGGATGCCGCCGTCGGCCCTGCGCCACCTGACCGCCGGGCTCTAAGGCAAACCGCGCCTTTCCACCTGGAAGGACGTCCCGAAACGGGCGGCTGGGCGACCAGCCGCCCGTTTGCGTTTGGGGGTTCCTTAGCCGCCGGTGGCGGCGCGCTGCAGGGCGACCAGTTCGCCGATCCCCTTGCGGGCTAGGGAGAACAGGGCCTCGAACTCGGCCTCCGAGAAGCCGCGCTTCTCGCCGGTCGCCTGCACCTCGACGATGTCGCCATGGCCGGTCAGCACGAAGTTGGCGTCGGCCTCGGCGTTGGAGTCCTCCTCGTAGTCGAGGTCCAGCACCGGGGTCCCGGCGAACACGCCGCAGCTGATCGCCGCCACCTGGTCGAGGATCGGGTCGGCGGAGATCACGCCCTCCTCCATCAGATAACGGGTGGCCAGGCGCAGGGCGACCCAGGCGCCGGTGACGGAGGCGGTGCGCGTGCCGCCGTCGGCCTGGATCACGTCGCAGTCGATGGAGATCTGCCGCTCGCCCAGCGCCTTCAGGTCGACGATGGCGCGCATTGAGCGGCCGATCAGCCGCTGGATCTCCTGGGTGCGGCCCGACTGCTTGCCCTGGGCGGCCTCGCGCCGGCCGCGGGTGTGGGTGGCGCGGGGCAGCATTCCGTACTCGGCGGTGACCCAGCCCTGGCCCTTGCCGCGCAGGAAGCCCGGGACGCCTTCTTCCAGGCTGGCGGTCACCAGCACCTTCGTATGGCCGAAGGAGACCAGGCAGGAGCCTTCCGCGTAGCGGTTGACGCCGGTCTCCAGGGTCACAGGCCGCAGGACGTCGGCGAGGCGTTCGGAAGGCCGCATGGGGAGACTCCTTGCGCGCCGGCGCGGCTTGCGCGGGCGCAGGCGGGGCTTATCCTAGATCGGTAACGTCCCGTCCATGGACGCCTCGCAGGAAGACGCGACGCCTGACGTGAACAGCCCCCTCTTCGCCTCCGGCCCGTCCCTGGCCGAACTCGACGAACGCGCCCGCGACATCTTCCGGCGTATCGTGGAGAGCTATCTTGAGACCGGCGAGCCGGTGGGGTCGCGCACGCTCTCCAAGGGCGGCCTGCCGCTGTCGCCGGCCTCGATCCGCAACACCATGCAGGACCTGACGCAGCTGGGGTTGCTCGGCGCGCCGCATGTCAGCGCCGGGCGGCTGCCGACGCACGCGGGCCTGCGCCTTTTCGTCGACGGCCTGCTGGAGGTGGGCGACGTGGGCCTGACCGAGCGCCAGTCCATCGAAGCCCGCCTGCGCGCCCACGGCCGCAACTACGAGGATGCGCTGAACGAGGCCTCGGCCATCCTCTCCGGCCTGGCCGGTGGGGCGGGCGTGGTGGTGACCCCGATCCGCGACGCGGGCGTCAAGCACGTGGAGTTCGTGTCCCTGGGCGCGGACCGGACGCTGGCGATCATGGTCTTCGCCGATGGCACGGTGGAGAACCGGCTGATCCGTCTGCCGGCCGGGGTGACGCCCTCGGCGCTCACCGAGGCGTCGAACTTCCTGAACGCCCGGCTGACCGGCCGCACCCTGGCCGAGGCGATGACCGACCTGCGCTCCGACCTGGACCAGGCCCGCGCTGAGCTCGACGTCACCGCCGCGCGGCTGGTGGAGGACGGCCTGGCCGCCTGGGGCGGCGGCGAGGCGGAGGACCGCGCGCTCATCGTGCGCGGCCGCGCCAACCTGCTGGACGAACCGGGCGCCGCCGACGACCTGGAGCGGGTTCGTTCGCTCTTCGAGGATCTGGAGCAGAAGGAACAGCTGATCCAGCTGCTGGACGGGGTGCGAGAGGGCCAGGGCGTGCGTATCTTCATCGGGGCGGAGACCAAGCTGTTCTCGCTTTCGGGTTCCGCCGTGATCGCCGCGCCCTATATGACGGGCTCGCACCGGGTGCTGGGCGCGATCGGCGTGATCGGTCCGGCCCGGCTGAACTATGCCCGGATCATCCCGTTGGTGGACTATACCGCCCGGGTGCTGGGCCAGGTGATGAACGCCTAGACGGCGCCTGAGAGATTGAGAGACAAGAGCTAGATGTCCGAAGACAACACGCCAGACGCCGCCGACGCCTTCCTCGCCGAAGCGAACGAAGCCGAGACGGCCGCCCTGCAGGCCGAGGTGGCGGCGCTGAAGGAACAGATCCTGCGCTACGCCGCCGAGGCCGAGAACACCAAGCGCCGCGCCGAGCGCGAATCGAACGACGCACGCGCCTACGCTATCCAGAAGTTCGCCCGCGACCTCTTGGGCGTGGCCGACAACCTGGCCCGCGCCCTGGCGCACGAGCCCGCCGACGGCGGCGACCCAGCGGTGAAGAACTTTGTCCTCGGCGTCGAGCTGACCGAGAAGGAGCTGCTGGCCGCCTTCGAACGCAACGGGCTGAAGCGCATCGCCCCCGCCCGCGGCGAGAAGTTCGACCCGCACCAGCACCAGGCCATGGCCGAGGTTCCGGGGACCGACGTCGTGGGCGGCGGGGTCGTGGAGGTCATGCAGCCCGGCTACGAGCTGCTCGGACGCCTGGTCCGCCCGGCCATGGTGATGGTCGCCGCCAAGGCCGCCGGCGCCTCTGACGTGGCCGAGGCGCCCAAGCCAAACGGGGCCGGCGCGAACCCTTATGGCGGCGGCGATGACGCCGATCCGGGCGGCTCGGTCGATCGGCGCGCCTGAGGCCCGTCCGCCCCTTCCACCGGCCTGCAAAATGGCTAATGTCGCAAGTCCTTCCAAGTCGGGGGGCGCAGGCCGCGACTCGCGCCTGCGCGGTGCGGTGCGGACAAAGACATGAAGCTGACGATCGAACGGGCGGCGTTGCTGAAGGCGCTGGGTCACGTGCAGAGCGCGGTGGAGCGGCGCAACACCATCCCGATCCTGTCGAACGTGCTGCTGTCAGCCGAGCGCGACCGGCTGACCTTCTCGGCCACCGACCTGGACCTGGAGATTATCGACCAGGCCCTGGCCCAGGTCGACCAGCCCGGCCAGATCACCGCGCCGGCGCACACCCTCTATGAGATCGTCCGCAAGCTGCCGGAAGGCGCCGACGTGGTGCTGTCGTTCACCGGCGAGGACCCGCGCCTGACCGTCTCGGCGGGGCGCAGCCGCTTCAACCTGCCGGTGCTGCCGGCCGGCGACTTCCCGGTGATGACCTCCGACGGCATGTCGGGCGGCATCGCGGTGGACGTGAACGACCTGATCCGGCTGATCGACAAGACCCGCTTCGCCATCTCGGCGGAGGAGACCCGCTATTACCTGAACGGCCTCTACGTCCACACGGTGGTCGAGGACGGCCAGGCCAAGCTGCGCTGCGTCGCCACCGACGGCTCGCGCCTGGCGCTGGCGGAGATGCCGGCGCCGGAAGGCGCGGCGGGCTCGCCGGGGGTAATCGTGCCGCGCAAGACCATCGCCGAGGCCCGCCGCCTCCTGGAGGACGCCGGCGAACAGGTGGAGCTGCAGATCAGCCCGCAGAAGGTGCGCCTCGACTTCGGCGGCGCGGCCCTGACGTCGAAGGTGATCGACGGCACCTTCCCCGACTATCCGCGGGTGATCCCCAAGGACAACAACCGCATCGTCCGCGTGGACTCCAAGCTGTTCGCCCAGGCCGTCGACCGCGTGGCCACCATCTCGGCGGAGAAGTCCCGCTCGGTGCGCATGGCGGTGGAGGGCGGCAAGTGCGTGCTCACCGTGCGCAACATGGAGGCCGGCCAGGCGGTGGAGGAGCTGGAACTCGACTACGACGGCGACGCCTTCGAACTCAGCTTCAACGCCCGCTACCTGCTCGACATCACCGACCAGATCTCGGGCGAACTGGCCGAACTGCGCTTCGGCGGCCCGAACGACCCGGCCCTGGTGCTCGATCCGCAGGACGCGGGGGTCCAGTACATTCTGATGCCGCTTCGGGTGTAGGGGGGCTTTATCCCTCCTCTTCAGGGGGGTGGCCGAGGCGAAGCCGAGGTCGGGTGGGGGTTTGTGGGCCAGGACTCCGAAGCCCGCGCTTGAACGCGACTTCCCCACCATGGCCGCTGGCGCGGCCTGTCCCTCCCCTAAAGAGGAGGGCCGCCCTCAGTGCCCGTGCGACCCTTCGTAGACCCCCGGCGCCACCAGTTCGTCCTCCGGGCCCTCGGTCCCGCTCGCCAGCACGAAGCGGCGGTCGCAGTAGGAGCATTCCACGAAATCGGCCTCGCCCATCTCCAGCCAGACCCTGGGATGGCCCAGCGTGCCGCCGACGCCTTCGCAGGCGACGCGCTTGGAGCGGACCACGACCACTTCCGGCGGCGAGAGGTTGGGGACCAGGGCGCCCTTGGCGGGCGCGGGCTCGGGCTTGCGCTTGCCCGAGGCGGGTTTCACCAGATCGGACTTTGAAGCGGCTTTGCGGGCCATTGGCGGATCCTTGTGGGCGCGCCGATTGTGGAGGAGCGGTCGCGGCCCTAGGTATGCGAGCGCGGCTTTCCCAGTCAACGTGGAGAGGGCGACAACGGGATGACCATGGATCTGCCGGACTACGCGATCGAGGCCAAGGGACTGGTCAAGACCTATGCGGCCACCAAGACGACGCCCGAGATGCGGGCCCTTAAAGGTCTGGACCTGGCGATCCCGCGCGGCTCGATCTTCGGTCTCCTGGGGCCGAACGGGGCGGGCAAGTCGACCTTCATCAACATCCTGGCGGGCCTGTGCCGCAAGAGCGCGGGCACGGTGACGATCTGGGGCCGCGACATCGACGAGCGCCCCAGGGACGCCCGCGCCGCCATCGGCGTGGTGCCGCAGGAGATCGCCGCCGACCCCTTCTTCACGCCGGCCGAGTCGCTGGAGGTGGCGGCCGGCATGTACGCGGTGCCGAAAGCCGAGCGGCGCACGGCGGAGCTGCTGAAGGCGCTGGGCCTCGCCGACAAGGCCAACGCCTACGTCCGCCAGCTCTCCGGCGGCATGAAGCGCCGGCTGATGGTCGCCAAGGCCATGGTGCACAATCCGCCGGTGCTGATCCTCGACGAGCCCACCGCCGGGGTCGACGTCGAGCTGCGCCGCCAGCTCTGGGCCTATGTGCTGGAGCTGAACCGCAAGGGCGTGACCATCGTCTTGACGACCCACTACCTGGAAGAGGCCCAGGAGCTCTGCGATCAGATCGCCATCATCAACCGCGGCCAGGTGGTGGCCTGCGAACCGACCACGACCCTGCTCAGCCGCATGGACACCCGCAAGGTGCTGGTGACGCCCGAGTCGCCGGTGACCGCCGCGCCGGCCCTGGCGGGCTTCGAGACCGCGCTGACCCCCGCCGGCGGCTTCTCGGTCAGCTACCGCACCGGCCAGTCCAGCGTCGAACACGTGCTGGCCGCGATCAATGCCGCCGGCGTGCACATCAAGGACATCTCCACCGAGGATCCGGACCTGGAGGATGTCTTCGTCTCACTGACCTATGCCGCGGAGCAGAAGGCCGACGCCTGAGGCGACCTCGGCCTCATCCGGCCACGCTGCCGATGTCGGTCCAGCGGTAGGCGACCTCATAGAGCAGCCGCCCGCCCGGTCCGGGTTCCTGCCGCGCGGCCTCGGGCTGGCCGCCCAGGTGCTCGTAGAAGCCGCGGGCGCGGATGTTGTCGCGCAGCACCGAGATCATCAGGGAGGTCGCGCCCCGCGCCGCCAGCGCGCGGGCGGTCTCGGTCATCAGCTGCTTGCCGAGCCCGTGGCCCTGGGCGGCGCGCAGGACGTAGAGGGTGGCGATCTCCGCCTCGCCCGCGAGGTTGCGCCGCGAGGGGCCGCCTTGGGCGTAGCCCACCAGGCCGTAGCGGTCGGCCGCGGCCAGGGTCACGCCGCCCTCCGGCGCCATCAGCGTCCGGCGGAAGCGCCGCGCGAAGCCCGGCTCGCTCATCCGCGCCAGGAAGGCGTCGGGCAGGAGGCCGCGGTAGGTCTCGCGCCAGGACGTGACATGCACGCGCGCCAGGTCCTCGGCGTCGCCCGGTCCGGCGGGGAAGACCACGAAGCTCAACGGGCGCGAACCTCCCCAAGAAACCTTACAGGGCGCGGCATCCGTCAACAGCTTGGGACTGTTCGCCGCTTGCGCAAGGGCTGACGGGACTCACCGTAGCGGTTAGCGTCACGCGGCCCATGAACGCCCACGCCACGCCCGACCCCGCCGCCACCGCTCTGCCCGACCCTTCGGCCGGCGCCTCGCCGGTGATGGCGCAGTATTTCGACGCCAAGACCCGCCAGCCAGACGCCCTGGTGTTCTTCCGCATGGGCGACTTCTACGAGCTGTTCTTCGAGGACGCCCAAAAGGCCAGCGTGGCGCTGGGCATCACGCTGACCGCGCGCGGTCAGCACGCCGGCGCGCCGATCCCCATGTGCGGCGTGCCGGTCCATGCCGCCGAGGCCTATCTCGCCAAGCTGATCCGCGCCGGCTTCAAGGTCGCGGTCTGCGAGCAGATGGAGAACCCCGCCGAGGCGAAGAAGCGCGGCTCCAAGTCGGTGGTGCACCGCGACGTGGTCCGGGTGGTGACGCCGGGCACCTTGACCGAGGAGGGCCTGCTGGACGCGCGCGGGGCCAACCGGCTGGCGGCCGTGGCCGTGCGCGGCGGCCAGGCGGCGGTGGCCAGCGTCGAGCTCTCGACCGGCGAGGTGGAATGCCTGGCGACCGGCGTGGCGGGCCTGGCCTCGGCGCTGGCGGCGCTGGGGCCGTCGGAAATCCTGGTTCCCGACCGGCTGTTCGCCGACGAGGCGGTGTCGCAGGCGCTGAAACAGGCCGGCGGCTTCGTCCAGCCCCTGCCGCAGGCGCTGGCCGAGCCGGCGGCGTCGGAGGCGCGGCTGAAGCGGCTCTACGGGGTCGAGACCCTGGACGGCTTCGGAACGCTGTCGGGCGCGGAGATATCGGCCCTCGGCCTGATCGCCGCCCACCTGGAGACCACCCAGGCCGGCAAGTCGCCGGCGCTCTCGGCCCCGCGCCGGGCGGGCGAGGCCGACGTCATGGCCATCGACCCGGCCACGCGGACCAGCCTGGAGATCGAGAAGGCCACTTCGGGATCGCGGGAGGGCTCGCTGCTGGCGGCGATCGACCGCACGGTGACCGCCCCCGGCGCGCGCCTGCTCGCCGCCCGGCTGGCGCGGCCGCTGCTCGATCCAGCCGCCATCGACGCGCGGTTGGACGCGGTGGCCTGGTTCTGCGAGCGCCGCCCGCAACGCCAGAGGCTGCGCGAGGCGCTGAAGGGCCTGGGCGACATGGCCCGCGCGCTCAGCCGCCTGGCGCTAGGCCGCGGCGGTCCGCGCGATCTGGGTTGCCTGCGCGACGGCCTGGCGATCGGCGAGGCGGTGGCCGCGCTCTTCGACCCGGCGCAGAACCCGCTGGTCGCCCCGCCGGAGGAGATCGCCCAGGCGCTGCTGGCGCTGACGCCCGGCCTGCATCCCGACCTCGCCCAGTTCCGGGCGCTGCTCACCGAGGGCCTCGGCGCGGACCTGCCGGCGCTGGCCCGCGACGGCGGCTTTGTGGGCGCGGGCGTGCGGCCGGAGCTCGACCAGGCCCGCGCCCTGCGCGACGACAGCCGGCGGGTGATCCTGCAGCTCGAGGCGCGGCTGGCCGCGGAGAGCGGCGTCGCCCTGAAGGTGCGCCACAACGCCGTGCTGGGCTATTTCGTGGAGACCACCGGCAAGGCCGCCGAGCCGCTGTTCGCCGCCCCGCTCAACGCCACCTTCATCCACCGCCAGACGCTGGCCAACCAGGTCCGCTTCACCACCGTCGAGCTGGCCGAGCTGGACGCCAGGATCGCCCAGGCCGCCGAGCGGGCCCTGGCCATCGAGCTCGACACCTTCGAGGCCTGGCGTGACGCCGCCGTCTCGGTCGCCGGCGACCTGCAGGCCGCCGCCACCGCCGCCGCGCGCCTTGATGTCGCCGCCGCCGTCGCCGAGTGGGCTGAGGACGTGGGCGCGAGCCGCCCGGTCGTCGACCGCTCCACCGCCTTCGAGGCCGAGGCGGCCCGCCATCCGGTGGTCGAGGCCGCCGTGCGCCGGGCCGGCGAGGCCTTCACCCCGAACGGCTGCCGCCTGGACGGCGCGGGGGCCGGCGGGCCGAGGCTCGCCCTGGTCACCGGCCCGAACATGGCCGGCAAGTCGACCTTCCTGCGCCAGAACGCGCTGCTGGCGGTGCTGGCCCAGGCCGGCTGCTTCGTGCCGGCCAGGCGCCTGCGGCTGGGCGTGGTCGACCGGCTGTTCAGCCGCGTCGGCGCCGGCGACGACCTGGCGCGCGGCCGCTCGACTTTCATGGCCGAGATGGTCGAGACCGCCGCGATCCTGACCCAGGCGACGCCGCGGTCCTTCGTGATCCTGGACGAGATCGGCCGCGGCACTGCGACCTACGACGGCCTGGCCATCGCCTGGGCCTGCGCCGAGGCCCTGCACGAGACCAACCGCTGCCGCGCCCTCTTCGCCACCCACTACCATGAGCTGGCGGTGCTGGAGCAGCGGCTGGCCTATGTCGCCAACCTGTCGCTGAGGGCCAAGGAGTGGAACGGCGACCTGATCTTCCTGCACGAGGCCGGGCCGGGGCCCGCCGACCGCAGCTACGGCGTCCAGGTGGCCAAGCTGGCCGGCGTGCCCGCCCCGGTCGTGGCCCGCGCCCGCGACGTGCTGGAGCGGCTGGAGCGCGAGGCGCAAGGCCCCGCCAACCTCGACGACCTGCCGCTGTTCGCCGCCGTCGCCGAGGCCGCGCCGTCCTATGGGCCCAGCCCGGCGGAAGAGGCGCTTCGCGTGATGGACCCCGACGGCATGAGCCCCCGCGAGGCGATGGAGGCGCTCTACCGGTTGAAGGGAATGCTGAGCTGAATTGCTCCCCATCGGGGGAGCTGTCGGCGAAGCCGACTGAGGGGGTCCTCAGCGGCTTTGGAGCCGACCCCCTCCGGCGCTTCGCGCCACCTCCCCCCCCGAAGGGGAGGATTTTCGAAGGGCCTCGCATCAACCATGAGATCAATGGACGGAAAGCTTCCTCAAGGCTGGTTTCTCTGATGCGAGCCTAGGCTGTTCGGGCCACGACGGCGGGTGCGGTCCCAGAGGTCCCCACTCCAGCCGCGAATCCGCCGCCGAATTCCTATATCCCTGCCGTCATGCCCCCGCGCCTCAAGCCCACCCGCCTGGAACATGTCGTCGATGGCGTACGGCTGCGCGCGCAGCTGTCGGCGGCGGCGCTGGAGGCGGGCGACGGGCCCGCGCAGCGCAAGGCGGCGCTGGAGATCCTCAAGGCCGCGCTGTTCCGGGGACGGATGATCGCCAAGGAGCGTCTGGAGAACGGCGCCGGCGGCATCGAGACCTCGCGGTTGATCTCCGGCGTGACCGACGAGGTGATCACCGCGCTCTGGGACTTCACCACCGTCCACGTGTTCCGCGCCCGCAACCCGACAGAAGGCGAAAGACTCGCGCTCATGGCCGTCGGCGGCTACGGGCGCGGCACGCTCGCGCCCTATTCCGACATCGATCTCTTGTTCGTGCGCCCGTACAAGCAGACCGCCCACGCCGAGAGCGTGATCGAGTACATGCTCTACGCCCTGTGGGACCTGGGCTTTAAGGTCGGGCACGCTTCGCGGACGGTGGAAGAGTGCGTGAAGCTCTCCCGCGAAGACTTCACCATCCGCACCTCGATCCTGGAGGCGCGCCGGCTGATCGGCGACGAGAAGCTGGCCGAGGAGCTGATCCGCCGCTTCCAGAACGAGGTGGTGAAGGGCACTGGCGCCGAGTTCGTCGCCGCCAAGCTGAAGGAGCGCGACGACCGCCATGCCCGCGCCGGCGCCAGCCGCTACATGGTCGAGCCCAACATCAAGGAGGGCAAGGGCGGGCTCAGGGACCTCAACACCCTGTTCTGGATCGCCCAGTACCTGCATCCCGGCCAGTCCATCGAGAAGGTGATGCAGCTGGAGATGTTCGAGCACCGCGAGGTGCGCGCCTTCATTCAGGCCTTCGATTTCCTGTGGGCGGTGCGCGCGCACCTGCACTTCGCCACCGGCCGGCCCGAGGAGCGGCTGACCTTCGACCTCCAGCCGGAGATCGCGCGGCGAATGGGCTATGGCGACCGCGGCGACGCCCCGGCGGTGGAGCGGTTCATGCGCCGCTACTTCCTGATCGCCAAGGAGGTGGGCGCGCTGACCCGGGTGTTCGCCGCCAAGCTGGAGGCCGAGCGGGTGAAGGTGGCGCCCAAGGGCCTGTCGCGCCTGTTGCCGGCGCGCCGGCCCAAGCGCACGCCGCTGGACGAGCCGGGCTTCCACGAGATCGGCGGGCGGCTGAACGTCGACGGGCCGGAGGTTTTCGAGCGCGACCCGATCAACCTCCTGCGCCTGTTCAAGATCGCTGACGAGCGCAACCTCGACCTGCATCCCGACGCCTTCACCGCCGCGACCCGGCTCGCCACCCTGATCACCTCAGCGGTGCGCCGCGACCGCCATGCGGCTCAGATCTTCCTGTCGATCCTGGCGCACGGGCGCGATCCGCAGCGGACACTGACCCTGATGACCGACGCCGGGGTGCTCGGCCGCTACCTGCCGGAGTTCGGGCGCATCGTCGCCCAGATGCAGTTCAACATGTACCACTCCTACACGGTGGACGAGCACACCCTGCGGGCCGTGGGCGTGATCTCCGACGTCTTCGCCGGCCGCTTCGCCGACGACCACCCGCTGTCCACCGCGATCATGCCGCTGATCGTCGACCGGGAAGCCCTGTTCCTGGCCATGCTGCTGCACGACACCGGCAAGGGCGGCGTGGGCGGCCAGGAGAAGGCCGGGGCGCGGGCCGCGCGCTCGGCCTGCGAGCGGATCGGCTTGGAGCGTTCGAAGATCGAGCTGGTCGCCTGGCTGGTCGAGCACCACCTGGTGATGAGCGACACCGCCCAGAAGCGCGACATCTCCGACCCGCGCACGGTCACCGACTTCGCCGCCATCGTCGAGACGCCGGAGCGGCTGCGTTTGCTGCTGGTGCTCACCGTGGCCGACATCCGCGCCGTGGGGCCGGGCGTCTGGAACGGCTGGAAGGGCCAGCTCCTGCGCGAGCTCTATGCCGCCACCGAGGCGGTGTTCCGCGGCGGCCGCGGCTCCGACAGCGCCGCGGCGCTGAAGCGCTATCACGAGAACGCCGCCTACGACGCCCGGGTGCGGGTGGCCAAGGCCGATCCGGCGTCGGAGGCTTGGGCCGACGGCATGGAGGACGCCTACTTCTCCGCCTTCTCCGAGGCCGAGGTGCTGGCGCATGCGGCCCTTTCGCGGCGGGCCGGGAAGGCGGCGGCCGCCGAGGGCCGGGTGCGGCTGGACCGCAACGCCGCGGAGGTTGCGGTGGCCGCCGTCGACCGCCAGCGGCTGTTCGTCGACCTGGCCGCGGCGATCACCGGGGCCGGCGCCAACGTGCTGGGCGCGCGGGTGTTCACCTCGCGCACCGGCCAGGCGCTCGACGTCTTCTACCTGCAGGACGCCGCCGGCGAGCCCTATGGCGCCGACAATCCCCGTGCGCTCGCCCGGCTGGTGGAGAGCCTGGAGGCCGCCGCCCGCGGCGAGGACCTCCAGCAGGAGCCGCGCCGCGCCGCCGACCTCGGCCGTGCTGCGGCCTTCTCGATCACGCCGGCGGTGATGCTGGACAACGACGCCTCGGAGACCTCGACGGTGGTGGAAGCCTCCGGCCGCGACCGGCCGGGCCTCCTGGCGGCGCTCGCCCGCACCATCGCCGATGCCGGCCTCTCGATCCTCTCGGCGCACATCGACGGCTATGGCGAGCGCGCCGTGGACGCCTTCTACGTGACTGGCCCCCAGGGCGAGAAGCTGGAGGACGCGCGCAAGGGCAATGCGCTCAAGGCCGCCCTGATCGCCGCCCTGAACGATCCCGACCAGGAAGACGGCCGCCGCGCCAACCTGCAGCGGGCGCGGGCCAGCGTGGCGCGCTGACTGGGAGTTTACATTTGTAGTTTCCATTGAATTACAAATGTAGTCTGATCCCCTCGAAGCGAGGCGGGGGGATTCCATGGGACAGCGGGCGGGCGTCATCCTGGCGGCGATGCTGGCGAGCGCCGCCGCCGCGGCCCAGGCGCAGGAGCAAACGCCGCCCGCAGCGCCTGCGGCTGGGACGCCCGCGTCACCGGCCAAGCCCCAGGCTGAGCGGACCCTCGAAGGCGTCACGGTCACCGCCGCGCCGGCCCAGGGCTTGCACAGCGACATCGACCGCAAGAGCTATGGCATCGCCTCGGACCTCGCGACCACCACCGGCTCGATCGGCGACGCGCTGCGCAACATCCCCTCCGTCGAAGTGGACCCGCAGGGCAATGTCTCCCTGCGCGGCGACAGCAACGTCACCATCCTGCTGGACGGCAAGCCCTCCGGGCAGTTCAAGGGCGCCAGCGCCGCCCAGGCCCTGCAGGCGCTGCCGGCCGACTCCATCGAACGTGTCGAGGTGATCACCAACCCGTCGGCGGAGTTCTCGCCCGACGGTGCGGCGGGGATCATCAACCTGATCAGCAAGAAGACCCGCAAGCCCGGCGCCTCGGGTTCGATCCGCGTGAACCTCGGTGACCTCGGCCGTAAGAGCGGCGGCCTGACCGGGTCCTACAATTCCGCGAAGCTGACGGTCTCGGCCGACATCAACGGCCGCTACGATCCACAGAGCGCCCACGGGCTGGATGCACGGACGGTCCTTGACGGCCAGGGCCATGAGCTCAGCACGAGCCAGACTGAGAACCGCGGCGGCGGCCACCTCGACCGCTGGGGCGCCCATGTCAGCGCCGACTACGACCTCAATCCCAAGACCCGGATCAGCGGCGACCTGCGGTTCAGCCACACTGACGTCGACCAGTCGCCGCGGGCGTTGTTCCAGGGCGAGGACCCGGCGGGCGACCCGATCCAGGCGTTCGACGACCAGGGCCGGCTCAAATGGGGGCTCGGCGACCGCGAGGCGCAGGCGACCGTCAGGCGCAGCTTCGGCGGCGATGACCACACCCTGACGGTCAATATCTCGCGCGAACGCATCGACGACGTCCGCGACCAGGCCTTCGATCTCACGACCGCCTTGCCGCCCAGCCCGGCGGTGTTCACCGACCTCAGGACCCAGAACGCCGCCGACGGCAGCGAGCTGAAGGCCGACTACGTGCGGCCCATGCCCGCCGACGGCAAGCTGAAGGCCGGCTATGACCTGCGGGTCGACGACAACCGCTATGACAACATCGGGCGGGTCGGCGGCTCGCCCGCGGACGCCCTGCCGGACCCGACGCAGAGCAACCTCTTCCTCTACAAACAGACCGTCGAGGCCGCCTACGCCACCTATGAGCAGCCGTTCGGCGACTGGACGGCGCTGGCCGGCCTGCGGCTGGAGGACGTGGACCTCGACCTCAACCAGGTCACCACCGTCCAGACCCACGACACCAGCTATGTCCGCGCCTATCCGTCCCTGCACCTGGCCTACAAGATCTCCGACGCCCAGCAGCTGACCCTCAGCTATTCGAAGCGGGTGCAGCGGCCCAATCCGGAGGACCTCAATCCCTTCCCGATCCAGCTCGGCCCCTTGAGCTTCCAGGCCGGCAACCCGAACCTGCAGCCGCAGACCACCGACAGCTTCGAGGCCGGCTACCAGTACCGGGCGGGCGGCGCCTACTACCTGGCGACGCTCTACTATCGCCAGAACGCGCACGGGGTGACGGACGTGATTACCGCCCAGGCCGATGGGGTCCTTCTGACCACCAAGGAGAACCTCAGCGACAGCAAGGCCGCGGAGCTGGAGCTGGTGGCCAACGGCCATCTCACCAAGACACTGAGCTACGGCGCTTCAATGAACCTCTACTGGAACGAGATCGACGCCGTCAGCGACGGCCTGGAGCAGCTGCTGGACTTCGCCGGGCGCCGCTCGGCCTTCGAGGTCGGCGGGCGGGGCAGCCTGACCTGGCAGCCCACCGCCCGGGACACCTTCCAGGCCACCACCACCCTCAACGCCAAGCGGCTGACGCCTCAGGGCTACATCGAGCCCTTCGCGCTGACCTACCTGGGCTACCGCCACAAGTTCCGCGACGACCTGTTCGGCGTGGTCACCATCCAGGATCCGTTCGAAGGCCTGCGCTTTCGCCAGGTCACCTCGACGCCGATCCTTGAGGACCACAGCGACCAGCACATCCACATCCGCGGGATCTTCTTCGGCGTGACCCGCACCTTCGGGGGCGGCGGCAAAAAGCCGCGCGAGCCGACGTTCGACTTCGGCGGCGTCCCGCAGCCCTAGCCGGCGCGTCCGGCGGATTTCAGGTCGGCTATACTTTTTTGACAGGGGTCGCTTAGAACGTGGTTCTGA
Organism: Phenylobacterium sp.; assembly: GCF_004799515.1. GTDB lineage: Bacteria > Pseudomonadota > Alphaproteobacteria > Caulobacterales > Caulobacteraceae > Phenylobacterium. Next base: position 35,142 of record NZ_SSMX01000029.1, on the reverse strand, counting down.
CCTGCGGGGGGAAGAATTGCAGTTTCGAGTGAGCATCGTCCTGGCCGCCGCCCTGAGCGCGGCCGCCGCGCAAGCCGAGGCCCAGACGTCGGCGTCGGCGGATGGCGCGACCCCTCCCGCCAAGGCGGCGCCCTCCAAGACCACGCCCGCCAAGCCGGCTCCCGCCAAGGCCGCCGCCAAGAAGGCGGACGCCGGCCAGACCGTCGAGGAGGTCACCGTCACCGCCGCGGCGCCGGACGCCGACCGCACCTCCATCGATCGGCGCAGCTACGGCGTGGCCAAGGACCTATCGTCGACCACCGGCTCGATCAGCGATGCGCTGAAGAACATCCCCTCCGTCGAGGTGGACGTGCAGGGCAACGTCTCCCTGCGCGGCGACACCAACGTCACCATCCTGGTGGACGGCAAGCCGTCGGGCCTGTTCCGCGGCCAGAGCGCCGCCCAGGCGCTGCAGTCCCTGCCGGCCGACGCGGTGGAGCGGGTCGAGGTGATCACCAATCCCTCGGCGGAGTTCTCGCCGGACGGCTCGGCCGGGATCATCAACCTGGTGATGCGCAAGACCCGCCGGGCCGGCGAGTCCGGCTCTGTGCGCTACAACATGGGCACGGCCGGGCGGCGCAACGGCGGGGTCAGCGGGGCCTACAACTCCAACCAGCTGACCCTGAGCGGCGACGCGGGCTTCCGCCACGACCCGCAGCACTCGATCAACGTCGATGACCGCAGCCAGGCCACCGCGCCCGGCGATCCGGTGGAAACCACGCAGCAGACCAGCGACTACCGCGGTCCGCTCGACCAGTGGAACGCCCGCGGCAGCGTCGACTACGACATCACCGCCAAGGACCGGCTGTCGGCTGAGCTGCGCGCCAACCAGACCGACCTCGGCCTCAACACCCTGGAGCATCTGAAGGGCTTCGATCCGAACGGCGACCTCAACGAGGTGTTCGACCAGTCAGGCTTCAACAAGAGCGTGCGCGACAACTCCGGCGTCCAGGTGGGCTGGCGGCGCACCTTCGCCTATCAGGACGAGGTCTCGGTCAACGCCAGCCGCGAGCGGACCTTCGAGCGCAACGAGACCGAGTTCACCGCCGTCACCAGCGAGCCGCCCTCGCCGGACCTGTTCCAGGACATTCTCTCGCACAATTCCCTGACGCTCACCGACATCCGCGCCGACTACAACCGCCCGATGCCGGACGAGGCGCGGCTGAAGACCGGCTACGACCTGCGGATCGACAACAATTCCTACGACAACGTCGGCCTGCGCGGGATCAGCCAGGGCGACGCGACAGCCGACCCGACCCAGACCAATCTCTTCCTCTACAAGCAGACCATCAACGCCGCCTACGCCACCTATGAGCGGCCGTTCGGGAACCTGAGCGTCCTGGGCGGGCTGCGGATCGAGGACGTGGAGCAGGACCTCGACCAGGTCACCGGCGCGATCGTCCACGACACCAACTATTTCAAGGCCTACCCGACCCTGCACCTGGGCTACCGGGTCTCCGACGACCAGCAGCTGACCCTGAGCTACAGCCAGCGCATCCAGCGGCCGAACCCGTCCGACCTGAACCCGTTCCGCGTCGAGCAGGACACCTTCAACTTCCGGGAGGGCAATCCCAACCTGAAGCCGGAAGAGACCAACAGCTTCGAGGCCGGCTGGCAGTACCACGCCGGGAACACCTACTATCTCGCCACGGCCTATTACCGGGTGAGCGACCACGACTTCACCGACGTGATCACCGAACTGGGCGACGGCGCGCTCCTGGACACCAAGGAGAACCTCAGCGCCAGCAAGCACGCCGGTGTCGAGCTGGTCGCCAACGGCCACCTGACCGAGGACCTGACCTACAACGCCTCGACCAACGTCTATTACGCGGAGATCGATTCCGGCGGGGTGGCCATACCGGGGGTGATCGGGGACCTGGGCGTGCGCTCCGCCATCGAAGGCGGCGGGCGGTTCAGCCTCAACTGGCAGCTCACGCCAAACGATTCGGCCCAGTTCAGCAGCCAGATGAACGCCCGCCGCCTGACGCCGCAGGGCTATGTCGACCCGAGCTTCCTGTCGTTCCTGGGCTTCCGGCACAAGTTCAACGACAAGTTCTCGGCCGTGCTGACGGTGCAGGACGTGTTCAACACCTTCCGCTCCGAGCAGATCATCGACACCGCCCTCCTGCACGACCGCGCGATCGGCAGCGGGCGCATCCAGGCGGCTTACCTGGGCTTCGCCTGGAGCTTCGGCGCGCCGCCCAAGATCAGCCGCGACCCCGCGCCCGAGCCGGAACCCGAGACGCCGCACGGGATGTAGGCGCGCCGGTCAGGCGCGGCTTTGCGCGGGCGCGGTCCCTATGCGGCCACGGCCACGGCCGCGGGGCCGTGCTGCGGCGGCCGGAAGAAGACGGCGAGCAGCAGGACGGCGACCAGGGCCATGCCGGTGGGGACCAGGAACAGGCTGCGGTAGTCGACCTTGCCGGCGGCGTCGGTCCAGTGCGCGATCAGGCTCGGGAAGAGGAAGCTCGCCGCGACATTGCCGATACCCAGGATCAGGAGGTTGAACAGCCCCTGGGCGCTGGAGCGCACATCCTTGGGGAAGGCCGCATCCACGAAGATGTACACGGTGGCGAAGAAGAAGGCGTAGCAGATCCCATGCAGCAGCTGCACGGCGACGATCACCGGCACGCTGTCGGCGAAGAAGGCGAAGACCGAGAAACGCGCCGCGTGGCCAAGGATGCCCACGATCATGGTGGTCTTCCAGCCCAGCCGGGCCAGCACGCCGCCCAGGACGAACATGGTCACGATCTCGGCCAGCTGGCCGAGGCTCAGCACGATCATCGACAGGTTGCCGGCGATGCCGACGCGGTTGGTCAGGAAGTTGTCGGCCATCACGAAGTAGCCGTTGTGGATCACGCTATCGATGAAGGTGACCAGGAACAGCACGCCCACGAACGGCACGCCCAGGAGCTTGATCGCCTCGCGCCAGGCCAGCGGGTCGCCAGATATGGAGTTGGGGGCTTGCGCGTCGCGCTTGGGCGGCGTGTGCGGCAGGGTCAGGCTGTAGGCGGCGAGTGCGAACGAGACGATCGCCGCGACCAGGAAGATCCAGCGCACCTGCGCGGCGTCGGCCTTGGCGCCCAGCAGGAAGACGAACGGCCAGCTCACCAGCACCCAGCCGACCGTGCCGCCCATGCGCACCGCGCCGAAGTCCTTGGCCGGGTCCTTCAGGTTGGCGAAGGCGATGGAATTGGAGACCGACAGGGTCGGCACATAGAGCAGGCTGAAGAGCAGATAGGCCGCGAAGAACGGCCAGAAGCTGGTCAGGAAGGCGCAGGCCGCCAGCGCCAGGCCGCTCAGCGCATGGCTGCCGGCCATGAACCGCTCGGCGGAGAAGTTGCGGTCGGCGAACTGGTTGGAGAAGAATATCCCGGCCACCGAGGCGATGCCCCAGGCGCTGCCGACCAGCGACTGCTGCCAGGGCGAAAAGCCCAGCATGCCCATGTAGGGGAACAGCTTGGGCGCCCAGGCGCCCCAGACCGCCAGCTGCAGCGCCATCATCACGAAAAGCCGCATGCGGACCGTCATCTTCGTTTCCCCCGGCGTGAGTCTCTTGCCCCGCTTGGCCTATCGATTACACAGTTGCCGCTCAAGCGCACCTGTCGCGATCCGATCGGGAAACACCTCGCCCCTGGCGCGGTTTGACCTCTCCCGCCGCCGGCGCCAAGTTCGCGCAAAGTCAGTGGTTCGCGGGGGATTTGAGAGCATGGCGCAGGCAACCGAGGCGCCGCCGCCCTTGCGTATCGGCTTCATCGGGTCGGGCTTCATCGCCAAGTTCCACGCCAAGAGCTTCACCTCGGTCCGCCACGCGCAGATCACCGGCGTCTACAGCCCGACCGCCGAGCACCGCGATGCGCTGGCCAAACAGGTCAACGACGCCGAACTCGGCCCGTGCCGCGCGCACGCCGACCTGGAGAGCCTGCTGGCCGCCGACGATGTCGACGCCATCTGGCTGCTCGCGCCCAACGACCGGCGCCTGGAGGTCATGCGGGCGATCAACGCCGCGGTGAAATCCGGCCGCTCCAAGGTCCGCGCCATCGCCTGCGAAAAGCCGCTCGGCCGCACCCTGGCCGAGGCCCGCGAGGTGCTGGCGCTCGCCGAGGACGCCGGGCTCGCCCACGGCTACCTGGAGAACCAGGTGTTCGCCTCGGCGGTCGAGCGCGGCAAGGAAGTCATCTGGCGCCGCGCCGTGCCGGCCTCGGGCCGTCCCTACCTGGCCCGCGCGGCCGAGGAACACTCCGGCCCGCACGAGCCCTGGTTCTGGCAGGGCCCCAGGCAGGGCGGCGGGGTCATGAGCGACATGATGTGCCACTCGGTCGAGGTGGGCCGCTTCCTGCTGACCAAGCCGGACGCGCCGCGCGACAGCCTGACGGTGAAGTCGGTCCAGGGCTCGGTCGGCTATCTGAAGTGGACCCAGGCCAAGTACGCCAAGACCCTGGCGCACGACTTCAAGGGGGTCGAGATGCAGGCCCATCCGGTGGAGGACTTCGCCCGCGCCACCATCACCCTGGCGGACGAGACCGGCCAGGAGCTGATCGTCGAGGCTTCGACCTCCTGGTCCTATGTCGGCCCGGGCCTGCGCATCGATCTGGCCCTGCTGGGTCCGGAATACGCCATGGAGTTCTCCTCCCTGAACCCCAGCCTGAAGGTCTTCCTGTCGCGCGCCATCACGGGCGAGGGCGGCGAGGATTTGGTGGAGAAGCAGAACGCCGAACAGGGCCAGATGCCGATCGTCGAGGACGAGGCCGGCACCTATGGCTACATCGGCGAGAACCGGCACATGGTCGACTGCTTCCGGCATGGCAGGACGCCGATCGAGACCTTCGAAGACGGGGTCGAGGTGACCAAGATGGTCATGGCCCTCTACAAGTCGGCGGAGACGGGGCAGGTGGTGCATCTGCCGGACGAGACCCTGGAAACCTACGTGCCCGTGCCAGCAAGGCCTGGTCCGGCGCGGACTGGAGCCTGACGCATGGCGGCCGAACCCTATGACGTGATCATCGTCGGCTCCGGAGCCGGCGGCGGGATGAGCGCCTACCACCTCACGAAGTCGGGGATGAAGGTGCTGATGCTGGAGGCCGGGCGCGACTACGACCCGCGCATCGAGACCCCGATGTTCAACACCAACGCCGAGGCGCCCCTGCGCGGCGTCTCGACGCCAGACAAGCCCTTCGGCTTCTACGACGCCACCGTCGACGGCGGCTGGGAAGTGCCCAACGAGCCCTACACCGTGGCCGAGGGCTCCGAACCCTTCATCTGGTGGCGGCCGCGCATGCTGGGCGGGCGCACCAACCACTGGGGCCGCATCGCGCTGCGCTTCGGGCCCCTGGACTTCAAGCCGCGCGAACGCGACGGCCTGGGCCACGACTGGCCGATCACCTACGACGACCTGGCCCCCTGGTACGACAAGACCGAAAAGCTGGTGGGCGTCACCGGCGCCTATCCGCCGCAGAACCTGACCAACACGCCGGATTCGCCGCCGGGATGCCTGCTGCAGCCCGCGCCCCCGCGCGCCTTCGAGATGTTCTATGCCCGCGCGTTCAAGGCCATGAACATCCCGGTGATCCCCATGCACGGAGCCGTGGTGACGAGCGCGATGGAGGGCCGCAACACCTGCCTCTTCGCCACGCCCTGCGGCCGCGGCTGCGCGATCGGGGCCAATTTCCAGTCGACCACGGTGCTCTTGCCGCCGGCCATGGCGACCAAGAACCTGACCATCACCACCAACGCCCTGGTCTACCAGGTGGACCTCGACGCGGCCGGCAAGGCCAAGGGCGTCAGCTATGTCGACCGCAAGACCGGCGAGCACCATTCGGTGACGGCCCGCGCGGTGGTGCTGGCCGCCGGTTCCGGCGAGACGGCGCGTATCCTCCTGAACTCCAAGTCCTCGAAGTTCCCCAACGGCCTGTGCAACACCCACGGCATGGTCGGCCGCTACCTGATGGACTCAGTCGGCCTGAACGTCACCGGCCAGTTCCCGCACATGGAGGGGCTGCCGCCCACCAACGACGACGGCAACGGCGTCGAGCACACCTATGTGCCCTGGTGGGGCTACGACAAGCATAAGGCGCTGGGCTTCCCGCGCGGCTACCACATCGAGATCGGCGGCGGCCGGCAGATGCCGTCCATGGGCATGGGCGGCCTGCTGCACGACGACGACGCCAGCGTCGGCGACGAGCTGCGCGGCCGCCTGCGCCAGCGCTACGGCTCGACCATCAGCTTCAACGGCCGCGGCGAGATGATCCCCAACGACGACTGCTATTGCGAGCTCGACCCCACCACCAAGGACAAGTGGGGCATCCCGGTGTTGCGCTTCCACTGGAAGTGGGGCGACAGCGAGACCGGGCAGGCCTCCCACATGGTCAAGACCTTCCTGGAGGTCATCGACCGGCTGGGCGGCAAGCCCATGGGCAAGGTGGAGACCGACGGCCGCAAGGCCATCTCCAAGGGCGGCGAGATGATCCACGAGATCGGCACCGCGCGGATGGGCCATGACGAGACGGACTCGGTGGTCAACCAGTACGGCCAGAGCTGGGCGGTCTCGAACCTCTTCGTCATGGACGGGGCGGTGATGGTCTCCAGCCCCGACAAGAACCCGACCCTTTCGATCATCGCGCTGGCCTGGCGCTCGGCCGACAACCTGGCGACGCTCGCCAAGCAGGGGGCGATCTGATGAGCGGCAGTCCCGAAACTCCCGAACCCTACGTCTCCAAGATCGACCGGCGCACGGCGCTCGCCTGGGTCGGCGTGGTCGGCGCGGCCATCGCCGGCGGGGCCGGCGTGGTGGTCTATGGGCCGAAAATGGGCGGCGACACCGTCACCCGCGGCTACGGCACCGACCCGAAGCTGACCAAGCCGGAGAAGGCGCCCTGGTCGCGGATCATGACGCACGGCCAGCTTCAGACCGCAGCGATCCTCGCCGACTACATCCTGCCGGCCAATGCGACGGCGCCCTCCGCCAGTTCGCTCGGCGTGCCGGACTTCATCGACGAGTGGGTGAGCGCGCCCTATCCGGACCAGGTGAAGGACCGGCCGGTGATCATGAACGGGCTGAATGCGCTCAGCGTGAAGGTGCTGAAGACGGGCGCCGCCGACCGCGCCACGGCGCTGGCCGCCTTGCCGGCGTCGCAGGATGAGGCCACCCACGCCTTCTGGAAGCGCTTCCGCCGCCTGACCATCGGCGCCTATTACACCACCGAGGCGGGCTTCAAGGACGTGGGCTATATCGGCAATGTTCAGCGGACCTCCGATCCCGGCCCGTCCGACGAGGTCAAGGCGCACCTCGAGCAAGCCTTCCAGAAACTCGGCCTCTAGGAGAGCCCCTTGAACATGAAAGCTGTCGCCCTCGGCCTTTGCCTGGCCGTGCTCGCCACCGGCGCGTTCGCGCAAGGCGCGCCCAACACCCTGACCGCCGCTGAGAAGGCCGGCGGTTGGAAGCTCCTGTTCGACGGCAAGACCACCGCCGGCTGGAAGGGCTTCAAGACCGACGCGCCGGACGCCGGCTGGACGGTCAAGGACGGGGTGCTCGGCCCGACGAAGGGTGTCTCCAAGGACATCGTCACCAAGGCGAACTTCGAGAATTTCGACCTGACCTTCGACTGGAAGATCAGTCCCATGGGCAATTCCGGCGTGATGTATCACGTGATCCCGGTGGGCGATGAGACCTACCAGAGCGGGCCGGAATACCAGCTCCTGGACAACGCCCACGGCGAACAGCCGGTCGAGCGCGCCTCGGCAGCCTACTACCTCTATGCGCCGTCGATGGACATGACCAAGCCGGTCGGCGAGTGGAACCACTCGCGCATCGTCGTCGACCACGGCAAGGTGCAGCACTGGCTGAACGGCATGAAGGTCGTCGAGTACGACCTCAATTCCGACGACTTCAAAGCCCGCGTCGCGGCCACGAAGTTCAAGCGCTGGCCGCAGTTCGCCACCGGCAAGAGCGGCGCCATCGCGCTGCAGATGCACGGCGATCCCGTCTGGTTCCAGAACATCAAGATCAAGGTCCTGAAGTGACGCAAAGCGTCGTCCCGGACGCCGCCTGGACCGCGATCCGGAATCCAGCGCCGCGCGCCAAATTGCACCGCGCGCGGCGGCTGCCCTCGCGCTAGTTTGCGGGCTGTGACTCGTCGCCGTCCGAGATGTCCGTGACCGCCACTCCCACCGCGAAGCCGGCGGCCGCCAAGACGGGCGGGCTGATCCGGTCGTCCATGGTCTATTCGTTCTTCACCCTGATCAGCCGGGTGTTGGGCTTCGCGCGCGACCTGGCGATCACCTACTACCTGGGCGCCAGCGCCACCTTCGCCGCCGACGCCTACAACATGGGCTTTTCGTTCCCGAACCTCTTCCGGCGAATCTTCGCCGAGGGCGCTTTCGCCTCGGCCTTCGTGCCGGCCTACTCCAAGGCGCTCGCCACCGAGGGCGAAGAGGCGGCGGATCTCCTGGCCGCCGACGCCATGGCGGTCCTGGCGGCGGGCGCGATCGCGGTCACCATCCTGGCCGAGCTGTCCATGCCGTGGCTGATGTACCTGATCGCGCCCGGTTTCCTCGGTCCGAAGCACGATCTGGCGGTTCGGCTGACCCAGATCATGATGCCCTATCTGCCGTGCATGGCGATCTACGCGCACCTGTCCGGCGTGCTGAACGGGCGCAACCGCTTCATCTTCTCCGCCGCCGCCCCGATCCTGTTGAACCTTTGGACCCTCATCGCCGTCTGGCCGGCGCACAACACCTTGCAGGCCGCCTATTATGCCTCCTGGGGGGTGATCGTCGCGGGAGTCTCCCAGGCGGCGCTCCTGTGGTGGGGCGTGCGCAGGTCGGGCGCCAATGTCGACATCCGCCGTCCGCGCCTGACGCCCGCGATCCGGGCGCTTATCGGCCTGGCCGTCCCCGGCGCCATCGCCGCCAGCGGCGCGCAGGTGAACATCTTCATCTCCAGCATGCTGGTCAGCCAGGTGAACGGCGCGCGAAGCTGGCTGACGGTCTGTGACCGGCTCTACATGCTGCCGCAAAGCCTGGTGGGCGTGGCCATCGGCGTGGCGCTGCTGCCCCGTCTGTCGCGCCACGTGCACGCGGGCGACAAGCTCGGCGGGCACAAGGCCATCGACGAGGCGGTGGTGTTCTCCCTGGCGCTCAGCCTGCCGGCCGCCGCCGCCCTGGTCGCCATGCCCTACTTCCTCATCGACGGGCTCTACACCCGCGGCGAGTTCACCCATTTCGACGCCCAGGCGACGGCCAGCGCCCTGCTGCAGTACGGCTGGGGTGTCCCGGCCTTCGTCCTAGCCCAGTTGTTCAACCGCGTGTTCTTCGCCAGCCAGGATACCCGCGCCCCGATGCGCTACACCCTGATCTCGGCTGCGGTGAACGTCGTCGCCGGCGTGACCCTGTTCCATTTCGTCGGCGTGGCCGGGATCGCGGCGGCCACCAGTCTCGCGGCCTGGGTCAACGTCCTGCTGATGCTGGGGGCCCTGCACAGGCGAGGTCTCTACGAGCCCAGCGCCAAGACCATCTCGCGCCTGATCCGCGTCGTGGTGGCCAGCGCGGTCCTGGGTGGGTTGCTGGCGACGGCCTCCCATTTCCGGCCGGCGATCGAGGGCCTACTGCATGGCCATCGCCTGGGTCCCTTGGGGCCAAAGGAGATCGTGATCGTCTCCCTGAGCGCCCTGGCCGCCGTGGCCTTCCCGTTCCTGCTGTTCGCTTCGGGCGGCCTCACGATCGCCGAGGTGAAGGGCGCGCTGCGGCGCAGGCCCGGCGAGAGCAACAAAACCGTCCCCGGCGCCCAGGACCTGGGCTGACGGGACCTGGGCTGAGGCTTGCCGCGACCGGCCTCGGCGACTATTCAGCCGTCATGGCTTCCCGCGCGCACCTGACCTGGCGATGGCGTTGATCCGCTGACCCGTTTCACCCCGGGCCTTGCGCCCGCGCGCCAAACTTCCGAGAAGCCTCAACTCATGACCGACCAAGCTCCGGCCCCCTACGCGGGCCCGCAACGCGTGCTCTCCGGCGTCCAGCCGACCGGCGACCTGCACCTGGGCAACTACCTGGGCGCTCTGGTGAAGTTCGCGCGCCTGCAGCACGAGATCGAGACCTTCATCTTCGTGGCCGACCTTCACGCGCTCACCGAATGGGTCGACCCGTCCAAGCTGAAGTCCAACGTCCGCGAGATCGCCGCGGCCTATCTGGCCACCGGCCTCGATCCCAAGGTGGCCAACATCTTCGCCCAGTCCGCCGTGCCGGCCCACGCCGAGCTCGCCTGGATCTTCAACTGCGTGGCGCGCCTGGGCTGGCTCGACCGGATGACCCAGTTCAAGGACAAGGCCGGCAAGCACAAGGAGCGCTCCAGCGTCGGCCTCTACACCTACCCGGTGCTGCAGGCCGCCGACATCCTGGTCTACAAGGCCACCCACGTGCCGGTGGGCGAGGACCAGCGCCAGCACCTGGAGCTGACCCGCGACATCGCGGCCAAGTTCAACCATGACTTCGAGGCGCCGGGCTTCTTCCCGCTGCCGGACGCCCTGACCCAGGGGCCGGGCGCGCGGATCATGTCCCTGCGCGACGGCAAGGTGAAGATGAGCAAGTCCGATCCGTCTGACTATTCGCGCATCAACCTGACCGACGACGCCGACGCCATCTCGCAGAAGGTCCGCAAGGCCCGCACCGATCCGGAGCCGCTGCCGGAGACGCTGGACGAGCTGAAGGCGCGGCCGGAGGCGGAGAACCTGGTGGGCGTCTATGCGGCGCTGTCGGGCCGCACGGCGCAGGACGTGCTCGGCGAATTCGCCGGCCAGGGCTTCGGGGCGTTCAAGCCGAAGCTCGCCGACCTCGCCGTCTCGGTGATGGGCCCGATCGGCGGGGAGATGCGCCGCCTGCTGGCCGATCCCGCCGAGATCGACCGCATCCTGGCCGCCGGGGCGGAGCGGGCGCGGGCCGTCGCCGAACCGACGCTCGCGGAGGTCAAGCGCATCGTGGGTTACTGGGCCGGCTGAGCCTTGCCACCACGCAAGCGGCGCCGCACCGTCCGCGGCGATGAGCGCTGCCAGCCCCCGCAAGTTCCTGGTCGTCGCCGACGACACGCCGGAGTTCCAGGCGGCGCTGCGCTTCGCCTGCCGCCGGGCGCGCTCCACCGGCGGCCACGTGGCCCTGCTGCGGGTCATCGAGCCGGAGTATTTCGAGCACTGGTCGGGCGTACGCGACGAGCTGGAGCGCCAGGCGCGCGAGGAGGCCGAGGCCGCGCTCAGCCAGCCCGCCGAGCTGGTGCTGGCCGAGACCGGCCAGCCGCCGGAGCTCTTGATCCGCCGCGCCGAGACCCTGCGCGCGGGTTTGCGCGAGGCCATCGCCGCCGATCCGGACATCAAGATTCTGGTGCTGGCCGCCGCGGTGGGCGGGCGCGGCCCAGGCCCGCTGGTGGCCTCGCTGGCCAAGGAAGGCGTCAGCTGGGGCGGCCGCAAGGTGCCGGTGACGGTCGTGCCCGGCGACCTCACCGACGCGGAGATCGCGGACCTGGCGTAAGGAGTGGGAGTTGCGCTCCGCCCCCACACGCGCCACATCTGGCCCATGTTCATCCAGACCGAACCCACGCCGAACCCCGAGGTGCTGAAGTTCCTGCCCGGCCGTGAGGTCATGGGCGAGGGCACGCGCGACTTCCGCGACGCCGAGGCCGCCGCCGCTTCACCGCTCGCCGTCGAACTCTTCGCCATCGAGGGCGTGGAGCGGGTGTTCTTCGGCCCCGACTTCCTAACGGTCGGCAAGGACGCCGAGCGGGACTGGAGCCATGTGAAGGCGCCCATCCTGGCGGCGATCATGGACCACTTCACCTCCGGCCAGCCGCTGTTCGCCAGCGAAGGCGACGACCAGGCCGGCGGGCATGACGAGGGCGTCTACGAGGGCGAGACCGCCCAGATTGTGGCCGAGATCAAGGACCTGCTCGACACCCGCATCCGCCCGGCCGTGGCCCAGGATGGCGGGGACATCCTGTTCAGCCGCTTCGACGACAAGACCGGCGTGGTCTATCTGAACATGCGCGGCGCCTGCTCCGGCTGTCCGTCGTCCTCGGCGACCCTTAAGGCGGGCGTGGAGAACATGCTCAAGCACTACGTCCCGGAAGTGACGGCGGTCGAACAGACTCTTTAAGCCGTCGTCCCGGCCAACGGAGGGCGAAGCCCGTAGGCCGAGCCGGGACCCATGGACTATCACCGGCTTCAATGTTGATCCTCGGCCTCGATACCTGTCTTTCCAGCTGTTCGGTCGCCGTCCTTGACGGAGATCGCGTGCTGGCCTCGGCGCGCGAGGTGATGGCGCGCGGCCATCAGGAGCGGCTGGCGCCCATGGCGCGTGATGTGATGGCCGAGGCCGGGATCGCCTTCGAGCGCCTGGAACGTATCGCCGTCACCGTCGGGCCGGGCTCCTTCACGGGCCTGAGGGTCGGCGTCGCCTTCGCCAAGGGCCTGGCGCTGGCGCTGGATACATCCACAGTCGGAATCGGGACCCTGGAGGCGCTGGCCGCTGAGGGCGAAGGCCTGGTCTTCCCGGCCGTCGACGCGCGGCGCGGCCAGCTCTACCTGCAGGCCTTCGAGGACGGACGGGCGCTGATGGCGCCGGACGCGCTCACCGCCGAGGTGGCCGCCGCCCGGATCGCGGAGCTGTCGCAGGGCCGGCCCTTCGCCCTGGTGGGCTCCGGCGCGGCCCTCCTGGCCGACTTCGCGCCGGGCGCGCGGGTGATCGAGGCGGAAGGCGCCGACGCCCGCCAGGTCGCCCGCCTCGCCGCCGGCCGCGCGAGCGGGCCGCTGAAGCCGCTCTACCTGCGCGCGCCGGACGCCAAGCTGCCGGCCTCCGCCTTGCCCGCATGAACCTGATCCGCTGCACGGCCGCCGAGTGCGAGGCAATGGCCGCCGTGCATGCGCAGGCCTTCCCGGCCTCCTGGCGCGACGACGAGTTCGAGGACCTGTTGGAGGGCGCGGGCATTTATGGCTTCCTCGCCACCGACGAGGCGGGCGCGCCGCTCGGCCTCATCCTCTGCCGCGTCGCCGCTGGCGAGATGGAGGTGCTGACCCTGGGGGTGGCGACCGCCGCGCGCCGCCGCGGCGTCGCCCGCGCCCTGATCGCCGCCAGCCTGCCCGCCGCCCGCGCCCTGGACGCCGCGGAGGTCTTCCTGGAGGTGGCCGTCGACAACGACCCGGCCATCGCCCTCTACAAGGGCCTGGGCTTCCGGAGCACCGGCCTGCGCAAGTCCTACTACGACCGCCGGCCGCAGGGTTTTGTGGACGCCCTGGTGATGCGTCTCGACCTTAACGCCGCCGCCGCTTAGACCTATCTTCTCTTCGTTGGGGGAAGGAGAGGCCCGTGTCGGACCGCATCGAGAAGCTCTGCATCGAGAAGGGCATGCGCATGACCGAACAGCGGCGGGTGATCGCCCGCGTGCTGTCCGACGCCCATGACCACCCCGACGTGGAGGAGCTGCACCGCCGCGCCCACGCGGTGGACCCGCATATCTCCATCGCCACCGTCTACCGGACCGTGCGTCTGTTCGACGAAGCGGGCATCATCACCCGCCACGACTTCCGCGACGGCCGCTCCCGCTACGAGGAGCACCCCGACCAGCACCACGACCACCTGATCGACATGAAGACCGGCAAGGTCGTCGAATTCATGGACGACGAGATCGAGGCTCTGCAGGAGGCGATCGCCAAACGGCTCGGCTACCGGCTGGTGGACCACCGCCTCGAACTCTACGGCATGCCGATCGAGGAGAAGTGAGCGCGCAGCGACTCATCCCGGCGAAGGCCGGGATCCAGAGCGCTGAACTTGCGCCAGGGGTTCGCGAACCCCATAACCTGGCCATGCCCGCCAAGCGCCTGTTCATCAAGACCTACGGCTGTCAGATGAACGTCTACGACAGCGAGCGGATGGCCGATGTCCTGGCCCCGCTGGGCTACGCCATGACCGAGACCCCGGAGGGCGCGGACCTGGTGGTGCTGAACACCTGCCACATCCGCGAGAAGGCCACCGAGAAGGTCTATTCCGAGCTCGGCAAGCTGAAGGAGATGCGCGAGGAGCGCCTGGCCGAGGGCGGATCGCGCATGACCATCGCTGTCGCCGGCTGCGTCGCCCAGGCCGAGGGCGAGGAGATCCTGCGCCGCCAGCCGGCAGTGGATCTCGTGGTCGGCCCGCAGGCCTATCACCAATTGCCGGAACTGATCGCCCGCAGCCACCGCGCCCGGGGCGAGCGGCTGTCGGCCGAATTCGCCGCCGATGAGAAGTTCGACGCGCTGGCGCCCGCCGGCCGCCGCGCCGAGGGCGTCACCGCCTTCCTGACCGTGCAGGAGGGCTGCGACAAGTTCTGCACCTTTTGTGTGGTGCCCTATACCCGCGGCCCCGAATGGTCGCGCGCGCCTGCCGCCATCGAGGCCGAGGCCCGCGACCTGGCCGCCCAGGGCGTGCGCGAGGTCACCTTGCTGGGCCAGAACGTCAACGCCTACGCGGGCGAAGGCGGCCTGGCGGCCCTGGCGCGGCGGCTGGCGGCGATCCCGGGGATCGAGCGCATCCGCTATACGACGAGCCACCCGCGCGACATGGATGAGGCCCTGATCGCCGCGCATGGGGAGCTGCCCGAGCTGATGCCTTACCTGCACCTGCCGGTGCAGTCGGGCTCGGACCGCATCCTGAAGGCCATGAACCGGGCGCACACCGCCGAGAGCTATGTGCGGCTTGTGGAGCGGATCCGCAGCAGCCGGCCGGACATCGCCATCTCCGGCGACTTCATCGTGGGCTTCCCGGGCGAACGCGAGGCCGACTTCGAGGCGACGCTCAGCCTGGTGCGCGAGGTGGGCTACGCCACCGCCTTCACCTTCAAGTACTCGCGCCGGCCCGGCACGCCGGCCTCGGCCATGCCCGGCCAGGTGGACGAGGCGGTGAAGGACGAGCGGCTGGCGCGGCTGAACGCCTTGCTGGACGAACAGGCCCGCGCCTTCAACGCGAGCCAGGTGGGCAAGACGCTGCCGGTGCTGTTCGAGCGGCCGGGCCGCCATCCCGGCCAGCTGATCGGCCGCAGCCCCTATCTGCAGGCCGTCCACGCCACGGCGCCGGATCGCCTGATCGGCCAGATCGTTCCGGTCAGGATCGGGAGCGCCGCGCGGATGAGCCTGGGCGGGGTCCTCGTGGTCGAGGAGCTGGAGGCCCGTTGAGCCGCGCGCCGGAATTCATCACCCTCTCCGACGCCGCCGCCCGCGCGGTGGCCGGCGCCAATTCCCGCCACGCCGCCCTGATCGAGGACGCCTTCGACGTCCTGGTGGAGACGCCCGGCGGCGGGGTCTCGCTGACCGGCGCCGCCAAGGGACGCGGCCAGGCCAAGAAAGCCGTCCAGGCCATCGCCGCGCGCGCCGACCAGGGGCTCGACATCTCCGAGGCCGACGTGCGCGTAGCCATCGGCAACGCCCGCTCCGGCGGGACGGCCCCGAGCGGCGCCCTGCCCGTCGGCCGCCGCGGCCAGGTGGCGCCCAAGACCGCGACCCAGGCCCAGTACCTGCAGGCGCTGGCGAGCTGCGAGCTGGTGTTCGGGCTCGGGCCCGCCGGCACCGGCAAGACCTTCCTGGCCGTGGCGCACGGTGCGGGCCTGCTGCTGCGCGGCGAGGTCGACCGGCTGATCGTCTCGCGCCCGGCGGTGGAGGCCGGCGAGCGGCTCGGGTTCCTGCCGGGAGACCTGACCGAGAAGGTCGATCCCTACATGGCGCCGGTCTGGGAGGCGCTGACCGACATCCTGGGCGCCGAGCAGCTCCGCCGCCGGCGGGAGAAGGGCGAGATCGAGGTCGCGCCCATCGCCTTCCTGCGCGGCCGCACGCTTGCGCACGCCTTCGTCATCGTCGACGAGGCGCAGAACGCCACGCGCCTGCAGATGAAGATGGTGCTGACCCGGCTGGGCGAGGGCGCGCGCATGGTGGTGACCGGCGACCCGACCCAGATCGACCTGGTCAACATCCGCGACAGCGGCCTGGCCCATGCCGTGGGCCTGCTGGAAGGCGTCAAGGGGATCGGCGTGGTGCGCTTTTCCGCCGAAGACGTGGTCCGCCATCCGCTGGTCGAGCGTATCGTGCGCGCCTACGACGCCGACGCGGCGAAAGCGGGCCAATCCAGGTCAGGACCGGCGATTTGATCGATATCGAAGTCGAGGACTCCGCCTGGACCGACGCCCTGGAGGACGTGGGGCCCTTGGTGCTGGCCGCCGCCCAGGCGACGCTGGATTCCGAGGGCGCGGTGCGCGAGGGGATCAGCCTGCTGCTCACCGACGACGCCAGCGTGCGCGACCTGAACCGCCGTTTCCGCGGCCAGGACAAGCCGACCAACGTGCTGTCCTTCCCCGCGCCGCAGAACCCTGAGCGTTTCCTGGGCGATGTGGCGCTGGCCTATGGCGTCTGCGCCCGCGAAGCGGCCGAACAGGGCAAACCGCTCGCCCACCACCTGCAGCATCTGGTGGCGCATGGGGTCTTCCACCTTCTAGGATACGATCACGAGAGCGACGCCCAGGCCGAGGAGATGGAGGGCCTGGAGCGCGCGGTCCTGGCGGGGCTGGGCATTCCCGATCCCTACCGCGCCGGGTCGAGCTAGGACGACCATGGCCGACGCCGACTCCTCGTCCGATCCCCTGCCGCCGCGCCCGGCGCATCCGAAACCGCGCGGGGTCCTGTCCCTGTTCGACCGTTTCCGCAGCCGGCCGGACGCCGACGAGCCCGCGCCGCCGGAGCCGCATGTGGCGGCGGCGACCGGCGAACTGGTCAGCCAGGCCCGCGCCTTCCAGGACCTGGGCGTGGGCGACGTCATGCAGCCGCGCGCCGACATCGTGGCGGTGGACCGGAGCTGCAGCTTCTCCGAGCTGGTGGGCCGCTTCGTCGAGGCCGAGCACAGCCGCATGCCGGTCTACCGCGAGACCCTCGACGATCCGGTGGGCGTGGTCCACGTCAAGGACGTCTTCAAGCTCCTGGCCCGCAAGGTCCGCAAGCCCAAGCCCACCGACCAGGTGCTCTCCGGCCGCCACAACCTGGTGCGCGAGGTGCTCTATGTCCCAGCCTCCATGCGGGCCGTGGAGCTCTTGGGCCAGATGCGCGCGCGGCAGATCCACCTGGCCCTGGTGATCGACGAGTTCGGCGGCACCGACGGGCTGGTGACGCTGGAGGACCTGCTGGAGACCCTGGTGGGGGAGATATCCGACGAGCACGACGACGTCGCCGAGGATGGCCACGCCCCGATCCTGCACGATGGCGACAGCTGGGTGGTCGATGGCCGAACCCCGCTCGAGGACCTGGAGGCGGCCATCGGCGACGGCGTCGACCTGGCGCCGCCGGACCTCGACGAGGAGATCGACACCGTGGCCGGCCTGGTGAACGCCCTTGCCGGCCGTGTGCCGCAGCGGCGCGAGGCGGTCGACCATCCGGGCGGCTTCGTCCTGGAGGTGATGTCCGCCGATCCGCGCCGGGTGAAGCGCGTGCGCGTGCGCCGCCTTGAGGCCTCGCACGCCACGACCCCGGCCTGAGCGCCGCGTGAGCTGGAAACGCGGATGGACGGGTCGTGGGCTCGCCTTGCTGGCCAGCGTCGCCGCGGGCCTGGCGCATCCGCCGTTCGGCTTCGTCCCCGGCCTGCTCGGCTACGGCCTGTGGCTGGCGCTGCTCGACACGGAGGATCCGCGGCCGTTCCGCTCGGCCCTGTTCCGCGGCTGGCTGGCCGGGGTCGGCTATTTCGCCGTGGGCGTCTGCTGGATCACCGAGCCGTTCATGGTCGACGCCAAGGAGCAGGGCTGGATGGCGCCCTTCGCCCTGGTGCTGATGGCCGGCGGCCTGGCGCTGTTCTGGGCGTTGGCGAGCTGGCTTTATAGCCTGGCCCGGCCGCGCGGCGCGGCGAGGGTGCTGGTGTTCGCCGGCTGCGTCACCCTGCTGGAATGGCTGCGCGGCCACATCGCCACGGGCTTTCCCTGGGACCTGCCGGGCGAGACCTGGCAGGCGGGCTCGCCGCCTTCGCAGATGGCGGCCGTCGTGGGCGCCTATGGCCTGACCTGGATCACGGTGGCGATCTGCGCCGCCCCGGCCGTGCTGGCCTGGCGGGCCGGGCCTCGGGCGAAGGCCGCGACCCTGGGCTTAGCCGCCCTGGCCCTCGCTGGCCTCTACGGCTTCGGCCTCTGGCGCCTGGACGGCGCGGCGCCGCCCAAGCCTGGCGCGCCGGTTGTGCGGGTGGTGCAGGCCAACATCGACCAGAAGGACAAGTGGCGGCCGGAAAACCTCGGCATGGTGTTCGACACCTATGTCGGCCTGACCACCCGCCCCGCGCCCACCCGGCCCGCCATCGTCATTTGGCCCGAGGGCGCGCTGCCGGCGGTGATCGACGATCTGATGGCGCCGGGCTCACCCTATGCGCCCCGGCTGCGCGACGCGCTCGCGCCCGGCCAGACCCTGCTGATGGGGGCCAACCGCGCCCAGCCGGGCCCCGACGGCGTCGCCCGCTACTACAACAGCCTGATCGCCTTCCGCCGCGACCTGCAGGGCCTTGAAGTCACCGGCGTCTACGACAAGCACCACCTGGTGCCCTTCGGCGAGTACATGCCGGCGGCGGACTTCGCGACGAAGATCGGTTTCCGCAGCCTGGTCCACATGCCGGACGACTTCTCCGCCGGCCCGCCGTCGCGCCCGATCAGCCCAGCCGGCGTGCCGCCGGCGCAGGTGCTGATCTGCTACGAGGCCCTGTTTCCCGGCGAGGTCCGCGCCGGCGTCGCGCGCTCGGCGATCCGGCCGGCCTGGATCCTGAATGTTTCCAACGACGCCTGGTTCGGCCAAGGATCGGGCCCGCTGCAGCACCTGAACATCGCCAGCTACCGCGCCATCGAGGAGGGCCTGCCGATCGTGCGGGCGACGCCAACCGGCGTCTCGGCGGTGATAGACGCCTACGGACGGATCCGCGCGGGCGCCAAACTGGGCCTTGGAGCCCTGGGGGTTATTGACGCACCCCTGCCGGCCGCGCTTGAAATGACACTGTTTTCTAAGGCCGGCGACCTCTACTGCTTCGCCATGGTCCTATTGTCGGGCTTGGTCGCGCTGGCCTATCGTGTTCGCCCGCCGCGGGTTCTTGGCGGGGTCGATCCTTGAGTGCGTCTGGCGCTTCGCTTGTCCGACGGCAATTCGATGGGAGTTTCATGGACAGGTTGGAAGAGCCCATGGTCGGGCCAAACCCCGTCGACCGACACGTCGGTCTGCGAATAAGAATGCGTCGCAAAGAGCTGGGGATCAGCCAGGAGCGCCTGGCTGAGTCCATCGGCCTGACCTTCCAGCAGGTGCAGAAGTACGAACGCGCCGCCAACCGGGTGAGCGCGTCCAAGCTGTGGGAGATGTCCCGGGCGCTCTCCACCAGCATCGCCTATTTCTACGAAGGCCTGGGCGATCCCATCGAGATGGCGGGCTCGAACCTGCCGCGCGAGGCCATGCAGGACTTCCTGCTGACGCCGGAGGGCATGGAGCTGGCGCAGATCTTCCCGAAGATCACCAAGGGCCGGGTGCGCCGCAAGATCCTCGACCTGGTCCGCGCCATGGCCGGCGAGCCCGACCCGATCGACTAGCCCGCTTAACCACGGCGGCCAAACGCGCCCTTGGCGGCACATAAAGATATCTTTATAGGCTTGCCGACCCTCTTGGCGCCTTGCCGCAGGCGGCGCCGTTTCCCGGGAGCTTGAGCGCCTTGAGCCGTTCCAACTACATCTTCACCTCTGAAAGCGTGTCCGAGGGCCATCCGGACAAGGTCGCCGACCGGATCTCCGACACCGTCGTCGACGCCTTCCTGAGCGTCGAGCCGGAGGCCCGCGTGGCTTGCGAGACCCTGGTGACCACCAACCGCATCGTGCTGGCGGGCGAAGTCCGCGCCGGCCGGCCCGGCGGCTCCCCGGCCGAGAACAAGGCGCTGACCAAGGACATCGTGAAGGGCCTGGAGTCGAAGGTCCGCCAGGCGGTCAAGGACATCGGCTACGAACAGAAGGGCTTCCACTGGGCCAAGGCCAAGTATGCCTGCCACCTGCACCCGCAGTCGGCGCACATCGCCCAGGGCGTCGACGCTTCCGACAAGAAGGACGAGGGCGCGGGCGACCAGGGCATCATGTTCGGCTACGCCTGCGACGAGACGCCGGCGCTGATGCCGGCCACCCTGCAGTACAGCCACGACATCCTGAAGAAGCTGGCCGAGGTCCGCCACTCCGGCGAATGCCCGGTGTTGGAGCCCGACGCCAAGAGCCAGGTCACCCTGCGCTATGAGGACGGCCAGCCGGTCGAGGTGCTGCAGATCGTCGTCTCGACCCAGCACAAGAAGCGCATCGGCCTGCACTCGGCGACGCCGAAGCGGATCGAGCAGGCCATCCGGCCTTACGTCGAGGGCGTCTTCCCGGCGGGCCTGATCACCAAGAAGACCAAGTGGCACGTCAACCCGACCGGCCGCTTCGAGATCGGCGGGCCGGACGGCGACGCGGGCCTGACCGGGCGCAAGATCATCGTCGACACCTACGGCGGCGCGGCTCCGCACGGCGGCGGCGCCTTCTCCGGTAAGGACCCGACCAAGGTGGACCGCTCGGCGGCCTACCTCTGCCGCTACCTGGCCAAGAACGTGGTGGCGTCGGGCCTGGCCAAGAAGTGCACCATCCAGATCAGCTATGCGATCGGCGTGGCCCAGCCGCTGAGCTTCTACGTCGACCTGCACAACACCGGCGAGATCGACCCGGCGAAGCTGGAGCTGGCCCTGCCGCAGATGGTCGGCGGAGCGACGCCCCGGGCGATCCGCGAGCACCTGCAGCTCAACCGCCCGATCTACGCCCGCACCTCGGCCTACGGCCACTTCGGCCGCCAGCCGGACAACGAGGGCGGCTTCTCCTGGGAGCGGCCGGACCTAGCGGAAGAGCTGCGCAAGCTGGCCTAAGGCCGGCGCGGCGGCCTCGCGGCCGCCGTCACGCCGCGGTGGCGGTCTCCAGGGCGATCTTCTCGGAGACCGGCGCCTCAATCACGCAGACCAGGCCTTCCGGGCGCCAGTCCAGGGTCACCTTGCCGCCCAGTTCGCCCGCGACGCCCTGCTCCAGCAGGCGCGAGCCGAAGCCGTGGCCGGTGGGCGCGGTGACCGGCCGGCCGCCGCTCTCGCGCCAGACGATCCGCACGGCGCGGCCCGACTGGGTGGGGGCGACCTCGATGTCGATCCGCCCGCCGCCGGCCCAGGCGCCGTACTTGACCGCGTTGGTCGCCAGTTCGTGCAGGGCCATGCCGAGGGTCACCGCCAGGTTGGACTGCAGCCGCAGGTCCGGCCCGGCGTAGGCGAACGGCAGGCCGTAGTGGCGCAGCGTCGCCTCGGTCAGCTCGCGCAGGGAGGCGTTGGCCCATTCGCGCTTGACCAGCAGGTCGTGGGTCGAGGAAAGCGCCATCAGCCGGTCGACGAACGAGATCTTGAACTCGCCGATGTCGTTGGCGCCACGCAGGGTCTGGGCGGCGATCGACTGCACGGAGGCCAGCGTGTTCTTCACCCGGTGGTTCAGCTCGTCCAACAACAGCTTCTGGCGCGTCTCGTGCTCGCGCATCTCCACCATGGTGGCCATGGCCGCACGCAGCTCCATCAGCGCCTTGTCGCGCTCGTCGATCCGCGCCTGCAGGGTGGCGGCGGCCGGCAGCGCGCTCACCTTCGGCAACAGCGGCCACAGCGCCGCGGCGGTCAGCAGCGAGGCGATGGCGGTGGCCACCTTCAGCAGGGCCTCGAAGGCGTAGTCCGGTTTCCACAGCGTCCAGACGGCCATGAAGTGGGTCAGGCCGCACAGCATGATGAAGGCCACGAACATCCACAGCACCCAGCCGAACTTCACGTCCGGCCGCTGGTAGAGGAAGGCGCTGATCGCCAGGGGAATCGAGAAATAGGCCAGGCCGATAACGATGTCGGAGGTCGCGTGGGTCCAGATCAGCTCCGGCCGCCACAGCAGGCAGATGCCATGCGGACTAAGGGTGCTGGACGCGAAAAACGCCCGCACCGCGTTCAAGACCTGCTCCATCGGCGCACACCCGAACCACTCAGGGTTGAGGTTAGCCCGCGTCGGCGCGGCGCAAAACGGCATTTCGCGCTCGCCCCGGCTTCGGCTAGAGGGCGTCGATGGAAGGCCCCGCCCACCCGCCGCTGCGCTCCTATGGCCGGCTGAAGACCCGCACCATCAAGCCGCGCCAGGCCGCGCTGATGGAGACCTTGCTGCCGGCGCTCCGCCCGCCGCCTGGGGCCTTCGATCCGCGCGCCGTGAAGCCTGACGCCGCCGAGGTCTGGCTGGAGGTGGGCTTCGGCGGCGGCGAGCACATGGCCGGCCAGGCCGCCCGCCGGCCGGACGTGCTGATCCTCGGGGCCGAGCCTTTCCAGAACGGCGTCGCCAGCGCCCTGCGCCACATCGACGAGGCGGGCTTGAGCAATGTCCTCGTCCACGACGGCGACGCGCGTGAGCTGATGGGCCGGCTGCCGGACGCCAGCCTGGACCGGGTCTTCATCCTGTTTCCCGACCCCTGGCCCAAGGCGCGGCACAACAAGCGCCGCATCGTCCAGGCCGAGACGGCGGCCGAATGGGCCCGCCTGCTGAAGCCGGGCGGCCGCCTACGCTTCGCCAGCGACTGGGCCGACTATGTGGACTGGAGCCTGCTGCGGCTGGCGGCCGACCCGGCCTTCCGCTGGACGGCGGCGCGGGCGGACGACTGGCGCGTCCCGCCCGCCGACCACCTCACCACCCGCTACGAGGAAAAGCGCCTCGGCGACTGCGCCCCGGTGTTCCTGGATTTCGTGCGGACCTAGCCCGCCGTCCTCGCGCGCTCGATGGAGGCGCGGATCAGGTCGGCGGTCTCCTCGGGGTCGGCCCAGCCGCGGATGTCCACCGACTTGCCCTTCTCCAGGTCCTTATAGTGCTGGAAGAAGTGGGCGATCTGCTCGGTCAGGATCACCGGCAGGCCGCGCCAGCTTTCGACGCCCTTGTAGAAGGGGTGCAGTGCGTCCACCGGCACCGCCAGCACCTTCTCGTCGCCGCCGGCCTCGTCGGTCATCATCAGGGTGCCGATCGGCCGGCAGCGGATCACCGCGCCCGGCACCACCGGCGTCGGCCCCACCACCATGATGTCCATGGGATCGCCGTCGTCGGCCAGGGTGTGCGGGATGAAGCCGTAGTTGCCGGGATAGAACATCGCGGTGTGCAGGAAACGGTCGACGAAGATCGCGCCGCTTTCCTTGTCCATCTCGTACTTCACCGGCTCGCCGCCCTGCGGGATCTCGATGATGGCGTTCACGTCATAGGGCGGGTTCACGCCGACGGGGATCTTGGAGAGGTCCATGGGAGGTTGCCTTCAGACACACAAAAGGGAGGTGGCGCTCTCTGGACCATCGCCGGCCGCAAGGGAACCCCCTCGGCGGCCGGGAGAACGCCGGCTTCTGGGTGGTCGCGGAGAAAATGTCCCAAAAAGAGAAATTCGCGCAACAGTACCTATAAGAAACGCATAATAATCGCGACATTACCGCTCATTATGTAGATTTTAGGGAAAATTATTGTGCTTGGGGTGCTAAGGCGCAGCTCAAATCGATCCTGTCGCTTGAAGGAAGTCCCCGATGTCCCGCCTGTTGCGTAAAGCCGCCGTCCTGATGGGCGCCGCCGCCGTGGCCGCCACCGCCCTGCCGGCCGCCGCGTCCAGCCTCGTCACCCTCTCGGCCCGCCAGGTCGATCCCTCGACGCTGTCGCTGTCGACCTCGGCGAGCTATGTCGCGGCCTGGAACGCGCTCCTGGCCAGCCAGCCGACGCCGGCCGCCGGCTACGCCAACCAGACGGTGACCGACTGGAACGGTTCGGTCTCCAACTATATCTCGGGCGGCGGGGCCAACACCGACCTCGGCTACCACGACCAGGTGACCTTCACCGTCGCGCCCGGCCAGACGGGCCTCTGGGACTTCCGCTTCGGCGTCGACTTCGGCTTCGGCGGGACCCTGATCGTCGATGGGACCGCGCTGGAGACCCTGAACAACGACATGTGGTGGGGCGGTTCCTACAGCAATCCGACCCAGTTCCTGGCCGGCTCGGCCGACCTCTCGGCCGGGACCCACACCATCGACATCTACGGCTTTGAAGGCTGCTGCGACGGCGGCAGCGAGGGCCAGTACCAGGCGCCCGGCGCCGGCGCCGGCTTCCACGACTTCACCACCGTCGTGCCGGAACCGGCGGCCTGGGCCCTGATGATCCTGGGCTTCGGCGGGGTCGGCGCGGTCCTGCGCCGCCGCCGCACGGCCGGCGATCTGGTCGCAGCCTGCTAGCCCTGAGCTTCGACCGATCCGGATACGGCCGCCCTGGCGACAGGGCGGCCGTTTTCGTTTGGGGGGCCCTTAGGCGTCGTCATCCTCCGGTCAGCCGCAGGCTGATCCGGGGGACCCAAGCTGAGTTGCGGGCCAGGCCACGCCGCTTGGGTCCCCCGGATCGCGTCTCCGCGCGACCGGAGGATGACGGTTTATTTGAGCGGCCGGGCTGCGGCTTAGATCTCATGGCGGCCAGTTTGCCTTGGGGCCTCGGCTTCTCAAGGACGCGCGGAACGCGCGCCGCTCCGCGGCCGGCCAGGGGCCGGTCCTTGACAAGCCGAGGCCCCGAGGCTCGTTTCAACCATGAGATTTAAGGGCGGGTGACATCTGACGATGCCGATCTTGGATGAAGACCTCCAGCCGTCCGGGACGCCGCGCCGTCCGTCTTAACCGAGGTGCGGGTGGCGCACAGAGACCGGGGAAGCGAGCGCCCCGACTCAACAGGGCTGACAAACCCCTCCCAAGCGCCTATATTCCCCTCAACATCGTCCGTTTGCGCTGTATGGCGCCTACGAGCGGCGGGCTCCGGCCCGGCCGCTTTTTTCTTTGCCGGAGCCAGGCCGAAGCCCATGCGTGGGAAGACCGCCGAAGACCAGGGACTGCTGGAGCTGCTCGACCCCGTGGCCGAGGCGGCGGGCTACGCCATCGTGCGCCTGCGGCTGATGGGCGGCGAGCATGCGCGGCGGCTGCAGGTCATGGCCGAGCGGCCCGAGGACGGCGACATGAACGTCGAGGATTGCGCGCGGCTCAGCCGCGCGATCTCCGAGGTGATGGACGCCGCCGACCCGATCGCCGGCGAATACACCCTTGAGGTCTCCTCGCCCGGCGTCGACCGGCCACTGACCCGGCTGGCGGACTTCGCCACCTACGAGGGCCACGAGGCGCGGCTCGAACTCGACCGCCTGGCCGAGGGCCGCAAGCGCTTCAAGGGCGTTCTGGCCGGCGTCGAGGACGAGGCCGTGGCCATCGACCTGGAGGGCGAGGAAGCCACCGCGCTCGTGCCCTTCGCCTGGATCACCGAGGCCAAGCTCGTGCTGACCGACAAACTTCTGGAGCGGGGCGCGCAGGCGCGGGCCCAGCGCCTCACATCCAATTCCGACCAACAGACATCCGAGTAAGAGGAAGACCCCATGAGCCTGACCGGCATTTCCGCCAACCGGCTTGAACTCCTGCAGATCGCCGACGCGGTCGCGCGGGAGAAGTCCATCGACCGCGAGATCGTCATCGAGGCGATCGAGGAAGCCATCCAGAAGGGCGCCCGCGCCCGCTATGGCGCCGAGCACGACATCCGCGTCCACATCGACCAGAAGACCGGCGAAGTCACCGTCAAGCGCGTCCAGACCGTGGTCGCCGACGACGCCAGCTTCGGCATGGTCACCGACGAAGAGGGCAATGAGGTCCCGGCCGACGAGCCGGTGGGCATCATCCGCCTCTCCGACGCCAAGCGGAACGACAAGGACGCCGCCATCGGCAAGACCTACGAAGAGGTCCTGCCGCCCTTCGAATTCGGCCGGGTGCAGACCCAGATGGCCCGCCAGGTGGTGACCGGAAAGGTCCGCGAAGCCGAGCGCGAGCGCCAGTACGAAGAGTACAAGGACCGGGTGGGCGAGATCGTCAACGGCACGGTCAAGCGCGTCGAATACGGCAACATCGTCGTCGACCTGGGCCGCGGCGAAGGCATCGCCCGGCGCGACCAGTCGATCCCGCGCGAGAACTTCAACATCGGCGACCGCATCCGCTGCTACATCTACGACGTCCGCCGCGAGACCAAGGGCCCGCAGATCCTGCTCAGCCGCGCGCACGGCGGCTTCATGGCCAAGCTGTTCGCCCAGGAGGTGCCGGAGGTCTACGACGGGGTCATCGAGATCCGCGCCGTCGCCCGGGACCCGGGCAGCCGCGCCAAGATGGCGGTGGTCTCCAACGACTCATCCATCGACCCGGTCGGCGCCTGCGTCGGCATGCGCGGCTCGCGCGTGCAGGCGGTGGTGGCCGAGCTGCAGGGCGAGAAGATCGACATCATCCAATGGAGCCCGGACGAGGCGACCTTCATCGTCAACGCGCTGGCCCCGGCGGAAGTCTCCAAGGTGGTGATGGACGAGGAGGACGAACGCGTCGAGGTGGTGGTGCCGGACGAGCAGCTGTCGCTGGCCATCGGCCGCCGCGGCCAGAACGTGCGTCTCGCCAGCCAACTGACCGGCTGGCAGATCGACATCATGACCGAGAGCCAGGAGAGCGAGCGCCGCCAGCGCGAGTTCGCCGAGCGCACGGCTCTCTTCCAGGAAGCCCTGGACGTGGACGAGGTCATCGCCCAGCTGCTGGTTACCGAGGGCTTCGCCACCGTCGAGGACGTGGCCTATGTCGACGTCTCGGAAATCGCCTCCATCGAGGGCTTCGACGAGGACACCGGCGCCGAGATCCAGGCCCGGGCCACCGACTTCCTGGACAAGATCGCCGCCGAATACGACGCCAAGCGCGTCGAGCTGGGCGTCGAGGACGGCCTCTTGGAGATCGAAGGCGTCACCCTGCCGATCGCCGTGGCGCTCGGCGAAGGCGGCGTGAAGACGGTCGAGGACCTGGCGGACCTGGTCCCCGACGACCTGCGCGGCTGGTTCGAGACCAAGAACGGCGAACGGGTCCGCGAGACCGGCATCCTCGAGGCCTTCGGCCTGGAGCCGGCCGATGCGGAGGCGCTGATCATGCGCGCCCGCGTGGCCATGGGCTGGATCGAGGCTCCGCCGGAACCGGAATTGGAACCTGAAATCGAGGACGAGCCCATTGAAGAGACCGAGGCCTTCGCCGAAGCCGAACTCGAAGGGGAAGCGCGCGACGCCTGAGGGCTGAGCGCGCGAGGGTGACGGACCATGCAGGCCCGTTTCGACACGGCCAAGCCCGCCACCCTCGCCGAGGCTTCGCGCGAGCGGCGGGACATTGTCTCCGGCGAGGTGATGGACGAGGCGGCGCTGATCCGCTTCGTCGCCGGGCCGGACGGGACCGTGGTCCCGGACCTGGCGCGCAAGCTGCCCGGGCGCGGCCTGTGGGTCGCCGCGGACGCGGCCTCCTTGGAGGCGGCGGCGAAGAAGGGCCTGTTCGCCCGCGCCGCCAAGGCCAAGGTCCAGGCGCCCCCGGATTTGGTCAAGCTTGTGGAATCCTTGCTGAAACGCCGGCTTTTGTCGGGCCTGGGGCTTGCGCGGCGCGCCGGCGACCTTACTTCCGGATTCGAAAAGGTTTCCGCCGCGATCGAGGGCGGTCGAGCCGCATGGCTGATCGAGGCGTCGGACGGCGCCGCGGACGGCCGCCGCAAGCTCCTCGGCAAGGCCGGCAAACGCGCTCCGCCCACGCCGGTTTTCGGCCTGTTCGGCGCCGAGGAATTGGGTTTGGCCTTGGGCGCGGAGAATGTGATACACACCGCCTTCCTTGCGGGGCGAGCCGCCGATCGTTGGACGCAGGACGTCCGCCGGTTGTCGGGCTTCTGTCCGCTCGTTCCTGAGAGTTGGCGCGAGGAGCCTTAAGAGGCGACCGGGACCTCCCAAGTCCCGCCGCCTTGCATTGTTATCTGTCCTTTGGCCGGATCGCCGGCCGACGAGTAAAGCGAGCGCATGAGCGACGAGAACAACAGCGGCCGTAATCCCCCGCCTCCGGGCGGACGCCAGCCCCTGACCCTGAAGCCCCGCGGGGCCGGTTCGGTCAGCGCCGGCACGGTGAAGCAGAGCTTCAGCCACGGCCGTTCCAAGACGGTGGTCGTCGAGACCAAGCGCGCACGGCCGCATCAGCAGGTGGGCGGCAACTTGGCCGGCCCCTCCGCCGCGGAGAAGCGCCTGTTCGAGCCGCGCCCCGCGCCGCCGCCCGCGTCGGGTCCGCGCCAGGCCGCCGGCGGGGCCGGCGACGGCCTCTCCGCCGAGGAGCGCGCTGCGCGTCAACGCGCCATCGACGCGGCCCAGGAACGCCAGGCCGCCGACCGCCGCGCCGCCGAGGAGCGCGCCCGCGCCGCCGCCGCTGAGGCCGCCGCCCGCGCCCCCGCGCTCGCGCCTGCGCCGCAAGCCGCCCCGGCTGCGGCTCCGGTCGCCCAGACGCCGGCCGCCGCCGCACCCGCGCCGACGCCCGCCGCGCCCCCGCCGCCCGCCGCCCCGCCGCCGCAGGCTCCGGTTGTCGCCGCCGCCCCGGCCGCGCCCGCCCCGTCCGCCGCTCCGCCCCAGGCGCCGCCGCAACAGCACCAGCGCCAGGACGCCCCGCACCAGCCGCGTCCGGCCTCCACCGGGCCGAGCGGTCCGGGCCAGACCCGCACCTATCAGCCGTCGGCCGACCGCCGCGACGACCGGCCGTCGACGACGACCTATCGTCCGGAACGGCCCCGCTTCGAGAACACTAACTTCAACCAGCGCGCGCCGCGCCCGGACGACGACCGCCGGCCGGTCCGCGACGACCGCGCCCCGCCGCGCCAGGAGCGCGACGACCGCGCCCCGCGCCCCGCCGGGGACACTGTGCGCTATTCGGCGGTCGCGCCGCGTCCGGCGGGCCCGCGTCCCGGCGGTCCCGCTGGCGCCCGTGGCCCCGGCGGCCCGCGCCTCGGCCCCGCCGCCCCGCCGGCCACGCCGGAGATTCAGCGCGCCGCCCGCCAGGCTCCGCGCCCCGGCAGCGCCAACCTCGACCGCCGTCCCGACGACGACGACCGCCGCCGTGGCGAGGCCGCGCCCTCCAAGGCGATCAGCCGCGCCAAAGGCGCGCCGCAACGCCGCGAAGGCCGCCTGACCATCCAGGCCGTGGCCGGTGACGATGAGGGCGCCGTCGACCGGATGCGCTCCCTGGCCTCGGTCCGCCGGGCCCGCGAGCGCGAACGCGAAAAGCGCAAGGGCGGCAGCCAGGAGCAGGCCCGCGCCGCGCGCGAAGTGGTCATCCCCGACGTGATCACGGTGGGCGAGCTCGCCAACCGCATGGCCACCCGCGGCGCCGAGGTCATCAAGTTCCTGATGCGTCAGGGCGTGATGCTGAAGATCAACGACGTCATCGACAACGACACCGCCGAACTGGTGGCCACCGAATTCGGCCACACGGTGAAGCGCGTCTCCGAGGCCGACGTCGAAGAGGGCTTCATCGGCGGCGAGGACGTGGACGACCATCTGGTCCCGCGGCCCCCGGTGGTCACCATCATGGGCCACGTCGACCACGGCAAGACCAGCCTTCTGGACGCGCTGCGCTCCACCGACGTGGTGTCGGGCGAGCATGGCGGCATCACCCAGCACATCGGCGCCTATCAGGTGAGGCTGAAGGACGGCGAGCGCGTCACCTTCCTCGACACCCCGGGCCACGCGGCCTTCTCGGCCATGCGGATGCGGGGCGCGAACGTCACCGACATCGTGGTGCTGGTGGTGGCCGCCGACGACGGGGTGATGCCCCAGACCATCGAGGCCATCAATCACGCCAAGGCCGCCGGCGCGCCGATCATCGTGGCGATCAACAAGATCGACAAGCCGGACGCCGACCCGACGCGGGTGATCAACGAGCTCCTGCAGCACGAGATTGTGGTGGAAAGCCTGGGTGGCGAAACCCAGGTGGTGGAGGTCTCCGCGACCCAGAAGCTGGGCCTCGACGACCTGATCGAGAACATCCTGCTGCAGGCCGAGGTCCTCGACCTGAAGGCCAACCCCGACCGCACCGCCGACGGCGTGGTGATCGAGGCCAAGCTCGACCGCGGACGCGGCGCGGTGTCCACCGTCCTCGTCAAGCGCGGCACCCTGAAGCGCGGCGACATCGTGGTGGCCGGCGCGAGCTGGGGCCGGGTCCGCGCGCTGCTGAATGAGCGCGAGGAACAGGTGAAGGAGGCCACGCCTTCGACGCCGGTGGAGATCCTCGGCCTCGACGGCACCCCCGATCCGGGCGAGCCCTTCGCCGTGGTGGAGAACGAGGCCCGCGCCCGCGAGCTCACCGACTACCGCACCCGTTTGAAGCGCGAGAAGGCCGGGGCTCCGGTCCAGGGCGCCTCGCTCGCCGACATGATGGCCAAGATCACCGATAAGAAGGTCAGTGAGCTGCCGGTTATCATCAAGGCCGACGTGCAGGGGTCCGCCGAAGCCATCGTGGGCAGCCTCGACAAGCTCGCCACCGACGAGGTCCGTGCGCGGATCATCCTGTCGGGCGCCGGCGCGATCAGCGAAAGCGACGTCATGCTGGCCAAGGGGGCGGGTTCGCCGATCCTCGGCTTCAACGTCCGCGCCTCGAAACAGGCCCGCGACTTGGCCGAGCGCGAAGGCGTCGAGATCCGCTACTACGCGATCATCTACGACCTGATCGACGACATCAAAGGCGTGCTCTCCGGCATGCTGGCGCCGATCCAGCGCGAAACCTTCCTCGGCAATGCCGAGGTGCTGCAGGCTTTCGATATCTCCAAAGTCGGCCGTGTCGCCGGCTGCCGGGTCACCGAGGGCGTGGTGCGCAAGGGCGCGCGCGTGCGGATCGTCCGCGACGACGTGGTCATCCTGGAGCTCGGCGTCCTGCAGACGCTCAAGCGCTTCAAGGACGAGGTCAACGAGGTGCAGTCTGGCCAGGAGTGCGGCATGGCCTTCCAGGGCTTCCAGGACATCAAGCCTGGCGACACCATCGAGTGCTTCACCCTCGAAGAGGTGCGGCGGACGCTGTAACGGCGCGCGCCGTCACGGCCGAGACGATCGAGCCCCGGAGCGAACCTCCGGGGCTTTTTCTTGGGCGGCCGCCTTCGGTCTGAAACACCGGTCCTGAACAGACTGCGCCTTAAGTCCATGGCGGCCAGATTTGCTTGGGCCTCTCGGCAACTCAAGGACTGGCGAAGCCAGCCGCTCCGCGGCGCGCCTTAAGGCGCGTCCTTGACTTGCCGAGAGGCCCAAGCTCGCAATCAACCATGGAGTTCAGGGCTATCCAGCATCCCGACGGATGCGAGACGGGACTCCATCAGCCGCGGCGACCCGCCGCTTCGTGGCCTCCACCCCGCCGCTCGTCGCATCCTTGAGGCCAAGTCTGCACCGCCATGATGGGCTCACCCCACAAGAACGGGGAACCGCCCATGGCCACCATGCCCACCGCCGTCGCCGAGCGCACGCCCACCGCCATCGTCGCCGCCGTCCTGGGCGGCGGCTTCATGGCCGCGACCTTCGACCTCTTCGCGGCTCTGCTGATCTACCACGGCACGGCAAGCGGGGTGGCCAAGGCCATCGCCCGCGGCTGGTATGGCGCGGCGGTCAAGACCATGCCGCCGACAGTCGAGGTTGTCGGCATCGCCTCGCACTACCTCATCCTGATCGTGGCTGCGGCGATCTTCGTGCTGGCGTCGCTGCGGCTGCCGATCCTGCGGCGGCTGGCCTGGGTGTCCGGGCCGCTGTTCGGGATCGGCATCTACCTTTTCATGCACTACCTCGTCCTGCCGCTCTCGGCGGTGCATGCGGTCAACAACCCCAAGGGCCTGGCCCTGGTCGAGGAGGTCTGTGGCCACATGTTCCTGATCGGCCTGCCCATCGCGCTCTGGGCCGGGGCCTTACTGGGCCGCGACTAGGCGGGCCCGCGGAAACCAGGCCGTGATGTGGCCGCGTTCTGCGCCTATACCGGCGGGCCGAAGCTGCACGAGGCCATCCCATGCGCAACCTCCTGGCGCTCGCCGCCGCGGTGCTGGCGCTCAGCGCCTGCGCCACCGCCCAGAAGATCGGCGCGGCCGGGGACGTCCACGCGCTCCTGATCTCGATCCGCGACAACGACCGCGCGGCCTTCGACGCCCACGTCGACCACGCGGCGCTGAAGGCCCAGCTGCAGTCGACCATCGAGGACCAGCTCGGCAAGTCGAAGTCCATGAAGGGCCTGGCCGCCCTGCTCGGGCCGTCCACCCTGGACCTCGCCGACCAGCTCCTGGTGCAGCCCAAGACCTTCCGCCTGGTGGCCGAGCAGTACGGCTATCGCGCCGACACCCAGATCCCTGGACCCATCGTCATCTCCCAGGCGCTGAAGACCCTGCCCGACGGCCGGGTCTGCGCCACCAAGAAGAAGGACGGCCCCTGCCTCCTGATGTTCACCAAGGAGCAGGGGGTCTGGAAGCTGACCGGCTTCGAGGGCGACAGTTCCATGCTGCGCCTGAAGCTCTGATCGGCCTAAGCTCCGTCACCTGAGGCGGGGGCTGAGATGGCATACGAAGACGCGCTGGCCGGCTGGACGAAGTCCGAGTTCACCGCCGGACCGTGGACGCGGCCGGTCTGGCGCAAGGGCCACGGGCCGGCGGTGATCGTCATCCATGAGATGCCGGGCCTGCACCCACTGGTGATCCGCTTCGGCGAGCGGGTGGCGGAGGCGGGCATGACGGTCTTCCTGCCCAGCCTGTTCGGCGAGCCGGGGCGGCCGGCCAGCCGCAACTATGCGCTGCGCTCCATGCTGGGGGCGATCTGCATCCGGCGCGAGTTCTTCGTCTGGTCCGGCGACAAGTCGAGCCCGATCGTCGACTGGCTGCGCGCGCTGGCGCGGCAGGCGCACGACGAGTGCGGCGGCAAGGGCGTGGGCGCGGTCGGCATGTGCTTCACCGGCGGCTTCGCGCTCGCCATGATGACCGAGCCCTCGGTAGTGGCGCCGGTGCTGTCGCAGCCCTCCATGCCGGCGGCGACCGGCTCGAAGACGCGTGCCGGGGCCACCGACGCGTCGCCCGCGGAGATCGCCTGCGCCAAGCGCCGCTTCGAAGAGGAGGACCTCTCGATGATCGGCCTGCGCTTCAAGAGCGACGAGCTGGTCCCCGACGCCCGCTTCGAGATGTTCAAGAAGACCTTCGGCGACCGCTTCGAGGCCATCGAGCTGGAGGACGAAGACGCCCAGCCGTCGTTCATCCCGCCGCACTCGGTGCTCACCCTGCACCTGAAGGAGAGCGGCCCCACCAAGGCCGCCGAGCAGCGCGTGATCCAGTTCTTCCGGGCGCGGACGGGCGCGGCGTAGGCTGGGGCCATGACAGCGCCCCTTTCCGCCGAGGAGACGGCCGCGCGCCTGCGCCGGGCCCTCACCGACCACACCCAGGGCCGCCTGGCGGAGGCGGAGGCGGGCTACCGCGGGATCCTGGCGCAACATCCCGATCAGCCTGACGCGCTGGGGCTCCTGGCCCTGATCCTGGCCGACGGGCCGGACGCGGCGGAGGGCGAAGCGGTGCTGCTGCGCCACCTGGCGCTGCGCCCGCGCAATGCGGCCAGCCTGCAGGCGCTGGGCCGGCTGCGCGCGCGCCAGGGCGACGAGGCCGCCGCCGCCGAAGCCTTCGCCCGCGCCGCCGAGGAACGCCCGGACCTGGCTCCGATCCACAACGACCTAGGCGTCTCCCTGCACAGGCTGGGGCGGCGGACCGAGGCGCTGGCGGCGCTCGACCGGGCCATCGCGCTCGACCCGGCCTATCACGCGCCGGTGGGCAACCGCGGCATGGTGCTGCTGGACGAGGGCCGGTTCGGCGAGGCGGTCGACGCCCTCGTCGGGGCCCTGGCGGCCAACGATCCCAGCACGGAGGACGTCCGCGTCTCGCTGATCTCGTCCCTGGTGCGGGCCGCAGCCCGGGCCGGCCGGCTGGCGGAGGCGGAGGCCTGCGTGCGCGCCAACATCGCCGCCGGCCATGCGGACAACCCCACCCTGGAGCAGTTCGCCCGCCTGCTCGACCGCCTGGGCCGCGCGCCGGACGCCCTGGCCCTGCGCAACGGCATGGCCCGGCGCGCGGGGGTCCAACGGCGCGGACCGCCCCGTGCGGCGCGCGACACCCTGGTGCTGCTGGGCGCGGTGGGCGCCGGCCACACGCCCACCCGCTACCTGGTGGATCCTGAGAGCTTTTCCACCCTGTCGGTCAGCCTGCTGACGCCGGGTGAGGCCGACGGCCCGCTGGGGACGGTCGATCCCGCCGAGCTGGCCAGCGCCGGGGCGGTGTTCAGCACGCTGGCCGACATCCATCGCGACTGGGGCCAGCTGGCCGCCGCCGAGGCCTTTTGCGCCGACCTCGGCAAGCCCGTGATCAACCCGCCGCGCAGCATCCTGAAGACCGGCCGCGATGGAGCGCAGGCCCTGTTCGCCGGCGTCCCGGGCCTGGTCGTCCCGCCGGTGACGCCGCTGACGCCGGGCGACCTGGCCGCTTTTCCGCTGAAGGCGCCGATCCTGGTGCGCCCCGCCGGCGACCACGGCGGCGAGAGCCTCGTGCGCCTGGACAGCGAGGCGGACCGCGAGGCCTATCTGGCGCAGGCCCCGGCGGAGCGCCTGCTGGCCGTCCCCTTCCACGACTTCCGCTCGCCCGACGGCGCCTGGCGCAAGTACCGGCTGATCTTCGTCGACCGGCAGGTCTTCCCGTTCCACCTGGCGATCGGCGAGCACTGGCTGCTGCACTACTGGCGCGCCGAGATGGCCCGCTCGCCCTGGAAGCTGGCCGAGGAAGAGCGGTTCCTCGACGACTGGCGGGGCGTCTTCGGACCCGTCGCGGCCGCCGCCGCGGACGAAGCCGCCCGCCGCCTTGACCTCGACTACGGCGGTGTGGACTGCGCCATGACCGCCAACGGCGAGCTGCTGCTGTTCGAGGCCAACGCCACCGTCCTGCTGCACCTGGACGATCCGGCGACGGCCGTGGCCAAGCATCGCCACGTGCCGCCGATCCGCGAGGCCTTCACCCGCCTGGTCCACGCCCGCGCCGGTGGCTGAGGCGCGGCCTAGGTGTCGAAGCTACGAAGGTTGTTCACCCGGGATCGGGTTGAGAGAGTGGGGTTGCGAAGCTCCAACCTCTAACCGGGAGACCCCGGATGAACGTCC
>NZ_SSMX01000028.1 GCF_004799515.1 Phenylobacterium sp. | reverse complement strand
CCGCGCCTTCAGCGCAGACCCTGCAGCGTCTCGCGAGCGAGACCGGCCTGCAGCCCGGCACGCTGGAGAAGGTCATGCGGCTCCTCGACGTCCTGCAGGAGATCGCGGGCGATGAGGTCCTGGCCGATCGCTTGGTGCTCAAGGGCGGGACTGCGCTCAACGTCTTCCATCGCGGGCTCGCTCGGCTCTCGGTCGATATCGATCTGAATTACGTCGGCCCCCTTGATCGGGCGACCATGGAGGCCGAGCGGCCCGCGATTGACGCCGCCTTGAACCGGCTCCTGACGGCGATGGGCTACGCCATCCGCCGCCAGCCAGACGAGCATGCTGGCGGCAAGTGGATCGGGCGTTTCACCTCGGCGCTGGGCGGGGGCGCGACGCTGGAGGTCGACGTCAACTACATGGCGCGCCAGCCGCTTTTCGGCGTCGATCGGCTCGACTCCGTCGCGCTCGCGGATGTGCAGGCGAGGGGCATTGCGGTCCTGAACCTGCATGAGGTGGTAGCCAGCAAACTGGTGGCTCTGGTTGATCGGACGGCGGCCCGCGACCTGTTCGACGCCCGCCGCATCCTCGACATCCCCGATCTCGACTGGACGCGCATCAAGGCGGCCATGTTGGCCTATGGCGCATCTGGCCGACGTGACTGGCGCCTGGCGTCGATCGACGACATCGGCGGCGATCCGAAGGAGCTGCGCCAAAAGCTGGCAATCTGTCTGCCCCAGAACGCGTTCGAGGCCGCCGGGGGCGTCGAGGCGTGGATCGCACAATCGGTCGCGGCTTGCCGGGCGCGCCTCGCGCCCCTGTTCGCCCTGTCCCCGGAGGAGACGGCGTTCCTCGATGGCGTGCTGGATCGTGGGGAAATCGACACCTCTAGCCTCGCGGTCGGCCCGGACATCCAGGCCCGCATCGCCGCGATGCCGATGCTCCAGTGGAAGGCGCAGAACGTCCGCCTGCACAAGCGGGGCGGATAGGACGCGTCAACGACCGGCGAGCGCGTCGGTAACTCGGAGCACGGAGGCGACAGCCCTCTATGGTCACGATTGCAACGCACTATTACCGGTGAAATAGTGCGTCAGTCGTATCACCGGCGTGTCCCGGACGTTCCCAATGACTGCATCCTCCGTTTCCGCTCTAACCCCGCAGCCGCATATCGCCGGATGGGGTCGGGTCGCCGGGCTTAGCATCGGCGTCGCTATCGCGCTGTCGGCGCTCCTGGCGACGGCTCCACAGGTTCTCATCAACACCACGGCCAGCGAGCCTGAAGGACTTTACAGGCGGATCGACGCGGCCGCGGCCGTAGGGCGTCTCGTCGCCTTCAAGGCGCCTGCGGCCGCCTTTCCCTATGCGGACGCGCACCTCGCCTATCTGCGCCGGGTGCCAATGTTGAAGACCGTAGCGGCTGGGCCCGGCGACCAGGTCTGCGCCCGGGACGGTCGCCTCGTCATCGCCGGCCGCGACCGGGGCCCAATCGTCCGGGCGGACCGGGAGGGCAGGGCGCTGCCGCATTGGAAGGGGTGCCGGCGGCTCGGGGCGAGCGAACTCTTCGTCTTCTCCGACCGGGTCCCCAATAGCTTCGACAGCCGCTACTTCGGTCTCATCGACCGCCAGGACGTTTTGGGCGTCTACGCGCCCCTCGTGGTCGCCTCGCAAGGGGGCCAGTGATGGACCCTGCCGCCATCGCCGGACTGTGCGCGCTCCTCGCGCGCGGGCAGGTCAACGGGCCGCTGCCCGAGGGGGTGACTTGCCCCGCGGTCGCGGTCTCGCCGATGTTGCCGACCACCCCACAGTTTGACGTCGGCCTCGGGCGTGCCATTGCCGCTCCAGGCGCACGCGACGGGATAGCCCGGGTGGCCTACGCCGAGGCCGGCAACCAGGGTGACTCCGGCCTTGCGGGGGTCGTCTACACGATCCTGAACCGGCTGCAGGACGGGCGATGGGGCAGCAGTATCGATGCCGTGCTCAACGCGCGGTCGCAGTTTGAGCCGGTGATGCGAGCGGGCGGCGATTGGCGCAGCCTGCCGCCGGTCTCGGCTGCGGCCCAGGCTCGGATCGACACGATCCTGAACCTGGCGCTGGAAGGCCGCCTGCCGGACCTCACGCATGGCGCGCGCTACTTCCAGAACCCTGTCATCGTCGCGGGGCGGGCCCGCGCCGGACAGGTCTCCGCCGGCCTCGTGAACTTCGGCGGCGCGGCGCCCTCGGCCGTGATCGGAGCGCATAGC
The DNA here is from genome assembly GCF_004799515.1 of Phenylobacterium sp. GTDB lineage: Bacteria > Pseudomonadota > Alphaproteobacteria > Caulobacterales > Caulobacteraceae > Phenylobacterium. Next base: position 39,841 of record NZ_SSMX01000028.1, on the reverse strand, counting down.
TTCTATGCCGAGACGGGGCGGGGAGGCGGTCCTGGCCGCGCCGGTGGAGTGGGCGGTCGGCTGGCTCAACCTGATACGATTTTCGTCGGGGAAAACCGCGTCGGACCGGCATCGGCTGGTGACAATGGGCCGGCGGCCGAGGATCAGCCGCAGGGTCCGCCGACGACATCTCTGGTCGCGCCTTCGGGCGATCCTTCGCGCGCCTTGTTTGTGTCCCGCGACGGGCGCGTCAAGAGCGGCGAACCTTAGGCTTCGCGCCGCCAGACGGGGTCGAGGTCGGCGTAGTCGCCGTCGATGTCGGAGGGGCGAAAATCGTTTTCTTCGGCCATGGCTTCCTGCACCAGAGCATCGAAATCCGGCGTGTCGTTAGCCATGGTCTGAAGGGCCGTCGATAGGTCTTCAGCGACCTCGCCGCCGGGGCGAAGGGGCAGGGGCGCATCGCCCAAGAGATCACGCACCGTGAGGCGATCGCGAGCGAGATCCACGCGCCGATCGAGGATGTCCAGGACCGTGGTGAGCAAGGTGCGATCGCCGGTCAACGTCGCGTCGATCAGTTCGGCAAGCAGCGCGCCACCGATGATGATCTTGCCGCGCGTTTCGCGCTTGCGGCGGTCGATCGACCACAAGGCTTCGAGCCGTTCGACGCGCGCCTTCAGCACGCCGAAGCGCTCGGCGTCGTCGGTGATGCTATCGAGGGGACGGGTGTGACGCCGACCATGAATCCCGTTGTGGCCATGATCGCGTAACGCCGTCTCCAACTCAGCTAGTCGCGCCAGCCATCGGGCTTCATCGTCTGCAGTCTGGCGACGTTTTCGAGCTTCAGCCCGCGCGTCCCAAAGCTGCTGGCGCCGTTGCTTCTGGGCATCGGTCCGGGGCCGATATTTCGACGGCCGGGCGTTGCGACGTCTCTTGTCCATATCCGTCACCACAGCAGAAAAGCGGGCGAGAAACCGCACTACGCACTTTTCCTACCAATATCGTGCGTTCTGGTCCATGGTGGTGGTCAAGGCAAGTTGAGGCAAGTTGAGGACAATGGCGCATATACGGGTTGGTTGGGCTACGCCCACCAACCCCGCGGTCAGGCGGCGCCCGACACCCTCAACCACACCCAGGCCAAGGCCTGCCGGTCGGTTTGAGCCAAGGGCGTTGCCCTTAGCGATCCCCGGCCACAGGCCGTTCAAGAGGAACGCGCGCGGTGGCGTCGTATCTGTGTCAGGTCCAGACCATCCAGCGCGCCGCCGGGCGCTCGACTGTGGCTGCCGCCGCCTACCGCTCAGGCCAGCTTCTGACTGACGAGCGCCTGGCGATGGAATTCGACTTCGCCGGAAAGTCGGGCATCGAGCACAGCGAGATCCTGGCGCCAGCCGACGCGCCTGCGGCCTTTCAAAACCGCGAGGTGCTCTGGAACGCGGCCGAGAAAAGCGAGCGCCGGAAGGACGCCGTACCGGCGCGCGAGATCCTCCTGGCGCTACCCCACGAACTCGACTTCGAGCAGCGTCGCGCCCTGGTCCAGGACTTCGTCGCCAAGCATGTGGTCGCGCGCGGAATGATCGCCGACATCGCCATGCACCGGCCCGGAAAAGAGGGCGACCAGCGCAACTTCCATGCCCACGTCCTGGTCACCACGCGGCGGGTCGGGCCGGATGGATTCGGGCGTAAGGACCCATCCTGGTGGTCGCCGCAGCAGGTCCGCGACTGGCGCGCCGGGTGGGCTGAAATCCAGAACGAACACCTGCGTCGTCAGCTGGGACCAGACGCGCCACAGGTCTCGCATCTCAGCCTCGCCGAGCAGGGCATAGACCGAACTCCGACCGAGCATCTGGGGCCGTCCGTGACGGCCATGGAGCGCCGCAACGAAGCGACTGATCGGGGCGATCGGAACCGTGACGTCGACGCGCGAAACGCTGAGGCGCAACGCTCGCGCCGCGACTATTCGGACACCGCCGATCGGCTCGCAGCGACAGCGCCCCCGGTCGATGCTCCGATCGATGCGCTGGTCGCAGAAGGGCAACGCGTGCGCGACGGCCTGATGGCCGAGCGGGCCGCTTGGGAGGCCCAACGCCAGGCGCTCGCCGGCCCGCCCGTCGCGGGTGAACGGCGGGTCGCGGCGGAGTTGTTGCGGGACGATGCCCAGGCCCAGAAGACGGCCCAGGCGCGCTTGGAGCGGACGGAGGCGCGGGTCGCTCGGATACGCAACCAGCGGCTCGGCCTCGTTGCCTGGATCCGCAATCCGGCGCGCATGATCTGGGCCAAGCATGCTGAGCTGAACGCCTTGGCAAAGGTCCGTCAGGACGCGCGGCGCGCCGACTTGCGGCTGCAGTTTCGCCAGGCGTGGCTGCGCTCACCTGCTGGGCAAGCGGCGGTCGCAGCGCGACGCCAGCCCGACCTCGACCGGGCGGCGGATGCGGCCCGCGAGCGGCGCACCTTGGTGCGCAAGATCAAGCGGATGGATCGGCGGATCGAGGGGGCGACACGGACGGTCAATGACCTTGTCGTGGCCCGGGAACTTGGCCAGCGGCAGCTCCGTGTTCCTGCCCATTCACCGGACGCGACTCGCTTCATTCGCGATGTGGGATCGCCCGCGCGCGAGGCTCTCGCCCGCTACCCGGCGCCGGCGCGTAAGGCCGCCATCGACCGCCTCAACCGCAACGAAGGGCGCGGCCTGATCCGCACTCTTTTCCCAGGCCGATAGGAGCCCGCCGTGACCCTGTCCAAGCGTTCCCGCGTCGTCATACCGCTGGCCGCTCTGGCGCTTGCGGCCGGGCTGATGACAGCGACGCAGCAGGTCGCCGGGGCCTTCCACTACCCGCATGAATTCGGCGGCGGCCTGGTCGATCTCGGGGGTGTGCGGATCTATCCGCCTTGGGCGATCCTGGGATGGTACGCGCACTATGCCGGGCGCTATCCAAAGGCGTTCGACATGGCGAGCCTTTGGGGCCTGGCGGCGGCGATGATCCCGGTCGGGATGGCGATCGGGGCCGCCCGCCGTTTCCGCCGCAGCCCGCCGGCGTTCGGGGCCGACGCCTGGGCGGGCGCCGAGGATGTCCGGCGCGCCAAGCTGATCGATCCCAAGGGGGCGATACGCGGGCGGGTGCTGGGCCGGTTCGACGGCCGATACCTGACCTATGACGGCGTGGAGCACGCCATCATCGTCGGCGCCTCGCGGAGCGGCAAGGGGGCCGGCCACGTGATCCCGACCCTGACGGCATGGCCGCAGAGCGTCTTTGCCTATGACCGCAAGGGAGAGCTCTGGCACATCACCGCCGACCATCGGAAGCAGTTCAGCCACGTCTTCTATTTCGCGCCCACGGACCCGAACACGGTGCGCTGGAACCCGCTGTTCGAGGTGCGCAAGGGCCTTATGGAAATCGCTGACATCCAGAACGTGGTCGGGATCCTCGTGGATCCGCTGGGGCGCAAAGCCGGTGACCTCAGCTTCTGGGATCAGAGCGCGACGGACTTCTTCACCGCGGTGATCCTGCACGTCCTCTACACCGAGCCTGACGAGCGCAAAAACCTCGCCCAGGTGCGCCGGTTGATGATCAACATCGAGCCGACCCTGCACGCGATGATGCACACCCATCACCGTCATCGCCCGGACCTACATGCGGCCGACGGGCTGGCCCGTGACGGCGAGGGACAGCCGATCCCGGAGATCCATCCGGAGGTCCTGCTGGGCGCCCGATCGCTGGCCAGCATGGACGAGCGCGTGAAGTCGAGCGTGCTGGCGACCTGCCGGTCCTCGCTGACTCTTTGGGCCGATCCGTTGGTGGAATACGCCACCAGCTGGTCGGACTTCTCGATCGGCGACCTGGTCTGCTCGGCCGCGCCGGTGAGCTTCTACATCATCACCCCGCAGGCCCACGCCGACCGGCTGGCGTTCCTGGTGCGGGTGTTCACCCGCCAGACCATCAATAGTCTGATGGAGAGCGAGCACGCCGACAGTCGCGGGCGGCGAAAGCTGCATCGGCTGCTACTGCTGCTGGACGAGTTTCCGAAGCTTGGGGCCCTCCCGTTCCTCGAGAACGCGATGGGCGAAATGGCGGGCTACGGGATCACGGCCCACTTGATCTGCCAGAGCTTCAACGACGTGTTCTCGAAGTACGGCGACAAGACCTCGCTCTTCGACAACATGCACATCACCGCTGCCTTTGCGACGTCGGAGCCGACCAGCATCGAGAAGGTCACGCGCCGCGCCGGCAAGGCGCTGGAGTTGCGCGACAGCTTCAGCGACCCGCGCAGCCTGTTCAGCCGGGCGCACCGTTCGACCTCGCAGTCCGAGCAGCAGCGCTACATCCTCTCCGAGGAGGACGTGCGCGGGCTCGATGACCGCCAGCAGTTCCTGTTCGTCAACAACTGCAAGCCGATCCGGGCGGACAAGATCCGCTACTACGAGGAGCCGTTCTTCAAGGCGCGGACTGGCGACTACTTCCATGGCCAGCCTGCCGCCTACCAGCAGATGCCCGGCGCCCCGGACCTGCCGGGGCGCGCCCACATCGACTGGCTGGGGGTGCGCGCAGTCGGCGATCCGCCGCCTGCCTTTGTCGGCGTCGCTCCGCCTTCCGCGCCGGCGGGGATCGATCCCGACGACTACGCGACGTTCCACGCCGCGCACGCGATCCGCACGGCCGCGGACGACGACGGCTTGGTTTGAGGAGCTTTGCATGACCGCGACGAACTCGGTGACCGCTGACCGCAAGGTCGCCGCGCTACGCCAGGCCATGGGGCCGGTCATCGCCGAGGCTTTGGCCGACCGTCTGGTGGTGGAGGTCATGGTCAATCCAGATGGCAAGATCTGGATCGACCGGATCGGGGAGGGGCGTTCCTTCACCGGCCAGAGCCTGGCGGCCTCTGACGCCGACCGCATCCTGCGCCTGCTGGCGGACCATGTCGGCGAGGTGGTGACCCGTGATCGGCCGAGGATCAGCGCCACCCTGCCGGAGACCGGCGAGCGCTTTCAGGGCGCCTTCATGCCCATCGTGGCCAGCCCGGCCTTCGCCATCCGCAAGCGGCCGGAGGTGGTCTTTACGCTGGACGACTATGTCGCCCAGCACATCCTCACGGCCGGGCAGGCGGCCTTGCTCCGGGTGGCCGCTGAAAGCCGCCAGAACCTGCTGATCGCCGGTGGCACCGGGTCAGGCAAGACCACGCTGGCGAATGCCATCCTCGCCGAACCGGCATTCGCGGCGGACCGCGTGGTGCTGATCGAGGACATTGCCGAGCTGCAGTGCGCCGCGGCGGACAAGCTCGAAATGCTGACCAAGCGCACGGAGCCGGCGGTGACCATGACCGACCTGGTGCGCGACACTCTGCGCCTGCGGCCCGACCGGATCATCATCGGCGAGGTCCGCGACGGCTCAGCGCTGGACCTTTTGAAAGCGTGGAACACGGGGCACCCGGGCGGCCTGGCGACGATCCACGCCAACAGCGCGGCCGAGGCCCTGACGCGTCTGGAAGACCTGATCGGCGAGGTGACGCAGCGCGTGCCCTATCGCGCCATCGCTCAGGCCATCAACCTGGTGGTCTTCATCGAGCGCACGCCCACGGGCCGTCGCATCCGGTCGGTGACGCGGGTGCTGGGATGGGACGGAGAGGCGTACCGGTTGGAAAGCGTGGACGCCTAGGTGTTTTCGGAAGGCTCCGGCGTCTGGGCGGTCAGCAAGGCCCGCGGTTCCTCGTCCAGCGCCTTGGCCAGCCGGTCGACGAGGTCGATGCTGGCGGCGTAGACCTTGCGTTCCAGGGCGCTGACATAGGTCCGGTCAATACCGACCCGATGCGCGAGCTCCTCCTGGGACAGCCCTTTCGCTTTCCTGAGCCGCTTCAGATTCGCGGCCAATATTTCCCGACTCTCCATCGACGAGAGAGCACGGCGATGTAGAGTATTCCACCACGGAGTATTCTATTCATTTCCGAGGGGTCAGGAGCGGGTGGCTTGGACGAAGACAGCGACATCCGCGATCTCGTCGGGGCGCAGGGAAAGCTGGTGGTGTTCTTGGCCAGCTTGCTGCAGCGGGCCGGCGTCGTGAAGACAGGCGAGTTTGCGTCTCTGCTGGACACCTTCGCGCTTGCCGTGACGGAGACGGATCCCGAGGAGGGTTCGATCCTGGCGGCGTGGTCGGCCCATGTCCGGGCCGCCAGCGGACATTAGGCCTCGACCGGCCTAGCGGAAATCCCGAGGCTTCTGCTTGAGCGTGTCGATGTGCAGGTCGGGGACGTAGATGTCCCGCACGGGATGTACGCCGCGAGGGTCTGGTCCATGGGGGCCGCGGCGGCCTTCATCCGCCGGGGTATGGGGCAGCGGGAACGGCGCCTGGCGCTGGCCAAGACTGGAGAGCAGAGGGCTCAGGTTTTCCAGCTTGTAGGCGATCAGGTGGACCACCTCGCCCTCGCGCTGAACCCGCCCGTCGACCATCAGCATTGACCCACTCAGAACGGTCCGCCGGTACTTCTCAAACACCTTCTCCCACACCACCAGATTGGCGACGCCCGTTTCGTCCTCGATGGTGATGAACATCACGCCCTTAGCCGAACCGGGACGCTGGCGAACCAGCACCAGGCCGGCGGTCTTCAGAAAGCGCCCGTCGCGCCCGCCGCTGGCCTGCGCGCAGGGGACGATGCCGCGCGCCTTCAGCTCTGGCCGCAAAAAGCTTACCGGGTGCGCGCGCAGGCTGAGACCCAGGGTCTGGTAGTCCTCCACCACTTCGCGCCCGTCCGTCATCGGCTTCAGCGCCGTGGCGGGTTCGTTGAGTTCGAGCGTTTCTTCGCCGAGATCGAAGAGGGGCAGGGGAGTGTCGCGCAGACCCTTGATGGCCCAGAGCGCCTCGCGCCGCGCGAGGCCCAACGCTGGACGGAAAGCGTCGGCCTCGGCCAGGCGGTCGAGGGCGCCGCGGCCGAGGCTGGCCCGCCGCCAAAGCTCGGGCAGAGAGCGAAACGGGACCTCCCCCCGAGCCAACACCAGCTTGGCGCCGTCGGCGTTGCGCAAGGATCGCACCATGCGAAGTCCCAACCGGACCGCAAAGCGATCCTCTCGCCCGGTCGGCTCCAGCGTGCAGTCCCAACGGCTGGCATTGACGCAGATCGGCCGCACCTCGACGCCATGGTCGCGGGCGTCGCGGACAATCTGGGCCGGGGCGTAGAAGCCCATCGGCTGGGCGTTCAGCAGCGCGCAGCAGAAGACGTCGGGGTGATGGCATTTGAGCCAGCTTGAGGCGTAGGCGATCAGGGCGAAAGAGGCGGCGTGGCTTTCCGGAAAGCCGTATGAGCCGAAGCCCTCCAGCTGGCTGAAGGTCTTGTCGGCGAATTCGGCGGTGTAGCCGCGCTCGATCATGCCGCCGACCAGCTTGTCCTTGAAATGGCTGACGCCGCCGGTGAACTTGAAGGTGGCCATGGCCCGGCGCAGCTGGTCGGCTTCCGAGGCGGTGAAACCGGCGCACTCGATGGCCACCCGCATGGCCTGTTCCTGGAACAGGGGGACGCCGAGGGTCTTGCCCAGTACCCGTTCCAGCTCGGGCGTCGGGTAGTCGACGGCCTCCTTGCCCTCGCGCCGACGCAGATAAGGGTGGACCATGTCGCCCTGGATTGGGCCTGGGCGAACGATCGCCACCTCGATGACCAGGTCATAGAAGGTTTGGGGCTTGATCCGGGGCAGCATGGCCATCTGGGCCCGGCTCTCGATCTGGAAGACGCCGAGGGTGTCGGCCTTCTGGATCATCCGGTAGGTGCGGAAGTCCTCGGCCGGGATGGTGGCGAGGTCCAGGTCCTGACCCTTGTGATCACGCAGCAGGTCCAGGCCGCGCTTCATGCAGCTCATCATGCCCAGCGCCAGGCAATCGACCTTCATGAACTTCAGGGCGTCGATGTCGTCCTTGTCCCACTCGATCACCTGACGGTCTTTCATCCGCGCCGGCTCGATGGGGACGAGCTCATCCAACCGATCCCGGGTCAGCACGAAGCCGCCCGGATGCTGGGACAGGTGGCGCGGCGTGCCATGCAGTTCGCGGGCAAGCTCCAGGGTGCGGGCGAGGCGCCAGTCTGAGGTGTCGAGGTTGAGCTCCTGGGCGTGCTTGTCCTCGATGCCTTCCTTGGACCAGGCCCAGGTCTGGCTGGAGAGCGCCTTGATCATGTCTTCGGGCAGTCCGAGCGCCTTGCCCACATCGCGGATCGCGCCGCGGGCCCGGTAGCGGATCACGGTCGAACAGAGGGCGGCGTGGTCGCGGCCGTAGGTCTCGAACACCCACTGCATGACCATCTCGCGCCGCTCGTGCTCGAAGTCGACGTCGATGTCGGGCGGCTCCTTGCGCTCCTGGCTGATGAAGCGCTCGAACAGCAGGTCGTTGCGCTCGGGATCGATGGAGGTGATGCCCAGCACGTAGCAGACCGCCGAATTCGCCGCCGAGCCGCGGCCCTGACAGAGGATGTCCTGGCTGCGCGCATAGCGGACGATGGAGTTCACCGTCAGGAAGTAGGGGGCGTAGTCGAGACTCTCGATCAGACCGAGTTCGTGCTTCAGAAGCTTGATGACCTTGCCCGGCACCCCTTCGGGATAGCGCCGCTTGGCGCCTTCCCAGGTCAGCTCGGCCAGGGTGCGCTGCGGCGTCTTTCCAGGTTCGGAGACCTCATCCGGATATTGATAGGCCAGCTCCTCCAGCGAGAAGCGAAGACGGTCCGCGAGGGCGACGGTGCGGGCCAGCGCTTCGGGGTAGGGCCGGAAGAGCCGGTGCATCTCCTCGGGGGGCTTCAGGACATTGCCGTCCTGGCTTTCGCGCCGCAGGCCCAGTTCGTCGATGGTGCAGCGGAGGCGTGTGCAGGCCATCACGTCCTGCAGCGGCTGGCGGGCCGGCTCGTGAAACAGCACGTTGTTGGTGACGACGGTCAGGACCCCGGCGGCGACGGCGAGGTTGGACAGGTCGTGCAGGCGTTTGGCGTCGCCCGGCCGGTAGCGGCGGGATAGCGCCAGGTAGGCGTGGTCGCCGAAGGTCTGCTTCAGGCGCTTGAGGCGCAGGGCGCAGAGGGCGTCGGCCTCGATGGTCACCAGGACGGCCGCCAGCCCCTCGCCGTAGTGGGCCAGATCGGCCCAATCGATCTGGCATTTGGCCTTGCCGGCGCGCGACTTGCCCAGCGACAGCAGCCGGCAGAGCCGCCCATAGCCGCCGCGGTCAAGCGGATAGACGAGGATCCCGGTCCCGTCGGTCAGATCCAGCCGACAGCCGACGATCAGCCGGATCCCGGTGACCTTGGCCGCCTCATGGGCGCGCACGATACCAGCGACGGTGTTGTGGTCGCAGATGGCGACCGCCTCGATGCCGCAGAGCGCCGCCTGGCTGAACAGCTCCTCGCAGCTGGAGGCGCCGCGCAGGAAGCTGAAGTGCGACGTCGCCTGCAGTTCGGCATAGCTCGGCCGCGTCATCCGAACAGCCCGTGCATCCACCAGCTGAGGTCACCAGAGGGGCCCCATTCGCCGTCGCCCCGGCGAAACACCCAGAACCGCTCACCGGTCTCGGTCTCAAGCTGGAAGTAATCACGCGCCGCCCAGAGTTCGCCGGGCCGGCGCCACCATTCGCCGTGGATGCGCTCCGGGCCGTCGGCCCGGACCACGCGGCGGCGCTGGCCACGCCAGGTGAACGCCGTCGGCGGCTGATCGGGAAGGAGCGCCATGGCCGTCACCGGCTCGGGCCGGGCCAACAGCCGGGTGGGACGAGGCCAGTTCTCTGGCCAGGCCAGTTCGGTCGCCATCGCGGTCGGGGCGACCCTCTGGACCGAGCGCTCGGGCACGAAGCTATCGCCGGGGTCCAGGCGATAGAGCCTACCCGATTGGCCAAGCCGGTTGGCCAGGGTGTCGATCAGGTCGCTGACATCCGGCGGCGCCGGCGTCGTCAGGTCGTTGGCCTGCGGCTTCCACACCAGCGGCTCGGTGGCGACCGCCGCCAGCACCATCTGCTCGATCCCGAACCCCGGGTCGACGGTCTCGATCTTGTCGCACAGCAGCCGCGACAGGCGCTTGAGATCGCGCACCGGCTTGGCGGTGGCGACCCGGACCGCCTCAATGCGGTTATCGACCCGGTGAAAGCGCAGGTCGGCGACCCGCACGCCGAGGTCGCGCTCCTCCAGTGCCGTGCACAGGGCTTGGACGAGCTTGACTGTGTAGCGGGCCAGGGTTTCGGGGGCGCTGATCGGCTCGGGCGCGAAGGCCCGGCGGACTTGGACCAGCTCCGGCGCCTCAACCGGCTCGATCGGTTCGCCCGCGCGGCCGTAGGCCTGGTCGAGCCGGCGCATCAGTTCGGGACCAAAGCGATGGACGAGGGGCGCGCGCGCGCTGGCCTCTAGCTCGCCGACCACCTCGAAGCCAAGCTTGGAGAGGCCGTCGATCATCTCGCCCGGCAGCCGCAGGGCCCGGACGGGCAAGCCGGCGATGGCGCGCCCGCTGTCGGCGCTGTCTACCACGAGGGTGGGGTTGGCGATGTAGCGGGCGAGGGCATGGGCCGACCCCCAGCTGCCGCTGACCGCCGCGCGGCCGGCGACGCCGACCTCAGCCAGGCGGTGGACCAGGTCCTTCAGGTAGGCGGCCTCGCCGCCCTTCAGATGGGCGGCGCCCGTGGCGTCGATCACCAGACCGTCGGGTGGATCGGCGGCGACGATCGGCGAGAACGACTTCAGCGCCCAGAGCGCCAGTTTCTCCAGTCCGTCTCGGTCGCCCACGAGGTCGGCGTCCTGGATGATGAGGTCGGCGGCCATGGCCTGGGCGCTGGCGGCCGCGGCGCCCGGATAGATGCCGAGCCCCTTGGCCGCGTCGTTGGCAGCCAGCACCAGGCGCCGCGATCCAGAGCGGCCGATCAGGACTACGGGAGCCTCAGCCGGCGGCGCGTCTTTCCCAAGACGGCGCCGCTGCCGGTCCGTAGGCCACGTCGGCAGGTAGAGCGAGACGACCCGCCGCATCAGGGGCTTCCAATTCAAACTCCAGACGCTCGCCCGCTTTGCAGCGGATGAGCTCAACAAACCATCGCGCCCGGCCGACTCCCGGGGTCGGCAGGGGTGAAGAGGGCAGGGGGCTGACTCGCCATCGGGTGGTCGCCGCCGTCGGCTGGCCGAAGTCGGCCGCGTCCTGCTGACGCCGCCAACGCCGGACGATGATCGCCATGGTGGACGACGCCTCGGCCGCCAGTTGCAGGCGTCGCGAGGCAGTCGACGACAGGCGGGACACCTCTCCGACCACGGCTCCTAGGCCCCCATGACGCAGGCCTTCTTCGCAGCACGCCAGGAGGGTCTTCTCGTCCCCAGCCTCCAGATAGATCACCCGCTCCGGCGCCAGCCCGGCCTGGAACAGCGCCGGGGCGAAAAGGTCCGGGCGGGTGATGCACCAGAGCACCTGGCCGCTGGAGCGGGCGGCCAGGCCGGCGGCGAACAGGGCCGACGATGCGCCGTCGACCGCCCCGGCGCCGCCGCCGGCGACTTCATGCAGGGCTCCGAGGGGGAGGCCGCCGCCGGGGAGGCGCCGATCAAGCTCCGGGATCCCAAAGGCCAGCACCCCCTTGCCCGCACGGCCGCGCGCCTCGATCTTAGCGATCTCGACGCGCAAAGCCTCAAAGGCGCGGGGGGGCGGGTTGGCGAGCATGGACTCCGGAACGGCAGGACTGTAGGCATGTTCCTAATTTGTTCTGCTGCTGGACGGAAAGAGTCAAGGGCCCCCAATGAGCGTGGCTGTGCAAAAGACTGAACCCCTGAGGACGGAGACCCTGCCGCCCGGCCTGCCGACCAAGCTCAAGCGGCCGGAAGAAAAGGCGATCCGCAGCTTCAAGCCCTGGATGATCGGCGCCGACACGATCGGGACCCTGCTCGACAACGGCTGGTCGCTGGGGATCTGCTGTCGGAGCTGTCCGCGCACCATCGAGATGAAGCCCGAGGCGATCGAGGAGAAGTTCGGCGCCTACCGGGGCCTACGGTTGATTGACCTGCTGCCCAAGCTGACCTGCGGCCAGGACCGAGGCTGCGGCTCGACCGACATGGTGCTGTTTCCGTGGAAGGAGCCGGCGAGCGCGGCGAAACCAAAGCCGGGCAAGCCACAATCCGGCGATCTCTTCTAGACCGCTGTTCGACCCGATGATCCAGCCGCTGCGCTGGCGCTAACAGTCAGCGCCTAAAGCAGGAGACCGGCCGTCGTGGGTTCGGGTTTCGGCTCTGGCGGCACGACAACCAAAGAGCCTTCCGGCAAGGGCCGTTGCAGATGTCTGACCTCCGGCCAAGGCGCGTCGCTCAGCCAAAGGTCCCATTCCTCCGGCTTGGTGAGGATCACCGGCTGGGCCTTCTCGTGGTAGGTCAGCACCGGTTCGTTCGCATCGGTCGTCATGAAGCCGTAGAGGTCGCAGGCTTCCCAGCCGGTCTTGATCTTCCGGACGCAGGCATGAGGGGTCCAAGCTCCGGCAAAGAAGGCCAGGGGCTTGTCCTCGGACAGCGCGAACCAGAACGGTTTCAGGCTGCCGCCGACCTGGTCGGGCTCGCTGAACGAGGTCATCGGCACCAAGCAGCGGTTCCTGGGTCCGAGCCACTGCTGCCAGTGCTTGATCTCGGTCTGGCGGACGTTGGTGATGCCCTTGTCGGGCTCCATCTTCAGAAGCTCATCCCAATCGAACGGCTTGTTCTTGGCGATCAGCTTATCCCGCCGTTTGATCGCTTCCTTTTCGAGATACTTCGGCGGCGTTGGCAGGCCCCAACGCATGTCGCGAACCTCGCGCTGGCCATCATCGCCGCGCAGGACGACAGGCGCGGGATAGTCCGGATAGATGCCAGGCTGCGGGGGCTGGTTGTTGTTGCGGTCGCGCATGGCGCCGGCCAGGCTGGCCACCTCGGCGCGGGATCGCATCATCGCATAGAGATTACACATCGCGGAAATCCAAGAGATCGACGTCTCATAAGACGATCTCACCGCGAAAGTCGACATCCTCCCGCCTAAAGCAAATCCAGCCGGCGCGCCTATCTGTAAAGCCATGCCCTTCAACCCTTCATCCTCTCTGGCCAAGCTTCTCGACGCGCCCGTGCGTCCCGGCCGCGTCATCTGGCTGGGCCTGCGGCCTGAGCGTCGCGCGCCGATGGTGGTCATTGACGCGATGCAGTTGGAGACCGGCCGAGGTGTGACCGGCGACCGCTACAGCAAGCTCGACGGCAACCGGCAGGTCACGCTGATCGGGGTCGAGAACCTCGCCGCGGTCGGCGCCTACCTTGGGACTGCGCCGGCTGATCCCGAAGCGGTCCGGCGCAACATTGTCGTCGAGGGCTTGAATCTCCTGGCGCTCAAGGAGCGGCGTTTCCGGGTGGGCGAAGCGGTCCTCCAGACGACCGGCGAATGCCATCCCTGCTCGCGGATGGAGGAGATCCTGGGGGTCGGCGGCTACAACGCGATGCGGGGACAGGGCGGCATCACCGCGAAGGTGCTCCGAGGCGGGCTGGTCCGATTGGGCGACGTTGTCGAGCGTCTGGACGGCGAGCCTGAGCACGTCGCCAAATAGGCCGCCGGGAACCATCCGACTCCGCCAGGATTCCAGGAGGATACGTTTTTAGGAGGCAACCATGTCCAAACGCGAAGAGATCGCCCCCAATGGCGACAAGCGCTACATCCGCCGCGACGACAAAGGTCAGATCAAAAGCTCGGTCGAAGAAGGCGCTTCTCTATCGGCCGACGCCCGTCACAAGGCCAAGGCCGACGCCAAGCCAGGCCAAGGCGACCGCGGCGACCATCACGCCAAGTAATCGGCGCTAGCGCGATGAGCGGTGATCCGTTCGATCTCGCTCGCTTCGTGAGCGCCCAGGCGGGCGTGTTCGAGACGGCTGTCGGAGAGCTCAGGGCGGGCCGCAAGCGAACCCACTGGATGTGGTTCGTTTTCCCGCAGCTGAGGGGGCTCGGCCGATCGTCGACCGCCCAGTTCTACGGGATAACCGCGCTGGACGAGGCCACTGCCTATGTCCAGCACCCCGTGCTTGGATCCAGATTGGAGATCGCCGCATCGGCGGTGCTGACCACTCCTGCCTTGTCGCTGAACGCGCTATTCGGGTCGCCCGACGACATGAAATTCTGCTCGTCCATGACTCTGTTCGCCATTGCCCAGCCGGACGGCCCTTACCAGACGGCCCTTGATCGCTGGTGCGGCGGCGAGCCAGATCATCAGACAGTCGAGCTGCTCAGCCAGGCCGGAGGCCGATAATGGCTGGCCGCAAGCTCAAGGTCTTCCAGGCTCAGTTCGGTTTCTACGACACGGTCGTGGCGGCGCAGAGCCAAGCCGCCGCCCTTCGTGCTTGGGGCGTCAATCAGAACCTCTTTGCGAGCGGCGAAGCCACGGTCACCACGGATCACGCGGCAGTCGCTGCGGCAACTGCCCATCCCGAAACGCCCTTGCGCCGGGCGGTCGGATCAAAGGACCCTTTCGCGCTGGAGCCGACCAGTCTCCCTGACGTCCCGGACGCTCCGAAAAAGGCCCCCGACAAAACCTCCGCCAAACTCAAGCCTGTTAAGCCCGCAAAGCCGCCCGCGGATCGATCCAAGCTCGACGCCGCGGAAAAGGCGCTCGGTGCTCTGGATGAGGATCGAAAGCGGGAAGAGGCGGATTTTCGGCGCGAGGCCGAAGACCTCGAAGCCCGCCGGATGGCGGCGCAGAGCGGCTATGTCGAGGCGCGCAAGGCCGCCACGAGTAAGGTTGTGGACGCCAGGATCGCGTTTCGGAAGGCCGGCGGCGCCAACTGAGCTAGCCGGCCTTGCGCGTCTTGGCCTTCGCCGGCGTCTTGGCCGCCTTCTCCTTGGCGGCGGGTTTCGCGGCGGCCTTGTCCTTGGCGCCCAGGCTCGCCCGTAGCGCCGACATCAGGTCGACCACGTTGGTGTCGTCGGGCTCGGCGACCTTGGCGGGCTTGTGGCCCTTCTTCTTGTCCTCGATCAGCGCCTTCAGCGCTTCCTCGTAGCGATCGACAAATTGGCTCGGGTCGAACGGACCTTCCTGCTGCTCAATGATCTTCTCGGCGATGGCGATCATCGCGGGGTCGGCCGCCTTGTCACTGATGCCGCCGAAGATTTCGTCGGGTTTGCGCACCTCGGCGTCGGTGCGGATTGTGTAGGCCAGGATGCCCTTATCGCGCGGCTCGAGCGCCAGAATACGCTCGCGCGTACCGATGACGACCCGCCCGAGCGCAATCTGGCCGGATTTCTCCATGGCCGTGCGGATCACGCCGAACGCCTCCTGGGCCAGCTTGCCGTCAGGCGCTAGGAAGTAGGGATTGTCCCAGTAGAGGCGGTCGATTTCGTCGCCGGGCACGAAGCGCTCGATCTCGATGGTCTTGGTGCTCTCCAGCTTGACCGAGTTGATCTCGTCGTTGGTCAGCAGGATGTATTCGCCCTTGGAGACCTCGTAGCCCTTGACCAGTTCGGAGCGTTCGATCGGCCCGGTGTCCGGGTCGGTCGTGATCATCTTGATCCGGTTGTTGGTCTTCGGGTTGATCAGGTTGAAATGGACGTCGCCAGCGGAGTTGGTCGCCGTGTAGAGCGCGACCGGGCAGGTCACGAGAGACAGCTTCAGGTGCCCTTGCCAGGTCGGACGGTAAGCCATGTTAGTTCCCTCGAGCGTCGCCGTACTGGCGCTTCGACCGACTCAACGACTTCGAAGGTGATTCGTTCTGCCGGCGAGCGCGTCGGTCACACGCGGCGCTACGGTTCAGTGCAGCAGCTCCAACCGCTGACCTAGAAAGGCGCGGGGAACCGAAGGCGCCGCGCAGGATTTCACGGTCGCCGCGCTTGGCGGCTGGAGGGCTCTACTATGTCAATTCTTGCATGGCTCGTCGTGGGCCTGATCGCTGGCTTCCTGGCAAGCAAGGTCGTCAACAAAACCGGCGAAGGCCTGGTGCTCGACATCGTGCTGGGTGTGGTTGGCGCGATTGTCGGCGGCTTCCTGTTCAACCAGTTCGGTCACTCCGGAGCCACGGGCATCAATCTCTACAGCATCTTCGTCGCCTTCATCGGCTCGGTCGTGGTGCTGTTGATCTACCACTTGGTCTTCCGCCGCCGGGCCGTCTGAGCCGTAGGCTAAGCTATCACTGGGACGGGCTCTCGCATGCGCGGGAGCCCGTCAGCATTTCGGATTGAAGCCGTCTAGCTGCAGGGGGCGGCTTCGCCTGAGTCGAGGTCGATGCGGAAGCAATGTTCGTGGCCCGTCCCGACCTCGCGCACGATGACGCTGATCTCGTGATCCTCGGTCATCGGCGGATGGAAGTCCTCGACGTAAGCGACGGCGGCGGCCTCGAAGGAGGCCTCCTCCAAGACGCGGGCGTGGTGGCTGTCCACGTGACGGGCGTGGACGCTGAACTGGCGGGTTTCGCCGGCGACTTCGGTCATGTCCTGGTCTCCTGCTGGTTTGAACGCGCCCGGCGCGGAAAGGATTCATCAGAGCTTACAGCGACGCTCGGATCGTGTGGCCGACGTGATCGTTGATGATCGTGACCTGAGTCGGAGCAAATCGATGGCCGCCACCAAGCTCGCCAAATACCAGGAAATGCGCGACTTCGCCCAGACGGGCGAGCCGTCGGGGAAGGACGCCAAGGTCGTCCCGTCCAAGGCGTTGCGGTTTGTCATCCAGAAGCACGCGGCCAGCCATCTCCATTTCGACCTGCGGCTGGAATACGAGGGGACCTTCCGCTCCTGGGCGGTGCCGAAGGCGCCGTCGCTCGATCCCAAGGACCGCCGGATGGCGATGGAGGTTGAGGACCACCCGCTCGACTATGGCGATTTCGAAGGCACGATCCCCAAGGGCCAATATGGCGGCGGCACGGTGATGCTGTGGGACCGCGGCTACTGGGCGCCGGAGAAGGGGTTCGAGAACATCGGCCAGGCGCTGGCCAAGGGTGAGCTGAAGTTCGTCATGGAAGGCGAGCGGATGCACGGCTCGTGGGTGATCGTGCGCCTGAAGGGCGACGGCAAGGGCCGGCCCAAGAACGCCTGGTTGCTGATCAAGCACCGCGACGAGGGGGCGGTTGAAGGCAACACGACCGGCCCGACGGACGACGATAAGTCGATCGCGTCTGGCCGGACCATGACTGAGATCACCAATGGCAAGGGCAGGGCGGCCAAGCCGTTCATGACCGCCAAGGGGACCGACGCCGGCGCCGTCTGGCAGAGCAATCGCGACGACAGCGCCGCGCCAGGCCTGCACGAGCCCGCGAAGGGCAAGGCGTCTACGGCCAAGCCAAAGACCGTTTCCAGTCTACCGGCATTCGTCGAACCACAGCTGGCCAAGCTGCTCGAGAAGCCGCCGGCCGGGCCGGGCTGGGCCCACGAGATCAAGTTCGACGGCTACCGCATGCAGCTGCGGACGGTCGGCGGCAAGGCGACGTTGCTCAGCCGCAAGGGCCTGGACTGGTCATCGAAGTTCAAGGAGATCGTCGCGGCCGGCGCTGCCCTAGGCGACGGGATCATCGACGGCGAGGTGGTGGCCTTGGACCATACCGGCGCCCCGGACTTCGCGGCGCTGCAGGCCGCTATCTCCGAAGCCAAGACCAAGGACCTGGTGTTTTTCGTCTTCGACCAACTGTTCGACGGCAAGGTGGACTTGAGGTCGCTGCCGCTCGCCGACCGCAAGGCCCACCTGCAGGCCTATGTCGAGGAGGCGCCCGCGAACATCCGCTACGTCGATCACTTCATCACCGCCGGCGAGGCGGTGCTGTTGTCGGCCTGCAGGATGGATCTTGAGGGCATCGTCTCCAAGCGGCTCGATGCGCCCTATCAATCTGGCCGCAGCGAGAGCTGGGGCAAGTCCAAGTGCCGCCAGGGCCACGAGGTTGTCATTGGCGGTTGGACCACGACGGGCGAGAACTTCCGTTCGCTGATCGCCGGGGTGAACCGCGACGGCGAGTTGGTCCATGTGGGCCGCATCGGCACGGGCTTTGGACGCGACACGGTCGCTCGCATCATGCCGCGCCTGAAGGCGCTGGAGACCGACGAGAGTCCCTTCAAGGGCAAGGGCGCGCCAAAAAAGGCGGCTGGGGTCCACTGGATCAAACCCGAGCTGGTCGCCGAAATCCAATATGCCGGCTTTACCGGTGACGGCTCGATCCGGCAGGCCTCCTTCAAAGGCCTGCGCGAAGACAAGCCGGCGCAGGACGTCGAGGCCGAGACACCCGCGCCGGCGGCGACAACCGAACTTAGCGAGCCGGCGCCGACCACCATCAAGACCAAGACGGTGATGGCGCGCGGGTCCGTGCCGGTGATGGGCATCACCATCAGTCATGCCGATAAGCCGCTCTGGCCCGACGCCGGCGACGGCAAGCCCGTGACCAAGCTTGAGCTCGCCCAGTTCTACGAGACGGTCGGCGAGTGGATGCTGCCCCATGTGAAGGGCCGGCCGTGCTCGATGATCCGCATGCCGGATGGCATCAGTGGCGCGCAGAACTTCTTCCAGCGCCACAGCGCCAAGGGCCAGTCGTCGCTGATCACCGAGGTCGAGGTGTGGGGCGACCGCAAGCCCTATATCCAGTTCGATCGGGTCGAGGCGCTGGTGGCCGCAGCCCAGACGGGTGCGCTCGAGCTGCACCCCTGGAACAGCGAGCCGTTCCTCCCAGAGCAACCCGGTCGGCTGGTCTTCGACTTGGATCCGGCGCCGGACGTGGCGTTCGACGTGGTGATCGAGAGCGCCCGTGAAATTCGCGACAGGCTTGAGGAGCTGGGGCTGGTCAGCTTCTGCAAAACCACGGGCGGCAAGGGCCTGCATGTGGTCACGCCGCTGAAGGCCAAAGGCATCGACTGGGCGGTCGCCAAGGCCTTCGCCCGCGACGTCTGCAAGGTGATGGCCGCCGAGGCGCCTGACCGCTACCTGATCAACATGGCCAAGAAGGAGCGGACGGGCCGCATCTTCTTGGACTACCTGCGCAACGATCGGATGGCGACCGCGGTCGCGCCATTGTCGCCGCGCGGCCGTCCCGGCGCGCCGGTTTCGATGACTCTCACCTGGAGCCAGGTGAAGAAGGGCCTCGATCCGGCCAAGTATACGGTCCGGACCGTGCCGGCGCTGGTGAAGAAACTCACCGCCTGGGAGGATTACTGCGACGGCGAACGACCCCTGGCCGGCGCCATCAAACGCCTTGGCAAGGTCTGACGTTCGACCATGGGCGTGACCAGCGCGGGTATCCTCGTCTATCGCCGAAGCGGCTCGCAAACCGCCTTTCTGCTCGGACATCCAGGGGGTCCCCTGTGGGCCCGAAAGGACCTTGGCGCCTGGATGGTCCCCAAGGGTCTGATTGAGGCCGGCGAGTCGCCGATCGACGCGGCCTTGCGCGAATTCGAAGAGGAGACCGGGCTTAAAGCGCCGCCCATCGTCTGCGCGCTCACACCCTTGCGGCAAGCGGGCGGCAAGACGGTGCTGTGCTGGGCGGCCGAAGGCGATCTTAATCTCGCGGACTTCAGACCCGGGGAGTTCGAGATGGAATGGCCGCCGCGGTCAGGAAAGCGCGCGAGTTTTCCGGAGATGGACCGCATCGCCTATTTTGATAGCGCCGACGCTCTGACGCGGATCCTGCCCTCGCAGGTCCCACTCATCGACGAGACCCTGCTGCTGATTCAGCGCGCCTAGCCGTGCGGATCGCCACCTTCAACATCAACAACGTGAACAAGCGGCTCGCGAACCTGCTGGCCTGGCTCGCGGCGGAGAAGCCGGACGTCGTCCTGCCTGCAGGAGTTGAAGGCCGAGGACCGCGCCTTTCCTCTCGCGGAAATTGAGGCGGCCGGGTACGGCGCGGTCTGGCGGGGATTCGAGCCGTCACGCGGCGAACCCGATCTTAGCGTGTTCCTGGAGGACCCGGTCTTGGGTGATTTCAGTGCGCTCGGCGCGCTTGGCCATCGCCCATTCCACGGCGTGGCGATCTCAGGTTTTGTCAGGTCCTCCTGGCCCATGCTCGCTGCGGTCTTCGGCTTGGCGGCCACGGCCAACGACGACGTGCCTTCCGAGGACGCCGCGGCCCGGCCCAAGGCGTTGCTGAAGTCCTTCGGAATCACAAGGTGCGACGTGCGGCGGTCAAGCAGATCGCGGAGAAGGGCAAACCTCGATGGTGGCCGCCGGCCCCTGGGCGGCCTACTTCGTGGACGGCTGGCGGCGGGCGAAACTCTCGTTGTCAATGGCGCCACCGGCTACTTCGGATCGTCGGCGGTTCTTCTCGGCCTCGCTTTGGGCGCCGAGCGCGTCGTCGCCGCTGGCCGATCGGCCGATGTCTTGGATCAGGTGCGCGCCGCTGGTGGTCCGCGCATCCGGACTGTCGTTCTCACGGGGGAGGCTGGGGCAGACGCCGAGCCTCTCATCGACGCGGCGGGCGTGGAGCCCACCTAGCGTTCGACGAGGTCGGTGCTGCTGCAGACCCCAGTTCCACTCTAGCCGCACTCAAGAACCTTCGGCGTGGCGGCCGTCTGATCCTGATGGGTAGCATGACCGCGCGGCTGCCCGTTGATTGCGGCGACTTGATGAGCAATGACTGGGAGATCATCGGCAACTTCATGTACCGCCCCAGCGCGTTCCAGACCCTCGTCGGATTGGTCCGCCCGGAGATCCTTGACCTTGGGAAGGTGAATATAGAGCGCGTTTCGATGGTGGAACTACCGGACGCAATGGCACGAGCGGCGACCATGCGAGGTTTGGACTGCACTGTCGTGGATCTGGCATAATCACCAGCACCCGCCCGTGATCAGTTCGCGAGCATCATAAGATCGAGCGCCGACAGGGCGGTCAGTGTTGCGGCCGGCGGGAGGTGGCGCCAGTCTTTGTGCCAAACCACGGTCGCTACGGCCGCGACGCAAATCGATGCGCCTAGTCCGACGCCAGCTATGCGCGCGGTCGGCAGTGCGATGAGCCCAGCGGCGAGCATCTCCAGACCGCCTGTCAAAACGTTCCACCAACGTGGATAGCCCCAGCGGACGAAGCCGGCCTTTACCGCGGGGGTGCCCATCGCGTTGACAACCCCGGCGCCAAAAAAAGCCAGGCCGAGCAGCCAAGCCAACCAAATGGCGGCGGATTGGCCGAGCAGCATCATGAAGTTCTCCTGCGCTAAGACATGCGAGGGCATTTGTCGGCGCTTAGGCCAGTAGCAGCGCCGCGCTCGCAGCCAGCATGACCGCCGCGGTGGCCCCATGGACGCCCATCGCCGTTGTCCGGGGTCCCCCGCTGCGCAAAACGATCAGCGCGTCGCCGATGGCGATCAGGCTGGCGGCGGCCATGAAGGCCCCCAAAAGGTGTGGGGACCGATTGGCTAGGAGAATGCCGATGAAGATCCCCGAACCGATGTCGCGCACCCCCTTCACCTGAAGCCATGGGCGTAGGCCGACGGGGCGGATGACGGCTTCCGGCGGTTCGGCCGGGATCCCGAAGCCACCGGCGATGACCTGGGGAGCCAGAACGTAAAAGCCGCCGATCAGGATAATGCCGGCTCCGACGAAGCCACAGATGATGAATGCGATATCGGTGATCACAACGCGGCCTTTCCTTACTCTTCAGTAAAATCTAGCACTGCTAGATGATATGTCGATGATATATTCTAGCGTTGACAGGTTTTCAAGCGTCAGTAGAATTATGGCATGCCCGTCGCAGACCGCCGCCGGCGCGAGCGCGCCAATCGCCACGACCTGATCCTTGCGGCTGCGCGCAATCTCGCAGAGGCGGAGGGATGGGAGGCGGTGACCACACGACGCCTGGCCGAGCTTGTCGAGTACAGCCAGCCCGTGCTCTACAGCCACTTCGCCGGAAAGGACGCGATCGTGCGCGCCGTCGCGATCGAAGGTTTCGCCGACTTGGCCGCGATACTGCGCGAAGCCCGATTGTCCGCCGACGATCCGCAGTTGGCCCTGCGCGCCATCTGCAGCGCTTATCTGAATTTTGCCGCCGAGCGGCCGGCGCTCTATCAGGCCATGTTCGTGATGCCCACAGATGTGAAGTTCGCCAGCGAAGACACGCCCCAACCCCTGAAGGCGGGATTTGGGGAATTCGTCTGCGCCCTCGGGCCGTTTGATCGCCATCCCGACTTGCGGGCTGAGGTCACATGGGCGGCGCTACACGGCTTGGCCGTTCTCCGCCGTGGCGGACGTATCCCGCCGGAACGACAGGAAGAGCGCATCGATCTCCTGGTCAGCCAGGTCGTCAACGACCGCAGGGACTGAGTGCGCTTATGTCCAGACGCTGACTTGCGGATCCCGCTGCTATTCGTCCGGAGCGACCAGCGCCACGCCGTCCGGTGCTGGGCCCCGTGACTTCGAAATTTGCCGCCCGCCACTGCCGCAATCGAACGCACCGCGCGCGGTGGCGTGTCCTGGTCGACGCCCGTCGTCAGGGCACGACCCACGCGACAGCGACGTGATCGATGAACGGGCGAGGGGCAGCGCCACCCTGGCGCGTCCGGACGCGCAACTATCCCGATCGCCGTCGCCTAGATGATCGACGAACGCGCGCCCCAATTTCGTGGACGACGATACGCAACCTCGGTCTCCTGCTGTGAGCCGGGTCAGCCTCCTGCCGTTAGGGAGCGGACGTCGGCCGTCGGGTCATGTGGTACAGCGAGCGCAACCGCCAGGTCTTGCCCCCGTCATCCGAGCCCTCATCCCGGTAGGTGAAACTGTTCGGCCCGATGTCGACGAACGACCAACGGCTGTCAGCGGCGCCCAGGTTGGGAGAATGCAGCACGATCCCGTCGGCCGTGGCGGGTTCGGCAGTGAACGTCGCGACCGAGGCGTGCTCAGGATCAACGAACACCGCCGGCCAAGTCCCGGTCTTGGGGTCAAACCAGCGCAGGTCGGTGTACGCCTCACGTGTCGTGCGGCTTCCGGACGGGTCAACGATCCAGACATCTTGCACCGCCCGACCGTCAAGCACCCAGCTGGCGATGAACCGGCCGTTCCGTCGTGTGCGTACGCCGGCCTTGTTGATATCGACGTAGTCGACGTCCCACGCGCCGATCAGCCCTGCAATGGCCTTGGCCTGGCTTGGGTTGGGCGTCGCCATCGGTGTGGCTGCTTGGAGCGTCGCAGCGAACTCGACCAGTGGTTCCGCCGCGCGGGAAATGCCGTGGAACGACGCAGGGAGTAGGCTTGCGGCTAGCAAGGCCGTCGCAAGGCGCAGGGACGGGAGAGAAGAGGACATGGCGTGCCTTTCGTGGCGCCGACGCGGGCCGGACGCGGTTTCTGGAGAGCGGCGGCCGGGTCGCCACCTTGGTACGAAGCTTGGCGCCGACGTCGGCGAACCCCCATGCCGTTTGCTTCAGAGGGAAGGCGGTTCGCTGCAACGGAGCGGCAGGCAGCGTCTCCGTCAGTCTAGGGTAGGCGTATGACCGAAGCACCGCTCGGAACCCGCATCAGTCGGTTGCGCTGGATCGTCGCCATTTGGTGCGCGGGCGGCCTGTTCGACGCCAGCCAGACCGTGCTCATCATGCATGCGGAGAACAACCATCACCCGTGGCCGCCCCTTTTCGCCGTCGAGTTCGCGTCCTGGCTCCCTTGGGTGTTGGCGACGCCGCTGATCATTCGCCTAACGCAGCGTTTCCCGCCCGGGCGCAGCATGACGCCCCTGGGCATCGGAGCCCATCTGACCGCTTTTGCGGTTGTCTGCGCTGTGTCCGAGGCCTGGAACGCCGGGCTGCAGGTGACCTTCGATCCGTGGGGGCACAATCGTCCGCCGAGCTTCGTCGATACCTGGAGCACCAATTTGCTCTACCAGGTCCTGACCTTCGTCATCGCCTATGCCCTAATCCTGACCGTCACCTCGGTGGCCGAGTCCCGGGCGCGCCTGGCGCGCCAGGCGACGGAGACGGCGCGGCTCAACGAAGAGCTTTCCCAGGCGCAAATGGCGGCGCTTCGCCGGCAGATGGAGCCGCACTTCATGTTCAACACGCTCAACGCGATCGTCGGCCTGGTGCGCGACCAGCGCAACGAGGCCGCGGTGAACACGCTGGTCGGGCTAAGCGATTTCCTCCGCCGCACCTCCGACGATTCCCACCGTGCGGAGGTGAGCCTTGCGGAGGAGAAGGAATATCTGCAGCGCTATCTCGACCTACAGCACGTGCGGTTCGGGGAGCGCCTGCGGGCGCGGGTGGAGATCGCGCCGGAGGTGATGGGGGCCCGGGTGCCGAACCTGCTGCTGCAGCCGCTGGTCGAGAACGCGATCAAACACGGCGTTGCGCAACGTGTCGCGGGCGGCGAAGTCCTGGTGACCGGCATCCGTGACGGGGACGCTTTGCGCCTGACGGTCCGCAACGACGCGCCGTCGACGCCTGCCGCGCGGCCCGAGCGGGCTGGCGTGGGCCTCGACAACCTACGCACCCGCCTGCGCATCCTTCACGGGAGCGCCGCCTCCCTCGTGCTGGCGCGGCCCGCGCCAGACCAGGTCGAGGTGGTCGTGACCCTGCCGTACCGGGAGGCGTGAGGTGGACCCGCAGACATCGCGCGCCCACCGCATCCGCGTCCTGATCGTCGACGACGAGCCCCTGGCGCGACGCAATATTGCGATCTTGCTGCAGAGCGATCCGGAAATCGCTGGAGTTAGCGAGTGCGGCTCCGGGCAGGCGGCGGTGGATGCGGTTCGGCGCGCGCCGCCCGACCTGATGTTCATCGACGTGCAGATGCCCGAGGTCGACGGTTTCGACGTCCTTGAATTGCTCGGCGGCCAGGCGCCGCGGGCCGTCGTGTTCGTCACCGCCTACGATGAGTATGCACTTCGCGCCTTCGAAGCCGGCGCTCTCGACTATCTGCTGAAGCCCTACGACGACGCGCGCTTCCGACGCACCCTGGATCGCGCCAAGCTGCGAATCTCCGAGGCGGGGCCGCCGCCGCGCCCGTCGGTAGAGCGATTGGTGGTGAAGAGCCGGGGGCGAGCGATCTTCGTCGATGTCCGCGACCTCGATTGGATCGAAGCGGCGAGCTACTACGCCTGCCTGCATGTTGGGGCCGACACGCACATCCTGCGCCGAACGCTCGCCGAGCTGGAACAGGACCTCGATCCGGACCGGTTCATCCGCATACATCGTTCGGCGATCGTCCGGTTGGATCGGGTGGAGGGCCTCCAGCTGACACGGAGTGGTGACCACGAGGCCGTCCTGGCGGATGGTACCCGCCTGCGGGTCAGCCGCCGCTATCGCAAGCTTCTGCAAGACCGATTGATTTCCGTCTCGCAGGACCGGGCGGCGCCGTTCGCTTGACCTCGGCTGCACGTGCCGTGCAGCCGAGCCGCTAGCCGTGCACGTCGTCACGGGAAGTCCGTCGTGAAATAGGCGAAGACCGTCTTCGGCCCGGGGTAGCGGAAGAAGCCGGGCGTGTAGGCGTTCGTCCAGACAGCATGACCCAGCGCGTTCTGGGCCTGGAGGCGAAGGGTGGTCTTGTGGCCCAACGCAGTGAAGCCGTAGCGACCGCCGAGGTTCACCTGGTTGGTGGCAGGCGTGTAGACCCGGTCGTCGACACTTTCCGGCTGAGCGCCGAAGTGTAGGACCGAGGCGTCCAGCGAAAGCTTGGGGATCCAGGGCAGGGCGTAGTTGACGGCGGCGTTGTAGATCAGCCGCGGTTGGCCCACAGCGACAGGACCCACGCCGGCGGCGGCCAGATTAGGTCCGGTGATGCCGACGCCGCCGTCCAACATGCCGACGTTGACGGTCAAGCCTTTTGCGACCTCGCCGGCGATGGAGAACTCGACGCCCTTGCCCCGCTGGAGGCCCAGCCTTTCATCGATGTTGTTAGAGGCAAGGTTGAAGTAGGGCTTCTCCAGCTCGAACACCCCCGCGATGATTTTGAAGCGGGGCGTCACCGCATAGCGGAGGCCGGCGTCCAGCTGCCAGGTCTTCGAGGCTGGCAGGACGGCTCCGCCGTTGGCGGCCGAGCTTGGCGCTGTCCCAGAGTTCTCCAGCCCCTGAGTATAGCCGCCGTAGAGCGTCATCTGTGAGCCGACGGCCAAGGCCGCATTGCCATAGAGGCGCAGGGGATGAGCCGATACGTCTGAGGGAATGGTCCCAGGCATGGCGACCGTCTCGTGGTAGCTCTCCTGCTGCACGCCGGCCTCAACTTCGATGCGGCGGCGCCAAGCGACGTGGTAAGCGACGCCGGCGCTCCAGAGTCGCGCCTGGTCGTCGGTAAGGACCGAGTAGGCAAATTGCGGGCGCGCCGATTGGACAAACATGGAGAGGTCCGCCGGGCCCAGATCGACCGCATTCTGGCCACCATATCGCGCTGTGGTCTCCCGTCCGCGCGCCATCAGGATGACCTGCTGACGGAAATCACCGGCGCCGAAAGCGCCGGTCAGACGCGCTTCTCCCGAGGTCGACCCAGTGAACTGTTCGGGGAACCCGACCACGACGTGATCAGAGCGGCCGTTGCGCTGGATGTCGGTGTAGAGGTCCGCGTAACTCACGGGCGCATCGACCGTCGACCGAAACAGCCCCGCGTTGAGGGACCAGTGTTCGGAGAGCCGCGCGGAAATCAGGCCGCCCAGATTGACGGTTACATTTCGGCCCTCCGCCCAGTCCTGGCCCCGGAAGTTCGTCGGGATCGGCGGCGGCAGGAAGTCTCCGGCCGTGTAGTAAATCGGGAAGGTCTTCGCGGCTGTCGTTTGCTGCCAATCGAGGATCGCGCGCACGGTCACCCGATCGTTCGGGGACCACTGTGGCGTCGCGCCCGCGCTTTTGATCGTCGATGTATAGCCCGGATAGGCGCCATAGGGCGTGGCGGTGCTCACCTGCGCGGCGACCCCGACTGGCACCAGGAGCGTACTGTTTAGCAGGGGCAGGCTGACGTCGAGACTGACTCCGTGCGCCGCGTAGGGACCGAGATTGCCGATGAGGGTCGCGCTAGGTGTGTCGCCGCCGAGCCGACGCAGGTTGTAGTCCACGATGCCGGTCGGGGCGGGGAAAGCGTAGCCGATCTCGCTGATCCCGACGCGAATGACCGAACCCTCCACAACGCGGTTGGAGAGGCCGCCCTGTTGATCGAAGTAAAGCCCGTCGATGCGAACATTGCCCGCCGCCTGGGGGCTAAAGCCGCGCACCAGACCCGCGCTGTAGAGGCCGACGGACTCCAGCCCTAAGGTCAGCCCATAGGCGTCGTCGGCGGCGGTGACCGGATTGTCACCGGCGTGTTGAGCTCTGGCAGGAGCAGCCGCGAACATTAGAAGGTTGGCGGCAGCCGCCAGCAATAGGCGTCGACGGTTCTGACCATGGGGGCGCATGTGTGCTTCGGCTCCGAAAACTCGAGCCAGATTATTTGCCCCGGCTCGCAAAGCTGAGACCGCTCGCTGCGCCCGGTTGATTGTTCACTGCACGAAATTGGTCCCCCTGAGCCCGGGGAGCACTGTTACGTCCAGCTGACAAGCCGTGTCTTGGCGAGCGCTGCGGCAGTGATCGGCACGCGGATCGAGGCGAGAGCGAAGGCCCGCTTCAAAATGTGCTTCAGAGCGCGCAGACGTAGCCGGCGCTTCGTTACTCTGCCGTTGGCCGATCCTGACCAATCCGCGCAAAATCGCTGATCCAGTTGGTCTCCCGGGTGATGCCGCCGTCGGGAGAGAAGGCCTGTGCCAATGGCGAAATTGCGGGTGATTTTCGACCAGATGAACCGCACCTTGATCGGCTTTCCGCGCAGGGTCTCGTCGTTGTAGAAGGTGCCCACGCCGTTAACGAACCGGCCGAGCATTGGCGGGTCGAGCTTGGCGATCGGGGTGCGGCCATCGAGCTAAGGCGGCCCGGTGCTTCAGCTTGGGCCGCTGCCGATGCGGCGTCTCCGAGCGTTACTACGAGGCCGTCGGGGGCTGGATGCTGGCCCACGTGAAGGGCCGTCCGTGCTCGATGATCAGGATGCCGGACAGGATAAACGGGGCGCAGAAGTTCTTCCAGCGCCATGCCGCCAGGGGCCAGTCAGCTCTGATCACCGAGGTTGAGGTGTGGGGCGACCGCAAGCCCCATCCAGTTCGATCGCGTCGAGGCCCTGGTGGCCGCGTCTCAGACGGGCGCCCTGAAGCTGCACCCCTAGAACTCCGAGCCGTTTTCGCCGGAGCAGCCAGGACGGCTGGTGTTCGACCTCGACCCCGCGCCCGACATGGCCTTCAAGGTGGTGATCGAGAGCGCGCGGGAGATCCGCGACCGTCTCGAGGAGTAGGCCTGGTCAGCTTCTGCAAGACCACGGGCGGCAAGGGCCTGCACGCGGTGACGCCACTGGAGGCGGAGGGCATCGAATGGGCGGTGGCCAAGGCCTTCGCCCGCGATGTCTGCAAGGCGATGGCGGCCGATGCGCCGGACCGCTTCCTGATCAACATGGCCGAGAAGGAGCGCACGGGGCGTATCTTCCTGGACTATCTTCGCAAGGACCGCATGGCGACGGCGGTGGCGCCGCTGTCCCCGCGGGGCCGTCCCGGGGCACCGGTGTCCATGCCCCTGAGCTGGACGCAGGTGAAGAAGGGCCTGGATCCAGCGCCTACACGGTGCGCACCGTGCCGGCTTTGGTGAAGAAGCTGAAGGCCTGCGAGGACTATTGCGACGGCGAGCGGCCGCTGGCGGGCGCCAGCAAGCGGCTCGGTCTCATGCCGTCTTGATGTAGGCCTCGATGCGCCGATCCAGCACGCCGAGCGGCATGGCTCCCCACAGCAGCCCCGCATCGTGAAACCGGCGGATGTCGAAACGCGGGCCGAGGGCGTCCTTGGCCTTCTGGCGCAGGCGCAGCCAGTCCAGCTTCCCCAGCATGTAGCTGGAGGCCTGGCCCGGCCAGACGCAGTATTTCTCGACCTCGCTGGCCATGGCGGCCTCCGTGTCCCCCAGCGCGTCGACCATGTACCGGATCGCCTGCTCGCGGCTCCAGCCCTGGCTGTGCAGACCCGTGTCCACCACCAGGCGAACGCAGCGGAACAGGGATTCGTGAAGCTGGCCGACGTGGCCCAGCGGGTCGTGTTCATAGAGGCCCATCTCCACCGCCAACTGTTCGGCATAGAGCGCCCAGCCTTCGGTGTAGCCGGCGAAACTCCCGCCCTTGCGGATCAGCGGCAAGTCCGCCTCCTGGGCCAGGGAGAGCTGCAGATGGTGGCCGGGAACGCCTTCGTGGAAGGTGATTGACGGCAGCACCCAGCTCGGCAGTTCGGCGGTGTCGCGCAGGTTGACGTAGTAGGCCCCGGGCCGGGTCCCATCGAGAGAACCGCTTTCGTAGTAGCCGCCCGAGGCCCCCGCCTCGATGGCCTGCGGCACGCGGCGGATCACCAGCCTGGCCTTGGGCAGGGTTCCGAACCACTCGGGCAGCTTGGCCTGCACTTCGATCGCCTTGGCGTTCAGGTCGGCGATCAGCTTGGTCTTGCCCGCGTCCGTATTCGGGTAGCGCAGCTTAGGATCGTCGAAGAGCGCCCGCAGCCGCTCGCCTACCGAGCCTTGGGTGTAGCCCTGCGCCTTCAGGATGGCGTCGGCCTGCGCGCTCTGGCTCCTCACCAGATCCAGGCCCGTCTGGTGGATCTCCGTCGGCGGCACGTCCGAGGTGGTCTGCTGCTTCAGCGCCAGGGCGTAGAAGGCGGCGCCCTGAGGCAATCGGGCGACGCCGGCCGCGTGGACCGAGTGGCGTCGCATCTCGTTCATGAGGGCGATCTGGCGATCGAGCGCGGGCTGCACCTTGCCCGTGTAGAGGGCTGCGGCGCGCTGTTCCCAGTCGCCGGCCAGCCCCTTTTCTCGGGCGCGTCTGGAGAGCGACCGGACCAGGACCGCCTGGCCCGGCGGCGCGTCGCGGAGCGCGCGCATCTGGATCAGAGCCTTGTCGATGATGAAGTCCGGCGGGATGACGCCCAGGGCCACGTCGTGGCGCGCCTTCCCGGCCTCTTGGTCGAGCACGGTGGCAAACGCCGAGAGGCGGGACAGATAGGCCTCCGCGTCGGCCTTGGTTTCGATGGCGTGCTGGCTGTCCAGGAAATCCGGGACCCGTTGGTAGGACCCGCTGAGCTGGCTCAGCACATAGGGGGAGCCGTAGTAGGCGTCGCCGATGTAGGAGATGTCGCGCTCGACCTGGGCGCCAAGCGTGATGCCGTAGAGGACTGAGTCGTAGTTCACCCGCTCCTGGAGGCCGAGTGCATCGGCGTCGATGCCGCGCAGGCGGGCGAGGTGATCGGCGGTCCGCCGCTTGTTGCCTTCCCAGGCGGCGATCGAGCTGTCGTCCAGCTGGGATTTCTGGCGCGCGCGCTCGCCCTTGTCGAGGCCGAGCCCAGACACTGACATCGGAGAGCGGTCGAGGTTCTCCTTCATGATGGCGTCGAACAGGGCGTTGAGCCTGACGCCTTCCGGGGTGGGGCTGGCGCGACGCGGCTGGGCTTGGGTGCGCGGCGCCGCCCCAAACGCCAGGGCGGCGGCCGAGCCGAGCAGGAGATCGCGTCTGTTCAAGATGGGTTTGCGCAACACGACCCAACCGGTAACCCAAGATGGCCCGTCCGGCTTGAACGTTATTGCTTCGCGTATCGGCCCGGGGAGACCCCGACGATCCGCTGGAACTGGCGCGTCAGGTGGCTTTGATCGGAATAGCCCAGGTCGAGCGCGACCTGGGCGGCCCGATGGCCGGCGAGCAGCCTGGCGCGCGCCTCCATGACCCGGCGTTGGTTGCGGTAAGCCAGCGGCGTCAGGCCGACCGATTTCTTGAAGCTGCGCACCAAGTGAAAAATGCTTAGACCGGTCAGCTCGCCCAGCGCCTGCAGGCCAAAGCTCTCCGTGAAGCGGTCGTCTATGTACTCCCGACAGAGCGTGATCGTGGCCGAAGCGCCGGCCGCCTCTGGCCGCGCGCGGCGCCTCCGCGGCGCGGACTCCGCGAGGATCCCGAGCAGGGCGGCCAGGGCGCTCTCCTGTTCGAGCGGGCCGGCGCCGGTATCGGCCAATGTGGCGTGGGCGTGGTTCACGCACCGGAAGATGGCGGCGTTGTCGGTCACCGGCTCTTCGAAGGAGAGAGGCTGGGCGAACGGCGTGGGGTCGAGGAACGGCCGAACCGCGCCGGGCGGCACATAGAGCACGCGATAGCGCAGGGTCTCGGGTCCGAGCGTCGCATTGGCGTGGGGCTCGTCGGGGTGCAACAGCAGGACGTCGCCTGCGCCCACGAGGTGCGGCCCGCCCCCGACCGCCAGGGTCTCAGCACCCGTCAGGACCGCGCCGATGACATATTCGGCGTGGCTGTGCTCCGGAAAGCTCCGGTCGCGGTAGGCGACGGTCACCAGTTCGACGCCGGGCAGATGCCGCGGGCGGTCGAACCGGGCCTCGTCCTCATTTGTGGGCGACGCCATTGCCGATAGGGTATCCCAGAAATCTGACCATCGCGAGGCCAGGGTTGGGGGAGAGACGCCAGAGCGCGTTTGGCGTGGTGTAGCGCTGAGTCTACCGCTACGTCTTCAACCGGGCGCCGCCTTCCGCTCAGACCATCGCGAGGCGGGTGTTCCGCGAGGGCGGCATCGACAGGATGACGGAGTGGCTGAAGGGCGAGTTGGGCCGGCGCTGCCGGTCGGCCAGCGCCAGATCACTCCAGTCGTCGCTCAGCTCGCGGACCTCGCCCCGCCCCAGCACGCGGCTGCCGTCCTGGTCGATCCCCTCGAGGGCGCCGTGGCGCGTTGTGTAGTTGAGATGGGGCCTCAGGTGCGTGGACGTCCGCGTGCGCCCGGTCACCTTGACCATCACTTCGGGCGCCCGGGCCGCCAGTCTCGCGAGGCGCGCGCGCGGGTCATGACGCGCTGCCGTTCCCAGCACGGCCTCCGGTCGCCTGCGATTGGCCCGGATGGGCGGCCGCCAAACGTCTTCGAACGCCGCGACCAAGGTGAACTCAGTCATGGCCCGACGCGGCAGGGCGGCCAGGCCCCGGACGCCGGCGCGGCGCATCAGCCGCTCGATCCGTGAGCGCCCGACCCTGCGGCCGTGGCCGCGCAGGATGGCGTGGACCCGCGGCGATCCGTAGGTCCCGCTGCTCTCGGCGTGGATCAGGCGGATGTCGTCGAGCAGCGCCCGGTTGGCGGCCGCGCGCGGGCTCTCGGGCCGTACGCGCCACGCATAGTAGCCGCTGGCCGACAGACCCAGGACCGCGCACATCACCCGAACCGGCCAGACCGCTCGATGCTCATCGACGAACCCGAACTTCATCGGGAGGCCGCTCCGAAGATGAGCGCGGCTTTTTTTAGGATGTCGCGCTCCATGCGCAGCCGCTCGTTCTCGCGCCGCAGACGGGCGTTGTCGGCGGCCAGGTCAGACGGCGACGGGGCCGCCGCCTGCGTACTGGGGCGCCACGGCGTCCCCGTCGCCTGCGCCGGAGAAAACTGAGACATCCAACGTCGCAGCACCGTCTCGTGCAGACCGAGCTCGCGAGCCACAGCGCCGGCCGACAGGCCGCTGCTGGCCACCCGGTCCACTGCTTCGCGCTTGAACGACTCCGGAAAAACCCGGCGCTTCACATCTCGCATCAGACACTCCTCTCCAGCTCCGAAAAGCTAGCATGGGTGTCCACTGAAACGAGGGAGGATCAAGGCGCTGGAGGACGAGAACACGAAGCTCAAGCGACTGCTGGCCGACGCCATGCTCGACAACGTCGCGCTGAAGGATCTGCTCGGAAAAAATGGTGACGCCCGCCGCGCATCGGGAGGCTGCAGCTTACCTGCAGGCGACCTACAAGATGAGCCAGCGCCGGGCGTGACGGATACTGAACAGCAACCGAGCTAGCCTGCGCTACCAGGCGACGCGACCTGGCGGGGCCAGCGCACCTGGAATGGGGTGGCGATCCTGGCCCGTGGCGCCACGCCGGTGCTCACACGCCGCGCCCTACCGGGCGACCCGGCCGATGATCAGGCCCGTTATATCGAGGCTGCCGTGAACGGCGTGCTGATCGCCTCGATCTACCTGCCCAACGGCAATCCTCAGCCCGGTCCAAAGTTCGCCTATAAGCTGGCCTGGTTCGAGCGCCTGACCACTTACGCGGCAGAGCTCATGGCGGCGGTCGTTCCGGTCGTGCTGGCGGGCGACTACAATGTGGTCCCGACCGAAGCCGACATCTTGCCCGGACACCACGAGCAGGACAACGCGCTCCTGCAGCCGCAGAGCCGCGCTGCATTTCAACGGCTGCTGGACCAGGGTTGGACCGATGCCCTGCGCACCCTCCAGCCCGAGGGTCCGCTTTGGACGTTCTGGGGCTACCTGCGTCATCGGTGGCATGCGGCTCGATCACCTACTGCTAAGTCCGACCCTGGCGGAGGGGCTTAGGACAGCCGGAGTTTCGCGCGACGTCCGAGGGCTCGACGGCGCCAGCGACCATGCGCCCACTTGGATCGACGTGCGGGGAAAAGTCGGGACGCGGCGACCCTCGCGGCCAGAGGCGGCCAAACCGACGTCCCCTGGCGCCCGTCGCGGGCGACCAGCACGCCCAAGACGGTCTTAGATTCTGCGGCGGCGCGCGAACCCGGCGACCGAACGCGCGTTGAAAACTTCCGGATGTTTCAGTGAGTAAGCGCTTGGCCGACGACGCCCGACACTCTTCTTCCCTGCACGGCGACCGCCCCGCGGCCGCCGCGGCCCAAGTTCTGGCGGATCGCAACGCGCTGGCCGCTGTGGCGGTCGAGCGTACCCGCATGCCGATGGTGGTCTGCGACCCCCGCCAGCCGGACAGTCCCATCGTCCTGGCGAACCGGGCGTTCCTTAAGTTGACGGGCTACAGCGCCGACGAGGTGATCGGTCGCAACTGCCGCTTCCTGCAAGGCGAGGGCACCTCCGCCGAGGCGATCTCCGCGATCCGCGAGGCCATGCGGGAGGAGCGGGAGATCGAAGTCGAAATTCTCAACTATCGCAAGGACGGCTCGGCTTTCTGGAACCAGCTTGGCCTCAGCCCGGTGCACGACGACGACGGGAAGCTGCTTTATGTGTTCGGCTCCCAGATCGACGTCACCGAGCTGCGCAAGGTTCAAAGCCTGGAAGCGGCCGAGCACCGGCTTCTGAAAGAGGTCGATCACCGCTCGAGAAACGTCCTGGCTGTGGTCGGCGGTATCGTCCGCCTGAGCCGTTCGGATGAGCCTGTCCGCTATGCCCGCGCCATCCAGGAGCGGGTGGAGGTGTTGGCCCGCGCCCATTCTCTCCTGGCCGAACGGGGCTGGCAGGAGGTCAGCCTGGAGGAGATCATCCGCCAGCAAATTGAGCGAGGTCGTGCAGAGCGCATCGCTTTGGATGGCCCTGAACTGATGGTGTCAGCGATCGCCGTGCAGCCCGTCGCCCTGGTCATCCACGAGCTGGTCGACAACGCCGTCAATCATGGCGCGCTTTCGGTGCCCGGCGGCAGTGTCGAGGTGCGGTGGGCGCGTGGCCCCGAATATGGCGCCTTCGAGCTCAGCTGGCGCGAGGTTGGCGGCCCGGCTCCGCCCGCAGAGCCTCGGAAAGGCTTCGGGACAGCGATGATCGCGGGCATGGTCGAGCGGCAATTGCGCGGTCACGTCCAGCGCGCCTGGGTCGATCAGGGCCTCACCATAAAGATGACGGCGCCGGGGACCTTTGAGCCGATCCCCGCCTGATCACGGGTCCGCGGCGTCCCGCCGAAAGGCCGAGGCGAGACCGCCGCTGCTTACGCCGGACGGGCGATACATCGTCGTCCGCGGCCGTCTTTGGCGGGCAAGCAACCCAGGTCTGGCCCCGGAGGCGCGCGCCCGGCTGGTGCACGAACTCATGACGGCGCGGCGGGATGTTGGAGCTGCGCGCCGGCGTGCCGACCACCCGGCTCTGGCGGATGCCGGGTCCAGGGTTGAGGCAGCCAAGGTCGGCTTGGGCGAACGCGGGCCCGTGTGGTGGCTGGATGGTGCGCCGGACCTCACCAGGCGGATGGCGCGCACGACGGCCTACGCGGCGTGGTATCGGTCCGCCGGGCCTGAGGGCGGCGCTGATAGCGTCAGAGCATCGCCAGACGGGTCTTGCGCGTAGGGGGCGCGAACTCCGCGTCGATCGCCGCGAGATCTTCGGCCGTAAGCATCAAATCCAGGGCCCGGCGGTTGGCCTCGACGTGCGCCACGTCCGCAGCCTTCGGGATCGCGATGACCGTCGGATCGCGAAGCACCCAGGCGAGCGCGACTTGGGAGGGCGTCACGCCGTGCCGTTTGGCGACCGCCGAGAGGGCAGGGGACTGCGGCAGACGACCCTGTCCGACCGGGCTATAGGCCATGGTCGGAATGGCGCGTTTGCGCAGCTGAGGCAGCAGGTCGAACTCGGCGCCCCGCTCCGTGACGTTGTAGAGGACCTGATTGGTGGCGCAGGACTCGCCGCCGGCTCGGACGAGTTGGTCCATATCGCCGGCGTCGAAATTGCTGACCCCCCATCGCCGGATCTTCCCAGCCCGCATCAAGGCGTCCATGCCCTCGATGGTCTCGGCGAGCGGGACCTGCCCTCGCCAATGGAGCAGGTAGAGGTCGAGGTGATCGGTCTTCAGACGTTGCAGGCTTGCCTCGCAGGCGCGTTCGATACGTCCGCGGCCCGCGTTCTGGGGATAGACCTTGCTGACCAGGAAGATCTGGTCGCGAGCGCCGGCGAAGGCTTCGCCAAGCAGGGTCTCGGCGGCCCCGTCGCCATACATCTCAGCGGTGTCGATCAAGCTCATGCCGAGCTCGACGCCGGCGCGCAGGGCGGTGATCTCCTGCTGACGCGACCGCGGGTCTTCCCCCAGGCGCCACGTGCCTTGGCCGAGCGCGGGGGCCGCCGTCTGATCTGGAAGAGTCACTGATCGCACCATTCGCCCACGCTTACCCGGGCCCCGGCGGCCCCGCCAGCCGTCACGCCCGCCGAGCCGCAACTGGCCCACGAGGCGAGGCGTCGGCTGAACGGCGCGGCCGAACAAGCGTTGATCCGCTGATGCAGCGCAGCTTGGACCGATGAAGCGACCCTCCGTCGCCAGCCGAAAGACCCTCAAACGCGAGAACCTCGCGGGGCTCGGCGCGGACCGGCTCGCCGACATCCTGCTGGGCGTCGCCGACACCCGGCCCGACCTGAAGCGGCGCCTACGCATGGAGGTCGCCGCCGAGCAGGGTGCTGAGCACCTGGTCCCGCAGGTCGACAAGCGCCTGGCGACCCTGGAGACCAGTCGCGGCCAGGTGACCTGGCGGCAGAAACCCGCCGTGATCCGCGACCTCGACGCCTTGCGCGGGCTGATCGCCGAGCGCCTCGCCGGCCTCGACCGCAGCGCGGCGCTTGAGCGGCTGTGGCAGTTCCTGGAGACATCGACGCCGGTCGCACGCCGCTTTCACGGCCGCGATGACGCGATGGCGGCGGTCTACCTCCATGCTGCGGGCGACCTTGGTCGGCTGCTGGCTGCCCATGATCCGCGAATGGCCGCCGATCGGCTGGTGGAGGCTATCGCTGCGCGACCGCAGACCTGGGCCGACTGGCTGCCAGCGACCCTGGAGCCCGTCCCCCGGGCCGTGGCGCTGATCGCCCTTGAGCTGGGGCGGGCGCGCCAAGAGCGGGCAGCGGGCTGGCTGACAGTGATGCGGCATCTGGCCGACGCCGCCGGCGACGTGGAAGCGTTCCGGGAAACCTACCCGGCGGAGGCCTTGGCCACGCCCGCGATTTCGGTCGAGCTGGCTCGGCGCTACATGGCCGCAGGTCAGGTGGAGGCGGCGGGCGATGTGCTGCGCCGCGCGGCTCCGACACCCGGCCGGACGGGTCGTCTTCCCGCGCCGGACTTCGATTGGGAAACGGCCTGGATCGACTACCTGGAGCGGGCCGGCGACACCGAAGCCGCCCAGGCTGTACGGTGGGCCTCCTTCGAGCGCACGCTGGACGCCAGCCGCGCGCGGGATTTCACGACACGCCTCACGGGTTTTGACGACGTGGAGGCCGAAGGCCGCGCCTTCGCCCATGCCGCCGAGCATGCCGACTTCCAACGGGGCTTGCAGTTCCTGATGGCCTGGCCGGCCCTGCCGGAGGCCAGCCGGATGATCCAGGCGCGGGAAGCCGACATCAAGGTCGATGCGTCGGAGGCCGAGTTATGGGCGGCCAAGCTTCGTCGGCGCTATCCGGCGGCCGCGCACCTGTTGCTGCGCCGGGCGGCGGCGGCGGCCTTCCGCCGGCGTGACTTCAAGGTCTGCGACCGGCTGACCCAGGAGGCGGAGACGATCATCCTCTAACGAGGTGGCGCGGCGGTCCTGGCGCGACCAGGCCTCGTCCCAGCAGCGAGCGTTGCCGCCTGGTCGGCTCGATCCGTTTCACCTCTGCGGCGAGGAGTTCACCGGCGCGGAGGGCCCGGCTGAACTCGCTGAAGGGTTCGGCGTTGATCGAAAATCGTCAGCCATAGGAGGTTTTCATGCCCGCCAAATCCGCCGCCCAGCAGAAGGCCGCCGGCGCGGCCCTGTCCGCCAAGCGTGGCGACACGCCCAAGAGCGAGCTCAAGGGCGCGTCCAAGCAAATGGCGGAGTCCATGAGCGAAAAGCAGCTCGAGGAGTTCGCCCACACCAAGCGCAAGGGCAAGCCGGAACACGTCAAGAAATAGTGGGCGGGCCAGGAGAGCCCGCAAACCTCGGAGGGGAGCATGCGGCCTGAGGTCATCAAGACGATCGGGTATGTCGTGTCTTGCGCGAGCGTCGCCCTGCTCGGCGTCGCCGCCTATCCGGGCGCGGAGAAGGCCGGCCTGCTGCCGGCGCTCTTCGCCGGCATGGCGACGTCCGTCGCGGGCATGGGCCTGCGTTGGCTGTCGTATGAAATCGAGAAGCGGCGCGAAACGGCGTCCGCTGCGGACGCGGTCAGCCTTGCGCCCGGCGCGGTTCGTCAGCGAAGCTAGCGGCGGCCAAGCCTGACGGGATCATCGCGCACATGAGCACAACGCCCTTGGCGATCGAGGTTTCCGGGGCCGGCGAGGTCTCGGCCCTCTGGCAGACGCCGGTCGCGCCGTCGGCCTGCCTGGTCTTGGCGCATGGGGCCGGGGCTGGGATGACCCACCGGTCCATGGTGGCGATCGCCGACGGGCTCGAGGCCCTCGGCGTTGCGACCCTGCGCTACCAGTTCCCCTACATGGAAAAGGGCGGCAGGCGCCC
The DNA here is from genome assembly GCF_004799515.1 of Phenylobacterium sp. Taxonomy (GTDB): domain Bacteria; phylum Pseudomonadota; class Alphaproteobacteria; order Caulobacterales; family Caulobacteraceae; genus Phenylobacterium. The sequence goes on along the minus strand of NZ_SSMX01000028.1, from coordinate 1,847 downwards.
CGACGGGCCGGCGATCGCCCATGCAGCCGTTCGGGCGGCTGTCGCAGAGGCGCGCAACCGGGCTGAGGGTGCGCCGCTCTTTGCCGGTGGCCGATCCTTCGGCGGCCGCATGACCTCACAGGCTCAAGCCCTCGCGCCGCTGGCCGGCGTCAGGGGCTTGGTCTTCTTCGCCTTCCCGCTGCATCCCGCCGGCAAACCCTCGGTGACGCGCGCGGAGCATCTGGCGGATGTCGGTGTCCCCATGCTCTTCGTGCAGGGCTCGAACGATGCGCTCGCCCAGCTCGATCTCCTTCGCCAGACGCTGGCAGGGCTCAATGATCGCGCCACGTTGGATCTGATCGACGATGCCGACCACGCCTTCCATGTCCCGGCGCGCACGGGCCGTAAGGACCCCGAGGTCCTGACCGCAATGCTCACGACGGCCGCTCAGTGGATGGCGGCCCAAGGGCCGGGCCCTGAATAAGGAGACGTCGCGTTAGCGGCTCTCAGCGCGACGCAGGCTGTCGAGCGACACCGGGCCAGATAGGCTGGTGAACACCAGCGATGACGAACCGCCCGATTGCTGGGCGACGCCCGAAATCTGGTGATCGGCGCTGTCGTACACGGCCTTCTTGCCGTCCTGCTCGATGAGCAGGCGGCGCTTTTCGGGGAAGAAGGCGTATCGCCACCCGTTCTGGGCGCCGCTTGAAGCAGCCTGGCCGAGCTCTTCCGGCCACCAGGGCGGATCGAACTTCAGCGGCTCCATCGGCTTCATCGGCGCCATGGGCTTCATCGGCTCCATGTTCTGCTTCCTTGTCTCTTGTGAGGGGGCGTCGTTCGAGGCCCGCTGAAGGCCGTCAGCGCAGCTGGCTGTCCTTGCTGCCGCGGCGGTTGATGCCGACCAGGACGATGCGGCTATCGCGGCCGGACTGGCAGCTGACACACGTCCGCGCACCAGGCAGGGCCTTGCGACGGGCCTCTGGGATGTCCTCGCCGCACTCCACGCAGTGCTCAGCGCCTTCGCCCATGGGCAGGCGGGCGCGGGCGGTCAGAACGCCATCGGTGATGGTGTCTTCGATCTGATCCAGGACGGCGCCTTCGTGCGCCCAGCCGGTAGCCATGTCGTCTCCGTTGGCGGTCTGTCGGGACGCCTGAGATAAGGACACCGGCGTCATTGCAAGCTGAGCTGACTGAACCAAGTCGGCCTTAGGCGGTTCCAGTTTCCTTGCTGGAGAAATGCGAATGACCGACCGCCCCAAGAGCCTGAAAGACCTCGTTGTTGTGATCGTTGGGGCGTCCAGCGGCTTCGGGCGCGGCACGGCCCTGAAGCTTGGCGCCGAGGGTGCGAAAGTCGTCGTCGCGGCGCGCCGAAAAGCGCTGCTCGATGAAGTGGTCAGCGAGATCGAGGGCTCCGGTGGCGCGGCGCTGGCCATCGAGACCGAGGTCAGCGACCCCGCCGCGGTGAGCGCCCTGGCCGCGGCCGCGGTGGCGCAGTTCGGGCGGATCGATGTCTGGATCAACAATGTCGGGATCGGCGCCCTGGGCTACTTCTGGGACATTCCGATCGAAGACCACGCGCGGGTGGTGGATGTGAACCTCAAGGGTCTGATCTTCGGCGCGCACGCGGCGCTGCGGCAGTTCCGCAGCCAGGGCTACGGCACCTTGATCAACACCGGCTCGGTGGACAGCGAGACCCCGCTCGCCCTGCAGAACACCTACGCCGCGACCAAGGCCGGCGTGCTCAGCCTCAGCCGCAGCCTCAACGAGGAGCTGAAGCTCGCGGGCGACACGGAGATCAAGGTCGGCACCATCATGCCCTGGGCCGTCGACACCCCCTGGTGGACTCACGCCGCCAACTACACCGGCCA
>NZ_SSMX01000027.1 GCF_004799515.1 Phenylobacterium sp. | reverse complement strand
ACATGATCATGCTGGGCTTCGCCTGGCAGAAGGGCGTGGTGCCGGTCTCCAGCCGCGCGCTCTACCGCGCGATCCGGCTGAACGGCGTCGACGCCGAGGCCAACCTGCAGGCCTTCGAGCTGGGCCGCAAGGCCGCCGCCGACCCGGCCTTCCGCGGCAAGCGGGAGGACGACGTGCCGACGCCGGAGACCATGCCGCTGGACGACCTGATCGCCCGGCGCACCGCCGAGCTCACCGCCTACCAGAACGCGGCCTACGCCAAGCGCTACGCCGACCGCGTGGCCCAGGTGCGGGCCGCCGAGGCGAAGCTAGGGCCGGAAGGTGGGACGTCCGAGGCCCTGACCCGCGCCGTGGCCGTCAACCTCTACAAGCTGATGGCCTACAAGGACGAGTACGAGGTCGCCCGCCTCTATACGGACGGCCGCTTCCAGGCCTACCGCAACGAGACCTTCAAGGGCGGCAAGACCAAGGTCTGGCTGGCCCCGCCGATGATCGCGCGCAAGGGCAAGGACGGCCGGCCGAAGAAGATCGCCTTCAGCGGCTGGATGCTGGACGCCGCCTTCCCGCTGCTGACCCGGCTGAAAGGCCTGCGCGGCACCGCGCTCGACCTCTTCGGCTACACCGCCGAACGGAAGATGGAGCGCGGCCTGATCGCCGACTATGAGGCCGGCCTCGACCGCCTGACCGCCGGCCTGACGCCGGAGCGCCTGGAGACCGCCGTCCGCATCGCCGCCATCCCGCAGAAGATCCGCGGCTACGGCCACATCAAGGAGGCCTCCGTCGCCCCCGCCAAGGCCGAGGAGAAGGCGCTGTGGGGCCGCTGGGAAAAGGCCGATGCGAAGGTATTGGAGCCGGCCTGAACCGGCCGTCGGACCGATTGACTCGCTGGGCTACATCTGTAATTTCTCCAGAGCTACAGATGTAAACCAGCCGGCGTCCCACCGTGTCCATCGCAGCCGAGATCGTCCGCAAGCCGCGCCGCGGCGCCACGGGGACCTTCATGGTCGCCAGCGTGGTCTTTCTGACCGCGGCGGTCCCGTTGGGGGCGCTCTATGCGCTGTGGTCGCACAAGCAGGGGATGAAGGACGCCTGGACGATCCGCGGGCCGGCCTGTCCCGCGGCGACGCACAGCTGGAAAGAGATCGCCCTGCACCGCGATCCGCACCGCTTCAGCTATGGCGGGGCGACCTTCGGCTATCTGTTCGGCGCCGCCGACTGCGCCTCGATCCCGCAGCACGGCGCCTTCGACCGCAAGCCCGACTTCGTCTGTCAGTTCACCGAGCCCACGCGGCTGTCGGTCACTGTGGGCGGCCGGACGCAGGAGCTCGAACCGGGCTACCGGCGGCCCGCCACCGTCACCCTGCACGACGGCCAGACGGCCTGCGTGCTAGGCGGATGGTTCCGGGAGTAGGCCGGGGGCGCGGCCGGTCTGGCCGGTGCGGTGCAGGACGGTGGCCACGGCCAGGCCGATGGCCTGCAGCACGAAGCCCAGGATCAGCACGCCGTGGACGTCGCGGTCGCTGACCAGCAGGGCGGCGAGCAGGGGACCGAAGGCGCCGGCCAGGAGCTGCACCGCCCCGCTCTGCATGGCGGCCCGGCGCGAAGGATCGGCCTCCACAGTCATCGGCACCAGGAAGGGCCCGGCGACGAAGGCGGCGAGGCCGGCCGCCCCGCTCATGCCGATGAACAGCCAGGCCGGCGCGTGGATGGCGTAGACGCCCCAGGTGGCCGCGAACACCGCCCCGCAGACCCAGAAGACCGTGATGTAGCGGACGCGCCCGGCCAGGATGGTGGCCAGCACGCCGCCGATCATCTGGCAGGCGAGGGAGACGGAGACCGCCGTGCGTCCCACCCCGACGCTGAGCCCCGCCTGCTGCGCCAGCGGCACCACATAGACCGCCACCGCCGTCAGGGCGCCGGCCATGACCAGGGTGCCGGCCAGGGCCACCCAGCCACGCAGGGGCGGCGAGCCGGAGGTCTCTCCGCCGGCGGCCGAGGCGCCCAGGCTGCGCGGCAGGAAGGGCGCGACCAGCAGGCAGAGCGCGGCGCCGACCGCCACCACCACATAGCCGCCGTTCGCGCCGAAGCGCGGCAGCACCAGGGCCGAGAGCCCGGTGGCGGCGGCGAGCTGGGTCAGGCCCATGCCGGTGAACAGCATCGCCGCCCAGCGCTCCGGCGTGGCGGTGCGCGAGATGAAGCCGATGGAGATCCACAGGAGGACGCCCTCCGGCACGCCGGCCAGGGCCCTGACCAGCAGCACCCCGGCTCCGCTGGCGCGCACCGTGGCGAGGTCGATGGCGACCAGGACCAGGGTGGCGATCACGGCGACGGTGCGCAGCCGCACCGGCTTCAGCACGATCCCCGCCGCGCCGGTCACCACCCCGGTGGTCAGCGCCTCCAGCATGGCGGTGAGCCCGATGCCCGACGCCGAGAGCCGGCCCTCCTCCGACAGCGCCGCCAGCAGGAGGCCGAACAGGCCGGAGATCAGCAGCGCCAGCACGCCGAGCACGATGGCCGCGGCGGCCTCCGACGGCACGAACGGCGGACCGGCGACCTCGGCGACGAGATGGTCGGGCGCAGGCGCTGCGGAGGCTGGGCGAGGGGTCATGGGGTCTGGGTCCCGCACGGAAGAGGAGGCCGCAGCATCGGCCCGTTTCGACAGGGGCGCCTAGAAGCAAACTTCGCAGGCCAGCTATGCAGGATTGGGGGAGCAGGCTGTTGTTAGATCTCGCATCCTTGGATGCGGAGGAAGCCTTCAACCCCATGGCGAGATTGGAGCTCTGGGCCCGGGCTTGCTCAAGGACGAGGGCAAAGCGCTCGCCGCTCCGCGGCCGGCCAGGGGCCGGTCCTTGACCAAGCCCGGGCCCAGAGCAAACTGGCCGGCATGGTGTTAAGGCGCGGGGTGGCCTTGGCCCCCAAATGCCCATCGATCCGATGCGGAGTTCAGCCTTGCCTATTGGCAGCGAAAACCATGAGCCAAACGAGCAGCGCCATCCCTACGAGGAAAAATGCCAACACAGCCAATATTGGTAGGATTCCGGTTTGAGACATATGGGGCAACACGTAGGGCAACGTGATCCGGAGGGTTGCGTAGGAGGCAAAGATCAGCGCTCCGACTACTAGGATGCGGTGGCGTTTGCGTGAGGCCGCTTTCACATCAGCCTCTGTCGATACAAGAGGCCGCGCTGACCGTTGAAGCGGTGATCGGGGGGCCGAGAGACCGGCACCGGCCAAAGCGCAGAGAACGCCGAGAATTCGAATAGTTGTGTTGTCGCCGCTGACGAAGAACGTTACCGCGGCTACCAGGAGCAAGACAGCAGCGGCGACGCGGCGCGCGGTCACGTAGTTCTCACCATGAGTTTGCTCGGAACTTCACGTTAGGCGAACAACTAACAGATGCAAGTCGAGAGGAGGCTATGCTCACCCCTACCTCACCGCCGCCCGCACCGCGTCCAGCATCGCGTTGTACTGTGCCCTCAGCCCCTTGTCGGTCGCCGCGGGCCAGGCGGAGTTCTGGACGACGATCAGGTGCTCCTTCGGGAACGTCGTGATCGCCTGGCCGAAGATGCCGACGGCCTCGTAGGAGCCGTTCTCGCGGACCCACCAGAAGTAGCCGTAGCCGCCGGGCGCGGGCGCGCCGTTGTCGATCTCGCGCTTGGTGGCGTCAGCGACCCACCAGCTCGGGACGACGGGCTTGCCCGCGGCCACGCCGCCGCCTTCGATGAACAGGCCCAGGCGGGCGTAGTCGCGCAGCGTCATGGAGATGCCGGTGCCGCCGCGTTCCTGGCCGCCGGGATCGACCATCCAGGCGCCGTCCTGCTCCATGCCGTAGGGCTTCCAGATCTTCTCCGAGGCGTACTGCGCCAGGGTCTCGCCGGTGGCCTTGGAGACCAGCACGCCGACCAGGTCGGTCTCGCCGGTGTTGTAGTGGAAGGTCGAGCCCGGCGCATGCGCGCGGGGCAGCTTGCGCAGGTAGCTGACCATCGGGTTGACGCCGGGCTCGGTGACCGAGTTGCCGGCCTTGGCGACGTCGGAGTCGGGGTCTGTGTAGTCCTCGTTCCACTGCACGCCGGAGCTCATCATCAGCATCTGGCGCACGGTGACGCCCTCGTAGGCGCTGCCCTTCAGGTCGGGGATGTAGCGGGTGACCGGGTCGTCGATGGACTTGATCTTGCCGTCCTGGATCGCCGCGCCGACCAGGGTCGAGGTCATCGACTTGGCGACGGAGAATGAGGTCCAGCGGTCGGTGGGCTTGCGGCCGAGAGCGTACTTTTCCAGCACGATCTTGCCGTCCTTCACCACCAGCAGGCCGGAGGCGCGCTGGGCCGCCATGTACTGGTCGATGCTCAGGGCCTTGCCGTCGATCGTGACGGTGGGCGCGATCTGGTGGGCGGCCAGCGGCAGGGGATGGACGTGGGTCCCGCGCTTGATGGTGTGGGTCTTGTAGATGTGCTCGATGTCGCGGAAGCCCTTGGCCTGTTCCTCGCCGCGCCAGGCCAGGATCGCGGCGATGGGCGTGGGATGGTTCGGGTCGAGGGAGACCTGGGCCTGGGCGGCGCCCGCCGCCGTCAGGGCCATGGCGGCCGCCAGTCCGAGAATCCTGCGCATCGTCCCTCCCGAGGTCTGCGCGCGGACGCTACCCGCATTCCCCACTTCCCGTCATCCTCCGGTCGCCAGAAGAGGCGATCCGGGGGACCCAAGCTGAGTGGCCAGTCGGCGAGGCAGCTTGGGTCCCCCGGATCAGCCTGCGGCCGACCGGAGGATGACGACGGGAAGGTTTCGCTCTCCGGCCTTCCGCGCTAGGCCAGGGTCATGGCGGATTTCGACTTCGACGCGGTGGTGGTGGGCGCGGGCGCCGTGGGCCTGGCGACCGGCTATGCGCTGACCAGGCGCGGCCTGGCGGTGGCGGTGCTGGAGAAGGAGGCGGCCATCGGCCAGGGCGTCTCCTCGCGCAACTCCGAGGTCGCGCACGGCGGGCTCTACTATCCGACCGGATCGCTGAAGGCGCGGCTGTGCGTCCAGGGCCGGCGCGCCCTCTACGCCTTCTGCGACGCGCACCACGTAGACTACGACCGCTGCGGCAAGCTGGTGGTGGCGACCAGCCCCGAGGAGGTCGGCCGCCTGGGCCCCATCCTGGAGCAGGCGCGCACCAACGACGTCGAGGGCATGGAGGAGCTCACGGCCGCCCAGGCGCTGGCCATGGAGCCGCAGCTGCACTGCTATGGCGCGCTGCTGTCGCCGCAGAGCGGGGTGTTCGACAGCCACGGCTATATGCTGGCGCTGGAGGGCGAGATCCAGGCCGGCGGCGGGGCGGTGGTGACTTCGACGCCCTTCGAGGGCGCGACCCCGCTGGAAGGCGGCGGCTTTTCGGTGCGGGCCGGCGGGGCGGAGGCGGCGACGCTGACCTGCCGCTACCTGGTGACCGCGCCCGGCCTCTTCGCTCAGGACGCGGCGGCCAGCATCGAGGGCTTCCCCGCCGCGGAGATCCCCAAGGCCTTCTACGGCAAGGGCATCTACTTCCGGCTGGCCGGTAAGGCGCCCTTTTCCCGGCTGATCTACCCGCCGCCGATCCACGGGGCCCTCGGGACCCACTACCGCCGCGACCTGGGGGGCCAGGCGGTGTTCGGGCCGAACCTCTTCTGGGTGGACGCGCTGGACTACAGCGTCGACCCGGCCGCGCGGGCCGACTTCACCGCCTATATCCGCAAGTTCTGGCCCGCCGTGCCGGAGGAAGCGCTGACCCCCGACTACGCCGGCATCCGCCCCAAGCTGCACGGCCCCGACGATCCGCAGCCGGACTTCCGCATCGATGACGCCTCGATGCACGGGCTGGCCGGCCTCGTCGCCCTATTCGGCATCGAGAGCCCGGGGCTGACCTCGTCGCTGGCATTGGGCGAAGAGGTTGCGGCTCGGCTCGGGCTTTAGCCCGCGCGCCCTTGCGGGACCGGCGCCTTGGGCGCCAGATGCCGCGCTCAAGCTCTTCCGGGGGATTCCTTTGCGTTCGATCCTGCTGCTGGCCGCCGCCTCCGTCCTGGCGGCCTCCGCCCACGCCCAGACGCCGGCGGCGCCTTACGACCCCTTGAAGACCTTCGGGCCGCTGACCTTGCCGTTGCCGGCTAACACGATCCGCACCGGTTCCGGCGCGCCCGGCCCGGCCTACTGGCAGAACCGCGCCGACTTCAACATCGCCGCGAAGATCGACACCGCCGCCCACGTGCTCTCCGGCGAGGAGACGGTCACCTACACCAACAACAGCCCCGAGAGCTTAAGCTTCCTCTGGTTCCAGATGGACCAGAACCTCTACCGCCGCGACAGCCGCGGCTACGCCATGTCCGGCGGCCGGCGCGTCGATCCCAAACAATCCACCGAGGGCTATATCATCGACGCGGTGACGGTCGGCGGCCAAGCGGCGAACACCGTGGTCTCCGACACCCGGATGCGCGTCGACCTGCCCGCGGCGGTGAAGGGCGCCGGCGGCCAGGTGAAGGTCACCATCCGCTACCACTTCACCATCCCCGGCCTGTTCGGCGGGCGGATGGCGTGGAACACCAACAAGTCTGGCGACATCTACGATCTGGCGCAGTGGTATCCGCGGCTGCAGGTCTTCGACGACCTGCGCGGATGGGACACGTTGCCATACCTCGCGAACGAATTCTACCTGGAGTACGGCGACTTCGACTACGCGGTGACCGTGCCGGCCGACATGATCGTGGCCGGCTCCGGCGCGCTCACGAACCCGGGCGAGGTGCTGAGCGCCGAACAGCGGGCGCGCTTCGACCGCGCCAAGGCCAGCGACAAGACGGTCTTGATCCGCACGCCGGAGGAGGTGGCCGCCACGCCGCCCGCCAACGGGGCGACCAAGACCTGGCGCTTCCACATGACCTCGACCCGCGACGTGGCCTTCACCGCCAGCCGCGCCTTTGTCTGGGACGCGGCGAAGATCAACCTGCCGGGCGGCAAGACCTCGGTCGCCCAGTCGGTCTATCCGCCGGAAAGCGTCGGCCAGGAGGGCTGGAGCCGCTCCACCGAATATATGAAGGACGCCGTCGAGCGGTTCTCCAAGCGCTGGTATCCATATCCCTGGCCGAACGCCATCAACGTCGCGGGCCCGGCCACCGGCATGGAGTATCCAGGCATCGTCTTCGACGGCATCGACGATAAGTCGAAGACCCTGTTCTTCATCTCGGCGCACGAGATCGGCCACTCCTGGTTCCCGATGATCGTGGGCTCCGACGAGCGGCGCGACGCCTGGATGGACGAGGGGATCAACACCTTCATCGACGTCTACGAGTCCGACGACTTCGAGAACGGCGTCTATGGGCCCAAGCGCGACGGGGAATATGCGCCCGATGCGAAGGGCACGCCCGCCGACCAGATCGCCGAGCTGATCAAGGACCCCGAGGCGCCGGTGATCATGAGCCGGGGCGACACCATCCGCGAGAAGTACCGCCACCCGGTGACCTACTTCAAAGCCGCCTTCGGGCTCACCCTGCTGCGCGAGGACATCCTGGGTCCCGAGCGGTTCGACCCGGCGTTCCGAAAGTACATCGCCGACTGGGCGTTCAAGCACCCGAAGCCCAGCGACTTCTTCCGCGAGATGGAGAGCGCCGGCGGCGAGGACCTCTCTTGGTTCTGGCGCGGCTATTTCCTCAACAACTGGAGCCACGACATGGCCGTGACCGAGGTCGTCAACGACCCGGCCAAGGGGGCCTCAGTGACGGTGGAGAACCGCGGGCAACTGGTGTTGCCGGCGATGCTGCGGGTCACCTTCAAGGACGGCAAGACCCGCGACATCAGGATCCCGGTGGAGACCTGGATGCAGACCGGCCGCCACACCTATCCCATCGACGGCGGCGCGGTGGCCGAGGCGACCGTCGACCCGGATCACCGCCTGCCGGACGCCGACCGGTCCAACAACACCATGAAGGCCAAATAGGGGAGCGCTCCAGACCACTCCACGACCGTCATCCTCCGGTCGCCCGAAGAGGCGATCCGGGGGACCCAAGCCCAGGGAGGTCATCGCCCACGCCGCTTGGGTCGCCCGGACAAGCCGGGTGATGACGACTGTTGGGGTTGATCGCAACGAGCGCCAAGGGAGTCAGAGAATGAAGAACCGCATCACCGAGCTGCTAGGCGTGCAGTACCCCATCGTCCAGGCGCCGATGGGCTGGATCGCCCGGGCGCAGCTGGCGTCGGCGGTGTCCAACGCGGGCGGCCTCGGCATCATCGAGACCTCCTCCGGCCGACTCGACGAGGTGCGCGAGGAGGTGGTCAAGATGAAGGGGCTGACCGACAAGCCCTGGGGCATCAACGTCGCCCAGGCCTTCGTCCGCGACCCGGACATCGTCTCCTTCGTGGCCGACCAGGGCGTCAGGTTCGTCACCACCTCGGCGGGGGATCCCAATCGTTATTGCGAGGCGCTGAAGGGCCGGGGCCTGACCGTCTTCCATGTGGTGCCGTCGCTGGCCGCGGCCATGAAGGCCATCGAGGCCGGCGTCGACGGCCTGGTGGTGGAGGGCGGCGAGGGCGGCGGGTTCAAGAACGCCCGTGAGGTCTCGACCATGGTCCTGCTGCCGCTGGTCTGCTCCAAGGTCGGCGTGCCGGTGATCGCCGCGGGCGGCATCACCGACGGGCGCACCATGGCCGCGGCCTTCGCCCTGGGCGCCGAGGGCGTGCAGATGGGCACCCGCATGGTCTCCGCCGCCGAGAGCCCGGTGCACCAGAACTGGAAGGACATGATCGTGGGCGCGAAGGAGACCGACACGGTCTTCCTGAACCGGTTCGGGCCTGGACCCGCGCTGCGCGCGCTGCGCACCGAGAAGACCACCGAGTACGAGAAGGCGCCGCCGGAGAACATCATGGGCGAGTTCGGCCGCGCGCTGGACCTCTACTTCGGCGGCGACATGGAGGCGTCGATCGCGCTGTCGGGCCAGGTCGCCGGGCGGATCGACAGCGTCAAGCCCGTCGCCCAGATCATCCGCGAGACGGTCGAGGAATTCGAGACGACGGTGGCGGAGATCGGGGCGCGGTACGGGGTGACGGTGGCTTGAGCATAGACGTCATCCTCCGGTCGCCCGAAGAGGCGATCCGGGGACCCAAGCGGCGTTGGGCGCGTAGGCGATTCAGCTTGGGTCCCCCGGATCAGCCTGCGGCTGACCGGAGGATGACGGTCTAAATTGCACCCGCCACGCTTTCCAACGCCTCGGCGGGCGTCGCGCCCTCCAGGTGGATGCGGGCCCAGAGCGCGAAGAACAGCAGGGGCCAGCGTTGGCCCGAGGTCTCCGACCGGAACGCCTCGGCGGCGTCGGGGCGCAGGCGGCGGACGGCGTCGACCTTGCCGATCCGCTGGGCGATGTCGCCGGCCTTGGGCGCGATCCAGGCCTCGACGGGCACGGTGAAGCCCTGCTTGCGCGCCCAGGGCTCGGCGGCGGGGCAATGGCGCTCCAGCCACTTGCGCAGCAGCCACTTGCCATAGCGGCCGCGCACCTTGAACCGGTCGGCCAGGGGGAAGGCGAAGGCCGCCACCGCCGGGTCGAGGAAGGGCGTGCGGCCCTCCAGCCCGTGCGCCATCAAGCAGCGGTCGAGCTTGAGCAGGAGGTCGTTGGGCAGCCAGGTCTGGATGTCGGCCCATTGCGCGCGCTGCAGGGGCGTCAGGCCCTCCGGCCCGCGCGCCTCCGCCCGCCAGCGCGCCAGGGCGGCCGGGTCCGCGCCGCGCGGCTCGGCGGGCCGGCCGCCCAGCCAGGCGGGGCGAAGCGCGCGGCGATAACGGCCGTAGCCGGCGAACAGCTCGTCGCCGCCCTCGCCGGTCAGCACGACAGTCAGGGTTCCCTTGGCGGCTTCAGCCAGCTTGTAGGTCGGCAGGGTCGCATAGTCGGCGGTGGGGTCGTCGAGCGCCCAGGCGACCTGCGGGGCGACGCGCCAGAAGTCCGCCTCGCCGAAGCGGGTCTCGCGCCAGTCGAGGTTCAGGGCGCGGGCGACCTTCTCGGCCTGCGCCCGCTCGTCCGCCGCGCCGGCGGCGTCGAAGCCGCAGGTGAAGGCGGTCACCGGCCGCTCGTTCAGCCGCGCCATCAGGGTGGCGATGGCCGCGGAGTCGATCCCGCCGGAGAGGAACAGGCCATAGGGTACGTCGGAGCGCTGGTGGATGCGGACGCTGTCTTCGAGGACGGCGTCGAGCTGATCGATCAACCCCCGCTCGTCCCGGCGAAAGTCGGGACCCATGGGGCGTTGGGGGCTTGGCAGGGCGGGTGCGGCCACCGCAGCCTCAGCTTGGGTCCCGACTTTCGTCGGGACAATCGGGGCGGGCTTGACCAACCAAGCCTGCCGCCAGTTGGCGACGATGCGGCCGTCGCGGACCTGGATCACCTCGCCGGGGGCCAGGCGCCGCAGGCCCTGGAAGGGCGTGCGGGTCCCGAGCGTGTAGTTGAAGTCCAGCAGCTCGGCCGCCGCCTCGTCGTCGGCTGCCGCACCCATCATCCGCGCCTGGAAGAAGGCCCGGGGCTCCGAGGCGAAGGCCAGGCCGCCTTCGTGCTGCATGATGTAGAGCGGCTTGATGCCGAAGGGGTCGCGGGCGAGCCAGGTCCGCCCGTCGCCGCCCACCAGGCAGAAGGCGTACATGCCGCGCAGGCGGGTGAACGCGGCTTCGCCCTCGCGGGCGTAGAGATGCAGCAGCGGCTCGAAGTCCGAGCCGGTGGAAAGGACCTCGCCCAGCTGATGGTCCCGCGCGAGCTCGATGTAGTTGTAGATTTCGCCGTTGCCGACGATGGTCGATCCGGCGGCGTGCAGCGGCTGCCAGCCGCCCTCCAGGTCGATGATCGACAGGCGGGCGTGGGCGAGGGCGGCGGCAGGGTTCGTCTCGACGCGGAGGCCGTTGGGACCGCGGTGGGCCAGCGCCTCGATCATCGGCTGCGCGCGCGCGTCCGTCCCGCCGACCTGGCCCGCGATGCCGCACATGCTCTAAGCCGCCCCGTAGTCGTCGAAGAGGGCCTTCCACTGGGCGATGACCGCGGCTTCCGAGAATTCCGCGGCCACCCGGCCCAGGCCGCGTTCGGCGAAGCGGGCGGCGCGCGGGCGGTCGGCCAGCAGGGCGCGCACGCCCTCGGCCAGGGCGCCGGGGTCGTCGATGGGAACCAGGAGGCCGTCGCGGCCGTCCTCGATCAGCGCCTTGGGGCCCTGGCTCTCGGCGGCCACCACCGGCAGGCCGTGCGCCCAGGCCTGGATCACCACATTGCCCAGGGGCTCGTAGCGCGAGGGGAAGACGCAGAGGTCTGCGGCCCGGTAGAGGGCGGACGGGTCGGTGCGCCAGCCCAGGAACCGCACCCGGCCCGCCACGCCCAGGCCCTCGGCCATGGCCTTCAGCTTGGCCTCCTGCGGCCCGACGCCGGCGATCCACAGGTAGGCGCCGGGCAGCATGACCAGCGCCTGCAGGCCGATATCGTGCGCCTTGGCCTCATGCAGCCGGCCCATGGCCAGCAACAAGGGCGCGTCCGGCGGGGTGTCGAGCGCGGCGCGGTCCGCCGCCGGCCCCGCCGCGGGCGCGCCGGCGAAGTTGGGGATGCAGCGCACGCGGCCCGCCGGCCATCCCTGGCTCACGATCCACTCGGCGATGTCCTCGGTGTTGGCCACCAGCTCCTCGAAGCCGGCGTAGTACTTGAGGTTGTAGTAACCGCCCAGCCGGCCGATCCGCGCCCAGGGCCCCTTGGGCGTGTGCCGCGCGGCGCGGTTCATCCAGGCCAGCAGCAGCTTCGCGCCCTGCAGCTTGGCGTAGCCGGCCGCCGCGGTGCGGGTCAGGATGTCCAGCGGGCCGCCGAAGCCCAGCACCCTCACGGGCACGCCCGCCGCCTTCAGCGCCGCCTCACGCCCCGCGTGCCGGCGCAGCGCCGCGGCCTCGGCCACGCCGGCGCGCCTGAGCGCGGTGACCAGGTCGACGAAGTAGGTCTCCGCCCCGCCATCGCCGGCCGTTCCCAAAAGATGCAGCACGCTCATGTGTGGGCGAGAAGGTAGCGGAGGCGGGGCTGGGGCAGAAGGGGGCGCGGGGCTGAGCTGGACGAACCCCGCCGAGAAAGCATCGGGTAGAAAATGTACATTGAGTATGGCAACATTTTCCGTACTGCAAGCAAGGCCGTATATGATGGCGTAGTCAAACGGAGGGGGCGGCGGTGGACGACGTATCTGTCACAATTGGCGGACACGGTGCGTGGGAGCAGTTCGGCACCTATATTTCCGCTGTACTGAGTTTTTTCGGGGTAGTCGCGGGACTTCTTTGGAGTGGTTATTTGAATCGAACCGCGGATACGCAGCGTGAACACGAGAAAGATCTCGATTTATATCATGAGATCAAAATATTGCGGATTGCACTACTTGCGGACTTGCAAAATCTGCAACGCGTCATGGCGGAAGAAAAAAAGAGAGCAAGAAACAAGAATGAGAAATCAACCTGGTTTCCGACAATAAATTTCTTCCAAATCTATGAGTGCAACTTAGAGAAAATTGGATTGTTACAGCAGGATGAGGCGACCGCTCTGGTGAATTCATATTATGCGTTTAATGAGCAGCGTAGCTACATCTTAAGGTTCGGAAACAAAAATGATAGAAAAGCGGAAAAATACAACAATGTAGAAATTCTATATATTGATGATGAAGAGAGAGAAAAGCTCGTATATCATATTTCGGCTATATTGAATCCGGCCAGACGCGCGAAATTGGCGATCAGCCGTGGGATCAACATGCCACCTCCCGCCGCGCCTCGCGAAGGGATGTTTGCGTATTTTCGTGTCTAAATTGATTTCCGATAGTTCGATTTCAGGAACTAGGGACTCATTTGAGTAGCGCTTCCTACGCCACGCGTCGGTTTAGGTCATAGGCGACCGTGAGGAGGTGCGTTGCAAAGCTGACTTGGAATTCCGAGAGTTCGCGCAGGTTGTTCCTTTTTTGTTCTTGACATTTCCGGGCGTTATTATACTTGCCGTACCCATACCCGTAGCGCGTGCGGGTTCGGCGCCCTATGGTTGCGCCCGATCCAAACAGGAACGGGAACAGAGAAATGGCCGACGCCAAAATCATGAACGTGGGCGAGAACACGCCGGAACATGTGGCCTTCAAGTTGCTGGAAATCATCGCCAGTAACGAGGGCAAGAGACTAACAACCAATATGGCTGGTAGCGCGACGGCGGAGCGCAAGTGGCTGCTGGACACCTACGCCGAGTGCCTGATCGCCGTGGCGATCCCGCTCAGGCGTCTGAAGGACGCCTGACGTAGCCTTCCAGGGCCTTCGCAATTTCGAGGGCCTCGGGTCCGTCCTTCGCCAGCGCTACCGCCAGGCGTAGGAGTTCAAGGCGGAGAGCTTCGCGATCCATAAGGTATCCCAATACCACAAGGTATTGGGATACCGCAATGCCCGCTACTCGGCGGCGTTAGCGGATGCGACCTTGGCGTCGTGTTCGGCCAAGATGATTTCCCACCAGCGGGTGGCCCACCGCATATAATTGTCGGCCAATAGCATCTCGACTGTCGTCACCGTCAGCCTAACTACGGCCGCGATCTCGGGCACCGCCTTGGCTCCCTGCGCTATGTCCTCGACGTGTTTGCGGCGAAGCTCCACGGGGTAGAGAATTTCATATGACAGGCGCTCCGCCATGACCTCCGAGCGCACCGCCAGATTGTCAGGCGTATCGAGTTCGACCTGAGGCGTGACTAGGCGCTCCAGGGTATCTTGGCCGTCAGGTTGCCAATCTTCATGTTCGTCGAGGAGAAGTTGACAAAGTTCCTTTGCGGCGACCGCCGGCTTCGCGCGCTCGGGGATATTCTTCACGATATAGATAGTCGCTTGTTTTCCCTCGGGTCCGTAGCGCTCCAGCCAGCCCCAAATGTGGTCTGTTTCCGCGTCTACCTGTTTGAAGGTGATGGTGACTCCCGTCAGGTTGGTGACGTAGTCGGCCAGTTCGGCAATCGATAAATATTCAGGGGCGCGACCATCCATCCAGATGGCAGTATTCAGCCGCTCGGCACAGCTGAAGACAACGCGAAGCTTTTCGAAGATCGTCGCCACGGCGCCGTTCCCAAACCAAAAAGCCCCAGCGTGAAGCTAGGGCTTGGAGGCGGTCTGGGTAACCAAGTTCTAAGGGTAGATCAACCCTGGCGACAGACTAAGCGACCATTTCATGACGATCGTCGAACGCGTAGTCCTCAGTCGCGCCGTTCTTCACGGCGTCAAACAAGGTCTGTGCCTCGGCGCACACCTTCGGAATGGAAGCGCCGCTCTTATCGTGAACATAAAATTTAATGTCCACGAGCCCGGCTTGGGTCCGCTCCGCGATATGATCGGCGAGCGGCTTGCATGCGATATCGGTCATGGCGGCGCTCCTCTAGTTGCCGTTGCGATCTGAACCCCCAACGGTTAACCGCCGTTGAAGGTTCAACATATAGTAGGGGTTTGGGCACAGGAAATCAACGTCCGGCCCTTGACGGGCACGAATTTGGTTGACCCGCTCCACCGGATTCTCCCACTAAAGAAATCTCTACAGAGTCCGCGCGCCCTAGCGCAAGCGCGTAATAATTACTTCCCTTTTACAGGAGCTTCGCGAACGCCGTTCGCGGCAACGTTGCCAACGGCTGGCCGCAAAATCGAGTCGGACAATTTGTCAAATGATTCTGCGGCCTCGGTGAGGTTTAGTTCGCCAGCGGCTTCCAGATCCTTTGCGGCCTGAATGAACCGTCGGCTTTGAGCCTCGTCCTCGTCCGTTGGCTTCCTCGGCTTCTTCATCGTCACGCTTGCCCACTAGACATTTGATAGGTGAGACGCTTGCCCACGATACCCCGCAACACGGTATCGGCGCGAGCGACATCACCAATCCCCAGGGCGACGCGGTTGGAGTACCGGAAGTCAAACTCAGCGAGGTAGCGGTGCAGATGCTGCTTGCCGCAGTGCTGGTAGACGCCGCGCATCCCGCGCTTGAAGATCGAGAACGAGCCCTCGACGGTGTTGGTATGCACCTGCGGGTTCAGGCGCGAAACGTACTCGCCAGCCGCGTGGTGGGTGTGGCCATGGCCCGCGAACTGTTGGCCCAGCTTCACATAATGGCGGGCCTCGTCGGTCATCAGGATCGCCTCGCGGCTCAGGTTGGCGACGACGATTTCGCCAATCGCCTTGGCGCTGATGAAGTCCAGAACGAACGAGCGCTTGGCGCCAGTGTCGCGGTCCAGAAGGCTCAGCACCTTCATCTTGTGGTTGCCGCCAGCCTTCGCCTTGGGCTCGCCGGGCTCGACGCCGATGAAGGTCTCATCAGCTTCCACGATGCCGCCGCCATGACCGAACGGCGCGAGGTCGCCTGAACGCATGGCCTCGCGGATGCGGTGGCTCATGAACCAAGCGGTCTTGAGGGTCACACCCAAGGTGCGGTGCAGTTGGTTGGAGCTGATGCCCTTCTTAGACGAGGCCATCAGGAACATCGCTTGCAGCCACAGACGCAGCGGAACGTGGCTCGCTTCGAATATGGTCCCGACCTTCACGGTGAAGGGCTTTCGGCACTGGTAGCACTTGTACGCGCCGATCCGGGTGGACTTGCCGCCCATCGCGCCGATGCGCTCATACCCGCCGCAATGCGGGCAAACCGGACCCTGCGGCCACACGCGGGCCTCCACGTAGGCGTAGGCGGCTTTCTCGTTGTGGAAGTGCGGGGCGCTGAGGACCGACATCGGGGTAACTCCTTATGACGGCTACCTTATCAGACGGTATGGGTACGGCAAGTATAATAACGCCCATTTCCGCCGTTTTGAGCAAGGCTTAGGGCCAGCGAGGGCCTGCCCGGCGGGGGCGGCGAGACGCGGGATCGGGACCATGGTGGATGGAGGCGGGCGCCAGGCGTGGCGTCCGGGCGAGAGCAAGTTCGCGCCGGCGCTGGGCCAGGCGATCTGCGCGCGGGTTGAGGCGGGCGAGACCATCGCGGCGATCTGCCGGGAGCCGCAGATGCCCTGCCGCAACACGGTGCGGGCCTGGGCGCGGGCGCATCCGGACTTCGGGGCCAAGCTGATGGGCGCGCTGCGCGCCGTGCGGACGGCGGCGCGGCTGGGGGACCGGCGCATCTGGGGCCGGCTGGAGGCCGAGCGCCAGCCGCGCGGGCGCGGCAGCACCTATCGGCGGGAGATCGGCGAGACCATCTGCCTGCGCCTAGCGCACGGCGAGAGCCTGACCGCCATCGGCCGCGACCCGGCCATGCCGACCTACGCCACCATCCTGCGCTGGGTGAGCCGGCACGAGGACTTCCAGGAGATGTACGTCCAGGCCCGCAGGATGCAGGCGGACTATCTGTTCGACGAGGCGCGCGACGTGGCGCTGGCGGCGACGACCGGGAACGTCTGGGTCTCGCGGCTGCAGTTCGATGTGATCCGCTGGCAGACGGCGCGCCTGGCGCCGCGCAAATATTGCGAGACCCTGGTGGTGGAGGCGGTGCGGAAGGACGAGGCGGAGGACGAAAGCCCGCTGAAGATCATCCTCGTGAAGTTCGGCCAAGGCCCCAACGGCGAACCCTTGGTGATCCCGCCGCGCAACGACGAGGAGGAGCGTCGGTGGGAAGAGGCCTATGGACGGCCGTACGACGGGCCGCGGGAGTGATCGGGGCGCGCCCTACCCGACCCAGGTGTGCACGAAGTCCGGCAGGTAGGGCAGGACGTCGACGCAGGCGTGGAGCAGGACCACGAGCAGGAGGCTGCGGGTGCGCGCCCAGAGCGTGCCGAACAGGAGGGCCAGCGGCGAGAGGGTCGCGATGGTGAAGGCCACGACCTGCAGGAGGTCGGTGGAATAGCCGTCGGTGTCGGGCGTGCCGCGCAGGAAGAGGCCGGGCGCATGGGCCAGGGCGAAGATCAGGGCGCCGATCACCACCGCGCCGGTCTCGCTTCTCAGCGCCGCGGCCAGGCGGGTCTGCAGGACGGCGCGGAAAAGGAACTCCTCGCAGAGCCCGGCGTCCACCGCGATCCAGGCGAAGGCGGCGGGCGCGGCCCAGGCCAGGGTCAGGACCGAGGCGTGCAGGCCGGCGATCTGTTTCAGGGACGGGCTGACCACGCAGATCAGGCCCAGGATGATCGCGCCCAGCACGACCAAGGGCGGCCAGAATCCCGGCTTGCCCGCGTGCGCGCGGAACAGCGGGCGCACCTGGGCGCCCAGGGCCAGCAGCAGCAGGGCGGGCAGGCCCACATGCACCGCCAGCTTCACGGCGGTGACCGCGACCTCCTGTGCCCGGCCGGGCGGGATCCCGTGGCGCAGGGCGCCCATGCCCCAGCCGAGGAAGCCGAGCGCGTAGATCACGAGGAAGCCCAGGACGGCGGCCAGCTCTAGGCCCGGGCGCGCGACGCGGATCGTCTCCGGCCGCGCCTTGCGGGTCAGCAGGATCGCGAGGCCAGACAAGCCCGCGCCGAAGATACCCAGCGAGATCAGCGGGAAGGTCCAATCCGCGCCCTTGAAGGCCAGGTAGGCCGTCGCCGCGCCCCAGATGGCCAGGTAGGCGACGAGGAAGACGATCGGGTTTCGGGGGCGGGACAAGGTGGTCATGCCGGTCTCCGGCGTCAAGGAAGCTTCGCCGTATGAGGGCGCGGGCCGCCATCCGCAACTTAGGGATTGTTCATGAAAGGCCGCTGCCGGGCTCGGCCTTCCGCTCGTCACGCCCGGCCCGCCGCTGGTCCCCGGCGAGGGCGGCGCCGTCCCCGCCGCAGCGCCGGATGTCCCGCGGGGCTGGCGGCTGGGGCGGCGCGGGGCCAAGGTCGGGCCGTGATCCAATCCACCGATCCGGGAGCCCTTCGATGACCCGCCGCCAATTCCTGGGCGCCAGCCTGGCGCTCGCCGCCGCCGGCGCCTTGCATGTCCCTGCCGCCCGCGCGGCGGGCGGAGCCGGCCGGGCGCGGCCGGGGGCCGCGGGCTGGCCGGGCGAGGGCGACTGGGCGGGGCTGAAGCAGGCGGTGGGCGGACGGCTCGCGCCCGTGACGGCGCCGGACGTCAACGACCCGGCGGTGCGCGAGCTGATGAAGAACCCCTTCTACGTGGGCGACCAGCCGGGCCTGACGCAGAGCAGCGGCTGGCTGGAGGCCTGGCAGTCGTCCCCCAGCGTCTATGCGGTGTCAGCGGAGAGCGCCGCCGATGTCGTGGCCGCCGTCCGCTTCGCCCGCGCGCACAACCTGCGCCTGGTGGTGCGCGGCGGCGGGCACAGCTACCTGGGCGCCTCCAACGCGCCGGACTCGCTGATGCTGTGGACGCGGCGGATGCGCGAAGTGACGGTGCACGAAGGCTTCACGCCGAAGGGGTCGAGCGCGGCGCCGGTCGCGGCGGTCACGGCGGGGGCGGGCTGCATCTGGCTCGACGCCTACCAGGCGGTGACCACCGGGGCGGGGCGCTATGTCCAGGGCGGCGGCTGCACCACCGTGGGGATCGCGGGCCTGGTGCAGGGCGGCGGCTTCGGCAGCCACTCCAAGGGCTTCGGCACGGCGGCGGGCGGGTTGCTGGAGGCCGAGGTGGTGACCGCCGATGGCCAGGTCCATGTGGTCAACCACGCCCGCGAGCCCGACCTCTTCTGGGCGCTGAAAGGCGGGGGCGGCGGGACCTTCGGGATCATCACCCGCCTGACGCTGGCCACCCATCCGCTGCCGGAGACCTTCGGCGCGGTGCGGCTCAGCATCCACGCCAAGTCCGACGAGGCGTTCCGGCGCCTGATCGGCCGGTTCGTCGAGCTCTACGCGGCCAACCTGTTCAATCCGCACTGGGGCGAGCAGGTGCGGATCGGCTCGAACAACCGGCTGGATGTGCAGATGGTGTTCCAGGGCCTGACCGGCGCCGAGGCGCGCGCAGCCTGGGCGCCCCTGGTGGCGTTCGCCGACGCCAGCCCAGACGACTACGAGGGCCAAAAGGGGCTGCTGGCCCTGCCGCTGCCGGCGCGGAAGTTCTGGGACGCCGAGTTCATGAAGAACGCGCCGGGGGCCATCACCCTCGACCAGCGTCCCGGCGCGCCGGCCGGGCGCTTCTGGTGGACCGGCGACGGCGACCAGGTGGGCGCCTTCTGGCACGCCTATGAGTCCGTCTGGCTGCCCTCGTCGCTCTTGCAGCCGGAAGGCCGCGGCAAACTGGCCGACGCCCTGTTCGCCGCCAGCCGCACCTGGGGCCTCAGCCTGCACTTCAACAAGGGCCTGGCGGGCGCGCCGCCCGAGGCCCTGGCCGCCGCGCGCGACACCGCCACCAATCCGGAGGTGCTGGACGCCTTCGCGCTCGTCATCATGGGCGCGGCGGGGCCGGCGGCCTATCGCGGCATGGCGTCGGGCGAGGGGCCGCTGGCCAGCGTCAACCGCGC
Source organism: Phenylobacterium sp. (assembly GCF_004799515.1). Lineage (GTDB taxonomy): Bacteria > Pseudomonadota > Alphaproteobacteria > Caulobacterales > Caulobacteraceae > Phenylobacterium. The sequence goes on along the minus strand of NZ_SSMX01000027.1, from coordinate 128,799 downwards.
CAAGGTGACCAAGGCCATGGCGGCGCTGCGGGTTTGCGCGCCCGGCGCGGGGGCCTATGTCAACGAGTGCAGCTACTTCCAGCCCGACTGGCAGCAGGCCTTTTGGGGCCCGAACTACACGCGCCTGCAGCGGATCAAGCGCCGCTACGACCCCTCGGGCCTGTTCACCGTCCACCATGGGGTCGGCAGCGAGGGCTGGAGCGCGGACGGGTTCACGCGCACGGCGTGAGCGGCGGCTAGGCGTTGGCCGCCGCGTCCTCCGCCGGGCCTTCGCCGTCCGCGGCGCGGCTGATGGCCTCGAACAGGCGGGCCGCCTCGATGGGCTTGGCGACGAAATCGTCCATGCCGGCGGCGAGGTATTCGGACACCTGGTGGCTCATGGCGTTGGCGGTCAGGGCCACGATCGGGGTGCGGGCGCGGCCGGCCCGGGCCTCGCCGGCGCGGATGGCGCGCGTGGCGGTGGGGCCGTCCATCACCGGCATCTGGACGTCCATCAGGATCAGGTCCCAGGGCTCGGCCTCCCAGGCCGCCACCGCGTCCGCGCCATTGCCCACCACGACGGGGGTCAGGCCGAGCTGAAGAAGCAGGGTCTTCAGCACCAGCTGGTTGACCGCATTGTCCTCGGCGGCCAGCACCTTCAGGGGGCCTGAGAGGACCGCCGCGGGCGGGGTCTCCGCGGCGGGCTCCGGCGGCGGGGCGGCGCGCGAGATCCGCCGCAACGGCAGGAGGGCGGTGAAGGTCGACCCGCGGTCCGGTTCGCTCTCGGCGAGGATCTCGCCGCCCATGAGCTCGGCGAGTTCGCGGCAGATGGCCAGGCCCAGGCCCGTGCCGCCGTAGCGGCGGGTGGTGGTGGCGTCGCCCTGTTCGAACTTGGTGAACAGGCGCGAGAGAGGCTCGGCGGCGATGCCGATGCCGGTGTCGCGGACGCGGAGCACCAGGCCCGCGCCCTTGGCCTTCGGCGCGCGGCTGACGCGGACCTCGACCTCGCCGACTTCGGTGAACTTGATGGCGTTGGAGACCAGGTTGTAGAGGAGCTGCCGCACGCGGGTGGCGTCACCCCGCCAGACGCCGCGGGCGGCGGGCTCGACGGTGAGCTCGAAGGTCAGGTCCTTGGCCGCGGCGATGGCGGTGAAGGCGGCGTAGGCGCCGCGCGCCAGCGCCTCGATGTCGAACTCGGTCTCTTCCAGCTCCAGCTTGCCGGCCTCGATCTTGGAGAGGTCGAGCACGTCGTTGAGGATGGCGAGCAGGCTCTCGCCCGACTGCCGCACGACGTCCAGCCGCTCGCGCTGGGCGGGCGAAAGCTCCTCGGCCGCCATGGCCTGGGCCATGCCCAGGACGCCGTTCAGCGGCGTGCGGATCTCGTGGCTCATGGTGGCCAGGAAGACGGACTTGGCCTTGTTGGCGGCCTCCGCCTCGTCGCGAGCCTGGCGCAGGGCGTGTTCGCTCTCCCGGCGCCGCGTGATGTCCTGCAGCGCGCCCACCACGCGCAGGGTCTTGCCGTCGCCGCCGCGCAGCTGGCGAGAGGAGGCCTCGACCCAGATCTCGACGCCGTCCGCGCGGTTGATGCGGTACTGCGGGCGGTAAGGCTCGCCTTCTTCCACGTGGCGCCGCCAGGCCTGGCGCACCGCGGGCCGGTCGCGCGGGTCGATGTTGCACATGATGTCCTGCGCCAGGTCCTCGTAGGTCACCTGGCGGTCGAACAGGTTGTCGATGTCCTCGGACTTGATGAGCTCCCGGCGGCGGTGGTCCAGCTCCCAGACGTGCACGTCGGCGACCTGCAGGGCGACGTTCAGGCGCTGTTCGGACCGCTCGGCGCGCTCCAGGCCCTCGACCAGCTCGGAGACGTCGTCGCCGGTGATGATCAGGCCGCCGATCTCGCCGTCGGAGTTGCGCCAGGGCTTGATCTCGGTCTGCATCCACATGGTGCGCTCGCCCACCTTGCCCACCGGCACGCGCCGGCCGCTGTGGCGATGGCCGAATTTCAGGCACTCGTCGTAGAGCGACGCCCAGGGCTCGTAGACCTGGGGCGCGATCTCGAAGATCGTGCGCCCGACATAGGGCTTGTCCCGCTGGCCGAGGTGGGTCTCCCAGACCCGGCTGGCCGCCACCACGCGCATCTGGGTGTCGGTGAGCACCAGCGAGATCGGCACCGCGCTGAACAGGGCCGCCTGGGTCGTGCGCGACGCGGCGAGGGCCGCGTTCGACTCGCTGTGGGCGTAGGCGATCTCGGCGCGTTCCCACTCGTCGGCGACGAAGGCGGCCAGCGCCGCCAGCTGGGCGGCCTTGGAGGCGTCGTAAGGCAGCGGCCGCCGGTTGACGACCACCAGCACGCCCCGGGTCGCGCCGTTCTCCATCCGGATCGGCGCCCCGATGTAGGCGCGCAGGTAGGGCGGGCCTTTGACCACCGCGGAGTCACAGACCAGGGGATGGACGTGGGCGTCCTCGATCCACAGCAGCTCGCCGGTGGCGATGACCTGCTCGGCGGCGGGATCGCGCTGGGGCATGGCGCCGCTGTCGTAGCGGCTGCGCCAGGCCTTGCCGTCCTTCACCAGGATGATGATGCTCTGTGAATCCGCGAACAGGCCCCTCGCCACCAGTGTGGCGCGGTCGAACACGGCGAGCGACGGCTCGAGCCCGAACGGGAGGTTCGCGGCCGGCGGCGCTCGATCGTTCGTAGCTCGCGGACTCAAGCCCAACTCCGGATAACGTCAATTTCCGACAACATCGCCGAAAAGGGTTAAGCGACGGATTTGATCGCGCACGGCGATTTGTCGCATGGTCCGGGTTCAGGGCCCGCCGAGGCGGCGTCGCGACCCCGAGCTCACTTGCCGCGGCCTCACTTGATGCCCGGAGGGCGAGCCCCTATAACCCGCGCCTTCGCGCTGGGACCCGGCGCGCGCGCGGTTGCGCGGCTGGGTAGCTCAGATGGTTAGAGCGGTGGATTCATAACCCACAGGTCGGCGGTTCGATCCCGCCCCCAGCTACCACCGGGTCCCAGCGCGAACCTTCCACCCAGCTAGGCGACCCCGCTAAGCGATCCTGGCCGAGCCCCACTCGTTCCAGGCGGCGATCTTCGGCGTCTTGGGCACGTACATCCGGTCGCTGTCCTCGATCCGGAAGCCCGCCGCCGCGATGGCGCCGCCGATGGGGCGGGTGAGGTGGCAGCCGCCGGCGATCCGTTTCCAGAAAGGCTCGATGCGCCGCTGCCATTTCGCCACGCCGGGATCGGGCGCCAGGCCGTGCTCGCAGAACAGCAGGCGGCCGGAGGGTTTGAGCACCCGGCGCGCTTCGGCCAAGGCCTTGGCCGGCGTGCAGACCGAGCAGAGGGTGAAGGTGCAGACCACGCTGTCGAAGCTGGCCGCCGCGAAGGGCAGGGCCTCGGCGTCGCCGTCCTCCACGTTCACCGACAGGCGCGGATCGCGTGGCGCGGCCAGGGCGGCGGCGCGCAGCTCCGCGGCTGGGTCGACGCCGATCACTGCGCTGACCTTCTCCGGGTCGTAGAAGGCGAGGTTCAGGCCCATGCCGATCCCCAGCTCCAGCACCCGGCCCTCAGCCCGCGGCACGACCTTGGCCCGCTGGCGCATGATCGGCCGCGAGCCGCAGGCGCAGCCGAGGAGCTTGGGCAGGACGAAACGGTCGTAGAGCGAGGCCATGGCGTCTCCCGTCAGCGCGGATCGTACGCCTTGGGCGCGGGTCCCAGGGCCACCGGGCCGAAGGTGGTGCGGCCGGCCTGGAAGTTCAGGCTCGCTTCCGCCGTGTCGCCCGTTCCCTGGCGGGCCTCGGCCACGGCGGCGGCGGACTGGGCGGCGTCGGGCTCTATGACGTGCTCGGCGCTCAGCGCGTCGAGGCCGCGCGGCGCCTGGCGCAGGGTGACCTCGAGGACGCCGGTCAGCCGTCCGTCCGCCGCCGCGCCCAGCGTCCCGGACTTGACGTTCACCAGGGCGTCGCCGGCGATCAGCCCGGCGTCGCGCACGGTCATCCGCCCCCCGGCGTCGGACCAATGACGCACGGCGTCGGCCCAGGTCGCGCCGGAGAAGGCGCTGACCTTCGACAGCGTCGAGTTCCAGGTGAAGGCGATCGGCTTGTCGCCGGCCACCCGGGCGAAGAGGCCTGAGAGCCGCGCCTTGCCGCCGTCCAGCCGCGCGAAGACGCCGCCCTCGTCGTCGGGGCCGGCGCGCAGGTGGAACTCCACCCGGTCGGCGGAGGCGAGCGCGAAGGGCTGGGCGCCGGGCGCGGGCGCGAAGGTGAGCTTCACCCCCTCGAAGGACAGGTTGGGCGGATGGTTCTGGAAGTGGCTGAGGCTGGCGCGGATCAGCTTGCCGCCCACCGAGACGGGACCGCCCTCGGGCCGCACGAAGCTCAGGCCCGCCGGCGCGGCGATCAGCCAGTAGGTCGGCGCGTGCATATAGGCCTCGCCCTCGATCCGGGGCGCCTCCAGCCCCCAGCCGGAGAGCCCGCGCAGACTGACCTCGGTGAGGGTGACGTCGAGGCGGAACGGATAGCCGCCGATCTCGCGGTCCTTCCAGGCGAGCTGGTAGCCGGCCTGGCCCCAGGCGGCCTGGGCCGCGTCCAGGCGTTTGGCGGCCTCGCCGCGCGCCCAGACCCAGACGCCGCTCCACCCCGCGATGAAAATGAGCAGGGCCGCGAAGGGCAGGTAGAGGCCGAGCCGGCGGGGTTTGCGGGCGGGGGAAGGATCGGGCACAGACATGGGACGCCTTATAGCCGCGGGGACCGATGTCGGACGAGCTTTGGGTCTTCGGCTACGGCTCGCTGATGTGGCGGCCGGGGTTTTCCTTCGTGGAGCGGCGCCCCGCGACCCTGGCCGGCCGCCGACGGGCCTTCTGCATCTACTCCGTCCATCATCGTGGCACCTATGAGCGGCCGGGCCTGGTGCTGGGCCTGGCGCCTGGCGGCTCGGTGCGCGGGGCGGCCTACCGGATCGCGCCGAACGACTGGGCGGAGGTCTACGCCTATCTGATCGAGCGCGAGCAGCCGACCGAGACCTATGTGGAGGCGCGGCGATGGGTGCGCCTGGACGACGGCCGGCGGGTCGAGGCCCTGGTCTTCCTGTCGGATGTCACCCATCCGCAATGGGCCGGCGCGCTCAGCCTGGAGCGCCAGGCCGAGCTGATCGCCGGCGCCACGGGGCTCTCCGGGCGGAATATCGACTACCTGCGAGAGCTCGTCGGGCATCTGTCGCAGGAGGGCGTGCGGGATCGCGGGATGGCGCGGCTGCTGGAGGTGGCGGAGGCGCTGGAGGTCGGGGGCTGACCGCTCCCAACTCCGACCGTCCCGGCGAGATCTACAGCGCCAGCAGCTTGTTCGACGCCGTCTCGATGCGCTCTTCCAGGATGCGCATGAACTCGGCGCGTTTCAGGCCGGGCGGGATCGGCTCCAGGTATTCGAAGACGATCAGGCCGGGGCGGCGGAGGAAGCCGTGGGCCGGCCAGTGGACGCCGGAGTTGGTGGCGACCGGGATCACCGGCACGTCGAGCTCGCGGTAGAGGGCGGCCACGCCCGGCTTGTAGTCGCCGGCGACGCCGGGCGTGCCGCGGTGGCCTTCCGGGAAGATCACCACCTGGCGGCCCTTGGCGAACAGGGTCTTGGCCTCGCGCACCATCTGCTTCAGCGCGCTCGCGCCCTTGCCGCGGTCGATGTCGATCGTGCCGACCTTGGCGGCGTACCAGCCGAACCAGGGGATGTAGGAGAGCTCCTTCTTCATCACGAAGACCGAACCGGGCAGCCAGGTGAACTGGGCGAAGACGTCCAGCATGCAAAGGTGCTTGGGCGCCACCAGGGCCGGGCCGGTCGGGATGTGCTCGCGGCCGCGGACCTCGACGCGGATGCCGCAGACGGCCAGCAGGCCCACCACGCCGCGGCCCCACAGGTGGAACATGCCCAGCGTCCAGCGCGAGGGGCCGAACAGGATCGGCGTGCAGCCCACCGCGACCATGGCGGTCCACAGGTAGAAGAGCACGACGTAGAGCAGGGATCGGATGGCGAGCACGCTCAGCCCTTTTGCGGCGCCGCGGGCGTGGCGCGTGGGCCCAGGCCCAGCACCGCCTCGCGGCCGAGGATCGCCAGATACTTGCAATACTCCACCGTCAGCAAGCGCACGGCGCCGGGCGAGCGCCACCAGCGGCGGGTCTGCAGGCTTGCGGTGGGAACCGGATAGGCCTGCAGGGCGAAGGCCGGCGGGCGCATCACCGCGCGCAGCTCCAGCATGGCGCGGGGCATGTGGTAGTCGGAGGTGACGATGGTCAGGCTCTGGTAGCGCATGGCCCGCGCCCAGTCGGCGGTCTCGCGCGCATTGCCGACGGTGTCGACGGCGTTGAAGCCCAGGTCCACGCAGCAGTCGTAGATGCGCCGGACCGCCCCGGTGGCGTTGCGCAGCTGGTCGCGGGTGACCTCGCGATTGACCCCGCTCACCAAGACCCGGTGGCCCTTGCGCACGGTGAGCAGCTCGACCGCTGCGGCGATGCGTTCGTTGGAGTTGGCGCCCGTGAGCGTGACGATGCCGTCGGCGACTGCCGGCATCGGCTGGTCCTCGGTCGAGCGCTGGATGCGGTCGACGAAGGCGAAGAGACCGGCGGTCCAGATCAGACCCAGGACCAGCAGGGCCGCCAGGGTTCTCACGAGGGTTTTCTCACGGCATCGCCCGGATCAGCCGGGTGGCGGTGACCTGGGCGGCGACGGCGGCGACCGCGGCGGCCAGCAGCGGGCAGGGGATGACGGCCAGGAGATCGCTCCAGGCCAGCGGCAGGGCCGGCGTCAGGCCGCCGCCGCCGCCGGCGATGCGCAGGGCCGCGCCGACCATCGCCGCCGCGCCCGCGCCGATCAGCCCGGCCTGGGCCGCGATCCGGGCGAAGCGGGCCTGGAAGAGCCGGGCGATCGCCCCGTCCTCGGCGCCCGCCAAGTGCAGCACCTCGACCACGTCGCGGCGGGCGGCCAGGCCCGCGCGGGTGGCGAAGGCCACGACCGCGGCGGCGGCGGCGGCGATCAGCAGGAAGACCGAGGTCCCCAGCACCTTCACCACCCCGCCGGCGCGGCGGATGTCCTTGATCCACACCGAGTGGTCGTCGACGGTGGCGTCGACGTTCTGCGACTGCAGGGCCGTTCGCAGCTTGGCCGCGTCGGCCGGATGGCGCCCGTCCAGGGTCACGGCCACCAGCCGGGGCACCGGCAGGTCCTCGATGTCGCTGACGTCGCCCAGCCACGGGCGGATCAGGTCATAGGCCTTGGCGGGCTCCAGCGCGCGGGCTTCGGTGACCCCGGCGGTCCCGGCCAGGGCTTCGGCGGCGCGGGCGGCGGCGGCGTCGGGGGTCTCGCCGCCCTTCGGCCGCACGATCACCGTGGCCTCGCCGGTGAGCTGGCCAGTCCAGCCCGCGGCGGCGCGGTCGGCGGCGATCACCCCCATGGCGGTGAGGCAGGCCAGGAAGCAAAGCACCGCGACGACGAAGATCAGCGCCCCGTCGCGGGCCTCCGCCTCCGGCAGGAAGGGCGCTGGGCGCCAGCGCTGCGGGTCGAAGGCCTCGCTCATATCAGCCCCTGGGCCGGCGCGCCCTGTGCCGACCCGGGGGCGGGCCGCCGCGCGATGCGGCCGCCTTCCAGATGCAGCACCGGGCGGCCAGAACGGGCGATCAAATCCTGGTCGTGGGTGGCGATCAGCACGGTCGCGCCCAGTTTGTTGAGCTCCACGAACAGGCGGAAGATGCGCACGGCCATCTCATGGTCGACGTTGCCGGTGGGCTCGTCGGCCAGGAGGATGTCGGGGCGATTGACCACGGCGCGCGCGATGGCCAGGCGCTGGCGCTCGCCGCCGGCCAGGGTGGCGGGCATGGCGTCCATCCGCGCGCTCAGCCCCACCCAGGACAAGAGCTCCGCCACGTCGGTGCGGTATTCAGCGGGCTTGCGGCCCGCGATGCGCAAGGGAAGCGCGGCGTTGTCGAACACCGACAGGTGGTCCAGCAGCACCTGGTCCTGGAACACCACCCCGATGCGGCGGCGCAGCTGCGGCTTGGCGGCGGCGGGGGCGGCGGCCACGTCCTGGCCGAACAGGTGCAGGCGGCCCTTCGACGGCTCGGCGGCCAGGTAGATCAGCTTGAGCAGCGAGCTCTTGCCCGCGCCGGAAGCGCCGGTGACGAAGTGGAACGACCCCGGCGCCAGGCCGAAGTTGAGGTCGCTCAGCACATCGGGGCCGCGGCCGTAGCGCATGGAGACGTCGTCGAAACGGACGACCTCTTCGGCGGCTCGGCTGGCCGCGGCGGCCACGGGGTTTCTGGACATGGGGACCGAAATCGGCGACCTCGGATGGGAGGCTTCTGGAGCGTCCGATTCGACCGTCATGATACTGACCTGTCCAGAGTGCGCCACCAGCTATTTCGTGGACGACTCGCGGATCTCGCCGAAGGGGCGGACCGTGAAGTGCTCGAACTGCGGCGCGCGCTGGACAGCGCTGCCGGAGGGCGCGGTTGCGCCCGCGCCCCGGCCCACGCCGGCTCCGCCGCCCCGGCCCGCGCCGCCGCCGCCTCCCGTGGTCGACGAACTGGTGGTGGAGGGCCCCGAAACCTTCGCGCCGCCGGTGATCGAGCGCCGCCGTCCCGCCGCTTCGGCCAAGCGCCCAGGCGGCGGCAAGGTGTGGATCTGGGTGGCCAGCGCCGCCGTGGTCGCCGTGGTGATCGCCGCGGCCATTCTGTTCCGCGATCAAGTCGTGCGCCTGATGCCGGCCAGCCGCGCGGCCTATGCGGGCCTGGGTGTGCCGGCGGCCAGCCTGGTGATCGAGCAGGTCAAGGCCGAGACCGACTTCCAGGGCGGGCGGCCGGCGCTGTCGGTGACCGGACAGCTGCGCAACGTCCGCGACGTCGCCACCGAAGCGCCGCCCCTGCGCGTCAGCCTGCTGGACCGCGCGGGCAAGACGGTCGCCGCCAAGGTGGCCCGGCCGCTCGACGCGGCGGTGCCGGCCCACGCGGTGCGCCATTTCGCCATCTCCATCGTCGATCCGCCGGCCCAGGCGCATGACCTGGAGGTGAGCTTCGCCTTCGGCGGGCCCGGATTCGAAAAGGGGGGAGGCGGCAAGGGAGCGACCGCGGCCCTGCCCGTCGCGGCGCCCGCGCCGGCGGCGAGCGGACCCGCGCCGGTGGAGGCCAAGCCGCTGCCGCCCGGCAGCCCCGACGCCCTGCCGGCCCCCCTATGAGCGAACCTCAGCCGACCGTCCTGCTGCCGGAAGCCGAGGTGGCCGCCCGGGTCGAGGCCCTGGCGCAGACCCTGGCCCCGCACCTCGACGGCCAGACCACCGCCGTCTGCCTCTTGACCGGCGCCCTGTGGTTCTGCGCCGACCTGACGCGCGCGCTCTCCCGGCTGGGGCGCGACGTGGGCTTCGACGCCCTGTGGTTGGCCTCCTACGGGGACGGGCGGGCCAGCCTGGGCCGCTGCGAGGTGCGCGCCGACCTGCAACGGCCTTTGGTCGGGCGCACGGCGCTGGTGGTGGATGACGTCTTCGACACGGGCCTGTCGCTGTCGGAGGCCGCGCGCCTGGTGCGGGACGCCGGCGCGGCGCGGGTCCTGACCTGCGTCTTCGCCCGTAAGCCGCTTCCCGCCGGCGGGGGGCTTGGCGAGCGCGCCATCGCCCCGGATTTCGTCGCCTGGGAAGCGCCTGCCCGATTTTTGGTCGGATACGGCATGGACGCCGCGGGGGCCTATCGCGGGCTGCCCTATATCGGCGCGCTCGACTAGAGCGTCACGGGTCCGCCGCATCCGGGCGGTACCCACCGGCGTTCCTCTTCCAATCCTTCGCAATTGGAGTCCCGATCTTGATGACCCGTGCGGCCGCGCTGGCCCTGATATTCCTGAGCGGCCTGGCCCTGAGCGCCTGCGACAAGGCCGGCTCGTCCGCCGCCGGCCAGGGCGGCGGCAAGTTCGCCGGCCTCGACGGCGAGATCCTCAACTGGCGTCAGGAGATCCTGGCCAGCGATCCCCTGTGCAAGGCCACCGCCGCCGACCAGAAGTGCCAAAACTTCGAGGTCGCCTGCAAGGCGGAGCGGGCGCTCACCGCCGACGACCAGGCCAAAGGCGTCAGCGCCCGGGTGGTCAGCGCCATCACCTTCAACGGCTGGGACCCCAAGCTGAAGCAGCAACAGGCCGGCTCGCGCACCGCCGAGTTCGACAAGGCGGGCGCCGGCTGGACCCGCAAGGACCACCCGCCGGTCAATATGTCGAGTTGCGCGGACCTCTAGGGCCGCCCGGTCAAAAATGTTCACTGCCGCGGGCGCGGGGACGCGCCTAGCTTCGCTGTCCGGACGGGACGGCGGGGAGCGCGGGGGCGATGACGGCGATAGCGGCGGACGGCGGGCGCCGGCTGAGCGGGGGCGGCCGGCGGTTCGCGCCATTCCACAAATGGGACCGCGGCTTCATCCTGGTGATGACGCTGTTGATGTGGCTGGGCATCGTGGCCGGCTTCGGCTCGGATCTGGCCACCCACTTCCGGACGCATGAGGCCCCCTATCCGCTGATCGTGCACTTCCACGCCGCCGCTTTCGTGGGGTGGATGGTGTTCTTCACCGTGCAGGTCGCCGCGATCCGGACGGGTCACCCCGCCCTGCATCGCCGGCTGGGCCTGCTCGGCGCCGGGCTGGCCGCCGTCATGGCGGTGCTGGGCCCGGCCACGGCGATTGTCGTGGACAGCGCCAAGTACGTCGCCAAGCACAGGCCGCCGACCTTCGTGGCGATCCAGTTCGCCGACATCGTGGTCTTCGCGCCGCTGATCGTCGCCGGCCTGCTGTTCCGCGCGGCCCCGGCGACGCATCGGCGCCTGATGCTGCTGGCGACGATGGGGATCACCGACGCGGGGTTCGCCCGCTGGTGGGGCGAGGCGGTCGAGGCCGCCCTGGGCAAGGCCTATATGGCGGAGTTCCTGAGCCTCTACGCCGGCCCGGACCTGCTGATCCTGGGGTTCGGCGCCTATGACCTGATGACGCGCGGCCGGCTGCATCCCGCCTATATGATCGGCGCGCCGTTCATCCTGGCGGTGCAGCTCACCGCGACGTGGCTGTGGCTCAACCCGGCATGGGCCCCGATCTCGATGCACCTGATCGGGCGCTGAGCGGCCCTCAGCTATTTGGCGCGATGGCGCTCGCGGGCCTCCAGCACCAGGTCGCCGGCCAGCTTGCGCAGGGGGACCGGCACATTGTCGGGCAGGAACTGGCCCATGATGTTGCTGAACTGGCCCAGGGCGGCGTTGATCTGGGTGGCTTGAGGCCCGGCGGTGACGTCGCCGGTTTCCGGGTCGACCTTGAGCTGGGACATCAAGGCGCCGGCCATCGCCGCCGCCGCCGCGGGGTTTGCGCCGCCTGTGGTCTGGCCCTGGCTCTGAGCTGGCGGTTTCGCCGCCGCCGCCGCGGCCGCGCCGGCCTTGAAGGCGGCCGAGAACAGCTCGACGTAGGCGGTGTTGCGCAGGAAGCGGGTCGCGCCGGCCACCTCGTCGGCGCAGGCGTAGCTGACCAGGAAGTTGGCGGCGGCGGCGATGTCGGGCTCGTCGGCCACCACCCGGTCGACCTTCTGGCGCAGGCACGCCTCAGCGCGGGCGATGACCGGCGGCTTGGCGGCCGGAGCCCCCGGCGGCGTCTGCGCCTGGGCCGCCGCGGCCGCCGCCAGGCTTGCGAGGAGCGTCAGCCGCCCGATGGTCTTCGAAGCCCCGCTCGTCATCCGATCGCCCCCCTAGATTCCGGCGGAAATCATGACCTAGGTTCGTGACGGCCGATAGGGCGCGGCGCTCACGCCTGCCAGGGGGCGGCCTGCTCGCGGGCCAGCATGTCGTCGTAGCTGGGCCGGGGCCGCACCACGGCGTAGCGGCCGCCCTTGACCAGAACCTCGGGGACCAGAAGGCGGGAGTTGTACTCGCTGGACATCGCCGCGCCGTAGGCCCCGGCGGTCATGAAGGCCACCAGGTCGCCGGCCTGCAGCGGCGGCAGCAGCCGGTCGCGGGTGAAGGTGTCGCCGGTCTCACAGATCGGGCCCACCACGTCGTAGGCGATGGGCTCGCCGGCCCGCGGCTTCACCGGGCGGATGTCGTGGTAGGCGTCGTACATGGCCGGGCGCAGCAGGTCGTTCATCGCCGCGTCCAGCACCAGGAACCTGCGGCCCTCGGGCCGGGCGTGGACGTGCTGCACGCGGGCCACCAAGACGCCGGCGTTGGCGGCGATCATCCGGCCGGGCTCAAAAGCGAACTGCAGGCCGCCCAGCCCCGTCATCACCCGGGCGATCATGGCGGCGTAGGCGGAGGGCTCCGGCGGCGTCGGCGTGTTGAAGTAGGGCGCGCCCAGGCCGCCGCCGAGGTCGAGGCGCTCTACGCTCAAGCCCTCGGCGCGCAGTCGTTCCACCAGGGCGCGCATCTTGCCGAAGGCGGCTTCGAGGGGCGCGAGGTCGGTGATCTGGCTGCCGATGTGGCAGGCGACGCCCACGGGCCGCACGCCCGGCAGGTTGGCGGCGTTGGCGTAGAGCCGCTCGGCCTCGGCCAGGGAGACGCCAAACTTGTTCTCCGCCTTGCCGGTGGAGATCTTGGCGTGGCCGCCGGCCTCGACGTCGGGGTTGACGCGGATCGCCACGGCGGCGCGCTTGCCCAGGGCGTGGGCGACCTCATTGACCAACCTGAGCTCCGGCTCGGACTCCAGGTTGATCTCGGCGACGCCGGCTGTGAGCGCGAACTCGATCTCGCCACGGGTCTTGCCGACGCCGGAGAAGACGATGCGGGAGGCTGGCACGCCGGCAGCCAGCGCGCGGCGGATCTCGCCCTCGGAGACCACGTCGGCGCCGGCCCCGGCCTCCGCCAGGGTGCGCAGCACCGCGACGTTCGGATTGGCCTTCACGGCGAAGGCGATCAGCGAATCCTGGAGGCCCGCCGCCATCAGGGCGTCCCGGAGCACAGTGAAGTGCCGCACCAGGGTGGCGGAGGAATAGACGTAGACTGGCGTGCCGACCGCCTCGGCGATGGCCGAAAGCGGTACGTCTTCGCAAGCGAGCTCGCCCCCCGAAAGCTCGAAATGGTTCATCGCGGGTTGGTGTAGGGGTCGGGCAGAGAGCCGGGCGGTCCGGCGGCGAAGGGATCCTGGCCGGAGCCGGGGATCGGGTTGGCGCGCGGCGGCGCCGGATCGGTGTCGCTGCGGTCGCGCGGATCGACCGTGGTCAGCGTCGGCAACGGATCCTTGGCGTCATGCGACGCGGCGGCCTGGCCGGAGCCGGTCAGCGGGCCGGGCGTCTGCAGCCGGCCCAGCTTGCCGCAGGCCCCGAGCGGGACGGCCAGGATGAGGCCGGCGGCGCCGACCTTGAGGAGATTGCGGAGGTTCATGGGAGACGTTCCTTCCAGCGCTGAATCTGGGCGCGGACCTGATCGGGTGCGGTCCCGCCATAGCTCGTCCGGCTGGCGACGGAAGCTTGCGGCGTCAGCACATCGTAAACGCCGGCGCCGATGCGAGGCTCCAGGGCCTGCAGGTCGCCGAGCGGCAGGCCGGGCAGATCGACGCCCAGCTGTTCGGCGCGCTTCACCGCCGCCCCGGTGATATGGTGCGCCTCGCGGAACGGCAGGCCGAGCTCGCGCACCAGCCAGTCGGCCAGGTCGGTGGCGGTGGAGAAGCCTGCGCCGGCGGCTTTTGCCATATTCTCGACGATGGGTTGCATGTCCGCGATCATGCCGGCCATCGCCCGCAGGCTGAGCTCCAGGGCGTCGAAGGCCTCGAAGACCGGGACCTTGTCCTCCTGCATGTCCTTCGAATAGGTCAGCGGCAGGCCCTTCATGACCACGGCCAGCTGGGTGAAGGACCCCAGCAGGCGGCCGGCCTTGGCGCGGATCAGCTCGGCGGCGTCGGGGTTCTTCTTCTGCGGCATGATCGACGAGCCGGTGGTGAAGGCGTCGGTCAGGCGGATGAAGCCGAACTGCGGCGTCATCCAGATCACGATCTCCTCGGCCAGGCGCGACAGGTGGATGGCGCAGATCGCCGCCGCCGCCAGGCTCTCGAGCGCGAAGTCGCGGTCGGCGACGCTGTCCAGGGAATTAGCCGTGGGCCGCGCGAAACCCAGGGCCTCGGCGGTCATATGCCGGTCGATGGGAAAGGACGAGCCGGCCAGGGCCGCGGCGCCCAGCGGGCTCTCGTTCATCCGCGCGCCGGCGTCGGCGAAGCGCGAGGCGTCTCGGCCGAACATCTCCACATAGGCCATCAGGTGGTGGCCGAAGGTCACCGGCTGGGCCGGCTGCAGGTGGGTGAAGCCCGGCATGATCGTGGCCGCGTTCGCCTCGGCCTTGGCCAGCAGAGCGCGCTGCAGGGCGCGGACCTGTTCGCCCGTGCGCGCACAGGCCTCGCGCACCCACATGCGGAAATCGAGCGCCACCTGGTCGTTGCGCGAGCGCGCGGTGTGCAGCCGCCCCGCCGCCGGCCCGATCAGCTCGCGCAGCCGGGCCTCCACGTTCATGTGGATGTCCTCGAATTCCTCGCGGAACGGGAAGGTCCCGGCGGCCAGCTCGGCGCCGATGGTCTCCAGGCCGTCCAGGATCGCGCGGGCGTCGTCGCTTGTAATGACCCCGGTCTTTTGCAACATCGCCGCGTGCGCCTTCGACCCCGCCAGGTCCTGGGCCGCAAGCCGGCGGTCGAAGCCGATGGAGACGTTGATCGCCTGCATCAGCTCGGCCGGCTTGTCCGAGAAACGCCCGCCCCACATGGCCTGTCCTTCCGGAGCAGGCGTCTTGGGCGCATCAGAGGAAGAGCTGGTCATATGAGCGAAGAGTCCGCGGCCAAACCCAGGGGCGGAGCCCTGAAATGGGCCCTCTGGGGCGCCGCCGCCATAGGCGTCGCGGCGGTTGTCTACATCATTGCCCAGTCCGCGACCAAGCCGCCCGAAAGCCAGGGTGTGAACAAGACCGCGGTGGCCGTCTCCGGGCCCTCCTCCGGCGCGGCGCCGGAGGCCGGCGAGACCCACGACGTGGCCAAGAAGCTGGAGCATTCCGGCGACGGCGTCGCCCCGCCCGCCTACGTGTTCTTTGACGCAAACGGCAAGAAGCTGACCCCAGCCTCGTTCAAGGGCAAGGTGGTGGTGATGAACGTCTGGGCGACCTGGTGCGCGCCTTGCAAGCTGGAGATGCCGACCCTGGCCAAGCTGGCCGAGGCCTATGCCGGCAAGCCGGTCGAGGTGGTGGCCGTCTCCATCGACAAGCCCGACGCGCTGGAGCAGGCCAAGGCCTTCATCGCCCAGAACGCGCCGCTCAAGCTCTACAACGACCCGGAGGCCAAGCTGCCCTGGGCGCTGAAGCCGCCGGCTAGCGGCATGCCCACGACCCTGATCCTCGGCAAGGACGGCCTGGAGCACGGCCGCATCTCCGGCGAGGCCGACTGGTCGGGCGCCGGCGCCAAGGCGGTGATCGACAAGGTGCTGGCGGAGAGCTGACCGCCGCGGGCCGGGCCCGCGATTTCAACGCAACAAGCCGGGCCTGTAACCAGCGCCGACGCCGCCGCGAACCCCGTGGGACAGAACCGTTCTGTCCGCGTCCGGTCCTGAGGCTGGACGCGTCTTCCCACCCAGGAGGCTCGCTGTGTCCACGAAGTCGCTTATCGCCGCATCCCTCATCTCGGCCTTCGCCATGGCCGGCGCCGCCCAAGCCGCCGACGACATGATGAAGAAGCCGGTCACGGCCGCCCAGATGAAGGGCATGGAGAAGTGCTACGGCGTCGCCAAGGCGCATGAGAACGACTGCAAGGCGGGTCCCGGCACCACCTGCGCCGGCACCTCCAAGACCGACTACCAAGGCAGCGCCTGGTCGTTGGTGAAGAAGGGAACCTGCGCCTCGATCAAGACGCCCGACGGCATGGGCTCCCTGACGCCGAAAAGCGCCTGACCGCTTTCTCCTCGTGATGAACCCACAGGCGACCGCAGGGCTGGGCCTCAAGCCTCAGCACTATCCCGAGGCGCTGGCCTCGGAAGCGGCCGGCCTGTGGGTCGAGGCGCATCCCGAGAACTACATGTGCGCGGGCGGCCCAAGACTCGCGTGGCTCGAAGCCATCCGCGAACGGCGCCCGATATCCCTGCACGGCGTCGGACTGTCGCTCGCCTCGGATGAAGATCCCGATCCGAGCCACCTGGCGGCGTTGGGCCGCCTCGCGGATCGCTTCCAGCCCTTCCTCGTCTCCGAGCATCTGGCCTGGTCACAGCGTGGCGGGGTCTATCGGCCCGACCTGCTTCCCTTCCCGCGCACCCGCGCCGCCCTGGACCGCATCGCCGCGAACGTTGGCCGGATGCAGGACGCCCTCGGACGGCAGGTGCTGATCGAGAACCCAGCACTCTACCTGCCACTGGAGGGCCACGACTTCGGCGAGGTGGACTTCCTCCGCGAACTGACCCGGCGCACCGGCTGTGGCCTCCTGCTTGACGTCAACAACGTCTACGTGAGCGCGAACAACCTTGGCTTCAGCGCCGAAAGTTACATCGACTCCGTCCCGGGGGCCCTGGTCGGCGAGGTCCATCTCGCGGGTCACGCCCCGGACGACGGCGGATCGTCCCTGCTCATCGACACCCATGGCCGGCCGGTCGCGCCAGCGGTCTGGGCGCTGTACGAGCGCCTTTTGCGGCGCATCGGGCCGCGTCCCACGCTGATCGAACGGGACGACGACATTCCGGGCTTCGCCGACCTCATGTCCGAACGCGACCGCGCGGACAGGCTGATGGCAGACGTCCGATCGCCGAAGGGGCAAACGGTCCATGCCTGAAGCATCCACGCCGGACTTCCACGGCGCCTTCTGCTCGGCGCTCGCCGGCCGCCCCGAGTCCCTCGGCCCGTGGCTCCCGGCCGCGGGCGGCGATGGCCTGTCCGTCTATCGTAACACCATCCTCAAGGGCGCGATCGACGTGCTCGCCGCCGCCTACGGAACGGTGGCGCGCGTGGTCGGGGAGGACTGGCTCCGGGCGGCCGCGGCCGACTATGTCCGGGAACGGCCTCCGACCCGTCCCTCGATGCTGGACTACGGCGCCGATTTCCCGGAATGGCTGGCCGCGTTTCCGCCGGCCCGGGACACGCCCTACCTCGGCGGCGTCGCCCTGCTGGACCGGTTGTGGAACCGCGCCTATTTCGCCGCGGACGCCGAGGCGATCACGGCGTCGGCCGTCACCCGGCTCTCGCCCGACGAGCTCGGCGCGACGACCGCACGGCTGAACCCCTCCGCCGGACTCGCCGCCTTCGACCAGACCATCGCGAGCCTTTGGCTGGCGCAACGGCGGGAGGGCGACTTCCGCGGCTTCGAGCTCCAGGCGCAGCCGGAATATGCTCTGGTCGTCCGCGTCGGCGGCGACGTCGAGCTCCATCGCCTGGGGCCGGGCGGCTACGGGTTCCTGCGCGCCTGCGAAGCGGGGGAGACCCTGCTGCGGGCCGCCGAGCGCGCGCTGGACGCCGAACCCCAGGCCGACCTCGAAGCCCTGGTCGCCCTGTGCATCCAGGTGGGCGCGTTCAGCGCGCTTGTGTCCGCCAGCGACCAGGGGAGTCCAGAATGAACCGCATGGTGGCCACCCCATCGACGCCTTCGGGCGGCCGCCCCCTGGCGGTCCTTGGGCAGCTCAATCGCGTCCCGGAGTGGTTCATCGCGCTGGTGATCCGGCTGGGCGTCGCCGGAGTCTTCTTCAGCTCCGGCCGCACCAAGGTCGATGGCGTGCTGCACATCAAGGCAAGCACCTATGCCCTGTTCGCCGACGAATACCGATTGCCGCTCGTGCCGCCGGACATCGCGGCCCACATGGCGACCTATTCCGAACACCTGTTCTCGATCCTGCTTGTGTTCGGGCTCCTGACCCGCATCTCGGCGTCGGCCTTCCTGATCATGACCTCGGTCATCGAGATCTTCGTCTATCCGGACGCCTGGCCCACTCATTTGAGTTGGGCGGGGCTGCTCATCTACCTGATCGCCCGCGGTGGCGGCCGGTTCTCGCTGGACCGATTGCTGAAGATTCCCTGAGATCGGCCGCCTGAGGGCGTCGAACCTTGTCGGTCGTCGACGAGGTCCGGATCCGGCCCCCGTCTCCACCTCAAGGCGCCTTCGGCTGCCAGAGCTCAAGCTTGGTGCCGTCAGGATCGAGGATCCAGGCGAACTTGCCGTTCGGATCGTCCTCGCGCTTGAGGATCTTCACGCCCTTGGCGGTCAGACGGGCGACAAGGGAGTCGAGGTCATCGACGGTGAAATCCACCATGAATTCGCGCTCGGAGGGCGCCGTATACCCGCTGGCGCCGGACAGCGCCGTCCAGGCCGCGCTCGGCGGGCGCTCAGGAGTGTCGTAGCGCAACACCGCGCCGCCCCAGGGCTCCACCTTGATCCCGAGCATGTCGCGGTACCAGGCCGCGAGCGCCTTCGGGTCCTTGCTCTTCACAAAGACCCCGCCGATCCCCGTCACGCGTCCGGCCGGCGCGTCGGCGGCCGCCGCCTGAAGAGGGAAGGCCGCCAGCGCCAGCGCCGCAACGAGACCCAGACGCAGACTCATCACGGCCTAGCTCCTCGCGTTTTTTTGCAGGCCTAGGCGATCTGGCGGCTCTTGGCCGGCAGGCTATCGGCGCCTTGGCTGGTGACGGCGCGCAGCAGGCCGACCAGCGACGTGCGGGCCTCGGGGCCCATCTGCTCATAGGCCGCCAGCAGCTCCAGGGCGCCCGGCGTGCGCATGCGGGTCAGGAGGTCGAGGTCGCCAGTGGCTTCGCGGTCCGGGCCGTCCAGCACGTCCATCAGGTCGACCACCCGGCACTGCAGGGCGCGGGCGATCTGCACCAGGCGCGAGAAGGAAATCCGGTTCGCGCCGTTCTCGTATTTCTGGATCTGCTGGAAACTGACCCCGCATTGTTCGGCCAGCGCCTCCTGCGAGATGCCCAGCGTCCGGCGGCGGATCCTGACGGCGGCGCCCAAAGCCACATCCATCGGGTCCGGCGCCTTCGTTGACAGTTCCGTCAATTCCTTCTCCCCGGCGAAGTTCTGCACGGGCCGATGTCCCCCCGGACCCCGTTCAACGCCCTTAATATAGGTTAAGGCATGAATTTTCTCGATGAAAAGACCGTCTGCGACCGTCGGGTGCGACAAATTGCAACCTTAGCCATGAGCGGCGGCGGCCTTGGGGGCTCGGCGGCGAGTCCCGGCGGGCGGCTGTCGGGCCTTTGCGGGACCCGGCCGCGGTTAAGCACTTGGTGACCGAAACAGACGCGACTCAGGAGCCTGATTAGACGCCGCCAGCCCAAGGGTTCCTTAGAGCTTCATGCGACCGATCCGCCTCCATCCGCCCTTCGACCACGGCGCGGCCCTGCGCGTGCCGCCGCCCAGCGACGCCCGGGGCTGGCGCACGCTCTGGAGTTGGCTCGGCGAGGAGGCCTGCGCGGTGATCGAAGGCGCGGCGGTGCAGGTGCGCACGCCAGAGGGCCCCGTGGTGGCGCGCTGCGGCGACTGGATCGTGCTGTCGCATTCCGGGTCGTTCCACGTGGCCCACGCCGCGCGCGGCCACGACGCCTGAAGCCTCACCGTAGCCAAAGCAACGCCTGACTTAGGCCGCAAGAATCCGCCATAAGGCCGGATGCCTCCGAGGTTCGACACTCTTTCCGCCGCCGCCGCCTGGTTCGAATCCTGGCTGGGCGAGGCCGCCCTGCCGCTGTGGGCCGACGCCGGCGTCGATCCCGTGGGCGGGCTTTTCCAGGAGCAGCTCAGTGTCGAGGGCCAGCCGATCGAGGCGCCGCGCCGCGCCCGCGCCCAGGCCCGCCAGGTGTTCGTCTTCGCCAGCGCCGCGGGCGCGGGCTATGGCGAGGCGTGGCTGGCGACGGCGCGCAAGGGCTGGGCGCGCTTCGTGGCGGCTTACCGGCGGCCCGACGGCCTCTTCCGCAACCGCTGCGCCGCCGACGGGACGGTGCTGGACGGCGAGGCGGACAACTACGAGCAGGCTTTCGTGCTCCTGGCCATGGCGGCGCTGATGGCGTTGGACCCGGCGGCCGGCGGCCTGGAGCGCGGCGCCAAGCAGGTGCTGGCGGCCCTGCAGCCGCGGCGCACGCCCGGCGGCGGCTTCAAGGAGAACGGCCCGCATCCCTTCCAGGCCAACTGCCACATGCATCTGTTCGAGAGCGCCATGGCCTGGGAGGCGGTCGGCGACGCTTCCTGGCGGACCTTCTCCGACGATATCGCGACACTGGCGCTGACCCGCTTCATCGATCCCGAGACGGGTCTCCTGCGAGAGTTCTTCGACGGCGAATGGCGGGCGCTGAAGGGCGAAGGCGGCCTGGTCGAGCCGGGCCATCAGTTCGAATGGGCCTGGCTGCTGGACCGCTGGGGCCGCGCGCGCGGCCGCGGCGACGCGCTGGCCGCGGCCCGGCGGCTGTTCGAGAACGGGCTGAAGGGCGTGGATCCCCAGCGCGGCGTGGCCGTGAACGCGCTCTGGGAGGACTTCTCCGTCCGCGACGGCAGCGCGCGCCTGTGGCCGCAGACCGAACATCTGAAGGCGGCGATGGCGCTGGGCGACGCCCAGCAGGGCCTGCGCGCGGCGGAGGGCCTGGCGCAATACCTCGACACGCCCGCCCGCGGCGCCTGGCGCGACAAGCTGAAGCCCGACGGGACCTTCGTGGAGGAGCCGGCGCCGGCGACCTCCTTCTATCATCTGATTGTCGCGATCCTGGAGCTGACGTCGCGGGCGGAAGCCGCGGCCTGAGCCGGCCGGTGCAACCGCCCGCCGCTTGAGCGGTTCAGCGGAACGGGGGCAGGCTATAGGCGCGCCAGGAGCCAGACCATGGACATGCGGCAACCCACCTTCCAGGCCACGGATCCGGCCACCGCCACGCCGGGCCGTAGCTATCCCGGCCACACGACGGAGGAGGCGCTGGCCATCGCCCGGCGCGTCCGCGAGGCCTTCGCGGGCTGGCGGACCGCCGACCTGGCCGAACGGGCGCGGATGATGCGCCGGGCCGGCGCGGTGTTGCGCGCCCGCCAGGCGGAGTTCTGCCGGCTGATGACCGAGGAGATGGGCAAGACCCTGACCGAGGGCCGCGCCGAGGTCGAGAAGTGCGCCGCCCATTGCGACTACTACGCCGAGCACGCCATGGCCTTCCTGGCCGAGCGGCCGATCGACATGGGCGGCCCAAAGGCCAAGGTCGCGTTCCGGCCCATGGGGACCATCCTGGCGGTGATGCCGTGGAATTTCCCCTTCTGGCAGGTGTTCCGCTTCGCCGCGCCGACGCTGATGGCCGGCAACACCGCGGTGCTGAAGCACGCCAGCAACGTGCCGGGCTGCGCTCTGGCCATCGAGGACGTGTTCCGCGAGGCGGGCTTCCCGAAGGACGTCTTCCGCACCCTGATGATCCCCAGCCGCGAGGTGCGCGCGGTGATCGAAGACGACGCCATCTCCGCCGTCAGCCTGACCGGCAGCGTCGGCGCGGGCCAGCAGGTGGCGAGCCAGGCGGGCGGCGTCCTGAAGAAATGCGTGCTCGAGCTGGGGGGCAGCGACGCCTATCTGGTGCTGGAGGACGCCGACATCCCCGCCGCCGCCGAGATCGCCGCCGCCGCGCGGATGGTCAACGGCGGCCAGAGCTGCATCGCCGGCAAGCGGTTCATCGTGGTGGCCGAGGTGCGCGAGGCCTTCGAGCAGGAACTGGTCAAGGCCATGGGAGCCTTCCAGATGGGCGACCCCCGCGAGGAGGCGACCAGGCTCGGTCCGATGGAGAGCGTCGCGGCCCGCGACGGCATCCACAAGCAGGTCACGGACAGCGTCGCCAAGGGCGCCCGCGTCCTGCTGGGCGGCGAGGTCCCCGACAAGCCCGGCGCCTGGTATCCGGCCACGGTGCTGGGCGGGGTCAAGGCCGGGATGCCGGCGCACGACGACGAGGTGTTTGGCCCGGTCGCCGCGGTGATCGAGGCCAAGGACGAGGCCGACGCCATCCGCATCGCCAACGACAGCCCCTTCGGCCTGGGCTCCGGCGTCCTGACCGGCGACCTGGCCCGCGGCGAGCGCATCGCCACCGAGGAGCTGGAGGCCGGCATGAGCTTCGTGAACCAGAACGTCCGGTCCGACTCGCGCCTGCCGTTCGGCGGGGTGAAGCACTCCGGCTACGGCCGCGAATGCGCCGACTTCGGCATCCACGAGTTCGTGAACATCAAGACCGTGCTGGTGCATGCGGAGCCGCGGCCCAAGGGCGGCGCGGAGTAAGGCGGGGCGGCGTCGGGCTGCAACAATTGCGAAAAACACCGGGGACAGGCTTGCAGGGATGAAGCTTGTCCTGCCCTTCGCCATCGCCCTCCTCGCCTTCGGCGCCGGCGCCTTGGCGCAGGTGGGCGGTCCGCCGGGTGTCGGTGGGACCGGCGGCATGCCCCCAACCAGCCATGGATCGGCGGCCGGCGGACTAGGCGAGCCCTTCCAGCAAAGGGAACAGACCGAGGCCCAGACCCTGCGCCATGTGGTGCTCAACGTCTGTTCGGAAGAACTGAAGACCTATTGCGCCGGCAAGACCGGCGACGCCGCTTTTCGCTGTCTGGACTATCACCAGCTGCGGCTGAAGGGCGCCTGCAAGACCCTGCACGCCCAGGCCCAGGTCGCCGAGTGGGGCGGATAAGCATTCCGCGGCTCGGATCAGGTCGCGAACTCGACCACCGCCAGCACCAGGCCCGCGATCCAGGCGGTCTCCAGCACCATGACTGCGATCGGCCGCCAGCCGGCGGCGATCAGGGCCTTGAACGAGGTCTTCATGCCGAGCGCGGCGATCGCCACCACCAGGCACCAGCGGGAGATGTCGGTGGCGCCGTCGACGGCGGCCTTGGGCAGGAAGCCCAGGCTGTTCATCGCCACCAGGGCGGCGAAGCCGAACAGGAACCAGGGCAGCGGCACCTTGGCGCTCTTCAGCCCGCCCGCGCCGCGCGACAGGACGAGCGCGATGGTCCCTACCACCGGCAGCAGCATGGCCACCCGCAGGAGCTTCACATAGGTGGCGATGTCGCCGGTCTTCTGGGAGATGGTGTAGCCCGCGCCCACCACCTGGGCCACGTCGTGGATGGTGCCGCCCAGGAAGAAGCCGGCGCGCTGGTTGTCCAGGCCGATGGCGGTGACCAGCATCGGATAGAGGATCATGGCGATGGTCGAGAGGCCGGTGACCACCACCACGGCCAGGATCACGTCGCGCTCGCTCTCCTTGGTCTTGGGCAGGACCGAGGCGATGGCGAGCGCCGCCGAGGCGCCGCAGATGCCGACCGCGCCGCCCGACAGCGTCCCGAAAGAGCGGCTGAGGCCCAGCACGCGGGCCAGCAACAGGCCGATCAGCACCGTGGTGGTGACGCCGGCCACCACCATGGCGATGGGCACGGGGCCAAGGGCTGCGATCTGCTGGGCGGTGATCCGCGCGCCCAGCAGGGCCACGCCGGTCCGCAACACCGCCTTGGAGGCGAACTCGATCCCGGCCACGCAGCGGCCTTCCTCGTGCAGGAAGTGGAAGGTCATGCCGAACAGCAGCGAGAACAGCATCACCGGCGCCTTGTAGTGGCCGGCCAGCCAGTCGGCGGCGAGCGCGATGGTGATCGCCACCAGGAGGCCCGGATAGACGGAGCGCGCGAAGCCTTCGATGCTGAGCTGCTTGCGCGCCGGGGCCGCGACCGGCAGGCCTTCCATGCCCTCGAAGGACTGGAACATCTCGTGGGCGGCGTGGGCGTCGGTGTCGATATCCCGGATGATCATGACGCCTCGTTCCGCATCTGCTGTGCGCGCCCAGTAACCGAATTGTTCAGCTTCGCGAATAGGGTGCGAGGCCGAAGGGCGGTCAGAAGGACGCGCGATGACAACCGTCAGCACCGTGAACTATCCGACGCCGGTGATCGTCAATGGCTTTTCCTGCAAGAACTGCCAGCAGGTCGACGAAGCCAAAAAGCACATCGACCCGTCCGACCCCAAAGCCGGCCCCTACGGCGTCGACGCCAAGGACGAGCCGCCCAAGCCCGGCCAGACGAAACCGGTTTCCTCCAACGACCAGACCCCGGCGGTGACCTTTGGCGGCGCGTTCGCCAACGTGTCGG
Organism: Phenylobacterium sp.; assembly: GCF_004799515.1. GTDB lineage: Bacteria > Pseudomonadota > Alphaproteobacteria > Caulobacterales > Caulobacteraceae > Phenylobacterium. The sequence continues at coordinate 104,773 of NZ_SSMX01000027.1, read as the reverse complement.
CGAGCGCGGCCTCGCCGGCCGCGGTCCAGACATCCTCCGGCCTCGGACAACGGCTGAACGTCACCGCCTGAACCCTGACCCCGCGCCTGGGGTCCGCAACCGGTCGCGCGCGCCGGGAAATCACCCTAGGCTTCCGCCGCCGACTCACGGGCTTGGGAAATTGGCGGGAATGCGTTCGCGACTATCGGACAAGACCGGGATGGCGATCCGCAAGCTGCGGCTGGCGCGCGGCTGGAGCCTGGCGACCCTCAGTGAACAGAGCGGCGTGCCGATCTCGACTTTGTCGCGGGTGGAGCTGGGCCAGAACGCGCTGAACTACGACAAGCTGGTGCGGCTGTGCCGGGCCCTGGAGGTCGATCTCGAAGGGCTGATGGCCCGCGAGGCCGAGAGCGCCGCGGCGCCTTCCGGCCGCCGCTCGGTGACCCGGGCGGGCGAAGGCGAGGGCGTCAGCCTGGGCGCCGCGTCGGGGCGGCGCGCCGCGGCGGACCTGCTGTCCAAGAGCTTCTCGCCCCTGGTGCTCGCCGTCACCGCCGGGACGCGCGAGGCGCATGGCCCGCCCGTGGTCCACGAGGGCGAGGCCTATCTGCTGGTGCTGGAGGGCGCGGTGGAGTTCCACAGCCATCTCTATGCGCCGCTCACCCTGGCTGCGGGCGACGGGGTCTATTTCGACGCCGCCTCCGGCTATCTCCTGCTGGCGCCCAAGGGGCCGGCCAAGGCGCTGCTGGTCGCCGCCGGCGAGGGCCCGCAAGCCGGCTGAGGGGCCTCGGCCGAGCGATGGGAAATATTCTCAGTTTCCCATCATTTACCAATATTTCAGACAGATTTGGGAATGAATGGGGCGACCTCCGTCGAGCGGACGGACCGCCTTTCGAGACCTCCCATGTCCCTGAACGACCTGAACATCGGCAAGAAACTCGCCCTCGGCTTCGCCGGCGTGGTGACCATCGTCACCGTGATGGGCGCCGGCCTGTTCCTGAACCTGCAGAGCATCCGCACCGCCGTCGCCCAGAACGACGCCGAGGTGGCCGAGCTCGAAGCCGCCCACGATGTGGAGCTGCAGATCATCGAGCGGCAGAACGGCGTACGCGGCTTCGCCATCACCGGCGACACGTCGTTCCTGAAGGCCGTGGACGGCGCGCAGACCAAGTACCGCGCCAGCATGGCCGGCTGGATGAAGGCCGCGCCGGAGGATTCCGCCCGGACCCAGCCGATCAAGGCGGAGGTCGACAGCATCTTCATCGACCAGGACGGCCAGATCCGCATGGCGGCCGACCCGGCTACCCACCAGGCCGCCCTTGTCGACCTCGGCAAGAAGGGCCGGCTGAACAAGATCCGCGCCCTGCTCAAGACCTACGAGGACGAGGAGGGCAAGACGCTGAAGGCCCGCGCCGCCCAGCAGGCGCACACCCAGACCGTGGCCGTGGCGACGCTGGCGATCGGTGGAGCCTTGGCCATTCTGCTGTCGATGCTGATGGGTTGGCTGCTGAGCCGGGCGATCGCGTCTCCGATCAGCGCGATGACCGAGGCGATGGGCAAGCTGGCCTCGGGGGATCACGCGGTGGACGTGCCGGCGGTGGGCCGCAAGGACGAGGTCGGCCGGATGGCCGGCGCGGTGCAGACCTTCAAGGACGCGGCCATCGAGAAGGTCCGCCTGGAAGCGGAAGCCGCCGAGCAGCGCCGCGCGGCGGAAGAGGCGCGCAAGGTGCAGGAAGCCGAGCGCGCGGCCACGGCGGCGGAGCAGTCGCAGGTCGTCGAGGGCCTCGCCCAGGGCCTGGAGCGGCTGGCCGGCGGGGTGCTGACCTTCCGCCTCTCCGAGCCCTTCGCCGCGGCCTACGAGAAGCTGCGCGCCGACTTCAACGCGGCCATGCAGCAGATGCAGGCCACCATCGCCGAGGTGGCGGCCAACTCGGCCGGGGTGCGCACCGCCTCCACCGAGATCAGCCAGGCCTCCGACAACCTGTCGCGCCGCACCGAGCAGCAGGCGGCCTCGCTCGAAGAGACCGCCGCGGCGCTGGACGAGATCACCGCCACGGTGCGCAAGACCGCCGAGGGCGCCGGCCAGGCGCGCGACGCGGTGGGCTCGGCGCGGGCCGATGCGGAGCGCTCCGGCGTGGTGGTGCGCGATGCGGTGGCCGCCATGAGCGAGATCGAGGCCTCCGCCCAGCAGATCAGCCAGATCATCGGGGTGATCGACGAGATCGCCTTCCAGACCAACCTCCTGGCGCTGAACGCCGGCGTCGAAGCCGCCCGGGCGGGCGACGCCGGCCGCGGCTTCGCCGTGGTGGCTTCCGAGGTGCGGGCCCTGGCCCAGCGTTCCGCTGACGCTGCGAAGGAGATCAAGGCGTTGATCTCGGCCTCGTCGCAACAGGTGGACCGCGGCGTCAACCTGGTGGGCGAGACCGGCAAGGTCCTGGAGCGGATCGTGGCCCAGGTGACCCAGATCAACGGGGTGGTCACCGAGATCGCCGCCAGCGCCGAGGAGCAGTCCACCGGCCTCCAGCAGGTGAACACCGCGGTCAACCAGATGGACCAGGTGACCCAGCAGAACGCCGCCATGGTCGAGGAGGCCACCGCCGCCTCCCATGCGCTGACCAGCGAGGCCGACACCCTCGCCCGCCTCATCGCCCGCTTCGAACTCGGCGCTCAGCCCAAGGCCGCCAACGCACCGGCGAGCGCGCCTGCGCCGCAGCCCGTCCACCGTCCGGTGACCGCCCTGAAGACCACTCACCAGGCCCAGCCTGACAGCTGGGACGAGTTCTGAGGCCTCCGATGACGGACCTGTCCCAAACCCCCGGCGCGACGAGCCTGATCCTGGCGGAGAGCCTGGACATGACGGCGGCGAGCCCTCTGAAGGCCCAACTGCTCGCCGCCCGCGGAAGCGCCCTGAGCCTCGACGCCTCCGCCGTGCGCCGGCTGGGCGGGCAGTGCCTGCAGGTGCTGCTGGCGGCCCGCGCCGCCTGGACCGCCGACGGCGGCGACTGGCGGATCGCCACGGCCTCCGAGGAATTCGCCGACGCCGTCCGGCTGATGGGCTGTCCCGACCTCGTCGCCGACGCGCTCACGCCCTCCGATTTCGCGCCCCTGCAGGACTGACCCCATGAGCAAGACCGTTCTCACCGTCGACGACTCCCGGACCATGCGCGAGATGCTGCGCCTGGCGCTCAGCGACGCCGGCTACCGCGTGCTGCAGGCCGAAGACGGGGTCCACGGCCTGGAGGTGCTGGGGGCGGAGACCCCCGACGTCATCGTCACCGACATCAACATGCCGCGCATGGACGGCTTCGGCTTCATCGAGGAGGTCCGCAGCGATCCGGAGCATCGCGGCATCCCGATCCTGGTGCTGACCACCGAGAGCGACGCGGAGAAGAAGAACCGTGCACGGATGGCCGGCGCCACCGGCTGGATCGTCAAGCCCTTCAACCCCGTGAAGCTGGTGGACGCGATCCGCCGCGTCGCCGCCTGAGCCTGGACCCGACCATGGATCCCCTAGCGGCAATCCGCGAGACCTTCTTCCAGGAGTGCGAGGAACAGCTCGCCGAGCTGGAGAGCGGCCTCCTGGCCATGGAGGCCGGCGACGCCGACTCCGAGACGATCAACGCCGTCTTCCGCGCGGTGCACTCGATCAAGGGCGGCGCCGGGGCTTTCAGCCTCGAGGCCCTGGTGCGCTTCGCCCACGTCTTCGAGACCTCGCTTGACGAGATGCGCTCCGGCCGCCTGGCCTCCAGCGACGGGGTGGTGAAGACCCTGCTGCGCGCCGCCGACGTGCTGGCCGACCATGTGCGGGCGGCCCACGACGGCTCCAGCATCGACGAGGCCCACACCGCCGAACTGGCCGAGGAACTGAAGGCCCTGGGTCCGGAAGGCGGGGATACGTCGGAGTCCGAGGAGGATTGGGGCGACTTCAGCTTCCAGCCGCTCTCGGCCGCCGCGCCGGCGGCGCCGGCCACCGCCGGCTGGCGGGTGCGCTTCAAGCCGCGCGCCGACCTCTACGCCAAGGCCAACGAGGCGGCGCTCCTGCTGCGCGAACTCGGCCGCCTGGGCGAGACGGAGGTGGCGCTGGACGACAGCGGCCTGCCGGACCTGGCCGACCTCGACCCCGAGGCGGCCTACCTCGCCTGGACCGTGACCCTGACCGGCGACGCCGACGAGACGGCGGTGCGCGAGGTCTTCGAATTCGTCGACGGCGACTGCGAGCTGGAGGTCGAGCCGATCGTGGCCGACGGCGGCTCCGCGGGCGCCCCGGCGGACCTTGGCGAACCTGAGATCCCCACCACAGAACCCGACGGAAACCTCGACATCGGCGTCCTCCTGGCGCGGGTGCAAGCGGCGGCGGCCCCCCAAGCGCCGCCCGAGGTCCCGTCCGGCGCGCCGGCCCCGGCCGCCGCGGCGACCCTGGCCGAACCGTCCCCCCAAGATGGTCAGGGTCCGTCGCGCAAGCCGGAGGCCGGCGCCACCATCCGCGTCGACCTGGAACGCGTCGACCGGCTCATCGACCTGGTCGGCGAGCTGGTGATCAACCAGGCGATGCTGTCGCAACGGGTCATGGAGGCCGGCTTCGCGCGGGCCTCCGGCGTGGCCATGGGCCTCGACGAGCTGGAGCAGCTCACCCGCGAGATCCAGGACAGCGTCATGGCGATCCGCGCCCAGCCGGTGAAGTCGGTGTTCCAGCGCATGCCGCGCCTGGTCCGCGAGGTCGCGGCCATGACCGGCAAGCCGGTGCGCCTGGTGACCGAAGGCGAGGGCACCGAGGTCGATAAGACGGTCATCGAGCGCCTGGCCGACCCGCTGACCCACATGATCCGCAACGCCATCGACCACGGGCTGGAAAGCCCGGAGAAGCGCGAGGCGGCGGGCAAGCCGGCGGAGGGCGTCGTGCGCCTCACCGCCGCGCACCGTTCGGGCCGCATCGTCATCGAGGTCGCCGACGATGGCGGCGGCATCAACCGCGAGCGGGTGAAGTCGATCGCCGCCGAGCGTGGGCTGATCGCGGCCGACGCGGCGCTCTCCGACGAGGAGATCGACAACCTGATCTTCATGCCGGGGTTCTCGACGGCCAGCACGGTCAGCGACATCTCCGGCCGCGGCGTCGGCATGGACGTGGTCAAGCGCTCGATCCAGGCGCTGGGCGGGCGCATCGCCATCGCCTCGCGGCCCGGCAAGGGCTCGACCTTCACCATGAGCCTGCCGCTGACGCTGGCGGTGCTGGACGGCATGGTGGTCTCGGTGCAGGGCCAGACCCTGGTCGCCCCGATCACCGCCATCGTCGAGACCCTGCTCCCCAAGGCCGGGGACGTGCACAGCCTGGGCGGCCACGCCCGGGTGATCGCCATCCGCGACAGCTACACGCCGCTGATCGACGTGGGCATGGCCCTGGGCTACCGCACGACGCCGCTCGATGCGACGCAAGGCGTGGCCCTGTTGATCGAGGGCGAGGGCGGCGCGCGCGCCGCCCTGCTGGTCGACGCCATCCAGGGCCAGCGCCAGGTGGTGATCAAGTCGCTGGAGGCCAACTACCGGCAGGTGCCGGGCGTGGCGGCGGCGACCATCCTGGGCGACGGGCGCGTGGCGCTGATCCTCGACATCGACACTATCGTCGCGGTCTCCCGCGGCGCCGATTCCCTCCGCGCTGAGAAGCGCCTGGCGGCAACAGGCTGACCTCCATGACCCAGACGACCCCGAATGCGGCCGCCCCCAATGCTCTTGGCGGCGGCCTGCGCGAGCTGATCTCCTTCCGCATCGGCGCCCAGGAGTTCTGCGTGGACATCATGGCGGTGCGCGAGATCCGCGGCTGGACGGCGGCCACGGCCTTGCCGCAGTCGCCGGCCTTCGTCCGTGGCGTGATCAACCTGCGCGGCGCTGTGCTGCCGATCGTCGACCTGGCCGCGCGGCTGGGCTTCGAGGGCTCCGAGACCTCCGACCGCCATGTGATCATCGTGGCCCAGATCGGCGAGCAGATCGTGGGCCTCTTGGTCGACGCGGTGTCCGACATCCTGACGGTCACCGACGACGTCATCCAGCCGACCCCGGATGTCGCCTCCGACACCGCCAAGATGTTCGTGCGCGGCCTGTTGGCCGTGGACGGACGGATGATCAGCCTGATCGGCCTGGAACGCGTGCTGCCGGATCTGGAGCTCGAGGCCGCATGAGCGCGCTGCCCGCCCTGAAGTCCCGCGCCGCCCAGCCGATGGTGGACGGCGAGTTCGTCTTCACCGAGGACGACTTCCGCAAGATCGCCGCCATGGCGCACGGCGACGCCGGCATCGCCCTTCACGAGACCAAGGCGACGCTGGTCTATTCGCGCCTGGCCAAGCGCCTGCGCGCGCTCGGCCTCACCAGCTTCCAGGACTATTGCGCCCTGGTGGCGGGACAAGACGGCGTGGACGAACGCCAGAAGATGCTGGCGGCGCTGACCACCAATGTCACCCGTTTCTTCCGAGAGCCGCACCACTTCGAGCATCTGCGCGACAAGGTGCTGCCGCCGTTGCTGGCCGCGGCGCGGGCCGGCGGGCGGGTGCGGCTGTGGTCCTCGGCCTGCTCCAGCGGCCAAGAGCCCTATTCCATGGCCATGACCGTCCTGTCGCTGGCGCCCGACGCGGCGAACCTGGACGTGAAGATCCTGGCCACCGACATCGACCCCAACATGGTCGCGGAGGCCCGCGCCGGCGTCTACGGCCCCTCGCTGCTGGCCGGGATGCCGGACGACCTGCGCCGCCGCTGGACCGCGCCCGCGGCCGGCCGGCCGGGCGATGTGCGCATCGCCGACGAGGCCCGCGCCCTGATCAGCTTCAACGAGCTCAACCTGATCGGCGGCTGGCCGATGAAGGGCCGCTTCGACGCCATCTTCTGCCGCAACGTGGCGATCTACTTCGACGACGACACCCAGGCGCGGCTGTGGAGCCGGTTCGCGCCCCTGCTGCCGCTGGGCGGCGCGCTCTACATCGGCCACTCCGAGCGGGTCGCGGGGCCCGCGGCGGCCTGCTTCCAGCCCGACGGCGTCACCACCTACCGCCTGACGCGGGAGATGGCGCGATGATCCGTACCCTGATCGTCGACGATTCCGCCACCATGCGCCGGCTGATCGCCCAGGCGCTGAGCGCCGATCCGCAGATCGAGGTGATCGGCGAAGCCGCCGATCCGCTGCAGGCGCGCGAGGCGATCAAGGCGCTGAACCCCGACGTCATCACCCTGGACGTCGAGATGCCGAACATGAACGGCCTCGACTTCCTGGAGCGGGTCATGCGGCTGCGGCCGATGCCGGTGGTGATGGTCTCGACGCTCACCACCCGCGGGGCGGAGGCGACGCTCGCGGCGCTTGAGCTGGGCGCCGTCGACTGCGTGGCCAAGCCCGCGGCCGGCACGCCGCACGCCCTCGAGGTCCTGCCGGAAAAGGTCCGCGCCGCGGCCCAGGCCAAAGTACGCCCGCGCTGCGCCAAGCGGCCTACAGCCCACGCCGCCGAGCCCGACTCCGCCTTCGCGCCCGGCGACAGCCTCGTGGCGATCGGCTCGTCCACCGGCGGGGTCGAGGCCCTGCTGGCCCTGGTCGAGCGGTTTCCGGCCAACTGCGCGCCGACGGTGATCACCCAGCACATGCCGGCGACCTTCACCAAGAGCTTCGCCGAGCGGCTGAACCGCGCCTGCGCCGCCGAGGTGCGCGAAGCCCGCGACGGCGATCCGCTGGCGCCGGGCAAGGTGTTCCTGGCCCCCGGCGGCGACAGCCATCTGGAGGTCGACGGCATGACGCACCTGCGCTGCCGCGTCGTCCCCGGTCCGCCGATGAGCGGGCACTGTCCGTCCGTGGACAGACTGTTCGAGTCGGTGGCGCGCACCGCCAAGGCCCGCGCGCTGGGGGTGATCCTCACCGGCATGGGCCGCGACGGCGCCCGCGGCCTGCTGTCGATCCGCGAGGCAGGCGGCCGCACCCTGGGCCAGAACGAGGCCACCTGCGTGGTCTACGGCATGCCCCGGGCCGCCTTCGAACTCGGCGCGGTCGAGCGCCAGCTGCCGCTGGAGAAGATCTCGCCCGCCATCCGTCAACTCACCAACCGGGAAGGGCCGCGCTGATGCCAGCCGCTGCGACCATCACTTGCCTTGTCGTCGACGACCAGCAGACCATCCGCTCGCTCGTCCGCAGCGGCCTGCAGGAGCTGGGCTTCAAGGCCATCCACGAGGCCGTGGACGGCGAGGAGGGCCTGCGCCAGATGCTGTCGCGGCCCATCAGCCTGGTGATCTCCGATTTCAACATGCCCAAGCTGGACGGCCTGGGTCTGCTGCGCGCCGTGCGCGCCCACCCGCCGATCCAGAAGACCGCCTTCATCATGCTGACCGGCCGGGCCGACAAGGACCTGGTGCAGCGCGCCGTGCAGTTCGGGGTCAACAACTACCTCGTCAAGCCGTTCACGGTGGCGACGCTGAAGGAGAAGATCGAAGCGGTCTTCGGCATCCTGCAATGAACCTGGCCGCGCCCGCCTGGGAGCCGGAACGGCCCGCCCACGGGTCGGAGCCGCGCAAGGTCCATGTGATCCAGGGCCAGTTCTATGTGTCCGACGACCCGGACCTGGTGCTGACCACGATCCTGGGCTCGTGCGTGGCCGCCTGCGTGCGCGATCCGGTGGCGGGCGTCGGCGGGATGAACCACTTCCTGCTGCCCGGCGAGAGTGGCGGCGAGGGCCTGCGCTATGGCGTCCAGTCCATGGAGCTGCTGGTCAACGCGCTCCTGCGGCGCGGCGCCCGGCGCGACCGGCTGGAGGTCAAGCTGTTCGGCGGTGCGCGGCTGATCGACGGGCTGACCGACGTGGGCTCGCAGAACGCCGCCTTCGCCGAGCGCTTCCTGCGCGACGAGGGCCTGACTTCGGCCGGCGGCTCGCTGCGCGGGCAGCGCGCCCGGCGCATCCAGTACTGGCCGGTGAGCGGCCGCGCGCGCCAGGCGCTGCTGGAGGCGGCCGGCTCGCAGGTGTTCGCCGCCGAGCGTCCGCCGCCGGTCGCCGTCCCCGAGGACGCCGGCGCCTTGGAGCTGTTCTGATGTCCATCGTCCGAGACGGCCTGGCGCTGCGTCCCCTGGCCGAGCCCCTGCGCCTGGCCGCCATCGAGCTGGCCGACCTGGCGCGCCTGGGCGACCAGTTGCAGCGGGCCATCGGCCGGCTGACCGAGACTCGGGGTGTTCCCGACGTGGAATTCCTCGTCGAGGCCCAGGCCGCCGACCTCTTGAGCCAGCGCCTGGAGGGCATGGCCGCCTTCCTGCGCGCGCTGGCCGACGCCGCGCCGGAGGAGGTGATGACCGACGTCTACGCCGCGGTGATGGAGCTGACCCTGGCCGAGCAAGCGCGCCGCCTGACCGGCCCGCATACGCCCGCGCCCGCCGACTCCGACGCCGGCGGCGAGCTGCAGCTCTTCGAGGCCTGAGGTGTCGGCCCTGCCGTTCCGCCGCCAGGAGCGGGTCAACCTGTCCACCGCCGAGGTGCTGATCGTCGGCGGCGACGCCGACGGGCTGGAGATCCTGGTGCAGATGTTCGCCGGCTTCGGCGTGCACACCCCGCGGCGCTGCGCCTCAGGCGCGGAGGCCATGACGGTGGTGGGCGAGCGGGAGCTGAACCTGGCGGTGGTCGACAGCCAGCTCGCCGACACGGACGGCTACGACTTCATCAACTGGCTGCGCCGCTGCGGCTCGCCCAACGCCTGGGCGCCGACCATACTGGTCACCGGCCACACCACGCCCTCGCAGATCTTCCGCGGCCGCGACGCGGGCGCGAGCTTCGTGGTGCGCAAGCCCGTGCCGCCGATGATCATGATGCAGCGGATCGTCTGGCTGCTCAGCGATCCGCGCGCCTTCGTGACTTCGCCGGGCTATTGCGGCCCCGACCGCCGGGTCCGGTCCTTGGGTCCGCCGGTCGGCATGAAGGGCCGCCGCCACGACGACCTGTCGGTGGAGATCGGCGCGGCCAAGACCCCAAATCTCGAACAGGACGAGATCGACGCCCTGTTCCAACCGAAGGCGGTGGCGCGATGACGCTCGCAAGGGTTTTCAGTGTGGAGAACAAGCTCGCGCGGATCGCCCGCGAGCCCGGCGGCAAGACCGTCGAGGAGGCCGTGAAGGGCGCCGAGCAGCGTATCGAGTCGGTGCGTGAACGCTGCGTGGCGGCCCTGCCGCTGAAGGCCGAGCAGCTCAGCGCGCTTGCCGGCGGCGACCGCGGCGCGCCGGACATCCTGGAGGGGCTCTACAACCTCGGCAACGCCATCTTCGGCGTGGCCGGCGTCTACGACCTGGACGCCCTGGCCGAGGCGGCCTGCAGCCTCTGCGACCTGCTGCAGGGCTTCCGCGACGGGGAGCCCGTGAACTGGTCGGCGGTGGAGGTGCACGTGGACGGCATCCGCCTGCTGGCCGGCGGCCGGACCGAAGGCGCGACGGTCATCCTGGACGGCCTGCGCAAGGTGCGGGCGCGCTTCACGCCCGCCGATCTCTAGATCGCGTCAGTGCGTTCAGGCGACGCGGCGGTCGGCGGAGCGTTCCGGCAGGGCTTCGGCGGCGGTGACCAGGGCCTGTTGCAGGGCGCGGCCCATCCGCGCCTCGACGGGCGCGCGTTGCAGGCGGGCGCGGGCGTCCTCGACGACGTCCAGGGTCCGTTGCGGCGCGGCGCGGCCCTGGGCGCGTTCGGCCTCGGTTTCCAGAGCGGCCTCGGCGGCCTCGCCGGCGGCGGGCGACAACGCGGCCAGCGCGAGCAGCACCGCACGGCTCAGCGCCAGCGACGCCTCTACGTCGGCGGTCAAGGCGCACAACGCGTGCTGAGGTTCGTCATCGGCCACGGCCAGGGTCTCACGCACGACGGGGGTCTCTCGCTGGGGTAGCAGGCGGGCTCGGGCGCGCCCTGGGCGTGGGCATAGGTGGCCGCGGTTAATTGAAGCTAAAAATGTGCATTTGCACATATTGCATAACGAACTATCCGAATTGCACATTGTGCCGCTTGCTGGAATCCGCCTCAGTGACCGGATGCCGTCCGCACCCAGATCGAAGCCGCCCCGCCTGCCCGACAACTCGGTCGATCCCGAGGGGGAGTTTCCGCTCGGGGCGCCGGAATACTTCTTCTATCTGCTGTTCCAGACGGCCCGGCAGCGGGACCTGCACTTCGACCGGATCCTGGAGCCCAGCGGCCTGAACATCGCGCAATGGCGGTCCATGGCGATCATCCGGCGGCTGGAGGTCTGCACCATGAGCTCGCTGGCGCGCTATTCGACCGTCGAGCGGACCACCCTGACGCGCGCTGTCGACCAGCTGGTGCGGCGCGGCGTCGTCCGCCGTTGGACGCCTGAGCACGACCGGCGGCAGGTGAACCTGTCGCTCACCACGGAGGGTGAGGCGATCTATCGCAAGGCGGTCGCGGTCCTCAAGGATCTGAACGCGGCCCTGCTTGCGGACGTCGATCCCGATCGCCTGCGCGACCTCGCCCGCCTGTTGCAGGTTGTCCTTCACCGGCTCACCGGCACGGACTCCCTGGCCATGGACCTGCTGACCTTCGGCCGCACCACGCCGCCCTGAGCCGGCGAAGCTTGGGTGATTCCCATTAATTCCCACTTTTAACGATGAATTATCGGGAAGGAACGAGATTCGCCGGGAATCCTCCCGGAGATCCGTCGTGTTCCGCAAGCTGCGTCCCTGCCTGGCCCCTTTCGCCGACGGGTCGCACGCGTGAGCGCCGTTCCGGTCCCGACTGCGGCCGCCTGCGACCCGTTCGAGCGGGCGTTGGCCTGGCGGGCGCGCAGCGTCTGGACCCGCAACGCCCAGGCCACGATGGTCGCGGGCCTGTCGTGGCTGGGCGCCGCCCACCACCTGGTGCTGGCCTGGCTGGCCGTCACCCTGGCGATGAGCGTGGCGGACAGCCGGTTGAGCGGCTGGCTGCTGCGCCGGCCCCGGACCTGGCGGGCCGTGGCCCTGGTGTCCGCCGGTCATCTGGCGACCGCGGCCAGCTTCGCGGCCGTGGCCCTGCTGTTGGTCCAGCCGGCCTCGCCGATCCACCTGGCCGAGGCGGTGCTGGTGCTGTGCGCGGTCTGCCTGAACAACGCGATGATGTGCTGCGGTTCGCGGCTCGCCACCGCGACCCTGGTGAGCCCGGGCGCGGTGATGCTGATCGTGGGGCCCTTCCTGGCGGGGTTCGCCGGCTACCGTATCGCGGCCACCGACATCCCGCTGATGGCCTTCGCGGGTGTCGCCTTCATCGTCTTCATCGTGCGCATGGCCGGGACCTTCTACGCCCGCGGCCTGGCGCTGAAGGCCGCCCTCGACAACGTCGCGCGCAGCGGGGCGCTGGCGGTCTCCGCCGGCCATGAGGCGCAGGCCGGCCGGCAGCGCTGGCGGATGATCTTCCATCACAGCCCGATGGCGCGGGTCTGTTTCGACGCCCAGCCGCTCTACGAGGCGCTGGAGGCCCACGGCAAGCTGGCGGGCGCGGGCCTCGGTGCGCGGCTGCGTCAGCGGGTCGGCTCAATGGACGAGGTCTTCGGCCACATCCGCCTGCTCGAGGCCAACCAGGTGGCCGTCGACCTCTGCGGCGAGCGGCTGGCGGGCCCGCATTTCACCGAGGCCTCCCTTGACGCCTTCTGCCGGGCGCTGGACGCGATCGACGAGGACGGCGTCCTGCCGATCTTTCCGGCCGAGCTGGTCTGCGCCGACGGGACGATCCTCGAGGTCGAGGTCCACTACCGCATCGCCCCCGACCAGGCCGCGCCCTGGAGCCTGTGCCTGGCGACCTATGTGGACGTCACCGAAGCCCGACGCGCCGCCCGCGCTCAGCGCGAGGCCCTGGAAGCCGCCGAGATCGCCAACCGCGCCAAGAGCGACTTCCTGGCGGTGATCAGCCACGAGATCCGTACGCCGCTGAACGGGGTGCTGGGCATGGCGCAGGCCATGGCGCTGAACCCGCTGTCCAAGCTGCAGCGGCAGAGGCTGCGGGTGATCAGCGAAAGCGGCGCGGCGCTCCTGACCATCGTCGACGACCTGCTCGACCTGTCGCGCATCGAGGCCGGCGGCCTGCAGATCGTGCGCGAGGACTGCGACCTGCGGGCGCTGGTGGAGGGCGTCTACACGGCCCATGTCGCCGAGGCCGCGGCCAAGGGGCTCACCTTCCTGCTCGACGTCGATCCCGCCATCTGCGGCCGCTACAGCGCCGATGCCGGACGGGTGCGGCAGATCCTCGGCAACCTGGTCTCCAACGCGCTGAAGTTCACCCACGAGGGCGAGGTCCTGGTCAGGGTCTCGCGCATGGCGGGCGGCGTGCGGCTGGAAGTGCGCGACACCGGCATCGGCATCGCCCCGGACCGCGTGGCGGACCTGTTCGAGACCTTCGCCAAGGGCGATTCCTCGATGACCCGGCGCTATGGCGGCGCGGGGCTTGGCCTGGCGCTCTGCCGCCAACTGGCCCGGGCCATGGGGGGCGAGGTGACGGTGTGCAGCACGCCGGGCCGCGGCAGCAGCTTCAGCGTCGAGCTGCCGCTGGCGCCCGGCGCGTCGGACCTGGCCACAGCGCAGGGCGGGCTGGAAGCCGCCGCCAGCGCCCCGCTGCGCGTGCTGGCCGCCGAGGACAATCCGGTCAACCAGATGGTGCTGAAGGCCCTCCTGGCGCAGATCGGGATCGAGCCCACCGTCGTCGAGAATGGCCAGGAAGCGCTCGACGCCTGGGAAGACGGCGAGTGGGACGTGATCCTGATGGACGTGCAGATGCCGCAGATGGACGGCCAGACCGCGACGCGGCGCATCCGCGCCCGGGAGGCGGAGCTGGGCCGCGCGCCGACCCCGATCATCGCGATCACCGCCAACGCCATGATCCACCAGGTGGCCAGCTATCGCGCCGCCGGCATGAACGAGGTGGTCTCCAAGCCGATCAACGTCGAGGCGCTGTTCGCCGCCATCCTGACGGCGGTGACCCTGCCCGAGCTTCAGCCGCCGATGGCGGCCACGGGCTGATCGCCGAACGCCTCGGCGAGCTTGCGGGCCAGCTCCGCGCGCCGGTAGGGCTTGGGCAGGAAGGCCGCGCGGGCGTCCAGGGGCAGCGCGCCCGTCGCCGGCTCGTCGGTGTGTCCGGAGGTGAACAGGATCCGCAAAGCCGGGTTCAGCCGGCGTGCTTCTTCGGCGAGCTGGCGCCCGTTCAGGCCGCCCGGCATAACGACGTCGGTCATCAGGAGGTCGATGTCCGCGCCGGCCCTCAGCCGCCGCAGGGCGTCACGGCCGTCGCGATGGGCGGTGACCCGCAGGCCCAGGCCGGTGAGCTGGCGCCGGACCTGCTCGCACAGGAGGTCGTCGTCCTCGACCAGCAACACGTGGCGGGCGCGGCGCTGCGGCGGGATCCCGGCGGACAGGGCCGGCTCGGCGGCCGCCGTCGGCGCCGCGGTCAGCGGCAGGCAAAGCCGCGCCTCAGTCCCGCGGCCGGGCTCGGAGTCGATCTCGAGGCGTCCACCGGACTGGGTGGCGAAGCCGTGGGCCATGCTGAGGCCGAGGCCCGAACCCAGGCCCTCCGGCTTGGTGGTGAAGAAGGGCTCCAGCGCCCGGGCGTGGACCTGGGGCGTCATGCCTTCGCCGGTGTCCCGCACCGACAGCACCGCCATCTCCGCCCCGCCGGGCTCCGCCGCCGCCTGCCGCGCCGCGCCGATGGTCAGCCGTCCGCCGGCCGGCATGGCGTCGCGGGCGTTGATGCAGAGGTTCAGGAGGGCGGCGGTCAACTGGGTGCGGTCGGCCCGGCAGAAGAGACCGGGCTCGGCGACCTCCAGCTCCACCGCGATGCCCGCGCCCAGAGTCCGTTCCAGGATCGGCGAGAGGTTGGCGAGGAACGCCCCGCAGTCGAGAGCCTGGGCGGCGAGCGGCTGGCTGCGGGCGAAGGCCAGGAGGCGGCTTACCAGCTCCGCGCCGCGCTCGGCGGCGTCCAGCGCCAGGCAGGCGACCGAGCGCAGCTCCGGCCGGTCCTCCAGGCTGTCGGCCAGGCTCTCGGCGCTGCCGATCACCACGGCCAGGAGGTTGTTGAAGTCGTGCGCGATGCCGCCGGTCAGCCGGCCGATGGCCTCCATCTTCTGGGCCTGGCGCAGTTTCTCCTCGGCGGCCAGGTGCTCGCGCATGTCGCGGCCGATGCTGATCACCGCGTCGCCCGTTTTCGAGCGCACCGCCGACCACATCACCGGGATGGCCGTGCCGTCCTTGTGCAGATGGCGGTTGGTGAAGGGCTTCACCGCTTCGCCGGCCATAAGCCGCTTGCCGAGCGCCGAGCCCGTCTCGCGGTCCTCGGGGTGGACAAAGTCCAGGTAGCAGCGCCCGATCATCTCCTCGGGCCGATAGCCCCAAAGCCGCTCGGCGTGCTTGTTGACCTGCCGGAAAAGGCCGTCGGCGCCGACCACGCAGATCACGTCGTGGGAGTTGTCGAAGATCGCTTGGGCCGCCTGCAGGGCGATGCGCAGCTGCTCGCGGCTGGCGCGCAGCTCGTCGGCGGCCAGCTTCTCCACCGTCACTTCGTGGCCCTGGCAGAAGATCCCGTAGGTCGCGCCCGAGGCGTCCTTCATGGGCTGCAGCACGAAGTCGGCGAAGGCCTCCTCGTCGGGGCCGCCCGGGACGCGGGTGACCAGGAGGCGGGTGTTGCGGATCACCAGCGAGCGGCCGTCGCGGTAGACCTGGTCCAGGAGCTTGCCGAAACCGCGCGAATAGCCCCGCCGCATCGCCTCGCGCGCCGGCTTGCCGATGATGTCCCGGGAGAGGCCAGTGAAGGCGAGGTGGGCCGGGTTGGCCATCTCGATCACGTGGTCGGGGCCGGTGAAGACGATCATGCAGCCCGGCGCCTGGTCGAACAGCTCGTGCATCTGGCGCGCCTCTTCGGCGAGGCGCGCGGTGTTGCGGCGTACCGACGCAGCGGCGGGGGCGTCGTCCTGGGGCGCGGGCGGGATCATGGCTGGATGGGCTCCGGGGTGGGCTTGATTTCCCGGGACATTCGGCGGTTCACTGAACGCGGAACATCGGCGGGGGCCGCATGTCGCAACTTGGACGCAGCGCCGGCCTGACCGGCTTCGTGGACGTCGCCCGGTCGCTGGGCCTCGATCCCTATCGCCTGGCCGCCGAGGCCGGCGTGCCGCGCGCGGCGCTGAGCGATCCCGACATGCTGGTGGCGTCGGCGGCCATGTCGCAGCTGATCGAAATGGCCGCCGAGCGGTCCGGCGCCGAGGACTTCGGGCTGCGCATGGCCACGGAGCGCAGCCTGTCGACCATGGGCGTCATCGGCCTGGCGCTGCGCAACCAGCCCACCACGCGCAAGGCGCTGGAGATGCTCAGCGAATACGCCTGGCTGCAGAACGAGGCGCTCAGCATCCGGCTGGAGGAGCAGGGCGAGGAGGCGATGGTGATCTTCGGCCTGATCGGCTGGCGCGGGCGCCAGGCGAGCGAGCTCCTGATGGCCATCGCCTTCCGCCTGCTGCGGACCCTGCGCGGGCCGGGCTGGAAGCCCCTGGAGATCCGCTTCCTGCACGCCGCGCCGCGCAACATCGAGGCGCAGCGGAAGCTGTTCGGCGTCACCCCGCTCTATGAGCAGGACATCTTCGGCCTGGTGTTCGAGCGGGCCGACCTCGACAAGCCGAACGTGGTCGGCGACCCCGGCATGGCCCCGCACCTGACCCGCTATCT
Organism: Phenylobacterium sp.; assembly: GCF_004799515.1. GTDB lineage: Bacteria > Pseudomonadota > Alphaproteobacteria > Caulobacterales > Caulobacteraceae > Phenylobacterium. The sequence continues at coordinate 88,137 of NZ_SSMX01000027.1, read as the reverse complement.
GGAGCACCTCGCCGATGGCCGTAGCCAGAGCCTGCGCAGCCGGGTCATGGACCAGGTGCTGTTGCTGCTGCCCAGCGGGACGGCGACCGTCGAGCGGGTGGCGGAGTCGATGCGGATCGAGCGGCGCACCCTGCACCGCCGGCTGGCCGCGGAGGGCACGTCCTTCTCGCAGATCCTGGAGAACGCCCGCGGGGAACTGGCGACCTCGCTGCTGGCCAGCAGCGAACGGCCACTGCAGAACGTGGCCGAGATGCTGGGCTTTTCCAGCCTCAGCGCCTTTGGCCATTGGTTCCGGCGGCGGTTCAACACCACGGCCAGCCAGTACCGCGCCCTGGGCGGCCAGATGGCGCGGCCCCAGGCGTCCCGGACGCCGGCGCTGGCCAACTGACCGCGGGGCGGCGGAGGATCGCCGGGGCGTCATGGCGGGGACTTAGGCCGCCGCCTGCTGGACCGGCGCCTCGTCCGGATCGCGCATCACATAGCCGCCGCCCCAGACCGTCTCGATGTGCGGGCGGTCCGTGGCCGACGCCAGCTTCTGGCGCAGCTTGCAGATGAAGACGTCGATGATCTTGCCGCCGGGTTCGTCCATGCCGCCGTAGAGGCTGGTGAGGAAGACCTCCTTGTGCAGGACCTTGCCGCTGCGGAGCGCCAGGAGCTCCAGGGTCTGGTACTCCTTGCGGGTCAGGTGGACGCGCACGCCCTTCACCCAGACGGTGCGCGCGTCGAGGTTCAGCGTGATGTCGCCGATGGTGATGGTGGAATCGGCGTGGCCGGTGGAGCGGCGGATCACCGCGCGCAGCCGGGCGGCCAGCTCGTCCTTGTGGAACGGCTTGACCACATAGTCGTCGGCGCCGCCGGCGAAGGCGCGCACCTTCACCGCCACGTCGGCCGAGCCGGTCAGGATGATCACCGGGGTCTTGCAGCCGGCGCGGCGCAGGGTGCGCAGCACGTCCATGCCGCTGATGTCCTGCAGGCCGAGGTCGAGCAGGATCAGGTCGTAGTCATAGGTCTGGGCCAGGTCGACGCCGTCTTCGCCGAGCGAGGTCACCTCGACGTTGAACTTCTCCGCCGTCAGCATCAGCTCGACGCTGCGGGCGGCGGCGCGGTCGTCTTCGATCAGCAGGACACGCATCTTGGACTTCTCCGGACAGGTATGGGCGGGGATCAGCGGCGGGCGACGACTTCCGCCGGAAGGGCGGTTTCGTCGTTGGCGGCGGTTTGGGGCGCGGCGGGTTGCCGGACGGGCTTTCCCGGGTCGGGCGGGCGGCGGTCGAGCACCACGCGGGCGGCGGTGATCAGCGAGGACATGCGGAACGGCTTGGCCAGCACCTCGTCGGCGCCCAGCTCGTGGGCCCAGACCAGGAAGTTCTGGCTGCGCCCGTAGTGGCCACCGCCGGAGATGGCGATGACCTTGGTGGCGGGCGACGAGCGGCGGGCCTCGAGGATGGCGGCGATGCCCTCCATCTCCGGCATGACGATGTCGGTGACCATCAGGTCGGGTTTGAGGGTGCGCAGCATCTCGATGCCGATGCGGCCGTTCTTGGCGCTGTAGGTCTGGAAGCCCTCGCGGGCGAAGGCGGCGGTGAGCAGCATCAGGAGGTCGGGGTCGTCCTCGACCAGCAGCACCTTGCGGACGGGTGCGGCGGAGGGCGCGGCGAGGTCGGCCTCGGCGGCCGCGGGCGGGCCGGCGGGCTCCGGGACCTTGAGGTTCGCCACCAGGCCGGCGGCGCGGTCGGCGGCCAGGCGGCCGACGCGGGCCAGCTCGGCGTGCTGCGGCGCCTCGGCCAGTCCGTCGGCCAGGGACTCGCAGACGCCCATGATGACGGCGAGCAGCTCATAGAGGTCGCGCGCCGCCTGGTCGGCGCCGGCTTCAGCGGAAGTCGCTGAACTTACGGATGAAATATGGTCGCGAAGAAATTCTGGGCGCATTACAGGCGTCGGTTTCACTAGGGTTTTCGAAAGCGAAGCACCCAGTGAAAGAGCAGGACGGCGACGCCCTTGCGCTCAATCCCCGCGGGGGTGATTCGGCGCGTCTCCCCTAGATGGTTAACGGCGGCCGAGCTTGTTTTTGGGGGACAGAAGTTTGCTTATACGGGACAGCCATAGGCGCCGGCGCCTGCTGTGCGGCGCGCGCGCCCTAGTCCAGCAGCCGGCGGACCGTGGCTTCCAGGGTCGCCTGCGCCTGCGCGGCCGAGAGGCGTTGCTCGCGGCGCAGGCGTGACCAAGCCTCAAAGCTGAGCAGCAGGTCAAGGGCCTCCAGCTTCGTTTTGTCGCGGGCCACGTCGGCCGGCAGCTGCTGCTCGAGGATCTCGCGCAGGGCGGCGACCAGGCGGGCATGGTCGACGTCCATATATTTCGAGCGGCGGCGGATCAGGGTGGCCGCGCTGAGGAACGGGCCCACCCGCTCGAACGCCCAACCGCGCCGCTCCACCAGCTCGACCACCCGCTCGCGCCAATCGGCGGAGCGGAACGGCGTTTCGGCGGCGCGCTGCAGCTCGCCCATGATCACCACGGACATCTCGCGGAACAGGCTGTCCATGTCCTGGAAGTGGCGGAAGACGGTGCGCAGGCCGACGTCGGCGCGCTGGGCGACCTGCTCGGCGCTGGGGGTCAGGTCGCCGGCCTGGATGATCTCCAGCATGGCCGCCACGATGCGGGCGCGGTTGTCCTGGCCGCGGCGTCGGCGGCCGTCGGCGGAGACGTCGATCTCCGACCCGAGGGCGGCCGGGGCGCGGCTCATGCGGGGATCTTGTTTTCGGAAGTCTGGGCGAAAAGGGTGGAGAGGCCAGCCTCCGCCAGGACCGCGTCCACCTGCGGACGGACCTGAGTGGGCAGGCCCCGGTGCGCCTCGCGCAGCCAGCCCAGGCACTTGGCCTGGTATGGGAACGGCTGCTGGGTCCAGGCCTGGCCATCGACCTCCGCGGTCACCTCCGCCGCGCCGGCGACCACGGCCCGGGCGTTGGCCAGCATGACCGGCGGGTAGGTCCGGCCGATCTCGGCCAGGATCGCGCGCAGGGTGTCGGGCGGGTCGCCGGCTTCCAGCCAGTCGGCGTCGGCGACCTCCAGACCCGAGAGGTCCTCCATCATCCCGACCCAGGCCGAGACCCGCGGCGCGACTTCGATGGCCAGGGCCGCCGGCGTCGGGTCGAAGTCCACGAGCTGGGTGAGCTGGCCGTAGACGGCGAAGTCACAGGAGCCCGGCCTTTGGCCCATCAGATAGGGATAGAGCCGCAGGTGGGCCTCGAAGGCTTCCAGGAAGCGGCGGTAGCTGGCCTCGATGACCGGGCCGGTGACCGGGTTGGAGCCCACGTAGCGCAGCCGCCCGATCTGCCGCTCGGCGAACATGGCGCCGGCCTGGGCGAGCTGGTCGTCCGGGACGCTGAAGCCGCGCCAGCAGGGCAGGATCTTCGCGGCCTTGGCGATGTCGGCGTCGTAGGCCCAGCGGTAGTGGAACATGGCCTTGGTCAGCCACTCATCGGCGTAGTCCTCGATCAGCTCGTTGAGGAAGCCGAGCGCCGGATCGGGCGGGATCAGGCTGCGGCCTTCATACTCCCGCTCGAAACGGCGGATCAGTGGCGTGGAGTCCGTCACCGCCTGCAGCTCGCCCGCCGCATCCGACAGGTAGAAGGTCGGAAGCAACTGCACCTTGGGCCGCGGCAGGCCGCGCAGACGCGGATTGTTGGGCAGCAGGAAGCGGTAGGGGATGCGCCGATAGCGCAGCACCGCCAGCATCTTGCGGGTGTAGGGCGAACCGGGCGCGCCAGAAAGCGCGATGGGATCGGTCGTCATCTGCGCTCCCCGCTAGCGGAACTGGGCGAGCCGGTCGGTGCGGCGGATCTCCGTCGATCCCGCCGGCAGGCTCAGGAAGTCGCCATCATGGCCTACACGGACGGTCCCGTGGAAGATGTCGCGCGCACTGCCGAGCCACGGACCCTCCAGCGCCCTGAGCGGCAAGGGCGGGATGATGTGGGTGAAGAGCAGGTAGCGGACCTGCGCCCGCTGGGCGATGGCGGCGGCCTGCTCCGGGGTGGTGTGATAGGACAGGATGTCGTGGGTGATGTGCGCCAGGTTGTCCTTGCCGCCCTTGACCGCGGCGTCGTGCTGCACGGCCACCAGGTTCGGGGCGAGGCCCTCGTGGACCAGGACGTCGGCGTGGGCCGCGGCGGCCTCCAGGCGCGGCGAGGGCGCGGTGTCGCCGCTGACCACCACCGAGCGGCCCTTGTAGTCGAAGCGGTATCCGACCGCCGGTTCGACCGGGCGGTGGTTCACCGGGAAGGCGGTGACCTTCAGGCCGCCGTCGTCGATCAGCACGACATCGGGTCCGTTGCGGTCGGCGGCGAAGGGATGCGGCGTCCCGCCGAAGCCTGAGGGCGGCATGACCGCCGGGCCGTGGTGGGCGGTGCGGTAGCCCTGGTCGAGGCCGTAGGCCATCTCGAACCCGTGGACCACCTGGTCGACGCCGGTGGGGCCGTAGACGGGCAGGGGCGAGGTGTTCGCGCCGGTTCCCCAGCGCTGCAGCATCAGCTCGCCCAGGCCGTCGATATGGTCGGAGTGGAAGTGGGTGAGGAACACCGCCTCGACCCGGCCCGGCGGCAGGTTCATCAGCGCCAGGTTCTTCTGCGCCCCGGCGCCGACGTCGACCACGAAGAGCCGCTGCCCTGCGAGGATCGCCGTGCAGGGCCCCGCCCGCGTCGGGTCCGGCATCGGCGAGCCGGAGCCGCAGAGGCCGACGTGCAGCCCGTCGCCCAACCCGGCGTAGGGATCGTCGCCCATGGCGTGGGCGTAGAGCCGGGCCATCACCGCCATGGCGATCCGCCCGCGCAGGGCGTAGGCGCCCGCCGCCAAGGCCAGGATCACCGCCGCAACGACCAGCGTCGCCATCCGCCAACGCTTCATCGACGCCTCCCCGGCTTGACGCGCCATATAGTGGCACGCATATTGTCACTATATTCGGCCCCTGCGCCGGCAAGTCAATCGGGGAGCAAACGGCATGCAGGTCCTGAGGACTCCGGACGTGCGGTTCGAGGGGCTGGAGGGCTGGCCCTACGCGCCGCGCTACGCGACGCTGGCGGACCCCGACGGGACGTCCCTGCAACTGCACTATGTGGACGAGGGGCCGGGCGACGGAGCGCCGGTGCTGCTGATGCACGGCGAGCCGTCCTGGGCCTATCTCTACCGCAAGATCGTCGGCGGCCTGGCGGGCGGCGGCCGGCGGGCGATCGCGCCGGACCTGATCGGCTTCGGCCGCTCCGACAAGCCGGCAGAGCGGCAGGACTACACCTATGAGCGCCACGTCGCCTGGATGCGCCAGTGGTTCGAGCAGATGGAGCTCTCGGACGTCACCCTGTTCTGCCAGGACTGGGGCGGGCTGATCGGGCTGCGCCTGGTGGCGGCCTATCCGGAGCGGTTCGCCGGCGTCGTGGTGGCCAACACCGGCCTGCCGACCGGCAGCGGCATGACCGAGGGCTTCAAGGCCTGGTGCGCGTTCAGCCAGAGCGTGCCGGAGCTGCCCATCGGCTTCATCCTGAACGGCGGCTCGCAGCGGGACCTGACGCCCGGCGAGATCGCCGCCTATGAGGCGCCGTTCCCGGACGAGAGCTACAAGGCCGGCGCGCGGCAGTTCCCGACCCTGGTGCCGGTGACGCCGGAGCATGCCTCGGTGGCCGAGAACCAGGCGGCCTGGACGGTGCTGGAGGCTTTCGACAAGGCCTTCCTCACCGCCTTCAGCGACGGCGATCAGGTCACCCGCGGCGGCGAGAAGGCGTTCCAGGAGCGCGTGCCGGGCGCCAAGGGTCAGCCGCATGTCACCCTTTCCGGCGGCCACTTCCTGCAGGAGGACAGCCCGGACGAGATCGTCGCGGTGATCGAGGGCGTTCTGGCGCGCCGCGCGAAGGGGTTCGCCTGATGCGGGTCGAAAACGAGGTGATGCCGGACATGGCCCGCGCCATGGCCTTCTTCGGCGATCCCGAGGACGGACCGTTCGTGATGGTCAACCTCCTGAAGTTCAAGCCGCGCGCCGAATACGCCGACGGCGCCGACAGCCACCTGACCGGCGCCCAGGCCTATGCCCGCTATGGCGAAGAGGTGCGCAAGCTGGTCGAGGGGCTGGGCGGCCAGATCCGCTATTCCGGCGCGGTGACGGGCCTCCTGCTGGGCGAGGTCGAGGAGTTGTGGGACGCCGTGGCGCTGGCGGAATATCCATCGCTGGCGGCGTTCCGCGAGATGGCCATGTCGCCGGCGATGCACGCCATCGAGCACCACCGCAAGGCGGGTCTGGCGGGCCAGCTCAACATCCGCACCCGGCCGGGCGCGGGGTCCTAGGTCTCGCCCCGCGGCCTGAGCGCCAGGACCAGGAACACCGCCGCCAGGATGACAGCCACTGGGCTCGCATAGTGCTCCGGCGGATGGTGGCCGTTCGCTGGCGGCTTCAGCACCCAGCCCTGCAGGCTCATCAGGCCGCGCTCGACGATCGTCAGCGCCAGGAACAGCGGGACGAGCGGGCGGTAACGGAGCGCCACGGCCAGCATCGCCAGGCCGAGGGCCAGCTGAGTCGCGCCTTCCCAGGCGAAGACGCCGACCACCAGGCCGCGCTGGGCGCCGAGGTCGAGTCCGGCGATGCCCTCCGCGCCGCCGCTGGGCGCGAAGCTGTGGATCAGGCCCGGCGCGAGCGTCAGGACGGCGGCGAGGCCCAGGAACCAGGCCGAGCTCCGCGCGCCGCGATAGTCCGCGTTGGTCGAAGGCGGCAGGAAGCTCATGGCGCGCGCCGTCCCGTCAGTTGTCCCACTCGATATATTCCTCGCCCTTGCGCTGCGGGACGCCGCTCGGGTGGTCGATGAACACCGGACCTTGCAGCAGGGACGGCCACAGCGGCTTGACGCTCTGGGCGTCCTGGGCGGCGATCAGGGCCAGCATGGCCTTGGTGCGCGCGGGCTCCGCGCCCGACAGCTCGTGGCGCTCGGTGGGGTCGGCGGCGAGGTTGTAGAGCCAGACCTTGTGCTGCGCCTCGCTGGACTGCAGCTTCCAGTCGCCGTCCAGCACCACCTTGTACTGGCCCGAGCGCCAGAACAGCGTCTGGTGCGGACGCCCGGCCTGCTTGCCCTGCAGGTAGGGCAGCAGGTCGACGCCGTCGATCGTCCGGTCCTTGGGCAGGGGCGCGCCCGCGGCGGCCGCGGCGGTGGCGAAGATGTCGATGTGGCCGACCGGGTATTGATAGCGGCTGCCCGGCTGGATCTGGCCCGGCCAGCGCATGAAGAAGGGCGCGTGCACCCCGCCCTCGAAGAAGGTCGACTTCCAGCCGCGGTAGGGCTTGTTGATCTCCGGCAGGCCGATGTAGCCCGCGCCGCCGTTGTCGCTGGTGAAGATGACGAGGGTGTTGTCGTCCAGGCCGTCGGCCTTCAGCTCGGCCAGGATGCGCCCGACGTTGCGGTCGAGGTTGCGGATCATCGCCGCATAGACCCGCAGGCGATGGTCCTTGATCTGCGGCAGGGCGTCGAAGTCGGCCTTGGTCGCCTGCAGCGGCGTGTGGATGGCGTTGGGCGCGTAGTACATGAAGAACGGGCGGTTCCGGTTGGCGTGGATCGCCGTCACCGCCTGGTCGGTCAGGTAGTCGGTCATGTAGCCTTTGGGGGCGAACATGGTCCCGCCGTTGAACTGCACCTGGTAGGGCAGGTTGGGCCACAGGAACTTGTCGATCGGGTCCCAGGGCTGCTTGGAGTTCTCCACGCCCGGGTCGTGCTCGGGCAGGTACATCGAGGCGCCGGCGATGAAGCCCAGGCTCTCGTCGAAGCCCATGTCCTCCGGCCGCGAACCCTTGACCCCGCCCAGGTGCCATTTGCCGAGATGCAGGGTGTGGTAGCCCTGGCCCTGCAGCAGCTTGGCGATGGTGATCTCGGTCGACGGCACCGACAGGGTGTTGACCGCCGTCGGCGTGCTGGCGGTCGAACCGGGCGGCATGTCCTTCAGCCGGTCCTTGAAGAATTTCGGCTGCACGATGGCGTTGGGCTCGGCCTCGGTGCCGACCATCTTCTCGAAGGCCACCGGCGCCGGCGTGAACTCGAAGCCGAAGCGGGTGGGATAGCGCCCGGTCATGATCGCCGCGCGCGAAGGGGCGCAGGTGGCGTTGCCGGCATAGCCGTTCACGAAGTCCACGCCGGCGTGGCCGATGGAGTCGATGTTGGGGGTCGGCACGGCGCCGCGGGCCACGCCGCCGCCGTTGAACGTGATGTCGTTGTAGCCCATGTCGTCGGCCAGGATGAAGACGACGTTGGGGGGCCGGCGCTGGCCGGGCGGCGGCGGCTCGGTCGGCCCTTGCGCCCAGGTCACCGGCTGGTTCGGCGCGATGTGCGGCAGGCGCGCATGGGCGATCATGCCCAGCACCGTCGCGCGGTTCAGGTAGGCCACGCCCAGCGCCAGCAGGAACGCCAGGACCCAGGTCCACCACTTCATCGCGCGCCCTCCCACAGGCTTTGGCCCAGGCTATATAGTGGCATTATGAATGTCGATAGATTTGCGGTGGCGGCCGCCCTTGCCCTGGCCGGAGGCGCCGCTAGCATCGCCGCCGATGGCCGCCACCGAGATGACTCCCTCCAGGATTCTAGGACCCGCCGAGGTCCAATTGCGTTGCGACGACCTGACGCCGGCCTTGGCCTTCTTCACTGAGGAGCTCGGCTTCCGCATCGAGACGATCTTCCCGGCGGACGATCCGCAGGTGGCGAGCCTCTCCGGCCACGGCCTGCGCCTGCGCCTGGCGCCGGGCGCGGGCGATCCCGGGACGCTGCGGCTGGCCGCGCCTGTGGGGTCCGCGCGCAGCCTGATCGCGCCGAACGGCACGCGGATCGAGTTCATCGACCCCGATCCGCCGGTCGAGCTCCCGCCGCTGAAGGACCGGTTCGTGCTGACCCGCGCCGCCGACGGCCCAGCGTGGGCGAGGGCCGCGCGGGGATGCTGTACCGAGACCTGATCCCGGGGCGCCTGGGCGGGCGGTTCATCGCCTCGCATATTGCGATCCCGCAAGGCGGGCCGGTGGCCGATTGGGTGCATTTCCACAAGGTCCGCTTCCAGATGATCTTCTGCCGGACCGGCTGGGCCAGGTTGGTCTACGAGGACCAGGGACCGCCGTTCCTGATGCGGGCCGGCGACTGCGTGCTGCAGCCGCCGCGCATCCGCCACCGGGTGCTGAAGGCCTCCGACGGCTTCGAGGTGGTGGAGATCGGCTGCCCGGCCCTGCACGAGACCCTGGCCGACCACGCCCTGGAGCTGCCGACGCCGGAGCTGCGGCCGGACCGCGACTTCTCCGGCCAGCGCTTCCTGCACGCGGTGGCGGCGCAGACGCCGTGGACGCCCTCGGCGTTCGCGGGGTTCGAGGCGCGGGAGACCGGCATGGCGGCCGCGACCGGCGGCCTGGCGGACGCACGGACGCTGCGCCCGGCCGGCGCACCGGGGTTCGCGGCGCCGGCGCATGGCGGGGAGCTGCTGTTCGGGTTCGTCCTGGCGGGCGCGGCGACCCTCGACTTTGAGGGCCCGCATGCGCTGGGACCCACGGACTCGTTTTGCATCCCGGCCGGCGAGCCGTGGGGGCTCCGCGAAGCCTCGGAGGACCTGCAACTGCTGCAGGTCGTGCTGCCGGCGGCCGCGCCCTGAACCGCGTTCCTCGCCTTCGCGAGGAAAACGGGGAAAGGGCTATTGCGGCGTGAAGCGCCGCTTCTGCTGGCCGCCGGCCATGGGGAGTTTGGACTCGTCGACGATCTCGCCGGCCTTCATCACCCAGGCGATCTTCTTGACGTTCTCGATATCGGCGGTCGGGTCGGCGTTGAGCAGCAGGAGGTCGGCGAACTTGCCGGGCTCGACGGAGCCCAGGGTGTCAGCCTTGCCCAACAGGACCGCGCCGTTGTGGGTGGCGATGGTCAGGATGTCGAAGGGCTTGATGCCCGCCTGGGCCAGGAGCTCCAGCTCGCGCTGCAGGGCCGGGCCGCTGGACTGGTCGGTGCCGGCCGCCACCACGCCGCCGGCGGCCCAGACCTTGCGGATGTTCTCCATGGCCACCGGGGTCATCAGCTTCATCCAGCTGGTCCACAGGCGGGTCTGGTACTCGGCGCGGACCTTGGTCTTGAGCGTCTGGCGGTCGGCGGGGCTGAAGCTCGCCGCATAGAGCGGCTGGTCGAGGAATTCCGGGTGCTCCACCAGGCGGCTGTAGTTCTCGCCGATGGTGAGCGTGCTCATGAAGGGCGTCTTCTTGGCGGCCATCAGCTTGACGAAGCTGTCGCTGACCGGGCCCTGGATCACCGGGTGGGCGAGGCTGTCGGTGCCGGCGAAGATCGCCTCCTCGGCGCGCAGTTCCGACGAGACGTGGATCGTCGTGCGGATGCCGTGCAGGTTGTAGTAACGGATCACGTCGCGCAGCAACTGGTCGGGCATCAGGGGGATCATCGGCCGCGCGCCCCAGCCTTCCTCTTCCAGGGTCAGCTTGATCATGTCGGGCTGCTGCTCGGCGATCTGCTTGTCGAGCTTGTCCTTGTCCTTCTCGAAGTCCTGGACGTTGACCGCCATGCCCGTGCCGTGGCTGCCCGGATAGGTGATCAGGTTGCCGGTGCAGAAGATCCGCGGCGATGCGATCTTGCCGGCCCGCTCGGCGGCGCGCAGCGGCAGGATGTTCTCCGGCTGGTTGCCCGCGTCGTAGATCGTGGTGACGCCGGAATAGAGGTAGCTGGCCAGCGCCTGGGTGCGCGTCTCGTTGGTGTCGGTCGCGTTGTCCACGCCGCCGTGCAGGTGGATATGTACGTCCATCAGGCCGGGCATCAGGTATTTGCCGCGCCCGTCGATGACGTGGCCCTTGGGCGCCTTCATCAGCACGCTGGGGCCGACCGCGGTGATCTTGTCGCCCTCGACGGTCACAGTCATGTCGCTCTGCGGGGCGTGGCCCAGGCCGTCGATCAGGGTGACGTGCTCGATGGCCCAGGTCTCGGCGCGGGCGCCGTTCGCGCCAAACGCCAGGCTCGCGGCCGCCGCCGCCAGGAGCGCCAGTCTCTTCATGTCCTCAAATCCCCGATCGTGAGCGGCCACGCGCCGCCAACCCCGGCCCAGCTTGGCCGGGAACGGAGCATCACGCCAGCAGATCGCGATGCGCCAGGAGGCCTTCGATGAGGGCGTCGGTGTCGGCGCCCGTATTGTAGGCGTGGAACATCGCCCGCACCTTGTCCTCGCGCCAGGAGACCACCACGCCGCGGGCCGCCAGCCGCTCGGCCAGCGCCGCCGCGTCGGTGGAGCGGATCGCCACCTGCGGTCCGCGCCAGCGGTCGTCGCGCGGGGTGGCGAGCGTGCAGCCGGCGTCCGCCAGCCGGTCCATGGCCTCGCCGGTGGTCTCCCGCACCCGCTGGGCGATGGGTCCGATGCCGATCTGCCGGATCAGATCGATCCCCGCCTCGGCGGCGTAGCAGTTGGACACCGGCGGCGTGCCGGCCTCGAACCGCCGCGCGGTGGGCGAGGGGCGGTTGGCGAAGATGTCCATGGCGCCGATGTCGGCCTGGGCGAACCAGCCGCTGGCCGTGGGCGTCAGCGCCGCGATGTGCGGGCGCGCCACGTAGAGGAAGCCGACGCCGGCGGTTCCCAGCAGATACTTCAGCATCCCGCCGACCGCGAAATCGACGCCGAGCGCGGTAAGGTCGATCTCCAGCGCGCCCACCGACTGGAAGATGTCCAGCAGGACCAGCGCGCCGCGTTCATGGGCGATCCGTACGACGCCCTCCACATCGACCCGCGCGCCATTGCGGTAGCCGACGTGGGTCAGGGCCACGAGCCTGGTGTGTTCGTCGATGGCGCGTTCGAAGTGCTCCAGGGGGATGAAGCCGTCGCCGTCCTCCGGGATGTGTTCGACCACCGCGCCGCGCGGTTCCTGGGCGTGCCAGATCTGGGCGCCGGTGGGGAATTCGAGATTGGAGACCGCCACCTTGTTGCGCGGCCCGGAGAACTCGAGGGCGCTTGCCAGGGCGTTGATGCCCGCCGAGGCCGAGGTGGTCACGGCGATCTCGTCGGGATGGGCGTTCAGGAGCGCAGCCACGCCGCCGCGCACCGCCTCGTGCCGCTCGCCCCAGCCGCCCCAGTCGACGCCCTTCTCCAGTCGGTCCTCCAGGTAGAGCCGCATGGCCGCCTCGACCGGCCGGCCGAGGAGGCCATAGGAGCCGCTGGCCAGATAGGCCTTGCGTTCCAAGGTCGGGAAGAGGGCGCGGAACGCCGCCCAGTCGGGTCCGCCGGTCAAAATTGGCCACTTGTGGCGAAGAGCGAACCTGCGTTCATGAGGTGGGGAGTCCGGTGGGTTTCGGGGGCTTGAGTGACCGACGAAGACGCGATTGTCGAGCGCGAGGCGGGCCTGCACAAGGCCCTGACACGCGGCCAGATCACCATGATGGGGCTGGGCGGGGCGATCGGCACCGGCCTCTTCATGGGCTCGGGCATCGCCATCGGCTACGCCGGTCCCGCGGTGATGATCAGCTACGCCATCGCCGCCTTCATCGCCGTGGTGATGGTGCTGTCGCTCTCGGAGATGGCGGTGATGCACCCGGCGGCGGGCTCCTTCGGGGTCTATGCCGAGACCTATCTCAATCCCTGGGCCGGCTATCTGGTCCGCTGGACCTACTGGTTCTGCCAGGTGGTGGCGGTGGGCGGCGACGCGGTGGCGGCCGGCACCTACATGAGCTTCTGGTTTCCCGGGGTCCCGGTGTGGATCTGGTCGCTGGGGTTCGCCGGCGCGATCATCTTCCTGAACACCCGCTCGGTGAAGAACTTCGGGACCTTCGAGTACTGGTTCGCGCTCATCAAGGTCACGGCCATCGTGCTGTTCATCATCCTGGGCGGCGCGGCGATCCTGGGCGTGGCCCAGCCGGCGGTGGGCGTCCACAACCTGACCGGCCTGCCGGGCGGCTTCGCGCCGCATGGGCTGAAGGGAATCTGGATGGGGGTGATCATCGGGATCTTCTCCTTCATCGGCGTGGAGCTGATCGCCGTCACCGCGGCCGAGACGCCGGATCCGAAGAGCGCCATCCCGGCAGCCCTGCGCTCGATGGCGGTGCGCCTGTTCCTTTTCTACATCCTGGCCCTGACCATCCTGGTCAGCTTCATCCCCTGGACCGACGTGGGCGCGAAGGTGGTGGCCCAGAGCCCGTTCGTGCGGGTCTTCGCCCATACGGGCGTGCCCTATGCGGCGGGGATCATGAACTTCGTGGTGCTGACCGCGGCGCTCTCCAGCATGAACGCCAACACCTACCTGACCGGGCGGATGCTGTTCTCGCTCTCGCGCGGGAACTATGCGCCCCGGCAGTTCGGCGTGCTCAACCGGCTGGGCGCGCCGGCGCCGGCGATCGTCTTTTCCGGCTTGGCGATCGTGGCCGCGGCGATGCTCTCGAAGCTGACGCCGGCCGCCTACAACTACCTGTTCGGGATCTCGCTGTTCGGAGCGATCTTCGTCTGGATGATGATCCTGGTCAGCCACTTCGCCTTCCGCCGCCGCCATCGCCCGGAAGAGCTCCCGGTGCGCATGCCTTTCTTCCCGGTCCCGCAGATCGTGGGCCTTGTCCTGCTGGCGGCGATCCTGGTGACCATGGGCCTCGACACCGAATTCTGGGACATCTCCTGGATCGTCGGCGTGCCCTGGCTGATCCTGCTCACGATCGCCTATTTCGCCTGGAAGCGGCGATCGCAGTCAGCTCTGCGGATCGCCGGAAGCGGCTGACGGCGGCGCGGCGTCTCGGGGCTGACCCCAGGGAAATATGACGTCTGCGGCGCACCTGTCGCGGCCCGGATTCCGCCGCGGCGCGCGCCATTTCCGTCACCATTCCCCTCTGTGTGTCCCGGAGAGCGCACCCCCCAAGGCGCCTCCTCCGAATCCCTGTACTTCGTAAAACCGTCATCAAATTGCAGGCGATCTGTCATCGCCCCCGACTAGCGAGACCGCAGACCGGCCGCGGCCCCCGCGACGCCGGAAAGAGGGGTTATATCCATGATATCGAAGTCGTCGCTGTTGACGAGCGCTGCGCTCGGCATGATTTGCGCGCTTTCGGCCGGCGATCTGGCCCAAGCGGCCACCACGACCACCACCGCGAAACACAAGCATGCGCATGCGCCCGCGGGTCCCGATCTCGCCCAGCAGGTGAAGGACCTGCAGGCCCAGGTCGAGGCGCTGCAACAGACGATGGCCGCCCAGACGCAGGCTCAGCAGCAGTCGCAGGCCCAGACGGCCCAGGCCATCGCCGACAGCCAGGCGCAAGCCGCCCAGGCCACCGCCACCGCCAGAGCCGCTCAAGCCAAGCTCGACATGCAGATCGAGCAGATCCCGGGCGCGGTGCAGACCGCCGTGGCCGCCCAGCCGAAGCCCCCGACCGACAAGTTCTACTACAAGGGCATCACCATCACCCCCGGCGGCTTCCTGGAAGCCGCGACGATCTGGCGCTCGAGCAACCTCGGCTCGGACATGGCGTCCAGCTTCGCCAAGGTCCCGTTCGGCAACGCCGCCCTGTCGCACGCCCAGGAATTCCGGGTCTCCGGCCGTCAGAGCCGGGTCTCCTTCCTGGCCGAGGGCAATATCAACCAGGACATGAAGGCGGCCTTCTACGGCGAGTTCGACTTCCTGGGCGCGGCCCAGACGGCGAACTCCAACGAGAGCAACTCCTACAACCCGCGGATCCGCAACGTTTACGGCACCGTCGACTGGGACAGCCTCGGCCTGCACGTGCTGGGCGGCCAGAACTGGTCGCTGATCACCCTGAACAGCAAGGGCATCACCCCGCGCAACGAAGTCACGCCGACCGCGATCGACGCGCAGTACGTCCCGGGCTTCGCCTGGGCCCGTCAGCCGCAGATCCGCCTGGTGAAGGATTTCGCCGACAAGCAGGCCTGGATCGCGGTCTCGGCCGAAAACCCGCAGTCGACCTTCACCGGCACCGCCGGCAACGCCCTGCCGACCGGCATCAGCGTCACCGACCTGGTCACCGGCAACACCACGATCAACGGCGCTCCGGCCGGCTCGGTGGCCTCCTCGGGCTTCAACACCGTCAACACCATGTCGCTGAACAAGCTGCCTGACTTCGTGGCCAAGCTGGCCATCGAGCCGGAGATCATGGGTTCGCGTCCGCTGCACGCCGAAGTCTTCGGCCTGTACCGCGACTTCTACGACCAGATCACCGTCACCTCGGCCAACACCATCGGCCTGAAGCCGGGCGTGCGTGAAGCCGCGGTTGACGGCGGCGGCGTGGGCGGCAGCATCACCCTCACCGTTTGGCCGAAGCGCCTGGACCTGCAGGGTTCGTTCCTGACCGGCAAGGGCATCGGCCGCTACGGCAGCGCCCAGCTGTCGGACGCCACCCTGAACGCCAACGGCGAAATCGCCCCGATCCACGAGACCATGTTCCTGGGCGGCGCGACCTTCCACGCCACCCCGAAGCTCGACCTCTACATCTATGGCGGCGAGGAAAAGGAAAACTCGCAGATCTCCGCGGTCGGCACGACCAACTTCGGCTTCGGCGACCTGGCCGGGACCAACTTCACCGACGCGGGCTGCAAGACCATCGGCGGGGCCTGCTCGGCCACCGTCCGTCAGGTCGATCAGATCACCGCCGGCCTCTGGGACAAGGCGATCACCGGGCCCTACGGTCAGATCCGCCTCGGCCTGCAGTACTCGCACACCTGGCTGACCGGCTTCGCGGGTCCGAACGGTTTCGCGCCGACGACCTCGGAAGACATGGTCTTCACCAGCTTCCGCTACTACCCGTTCTAGGCGCGGACCGCGGGAGCGCCCACGCGGCGCTCCCCGGCTCCGCCCGCGGACTTCGAGGCGCCGGCCGTGGCATCCGCTGCGGCCGGCGTTGTCGTATTCGGGGCGTAACGCCTCACGCACCCGTGAAGCGCGAATTCCTTGCAACCCCGGTGTCGACAGCCCGACGAACCCCCACATACGGCTGGGGCGGGACCGTCGTGCTGCGGCGGTGAGAGCGTCAGAGGAAAACGCCATGGACCAGGCCCTGATCAGCATCCGCCCGATGACGCCCGGATGGCGGCTCGATGCGCCGCAGACCGATGGGCCGCAGCTCTTCCTCTCCGGCGCCCGGGCCGAGGCCGCGGCCCATGCGCTGGCCCAACGGCTGGCCGAAAGCGCCGGCGGCGCCTGCGTGGTGATCTACGACCGCTCCGAAAGCGTCGTCGGCGAGACCACCTACGCCGTCGTGCGTTAGGACCCCTCGAACGCGATATCCGCGGGTCCGCCCGCGGCGCCTAAGCGTCGCGTCTAGTGCATCTGCATCATGCCCGCCCCGGCGGCTCCCCCTAGTCTGGCGCTGAGCCTTCAGTCTCGGACATCAGGAGCGTACTCGTGAATTTTGCAAAACGCCTGGCCGGCGCGGCCATTGTCGCGGGCTTCGCCGCCGCCACAGCCTTGCCGGCGCTGGCGGCGCCGGCGACCTCGGCCACCTACACGATCAACCTGCCGAACTACGCGGTCACCGACATCCACATCTTCGACAACGGGTCGCCCTTCGAGGTGGAGATCCAGGGCGGGGCCAGCCAGCTGGCCGCCCCGCAAGGCGTCTCGACGCTGAAGGAAACCTTCCTGACCGCGGCGGAGGTCGGCATTCCCGGCTTCGTCTACACGCCGGGCCCGATCTACATGCTCGGGGTCACCTCGGACCTGCCGGGCGACGCGCCGGGCCAGCAGCATGTCGTGGTGTTCAGCAACGACACCTTCGCCGCGAACGCCACGGGCATCGACTTCGACACCATCTTCCCGACGACGGACGAGGAGACGCTGATCAACGACCTCGCCACCGACAACACCGGCGATCTCAACACCTTTTTCAACAGCTACGAGGCGCAGGGGACCAGCCCCAACGGCTCCATGACCTTCAACGTCGGCGACAGCTTCACCGCGATCGCCTTCTCGGACGGCCAGATCATCGGCACGGGGAGCAGCGCCCTGGTGGCCGGGGTTCCGGAACCGGCGAGCTGGGCCCTGATGATCGTGGGTCTCGGCGGCATGGGCGCGATGCTGCGCACCCGGCGGCGGTCGATCCCCGTCGCCGCCTAGGTCCAGCTAGGCGCCGCAAGCCGCGGGAACAGGCGCGACAGGCCATCGGTCCGTCGCGCCTGTCTTGCATTTGAGCGGCGCGTCTCGCCGCGGCCCATCCTTCGAGCTTGAAACATCCGGCCATGATCGAGTCTGCTAAGGGCTCGACGTGCGTTGGCGCGGCGCTAGTGTCGGCCATCGCGTAGTCGGGGGCGGCCTTTGTGCGCCGCTCGAGGGACGGGGAATTCGCATGAGATCTGCACTGCTCGCCGGCGTGGCGTTGGCCCTGGTCTGGCAAGGCGCTGGCGTGGCCCAGACCACCACCGCCCGCATCACCACGCCCAAGGAGGCGCTGAACGGCTCGGAGCCGGGCGACGACTACTTCCTGGCCAACTACGACCAGACCACCGCCTACTGGAAGACCCTGGCCAGCCAGAGCGACCGGATGAAGCTGGTCAGCCTGGGCAAGAGCGTCGAGGGCCGCGACATCTGGATGGCTGTCGTCTCCTCGCCGGAGAACATCAAGAACCTCGAACACCACCGCCAGATCGCCGAGAAGCTGGCGCTCGCCAAGGGCCTCACCGACGAGCAGGCCCACGCGCTGGCCAAGGAAGGCAAGGCCTTCGTCTGGATCGACGGCGGCCTGCACGCCAGCGAGGTCTCCAACGCCCAGACCCAGATCCAGATCGTCTACGAGATGGTCTCCAAGAACGACCCGGAGACCCTGCGCTTCCTGAACGATACGGTGATGCTGTTCGTGCTGCCGAACCCCGACGGCCAGCAACTGGTCGCCGACTGGTACATGCGCAAGCCCGACGTGAAGGCGCGCAGCCTGGCCGACCTGCCGGTGATCTACCAGCGCTACGTCGGCCACGACAACAACCGTGAATACTACATGTCGAACCAGCCCGAGACGACGGCGATCAACCGGGCGATGTTCAAGGAATGGTACCCGCAGATCGTCTATAACGAGCACCAGACCGGGCCGCTGGGCGCGGTGGTCTTCGTGCCGCCGTTCCGCAACCCGTCGAACTATCATTTCGATCCGCTGGTGCTCAGCGAACTGGACGGGGTCTCGGCCTCCATCCACGGCCGGCTGATCGCCGAGGACAAGCCGGGTTCGGCGGAGCGCTCGGCGGCGCCCTATTCCACCTGGTTCAACGGCGGCCTTCGGACCACCGGCTACTTCCATAATGTGGTGGGCATCCTGACCGAGATCATCGGCAGCCCGACCCCGATGCAGCTGCCGCTGGTGCCGGCCCGCCAGCTCTCCAACCAGGACGAACTCTATCCGGTGCCGCCGCAGATCTGGCACTTCCGCCAGACCATCGAATACATCAAGACCATGAACCGGGCGACGATCGACTACGCGTCCAAGAACAAGGAAGACCTGCTCTACAACCGCTATCTGATGGGCAAGAACTCCATCAAGCGCGGCACGCAGGACAACTGGACGATCACACCCAAGCGGGTGGCCGCGGTGCAGGAGGCCGCCAGGGCGCAGGGCCCGGCGCCGCGCACCCGCGGCGGCGACGGCCTGGCTGGCAACGGCGACCAGGACGCGGTGGTCGATCCCAAGCTGTACGACACCGTCTTCCACGCCCCGGACCAGCGCGACCCGCGCGGCTACATCCTGCCGCCGGACCAGCCGGACATGCCGACCACGATCAAGTTCCTGAACGCCCTGATCAAGTCGGGCATCGTGATCGACAAGGCGACCGCGCCCTTCACGGTGAACGGCAAGAGCTACCCGGCCGGATCCTACGTCGTGCTCTGCGACCAGGCGTTCCGCCCGCATATCCTCGACATGTTCGAGCCGCAGGACCACCCGCAGGACTTCGAATATCCGGGCGGCCCGCCGATCAAGCCCTATGACATCACCGGCTATAACCTCAGCTACCAGATGGGGGTGAAGTACGACCGCGTCCTGGAGGGCTTCTCCGGGCCCTTCCAGCCGGTCACCGAGGTCATGGCGCCGCCGCCCGGCAAGGTGGTGGGGACCGGCGGCGCGGGCTGGATCCTGGACCACCGGACCAACAACAGCTTCACCCTGACCAACCGCCTGCAGAAGGCCAAGGTCCCGGTGTTCTGGCTGAAGGACGGGGTCACCGCCGGCGGCCAGACCTTCGGCCCGGGCGCGGTCTGGGTGCCGGCCTCCGGCGCGGCCAAGGCCATCGTCGGCAAGAGCGTCGGCGAGCTCGGCATCGACGCCTACGCCATGGGCTCCGCGCCACGGGGCGAGAAGATCGCCCTGAAGGTCCCGCGCATCGGCATCGTCGACACCTATGGCGGCCTGATCACCTCGGGCTGGATGCAGTGGGTCGTCGAGCAGTTCGAGTTCCCCTACACGCTGGTCTATGCGCCGGAGCTCGACGCGGGCAACCTCAACGCCAAGTACGACGTCCTGATGTTCGTCGACGGCGCGATCCCCGGCGGCGACAGCCGCTACGGCGGCGGCGGCGGCGGCTTCGGCCGCGGCCTGCCCAAGCCGGAGGAGGTGCCGGAGAAGTACCGCAAGATGCTGGGCCACGTGACGGCCGAGAAGACCCTGCCGCAGATCCAGGCCTTCGTGGAAAAGGGCGGCTCGGCGGTGGCCGTTGGCAGCTCCACGCGGCTCGGCGAGTATCTGCACCTGACCGAGAACGGGCTGACGGCGCCGGGCAAGGACGGCAGGCCCGCGCCGCTGCCCTCGACCAAGTTCTACATCCCCGGTTCGATCCTGACGGCCAAGGTCGATAACAAGGATCCGCTGGGCTACGGCTTCGCCGACCGGGTCGACCTGTTCTTCGACTCCAGCCCGGTGTTCAAGATCACCGACCCGGCGCAGGCCAAGTCGGTGAGCTGGTTCGAGGGCGCCGATCCCTTGCGCAGCGGCTGGGCCTGGGGCCAGAAGGCGCTGGACGGCACGACCGGCATCGTCGACGCCAGCTACGGCGCCGGCAAGGTCTTCCTGTTGGGCCCGGAGGTGGCGATGCGCGGCCAGTCCTACGGCTCCTTCAAGTTCGTGTTCAACGCCCTGGAGTATGGCCCCGCCGCCGGGAAGACCGGCAAGTGACGGTGGCGGCCGCCGCGCCGGCGGGCCGGGCCGACAGCCCGGTCCGCTCGATCGCCATCGCCGGCGGCCTCTACTTCATCATCGGCTTCTTCACCTGGCTGAACGGGCCGCTGATCACCTTCGTGCGGCTGGCCTTCGACCTGAACGAGGTGAACTCGTTCCTGGTGCTGATGGTCTTCTACGTCTCCTACTTCGTCCTGGCCCTGCCGGCGTCGTGGATCCTGCGCAGGACCGGCCTGAAGCGGGGTCTGTCGCTCAGCCTGGCGGTGATGGCCGTGGGGGCGGCGATGTTCGGGGAGTTCGCGACGCGGCGCTGGTATCCCGGCGCGCTCACCGGGCTCTTCGTCATCGGCGGCGGCCTGGCCCTCTTGCAGACGGCGATCAATCCCTACGTCTCGATCCTGGGCCCCATCGACGGCGCGGCGCGGCGCATCGCCCTGATGGGCATCTGCAACAAGGCCGCCGGCATCCTCGCGCCCCTGGTGATCGGGGCCTTGGTGATGCACGGGATCGGCGATCTTTCGGCCTCGCTGGAACACGCGACCGGCGCCGAGCGCGAGGCGCTGCTGAACGGTTTCGCCGCGAAGATCCATCTGCCGTACCTGGCCATGGCGGTCGTCCTGCTGGCGGCCGCGGCCGGCATCCTGAGGTCGCCCTTGCCGGACCTGCGGGCCTCGGACGCCAACGCCGCCGCCCTGGCCGGCGAGACCGAGGGGCGCAGCGTCTTCAGCTTCCCGCACCTGTGGTTGGGCGTGATCTGCCTGTTCGTCTATGTGGGCGTCGAGGTGATGGCCGGCGACGCCATCGGCGCCTATGGCCGCGCCTTCGGCCTGCCCCTGGACCAGACCAAGTTCTTCACCGCCTTCACGCTGGCGGCCATGCTCGCGGGCTATCTGGCGGGGCTGGTGTTCACGCCGAGGATCGTCTCGCAGGCGGCCTATCTGCGGGCCTCGGCGGTGATGGGCCTGGTGCTGGTGGGCGGGGCCTTTCTGACCAAGGGCTATGTGTCGGTGGGCTTCGTCGCCGCCTTGGGCTTCGCCAACGCGATGATGTGGCCGGCGATCTTCCCGCTGGCGATCCGCGGTCTCGGCAAGGCCACCGAGACCGGATCGGCGCTCCTGGTGATGGGCATCGTCGGCGGCGCGATCATCCCGCAAGCCTTCGCCGTCCTGAAACAGCACCTGGACTTCCAGGCGGTGTTCGCGGGCCTGATGGCGCCCTGCTACCTCTACATCCTCTACTACGCCTGGAGGGGCTACCGGGCGCCGGCCGCCGTTCCGCGGCGGGCCTAGGCCTTCTTGCGGTGGCGCGAGGCGGTGTTCAGGGCCGCGGCGGCCCGGACCAGCGCCTTCAGCGCCTCGGCGTCGAGGGGCGCGCCCTCGGGGATGTCGATGGCGCGCCGGACATTGCCTTCCAGGCTGGAATTGAACAGGCCGGATGGATCGTCCAGCGCCGCGCCCTTGGCGAAGGTCAGCTTGACGACGGCCTTGTAGGTCTCGCCGGTGCAGATGATCCCGTCGTGCGACCACACCGGGACGCCCCGCCACTTCCACTCCTCGACCACCTCGGGGACCGCCTCGTGGATCAGCGCGCGAACCCGGGCCAGGGTCTCGCCCCGCCAGTCGCCCAGCGCCGCGATCCGGGCGTCGATCAGTTGAGACGGGGATTCTTCCGGGGACGTTGCGCTGGTCGTCATCGGCTTCGCGGCTCCCGTTCGAGGCTCTCGCATGGCGGCCCGGGAGGGACTCGAACCCCCGACCTTGGCTTTAGGAAAGCCCTGCTCTATCCGGCTGAGCTACCGGGCCACGCGGCGCGACGGATGCCATGGGCGCTTCGCGGCGCCAAGGGTTTCGCGTTCCGGCCGCCGAGGCTGCAACAATTCCCGCTACAGGGGAGCGCGATTGCCGCTGCGGTATGGTTAAGGCATAGCTTGTTATCTCGTCCGGGGATCTCTTCATGACCATCGCGTCCTCGCCGCGCTTCGCGGCGTTCGCCTCTGTTGCCGCCCTGTCGGCCGCCGCCTTCGCGGCGACGCCGGCCGCCGCTGGGGGCAGCGCCGCCGCCGGGCTGGAGGACCTGCGCGAGCTCAACCTGATCGTGTTGGGCAATATGAGCGGCGGCCAGGACGTCGAGGGCAAGGCCTATATCGGCGGCAACCTGAGCAATGGCGGCACGTTCGGCAACGGCCGCTCGACCGCGGGCCGCGGCTTCAAGGCGTCGAGCCATCCGACGCTCACCGTCGGCGGCAACGCCACCGGGAACATCAACATCAACAACGGCCCGAATGGCGGCGTCGCCAATGAGATCACGCCCTCGGGCGCGCTGATCGGCGGCAACGCGGGCACGGTGAACCTGAACGCCAGCAACAGCGAGCTGATCGTCGGCGGCAGCATCGGCCTGACGAATGGCGCGGGCGGCGCGACCATCCTGGCCGGCGGCTCGTTGGGCGGCAACAGCCATCCCACGGGCTCGGACGTCCATGGCGGGCAGGGCGGCGGCTTCTCCGCGGACCTCAACGCCCTGCCGGGCGAGACGGCGACCATCACCGCCGACGTGAAGGCCCTCGCCAAGACCCTCGCCGCGCTCGGCCCCACGGCTGGCAGCGGCTTCAACACCGCCGACCCGAACAACACCGTCCTCAAGGCGACCAACGGCGGCGCGGGCTATGCGGTGATCGACGTCAGCGCCACCGAGCTCGAGAGCTTCAAGAACCTGATCTTCAACCTGCCGACAGTGGGCAGCGGCTATCTGACCACGATCATCAACGTCACCGGCGCAGGCAATTTCACCTTCAACTTCAACGACAACAACTCCGCCGAAAACCCCTATGTGATCTGGAACTTCGAGGGCGCCAGCACCCTCGACTTCAACACCCAGATGGACGGCTCCGTCCTGGCCCCGACCTCCGACGTCACCAACCACAGCCCCATCGAAGGCACGCTGGTGGCCAAGGACTTCACCCAAGGCGGTGAGGTGCACCTGGGAACCTTCGCCGGGATCGACATCGGTGCGAGCGTGCCCGAGCCGTCGGCCTGGGCGCTGATGCTCACGGGCTTCGCAGGCCTGGGCGCGATCCTGCGCCGCCGCAGGGCGTTCGCCGCCGCCTGAGGTCCCGACGCCCGCGCGCGATTGCCCGCAGGGGCCTTGCGCCTTAAGCCTGAACCTCCGGGGGCGGACGCCCAGGTGGACGAGTCGGGCGCATGGGTTTCCTGAGACATCTTCGCCAGCTCTGGGTTCAGGTGCTGGTCGGCGTGGCGCTGGGTCTCCTGGTCGGCGCGCTGTGGCCGGCGTTCGGCGCCGCGCTGAAGCCGCTGGGCGATGCGTTCGTCAAGCTGATCAAGATGGCCGTGGCGCCGGTGATCTTCTGCACGGTGGCCGGCGGCATCGCGCGCATGGGCGACCTGAAGGCCTTCGGCCGGCTCGGCGCGCGCACCCTGATCTATTTCGAGGTGGTCTCGACCTTCGCGCTGGGCATCGGCCTCCTGGTGGGGGAGCTGGTCCATCCGGGCGCGGGCTTCAACATCGACCCGGCCAGCCTCGATCCGAAGGTCGGCGCGGCCTATGCGGCCAAGGCGGCGCACGCCCAGGGGCTGGTCGACTACCTGATGAACCTGATCCCCGACACCTTCGTCGGGGCCTTCGCCGGCGGCGACCTCCTGCAGGTGCTGCTGATCGCCATCCTGACCGGCTTCGCCTGCACGCGCCTGGGCGCGTTCGGCGAGCGGACCGCCGATGTGCTGGAGGACATCGCCCAGCTGTTCTTCGGCATCATCGGGGTGATCGTGCGCCTGGCGCCGGTGGCGGCCTTTGGAGCCATGGCCTTCACCATCGGCAAGTTCGGAGTGGCCTCGCTGGTCAACCTGGGGGCCCTGGTGGGAACCTTCTACCTGACCAGCGTTCTGTTCGTGCTGATCGTGCTGGGGGCGATCGCGCGGTTCTCCGGCTTCTCGATCCTGAAGTTCCTGGCCTACATCCGCGACGAGCTCTTGATCGTGCTGGGCGCGTCGTCGTCGGAAGCCGCCCTGCCGCTGATCATCGCCAAGCTGCAGCGGCTGGGCGCGGGCAAGACCACCGTCGGCCTGGTGGTGCCCACCGGCTATTCGTTCAACCTGGACGGCACCAACATCTACATGACGCTGGCGACCCTGTTCCTGGCGCAAGCGACCAACATCCACCTGACCTGGCAGCAGGAGCTGAGCCTGCTGGGCGTGGCCATGCTGACGTCGAAGGGCGCAAGCGGCGTCTCGGGGGCGGGCTTCATCACGCTCGCCGCCACCCTGGCGGTGATCCCGGACCTGCCGATCGCCTCCTTGGCCTTGCTGGTGGGGGTCGACCGGTTCATGAGCGCCTGCCGGGCGCTGACCAACTTCGTGGGCAACGGCGTGGGCGCCCTGGTGATCGCCGGCTGGGAGGGCGACCTCGACCGCGACCGGCTGCGGGCGGAGCTGGACCGCGGGCCTCTGCCGGAGCCTGAGGCCGTGCTGGCGGGCGCCCCCGCGGACTAGGTTGGCGGACTAGCCGGCGGCCTGGGCGGCAGGCTGGGCGAGCACCCCGGTCAGGTCGGCGACGACGCCGGCCCAGTCGCCCGGCTGGCGCTGGCGGACCACCCGCACCGAGGGGTACCAGGCCGAACGGTCGTCCTTCCAACTCGTCCACCAGTCGATGGCCACGGCGGGCGCCATCACCCAGCAGGGCTTGCCCATGGCGCCGGCCAGGTGCGCCACGGAGGTGTCGACACTGACCACCCGCTCCAGGCCGGCCACGGTCTCGGCGGTGTCGGCGAAGTCGCGCGCCCCGCTCGCCTCGGGATTGAGGTCGACGAAGGGGGCCAGATCGCGGATGGCGGCGGCCACCGCGAGGCTGGGCAGGCGGCGGGCGTTGTTGCCGTTCCCGGGCGCACCCTCCAGCATCAGGCCGGCGCCGGACACGGGCCGCTGCGGGCAGGGCAGGTAGGGCGCGGGCGCGTCCCGCGGCCCCAGCTCCAGCCAGCGCGGGATCTGGCCCAGATAGGTCCAGCAGTCGCCGCCGCCGCCTTCGTCCCAGCTCTGGCGGGGATTGAACGCCTCGACCGGCAGGGCCGACAGCAGGCGCACCAGCGGCCGGGCGCAGGCGAAGGCGACTTCGTCGGCGCCGGTCATGCCCACGAAGCGCGACAAGAGAATCTGGTCGCCCAATCCCTGCTCGCCCACCACAACCAGCCGCTTGCCGGCCAGGCTTTCGCCGCGCCAGTCCGGCAGTGGCGGCGACGGCGGCTTGGGCAGGAGCTGGAAGCGGGTCTCGTAGTGGACCCAGCCCTCGGCGTACTTGCCCGCCTGCAGCAGGGTCATGCCCAGGGTGTAGCGGCTCTGCAGGCCGGTGGGATTGGCCGCGATGGCGCGGCGCAGGACGGTCTCGGCCTCGTCCAGGCGCCCGGTGATGCGCAGGATCACGCCCAGATTGTGCAGCACGGCCGGCCGCCAATCGACGAGCTGGCGGTAGATCGCCTCGGCCTCCTCGAGGCGGCCCTCGCGG
Source organism: Phenylobacterium sp. (assembly GCF_004799515.1). Taxonomy (GTDB): domain Bacteria; phylum Pseudomonadota; class Alphaproteobacteria; order Caulobacterales; family Caulobacteraceae; genus Phenylobacterium. The sequence goes on along the minus strand of NZ_SSMX01000027.1, from coordinate 62,530 downwards.
TGCAGGGCGATCCCTTGCTGGAACGTCTCTTCCATGGCCGGCGATGTGTTACGGGCGCCGGCCGGGCCTGTCACCCTGCACGGGCAAGGAAAACGGAGGGCAAACGAAAACGCCCAGGCGGACCTGGGCGTCTCGTAAGGTTGGTCGTCCGGCGCGCGCCTTAGGCGGCGACGGCCTTCACCAGCGACTTGTTGAGGATGCCGATGGCCGCGTCGCGGTCGATGCGCTCGATGGCGGCGACTTCGCGGGCCATGCGGTCCAGCGCGCTCTCATAGAGCTGGCGCTCAGAGTAGGACTGCTCCGGCTGATTCTCGGCGCGGTGCAGGTCGCGCACCACCTCGGCGATGGAGATCAGGTCGCCGGAGTTGATCTTGGCTTCGTATTCCTGGGCGCGGCGCGACCACATGGTGCGCTTCACCCGCGCGCGGCCCTTCAGCGTGGTCAGCGCCTGGGAGACCACATTGGTCTCGGCCAGCGGGCGTAGGCCCGCGGTGCGCGCCTTGGCGGTCGGCACGCGCAGCGTCATCTTCTCGTGATCGAAAGTGATCACATAGACCTCGAGCTTCAGACCGGCGACTTCTTGAGTTTCGATCCCCTGTACGCTGCCCACGCCATGGGCCGGGTAGACGACGTGATCGCCAACCGAGAAATCGTGACCGTTCTTGCTCATGGAAAACCCTCTCATAAGTTCCGGGGCCGGACAAAGCGCGGACCCATGACATGTTCCGTCCAACGACAAAGCGACCCGCTCCGCGAGATCGGCGCGGCTGGACCTTCGTTTCGGACGGAAGTCGACCTCTTAAGACACCCTTCGCCTTTCGCCGGAGCCGTTCCTTTCGGATCTGCGCCGGATCGGCGTTTCTTTAAGACGACGGGCAGGCCGGGGGCCCTTGTCGCCACGTCAGCAATAACGGTATCATAAAATTAAGCCGAATGAAAGGCTTGCCCGGCGCGAGCTAAGGCTGGGCCGTGCGGACTTCCCTAGCGTCAGGAGCCGCGGCCGGGCTTTTCGGAGAAGTATTTCTCAAGCTTGCCGGTCTCGCGCTCGAAGGCTTCGGCGTCGGCGGGGGCTTCGCCCTTTACCGTAATGTTGGGCCACACTTTCGAATATTCGGAATTGATCCGCAGCCACTTGCCGTCGGCGTCGTCCTCGGTGTCGGGCTTGATGGCGTCCACCGGGCACTCCGGTTCGCAGACCCCGCAGTCGATGCATTCGTCCGGATTGATCGCCAGGAAATTCTCGCCCTCGTAGAAGCAGTCGACCGGGCACACCTCCACGCAGTCCATGAACTTACATTTGATGCAGGGGTCCATCACGATGTAGGTCATGGCGCGGTCGGTACTCCGATGTCCTTGGGGTCGAGCTTACCTGAGAGGAAGGCGCGGGTTTTTCAAGGCACGCCGGGCGCTTGTCAATGCCGCGTGGCCGTTCGGCCTCACGAAGAGGCCTCCAAAGGCGAATAGAGACCCCTGGCCTCGGCCGGCGGACCGCGCCGTTCGCCGAGCGCCTCGACCCTGATCGCGGTCAGCCGGCCGCCCAGGGCGAAGACCAGGCTGTCGCCGACCTTCACCGGCCGGGCCGGCTTGTCGAGGCGGCTTTCCTGGTCGGCGCGGGTCAGGCGCACGCGGCCCTCGTCGATGAACTTCGCCGCCAGCGAGCGGGTCTTGAAGAAGCGCGCGCGCCAGAGCCAGACATCGCAGCGGCAGGCTTCCTCGCTCACGCGCCGCCCCTCACGGGCGGCCCTGCGCGCGGCGCTTGCGCCGGCGCGGGCGGGGCGCGGGTGCGGCCTCGCCGCGCAGGGCGGCCAGGGCGGCGAAGGGCGAATGCGGCGCGGCCGGCGGCTTCTTCTCCACCGCGAACTCGCGCTCGAAGCGGCGCCGCCAGGTCGAGGGCTCGCCGGCGCGCTTCACCTCGGCGAAACCCAGGCCCTTCAGGATGGCGCGGGCCTCGTCCGGGCTCCAGCCCAGGTCCTCGCGGGCCTGGTCGGAGAGGTCCGCCCCGCCGTTCTGCCGGGGACCGGCGCGCAACAGCTCGTCCAGCCGCTCCAGCTGCTCCACCGGCGCGGCCAGGCCGCGGACGGCGCGCAGGCCGAAGGCGGCGAGCGCGCGGGGCGAGGGCGGCGGGGCGGGCAGGCGGCTCACCGCGTCGCTCCGCGGCCGCCAGCCGGGGACCTCGCGCGCCGCCAGGGCCTGGGTCAGCGCGCGGGCCTCCGGCTGCAGCAGGGCGGGCATGTAGATCGAGAACGCGCCCAGCCGGACGCCCAGGCCGCGCAGCATGCGGCGCTCCACCTGGCTGAGCGCGCGGACCTCGGCGCGCACCACGGCGCGGTCGAGGACGCCGCCGCCCTCGATCAGCCGGAAGGCGAGGCCGCGGGCCAGGCCCTTGATCCGGCCGTCGGCCACCGCGGCTTCGAGTTTCTTCAGCCCGGCCAGCCTGCGCCCCGCCTCGCCGGCGACGAAGGCCTCCAGCCGGTGCGCGGCGCGCTGGCGGGCGGCCTCGTGGCCCAGCTCGCCCAGCAGGCCCACGCGGGGCTTGAACGGCTCGCCGCCCATCAGCACGCCCGCCGTCTCGCCACGCCACAGCACCGCCCCGTCGGGGGTGAGCGCGAAGGCCTCGTCCGGCTCGGCGGCCAACTTGCCAAGTCGCCGGGCGATTTCCGGGCCCACCGCATGGGTCGCCGCGGCCCTGAGCGCCTTTTCCTCCAGCACCGAGGACCCCTGCGCGGCCTCGAAGCGCACGCCGGTCAGCTTGCCCACGACATAGCCCTCGACGGTCACCGCCCCGTCGTCGGCGACGCCGGCCAGCATGTCCTGGCGCACCCGCAGGCCGCGCATCAGCGCGCTGGTCCGCCGGTCGACGAAGCGGGCCATCAGCTTCTCGTGCAGGGTGTCGGAGAGCCGGTCCTCCAGCTGGCGCATCCGGCCCTGCCAGCCGGCGGGATCGACCAGCCAGTCGGGGCGGTTGGCGACATAGGCCAGGGTGCGCACGCTGGAGAGCCGCGCGGCCAGGGTGTCGATCTCGCCGTCGACGCGGTCGAGGTGCTTGTACTGCTGGGCGATCCAGTCCTCCGGCACGCGGCCGGTCCGCGACGTCAGGTCGAGGAAGAAGGCCTTGGCCAGGCTGGCGTGCTCCTCCATCGCCACCTTGCGGAAGTCGGGCGTCTGGCAGCACTCCCAGAGGATCTCCAGGGCGGCGCGACCGCGCGCCCGCTCGGCCACCTCCGGGTCCTGGGCGAGGCGGCGCAGGATGGTCTCGTCCAGCGCCTCGGCGGACAGCTTCAGCCCCTCGCGCTCGGGCAGCTTGGCCAGGGACGCCATCAGGTTAGGCAAGGCGGCGAAGTCGAGCTTGGGGTTGCGCCACTCCGCGCCGGTGACCGGCTCGAAGCGGTGCTCCTGGACCGCCTGGACCAGGTCCTCGTCCATGTCCTCCGCCTCGCCGGTGACGCCGAAGGTCCCGTCGCGCTGGTAGCGGCCGGCGCGGCCGGCGATCTGGCCCACCTCCTGCGGATAGAGGAAACGCGTGCGCTTGCCGTCGAACTTGCGCAGGCCGGCGAAGGCCACATGGTCGACGTCCATGTTCAGGCCCATGCCGATGGCGTCGGTGGCCACCAGGAAGTCCACCTCGCCGGACTGGTAGAGGGCGACCTGGGCGTTGCGGGTGCGGGGGCTGAGCGAGCCCATCACCACGGCCGCCCCGCCGCGCTGGCGGCGGATCAGCTCGGCGATGGCGTAGACCTGGTCGGCGCTGAACGCCACGACCGCCGAGCGGCGCGGCAGGCGGGTCAGCTTCTTCGGCCCCGCATAGGTCAGGCTGGAGAACCGCTCGCGGGTGACGATCTCGGCGTGCGGCAGCAGGCGGCGGACCAGGGGCGCCATGGTCCCGGCGCCCAGCAGCATGGTCTCCGCCGTCCCGCGGGCGTGCAGCAGGCGGTGGGTGAAGACGTGGCCGCGCTCCGGGTCGGCGCAGAGCTGGATCTCGTCCACCGCCAGGAACTCGACCTCGCGCGACAGCGGCATGGCCTCGACGGTGCAGACGAAATAGTGCGGCCGGGGCGGGACGATCTTCTCCTCGCCGGTGATCAGGGCCACGGCGCGGGGGCCGCGCAGCTTGACGATGCGGTCGTAGATCTCCCGGGCCAGCAGGCGCAGCGGCAGCCCGATCATGCCCGAGGCGTGGCCCAGCATGCGCTCGACCGCCAGGTGCGTCTTGCCGGTGTTGGTAGGTCCCAGCACCGCCACCAATCGGGACGGCGCCTTGCCAGCGGGCCGGTCGCTCATGGAGTGAATTTGGGGGCGCGACGGGAGTCGGGCAAGCGTCGCTAGGCGCGGCGGACGCGCGCGGGGTCCAGGCGGAAGCCCAGGGGCAGCAGCTGCTCGATCGTTTGGCGTTCGACCGCGCCGTCCGCCCCCAGGCTGACCACCTCGCAGCCTTCGGCGGCGAACTCGAAGATCTTCTGGCGGCAGCCGCCGCAAGGCCAGATCGGGCCGGGCAGGGACGAGGCCAGGTAGACGCGGGTGAGCGCGGCGGTCCCGCCCGTCACCGCCGCCGCGATGGCGCTGGCCTCGGCGCAGAGGCCTTGCGGATAGGCGGCGTTCTCGACGTTGACGCCCAGGTGGGTGGTCCCGTCCGCGCCCTGCACGGCGCAGGCGACCTGAACGCCGGAGTAGGGCGCGTGCGCCCGGGGCAGGAGGGCGCGCAGCTTGTCGGCGATCTTGCCAGTGATCTGGGCGGCGTCGGTCATCGGACGATAGGTCTAGGGGCGCGCCTCATCGCCGTCCATCGCCGCCAGCAGGGGCAGGAGCGCCATGACCGCGAGCGCCGAGTTGTGCGCCGCCATCTGGGCCATCTGCGGATAGGAGACGTGGCTCTCCTCGCCGGCCAAGTCGGAGAGGGTGCGGATGACGTAGAGCGGCGCGCCCCAGGCCTCGGCCACTTGGTTCACCGCGCCCGACTCCATGTCGATGGCCTGGGCGGCGAAGCGGGCGTGCAGGCTGTCGCGGGTCTCGGCGCAGTTCAGGAAGTAGTCGGCGGTGATGACGCCGCCCAGGCGCACCGGCCCGTCGGCCTCAGGGCCCAGCGCCTCGGCCAGCCGCGCCAGGGTCTCGGCGACCGGCGGCGGGACCGGCGCCAGGCTCTCCAGCTCTGGCGCGCCCAGCGGGATCTGGCCCGAGGCGGTGGAGGTCAGGCGGCCTTGCGCCACCACGCCGTAATCGTGGATCGCCAGGCGGTCCGCGAGTAGCAGGGCGCCCACTGGCAGGTCGGGATCGAGCCCGCCGGCCACGCCGGAGAAGATCAGGGTCTTGGCCTCGAACAGGCTGAGCAGCAGGGTGGCGGCGGCCGCGGCGTTGACCTTGCCGATACCAGCCTGCGCCAGCACCAGGGGCCGGCCCTCGAAGCGGCCGCGCCAGACGCGCGTCGGCCCGTGGCGCTCGGGCTCGGCCTCGACGTCGAGGCGCGCCTTCAACGCGGTCAGTTCCTCGATCGTGGCGCACAGGATGCCGTACACGGTTGGCCTCTTCGCCGTTTGAACCGGTGACGCGATGAGGGGCTGGTCTAGCGGCAAATCGGCCGCGGGAACACGGCCGCAACGAATCAGGACCGAATCAGCGACCTCGCTCGATTCAGCCTTTGTTCACCGCAACATATTGTATAGCAAAGCTCTTGCGGCACAAGACGGCCAAGCTTTCCGCCCCGGAAAGCGCAGGTTCTGACGCGCCCCGCGCCGCCTCGCCTTGACGCGGAGGCCGGCCTTCCTCTATATCGCCCGCTCTCGCGCGGGCCCGGCCCGCGGCGATCCTGTTTTCGCGAAGGTATTCTTCCCATGTCGCGTCGTTGCGAACTCACCGGTGTCGGCCCGATGGTCGGCCACAACGTGAGCCACTCGAACATCAAGACCAAGCGCCGCTTCCTGCCGGCGCTGTCGCCCGCCAGCCTGCAGTCCGAGGCGCTGGGCCAGACCTTCAAGCTGCGCGTGACCAATGCGGCCCTGCGCACGCTCGACTTCAAGGGCGGCCTCGACCCGTTCCTGCTGAAGGCCAGCGACGAGGACCTCTCGGCCCGCGCGCTGAAGATCAAGCGCCAGCTGAAGGCCAAGCTCGCCGAGCAGGCCCAGGCGGCCTGATCGCTTCCGAGCGGATCGCAAGACATGAAAAAGGGCCGCTGGTGACAGCGGCCCTTTCTCTTTGTCGCCTCGGCGCGTCTAGGCCAGGGCGGAGCGGCGACGGCGCAGCGTCGCGCCGGCCAGGCCAAAGCCCGCCAGCATCAGCGCCCAGGTCGCGGGCTCCGGGATCGGGGCGAAGGCCACGCCCTTGAAGGTCGAGTCGGCCGGGGCCTCGGCGAGTTCGGTGAACTTCTCGCCCGCGCCGCTCGTGGCGGACAGGCTGTCGGTGATCCCGAAGAGGAAGGACGGGTCGGTGTCGCCGATGGTGTAGCTGGTGGCGAACAGTTCGACCTGGCCGTTGTACACTTCGCCCGTCAGGCTGAGCAGGCCCGTGGTGCCGGAGGTGTCCGTGTTCGGCACCAGGTCCAGGCCCGCCGCCAGGGTGTACTCGAGCGACCAGACCCCGGTCGTCGGATTGCGCACCCACTTCTGCAGGCCGCCGTCGCCGATCGATGTGCCGCTGCTGACGGTGGAGTCGTTCTTCGGATTGCCGCTGTCGGTCACGTAGAGGGTGTTGGCGTCGGCGTAGAAGAAGTCGTTCGGGCTCAGGTTGACCGTGACGTTGGCCGAGCTCGCGGTCGGCACGTTGACCCCGTTGCCGGTGGCGAAGCTGATGGTCTCCTTGCCCGTCCCGCCGGTGTTGCCGAAGCCCGGCAGCATGGTGGGGCCGGCGTTGAGGTCGGTGGTGGGCAGACCGGTCCCGACCGTGCCGACATAGGAGCGGGCGTTGTTCTTGCCGCCCTTGCTGTCGGTGGCGACGACCAGCTGGCCGTCGACGATCCGCACCGCGCGGGTGTCCTGGGTGGCGTCGTCGGTCTTCGAGCTGCTCTTGGCCATGGTGTCGTCGCCGGTGATCGGCGTGGCCGAGTTGGCGCCCAGGGTGGCGAAGAACACCCCGCCCGTCTGGTCGGTGCCCGTGCCCTGGCCGGAGATGTAGAACGACGTCCCGTCGTACGACGCCACGCTGCGCGGGTTGTTCTGGTCGAAGACGTTGGTCAGGGCCGTGGTCATGTTGACGCTGCCGTTGGCGCCGATCACGGCGATGACCCGCGGCACGTCGGCGGCGGCGGACTGCGCCAGCGCCTTGTTGCCGGCCACGCCGCCGAAGCTGCCCGGATCCGCGTTGAAGGTGGCCGCGTTGACGCCATAGCCGGCGATCACCAGGTCCCGGCCGTTTCCGGTGAGCTGCAGGCCGCCCTCGGAGGACGAGCCATACTCGCCGGAGATGGCGTGGTTCGCGCCGGAGGCGGTCTGCGGCAGCACCAGGGCGCTTTGGTAGGTCGCGCTCGCGGTGCCGTTGTGGCTGAACTGGAAGAGCGTGAGCGGGGCGGCCTGGTTGTCGGTGTAGGGGCCGCTCGTGGCGCCCTCGACGCCGTTACCTTCCACGCTCACCACCAGGTTCCCAGGAACGAAAACCTGGGCCTGGGCCGCTCCGGCCAGCGCCGTTCCAGCCAATAGCAACAATACCGACGTGATACGCTTCATGTGTCTCAAGCCCCTAGATGACGATAACCCAACGGAAATCGAGCGAGGCTAGGCGGGGCTTATGACGGTTTTTTAACTATACCCCTGTGAGGGGAAGCGGCGGCTAGGCCTTCAACGTCCGGTCGAACAGCGCGACCAGCGCCTGCCAGTGCCGCTCGGCGCCGGCGGCGTCGTGCACCGGCATGTCGGTGGGCACCCAGCCGTGCTTCAGGCCCTTCCAGATCGAGACCTCGGCGTCGAGGCCGGCGTCTTCCAAGGCGGCGTCGAGGCGCTCGCACTGGGCCTCGTCGAAGTGGCGGTCCTCGTCGGCGCCGGCCACCAGGATCGTGGCCTTCATCCGCGGCGCGAGCTTATGCGGGCTGTTGTCCTCGTCGGTGGCCAGGTTGCCGCCGTGGAAGGAGGCCGCGGCCGCGATGCGGTCGGGGAAGGTCCCCGCGGCGCGCAGGGCGATGCCGCCGCCCATGCAGTAGCCGGTGACGCCCACGCGGTCGGCGATCGCCTGCGGCTGATGGGTCAGCCAGTCGAGATAGGCCTTGGTGTCGGCCATCTGCTTTTCGGCGTCGGTGGAGGCCCGGAGCCTGGCGAACAGCGCGGCCATCTCCGGGTCGCCGCCGAAGGCCTTGCGGATGTCGAGCGGCGGATAGGGCGCGGCGCGCCAGAAGACGTCGGGCAGCAGGACATAGTAGCCCGCCTCGGCCAGCCGCTCGCCCATCTCGAACATCGCAGGCCGGATCGCGGGGGCGTCCATATAGAGGATCACCGCCGGCCAAGGGCCTTCGCCGGCGTTGGGCGTGAAGACGAAGGCGCGGGCTTCGCCTTCGGGCGTGGGGATGGCGACGTCGGTCTTCATGCGGTCTCTCCCGGTATCGGATCTTGGTCTTCAGCCGCGCGACCCGGGGGCCGCGCCTCACGCCACCGCTCGACGCACCTCCTTGAAGGTGGAGCGGCGGGCGGGGCCTGAGGGCCCCTGGGTGTTGGGCGGCGGCTCGAGCAGGCCCGCGTTGCGGCGGGTGAGCTTGCGCGGCTCTTCCTCGAAGAGCTCGGCCAGCTGGTCGGTGATCGCCCCGGCCAGCTGCTCCACGTCGACGATGGTGACGGCGCGGCGGTAGTAGCGGGTGACATCGTGGCCGATGCCGATGGCGATCAGCTGCACCGGGCTCTTGCCCTCGATCTCGGCGATCACCTCGCGCAGGTGGCGCTCCAGGTAGTGGCCGGAGTTCACCGACAGGGTGGAGTCGTCCACCGGCGCGCCGTCGGAGATGACCATCAGGATGCGCCGGGCTTCCGGGCGGCCGATCAGCCGCTGGTGCGCCCACATCAAGGCCTCGCCGTCGATGTTCTCCTTCAGGAGGCCCTCGCGCATCATCAGGCCGAGGTTGCGCCGGGCGCGCCGCCAGGGCGCGTCGGCGGCCTTGTAGATGATGTGGCGCAGGTCGTTCAGGCGGCCGGGCTGCGGCGGCTTGCCGGCCTTCAGCCAGTCCTCGCGCGAGGAGCCGCCCTTCCAGGCCCGGGTCGTGAAGCCCAGGATCTCGGTCTTGACGCCGCAGCGCTCCAGCGTGCGCGCCAGGATATCGGCGCAGACGGCCGCCACCATGATAGGGCGCCCGCGCATCGACCCGGAGTTGTCGATCAGGATCGAGACCACGGTGTCGCGGAACTCGGTGTCCTGCTCTTCCTTGAAGCTGAGCGGCGCGGTCGGGTCGACGATCACCCGGGTCAGGCGCGCGACGTCCAGGATGCCTTCCTCCAGGTCGAACGACCAGGAGCGGTTCTGCTGGGCCAGCAGCTTCCTCTGCAGGCGGTTGGCCAGGCGGCTGACGACGTTGGACAGGCTGGCGAGCTGCTGGTCGAGGTAGGCGCGCAGGCGCGTCAGCTCCTCGGCGTCGCACAGCTCCTCGGCGGCGACGATCTCGTCGTGGGCGGTGGTGAAGACCTTGTAGGTGACGGCCTTGCCCTCGCCCTTCAGGTCGGGGCGCGCGGGCTGGTCGCCTTCGCCCATCTCCGGCGGCTCGTCGGAATCCTCGGCGTTGGGATCGTCCTCCGCCTGCATCATCTGGCTGTCGGCGTCCTCGCTTTCGCGGTGGCTCGCCTCGCTGTCGTCCATGGAGGCCTGCTGCGGGGACTGGCCCTCGCCGTCGCCCTCGTCGTTCTCGTCGCTGGCGTCGGGCTCGCCCTCTTCGCTCTTGCCGTCCTCGTCGTCGGGCTGGTCTGGGGCGTCGGAGAGGTCGTCGCCCATCTTCAGGTCGCGGATGATGGCGCGCGCGATGCGGGCGTAGGCCTTCTGGTCCTCCACGGCCTCGGACAGCCGGTCGAGGTCGGGGCCCGCCTTGGCCTCGATCTCGTCCCGGAACAGGTCGACCAGGGGCCGGGCCATGGCCGGCGGCTTCTCCCCGGTCAGCCGCTCGCGGACCATCAGGCTGACGATCTCGCCATAGGGCGGATTGGCCAGGGCCTCGATCTGGTTGAAGCCGCGCTTGGCCCAGGCCTGCTCGTGGACGGCCTTCAGGTTCTCGCGCACCCCGCCCAGCGCATTCGCGCCGATGGCCTCGAGCCTTGCCTGCTCGACGCCATCATAGATCGGCTGGCCGAGCGCCGAGGCGGGCCGGGTCTTGGCGTGAGCGGCGGGGTCATGGTGGGCGATGCGCAGGGCCATCTGGTCGGCCATGCCGCGGATGCGCGCCGCGTCGGTCTCGGTGAGGTCGCGCGGCGGATGCGGCAGCACCGCGCGGTTGCCGCTGAGCAGCGGGCCCTCGCCGGAATAGACGATCTCCAGGTCCGGGGATTCCGCCAGCGAGCGCGTGGCGTTGACCAGCGCGCGCTTGAAGGGCTCCAGCGGACTTTCCGGGTTCTTGGCCATCGGGGGGTGTCTTAGATCACGCGGGCGGGCGCGCGAAACAGGAATCCGGCCTTCACCACGGCGTCATCCTTCGGCCAGCCGGAGGATGACGGAGAGATGTTGTGATGACGGTCCTCCCATCGGAACGCCACGGCCAAGCCTGCGTTGGGGAATTATGGCCCGCGCAAGGCGGGTTCCCTTTGGAGAGAGAACGATGCTTCGGTGGGCTTTGATCTTCGCCGTCGTCGCCCTGATCGCCGGCGGCCTGGGCTTCGGCGGGGTCGCGGGCGCGGCGGCCGACGTCGCCAAAATCCTGTTCTTCCTGTTCCTGGTCGGCTTCCTGGTGTTCCTGGTGCTGGGCTTCATGGCCGGCAAGAAGATCACCGGCGGCTAGCCGGCCGTCTCAGGACTGCGTTGGAGAGCGCCCGCCCCGGATCCGGAGCGGGCGCTTTTTCTTGAGCGGCTACTTCGTCTTCGCCAGATAGGCCTTCGCTTCCGCGCCCACCAGGTCGACGATGTTCCCCATCTCCAGGTTGGCGTCGATCAGGTGCAGGCCCCAGGCGGCGTTGACCTGGCCGTTCTGGATCACGTCGCCGGCGATGGTCTCGGTGCGCGGGCCGCCGGGCACGGCGTTCACGTGGACTTCCAGGTAGGAGAAGCCGTTCTTCTTGACACATTCGCCGGTGAGCAGGCCGGGGACGGAGACGAAGGGCGTCGAGGGGTTCGGCTTGCCCTTCACCCAGGTGGACTGGGCGCCCGAATTGACGATCTGCGCGCCGTTCGAGAGGTAGGCGTGCAGCTCGGCCTTGCCGCCGCCCACCGCCGCAGGGTTCACGCAGGCCGCGAACTGGCTGTCGGAGGGCGCCTTGCCGAACAGGCTGTTGGCCGGCGGCGGGATGGTGTCGCGGAAGCTGGAATAGGCGACGGCGCATTGGGTCTGGCCGGGCGACTTGCAGAGCGGGAAGTCCTTGAAGAGCCCGGTGTCCTTGCCGTTGTCGACCGGCAGGCGGGTGCCCATCAGGATGGCGGAGACCACCTTCTTCTCCACCGGCTTGCCGTCGATCTCCTTGCTGATCAGCTGGGTCAGCACGCCCGAGCCCTGGCTGTGGCCCACCAGGACCACGCCGCGGCCATGGTTGTCGTGCGCCAGGTAGTAGTTCCAGGCGTCGACCACGTCGTCATAGCCGGTGGTCGGCCGCCCGCCCGGCATCGGATGGCCGGACTGCGCGGCGCGCAGGGCGGTCAGCGTGAACTGGCGGTACATCGGCGCATACAGCCGGCACTTGGCGCCCAGCCGCGCGAACTGCGCCTTGACCACGTTGATCTCGGCGGCGGTCGGCGTCATGCCGCTGATGACGCCGGGGTCGTTGGAGACCGTCGGGTAGACGTAGAAGCAGTCGATTCCAGCCTTCGGATCGGCCTTGTAGGCCTCGGTCGTCTCGCCGCCGTCGGCCTTCACGATGGTCGTGGAGAGGTCGACGTTGCAGTAATTGTTCGCCGCCTTGTCCGGCCGGCAGAGCCAGGTCTCGGGCTTGGCGTAGTCGTTCTTCGGCGCCGGCGCGTTCCCCTCAGCGGTTTGGGCGGCCGCCGCCCCCGCGCTCAGCATCAGCGTCGCGCCCACAGCCGTCGCGGCCAGCATGATCCTAGTCATGGTCGTCATCCCCCTCGAATTTATTAGACAGATTTGTCTAGAGATTGGCTCGCCTAAGGCTGCGTCGTCCAGCCATTTCAGGCGGCGCTATCGCGGCGAAATCGGGGGCGACTTGAAGCCATAGGCTTCGATGGGAAATGGCTCCCCGCCCACGAGTAGTTTCCCTCCGTCGTCGACGAAGCCCTGAAGAAGATTTTGAGCGAAGCGGATCGCCAGGCAGAGCGCCTGGTATGAATCCTCGCCCCGGATATCCGACAGGCCTTCGTAAAGCGAAAGATCGACCGGACACGCCCATTCGCCGGTGTTGCAGTGGTAAGGCGCGCCTATTTGCAGGGTCACGGGAAAGCGATCCCCGCCTGAGGATATCCCGTCGAGCGTCAGACTGGCGACGGCCGCTTTCACCCGACCCCTAGGCCACCCGCACCCGCGCCGTGCTCTCCGGCAGGTCCTGGCCAAACGCACGCTGGAAGAACTCGGCGACGGTGCCGCGTTCCAGCTCGTCGCACTTGTTCAGGAAGGTCATCCGGAAGCCGAGCGCGATGTCGCCGCCGAAGATCTCGGCGTTCTGGGCCCAGGTGATCACCGTCCGCGGGCTCATGACCGTGGAGATGTCGCCGTTCATGAAGGCGTTGCGGGTCATGTCGGCGACGCGGACCATGGCGTTGATCGTGCGGCGGCCGTCGGCGGTGTTGTAGGTCGGCGCCTTGGCCAGCACGATCTCGGCCTCCACGTCGTGGGCCAGGTAGTTCAGCGTGGTGACGATCGACCAGCGGTCCATCTGGCCTTGGTTGATCTGCTGGGTGCCGTGATAGAGCCCGGTCGTGTCGCCCAGGCCGATGGTGTTGGTGGTCGAGAACAGCCGGAACCAGGGGTTCGGGCGGATCACCCGGTTCTGGTCCAGCAGGGTCAGCTTGCCCTGCGCCTCCAGAACCCGCTGGATCACGAACATCACGTCCGGGCGGCCGGCGTCGTATTCGTCGAAGACGAGCGCGATGGGCCGCTGGATCGCCCAGGGCAGCATGCCCTCGCGGAATTCGGTGACCTGCTTGCCGTCCTTCAGGACGATGGCGTCCTTGCCAACCAGGTCGATGCGGCTGACGTGGCTGTCGAGGTTCACCCGGACCAGCGGCCAGTTCAGCCGCGCGGCCACCTGCTCGATGTGCGTCGACTTGCCGGTGCCGTGATAGCCCTGGACCATCACGCGGCGGTCGTGGGCGAAGCCGGCGATCAGGGCGCGCGTGGTCTCGGGGTCGAACTTGTAGTTCTCGTCGAGGTCGGGGACGTGGCTGTCGCGCTCCTTGAAGGCCGGCGCCTTCATGTCGAAGTCCACGCCAAAGGTCTCGCGGGCGTTGACCTCGTGATCCGGGACCAGGGTCAGCAGCTTGTCGTCTTGGGTGTCGAAGGCGGTCATGACGGGCGTCGATTACAGGCTTGCCGGGACGGAAGCAAACGGGTGTTTCATAAGGAAGAGTGCGTCCGCCAGAGGCGCCGGGAGGTGAGGCGATGCTGAAGGAACAGGAGGCGGCCTACCGCTGCATCGAGGTCACACCGCAGGCCTCCGGCTTCGGGGCCGAGATCAGCGGCCTCGACCTGTCGCGCCCGCTGCCGGCTGAGGCGCTGGCCGAGGTGAAGGGCGCCTGGGCCGCGCACGGGGTCGTGGCCTTCCCCGACCAGCCCTTGAGCCTGGAGGCGCAGGAGGCGTTCACGCAGGCGATGGGCGGCTTCGGCGTCGATCCCTACATCGCGCCGATGCCCGGCCACCCCAACGTCCTGGAGCTGCGCCGCGAGCCGGACGAGACGGCGACCAACTTCGGCGCCGGCTGGCATTCCGACTGGAGCTTCCAGGCCGAGCCGCCCGCCGCCACCCTGCTGCATGCCAAGGTCGTCCCGCCGGTGGGTGGCGACACCCTGTTCGTGGACGCCACCCGCGCCTACGAGTCCCTGTCGCCCACGATGCAGGCCATGCTGGCGCCGCTCAGGGCCATCCATTCGGCGCGACAGGCTTACGGGACCAGCGGCGTCTTCGCCCGCGAGACCGCCAAGCGCACCTTGCAGATCATGGTCTCGGAAGAGGCGGACGGGTCACTCAGCCATCCCCTGGTGCGCACCCATCCGGTGACGGGCCGAAAGGCGCTCTTCGTCTCGCCGGTCTACACCGTGGGGATCGAGGGCCTGACCGAGCCCGAGGCCAAGGCGATCCTCGGCTTCCTGTTCGCCCACCTGACGCAGGAGGCCTTCGTCTATCGCCACCGCTGGCGCGAGCAGACGCTGCTGATGTGGGACAACCGCTGCACCATGCACTTCGCCGAGGGCGGCTACGACGGCCACCTGCGCCTGATGCACCGTACGACGGTGAAGGGCGACACGCCGGTCTAAGGTCCTCCCCTTTCGGGGGAGGCGGCGCGTCGCGCCGGAGGGGGTCATCCACGGTGGTTGAAGACCCCCTCAGTCAGCTTCGCTGACAGCTCCCCTCAGCGGGGGGAGCAACTGCGCTGCGCCTCAAGTCTTCCGCGGCGTCCGGGGCTTTGCGGACGCCTTCGCCGCCGCCACCGGCGCCGGGTCGCCCTTGCACGTCGCCGCGTGGATCTGGGCGGTGAGTTCGTTGTTGAGCTTGATCAGGCGGTGGACGTCGTCCTGGATCTTCAAGAGGGCCTCGGCGTCCTTGTAGGTCTGCAGGGCCTGCTTGTCGGAGGCGGCGGCGGAGACCTTCTGGCCCACCATGATCACAGACAGCAGGACCAGTTGCAGGAAGGTCTGGGCGATCCAGGCGACCAGGGCCGCGGTGCCGGCCTTGATGGCCTCGGGCAGGCTGATCAGGGCGAGAAGGGTGAAGGCGTAGGCGCACCACATGGTGCCAACAGCATTGGTGATCAGGACGGCGATCTTGCCGTTCAGACTGTTCAGCTCGGCCTTGGTGGTGTGCGGGCCGGCCTTCTCGCGCTCGGCGAGCCGTTCGTGGGGGGTGTGCTCGACGGTGACGGTGGTCATGGATGCTCTCCGGCGGCGGTGGCGGGCGTGCGGTAGACCTTGCCGCCCTTCATGACGAAGCGGACGTCCTTCAGGACCGCGATGTCCTTAGTCGGATCGCCCTGGAAGGCGGCGAGGTCGGCGAGGTAGCCGGCCTTGACCTCGCCCAGCGAGGCCTCGCGGCCGAGG
The DNA here is from genome assembly GCF_004799515.1 of Phenylobacterium sp. GTDB lineage: Bacteria > Pseudomonadota > Alphaproteobacteria > Caulobacterales > Caulobacteraceae > Phenylobacterium. The sequence continues at coordinate 47,241 of NZ_SSMX01000027.1, read as the reverse complement.
ATCTTCGCGTTGGTCTGGGTGGCGGCGGTGAGCGCCTGGCTGGGCGTCATGCCGTCCTTCACCATCCAGGCGATCTCGCGCCAGCTTTCCCCGTGCGGGAAGACGCCGACGTCGGAGCCCGCGCCGATGGTGACGCCCACGGCCAGCGCCCGCTTGAACGCCTCGGCCGCGGCGGTTATCGCCGGCGTCGGCGGCGTCTGCCCGGGGACGTAGTGCTGGAAGTAGATCGAGGTCGCTTCGGGCGCGGTGAGGGTCGGGATGTAGGCGATCCCCTTCTGCTTCATCAGTCGAAAGGTGGCTTCGCTCGCGCCATAGCCGTGCTCGATGGTGTCGACGCCGGCGACCACGGCGTTGTGGATGCCCTCGTCGCTGGCGGCGTGGACGGCGACCGGGCGGCCGGAGGCGTGGGCCACCTTCACCGCGGCGGCCATCTCCTCCTCGGTGAGCGTGGGCTTGGTCTCGCCGTTCGGGCCGGTGCGGTAGTCGGCGTAGAGCTTGATCCAGTCGGCGCCCATGGCCGCCTGCTCGCGCACCGCCTTCATCATCTCGGCTTCGCCGGAGACCTCCTGGGCGCCCTGCGGCAGGTCCATGTCGGCGCGGAAGCCCTTCTTGGGGCCGTAGCTGCCGGTGGCGACGATGGCGCGGGTGGCGACGAACAGGCGCGGCCCGGCGAGGATGCCCTCGTTGATGGCGCGCTTCAGCTGCACGTCGGCGTCGGCCGCGCCCTCGGTGCCCAGATCGCGCTCGGTGGTGAAGCCGCTCATCAGGGTGCGCGTGGCGTCGCGTCCGGCGCGCAGCACCCGGTAGGTCGGCGGCTCCTTCAGCACCTGATCGTCCCAGACCACCTCGTTGTAGGCGTGCAGCAGGAGGTGCGAGTGCAGCTCGATCAGGCCGGGCGTGAGCGTCAGGCCGGGCAGGAAGATCACCTGGGCGCCGGCCGGCGCCTTGACCTCGGCCTTCGGGCCCACGCCCACGATCTTTTCGCCCTCGACGGCGACCACCCAGCCGGCATGCGGCTGGGCCTCGCCGGCCGTCCAGACCGCCGCGGGCTCCAGCAGATAGCGGCTGGGCGCCTCCGCCGCAGCCGCAGCGCCGGCCAAGCCAAATGCGGCAATTGTTCCCAATAAGGCTGTTTTCAACGCAATTGACTCCTTGATGGGGAGTGATAGGGAACAATAAGGATTATGAACGCGGAGCCCCGACTCTCCATGTCGGAAGAAGTCTACACCGTGGAGCAGTTCGCCGAACGGCTGAAGCTGCATCCCAAGACCGTGCTGCGGTTCATCCGCGACGGCCGGCTGCGCGCGGTCAAGGTCGGCAAGTCCTACCGCATCCTGCGCAGCCAGATGGAGGCGATGACCGGCGTCCCGTCGGGCGACTACCGCATCTCCCACGAGACCGGCGGCGCGACGCTGTCCACGCGCGAAGGGCCTTCGGAGATCCGGGTCACCAGCATCGTCGACATGCCGAACATCGGCCCGGAGGTCGCCCAGCGCCTGGCGCGGCTGCTGCCCAGCGCGCGCATGGGCCAGGACGCCCATCCCGACCTGATGAGCATCGACGTGGCCTACGACCCGGCGCGCCGCAGCCTGAAGGTGATCATCGTGGGCTCGCCCGCCGACACCGCGGCCATGCTCAAGATGGTCCAGGCGCTCAGCGAGGACTGACCATGGGTGAAGTCCGCAACATCTGCGGTCGGCCGGTCTATGTCTGCGCGGACGAAGGGCCGTCGCTTGCGGACAATCACGAACTGAGCGGCCTGATCGGGGACCTTTTCAGCCTGAGCGTCCGCGTCGTCGCCATCCCGCTGGCGCGGCTCGGCCCGGACTTCCTGAAGTTGTCGTCGGGCGTGGCGGGCGAGGTGCTGCAGAAGCTGGTCAACTACCGTGTCCATGTGGCGATCTTGGGCGACATCTCGGCCGCCCAGGCGCGGAGCGCCCCGCTGCGCGACTTCATCCGGGAGTCCAATCGAGGCCAGACGGTGTGGTTCGTGGACGACCTGGAGGCGCTGGCGGCGAAGCTCACGGGCTAGGGCAGGGCGTAGGCCACCACCGCGTCGCCCTGCACCTCCTCGTCGATCTTGGCCGAGCCGCCGGCCGCGACCACCACGTACTGCTTGCCGCCGGCTTCGTAGGTCATCGGCGTGGCGTGGGCGCTGGCGGGCAGGGCGCCGCTCCAGAGCAGCTTGCCGTCGGCGACGGAGAAGGCGCGCAGGGTCTTGTCCATGGTGCCGCCCTGGAAGATCAGGCCGCCCGCCGTGACGATCGGACCGCCCAGCACAATGGAGCCCGGCGCGATCTTGCCGATGCCCACGTCCGGCGCGAGCTCCTCCAACGATCCGAGGGGCGAGCGCCAGACGATCTTGCCCGCCGCCAGATCGACGGCCATCAGCTCGCCGAACGGCGGCTTGACGCAGGGCAGGCCGGAGGGCCCGCGCAGGAAGTCGCGGCTCATGGCGAAGGGCGTGCCCACCTGCATCGTAGTCTCGGCCCGCAGATCGCCGTGGTCGCCCTTCACGAAGTCCTTGGCCGCGATCATCCGCACCTTGGCGGGCAGGTTGGTGACCGAGACGATCAGCCAGCCGTGCGCGGCGTCCCAGGCGAAGCCGCTCCAGTTGATCCCGCCGACATTGCCCGGGATCGCCAGGATCCCCTGCTCGCTGGGCGGGCTGAACATCGCGTGGCCTGAGAGGCCGGCGATGGTCTCGGCGCAGAACTTGCGGTCGGCGTCGGTGAGCCCGCCGACCGCCTCCGGCCCCTGGCTCTGCGGGATCAGCGGCGGGACGGTGGTCGGGAAGGGCTGGGTGGGCGAGCTCTTCTCGCCATAGAGGGTGCTCTGCGGCACGGGCCGTTCCTCGACCGGCAGCACCGGCTTGCCGGTCGCCGGATCGAGCACGAAGACCATGCCGGTCTTGTTGCCGGCGATGACCACGGGCGTCGCCTTGCCCTTGAGCGTCAGGGCGGTGGCGAGCGGGGCGGCGGCGGTGTCGTAGTCCCACAGGTCGTGGTGCACGAGCTGGAAGCCCCAGGAGAGCTTGCCGGTGCGCGCGTCCAGCGCCACCACCGAATTGGCCCAGCGGTTGTCGCCGGGCCTAAGGCCGCCCCAGTAATCGGGGCTGGCGCTGCCGGTCGGCACATAGACCAGATGGCGCTTGGGGTCGGCGCTCAGCACCGACCAGGCGTTGCCGGCGCCGGTCTTCCAGTCCTTGTCGGCCACGTCCTTGGGCTTGGCGATCGGCTCCCACGACCAGATGAGCTTGCCGCTGCGGGCGTCGAAGCCGCGGACCACGCCATCCGGCATGTCGGCGCGCGCATTGTCGTCGATGGCCGAGCCCACCACTACGACGCCGTCCACCACGATCGGCGGCGAGGTCATGTGGTACGGGCCGGGCGCGTAGCGGGCGACGTCGCGCAGCGAGACTTCGCCGCCCTGGCCGAAGTCCGCGCAGGGCTTGCCGGTGGCGGCGTCCACCGAGACCAGCCGCGCGTCCAGCGTCGCTTCGTAGAGCCGCAGGGCGCAGACGCCGCCCTTGCCGGCCCGCCAGGCCGCCAGCCCCCGGTTGATCAGGCCGTCGCCATAGGGCTTGGCGCGGTCGAGCCTGGGATCGAAGGCCCAGAGCTGCCGGCCCGTGGCGGGATCGAGGGCGATCACCCGGTTGAACGGCGTCGTCAGATAGAGCCGCCCGTCCAGCATCAGGGGCGTGGTCTCGAAGCCGCTGCGCGGGCCGCCGCCCTTGGCCTTGCCGTCGGAGATGTCGCCGGTGTGGAAGGTCCAGGCCGGCTTCAGGCTGGCGACATTGCCCGCATTGATCTGGGTGAGCGGCGAGAAGCGGGTCCCCTGCGGATCGCGCCCATAGGCGCCCCATTCGTCGGCGGTCGCCGCGCCCGCCAACAGCGCCGCCGCCGCGCCGGCCAGCCAGATCCCCTTACGCATGTCGAAACGCTCCTTGAGGCCGGGCTCCGTCCGGCTGGCGCAGGATCATCCTGCCTCGCCGCTCCGCCAGCGCCCAGGGACAAGCGGCGGGGCCGGCGGGTTGTCCGAGGTCCGCCCTGGGACAGACGGCGGACCGTGAGGGGCCAGCGGTGGCCGGTCAGGACGTCAGGCTTGACGCGGCGCCGGCCAATCCGTTTCTGCCCCGCAGCAGCATCACGGAAGGCGCGTCCATGGAAACCCGCAGCATCGGCCCGTTCGAGGTCTCGGCCATCGGCCTGGGGTGCATGAGCCTCTCCCACGGTTACGGCCCGGCCGCGCCGCGCGCGCGGGCCGAAGAGGTGCTGAAGGGCGCGCTCGACGCCGGCTACACCTTCTTCGACACCGCCGCGGTCTATGGCGTGGGCCACAACGAGACCCTGGTGGGCGAGGTGCTGGGGCCGCACCGGAACGAGATCGTGCTGGCGTCCAAGTGCGGCCTCACCGTGGGCGACGAACGCCGGATCGACGGCAGTCCCGCCAACATCAAGGACACCTGCGAGCGCAGCCTGAAGCGGCTGAAGACCGAGGTCATCGACCTCTACTACCTGCACCGCTGGGACAAGCGCGTGCCGATCGAGGACAGCGTCGGCGCGCTCGCCGACCTGGTGGCGGAGGGCAAGATCAGGACCATCGGCCTGTCGGAGGTCTCCGGCCCGACCCTGCGGCGCGCCCACGCCGTCCATCCGATCGCCGCGGTGCAGAACGAATATTCGCCCTGGACCCGCAATCCGGAGATCGCGCTGATCGACGCCTGCCACGAACTGGGGACGACGCTGGTGGCCTTCTCGCCAGTCGGCCGCGGCTTCCTGGCCGGCGGCGCGCGCGATCCGGCGGCGTTCCAGGAGGGCGACATGCGGATCGCCATGCCACGCTTCCAGGGCGAGGCGTTCGCGGCCAACCTGAAACTGCTGTCCGCCTTCGAGGCCCTGGCGGCGGAGGTCCCTTGCACGCCGGCCCAGCTGTGCCTGGCCTGGCTGATGGCCAAGGACCCGACCATCGTCTCGATCCCCGGCACCACCAGCCCCGACCACATGCGCGAGAACGCCGCGGCGGCCGGGATAGCCCTGTCGGCGGAGATGGTCGGGCGGGTCGACGCCCTGGTGAACGAGCGCACCGTCGCCGGCCCGCGCTATCCGGCCTTCATGCAGGCCACCGTGGACACCGAGCTGACGCCCGCCGAGGCGGAAGCCGCCTAGCGGCGCGTGGCCGGGAAGGCGATCGAGACCTCCAGGCCAGGGCCGGCGTCGGTCAGCTCCAGCCGCGCGCCGTGCCAGGTGGCCACCGACGAGGCGATGGCCAGGCCCAGGCCCGAACCCGGGGTGCTCCGGCTGGCCTCCAGCCGGCCCAGCGGGGCCAGCGCCAGGTCGCGTTGATCGGCCGCGATGCCTGGGCCGTTGTCGCGCACCACCAGCTTCGGCGCCCCGCCGTTCTCCTCCACCGCCAGCTCGATGCGCGTGCCGGCCGGCGTGTGGCGCAGCGCATTTTCCAGGAGGTTGGCGAGCGCCTGGGCCACCAGGTCGGTGTCGCCGCGCACCCGGGCCTTCTCCATGTGCGCGTCCAGCGCCCGGCCGGAGTCCTCGATATCCGGCCGCAGGGCCTCGGCCACCCGCTCGGCCACTTCGGTGAGGTCGATCAGGGTCTCCGGCGCGGCGCTGCCCTCGATCTCGGCGAGCTGCAGGAGGGCGTCGAAGGTGTGGAGGATCTCCATGAACTCGGCGTCGAGCCGGCGCACCTCGGCGGCCACCGCCGGCGTCGCTTCGGCGGTGCGAGCCAGCCGTTCGAGCTTCTGACGCAGGCGGGTCATGGGCCGGCGCATGTCGTGGGCCACGTCGGTGGTCACGCGGCGCAGTTGGTCCACCAGCCGGCTGATCCGGTCCAGCATCAGGTTCAGCGCCAGGCTGAGGTCGTCCATCTCGTCGGGGGCCGTGGCGCTCTTCACCGGCGCGCGGACGTCCAGCCGCCCCGCCGCCACCAGGGCCGCCGTCGCGGAGAGCTCGTCCAGCCGCCGCCAGGTCCAGCGGGTGGTCAGGTAGGCGGTCGCCAGGCAGATCAGGACGCCCGCCGCGCCGCAGAGGGCGAGCAGGACGGAGAGCTCCCGCATCTGCCGCTGCTCGGCGGAGAGGTCGCGCCCCACGGTCAGCCAGCCGCCGCCGGTCAGGGGTTCGGTGTAGGCCAGGACCAGGCCCTTGGCCGCCGCCCGCCGGGTCCAGCCCGGGCGGCCGAGCCGCGCCAGGCTGGCGTCGCCCGCCAGATAGGCGCCGCCTGCGCCGGAGATGCCGTATTCGAAGCCGTGCCAGAGCCGCAAACGCTTGGTGACGGTGTAGGGCAGGTGGCCCACGCCCTTGTGCAGCGCCTCGTCGTTCAGCGAGGCGATCTCGCCCAGCACATCGGCGCGGTAGGCCCGCTCGCTGATCTGGCGGATGGAGAGACTGGCCAGCGCGCCGGCCACGGCGAAGGCCAGCACCAGGGCCACCGCCTGCAGGGTCAGCACCCGGGCGCCGGTGCGCCGCCAGGTCCGGCGCAGCAGGCCGACGGCCGGCTCAGACGTCCTGGATGACATAGCCCGCTCCGCGGATGGTGTGGATCAGGGGCGCCGCGCCGCCCTCGCTCAGCTTGGCGCGCAGGCGGCTGATGTGAGTCTCGACAATGTTGGTGCGCGGGTCGAAGCGGAAGCCCCAGACCTCCTCCAGCAGCATCTTGCGGGTCACCGGCTGGCCGCGGCTCAGCAGCAGGAATTCCAGGAGGCGGTATTCCAGCGGCAAGAGCGCGATCGGCTGGCCGCCGCGGCGGACCTTGCGCTGCAGCCGGTCCAGCTCCAGGTCGCCGCAGGTGAGGGCCGTGGTCTCCGGGGCCGCGGGCCGGACGCGCCGGCGCGCCAGGGCCTGCACGCGGGCGGCCAGCTCCTCGGAATCGATCGGCTTGACCACATAGTCGTCGCCCCCGGCCTGAAGGCCCATGACGCGGTCGGCCACCGCGCCCATGGCGGTCAGGAACAGGGCCGGGGTCTCCACGCCGCGTTGGCGCAGCGCCTTCAGCACCGAAAGGCCGTCGCGGCCCGGCAGCATGCGGTCGACGATCAGCACGTCGAAGGCTCCGTCGCCCACGCCGGGCTCCAGCGCTTGCAGCCCGTCGTGGACCAGCGCCGCTTCAATGCCGCGGGCGGCGAGGTCGTCGGCCATGTGCTGCGCGGCCTCCACGTCGTCCTCGACGATCAGCACGCGCAGGGCGGCGGGCGCGGACTGCGGGGCGGGCGTCGCGCCGGCCGGGCGCGCCCGGCGCGGGCGGCGGCCCGCCTCGGACGAAGAGAGAAGCATCATCGGATCGTTTCCGCCTGGCAAGCGCGTGTCAGGTTGAGATATCTCAATATCGATGTAGCTTATGTGACGGTTCTCGAAATAACCAATAAATTCAAACCAGTGTCTAGGGTGTCATAGATCTGTCAAATATCGGCGACGTTTCTGTAACTTGTACTTTCGGCCGCTTGATCGTGTTTCCCCGGCGAGTTTCAGGGGGGATCATTCATGCGCACCAGCCATTCCGCCGCCATTTCGCGGCTTCTCTGCGGTACGGCGATCAGCCTGGGCCTGGCGGTCGTCGCCGCCCCGGCGTTCGCGGCGGAGGCCGCCGCCGGCGACGCCGCGCCGACGGCCACCGCGCCGCGCCCCATGACCGGCGCGGGCGCCGAGGGCACCGACGTTTCGGAGGTGATCGTCACCGCCGAGCCCAACAAGGCCGCGCAGGACGCGCCGTCGAAGGCCTCGCTCGTTGAGATGCAGCCGGAGTCGATCGTCAGCAACGCCTTCATCCGCCTGGCCACGCCGGAGACGGGCGACTGGACCACGGTCGCCAGCATCGCGCCCTCGGTCTCCGGCATCACCTCGAACGGCGGCGGCATCGGCGAGTACAACACGCTGACCCTGCGCGGCTTCCAGGACGGCCAGTTCAACCTGACCTTTGACGGCATCGCCTTCGGCGACACCAACGACCCGACCCACCACTCGGCCTCCTACTTCCCCGCCTCGACCCTGCAGGCGGTGGTCATCGACCGCGGTCCGGGTGCGGCCGGCGACCTCGGCCAGGCGAACCTGGGCGGCGCGATCCACTTCTTCTCCCTCGATCCGACTTCGGACCGCAGCTTCGCCGAGCGGCTCACGGCCGGCTCGTTCAACACCCAGGCCTCGGTCACGACGATCAACACCGGCGAACTGCCCGGCGGCGGCAAACTCCTGTTCAACCTCGACCTGCGCCGTTCCGACGGCGAACTCAGCCACTCGGGCGGCTATGCGAACAACGAGATGGTCAAGTTCGTGCAGCCGCTGGGCTCCGACTGGACGCTGACCGCCTTCGGCGCGATGGAGCAGACCTATTTCAACCTGTCCGACGCCGGACCCGGCGCGACCTGGCAGCAGGTGCAGCTCTACGGCAAGGACTTCGCCCTCGACGCGCTGCCGGGCGATGAGCACAATTACAAGCTGAACTACGAGTACAAGACCAGCGACTTCGAATACATCGACCTGAAGGGCTCATTCACGCCGAAGATCACGGCGGAGAACCAGCTCTACACCTACTTCTACGCCAACAAGACAACCTCGGTGAACGACATCACCGGGCTGATCGGCGGGCCGAACACCTCGCCGCCGAACATCACGACCGCGCCGCAGAGCGCCAATGACATCGGCGGCTATGACAAGCTGAACGAGTATCGGGTCCAAGGCGATATCGTGCGCCTCAACGACGACTTCGGCTTCGGCACGTTGAAGGCCGGCGCCCTGGTCGAGACCTCCTCGACCAACCGCCACAACCTGTTCCGCGACTTCACCCTGGGGATCGCCGACGACAAGTTCCACCCGCCGGCCTTCCCGTTCACCACCAACGCCAAGCTGCAGGAGAACTCCAAGTGGCTGCAGTACCAGCTGTTCGCCGACTTCGAATGGCGGCCGCTGGACAACCTGACGATCCAGCCGGGCGTGAAGTACGTGAACTTCCGCCGCGACGTGGATGCGGCCGACGAAAGCACCGCGGGCGGAGCGAAGAACCAGCCGCTGGTGGGCTCCAACACCTATGACAAGACCCTGTATTTCCTGACCGCCAACTACCGCATCACCAAGGACTGGTCGGTCTACGGCCAGGCCGCCACGGGCTTCCTGGTCCCCTCGCTGTCGGCGCTCTACGTGACGGGGGTCAACCTGCAGTCCCTGCGGCCGCAGCAGTCGATCAGCTACCAGACCGGCACGGTCTACACCCACGGCCAGTTCACCGCCGACGCCGACGTCTACCGCGTCGACGTCACCGACCTCGTCCAGGCCTGCAACATCCCCGACCCGACGTCCGGCAACTCCACCGCCACGACCGCCGGCTTCTGCAACGTCGGCAAGGGCCAGTACTCGGGCGTGGAAGGCGAGGCGGCCTACGCCGCGCCGTTCGGGGTCACCTTCTTCGTCAACGGCTCGATCAACACCGCCAAGCAGCTGGCCACCGCCGCCGACCCCGCAGCGGGCATCGCCGCCTCGCCGGCCGAGACCCTGGCCAATGCGCCGAAGTACACCGCGGCGGCCGGCGCCATCTACCACTACCAGGACTGGTCCGGCTCGCTGACCTACAAGCGGTCCGGCCAGTACGTGGCCACCTACACCGGCGGCCAGGCGGTGGAGCTGCCGGGCTATGACAGCATCGACGTCGCGGTCCGCTACGACTTCACCCCCCGCTACTGGGCGAAGCTGCAGGTCTTCAACCTGGCCGACAAGCGCGACATCACCTCCTTCACCGGCGCGGTGCTGCATTCCACCACCGACACCGGCCTCTACCTCTTCCAGGCCGGCCGGACGATCGAAGGCACCATTGGAGCGAAATTCTGATGCGCAAAACCGTCGCTGGGCTCCTCCTCGCCCTGACGGCCGCGGGCGCGGCGACTGCCCCCTCTGCCGCCGCGCCCGCCAAGCCGCCCAAGCCGACGGTCTCCAAGTTCCTGGCGCCGGGCGAGCTCGACCCGGCCCAGGTGCTGCCAGCGCCGCCGCGCGACGGCTCGCCCGAGGCCCTGGCCGAACTCGCCGAACTGCATCGCCTGGAGGCCGCCCGCACGCCGGAGCGTTTCGCGCTCGCCAAGCACGACGAGGACTTCGAGGACGTGACCTCGATCGCCGCGCCGCTGGGTCCGGCCTTCGACCTGGCGCGGCTGCCCGCGACCGCCCTCCTCTTCGAGGACCTGCGCAACGAGGACAGCCTGGCGGTGAAGCGCTTCAAGGCCTTTTTCGCGCGCACCCGCCCGATCACCGCCGACCCGACGCTGAACCCCTGCAAGCACGGCGAGGACGGCAAGACCGCCTATCCCAGCGGCCACGCCACCATGGGCTATTCGGCCGCCGCGGTGCTGTCGAACCTGATGCCGGGCAATGCCCAGGTGATCCAGGCGCGGGCGGCGGACTATGCGGAAAGCCGGCTGATCTGCGAGGCGCACTACCGGCGCGACGTCGAGGGCGGTCATGTGCTGGCCGTGGCCCTGGTCGCTGAGCTGATGACCAAGCCGAAGTTCCGCGAGGAGCTGGAGGCGGCCCGCGCCGAACTGACCGCCGCCCATATCGCGCCCTGAAGACAGTCGGGGACCCCCGAAGGCGGTCGGAATCGCAACGCGGTCTGTAACAATCGCCCCTGGCAATTCCACATCTTGGCCCCAAATGAGGCTTAGCTGTCTCCTTCTGAGTCGAGTGGACGGCTGACTGTTATGGAGACCACGATGAAGCCATCGGAAGCCGGCGCGAAGGTGATCGCGGCCGGACTGGCGTTCGGCCTGTTGCTGGAGGCCACCGCCGCCGCGGCCCAGCCGCCGCCCCCGCCGCCGGGCTATGGCCCCCCGCCGAACTCGAACTACGGCCCGCCGCCTTCCAACTATGGTCCGCCCCCGAACTATGGCCCGCCGCCGTCCGGCGGTCCGCAGGGCGGCCCGCCGCCGGGCCAGTACGCTCCGCCGCCGCCCGGCGCGGAAAACCAGGGCGCCGTCTATGACGACCGCGCGCAGAGTTATGACCGCGAGTACGCCCAGCGCTATTCGCAGTGGGCGGCGCAGTACTGCATGGACAAGCAGCGCAACAACACCGCCGCCGGCGCCATCATCGGCGGCATCCTGGGCGCGGTGGTGGGCTCCAACGTCTCCGGACGCGGCTCGCGCACCGGCGGCTCGATCATCGGCGGGGCGCTGGGCGCCACGGCCGGCGCGGCCATCGGCTCGAACTCCGCTCAGGCGTCCGGCGCCTGCCCGCCCGGCTACTACATGCGCGCCGGGGCGCCCGCGTTCTACTATGGCCCGGGCCCGGTCTACGCCGGCCCGGCCTGGTACAATCCCTGGTTCTTCGAAGGCGGCACCTGGATCTACCGGCCGTACCGCTACTGGTACTGGACCCACAACGCCTACTGGCGTCCGGGCTGGCGTCCGGGGCCCTGGGACTACCACTACCGCCACTGGTAGGCGGACGTTCTGGAGTCGGGTGGCGCGGTTTGGCTAGGTCCAGACCGCGCCCTCCGCGAGGGCCTTGATCAGTCCCGGGCCTTCCGGCGGACCCCAGGGGCCCTTCTCCTCGGCGCCCGGGCCAGGCCCGCCCTGGTAGCGCGCCCTTAGCCGCCCTTGTGGGTCCACGATCAGCAGGCAGGGCAAGGCGACGCTTTCGATGGTGGAGCCCGGCGGCAGCTTGGCGATCGCCTCGGGCGAGACCTTCATCCGCGCCAGCGCCCATTCCAGCCCCGCCCCATCGCGACTGCCATCGATGAGCGTCGAAAGGCTCGCACCCGGGATGCGGTCGACCCGCGCCTGGGCGTCAGTCCAGGTCTTCAACGTCTTGGACCCGGTGGCGATCGGCACGATCTCGAAGCGAGGCCCGGCGTAGGTCTTGTTGAACGCCGAGAGGATCGGCATCTCGGCCAAGCATGGCGCGCACCATTCAGCCCACAAGGTGACAAGCAGCGTCTTGCCTCGCTTACTCTTGATCGGCAGCGGCCCGTCGCGTCCGAGGATCGGGATCGCCTCGGGCCAGAAGGTCTCGGCCGCCGGCGCCCTCCAGATCTGGGCGAACCTGTTGGCCGCCAGCGGCCCATGGCCGAACGCGGGCCTGTCCGACCAGGCGACGCCCGCGGGATGCATCTGAGCGCCGGCGGAGCCGGGCAGGTAGGCGCTGGCGGCCAGCCCGGCCAGGATCGCCCTTCGGCTGGTGGCCATCTCGGTCTCTCCCTCGCCCACGTCTCGCGCGTGGGTTGCGAAGCTAGACCATACCAGCCTTGCGCAGCGCCTGGTAGGCGCGGATCACCCGCTGCAGGCGGTTCTCGCCCGCCCGGTCGCCGCCGTTGGCGTCGGGGTGCAGGCGGCGGACCAGCTCGGTGTAGCGGGCGCGGATCTTCGGGCCGTCGGCGTTGGCGTCGAGGTCGAGGTCGGCCAGCGCGTTGCGTTCGATCTTGCCCAGCCGGCGGTCCTCCGGCTCGGGCATCGGCTTGCCGGCGTTCTTGCCGAAGATATTGAAGGGGTCGCGGTAGCCCTCGCCCTTGCGGAACTTGGCGGAGAAGGCGGCGGCCTCGCGGCTCATGCGCCCGGCCTTCATCTCCCAGGTGGGCCGGCCGCCGGTGAACAGCTCGTCCTGCTGGCGGCGGCGCACCTCGGCCTCGCTGAGCCCAGCGAAGAAGTTCCAGTTGCGGTTGTACTCGGCGGCGTGGGGCTGACAGAACCAGTAGTGCTCGTTCAGCATGTCGCGCGACTTGGGCGCGCGCGCGGTGGCGGCCTTCGAGCAGCCCGGATGGTCGCAGGCCCGCTCGCCGGGCTTGAGCGCGTGCACGTCCTCGGCGCGCGCGTCCTCCTCTTCCGAGGGCGGACGCACACGGATATCGACGAAGCGCGGCTTGTATTGAAACGCGGCGGGCATGGGCCAAGTATGGGGCCGAGATAATCCCTTTCAAGAATTGAAGATGCAGCCGATGGGCGCCATATTCGATGCCATCCAAGAAAAGCTGACCGACACCTTCGCGCCCACGCGGCTCGAGGTCGTGGACGATTCCGCGCGTCACGCCGGCCATGCCGGCGCCTCGCCGGGCGGCGAGAGCCACTTCAACGTGACGATCGAGTCCGCGGCCTTCGCCGGCGAGCCGAAAGTGGCCCGCCAGCGGATGGTCTACCGGGCGTTGGCGGAGGAGTTGGCCGGCCCGCTGCACGCGCTGTCGGTCAAGGCGCTGGCGCCGGGAGAGATCTAAGGGCGAAGCCTAGGCGTCCGCAGGCCGCGCCATGACGGCCAACTGCGCCCGCCCATGCCAGGCCGCCTTGGCCTCAGCCAGGTGCAGGTCGGCGGCCTTGCCGTCGCCGAGCTTCTTCTCGGCCTGGGCCAGCACGGCGAGCGTCACCGGATCGTTGGGCCAGCCGTTCAGGGCCTTCCGGGCTTCCGCGGCCGCCTGATCCGCCTGACCTTCGGAGAGCAGCGCCGCCGCCAGGCTGCGCCGCACCGGATACCACCAGATCGGCGGATCGCTGACGCGGAGCAGCTTGGCCTCCTGGATCTGGGCGGCCTTGCGGTAGGCCGCGGCGGCGAGGACCGGCTGGTTCTCGATCATCGCCGCGCGGCCGACCAGCACCGCATTCGCCACATCCACCACGGCCTGGCCCGTGGAGGCGAAGTCGCCAAAGGCCTTCAGGTCGGCCGGCTTCATCGTGACCAGCGCCAGTTCGCGCCGCACGCCGGCCGCATCGCCCTGGCGGGCGTAGGCCTCGCCGCGGGCGTAGCGCCACATGGCCTGCAGGTAGGGCTTCTTGGCGCCGGGGTCGGGCAGGGCCAGGACCTGCGCCGGCGCGGCGTACCGGCCCTCGGCGAAGTAGGCGGTTCCGCCGCCGACCTGATCCCAGACGCCGCCCTCCTTGCCGTGCGCCAGGTGGTCGAACACCGCGTCGGCCTGGGCGAGCGCCGCGGGGCCGTCGCCGCTCATCAGCGCCGCGCCGGTGGCGAACTGGACGTTGTGGGCGTGGTAGGTGAGCAGCCACGGGTCGCCGCCCAGTCCCTGGCGCGTGGCGTTGGCGATGTCGAGCTGGGCGGCGTCCTGGTTGGCGCGCACCGCGTCCTGATAGCGGCCGACGATGTAGTAGGTGTGCGACGGCATGTGCACCAGGTGGCTGGCCGAGGGCGCGAGCCGCTGCAGGGTGTCGGCGTACTTCTCCGCCTGGCCGCCGATGCCGTTCATCTCGGTGGCGTGGATGTAGAAGTGGATGGCGCCGGTGTCGTCGGGCTTGCGGGTGAGCGCCCCGCCGATCAGCTCCAGAGCGCGGTTGAGGTTGTCCTGGGTGTTCTTCGCCGCCGCCGGGATCATCCAGGCGTCCGCGGCGACGATGGCGATCTCGTTGTCGGTGGGATTGTCGCGGGCCAGCTGGTCCATGTCCTTGGCGAAGGCGAAGTCGCCGGGACCCGCGCCGCCGCCCTTGTGGTAGCGGGCCTGCAGGGCCGCGATCAGCCGCTGCTCCTTCACCGGCCCGTCCTTGGCGAGCGCCGCGGCGCGGTCGGCGATGGCCGCCAGCTCGGCCTGGGTCTTGGGGTCGATGGGGTAGTTGATCGTCGGGCCGCGCGACCAGGCCTCGCCCCAGGCGCACATCGCGCAGTTGGGGTCCAGCTTCTCGGCCTCCTGGAAGGCGGCGATCGCCGGCTTGTGGGCGAAGGCGTGGGCCAGCTGCATGCCGTTGTCGAAATAGGCCTGGGCTTGGGGATTGGAGGTCCGGACCGGAAAGCCGCCGGTGCCGTAGCCGGTCAGCAGCTTCTGCGCCGGCGCAGCGGCGGGCGCGGCCTGGGCGTCGTCCGGCGCGGCCGCGCCGCAGATGTGGCCGATGGCGGGCGTGGGCTCGACGTTCGCCGCGGTGACCATGGGCGCAAACGCCAGGGCCGTTCCGAAAACCCAATGCGACCGCATGGAGTGGTCCTCCCGTGATACAGCGACCATTACAGGCGGCGCGTCATGCGGGGCAACTCCCGCAAAATTGTTCATCGCTCGGCGGTATGACCCTTTCCGAAAGCGCATAACAGTGTTTCGGAAAGCCGCATCTAACGCGGTGTCGGTTCGTGCCTATCTAGGGCGTCTTGAGAGCGGAGCCTCTGGCTTCCGCCTTCAGGATTTCGAGGAGATGGGGCGTGAAACTGATCCTGCCGTTGGCTAGCCTGGCCGGCGCGTTGACCCTGCTGTTCGAGGGCTGGGGCCCGGTCCTCAGCTACCTCTAGCCGCCTAGCCGACCTTGGCGCGCAGCTCTCCGAGCACGCGGGCCAGGTCGCCTTCGCGGAACGGCTTCTGCAGGACCGGAGTGCCCCGGTCGACGTCGCGGAGCCCCGCATCCCCATAGCCGGTGGCGAAGGCGAAGGGCGCGCCGCGCGCGCGCAGCAGGTCCGCCAGGGGGAAGATCGGCTGTCCGCCCAGGTTGACGTCCAGCACCGCGCAATCGAGCTCCGCGCCCTCCACCAGCTCCATCGCTTCGTCCAGCCGCGAGGCCGGACCGACCACGGTGCAGCCGAGGTCGGCGAGCATGTCCTCGATCAGCATCGAGACCATCATCTCATCCTCGACCACCAGCACGCGCAGGCCGCTCAGTTGGGCGATGTCGGTCATTTAGCGGAAGCTCCAAGCCAGACGGGCGGTGGTCCGATCACGGGGCATCTTGCCCTGCGTTGAGGGCATCGCAAACCATGCGGCCATAGTCGACGACTTGTCGGCTGACATTGTGACGAGGCGATCCCCTAAACCCGCGATCGCCAAAACGTTCACGGCGCAGCTTGGTTCCGGCCGGCGGCTCAGCTTTCGTCGCGCGCGGTCGCGGGCCAGATCTGCAGCTTGGTGACACGGTTGATCTTGCGCTCCAGGACCAGGAACCGCTGGCGATGGAAGGTGAAGGTCTGGCCGGCGTCGGGGATGCGCCGGGCCTCGTAGATCAGGAGCCCTGCGACGGTCACCGCCTCCTCGTCCGGCAGGTCCCAGTTGAGGGCGCGGTTGAGATCGCGGATCGCCACCGAGCCGTCCACCACCACCGAGCCGTCCTCGGCGGCGCGGACGCCCGGCATGGCCACGTCGTGCTCGTCCTCGATCTCGCCCACGATCTCCTCGAGGATGTCCTCCAGCGTCACCAGGCCCTGCAGGGCGCCATATTCGTCCACCACCAGGGCGAAGTGGCTGCGGCGCTTCAGGAAGGCGGAGAGCTGGTCCTTCAGGCTGGTGGTCTCGGGGATGAACCAGGGTTCGCGGACGATGGCGGCCATGTCGATGGCGTCGATATCGCCGTTGGCCTCGGCGATGGCCGCCAGCATGTCCTTGTTGTGCAGCACGCCCACGATGTTCTCCTGCTCGTCGCTATAGAGCGGGGCGCGGCTGTGGCCGCTGGCGAGCGCCTCGGCCAGGATTTCGCGCGGCGTCTGGTCGGCGTCGATGGAGGCGATGGCGTTGCGGTGGACCATCACCTGACTGACGTCCATCTCGGCCAGGTCCAGCACGCCGCCCAGCATCCAGCGGTCGTGGGTCTCCACCAGGCCCTCGGAGTGATGGTACTCGACCGCGCCGCGGATCTCTTCGTGGGCGGCCAGCACGTCCATGCTCATGCCCAGGTGGACGCCGAACAGGGTCAACGTCTTCCGCACCACCCACTGGACGGCGAAGATGATCGGGCCGAACACCCGCACCACGATCTCGGTGGGTCCCGACAGCACCCGCGCCACGTCGTCGGAACGCAGGATGGCCAGCGTCTTGGGCAGGATCTCGGCGAAGACCAGGATCAGCACGGTCATCACCGCCGTCGCCGCCGCCACGCCCCAGGCGCCGGGGATCGCCTTGGCGAACACCGAGCTCGCAAGCTCGGTCGCCAGGATGTTGAAGATGTTGTTCCCCAGGAGAACCGCGCCGATCATCGTCTCGCGGTCGCTGATCAGGCGGGTGACCCGCCGCGCGGCGCGGTCGCCTTCACGGTCGAGCTGGTGCATCCGCGCGCGGCTGGCGCCGGTCATGGCGGTCTCAGCGGCGGAGAACAGGGCCGAAGCCGCCAGGAGGCCGAACACGATCGGGGCCAGCGCCATCAGAGCGCCCATCAGACAGCTCCTTCCGATTCCAGGAACGCGGCGACCGCCTGCGCGTCCACGTCCTTGGCCACGAAGGCTTCGCCCAGGCGGCGCGCCAGGATGAAGGTCAGCCGCCCGGCCTCAGCCTTCTTGTCCTGCGCCATGTGGCGGACCAGGCGTTCGGCGTCGAAGGGCTCGGCCCGCACCTCGCCCAGGGTGGCCGGCAGGCCGGCGGCGGCGATGGCGGCGGCGGCGCGGCCCGCCTCCTGCGTCTCGCAGAGGCCTTGTGAGGCCGAGAAGCGGAACGCCAGCGCCATGCCCGCGGCCACCGCCTCGCCATGCAGCAGGGCCTCGCCATAGCCGGTCTCGGACTCCAGGGCATGGCCGAAGGTGTGGCCGAGGTTCAGGAGCGCGCGGCGGCCCTGCTCGGTCTCGTCCTCCGCCACGATCTCGGCCTTCATCTCGATGGAACGCGCGACGGCGTGGGCCAGGGCCGCGGGGTCCCGGGCCAGCACGGCCGCGGCGTTGGCCTCCAGCCACTCGAAGAAGCGGAAATCGCCCAGCAGGCCGTACTTCACCACCTCGGCGTAGCCGGCGCGCATTTCGCGCTCGGGCAGGGTGGCCAGGACGTCGAGGTCGGCCAGCACCAGGCGCGGCTGGTGGAAGGCGCCGATCAGGTTCTTGCCGCGCGGGGTGTCGATGGCGGTCTTGCCGCCCACCGAGGAGTCCACCTGGGCGAGCAGGGTGGTCGGGATCTGCACGAAATCGACGCCGCGCTTGTAGATGGCCGCCGCGAAGCCGGCCAGATCGCCCACCACGCCGCCGCCGAAGGCGGTGATCACGTCGCCGCGGTCGAGCTCCAGTTCCAGCAGCCGGTCGGAGACCTCGGCCAGGCCTTCGAAGCTCTTCGTCTGCTCGCCGGGCGGCACGACGATGGGAACAGCCTCGATGCCGGCCCGGGCCAGGGCCGCGCTCAGCCGCGCGCCGTGCAGGCCCCAGACGGTCTCGTCGCTGACGACGGCGGTGCGCTTGCGCTTCAGCAGCGGCGCCAGGGCCTGGCCGGCGGCGTCGATCAGGCCCGCGCCCACGCGCACCTGATAGCTGCGGGGGCCCAGGCCCACGAGGACGGTGCGGATCATGGCGGGGAAGCCTCGGACGCGGCGGTCTCGGTCCCGGCGGCCAGATGGACGCTGAGCGCCGCGATCACCTGTTCGACGGTCACGTGGTGGGCGGCGTCGCCGGTCTCCACCATCAGGTCCGCCTCGGCGTAGGCGGGGTAGCGCGCCTGCGCCTGCGCCTGCAGCACCTCCAGCGGGTCCTTGCCGGCCAGCAAGGGCCGGGTGTCCTTACGCGCCACGCGCCGGGCCAGCACGTCGAGGTCGGTCTTCAGCCAGACGGAGATCGCCGCGCCCTTGATGAGTTCGCGGGTCTGCGGGTTCATGAAGGCGCCGCCGCCGGTGGCCAGGACGTGCGGCTCCTGGTCCAGGAGGCGCGCAATCACCCGGCGCTCGCCCTCGCGGAAGGCCTCTTCCCCCAGATCGGCGAAGATGTCGGAGATCGAACGGCCCGCGGCGGTCTCCACCTCGGTGTCGGTGTCGCGGAACGGCAGCTCCAGGGCGTTGGCGAGCCGGCGGCCAACGCTCGACTTACCGACGCCCATCAGGCCAACGAGGGCGATCGTGCGGCGGCGCAGCGGGGCGTAACGGTCCATGGACAGCGAAGGTCTACACGAGCCCGCGCCCTCGCGCCAACCTCGCGCGGCGGCTATGATGGTCGCCATGTCGCGTCGCCCTGGTCTCCTCGCCCTGTTGCTCCTCGCCGGATCGGTGAGCGGAGCCAGCGCACAAGAGCCTCCCGCCCCGTCCGAGGCCGCCCCGTCAGCCCCGCCGCCGGCCGCCATCTCGCCGGTCGCGCCGCCCACCGGCGTGCAGGTCTCGTCCCTGGCCGCGCCGGACGCCTTCTCGACCCCGGGCCGCGAGACCGGCCTGCCGAAGGACCTCTGGCGCGGCGCGTCCCTGAAGACCGCGAAGGCCGTCCTGCCGCTGCTGGCCGCCCGGCCGCTCAGCCCGGCCGCCGCCGATCTTGCACGCCGCGTGCTGGCGACTGGCGCACCCGGACCGCAGGGCGCGGGCGAGGATCCGTCGCTCCTGGGCGCCCGGGCCAGCGCGCTCCTGACCCAGGGCGATCCCAAGGCCGCCGCTGCGATCCTGGCCCGCGCGCCCGGCGTCGACCGCGACCCCGACCTGGCCCGCGCCGCGGCGGAAAGCGCCCTCCTGGCCGGCGACGACACCCGCGCCTGCGCCGTGGCCGGGGACCTCAGTTCCGGGCGCGACGAGATCTATTGGCTGCGCCTGCGCACCTACTGCCAGGCCGCGGCGGGCCAGACCGCCCAGGCCCAGCTCACCTTCGACCTGGCGCAGGCCCAGGCGAAGGACGCGATCTTCGCCCGGCTGATGGCGGCCAAGATCTCCGGCGTCGGCAACCCCGGCGCGGCCAGCCTGCGCAACGGCCTGGACGCGGCGCTGTCGCGCAGCCTGGGCCTCGACCTTTCCGCCGCCAAGCCGTCGCCGGCGGTGGCCGCGGCCCTGTCGCCGGACGGTCCCGCCGCGTCGGCCATCGACGCCTCGACCGCGCCGCCCGACGTCAGCGTCCTCGTCGAGGCGCTGAGCGGCGGCGAGCCGGTGCGCGAGGCGGTTGCGGCGGCGATGCTGGAGACGGCCAATTCCGCCGACCCCAAGGTCCGCGCCCGGGGCCAGGCCGCCGCGGCCCTGGCCCTGGCCTTCGCGCCCGAACTCACCGCCGACGTCCGCGACCAGTTCGCCGCGCTGACCGTGCCCGAGGGCAAGGCGCCGGTGGGCCGCGACCTGGCGCTGGACGCCGCCGCCCAGCGCAAGCTGAAGGGCGAGGCGGCGCTCCTGGTGCTCTGGACCTGCGCGGAGGCCGGCGCCGCCGGGCCGGCCGTGGGCGACCGGGTGCGGATCGTGCGCGCCCTGCACGCCGTGGGCCTGGAGGCGGAGGCCCGCGCCTTCGCCCTGGAAGGGCTCGCGGGCCTGAAATGAGCGAGTCCCCGGGGCAAGGGCGCGGGCAGGGCGGCGCCTGGTCCGAGGCCTTCCTGGAGATGATGTCCGTGGAGCGGGCGGCGGCCAAGAACACGCTGACCGCCTACGCCCGCGACCTGGCCGACGCGGCGGGGTTCCTGGCCGGGCGAGGGCGCGACCTCGCCAGCGCCTCGGCGGCCGATGTGGAGGCCTATTTCGCGGCCCTGGGCGCGCGGGGCCTGTCGCCGGCCACGGCCTCGCGGCGGCGCGCGGCGGTGCGCCAGTTCTACCGCTTCGTCCTGGGCGAGGCCTGGCGGGCGGACGACCCCTCGCGCCGGGTCGAGGCGCCGAAGAAGGGCCGGTCGCTGCCCAAGGTGCTGAGCCGCGCCGAGGTCGACGCCCTGATCGCCGCAGCAGGGGCGAAGGACGGCGCCCCCAATGGCGCGGGGGGGCTGCGGCTCGCCTGCATGGTGGAGTTGGCCTATGCGTCCGGCCTGCGCATTTCCGAGCTGACCGGCTTGACGCTCGCGGCCCTGGCCCGCGACCCGGCCTATCTGATCGTCAAGGGCAAGGGCGGCAAGGAACGGCTCGCGCCGCTGAACGACGCCGCGCGCGCGGCGGTGAAGGCCTATCTGGAAGTCAGGACCCAGTTCCTGCCGAAGGGCCAGAAGGCCAATCCCTGGCTCTTCCCATCACGCGGCCAGGGCGGCCGGCTGACGCCGCGGCGCTTCGCCCAGCTGCTGGACGAGGCGGCGGCCGACGCCGGGATCGATCCGGCGCGGGTCAGCCCGCACGTGCTGCGCCACGCCTTCGCCACCCACCTGCTGGAAGGCGGGGCGGACCTGCGGGTGGTGCAGACCCTGCTGGGCCACGCCGACATCGGCACGACGCAGATCTACACCCACGTAGCCTCCGACCGCCTCACTGAGGTGGTGGCGACCAAACACCCGCTGGCCCGGAAACGCTGAGCCGGCCTAGTAGCGCGGCTCAACGGCGACGACAGGCCGGCCATAGCGGTCGACGGCGACGGCGCCTTCATAGGGGCCCCAATGACGGTAGTCCCAGGCCGGGGCCGGCCCATAAACCCGGATATAGGCGCCGTAGCCGTAGCGGGCGTCATAGCGGTCGCGGGCGCGCTCCCAGGCATGCAGGCGGTGCTCGTAGGCGATGCGGGCGTCCTGATAGCCCGCGCGGTTGGCTTCGTAGTTGTCGCGCCGCGCGTCGTAGGCGTCCTTGCTGGCGTCATAGGCGCCCCGGCGCTGCTGATAGTCCTGCTGGTCCTGCTGGTACTGCTGCTGTTGCTGCTGGTATTGCGGAGTCGGCTGGTACGAGGGCGGCGGCTGGGAGCCCTCGTCCTGTGGATCGCGCTGGTACTGCTGGGCGGGATATTGCGGGGCGGCCTGGGGTTGGGCCATGGCGGGGGCGGCGGCGGCGAGGGCCAGCGCCGAGACCATCCCGATCTTGATAGCGGTCTTCATTGGGAAATCTCCATTCTCCTCGGACGCGCGGAGGCGGTGTCGACGCCCTTCGGCGCATCTTCGGGCGCAACAACCCCTTGAGGCGTCGGCGGGTTGCATGCCGAACCGGCTAGGGAACCCCGCGCCGCCTCCCGCCCTTGTGAGGCCGGGCCAACCCGCTTACGTTCCGGCCCCGCTTCGCCAAAGGACCGAGTTCTCCCAGATGGCCGTCCACTACCTCGAGTTCGAGCGGCCGATCGCCGACCTCGAAACCAAGATCGAGGAGCTGTCCAAGCTGTCCGAGACCGCCGGCGCCGGAGCCTTCGACGCCGAGATCGAGGCCCTGCGCGCCCGCGCCCAGGAGATGCGCCGGGAAGCCTATTCCAAGCTGGACGCCTGGCAGAAGACCCAGGTGGCGCGCCACCCGGACCGCCCCCACTTCGTCGACTACGCCGCCGGCCTGATCGAGGAGTTCGTGGAGCTGAAGGGCGACCGCGCCTACGCCGACGACCAGGCGATCATCGGCGGCATCGGCCGGTTCCGCGGCAGGCCGGTGGTGGTCATGGGCAACGAGAAGGGCCGCGACACCATCACCCGGGTGAAGCACAACTTCGGCCTCGCCCGGCCGGAAGGCTACCGCAAGGCGATCCGCCTGATGGAGCTGGCCGAGCGCTTCGACCTGCCGATCATCAGCTTCGTGGACACGCCCGGCGCCTATCCGGGCGTGGCGTCGGAGGAGCGCGGCGTGGCGGAGGCCATCGCGCGGTCGACGGAGAAGAGCCTGCTGCTGGGCGTGCCCATCGTGGCCGTCATCACCGGCGAGGGCGCCTCCGGCGGCGCCAGCGCCATCGCCAGCGGCTCACGGGTGCTGATCCTGGAGCACGCCATCTACATGGTGATCTCGCCGGAGGGCGCGAACTCGATCCTCTGGCGCGGCGGGCGCACGCCGGACGAGGCGGCGAAGGCCATGAAGATCACCGCCCAGGACCTGCTCGGCCTGAAGATCGTCGACCGGATCATCCCCGAGCCGCCGGGCGGCGCCCACTCCGATCCCGAGGCGACCCTGAAGGCGGTCGGCGACGCCATTGAGGAAGAGCTGAAGGCCCTGGAGCGCCTGACCCCCGACGAGCTGCGCAAGCAGCGGGCCGAGCGCTTCTACGCCATCGGCCGGGCGGGGATGCAGTAGCCCGGCCATGACGTTTGGGAAGGGGTTGCCACGCGCGCGGGAGGCGCGTTGACTGCGATCCAAACAAACGTTTGGAGGACGGCCCATGGCGCTCAAGACCCGGTTCACCGAGACCTTCGGCGTCGAGCACCCGATCGTGCAGGGCGGCATGCAGTGGGTCGGCCGCGCCGAGCTGGTGGCCGCGGTGGCCAACGCCGGCGGCCTGGGCTTCATCACCGCGCTGACCCAGCCGACGCCGGAGAAGCTCTCCGAAGAGATCGCCCGCTGCCGTGGCCTGACGGACAAGCCCTTCGGCGTGAACCTGACCATCCTGCCGGCGATCAACCCGCCGCCCTACGCCGAGTACCGCCAGGCGATCATCGAGGCCGGGGTGAAGATCGTCGAGACCGCCGGCAACAAGCCGCAGGAGCACGTCGACGAGTTCAAGAAGCACGGGGTCAAGGTGCTGCATAAGTGCACCTCGGTGCGCCACGCGCTGTCGGCCGAGCGGATGGGCGTCGACGGCATCTCCATCGACGGCCTGGAATGCGCCGGCCATCCGGGCGAGGACGACGTGGGCGGCCTGATCCTGATCCCGGCCGCGGCCGACAAGGTGAAGATCCCGATGATCGCCTCGGGCGGCTTCGGCGACGCGCGCGGCCTGGTGGCGGCGCTGGCGCTCGGGGCCGACGGGATCAACATGGGCACCCGCTTCATGGCCACGGTCGAGAGCCCGATCCACGAGCAGATCAAGCAGCAGATCGTCGACAACGACGAGCGGCAGACCAACCTCATCTTCCGCACCATGCGCAACACCAGCCGGGTGGCGAAGAACGACGTCTCCGACCAGGTGGTGGCGCTCGAGCGCGAGGGCGCGACCTTCGAGCAGGTGCGCGAGCTGGTGGCGGGCGTGCGCGGCCGGGTGGTCTTCGAGAACGGCGACCAGAACCACGGCATCTGGTCGGCGGGCCAGGTGCAGGGCCTGATCCACGACGTCCCCAGCTGCGCCGAGCTGATCCACCGCATCGTCCGCGAGGCCGAGGAGATCATCGAGGGCCGCCTGGCGCGCATGGCCGGCCGCCGCGCGATGGCGGAGGCTTAGGCCCTCCACAGAACATGGGTGGCGGGGTGGCTAGCGCACCTGCTTCAGCGCCTCGGCCACCTCGTCCACCGCCTCCGGCGTCGTGGCCCAGGAGCACATGAAGCGGACTGAGCCGTCGAGGAAGCGCTGGACCCGCCAGCCGGCGGCCAGCAGGCGCTGCAGGGCCGGCTCGTCCATGTCCACGAAGACGCCGCTCGTCTCCACGGGGTGGGCGAGCGGGAAGGGCACGGCCGCGGCCAGGCGGGCGGCCATGGCGTTGGCGTGGGCGGCGTGGCGCAGGGCCGCGCCGTCCTCCAGCATGCCGACGAAGGGCGCGGCGTAGAAGCGGCTCTTGGACGGCAGCTGGCCGGACTGCTTCAGCCGCGCGTCGAACCGCCGGGCGAGGCCCTTGTCGAGGATCACCACCGCCTCGGTCGGCGTCATGCCGGCCTTCGTTCCGCCGATCACCAGCAGGTCGACGCCCAGCGGCTTGATCGTCGCCAGGTCGAAGCCCGCCGCCGCGGCGTTGAACAGGCGCGCGCCGTCGAGGTGGACGGAGAGTCCCTTCGCCCTGGCCGGCGCGATCAGCGCGCCCATCGCCTTGGCGTCATAGACCGCGCCGTATTCGGTGGCGTTGGTCAGCGACAGCGCCGCCGGCGACTGCACGTGTCCGCTTTCCGCCTGGCCGAGGGCGGCGGTGAGGGCTGCGCCGTCGATACGGCCGGAAACGCCCATCAAGGGGATGATCCCCAGGCCGTGGCCGAAGAAGCTGGGCGCGCCGGTCTCGTCGATGGTCACGTGGGCGTGGCCGTGGGCCAGCACCGCCTCGAAGGGCCGGCAGAGCGCCGCCAGGCAGATGGCGTTGGCGGCGGTGCCGGAGGCCACGAAGCGCACCTCGGCGTCCACATCCAGCAGCTGGCGGATAAGGTCGCCGGCGCGGGCGGTGACTGCGTCGGCGCCGTAGCTGGCCGCGAAGCCCCTGTTGGCCTCGACGAAGGCCGCCAGGGCCTCGGGCGCCGCGCCGGCGGTGTTGTCGGAGGCGAAATCGTAGCGGGCTGCGGTCATTCCGCGGTCTCCCGGAGGATGTCGCAGAAGGTGGTCATGTCGATGTTGCCGCCCGAGACCACGCAGACGATCGGCCCGTCCCCGGCCCCCTTTTGCTGGATCTGGCCGGTCAGCGCCGCGGCCAGCGGCAGGCAGCCCGCGCCCTCCGCGATGATCCGCGCCTTTTCCGCCATCAGCCGCAGGGCGCGCCGGGTCTGGTCCAGGGTGACGACGATGGAGCCATCGACCAGCGGCTGCATCCGCTCCCACATGCGCGGGAAAACGCTCTGGCCGCCGGCGCCGTCGACGAAAGAGGCCTGCCATTCCGGGTACTTCTGGGGTGAGCCCATCTCCAGCGAGCGGGCGAAGGGCGCGGCGGTGTCGGGCTCGGCCGCCCAGACCTTGATGGCGGGCTTCTCGGCCTTCACGGCGCTGGCGACCCCGGTGATCAGGCCGCCGCCGCCGACGCCGCAGATCACCGCGGCGGCTTCGGGGCAGTCCTCCAGGATCTCGAGGCCCATGGTGGCGTGGCCGGCGATGAAGGCGTCGTCGTCGAACGGGTGGACGAAGGTCCCCTCGACGCCGGGATAGGCCCGGTCGTCCAGCGCGTTCCAGGCCTCCTCGTAGGAGACCAGCACCAGCTTCGCGCCAAGCGCGCGCATGCGCTCCAGCTTGGCCTTGGGCGCGGTCTCGATGGCGACCACCGTGCAGGGCGCGCCGGCCTTGCGCGCGGCGAAGGCCACGCCCTGGCCGGCGTTGCCCGCGCTGATGGTCCAGACGCCCAGCTTGCGTTCCTCGTCGGAGAGCAGGGCCACGGCGTTGGCCGCGCCGCGCAGCTTGTAGGCGTTGATCGGCTGGAGGTTCTCGAGCTTCAGGCGGATGTCGGGAAAGCCTGCGCCCAGCTCCAGCTTGACCAGCGGCGTGCGGATCGCCGTGCCCTTGATGCGCGCCACCGCCGCGCGGATCTCGGCGATTTCGATCGGGCGCACGGGCGCGAGCGTCGCGGGCATGGCGGGTCCTTCTGAGCGGCTCTGGCTTGTTAGCGCAAATCGCAATCGACGCCAGAGCGTGTTCCTCCTCCCCTTGTGGGAGGAGGTGGCAGCCGAAGGCTGACGGAGGTGGGGTCGAAAGCCTTCTCCGCTGCTAAGCTGAGCCATGGATCGCGAGGCGGCCATCAAGCGGGCGCGGCGGCTTCGGCGAAATCCCAGCGCCACCGAACGCGCCGTCTGGGAACGCCTGCGCCAACGCCGGCTCGAAGGCCTGAAGTTCCGGCGTCAGATGCCCATGGGTCCCTATGTCCTGGACTTCGTCTGCCTGAGACACCGGCTGGCCATCGAAGCCGACGGTCCCTTCCATGACCCGGTTCGTGACGCCGAACGCGACGCCTGGCTGCTGGCCAAGGGCTTTCGCGTCCTGCGGTTCAGCAACCGCGAAATCCTGGGCTCGCCTGACCTCGTCGCCGACCGCGTTCTCGCCGCGCTCGACGAACTGCCGCCTATCCCGACCATCTGAGCGACCCCACCTCCCACCTGCTTCGCAGGCCACCTCCTCCCGCAAGGGGAGGAGGAACGGATGCGCAGCTTCTTATAGTTCCCGCGCCCAGGCGCGGACCTCGTCCACGTAGAGGTCCGGTTCCTCCATCGCGGCGAAATGGCCGCCGCGCGGCATGTCGCGCCAGCGGACGATGTTGTAGGCGCGCTCGGCGAAGGACCTGGGCGGGGCCTGATAGAGCGGTTCGCCAGGGAAGTTGGCGAAGGCGGTGGGCGTCTCGCAGCGCTCGCCGGGCTGGAAGGCCAGGCCGCCTTCCTCCACCAGGCCCCGGTAGTACCAGGCGCCGGTCGTGAAGCTGCCCGTCATCGCGTAGAGCATGATGTTGGTGATCAGGGCGTCCTTGCCGTAGGCGGCGTCCAGGTCCTTGGCCGACAGGTCCGACCAGTCGTGGAAGCGCTCCAGGATCCAGGCGGCCTGGCCCACCGGGTTGCCGGCGGCCATCCAGGCGATGGACTGCGGCTTGGAGACCTGCAGGCGGAAATAGGCGCCCATGACGTCCATCATCGCCGCCTGCCGCTGCGCCCAGGCGATCTCCGCCTCGCCCTGCGCCCCGCCGTGCGGCCGGAAGCCCAGCATGTTGAGGTGGATCGCGCGGGCGTTTCCCCCGTGGTCGCGGCCGAGCCAGGAGGTGACCATCGCGCCCCAGTCGCCGCCCTGGGCCAGGTAGCTCGGATAGCCCAGGACCTCGGTCATCAGGGTGTTGAACAGGCGCGCGGTGGTGCGCTGGCCGACCGGACGGGCCGGCTTGGAGGAGAAGCCGAAGCCCGGCAGGGACGGGATCACCAGGTCGAAGGCGTCGGCCGCGTTCCCGCCGAAGCGGCTGGGGAAGGCCAGCTTCTCGATGGCGCCCCAGAACTCGTAGTGCGAACCCGGCCAGCCGTGGGTGACGATCAACGGCCGCTTACCGCCGGCCTCGCCGACCACATGCAGGAAGTGCAGGTCGAAGTCCTCGACCCGGGCGATGAACTGCGGGAAGCGGTTGAGGTCGGCGACGGCGGCCCGCCAGTCGTAAACCTCCGTCCAGTGGTCGCAGACGGCCCTTCAGATAGGCCCCGTCGCAGCCGTAGGCCCAACCGCCCAAACCGTCTTCCGGGGAGAGCCGCGGCGCCGGCGGCCAGGGGTAGGCGCGGATCCGGTCCAGCAGGGCCTCGACCTCGGCCGCGCGCCAGTCCACGTCGAACGGCCGGATATCGGGCATGGGCGCCTCAGTCTTGCGGGCGCACGCCGCGCATCAGGGCCACGTCGAGGCCTTCGAAGATATGCCGCGCTCCGCCGGGCGGCAGCATGCCGGCCAGCTCCAGGATCACCGAGCCGTGGATCGCGGCCCAGAACATCAGGCCGATCTGCCGCGGATCGCCGGCCATCAGGCCTTCCTTGATAGCGTCCTCGATGTGGGCGGTCATGGTCTTCTGGGCGCGGACGCCAGCGGCCACCAGCTCCGGATACTTTTCGACGTTCGGCTGGTTGAGGTCGAACATCAGCTTGTAGGCGTGCGGGTTGGAGAGGGCGAAGTCCACATAGGCCGCGCCCACCGCCTCACCGATGGCGCGCGCGCCGTTGGCGCCGCTGCGGGCCGTCTCCAGGGACTCGGCGAAGCGGTTGAAGCCGTTGGCCCGCACCGCGGCCAGGATGTCGTCCTTGTCCTCGAAATAGCGGTAGGGCGTCATCGGCGAGACGCCGAGCTCGGCGGCCAGCTGGCGCATGGTCACGGCGTCGGGGCCGCGCTCCGCGAACAGGCGCTCCGCGGCTTCGCAAAGCCGCTCCCGGAAATCGGCGACGTCGGTATCTGACAATACGCGCGGCATGGCGACTCAGAGGTTTGCATCAAAAGCGTTGCAATGTGGATCGTTTTACGAGATAAATTTACGTAGTAAGTTTTCCTAGACTCCAAGGGAGGCGCGCCGATGGACGGCAATGTGCGGTTGAACCCCTATCTGGCCGGCAACTTCGCCCCGGTTCGCAGCGAGGACGACTTCGATCTGAAGGTGGTGGGCGAGATTCCGGCCGGCCTGCGCGGGGCCTTGTTCCGGATCGGTCCCAATCCCCAGTTCGAGCCCCGCGACCCGGAGCATCACCACTGGTTCGGCGGCGACGGCATGGTCCACGGCTTCTATGTCGAGGACGGCAAGGTCTCGTACCGCAACCGCTATGTCCGCACGCCTAAGTGGCAGCTGGAGCACGAGCACGGCCGCGCCCTGTTCGGCGGCATGGGCAATCCCATGAACAGCGACCCACTGACCGCCGGCAACGAGGGCGGCGTCGCCAACACCAATATCGTCTGGCACGCCGGTAAGCTCATGGCGCTCGAGGAAGGCCACCATCCCTTCGAGATGGATGTGAAGACCCTGGAGTCGAAGGGCTATGTCCGGCCCTACCGGGGCAATGTCACCGCCCACCCGAAGATCGACCCCAAGACCGGCGAGATGACCTGGTTCGCCTATGGCGTCGGCGCGCCGCTGTCGGCGGGCATGAGCTATGGCGTCACCGCCGCCGACGGCGCGGTGATCCGCCGCGACAACTTCCAGGCTCCGTTCGCGTCGATGGTCCATGACTTCATGACCACGCAGAGCCACGTTTTATTCCCGGTCATGCCGCTGACCGCCAGCCTCGAGCGGGTGATGAAGGGCCTGCCGCCCTTCGCCTGGGAGCCGGAGAAGGGCGCCCACGTGGGCGTGATGCGCCGCGACGCCGACGTCTCGACGATCCGCTGGTTCAACACCGAGGCCTGCTACGTCTTCCACCCGCTGAACAGCTGGGAAGAAGGCGACCAGATCTTCTGCGACGTGATGCGCTACGACGTGGCGCCCCTGTTCCCCAAGGCCGACGGCTCGCCGGGCGACAAGGCCGCCGCGCGGCTGGTGCGCTGGACCTTCGACCTGGCCAGCCCGTCGAACGCCATCAAGGAAGAGGCGTTGGACGACATGGACGGCGAGTTCCCCCGGGTCGATCCACGGGTGGAGACGCTCAAGCACCGGCACGGCTGGTACGCGGCCGACCCCTCGGGCTCCGGCACCGTGCGGATGAACGCCATCGCCCACCTCGATCTCGCCACGGGCAAGCGGCAGGTCTGGCCGCTGGACGCGGGCGACGCGACCTCGGAGCCGGTGTTCGTACCGCGCTCGGCGGACGCCGCCGAGGGCGACGGCTGGATCACCGCGGTGATCTACCGCGCCGCCGAGGACCGCAGCGACTTCGCGGTCTTCGAGGCCCAGGATCTGGGGAAGGGGCCATTGGCGCTCGCCCGGGTGCCCAGGCGCGTGCCCTTCGGCTTCCACGGCAACTGGGTCGGCGCCTAGTCGGGTTCAGTCGTCGGCGCAGTCGCAGCCGCCGTCATCTTCGCAGTCGATCTGGTCGACGAGCCGCGTCGCCTGCCACAGTTCGATGGTGGGAACGCCCTCTTCGCAGAGTTCCTCGGCCTGATCGACGGCGGCTTCGTCGTCGGCCGCTTCCAGCCATTGTCCGTTGACGATGTGGCGGCGGCTGTCCAGGCGGTAGGCGCGGTAGGTGGTCATTCCGGTAACCCCCAAAAAACTTAGCCGTTAGAACGAGCGCCACCGTGAAACGGTTGCGTGGCGCCGGCGCGGGCCTAGAACGGCCGGCGGATGAGCGACTTTCACGCCTTCGTCGAGGAGCTGTTCGCGGGCTTTGGGCCGGTGCGGATCAAGCGCATGTTCGGCGGCGCGGGGATCTACGCCGGTGATGTCATGTTCGGCCTGATCGACGACGAGACCATCTACCTGAAGGCCGACGGGGCCCTGAAGGCGGAGCTGGCGGCGGAGGGCTCGGCGGCCTGGGTCTACAGCCGCGCTCCCGGACGCTGGGAGGAGACCTCCTATTGGCGGCTGCCGGAGGCCGCGCTCGACGATCCCGACGAGGCCGCGGCCTGGGCGCGCAAGGCGCTGGCGGCGGCCGAGGCCAAGAAGGCGGCGAAGCGTCGCTGATCGAGCATGGGCCGCTTCGGCATGCTACTTCGCCGGCGGGCCCAGGAGCTGCCGCAGCGGATTGAGCGGGCCGAGCGGGGTCAGCTCGAAGGTCATCAGGTGCGCGCGGCCGAGCGGCAGGGCTTCCAGCATGTCCCGGGCCGCCTTCGGGTCGGTGACGTTGAGGATGAAGGCCACGCCGCGCTTGTCCTGCAGCGAGTACCATTGGTCGATCTTGCCCTCGAGGTAGAGCTGGGCGGTGGCGCGCACTTCCGAGGGCAGGATCGCCGTCGCCTTCGCCATGTCCGACCCTGGCGCGATCGTGCCGATGGCGAGGATTTTGGTGGTCGGGACGGGCGGCATGGCGGGCTGCGCCGCCGCGGGAAGGGCTAGGGCCAAGGCGGCGGTTGCGGCAACGAGGACTTTGAACCGATGCGTCGTCATGGCCTCTCCTTCGTCGGGGTGAAGCGGCCCGGCGCCCGGCCTAGATCAGCGCCCCGTGGCAGTGCTTGAACTTCTTGCCGGAGCCGCAGGGGCAGGGCGCGTTGCGGCCTGTCGATTCCCAGTTGTCCGGCAGGGCGCTGACCGGCAGGGCCTGGCGCTGCTCGGCGTTCAGGCCGTCGGGCAGGGCGCCCATCTCGGCGGCGTTCTCGCCGGTCAGGGGATCGAGGTGGATCTCCTGGAAGCGGCCGGGCGGCGGCTGCGGCGGCGCCTCGAACTGGAACTCCACGGTCATCAGCCAGCGGGTGACGTTCTGGCGCAGATCGGTGAGCAGGGTCTCGAACAGGCTGAAGGCTTCGGTCTTGTACTCGTTCAGCGGGTCGCGCTGGCCGTAGCCGCGCAGGCCGATGACGTTGCGCAGGTGGTCGAGGTGCATCAGGTGCTCACGCCACTGCAGGTCGATCATCTGCAGGACGAAGCTCTTCTCCACCGTGCGCATGTGCGGGCCGACCTGGGTGTCGCGCTCGGCGGCGCGCGCGTCGGCGGCTTTGACGATGCGCGCCTCGATCTCCTCGTTGGCGATGCCGTCCTCGGCCGCCCAGGCCTTGATCGGCAGCTCCAGGCCCAGGTAGTCGCGCACGTGGTGCTCCAGGCCGTCGGTGTCCCACTGCTCGGCGTAGGCCTTGGGCGGCAGGAAGCGCGAGACGAAGTCCTCGATGGTGTCGTTGCGCATCTCGGCGACCACGTCGGAGATGTCCTCGGCGGCCATGAACTCCGCGCGCTGTTCGAACACCGCCTTGCGCTGGTCGTTCACGACGTCGTCGTACTTCAAGAGGTTCTTGCGGATCTCGTAGTTGCGCTGCTCGACGCGCTTCTGGGCTGTGGCGATGGCGCTGTTCAGCCACTTGTGGGTGATCGCCTCGCCTTCCTGGACGCCGAAGGTGCGCATGATCGAATCCAGCCGCTCGCCGGCGAAGATGCGCAGGAGGTCGTCCTCGCAGGAGAGGAAGAACTTGGAGTGGCCGGGGTCGCCCTGACGGCCGGTGCGGCCGCGCAGCTGGTTGTCGATGCGCCGGCTCTCGTGGCGCTCGGTGCCCAGCACGAAGAGGCCGCCGGCGGCGAGCGCCTGGGTCTTCTTCTCGGCGATCTCGGCCTCGATCTGCTCGCGGCGCTTGAGGGCCATTTCCGGGGTCGGCTCCACGCCCAGGACGCGCTGTTCGTCGCGCCAGTCGGCGAGCTTCATGTCGACGTTGCCGCCGAGCTGGATGTCGGTGCCGCGGCCGGCCATGTTGGTGGCGATGGTCACCGCGCCCGGCACGCCGGCGTCGGCGACGATGCCGGCTTCCTGCTCGTGGTAGCGGGCGTTCAGCACACTGTGCGGGATGCCGTTCTGCGTCTTGCCGTCGATCTCGAACTTGTGGGCCTTCAAGAGGTCCGACAACTGCTCGGACTTCTCGATGGAGACCGTGCCCACCAGGATCGGCTGGCCGCGCCTGAAGCAGTCCTCGATCAGGGCGATGATCGCCACGTGCTTCTCGGCGGAGGTGCGGTAGACCTCGTCGTCGTCGTCGATCCGCACCACCGGCCGGTTGGTCGGGATCTCGGTGACGTCCATCTTGTAGATGTCGAGGAATTCCTGGGCCTCGGTGGCGGCCGTGCCGGTCATGCCCGACAGCTTTTCATAAAGGCGGAAGTAGTTCTGGATGGTGACGGAGGCGAGCGTCTGGTTCTCCGGCTGGATCACCGCGCCTTCCTTGGCCTCGATGGCCTGGTGCAGGCCTTCGGAAAGGCGGCGGCCGTGCATCATGCGCCCGGTGAACTCGTCGATCAGGATCACCTCGCCGGCGCGGACGATGTAGTCCTTGTCGAGCTGGTAGAGCACGTTGGCGCGCAGCGCCTGGTTCACGTGGTGCACCACCGAGACGTTGGAGGCGTCGTAGAGGCCCGCGGAATCCTCGGCCAGGTGGCCGCCCGCCTGCAGGATCTCCTCGATCCGCTCCGAGCCGTCCTCGGTCAGGATCACCTGCCGCTGCTTCTCGTCGAAGTCGTAGGAGGTCGGGTCCTTGATCAGCTCTTTCACGAGCAGGTCGATGGTCTTGTAGAATTCCGAGCGGTCTTCGGTCGGCCCGGAGATGATCAGCGGCGTGCGCGCCTCGTCGATCAGGATGGAGTCCACCTCGTCGACGATCGCGAAGTTGTGGCCGCGCTGGACCATCTCGCTGGCGTCGTAGACCAGGTTGTCGCGCAGGTAGTCGAAGCCGAACTCGTTATTGGTGCCGTAGGTGATGTCGGAGTTGTAGGCCGCCTGGCGCTGGTTCTGGCTGAGGCCGTGGACGATGACGCCCACCTCCATGCCGAGGAAGCGGTAGACCTGGCCCATCCACTCGGCGTCGCGCTGCGCCAGATAGTCGTTGACGGTGATCACGTGCACGCCCTTGCCGGCGAGCGCGTTCAGGTAGACCGGCGCGGTGCCGACCAGGGTCTTGCCCTCGCCGGTGCGCATCTCGGCGATGCCGCCGGCGTGCAGCACCATGCCGCCCACCAGCTGCACGTCGTAGTGGCGTTGGCCCAGCGTGCGGCGCGCGGCCTCGCGCACCACGGCGAAGGCCTCTTCCATGAGGTCGTCGAGGGTCGCGCCCTTGGCCAGGCGCTCGCGGAACTCCACGGTCTTGGCGCGCAGCTCCTCGTCCGACAGCGCCTTGGTGGCCGCCTCCAGCGCGTTGATCTTCAGGACGCGCGCCTGCATGGCCTTGACCTTGCGGTCGTTGGAAGAGCCGAAGAACCGTTGGAAGATGCTCAAGGGAGAGGTCCGGTTGATGCGGTGGGCGCGGCTATTGCCCGTCGCCTGCCGGGAAAACTTGCTCTTTTAAGGGCGCGGGAGACTTAAGCAGCGACCCCCATGGTGTCAACGCGGCGCGGCGTCCGCCCTCACGCTTCCCCCCCTCGCGCGAACCGGCTGCGGACCCCGCCGGGCTCACCCCAGATTGGCGAAGAGCACGCCGATGTAGAGGACCATCAGGGCCAGCGCGGAGGTCGCCGAGGCGAGCTGGACGAGGGGGCCGCGGCTGGACAAGGCCGTGACGCCACAGGCGAACAGGGCGCCGTGGAACGCCAGGTTCAGCGGAGTTGGCAGCACGCCGGCGATGACCAGGTCCTTGGAGAGGCTCACGACCAGCACGGCCAGGAAGATCCAGAAGAACCACAGGCGGTGGGCGAAGAAGTGCGCCCGCATATCCCGCTCGGTCGACTGGGGACCCGGCAAGGCCAAGGACGCCAGCAGGAACAGCAGGATCGGCTGGAGCAGCACCACGGTGAATTCGAGGAAGTTCCAGTCGCGGACGCCCCGCAGGGCGAACATCGCCCACCAGGTCTGCACGTGAACCAGCAACAGGAAGCCGGCCCAGAGCGCGGAGGGCGCGTAAGGCTTGATCTCGCGCCGCAACTCCAGCCACCGCGCGAACGCCGAGAGCAGCTGGGTGATGCCAAGGCCGAGGACGATCGACAGCAGCACCGAGAGATAGTCGAAGGCCTGCATGGCTGGCTCCCTCGGGTTCGGCCTTAGCTCCGGGTCACCAGATCGCCAGGCCCTGGCTGGTGGGCAGCTCCAGCACCGGTATGCCCCGTTTGCCGAACCATTCCGTCTCGGCGACGTGCTGCTTGCGGTAGGGCAGGGCGCCGAAATCGTCGAGCACGATCATCGCGCCCGGGACCAGCCGGTCCTCGATCGCATCCAGGGCGCCGATCTCGGCGGCGGCGTTGTTCATGTCGATATGGGCGAAGGCGATCTGGTCCGGCAGGCCCTGGCTGAAGCTTTCCGGGACGGCGCCCTTGATCACGCTGACGTTCGCGAAGTCCGCGAAGCGCGCCTTCACTGTCTCGAACAGCTCCGCCCCGTGCTCCGGCATGGCGTGGTGGTTCATCGAGGCGTCGTGCTCGAAGAGGTCGTAGAGGAAATAGCGCCGCTCAGAGAGGTCGACGCTGTCCATCAGGATCCGCGCGGTGGTGCCCTTGTAGCAACCGCACTCCACGAGATCGCCGCCGCGGCGCATCGCCTGGCGGGCGGCCCAGACCACCGTGGCCGTGCGCCACAGGACGCCGCGTTCCTCCGGTGTCTGGGCGTGGACCTTCCAGGCCTCGATGAAGGGCTCGTCGGTCAGGAAGCCGAGGTTGCGGCCGAAGGCGATCAGGTTGTCGGCGGCGAACCAGCCCCGCTTCACCCGTGCGGCGGCCACCAGGCTGTCGATGCCCGCGCCGAAGGCGACAGGGTCCGCGACGCCCCAGAAGAATTTGCTGCGGAAGAGTGGGCTTTCCATCGCCCGATCCTTAGCCGCGCCGTGGGCTGCGACCAAGGACCGGGCCGGAAAAACCGAGGTCTAGAGGACCTCGAAAAGTCCTGCGGCGCCCTGAAATCGCGAGGCGCGATTTCAGTGACTTTTGATGATGGGCGCCGCAGCCGGACCTTTTTGAGGTCTAGAGGACCTCGAAAAGTCCTGCGGCGCCCATGCCGCCGCCGATGCACATGGACACCACGACGTTCTTGGCCCCGCGGCGCTTGCCTTCCTGCAGGACGTGGCCCGCCAGGCGCGCGCCGGTCATGCCGAAGGGGTGGCCGATGGCGATGGAGCCGCCGTTGACGTTGTACTTCTCCGGGTCGATGCCGAGCTTGTCGCGGCTGTAGAGGCACTGGCTGGCGAAGGCTTCGTTGAGCTCCCAGAGGTCGATGTCGTCGATCTTCAGGCCATGGCGTTCCAGCAGGCGCGGGATGGCGAACACCGGGCCGATGCCCATCTCGTCCGGCTCGCAGCCGGCGACGGCCCAGCCCTTGAATACGCCCATGGGCGCGAGGCCCCGGCGCTCGGCCTCCTTGCGCTCCATGATCACCACCGAGGCCGAGCCGTCGGAGAGCTGCGAGGCGTTGCCGGCGGTGATGTACTTGCCGGGACCCTTCACCGGCTCGAGCTTGGCCAGGCCCTCGATCGTGGTGTCGGGACGGTTGCACTCGTCCTTGTTGACCACGTAGTCGACGATGGTTTCTTCCTTCGTCTCCTTGTTGACCACCTTCATCTTGGTCTTCATCGGGACGATCTCGTCGGCGAACTTGTTCGCCTGCTGAGCAGCGGCCATGCGGCGCTGGCTCTCCAGGGAATATTCGTCCTGCGCCTCGCGGCTGACCTTGTAGCGCTCGGCGACGATGTCGGCGGTGTCGATCATCGGCATGAAGATCGCCGGATACATCCGGGTCAGTTCGGGATCGAAGTTGTCCTTGCCCGCGCCCATGTTGGGCATGGAGATGGTCTCCACGCCGCCGGCCACGACCACGTCGGCGCCGTCGTTGCGCACATAGTTGGCCGCCATGCCGATGGTCTGCAGGCCCGACGAGCAGAAGCGGTTCACCGTCACGCCAGAGGTGGTGATCGGCAGCCCGGCGAGCAGGCCCGCCTGGCGGGCCATGTTGCCGCCGCCGTGCGCCACATTGCCCATGAAGACGTCCTCGACGGCCTCCGGCTCGATGCCGGCCTTGGCCACGGCGTGCTTCACGGAATGGGCGGCGATGGAGACGGTGGGGGTGATGTTGAAACCGCCGCGGGCGGACTTGGCCAGACCTGTGCGGGCGTACGAGACAATAACGGCTTCGCGCATTTTAAATGATCCTCCCAACATATTGGTCCGGAGCGTCCTTAGGCGGGCGCAAGGGCGCGCAACCTTTGCATCCCGGGATGTAAATGGCTAGGGACGGGCAGGCGTCCTGGGAGGTTTCGGGAGCCCAAGAACTCCCGTCCATATCGAGGGTGAACCGCATGGCCGTCGTCCGGCCTTTCCGCTCGACCCAGATGCCGAAGGGGCTGTTGCTCGCGGGCCTGATCGCCGCCGCGGCGCTGGGGCTGTCGGCGTGCGGCAAGGGCGGCCATGCCGAGCACGCGCCGGAGCGCGGCGACGCGGCGGTGGCCAAGGTGGACGGCCAGACCGTCTGGTCCTCCGACGTCAAGCGCGAGGCGGTGGCCCAGGGCCTGATCGGCGAGGGCGAGCCGCTCGACGTCTCCTCCGACCTCTTCCGCCGGGTGTTGGACCAGGTGGTCGACCAGCGCCTGCTGGCCGGCGAGGCGGTGCGGCGCAAGCTCGACAAGGATCCCGCCGCCCAGCGCCGCCTGGCCGCCGCCCGCGACCGGGTGCTGGGCGACATGCTGGTGGAGAGCGTGGTCGCCGACGCGGTCAACGACAACGCCGTGCGCGGCCTCTACCAGGAGCAGCTGAAGCTCGCCAAACGCTCGGAGGAGATCCACGCCCGCCAGATCGTGGTCGCCACCGCCGCCGACGGCGAGGCGGTCAAGAAGCTGCTCGCCTCCGGCGCCTCCTTCGAGGCGCTGGCCATGGAGAAGTCCACCGACGCGGCCACCCGCTTCAACGGCGGCGACCTGGGCTATTTCACCGTCGACGTCATGCCCGAGGCCTATGACGCGGCGCTGAAGACCGCCAAGCCGGGCCAGGTCGTGGGGCCGTTCCCGGTCGAGGGCGGCTTCGCCATCGTCAAGGTCGAGGACCGCCGCACCGAACAGCCAATCACGCTTGAGGCCGCCCGGCCGCAGATCGTCCGCTTCCTGACCTACGACCAGATCCGCGACCTGCTGGAGAAGCTGCGCGGCCGGGCCAAGGTCGAGGTGATGGTCAAGACCGATGCGCCCAGCCAGGCGGTTCCGCCGGCCGACGCGCCGAAAGCCCTGCCCGCGGCGCCCGCGCCGCTACCCGCCACCGCAACGCCAGGGGCGAAGAAATGACCCGCAAGCCTGCCTCGCCGAAAGCCCCCAAGGCGGCCGCCGCCAAGCGCGCCGCTCCCAGGTCCGCGCCCCCCAAATCCGCATCCAAGGTGCTGGAGGCGGCCGCCCGGCCGGTCGAGGCGGTGGGCCACACTCTCGAACGCGCCTTCGACCCGCTGGCCAGCGCCCTGAAGCGCGCGGCCCTGAAGCGCGCCGACAAGCAGGCCAAGCAGTTCGCCGCGCCGGCCAAGGGGGCCCTGCCCGTCTCGCCGCTCGCTGTGCCGTTCCCAAAGATGCCGCCCATCGCCGGCGTGGAGATGGCGACCGGCCGGGCAGGCTTCTACAAGCACGAGCGCGACGACCTCCTGGTCATGCATTTCCCGGACGGGGCGAGCTGCGCCGGGGTCTTCACCCGCCATGGCGTCGGCTCCGCGCCGGTCGACTGGTGCAAGCGCCATCTGGAGATGACCAAGGGCGAGGACGTGCATGCCCTGGTGGTCAACGCCGGCTGCGCCAATTCCTTCACCGGCCGGCCCGGCGCGGACGCGGTGCGCCGCGTCTGCTCGGCGGCCGGCAAGCGGTTCGACTGCCGCCAGCGCGACGTGATGGTGGCCTCGACCGGGGTGATCGGCGTGCTCCTGGACGACGCCAAGATCGTGCACCGCCTGCCCGAGGTCGCCACCCGCCTGGCCGAGGACGGCTGGGCGAACGCGGCCCGCGCCATCATGACCACCGACACCTTCCCGAAGGGCGCCCACGCGGTGGCCGATATCGACGGAACGAAGGTGAAGATCAGCGGCATCGCCAAGGGCTCGGGCATGATCGCGCCGGACATGGCGACAATGCTGGCCTTCGTGGTGACGGACGCCGCGATCTCGCCGGCCGCCCTGCAGGCGCTGGCCAGCCTCTACACCCGCAACACCTTCAACGCCGTGACCGTGGACGGCGACCGCTCGACCAACGACACGCTCCTGCTGTTCGCCACCGGCAAGTCCGGCGCGCCGAAGATCAGCCGCGCGGGCGACCGGCGGCTGGCCGACTTCCGCGACAAGCTGGAGCAGGTCTTGATGGATCTCGCTCAGCAGCTTGTCCGCGACGGCGAGGGCGCCAGCAAATTCATCAAGGTCACCGTCACCGGCGCCGAGAGCCACGCCTCCGCCCGCAAGATCGCCCGCACCATCGCCGAGAGCCCGCTGGTCAAGACCGCCTTCGCCGGCGAGGACGCCAACTGGGGCCGCATCGTCATGGCCGTGGGCCGCGCCGACGAGCCGGTGGACCGCGACTCGATGAGCGTGAGGTTCGGCCCGCTGGTCGCCGCCCAGGACGGCCTGGTCTCGCCCACCTACGACGAGGCCAAGATGAGCGCCTACATGAAGAAGAAGGAGCTGGAGGTCAGCGTCGACGTCGGCATGGGCCGCGGCTCCGCCAGCCTGTGGACCTGCGACCTCACCAAGCGCTACGTCGAGATCAACGGCGACTACCGAAGCTGAGCCCGCTCAGTCGGCCGGGGCCATCAGGGTCCGGGCCACCACGCGGTTGACCTGCATCACGCCGCCGAAGAAGGCCTCGACCTCGTCTGAGAAGGCGCTGGAGAACTCGACCCGGTCGGCGGCCGGCAGGGTCAGGGCTCCGGCGGCCTGGGCGTCATCCAGCAGCCGGTTCACGTGGGTGCGCGAGACCCCGTAGCGGCGGGCAAGTTCGGCGCGGCTCAACCGGGCGGTCTCCATTAGCCGGCCGCGCTGCGCCGGTTGGCGCACCATCAGGTGCTGCAGCATACGCATGCCGCCGTCGCGGGCGATGAAGATCTGCCTGAGCGGGCCGCCGGGGTTGCGGTTCAGTTCGGGCCGGAAGTTGAGCAGCATGCCCACCGCCGTGGCGGCCTGGCGCGCCACCGTGTCCGATTTCAGCCGGGGCAGGGCCTCGGCCACCTCCGGCGCGACGATGGCGGTGGCCTCAAGGGCGCCGACCAGCCGCTCGCGGGTGGGATCGATGAAGGCCGGGGTCAGGACGAGCCTGCGCCGCGCCCAGGGTTCCGGACCCGGCGGCACCGTCAACCGTCCAGCGGCCTGGGCGTAATGCACGAAGGCCAGCACGCGCCCGCGGCTGCAGGTGCCATTGGACGCCGCGGTCATAGCCAGGCGGGCGAAGGTCAGCCCCTCCGGCGTGCCGTCCAGGATGGTCGCCGCCAGATAGAGCGCCGCGCGACCGAGGTCTTTCAGCAGCCAGCGGGTGGCGGCGTCCTGTTGCTCGTAATGGACGAGGGACTCGCGGGCGAACGCCTCCACGGCCTCGCGGAAGCGGGGATGGCCCCGCAGGTGCGCGACCGCGGCGTCGGACAGCAGGTCCGTCTCGTCCGCCTCGATAAGGTCGGTCCCGTCCATGGCTCCCCGAACGCCGTTCTAGAGCGTTGCGGCGAACACCTACGCCGTAAACGGCGGCGCAGGCGAGAGGGTTCGTGCGTCAGGCGACGGACAAGTCCGCCGCCTGAGCATTCTGTTAGCGGTTCGACCAGACGCCGGTGCGGCCGGCGGGCTGTCCGCCGCCATTGCCGCCGGCCGCGCCGCCAGCGCCGCCGCCGTCGCGCCGCGGGCCCTTGAAGGCCGGCCGTCCGTGTCCGGACTTCGCCGGCTGGGCCTGGCCGCCACGGGTCTCGCCCGAGCGCGCCGGAGCGCCCTCGTGACGGTGTCCGCCGCCCTGGCCGCCGCCGCCGTGGTTGCGGTTGCGCTTCGGCTGGTGCTGGCCGCGGTGCGGTTGCGCGCCGCGGGTGTCCTCGCGTTCCGCCCGGCCGCCTGGATCGGGCAGGGCCGCGGTGGCCGCGCCAAGCTGCTTGTCGTTGCGGCGGTCGAAGGACGGGATGGTCTGGCGCGTCACCTTCTGGATGTCGCGCAGCAGGTTGCGCTCGTCGTCGGCGCAGAACGCCACCGCCGAGCCGTCGGCGCCGGCCCGGGCCGTACGGCCGATCCGGTGGACGTAGCTCTCCGGCACGTTGGGCAGCTCGTACTGCACCACGTGGGTCACCGCGTCGATGTCGATGCCGCGCGCGGCGATGTCGGTGGCCACCAGGGCCCGGACCTTGCCGGCCTTGAAGTCGGCCAGCGCGCGTTCCCGCTGGCCCTGGCTCTTGTCGCCGTGGATGGAGGCCGCCTCGACGCCCACCTGCTCCAGGCCCTTGGCCACGCGGTCGGCGCCGCGCTTGGTGCGGGTGAAGACGATGACGCGCTTGAAGCCGGCGTCGTCGAACAGCTCGGCCAGCAGGGCGCGCTTGCGGCCTTGCTCCACGAACAGGACCTTCTGGTTGACCTTCTCCACCGTGGTCGCCTGCGGGGTCACCGCGACGCGCAGGGGATCGTGCAGCATCTCGCTGGCCAGCTTGCCGATCTCGTTGGGCATGGTGGCGGAGAAGAACAGGTTCTGGCGTTGCTTCGGCAGCTGGGCGACGATCTTGCGGATCGGCACCACGAAGCCGAGGTCGAGCATCTGGTCGGCCTCGTCGAGCACAAAGGTCTCGACGCCGCCCAGCGTGATGGTGCGCTCCTGCAGGTGGTCGAGCAGGCGGCCGGGCGTGGCCACCAGGACGTCGACGCCGTTGGCCATGGCGCGGTGCTGGGCGCCGTACTTCACGCCGCCGAAGATCACGGCGACGGAGACGCCCATGTGGCGGCCGTAGGTCTTGAAGCTCTCGCCGATCTGGGTGGCGAGTTCGCGGGTCGGCGACAGCACCAGGACGCGGGCGCCTTTGCGCTGCGGCTGCTTCCGCTCGACGGCCAGGCGGTGGAGGATCGGAAGCGCGAAGGCGGCGGTCTTGCCGGTGCCCGTCTGGGCGATGCCCTGCAGGTCGCGGCCGGCCATGACGCCGGGGATGGCCTGCGCCTGGATCGGCGTCGGCTCGGAGTAGCCTTCCTGCGTCAGCGCCTTGAGCAGCGGGGCGGCCAGACCGAAGTCGGAGAATTGGGTCAAACGATAACTTTCACATATGCGCCAAGCGCGCCGGCTCGACCTGGTCGAGGGTGCGGGACGCGGGTCTTTGGGGAAGCGCCCCGCGTGATGGGCGATCTATGGATCTTACGGCGCTCGACAGGCTGGGTCTTCGTTGCGGAAGAACCCCACGCGGCTGGAGCACCGAGTACGTCATAGGATGGCGACGCGCCGTGCACATCGGCTTTCGCACCTGCGAAGTCAACCCACGGTGGGTCTTTGGCCGCAGGCTGTTGCCTTTATGACTCAGGCTATGAATGGATGGCTCCGGATCGGGAGGGAGCCGGAATGAGACTGCCCAGCCTCGTCGTCGCACTTGTACTTGGGGTCGCCGGACTGGCGCGGGCCGCGCCTTCGCCGGCCGATCAGGCGGCGATCGCGGCCTTCGAGACGCACCTGACGCCGGCCTCAGCCAAGACGCCGCCCGACACCAAGACCCTGGCCGAGCGCATGGCGGAGTTGAAGGTCCCCGGCGTCAGCGTCGCCTTCATCGAGGACGGCAAGGTGAAGTGGACCCGCGCCTATGGCGTCGCCGCGGCGGGCAGGAGCCAGGCCGTCACGCCCGACACGCTGTTCCAGGCCGCCTCGATGAGCAAGGCGCTCGCCGCCGCGGCGGCGCTGCGGCTGGTCGACCAGGGCAAGCTCGACCTGGACAGCGACATCAACACGCACTTGAAGGCCTGGAAGGTCCCGGACAGTCCGTACACGGCGGAGAAGAAAGTCACCTTGCGGGAACTGCTCAGCCACACCGCGGGCCTGACGGTCAGCGGCTTCCCGGGGTACGAGGCCGGCAAGCCGGTGCCGACCACGGTGCAGATCCTCGACGGGGCGCCGCCGTCGAACACGCCGGCAGTGCGATCCTTCGAACCGCCCGGCGCCTACGCCTATTCCGGCGGCGGCTACACCGTGGCGCAACTGGCCATCGTCGAGGCTGGCGGCAAGCCCTATCCGGCGCTGCTGGACGAGCTGGTCCTGCGCCCGGCCGGCATGCGCCAGTCGACCTTCTCCCAGCCCTTGCCGGCGGCATTGATCGGCAAATCGGCCAGCGGCCACGACCGCAAGGGCGAGGTCATTCCCGGCGCGCGGCACACCTATCCGGAGTACGCCGCCGCGAGCCTCTGGACCACGCCGTCCGACTATGGCCGCTTCTATATAGCCCTGCAGGGCGCCTACGCCGGGCGGCCGCATGCCTTGCTCAGTCCGGCGAGCGCGAAGGCGATGATGACGCCGGTCGACGCCAACTACGGGCTGGGCCTGGAGCTCGGCCATTGGGGCGGCCACCCGTTCATCCAGCACAGCGGCGGCAACGCGGGCTTCCAGTGCAACGCCCTCGCCCTGCTGGACGGACCGCGCCAGGGCGTGGTGGTCATGACCAACAGCGACGTCGGCGGCCAGCTGGCGATGGAGATCACCCGCGCCGTGGCCGCCGCCTATGGCTGGGGCGAGCAGGACCCCGCCACCCGCGGTTCGCCGCGCCGCGCGCCCATGGTCCCGCCGGCCGCCAGGTGAGCGAACCTCCGATCGCCAAGAAGATGCTGCTGGTCGCCGCGGCGGCCCTGATCGACGCCGACGGCCGCGTGCTGATCTGCCAGCGGCCGGAGGGCAAGCAGCTGGCCGGCCTCTGGGAATTTCCAGGCGGCAAGGTCGAGCCGGGCGAGACGCCGGAGGCCTGCCTGATCCGCGAGCTCGACGAAGAGCTGGGGATTTCCGTCACCCAGGCCTGCCTGGCGCCCTTCGTGTTCGCCAGCCACGAGTACGAGGCCTTCCACCTCCTGATGCCGCTCTACCTGCTGCGCCGCTGGTCCGGGACGATCGTCGCCAAGGAGCACAAGGCGCTGGCCTGGGTGAAGCCGTCCAAGCTTGGCGACTATCCGATGCCGCCGGCCGATGCGCCGCTGGTGGCCTGGCTGCGCGATCTCATCTGATAGGCTAGGCTGCCTACAAATCGGAAGACGGGGCGGGCGCATGAGACATCTGAAAAGCTTGGTGTTGGCGGCGGCCCTCGCCCTGACGGCCGGCGCGGCGTCCGCCCAGGCCTGGTTCGGCGCGCCGACGCCCGGGCCGGTGAGCCCGCCGGACAAGCCCACCTTCCATGCCGGCCCGGCGAGCTATGGCCCCGCGCCGGCGCATGTGCGGCCCGCCGACGATGCGCGCGGTGCGCTGTCCGGCGAGAAGATGATGGCCGACGTGCGCCGGATCGTCGGCTTCTCCCTGGAGCGCAAGGCGGCCGGCGACCTGCTCTACGGCCGGATCAGCGGCCTGCCGGGCGAGAAGGCCGTGGTCGACTGGGCGGTGGCCCGGCTGAAGGCCGACGGCCTGACCGACGCCCACGCCGAGCCCTACGTGTCCGAAGCGCCGCTCTGGCTGCCGGTGAGCTATGAGCTGCGGGCGATGACCGACGGCAGCCCCGACGTGGTGCTGGCCTCGGCCGTGCCGATCCGCAACCGGACCCTCAAGCCGGCCGCCGCCGAAGGGCCGCTGGTCTTCGTGGGCCGCGGTTCGGCCGCCGAGCTCGCCAACGTCGACGTGAAGGGCAGGGTCGCGGTGGTCAATGTCGTGCCCGACGACAGCCTGTTCGCCGCCCGCGAAAAGGGCGTCGCCCGTGAGCTGGAGAAGCGCGGCGCGGTGGGCGTGATCAACGCCGTCGAGAGCCCCGGCAACCTGCTCTACTACGACAACCGCTACGGC
The DNA here is from genome assembly GCF_004799515.1 of Phenylobacterium sp. Lineage (GTDB taxonomy): Bacteria > Pseudomonadota > Alphaproteobacteria > Caulobacterales > Caulobacteraceae > Phenylobacterium. Next base: position 3,123 of record NZ_SSMX01000027.1, on the reverse strand, counting down.
TGCGACGCCGCGCCCTGCTTCCTGGTGGGCGGCGACGACGGGGCGTTCCTGGAGAGCGTCATCGGCCGCGCCGCCAAGGCTGGCAAGACGGTGCGGATGAAGCTCACGCTACAGGCCGAGGAGCGGCCGAACCTCACCGCCTGGAACGGCGTGGCGACCATCCCCGGCATGAGCGACGAGGTGGTCATCGTCAACGCCCACGCCGACGCCTGGTTCGACGGCGCCGACGACAACGCCGACGGCCTGGCGGTGCAGCTGGCGCTCGCCGACTACTTCGCCCACCGCAAGGAGAAGCCGGCGCGGACCCTGGTCTTCATGGTCTCCGGCGGCCACCACACCGCAGTTGGCGCGGCGGCCTTCATCAAGGCCCATCCGGAGATCATCAAGAAGACCGTGCTGGTGATGAACCTGGAGCATCTGGCGCAGATCGCCGTGACGCAGGCCGCGCGCCTCGATCCGGCGGCGCCCGGCGGCTACGAGAGCGGCGTGTGGACCGCCAACACGACCGAGACGACAAAGCAGGCCGGCGCGGTCAACGCCGGCCCCTACGTCTGGGCGCTGATGGGCAAGGCCTCGAAGCGTTACGGGGTGGTGACGAGCTATGAGCCGACGCCCAGCGCGCCGGGCGACCTCGGCGCCTACATCCGCGCGGGCCTGCCTTCGGCCCAGCTGATCTCCAGCGAGGTCTACTACCACTCGTCGGGCGACACGCCGTCGACCATCTCGGTCCCCGGCCTGGAACGGGCCGCGGCCTTCTATGCCGGCTTCATCGAAGACGTCGCCAAGGCGCCGCGGGAGAAGCTCAAGGGGCCTCCGCCCGCCGCGCCGGGGCGCTAGGCCGTCAGGCCTTCGGCTTGCCGCCGCCATCCTTGAAGGCTTCCTGGACCTCGGCTTCGGTGATCCGCGCCGAGGGATCGCCTTTCTGGTTAAGGTTCTGCTCCTCGGTGCCGTCGCCCATCATGCCGGGGTGCTTCTCTTCCGTCTTGCCGCCTTGGCCGTCCTGCGAATGCTGGCCCATCGAGAATCCTCCGTTGTGGTGAGGCCAAGCTAACGGGTGGCGCGGGGCGGACGTTCCTGGACCGCTTCAACCGTCGCCGGGCAGGCGGTGTTCGACGGTCCCCAGGGCGTCGGCCAGGCGCATCTTGGCCGAGCCGGGTTGGAGCGGCTGCGGCTGGCTCGCGTGCGGCGCCCAGCCGGTGAGGGTCACGATCTCGAAGGTCGCGACGATCCGGCCGTCGGGGCCGGCGAACCGTTCGGCGTAGATCTCGCTGGCGCGGGCCAGCAGGGCGCGGGTGAGCGCGCGCGGATGGCGGTCGGCGAGCACATTGGTCTCGCCCATCTGGCGCAGGTCGGCGAGCAGCTTCAGCGGGTGCTCGTAGCTGACGCTCACCCGGTCGACGTCGGCGACCGGCAGGGCGAAGCCGGCGCGCTGCAACAGGCCCGCGGCGTCGCGGCTGTCGGCGAAGGGCGACACCCGGCTGCCCGCGCCGCCCCAAAGCTCATCCTCCGCCTGGGTGAGGGCCTGGCGCAGTTCGGTGAGCGTCGAGCCGCCCAGGAAGGACGCCAGCAAGAGGCCGTCCGGCTTCAGCGCCCGGCGCAGCTGGATCAGCGCGCCGACCACGTCGTTGGTCCAGTGCAGGCCCAGCGTCGTGACCACGAGGTCGAGGCTTTCGGCCGCGAAGGGCAGGTGTTCGTCGTCGATGGCCAGGCGCGGCCCGGCGCGGCCGGCCAGCATGGCGCTCGAGAGGTCCGCCTCGACCAGCAGACCCACCCGCGCGGCGGCGCCTGGGTTCTCGGTCAGGGCCTCGCGGAAGGCGCCTTTGCGCGCCGAGAGGTCGACGGCCACCGGGAAGTCCCGCATGATCGCCTCGAGGCGCTCGACCAGGTCGAGGGCGGCGCGGCGCTGCAGGAAGTCGGCGGCCGCGAACCCGCCCGCGGCGCGGTCCAGGCGCTTGCGGTGCAGGGCGCGGTCGAAGAGGCGAGGAGCGGCGGACATTATGAGCGCGGAAGATGGCCTCTTCGCCCTGCTTGTCAAAGACGGCGGCCTGTTGCGGCCCGGCCCGCGCGCCCGGGCGCTGCTGCGCGGCACGCTGGACCTGATCTTCCCGCCGCGCGCCATGGACGGCGGGACCGTGATGGCGGCGGGGCTTTCCGCGGAGGCCTGGAGCCGCATCCAGTTCCTCGACGGCCCGGTCTGCGACGGCTGCGGCGCGCCGTTCGAATTCGACATAGGTTCGCGTTGCGCCGCGTGCCTGGCCCAGCCGCGGGCCTTCGACGCCGCCCGCGCGGCCTGCCTTTATGACGAGACCTCCCGCGAGCCGATCCTGAAGCTGAAGCACGGCGACCGCACAGACCTTGCGCCCCTCTTCGCCCGCTGGCTGTCGCGCGCGGCCCAGCCGCTGATCGAGGAGGCCGACGCGATCGCCCCGGTGCCGTTGCACCCGTCGCGCCTCTTGTCGCGCCGCTACAACCAGGCCGCCGAGATCGCCCGGCCGCTGTCGCGGATGACCGGCGTGCCCTACCTGCCCGACGCCCTGGTCCGCCGCCGCGCCACGGACACCCAGGGCGGCAAGTCCGGCGTGTGCCGCAAGCGCAACGTCGCCGGCGCCTTCGAGGTGCCCGGCCGCCGCGCCTGGCGGGTGGCCGGCAAGCGCGTCCTCCTGATCGACGACGTGATGACCACCGGCGCCACCGCCGAGGGCTGCGCCCGGGCGCTGAAGGCCGCCGGCGCGGTGCGGGTGGACGTCGCAGCGGTCGCGCGGGTTAAAGAGATGTCCAGACTCACCATATGAAGCTTCCGCGACAGGATTTGCCCGAAGAGCCCCCTGGAACACCGATGTCCCACGTCACCATCTACACCAAGCCCTATTGCCCCTACTGCATCCGCGCGATCTCGCTGCTGGAGAAGAAGGGCGTCGACTTCACCGAGGTGGAGGCCGCTTTCGACCCGGCCAAGCGGCAGGAGATGATGCAGCGCGCCGGCGGCCGGGCGACGTTCCCGCAGATCTTCGTCGGCGAACAGCACATCGGCGGCTGCGACGAGATGATGGCCCTGGAACGCGAGGGCAAACTCGACCCCCTGTTGCAGGCGGCGGCCTGACGCCTTCCCTCCCCATGAAGGGG
>NZ_SSMX01000026.1 GCF_004799515.1 Phenylobacterium sp. | reverse complement strand
TGGCGCTGCATCACCGCGTCGCCGTTCTGCTGGGTCACCAGCACGATCGCCGGGGCGTCGCCCAGGCGATAGAGTTCGTGGGCCTCCAGGTTCTGGTCGACCAGCATGAAGTTGTCGACCCGCGCCGGTGTCGCCGCCGCCGTCGCCGACACGCCCGAGGCGTGGTTCAGCGCGCTCGTCGCCGTCTGGTCGCTGGTGCAGCCCACCAGGGCCGCGGTGCTGGCCAGAAGCGCCAGAATGCCGAATTTGCCGCCGTTCATCGGATAGCTCCCCAAAAAGACTTCGGCGCAACGCCGAATGGCCGCCTGGCGGGGCCACGCGACTTACGTCGTATATGCCCCAACCACGTTACACGATTGTTGCCGCGCTGGCCTGCGGCGACGTGTCATTGGTTGGTCGCCGCCGCCTCGGGATTCGGATGCGGCGCGGACTCAGGAAAGTTCTTCGGTGATCACCTTGAAGCCAGCCAGGACGTTGGGACCGAAGCTGGTGGTGATCGCGGCGTCCGTGGCGTCGCGGCCGCGGGCCATCAGGATGCGGCCGATCCGCGGCTTGTTGTGGCGCGCGTCCAGGATGTGCCAGCGGTCGCCCAGATAGACCTCGAACCAGGCGCTGAAGTCCATCTCGCCCACCACCGGCACACCGATGTCGCCCAGGTAGCCGGTGCAATAGCGCGCCGGGATGTTCATGCAGCGGCACAGGGTGATCGCCAGGTGGGCGTAGTCGCGGCAGACGCCCAGCCGCTCCTCGTGCGCCTCGAAGGCGGTCTTGGTCGGCCGGGCGTGCTCGTAGCCGAAGGTGATGCGCTCGTGGGCGTATTTGACGATCGCCTGGGCGCGGCCCCAGCCGGGCGGGATGTCGCCGAACAGCCGCCAGGCCAGGTCGCTCAGGTGTTCGGTCTCGCAGTAGCGGCTGGCCAGCAGGAAGACGATCACGTCGTTGGGCAGGTTCTCTACCGGATGCTGCACCGCCTCGGGGCTGACCGGATCCGGCGCGCCGCTGTCGCGCACCACGAAGTCCGCCGACAGCACTGTGCGCCCCGGCGGCAGGACGATGCGGCTGCAGAGGTTGCCGAAGCCGTCATGGTACTGGGTCACCGGCGCGTAGGGCTCGGTGCGCAGGACGTCAGGCGTCTCGAGATCCTGATAGCGCGAGGAGTGCACGTTCAGCAGGGCGAGCATGGGCGTCGGCTGCGGACACTCGTAGGTGATCTCGTAGCCAGCTCGGATGCGCATGGGGGTCCTTCGGGGTCAGCGTCCCTGCGCAACTCGCCGCAACGGCGCCGGTTGCGCCGCCGCTGCGTCTTCCACCGAAACCTCAACCTCGACGTCCATGCCGAGGTAGTCCCGAGGCAGGCCTGACCAGGTTCCGTGCAGCGGCGTGGCCTGGCGCGGATCCCGGGCGATGGCCACGCGCACCAGGTCGGCGTTGCCGACGATGCCGTTGGTGGGGTCGAACTCCACCCAGCCGCAGTCCGGCAGGAAGACCCGCGCCCAGGCGTGGGTGTGGCCGCCGCCGGTGCGCCCGGCCTTCAGAGAGGATGAATAGACGTAGCCGGACACGAACCGCGCCGCGAAGCCCAGGCTGCGCACCGCCTCGATCATCAGCATGGCGAAGTCGCGGCAGCTGCCGGTCCCGAGCTTCAGGGTCTCCAGCGGCGCCTGCGGCGCGCCGGTCAGGCGTGTGCCATAGGCGAACTCCGAATGGATCGCATGGGTCATGTCGCTCAAGAGCATGCGCAGCGGCGTGGAACCGCCGCGCCGCAGGAAGCGCCGCGCCCAGGCCTCCAGCTCACCGCCCGGATCGGCGTACTGCCGCTCCATCGACCGCGCCAGGTCCGGCAGGTCCTCAGGGCTGTAGGCGAAGGGCAGGCTCGCCGCGTAGAGGTCGCCGCCAGCGTCGAAGGCCGGCTGCGGCGTGTGCTCCAACACCATGCGGCTCTCCGCCGCCAGCCGGTCGGTGCGGCCGGCGAAGCGGGCGATCGCCACGCAGTTGCCGAACACGTCGTGCACGTTGCGCAGGCTCGACGGCTCCGGCGTGATCGACAGCTCCGCCGAGACCAGCCGCTGGTCATAGCTTTCCAGCGGCCGCAGCATCATCCGATGCTCGCCCAGCGCCACCGGATTGCGGTAGCGGTAGGCCGTCAGGTGGCGGATGGAGACCAGGGGCATTGCCGAACGGTGCGGGCGATTCCGTTAACGGGTCCACAGCGCTGCTTGCGCCCGATGAGCGCAGCGTCGCCATTGTGCTGAATCCAGGCGCCGTCTCGCCTTTCCTGCTTCTGGGCGACCATGCGGGCCGAGAAATCCCGCGGTCGCTGGCGGGCTTAGGACTTCCGAAACCGGCGCTCGACCGGCACATCGCCTGGGACATCGGGATCGCGGCCTACGGCGCCCTGCTGAGCCGGGCGCTGGACGCGGCGTTCATCCGCCAGCGCTTCTCGCGCCTGGTCATCGACTGCAACCGCGACCCGAGCCGCCCCGACGCCGTCCCCGAGGTCAGCGACGACGTCGAGATCCCGGGCAACCTGGCGCTCAGCGCCGACGCCCGCCACGCCCGCGTGGCCGAGGTGGCCCGCCCCTATCACGCCGCCATCGCCGCCGAGCTCGACCGGCGCGTCGCGCGCGGCCTGCCGACCACGCTGATCTCGCTGCATTCCTTCACGCCGCGCATGAACGGCCTCGATCGACCATGGCGGTTCGGCGTCCTGCACGCCGACGACAGTCCCTATTCGCGCGCCATCCTCGACCGCCTGCGCGCCGAGCTGGGCCAGGACCTGGTGGGCGACAACCAGCCCTACCGCATGGACGAGGTCGACTTCACCGTGCCCGTCCACGCCGGCCGCCGCGGCCTCGACTACCTGGAGCTGGAAGTCCGCCAGGACCTGCTGGCCGACGCCGCCGGCCAGGCCGAAATCGCCGCCCTCGTCGCCCGCCTGCTGCCCGCCGCGCTCGCCGACCTCTAGGGCCGTTTCTCTAGCCGGGGCCCGGCTTCGCGCGCAGGATGCCTGGACAAGAGCCCTGTCCGGAGGAAACCCCATGAGCGAGACCGCGCCCGCCCCATCTGCCGCAACCAAGACCGCGCCGCCCTCGGCGCGCTTCGGCTTCGTCAAGTTCGTGGTCCGCGACCTGGAGGCCATGCGCGGCTTCTACGAGCGCGCCTTCGGCCTCGCGGTCTCCCAGACCATCGACCTGCCCGACCTCACCGAGCTGGTCATGCGCCGCCCGGGCGAGGAGACCGGCTTCAGCCTGATCCTCTACTGGAACAAGGACGGCCGCGAGACGGCGGTCGGCACGGCGCACGGCCCGCTCGGCCTCTTCGTCCGCGACGTCGACGCCGCCTTCGCCCACGCCGTCAACCAGGGCGCCGCGCCGCATCGCGAACCCTGGGACAGCGGCGACATGCGCGTGGCCTTCGTCCTCGATCCGGAAGGCCGCGTGCTGGAGTTGATCTCGATGATCCGCCCCACCAAATGAGCCTCGCCACCGGCGGTTTTACGAGGAACCGGCCCCCCGCGCCGGCCGTTTGAGTGGCCTCAAACGAGGGTCCCCGCCATGTTCATCCTGCCGAAGCTGCCGTACGACTACGCCGATCTCGAGCCGACCGTCTCGGCCGACACCCTGCACTACCACCACGACAAGCATCACAAGGCCTATGTCGACAAGACCAACGAGCTGGCCCCGAAGGCCGGGCTCGAGGGCCGCACGCTTGAAGAAGTGGTGCGGGAAGCGTCGAGCAAGGGCGACAAGAAGCTGTTCAACAACGCGGCCCAGGCCTGGAACCACGCCTTTTTCTGGGAATGCATGGCGCCGGGCGGCAAGGCCTGCACCGGCCAGTTGAAGGCCGCCCTGGAAAAGACCTTCGGCTCGGTCGACGCCTTCAAGGACGCCTTCGCCGACGAGGGCGTGAACCACTTCGGCTCGGGCTGGGTCTGGCTGGTGACCGGTTCGGACGGGCTGAAGGTGATCTCCACCCACGACGCCGACGACACCCTCGTGAAGGACGGCCTCTTCCCCCTCCTGGTCTGCGACCTGTGGGAACACGCCTACTATCTGGACTACCAGAACGACCGGAAGGGCTTCCTGAAGGCCTGGCTGGACAAGGCGGCCAACTACTTCTTCGCCGAACAACAGATGTTCGCCGCCGACGGCAAGGGCGACGGCTTCCGGTACCCGGCCCCCGGCGCCGCGTCCGGCGAGGCGGCCAACGACACCCCGGCCCCGCAGCCGCAGGCCTAGACCCTAACGGCCTCCTCCTCCCCCGCGGGAGGAGGAGCGCCGGACACGGTCGCGCGGCTGTCACACGCCAAGGTCAAGGTTGTTCTCTTCCCTGGCCCTCCCGGACACGCCCGCCACGCCTCCATGCGCACCATCGCCGTCATCGCGCGCAAGGGAGGGTCGGGAAAGAGCACGGTGGCGCTGCACGTGGCCCTGGCGGCCCAGTTGCGCGGCCGCAAGGTGCTGGTGGCCGACACCGACGCCCAGCGCACCGCGACCCACGTCCTGAAAGGCCGCCGCGCCGCCGGTCCCGAGCTGGCGGAGACCTCCGGCGCCAAGCTCTTCGCCCTGCAGGTCCAGGCGGTGAAGGCCGGCGTCGACCTGATGGTGGTCGACACGCCGGCGGTGGTCGAGGAGGAGATCAGCTACGCCATCGTCGCCGCCGACCTCTGCCTCCTGGTCATCCGCCCGACCTTCGTGGACCTGGCCGCCGCGATCCAGACCGCCTCGATCGTGCGGCGGTTGCGCAAGCCCGCCCTGGTGGTGCTGAACCAGGCGCCGCCGGCCCGCACGGGCGTCGAGACCCCCTCGGTGAAGCGCGCCCTGGAGGCGCTCTTGCTCCTGCGCCTGCCGGTGATCCCGACCCTGCTTCGCGCCCGGCTGAGCTACCAGACCGCCTTCGAATCCGGCCGCTCGGCCGAGGAGCTGGACCCGCCGGGCGAGGCCGGCCGCGAGATGGGCGAGCTCTGGACCTTCGTCGAAGGCTTCCTGTTCGGCCGCCAGGCCGCCGAACGCGCCGGCTAAACTGCGACCACCTTGGCCAGATAGTCGTAGCTGATCTTGATCGCCTCCAGCCGGGGCTTCGCGAACGGCGGCTCCTGTTCGACGAAGAAGCCGCGGACGCCCTCGGCGTAAGCTGCGCCCAGCAGCTTCGGCCAGGGGATGATGCCCGAGCCGACCTCGGTGGGGTCCTGCTGGAAGGCGAAGTTGGGCTTGGTGGTCGCCTTGATGTCCTTCACGTGCATCTGGATGAAGCGGCCCTTGTAGGTCTTCAAGAGGGCGAAGGGATCGGCGCCCGCCGCCATCACCCAGCCCACGTCCATCTCGAAGGACACCAGCTTGGGATCGGTGTTCTTCAGCAGGATCTCCAACCCCGTCGTCCCACCTACCGGCGCGAACTCGGCGTTATGGTTGTGGTAGCCCATGGTCAGGCCCGCGGCGGTCAGCGCCTTGCCCTTGGCGTTCAGCAGGTCGGCCACCGCCTTCCAGTCGTCGGCGACCATCTGGGCGTGGATCCGGGCGAAGGTGTCGGCGATGGCCTCGCCCGGCCGCGGCTTGGCGTCGATCCGCTCCGGCATGGGCGCGCTCGGCAGGACGATGTGCTGGATGCCCAGCACCCGGGCGTCGGCGATCAGCCGGTCGAGGTCGCCGAGCGTCGGCTCCGGGCCCGAACCCTTGGCCTGCACGTGGCTGCTGGCGCACTTCAGCCCCGCCTTGTCAAGGGCGGCGCGCAGCTGCTGCGGCGTGCGGCCGAGATAGCCCGCCAGCTCCACGGTGCGGTAGCCGATGCGCCCGACCTCGCCCAGCTGGCCGTCCAGGTCGTCACGCAGCGCCGCGCCCAGGGTGTAGAGCTGCAGGCCGATGGGCAGGTCCATCGCCTGGAAGAACGGCGCCTTGCCCGCCCAGGCAAGCGCCGGGCCGGCCAGGGCGCCGGCGGTGAGGCCGCCCAGCGCCGTGAGCACGCCGCGACGCGATAGTAGGCTAGGCTGGCGATGCGAGACGTCGAGGCGGAGCGAATCTGACATGGTGGGCGTCGTGTCCCTGGGCGAATGCATGGTGGAAGTCAGCCTCGCAGGCTCCGGGCGCGCTGTCATCGGCTTTGCGGGCGACGCCTTCAACACCGCGGTCTACCTCAGCCGCCTGGGGGTCCCGGCCGCCTTCGCCACGGCGCTGGGCGATGGCGACCCGTTCAGCGCGGGCATCCTGGCGCTGATGGCCGACGAGGGCGTCTCGGCGGACCTCGTCACCCGCGTTCCCGGCCGCCTGCCCGGCCTCTACGCCATCGCCCGGGACGCGGCCGGCGAACGCAGCTTCTTCTACTGGCGCGACCAGGCGCCCGTGCGCCAGCTCTTCGAGATCGCCGACCTCGCGGCCCTGGCCGCTGCGGCCCGCGGGGCCGACCTCCTCTACCTGACCGGCGTCACCCTGGCGGTGATCGGCGAGGCGGGCCGCGCGGCGCTCTCGGCGATGCTGGGCGAGCTTCGGACGCCCCTCGCCTTCGACCCCAACTACCGCCCGCAGCTCTGGCCGTCGCCGCAGGCCGCCCGCGCCGCCATGGCGGCGGTCATCCCGCGCTGCAGCCTGGTCTCGGCCGGCGGCCCGGACGTCGAGGCCCTGTGGGACAGCCCGCTGGCCGATACCGCCGCCCGCTGGGCCGCCGGCGGCGCCCAGGTGATCGCCCGCCACGCCGACCACAGCCTGGAGATCCACGCCGGCGGCGAGGTCCTGGCCATCGCGGCCCCGCCGCCGATCGAGGCCGTCGACACCACCGGCGCCGGCGACGCCTTCAACGCCGCCTACCTCGCCGTCTGGCTCAAAGGAGAGTCCCCCGGCGCCTGCGCCGCCGCCGGCCAGGCGCTCGCCGCTCAGGTCGTCCGCTTCCCGGGCGCCATCGTCCCGAAGGACGCCATGCCCTCGCGCAGCAGGTCGAACGCATGATGGGTCGCCCGGACGGCGTCCGGGTAGCCGCCCTCGAAACCCTCCTCCCCGGCTGGTTGGGCTGAGCTTGAGGCCAAAGCGCGTGCTCAGCCGATCGTGCGGCGTGAACCTCCCCCTTCACTCGCGCTAAGATTTCAGGTGACACCTCTGCAACTTTATGATGCATTGACCCCGTCGCCTTTCGGGGGGTTCCGGAAGAGTTCGCGATAGCGTCGGCGACCATCAGTCCAATCGTGTGAAGTATCACCGCACAGCAAGTTTGCTGTCGCAGAGTCGGTGAGTACCCAAATTAAACTTATTAGCTCGCGAGGATTCCCTCGCGAGAGAGCCTCTGCGCGGGAGGATGATCGATTACTTCGATTGATATCATCCATGACTTGGCGCGCCGGCTTGGCGGAGGCGATGAGCGCGTCTGCATCGCCGTGCTGGATGGCCCTATCGACCGCGCGCATCCCTGTTTTTCCGGCGCCAATATCACTCAGCTCGACACCCTCGCCGCGGCGGTGACCGACGAACGCGCCCTCGCGCACGGCACGCATGTGGCCAGCATCATCTTCGGCCAGCCGGGAAGCGGCGTCGCCGGCCTCGCGCCCCGGTGCCGCGGACTGCTCGCGCCGATCTTTGGCGGCGGCGGCGAACGGCTGTCCTGCTCGCAGCTCGACCTGGCGCGGGCGATCCTGCTGGCGGTCGAGAACGGTGCCCACATCATCAACATCAGCGGCGGACAGCTGACGCCGTCCAGCGAGCCGGAGCCGGTGCTCGCCCAGGCGATCGCGGCGTGCGCGCGGCGCAACGTGCTGATCGTGGCGGCGGCGGGCAACGACGGCTGCGATTGCCTGCACGTGCCGGCGTGCGCGCCGACGGTGCTGGCGGTCGGGGCGATGGATGACGCGGGCGCGCCGCTTGGCCTCAGCAATTGGGGCGCGGCCTATCGCAGCCGAGGCCTCCTAGCACCCGGCCTGGACGTACCAGGGGCGGCGCCAGGCGGCGGAGTTGGGCGGCGCACAGGGACCAGCTTCGCCGCGCCGATCGTCTCAGGCCTCGCCGGCCTCTTCGCCAGCTGGCGGATCCGCCAGGGCGAGCCGCTGGACCTGCATCGAATCCGCGACGCGCTGATCGCCAGCGCTTCGCCCTGCGACACCGGGGACGGGAACATCCAAGACCGCTGCCTCAGAGGGCGGCTGAACATCCAGGGAGCCATCGACATGTTCGAACGGGAAGAAGCCATCGTGAGCGAAGCCCAATCACTCGCCGCCATCGATCCAATAGCGACCGCGTTCGCCGAGCCGCCTACGACCGAGGCGCGCGCCGTCCATGCCGACGCGCTGACCACCTCCGACGCCGCCCCGGCGACGCCCTTCGCTCTCGGCTCATCGGTTTCGGGACCCACCCTCGCGCAGATCCACCCGTTCGCCGGGGTCACGACCTCGGACTGCGGATGCGGCGGAGGCGTCGGCGCTAAATGCGGTTGCAACCAATCGGAGCCGGCGAAGCCCGCCCATGCCTACGCCCTCGGCCTGATCGGCTACGACTTCGGCTCCGAGGCCCGGCGTGATTCCTTCGCCCAGGCGATGGCGCCCGACGTCAACCAGCCGCTGATCCCGGCGCAGTTGCTCGCCTACCTGGCGGCCAATCCGCAAGAAGCGGCCTCACTGGTCTGGACATTGAACCTCGACGCCACGCCCGTCTACGCCATCCATCCGATGGGCCCCTTCGCCGCGGACGTCTACGCCCGGCTGCGGGAGTTCCTGGAGGGCCAGTTGCACCAGGGCGTCGAGCTGGTCTCGGTCCCCGGCGTCGTCTCGGGCAGCATGCGTCTGATGTCGGGCCAGGTCGTGCCCGTGCTCATCCCGGTGCTGCGTGGCATGTACAGCTGGGCGACGACGCCCCTGGTCAACGCCGTGCTGGGCGAGCGGCCCACCCGCGGCGCCGAAGGCCAGGAGAACTACGACCAGCAGGCGTCCGGCCTGACCGACTTCCTCAACCGCGTCTACTACGACCTGCGCAATCTCGGCATCACCGCCGAAGACCGGGCGCTGAACTATGCCGCGACCAACGCCTTCCAGATCGCCGAGGTCGTGCGCAGCGCGACGCGCGACGAACTCGATCTCGACCACGTCGCCGTGCACCGCAGTCCCGTCTGCCGCCCGGATTCCGAGTGCTACGACGTCGAGGTCTCGTTCTTCAATCCAAGCAACACCCAGGCGGCCAACCGGGTGTTCCGCTTCACCGTCGACGTCAGCGACGTCGTTCCGGTGAGCATCGGCGCAGTGCGCAACTGGACCCGCCGCGCCTAGCCCTCGGGTTACAACCTCCCTCTTCAAAAGGAGAACGCTCATGAGACTTCCGAACTACGCCCCGCCCGTCGCCCGGCGCGCCAGCGCCCACAAACTCTCCGCCGCCTTGCTCGCGTCGGGCTGCGACGTCTGGAAGAAGGTCGCTTGCGCCGGCGCCGTCGCCGGGTGCGTGGCGGTCTGTGCGGGCTCCGACGGCGTCGCGTGTGGAGCCTGCATCGCCGGCCTGGGCGACTGCCGGGACTGCCTCTGAGCTCACCTCCCGCCACCCGCCGAGCTGTCAGCCGCAGCGGGAGCGGTGTCGGCGAGCGTCTCCTCGGAGACATTTCCACCAGCCGACTGGTCGTCCCGCGCCAGTCATCGAGAGGATGAAGTGATGAAGCTTCCAAGCCAAGCCAGGCCGGTCGCCCGCAACCTGGCGCCCTCCGCCGCCGTGAACCAGCCGGGCGTCGGCCCGTCGGACTGTTGCGGTTCGGGGAAGTGCTGCGTCGGGGCCTGCCTGCCCTTTATCGGCTGCGCGGGCGCCTGCGTCCCGAACATCGGCCAGTGCTAGCCATCGCCGGCTGACGCGGCGCGGGCGGAGGGTCGCTCCTCCGCCCGTTGCCCGCCTCGCGCCCTGGTGCGGGCGGCCGCCTATTTCTTGATCGCGTTCGGTATGGTGGAGAACGTCGTGCTGTTTGGGATTGGGGACTTAAATATCAGGACGTTGTCGTTGAGCTTTGAGGCGGAAGTCGAGGTCGACGATGACCCTGCTGTCGCACCCTCGGCATCATGGATCAGGAAGACAAATTTCTGGAGGCACCCGGCCGCCAAGCCTCGGGCATCCATCCACAAATTCGGGTGGCCGTACTGGGATAGCGAAATGGCGTTGTCGCCGAAATCAGATTTATTGGTCGTCACCTTCAGGCATAAATCATGGAAATTGCCAACATCCATCTCTGCCCGCGTCGTCCATTTCATCTTCTTTTCTTTATAGTACGGATCCGGAATCTTCTTAACGGAGTCTATCTTATACGCGACTATCACATCTTCCAGGCTCGCTTGCGGATTCTCCATCTTAAATAGCTTCACATAGTCACCAAACGATATATTCACCGGACTGTCTATCATTGGGATATCGTTGGATTCTTCATATCCAGATCTAAGTCGCGACGCATAGTTGTACAGTTTTGTTAGTTTACGGAGATCGTCGCCATCGGTTATCACTTGTATAGTCCAATTCTGACTCCACTGATCAGCAAACGGCACGCTGAAATTTCTCGAAAAGACCTTTTGCACCTCGTTCGCAATCCCGACCGTGGTGGCTGCGGCCGTAGAAACCGCTTGTGATGGCGTCAACGCGCCGTTCGCGATCATTGAGGTCGTGGCAACGGTTGGCTGGTTGCTCGACGTGGTCGTTACGGTGGATTGTCCCGTATTTGAAGAACCATACTGCATCTGCGGGGTCACGGTATACTGTGTAGACGCCTGGCCTCCACTGACAATAATCTGGGATGGAATGGCATTCGCGCTCCGCCTTGGGTCTAAAAATACGGAAATATTGTCTAATACTTGCGCGATATCCATTCCCGCCGTGGATTGATTGAGATTTCGCGTATCGGCGTTTAACTGCGTCGAGGCGCAACCGCTCGTCAACGCAGCCAAGCAAACCCCGCCGCAAGCCACGACGCGTCGCGCTATCCGAGACCGAAGTCCCGCCGCGTGGAAACCCATGGTCACCCCCGTGCCATCAGCCGCCCGCTCGGCTGAAATCTCGCTCCGGTTGTAGCTTAGCTTGTTTCTCGGACCGCGCAACCGAGGCAAAACGCGGTTCTCTCGATACGGCGCGAGACGAGCTGGGTCTCCCCCCCACCGCGCCGCAGAGCTAGCCGCGCAGCGATCGACCAAGTGGGCGTCCGGCCCCGTTACGGGCGGCGGTGGGCCCAAACTCATTGAGGGAGATGGTGCAGGCGGCCGGGGTCGAACCGGCACTCCGTGAGGAAGCGGATTTTAAGTCGCACAAGTCTCCATTAATTCCTTGATTATAAACACTATTTATTCCACCTCAAGCCCACTGTGTAAGAAAGTGTGTAACTCCTGGCGGCTTCCGCAGCCTGCTGCAGCAAGTTCCGACGGAGAGAAGGGCACTCGTCGACGAACCGCGCTTCCGATCATGCGCTTGGCGGGTGAAGCCGCGGATCGAGGGCGAAGGGCTCCTGGACGATGTCGGTATAGGAACCTTGATTGGCGGCCGGCGTGAAGATCACGTTCCAGCTGTGGGTTGAAACCACGCTTGGGATGAGCACGAACGGATGGGCTTGCAGCAGCGCATCGCCGAACGCTTGTTGGCCGGCGCTCGGAATCCCCGGGCGCAGCCAGTTTGGGTTTGGCACGTCAGTCGCGTGGACGATGTGGACCGCGCCCGCATCTACGATTGTCGCTGCGGTTAGGACGTGAGGTGTGGTGTCGAGAACGCGGAAGCCCTTGTGGACCGCAACCTCCAGGATCGCGGTGGCAGGATCGAGGGCCGCATAGACGGCTCTGACCCCGGCCGAACTCCAGCGACCGCCGACTTGGAAACTGCCTTCGCCGCTGTCCCACGTGTCCGCATAAACAGCCTGGTCCAGGCGCCAAAGGACTATGGCACCTTGCCCCAGCGGTGGCGGCAAGGGCGTCACGCGTAGACGCCGTACTCGATCCTCGTGAGGTGGGTCTCGATCATGTCGATCCCCGCCGGAGTCGAGAGCAGATCAATTGGACGGCGCTGATCGAGGCCGATCGCTGGCTCCTGAAGCCATTGCTCTGCCGACTCTTGAGATCCGAACAGCTTCGTCGCCCGCCCAAGAATTTCCGCGAACTTCCAAACGCGTCCGCTTTGTTCGCGGCTGAGCGGCTTTTGCCCCGCCTGCTTTTTCCAGCGGAAATAGGTACGCGAACTGATCCCGACCGCGAGTTCGAGGGCTTCAGTTGAATGTCGCAGGATCGGGACGCTGGTGACGAGGTGAGTGAAGGCGTTCACGGGAAGTCCAGCGTGCAGCAGGTCATGGGTGTCGAGGGGGGTGCGAAATTTCCAATGAAGGGTGCGTTGCCCTCCCAGCAACTCTAGCGTCTTCGCGAATTCCGCGCCTTCGATGGTCGGTTCAGCAATCGCCATTAGTCGCTCCGCCATGCGTCAGTTATAAAGTGTCATCTGTCGCTACGGGTTTCAAGCGAGGACCGACCGGGCACCCAGTTTAGCAAATCCGGGATGGTCGGATCCTCGGCTCGTCCGAGGAGATTCAAAAATGCGCGCCGCCCAGTATGTCCGGATGTCTACAGAGCGGCAGGACTTCTCGCCCGACGTTCAGATGGCAACGAACGCGGCCTACGCCCTCGAACGAGGATACAGCCTCGTGCAAACCTATTCTGATGAGGGGGTCAGCGGTCTCGGCATTGAAAAGCGCGCGGGCCTCCAACGATTGATCGCCGATGTTGTTTCAGGCGATCCCGGTTTCGACGTCATCCTGGTGTACGACGTCAGCCGGTGGGGCCGTTTTCAAAATCCCGACCAGGCCGCCCACTACGAGTTCTTGTGTCGTGAGGCAGGTGTGATGGTGGAATACACCGTCGAGCCTTTCGAAAACAACGACACCATGACGGCGTCGCTGATCAAACACATCAAGCGAGCGATGGCCGCCGAATACAGTCGTGACCTCTCCGCGAAGACTCGACGCGCCCAGGCCCATCTTCGAGGCTTGGGCTACTGGATGGGCGGCGAGCCCGGCTACGGATTGCGGCGCCAGAGCGTGACGCGGTCGGGAAAAGCGCTCGGGACGCTGGAAGCGGGACAGGTGACTCAATGGACCCAGCGCGGAAGAGCGCGCACTGTCCTGATCTGGGGGCCATCTGAAGAGGTTGAAGCGGTTAGACGGATATATCGGCTGTTCCTGGCCCGAAGATCCTTTGACGCAATCACCGCGAACTTGGCGACTGAGGGACTGACTGCCGAATGCGGGAGACCGTGGACCCACGCGGCCCTGAGGGGAATTCTGAGGAACGAAAAGTACGCGGGGACGCACGTCCTCGGAAAACAGCGCTGCGTTCTCGGAAAGGTCTCGAAGGAACCCCAGGCGAACTGGCTGCGAGTACCGACCAGCTTCCCCCCGATTGTCAGTCGCCGCACATTTCGAGCCGCTCAGAAGGAATTTTCGAGAAGACGAAGGCCGATAGAGCGGCAGGCGCTGATCGACGACCTACAGCGAGTGCTGCAATCCGAGGGTAGGCTCTCGCAGGCGATCATCGACAAATCGAGCCGCTACAGTTCCCAGGCCTATTTGCGGTTCGGCGGGTTGCTGGAGACCTATCAGCTTGTTGGCTACGTGCCCCCCGAAAGGGCCGTTCAAGGCCAGTCCGCTGCCCGCGTCAGGTTCAGTGGGCTCGGTAGCTGGCCCCACGTCTCGGATGAAGAGGTCATTGCGAGACTACAACGACTTCTCGAAAGGGAAGGTAAGCTCACGATCCGAGCCATAGTCCGCGAGCCAGACATCCCGCCTATCGAGGTCTGCCGCCGGCGGTTCGGCGACCTTGAGCACCTCTATGCGCTCGCCGGCTACACCCCTGCGCCGGGTCAGCTCAACAAGATGCGCACCTGGCAGGCGCGGCGCAGCGCGGGATCAAGAAATCAGGCGGTCCGTCCGACTGAGTGAAAATCAAGTAAGCCCTGTTCTCGGGCGCGCATCACGGCCTGAATGCGGGTTCGAACCCCGAAAACCGCACAGGCCTTCTCAAGGTGCTCCTCAACTGTGCGCCGAGAGATTCCCAGGATCTGGCCGATGTCTCGGGCGCTCTTGCCCTCGCCGGTCCAAGCCAGGCATTCGAGCTGCCGATGCGTCAGCGCGTCTGCCTTTTCGGGCTGCCGTCGGCCGCCCTGTTCCACACCACCAGACAAGTTGATCGACACAGGCCCTCCTGCGCAGCCAAAACTCGCGAACACACAACTAAACCGAGAATTCGCGTCAACGTTCCACCTTGGAGTTTCGCCTAGGCGGCAGCGCTCGGGTCGGCGCTGGGAGAGTCTACCGGGACCGCTCTCGCTCGCGTTCGTTGTCGACGTGACCGCGTTCAGCCGACTGCTGCAGTGACGCCGTTTCCAAGCCCACGTTTCGCCCAAGGGCCTCACTTGGACCCAGGGCATTTTGCGGTGCGCCTGGATAGTCCAGCGTCGAATCCTTTGCGCGTTCGCGCCCGAGCGATGTGCGCAGGGCGCCGCCGTCCGGCAGCTCGTCCTCGCCGTAGTGGAGCGACAAGCTCTCACGATGCCGGCTAAGGGCGACGTAGGCGGCGTGCCTGTCCATGTTTCGGGACGCGACGACATGGGCGTGATCGACCGTCGAGCCTTGAGCTTTGTGGATGGTCGTGGCGTACCCGTGGTCGATTGCCGCGTAGTCCTTCGTGTCGAACGAGACGCGGGTCCCGTTGTCGAGTTGCACCGAAAGCTGACGGCCGGAAATGGCTTCAACGCGCCCCATGGAGCCATTCTTCACACCCATCGAACGTTCGTTGCGGAGGAAAAGCAGGCGGTCGCCCGCAGAGAAGCTTCGGGCGCCCTGCTCCGTCTCGACTTCATGATGCTCACCGAGTTCACCTGCCTCCGACAGCCGGTCCCTCGCCAGCCTGTTGAGCTCCTTCGCATCGGCGCGCGTGTAGGCGAGCATTAACTGTAAGGCTGCTGGATCCTCACGTCGGGAGGCCTCCCATGCATCGACAGTTCCTTGGATCGCAGCATCCCTAGTCGAGTAGGCGCTGACCGCGCCTCGGTCCTGATAGGCTTCGACAGCATCGGCCGTCCTGCCGGTCGCCAGATGTCTGGTCGCCTCTCGTTGCCAGTCCTCAGTCTGGCGGTGGACCTGCGTGATCTCCGCAGCGCCGTGTCTCTCTGTGAGAGACCTGAAGGCCGCGCCGGCCTCTTTCGCTTGGAGTTGTTCAGCGTCTCCGACCAACACAACCTTGGCACCGGCGCCTTCAGCGTGAGCCAGGACCCTCTCCATCTGACGCGACCCGACCAAGCCCGCTTCATCAATTACTAGGACATCATCGCTTCCGAGCTGATCATGTCCTCGAGCCCAGGCATGCTCATAACTGGCAAGCGTGCGAGATGTGATGCCAGAACCTGTTTCGAGGTTCTCCGCCGCGATGCCCGAAAGCGCGGCGCCTTTGACACGGTAGCCGTCCGCCTCCCAGGCGGTGCGTGCCGCGCCAAGCATCGCACTCTTGCCTGACCCAGCGTAGCCGACGACCAGCGCCAAATCCCCGGCGCCGACAACGTGACGCGCTGCGTCCAGCTGCTCTTCGGAAAGCCGGAAGCCGCGATCGTCGCTCTGCTCGACGGCATTATCGAGAGTCGAGCTGGTGAGTGAGTGCGCCGCGCGGTCCGCTAGGCGATCTGCACTATGCGACATTGACTGCTCGATGCTGAGCATTTCGCGGCTTGTGAACCGCGCTTCGCCACGCCCATCTCGGCCGAGTGCGATCAGCTCCGGCGAAGCATTGACGCCAGCCATCGCCCAATCGAACTGGTCCTTTCCATCGGTATGTCGGTGAATAAATCGGGCAAGGTCGTGTGCGGTGAACGTCGCCTGTTGTTGGGTGATGGCGTGGAGCGCCACGCGCGGCTCCGCGATGATCCGTTCGCCATTTCGACGGGAGATATCTCGATGCTCGGCGAGCCGTTCCGCATCCTCACCTCGGTCCTCGCGCCGCGCTGATACGGCTCCGATCTTGTGCTGAGGCTCAAGCTCGATGCCCTGGTCCTTCAGGGTGCGGTGATCGACCCGAGCGTCGATTCCGAGTTCGGAAAGGCGCTCGTTGACCTGCTCTGACCAGGCAGATCGCCAATGCTCCAATAGCTCGGTGCGATTCCAATCGCGGGCCTTAGCGCCGAATCCTTCGGGTCCAATCTCTCGCAAACCAAGCATGACGTGCGCATGAGGCTTGGACATTCCATCAGCGCCAACATCCCAATGGACGTTGAGATCGGCGACCATGCCGCGGTCGACGAACTCGCGACGTACGAAGTCCCGAGCTAGGCCGATACCTTCTTCGTAATTCAGTTCGCGGGGGATCGCGAACTCGATCTCGCGCGCGAGCTGGGCGTCCTTTCTAACCTCTCGCGCCTCGACCTCATTCCACAGCACCTCTCTGTCCTGCCACCGATCAGGCGCATCGGACGGCGAGAGGATTTCCGAATGAACAACGCCGGCTTTGTTTGTGAAGTCGTGGGACCTGCCCAACCGCTTATCATGTAGTCTGGACGCCGAGCGATACGCCGCAGCGGCTACGGCGCTGGAGCCCTTTGCCCGGCTGATGACCTTCGCGCTGAAGTGGAAGACTGCCACTTAGGCACCCTCAACGCCGAACGTCGGAACGACGTATAAGCGCGCACTCAGACCTTCGGCCGTTCGTGACCGCAGCCCAACCCGGAACCTTACGGGGCGCTCCCGCCGGCGCATTGGAGCAACCTAGGGACAGGACACGGTTAGAGGTCAGACATGCGGAAGCCTCGCGATCTGGATGCCGAGTTGGAGGCGCTGAACCAGCGCGCGAAGGCCCTGAAAAGCCGCCGGGTCATCCAGTTCGGAGAGCTGGTTGTCGCGACCGGCGCCGATCACCTTGATCCTGAAACGCTGGTCGGCGCCCTGCTGTCCGCAGTGTCGAGCGCCCCTACCGAACACACTGCCTGGCGCGAACAGGGGGCAGCCTTCTTTCGCCGCGCCCGGGGAGGCCCAGCTTCGGGGCGCGGTGGCAAGTCTTCAGGCGAGCGCGAAAGAGGCGCGTCGAGTGCAGGCGGCGCGCCGCCGTCTTGATGCCCGACGCGCAAGAGCTGATACGCGGAGCTGGGTTGTGGAACGCCGGGATCGCACACGCCGACTGATCGAACTCGGAGGCCTGGTGCAAAAAGCCGGTCTCGTCGACTTGACCGGCGACGACCGCGCCGCCCTGTTGGGTGGCCTGCTGGTCCTCGCTGATCAGCTCGTCGGCCCTGAAAGACAGGAAATAGCCGCGACCTGGCGTCATCGCGGGCGGCGCGCTTTTGAGGCTGACCTTCTCGCGACTGGCAAACAAGACGCGGCCCGTCGTGCCTAGGTTTCTTCAGCTCCCTTTCTTCCTCCTGTTGTTCGTGGTGCTGGGCAATGTGTTGGCTGGCATCCTCGAAATGTTCCTTCGCCCGCCGTCGATCCTACAAGTCCCGATCTCGATTGCTGCCATGGCAGTCAGCGCCTTTGGAGGATGGCTAGTTTGGCGAGGGCGGCCACCGCCTTCTGTCTCTGAGGTTCACGGTACTGCTCACTTCGGCGACCATCAAAAGGCGAGAAAGACACTCGGCGGCGAAGGGCTAATTGTTGGTCGGTCGGATCGCGGCTGGCTCATGCGCTATGCGGGTCCGTCACATCTGCTGACCATCGCTCCGACACGATCGGGCAAAGGTGTGGGCGCCATCATCCCCAACCTTCTAACGGCAGACCGGGCCGTCCTTTGCATTGACCCCAAGGGCGAGAACGCGGCGGCGACCGTCCGCGCTCGCGCGAAATACGGCCCCGTCCATGTGCTCGATCCATTCGAGACCTCGGGCTTCACAAGCGCCTGCTTCAATCCCCTGTCGCGGCTCGACCCGGAGAGCTTGGATGTGGGCGAGGAGGCCGCGCTGATCGCCGAGACGCTGGTGTATGATCCTCCCGACCAAATCAGCGAAGCGCACTGGAATGAGGAAGCGAAGGCGCTCCTCACCGGCTTCATCCTGCATGCGGTCGCGAGCCCGTATGCTGCCCGTCGAAACTTAGCGCATGTCCGGGAACTCATCACCTCCACGCCGGAGAGGCTGGGACTGGAATTCCGTGCGATGCAAGCGTCGGGCGCTGCCCGAGGTCTGGTGGCGCGAGCGGCGAACCGACACCTAGCGAAAGCGGATCGAGAGGCGGCCGGCGTTCTTTCAGCCGCTCAGCGCCACACGCATTTTCTCGACAGCCCAAGAATGACCAGGCTGCTCTCCCAATCGGATTTCAGCTTCGATGAACTCCGCGCCGCTCACGCGACGGTCTTTCTAGTTCTACCGCCCGACCGTCTGGCGACACATGCCCGCTGGCTTCGTCTGATGGTTGCTCATGCATTGGATAGCCTGGCGAAGGCGCGCACGGGCGCCGACGACACCCCGATCCTATTTCTGCTCGATGAGTTCGCGGCGTTGGGGCGCCTTGAGCCTGTCGAGCGGGCGTTCGGATTGATGGCCGGCTACGGCGTGCAACTTTGGCCAATCCTCCAGGACCTGCATCAACTCCGAGCGGCCTACGGCCAGAGCGCCGGCACGTTTCTATCCAATGCCGGCATCCTCCAAATCTTCAATGTCGCCGACATCGATACCGCGACCTGGGTGTCGCGAATGCTCGGGTCAATGACCGAGATGTATCTGTCGTCCGGCTCGACAACGACCTATCCCGCGGGCCAATCGGACCCCACAACGGGAAGCTCGACGAGCTTGAACCTGGCGAAGCGAGACTTACTCACTCCCGATGAGGTCATGCGGATCGATGCCAACTTGATGTTGGTCTTGCGTCCCGGTGAAGCACCGCTCGGGGTGCGCAAGGTGCGTTATTTCGCCGATCCGGAATTTCAGGGGCTCTTCGATTCCGGCCGTCCTGTCGCTGCAATGGCTGTCGCGCCCTAGGACGAAGTGCCGCCACCCGGCCGATATATTCGGAATATAGACTGGACCTTTCGTGGTGCTGAGGCGACGCTCGCAGCGTGAGCGACACCTTCCAGCGCGAGACTGAAGCGCACCATGAAACGTCAAGAGAAGCGTAGCGACGAGGATATTCCCGAGCCTGACGCTCAGGCAGAGGAGCGGCTCGTTGGACTGTACCGAGAGCGCAATTGGCTCGTGCGGTTCATCAGCAAACGGTTTGGGCGCGAATGGGCCGAAGACTGGGCGCAGGAAACTTTCGTTCGAATTGCCGGATCTGGCGTTCAGCAGGTTCGAAACCCACGAGGTTACCTGACAAGGGTCGCGCACCGCGTCGCCATCGACCAACATCGTCGGGCGGCGGTGCGGGGCGGCCACAACCACGCTCGGCTAGAGGAAATTCCTGTCGAGCCTTCCTGCGGGCCGGATCAAGAACAGGCCATTTTGCTCAAGGAAATCGTCCTGTCTCTGCCACCGCATCTGCGCGACACCTTCCTGCTCAGCCGGGTGGCCGGCTTGACCTACGAGCAGATTGCTGAACGGCACGGCCTTGCCGTGAAGACCATTGAGGAGCGGATCACCAAGGCTTTGGCTCACTGCGCTGCCAAACTGCGCGACTAGCACCATGGCAGCGCAGCCGACTGGGAAACAGCGAATAACTCGCCGCGCCCGAAGGGAGGCCGCCGGTTGGCTCACACGTCTGGGGCGACGTTCGATCACGACTGACGACCTGAGATCGTTTCGCGACTGGAGGCGCGATCCGGCGAACAGGGCGTCGTACGCCGAGGTCGACGCCGTGTGGCAGGTGGGCAGCCAGCTTAGGAATGACCCTGAGGTTGCGGACGCAGCGCGGCGAGCGCTGGAGCGTCCGAGCCACCAAAAAGCGCGCGCTCCCGCCCTTACGCCTCTTAGTCTCGCCGTAGCCGCGTGCCTGTTGGTCGTTGTCGGCGCGGGTTCCGGCTGGATGTTTCTCAACCTGCGCACCGTCACCTATGCCACCGGCGTCGGGGAACAGCGGCGCGTCCTGCTGGCCGATGGCTCGCGCCTTAGCCTAGACGCCGACAGCTACTTGAAGGTGCGGATGACCGGTGCCTCGCGTGAGGTGCGCCTCAAGCGCGGACGCGCATTCTTTGATGTCGCCCACGACACCAAGCGGCCGTTCAATGTTGTCTCGGGTCAAACAGAAACGCGCGCAGTCGGGACGCGATTTGGCGTCTCGAATGACAACGGCCTGGTGCGCGTCACGTTGGTGCAGGGCTCCGTCGAGGTACGGACGCGCGCCGACGATGCCGCCCCGGCGACTAAGCTGTCACCAGGGCAACAGCTCATCGCGGACTTGGGGAAACACCAAGAACGCGTGGTGTTGGTGGACGCCGCATCGGCGACAAGCTGGGTCAGCGGGCGCGTAGTCTTTAGGGATACGACTTTGCGAGAGGCGATCTCCGAGGTGAACCGCTACTCGCGGCGCAAGATCGTGCTGGAGCCTTCTGATCTTGGGGCCGCAGCCATCGCGGGAAGCTTCGATGTTGGAGATACCGACTCCTTTGTCACGGGCGTCAGGTCGCTTTTCGATCTCAAGTCCCACACAGGGGACGACGGCAGCATTGTGCTGACCAAGTAGGGAAGCGGTGCGCTGGCGAGCGCGGCGGCCAACCTGCCCTGGCGCCTACTGAAGTGCGGCTGGAGGACGTCGCCGCCAGCCGCACCGGCGCCGACAGCTAGTATTCTGCGGCGAGCATGAGCGTTAGGACCCGCTTGGTCCGCGCTGGATCAGCCGGATCGGGGGACGCGCGGGTTAGGCTCGGATCATAGTAATCAATCTTCCAGAAGAGCCTTTCGCCAATGACCGAGATGACCCCGAAATCGTGCTCGCCGTGGGGATCGTTCGCTGACGAAAAGTCGTCGAAGTTGCGCACCTCGCGAACGGCCAAGGCGATGAAGTCAGAACCCATTGACTGGACGCCGCAGGTGAGCAGCCACTGGCCCCGGGCCGACGAAAACGAACTTCTGAACTGGTCGTTGAGGTCGCGGATGCGGTGGCGGGTTGAGATTGAGGGGGTCATTGCTGACCCGCATCGAGCTGTTCGCGGGCGCTGATTTCCCGCATTACGATGCGGCCCTGGAGCGGCACGGCATCACAGCTGATGTTGAAGCCATGGCCGTCCTTGTTGGGCCAGGCGGCCCCGATGGGCGTCCAGTTGGCGGCGTCACCGTCGCCGAGGACGCGGAAGAGCCGATGGGTGGGCTTGCGGCCGGGAAGCTTGGGTTGCGGCTGGGGCATTGGAGGTCTTCCTCATATCCGCCGCGGGACCATCCCGCGGCTTCATGGGGAGCCCAGCGGCGACGGCCAAGAAGGCGGCGGTCACACGCCGCGCGCAGCGCGCCCGAAGGGTGTGGAGCTGCACGCAGCGCGCAGCGCGAAGGAAGCGAACAGGGTTGACCGTCGCCGGGCCGGCGCCAAAACGCTAACCACATCGAAGCCAGGGATGGGCCGCGGCGTGTGAGGTTTGACGACTTGTTCTAAGGCCGAGGGTTGATGCGACCGCGTGACCCACGGGTGCCCGACTTCACGCTGTCCACCCATGTCCGGAGCACGCATTCGAGGGAGACGAACGGCCCAAACATCCTCCGCCCCGCTAGGATGGGTTGGAAGCTCTGTCCTAGTTCGGTGATGTCCGGAGATGTCCGGACCTACGGTGTCACGGTGGCTGTAGGCGCTCACCCCCGGGGTCGCGCCCCTTCGGAGCGCGGTTACGCTGGAGGGCCTTTCGGATGCAATGTCCGACATTGTCCGGAGCACCGCCACGATTGACTTCCTACCAGCGACACCGGCCAGGACCGTCCGCGTCTCAAAGCACACGGATGCTTTCGTAGGGGGATACGCGTCTAACCGTGATCTTCACCGGGTGGAGCAACGAGCGGCGTGAACGTGAGCGTGCGGTTCATCAGATTGGCGGTCACCAATCCCCCACGGTGGTGCTGTAGTTCCCGAAACACGGCGAACCCCCTGAGGATCGCCTGTTCCCACATCCATAGCGGTCTGCTCTCGACCTCGTAGCCCTTGACCATCTCTCGGATCGTTCGAAGAAGAGCGAAGTCAACACTTTCCACCTCCTGAAAGGCGTCGTGCCGAACCCCTTCGGCAAAGATCCAGTTCGCGATGCCCTCTTCGGTGATGATCGCCCGAGCGCCGTCCTGATGTTCATCCGTAATCGGATGGCTTTTCCGCTTCACCTTGAGAAGCGCGCGCAGGACCGGAGACCATCCTAGGATCGCAGCGTAGGACAGATGGAAGACGTCATGAAACCGATAGTCGTCCGCGTCCTTGCGATTGTCGGTGAGTCTGTCGCCAATCCGGACTCCATGAAGGGTCTGAATGACAAATCGGGTTCCCCCGACTGACTTCTCGCGGAACGTTACGGGTAGGTCTCGGGGGAGCTTCTCATCATCGTCGCAGTCGTCATCGTAGAGCTGGCCCGCGTCCCTAATTACCGGCCACCTATCGACCGCTTTCTCCAGATTTAGGGCCGCGGCCTGCTCAAGGCTCACGCTGGCGTCGTCGGCCGCAGAAATCAGGACCCGGAAAACCTGTGCGAGATCCTGTAGTGTTAGCGCATCCTCCCCTGCGGAATGAGCATTTGAGCGACGCACCAGATCGCCTGTCCTCGCGGCTAGACGGAGCAGGCTGCGCTCCACGTGCTCCCCTGATGCAGGCTCTTCAAACAGACGCGGTTGTTTCTGCAGCTCAACCCAGGAACTGATCGATCGGGCAAGACGACCAGTATCGGCGGGCGCCGCGGCCGCGACGGCGACATCCTCAAGCTTGAAGCCGAGGTGGGTTACGAGATTGCTGAAATACCAGAGCACGTCGCCCGTCTCTTCGATAGCTGAGCGCGCGTAGGCTCGGTACGCACTTCGATCTCGCTGCTTTTTCTTCAGCTCACTGAGCAGGCTTCCGACTTCCCCGAAGAGACCGAGCAGAAGGTAGTTGGTCTTGCGCTCACCCTGCGCCTGAGAATGCGCCGTTAGCCCAGCGAGATCAGCATACTCGCTGATGAGCAGCGGACCGGTCCCAGTTCGCCCAAACAGGCTGCGCAGATGCGAGACGTCGGGCATCAGTCCTGCACCTGACTTTTTTTCCCTGAGGCTGATGCGTCAGCAGGCGCAGCCGGACCAGCACCTGGAGGGTTCGACTTTCCAGAAGCATGTTCAGGGCCGGCAGGTGTCCCCTTTGGGCAGTTGGGAACAGCGACGGGCTGCGAATTCCAGAGCGGGCGTGGCGTCATCTCGAGTATCGAAAAAGCGAAGATGGCAATGATCAGCAATACGAATGACGTCAGCCACAGCATCGCTGTCGCCCTCGCGCCCGAATAAACGACTCTGCCAAACTCCAGACTGTAGCGACCCTCCGCGAGCCGGATCATGGTGACGACCAACCAACTTAGACTTGCGGCCAACAGAACCGGGGCCGCACCGGGAACCTTAAACGCGGCCGGTTTAAAAAGAGCCTCCTGAGCAGTGACGATCGCCAGAATGGTGCCCAGTGTGTAGAGCACCAAGCGAATTGCGCGGCGCTGCCAGACCCACTTCTCCAGATCCACCCGGATTCGTGACTTCGTTGGCGATGTCATTGCGCCTCCGAATTATGCGCCAGACCCGTAGTCACCGCGGCGTGCGGGTCGCTGGCCGTGCAGGACTTCACACCGACAGCTATCAGCGCCGCGATGATGAGCCCCAGGGACCACCGCAGAATGCCGTGTTCGCGCTCGATTCCCTGAATGCGATGTTCAAGGTCGTCGCGCGCTTTCTCAATCTTCGAATCAAGGCCCGGCAGCGAAAGGAATTCGTGCGAAAGCGGCGTGATCAGCTCGGTCGGAATGCCTGAGAAGCCAGGCTTTTCGCGGCCTTCAGACACTTTTCCCGCGAGACTGGCGAAGAAGATCTCAAACCATTCGTCACCACGAGCGACATGGATCGATGCTGGGCCCGCATTGTAGACGGCGAAGACCAAATTGCCCTGGTAGAGGGGCTCGACATAAAAGCCCGACACGTTGACGAGGCCGCGAAATTTGGTGGGCTTCGACCGCAGGCTCAGAAATGCGATCGCGTCATCCGGAATGTTCACCCGTTCTTCGGTGCACAGGAACGCGAACTGACCCGGAGGAATTGCCCGCGTTTCGCGTTCGCTCAGCAGCTGCCGCGATTTCGGATCCTTGTCTGAGGACGGTGAGATGAAAATCTCATCGCCGACCGTGAGCTTGTAAGAAGCCCGCTCAAGGCGCTCAGGCTTGAAGCCCGTGAAAATCGGCTTACCCGCCTTTTCGGCGGCCACCTGCCGAGCCTCAATCATTCGGCCTGTCCAGAAGCCAACGGCAGGTGGCTGCAGTGTTTCTGATGTCGTTTTCTGAACCAAGAGCGCCCCTCGGGTCGATCCCACAACGTGCGCGGGAAAGCTTGGCAATTACAAGAGGCGACCCTGGAACGATGCCGGAGCCAAGTCACCTTTTGGAAGTGCCGGGATCAGGCCCCAGCGAGGAGGAAACTGGGGAATAGGCATCCGCCGCGCTTGCGCCCGAAAACCCTGCTTGATCCGCTTTCGATTCGAGATGCCGGCGACCTCAGGGTGTCGGACGCGCGCATACTTCGAAATCTCGCAGAACAGGTTCTGGCAGTCTATCAGCTGCAGCGGACGGCCAAAAAGGCCTTCGAACTTAAGGTCCAGGCGCCGGAATTCTGTTTCCTGTCGATCAGCGATCTCAGCGATCACCTCCTCAGGCGTTCGCCCCCCCGTGTCTGCAAAACACTTCGCCAGCCCATCCAGCGCACCAGGTCCCGCGACCACGAAGTCATTTTCGCTGAAACCGAGGAGTGAAGAATAGTTGAGGTCGATTGCATATTGGTAGGCCAGAAAGGGTCCCAGACCTGGGTAGGCGAGCAGCATCTCAAAGACGCTTCTAAGTGACTTCGCCTTGCCGATGCTGGCCGGAAGCCCATCTTCCATCATTTGCGAAAGCAGAGCCAGATGATTGGCATGTTTGCGGTCGTGCCCAAATCCGGGGGCCGGCATAATGTAGGCGGCAGAATACAGACGCATTCCGCGCCGGAACGCAGCGTCAAGGACCCTACAAAGAGCGTCAAAATTCGCGGCCTGCCAACTCAGGGGGCCTAGCTGATCCTCAAGCAACTCCCACGTCTCGATCTTGTTGAAGAACTTAAAAAGGAGCGTCCGGAAAAACACCTCCGCCGGCGCCTGGGAGCGACTTTCTCCGTATTGCACGTTGGCGATCAGAAACTGACTGACTCGATCAGCCGCGCGATATGCGTTGGTGAAACGGTATGCGGCGAGGATTGGATCCTTGGTCCACGGCCCGTCTGGCTCCAATAGCCTCCGGACATAGATGCTCTGTCGTTCGGCGGCAAAGCGCCAATAGGTGTCGTAGACCTCGGTCGGCGACATGAACTTCCCCCCAGAGCACAAGTCTCTGTAGTCGATTCCCGCCGTGGCAAAGATTTGACCAACTGCTCGAAGCTAGATCACGACCTGGGCATCCTCCTCGCTGAGGATTTTTTGGCATCTCTCGAACAGCGTTCGGAGGGCAGAAGCGCTGGCACCGGCCGAATCCACCTCTGCGTGGGTCGACAGAATGGTGAGCGGACCGACCCCGGCCGCACCGGCCTCGTCCGCCACGAACTGCATCAATCGGCCAAGGCCGACGAGGTTTCCGAGGAGCTTCTCCGTGTAATAGTGATTTCGGTACACTGCAGAGAGAAGGACACGCCGATCTGCATCCAGCTTGAAGCTGAGGAAGCTCAGGCACTGGCCACCCCGTGGAGAGCCCTCGGCATCCTTGACGGGGTTGTAGATCGGTAATTCGTAGATGTTGCGAAATGGCTTTCCAGTCGCGATGTGTCGCCTCATTTTCGCGACTAGAATCTGCAGAAGATTTATCGGCCCTTCCGGCCCCGGATAGGCCGTGATCCGTTCGAAGTAGCGCCCCCAATCATTCGGTGTTCGCTTGAGGCGTGGAAATATGCGCTCCAGGTAAACACCGAAGAAGTCAGGCGCGCCGTGATCCTCGTATGTCGATTGGGGGAAAATAGTGTTCGCGACAGTCCGTACAGGAAAGCGTTCTGTGCCAGCCAGAAACGCATCCATCTCGCGAAGTATCGCTAGATCAGTGTATGTCTGTCGAACCGGATCATCGACATCGATCACGACATGGTGGGCTTCGTGGTCGGGCATTGCGTAGACGACTTGGGACGCGGCAAGCCACGCTGTGGCGCAGCTAGGCCGCGATATGCGATCTGGGTACATCGGTTGTCTCCGTAAGGCGAGCTGCGTGGATGATGCGCGGCGTGAGGAAATCTTCGGTTAGCCAGGCGTGACCGCTGAGGCCCCAGGACGTGCCCCAGCTGTTCCGAATCAGAACCAGGCGGACTCCGTCCAGCAGACCATGTCCGACAGCTATCACTGCGTGACGCCGCTGCGGGTCCGGCGGATCGCCAGCTCGCGGGCGAACGACTCCTTGAGCGTCGGGAGTGTAGAAGGCGTCCGACAGTTCGAGGATGATCATGGAGGGCACACCTTGATCGAGGTTTTCGATCACGGCGGTCAGTTCATGAGCGTGGGCCTCTCCGTCGCGGCGGAAGACTTCGCAGGTGCTTGGCGGTGCGTAGCCCGTGAGATCCGACGGAAGCGTTTCCAGATAGGGCCACGCGCCCTCGAGCGGCTGGCCGTCTAGCTTCAGCGCGTCAAGCATTGACCGAAGACTTGCGCCAAGGCGAGGCGACCGTCCGGCGCGTCGCTGCGCGTGATAGAATGCGAACTCGCAGGAAAGCTCGGCCCACCCTCCACGGGCCGCGGCGTGCGCATCGCTCGCCGCGAATGCCATGCAGGTCGGTCGCTCGCCCTGGTCGCGAGCGGTGCCGAACCGGGATCGGAGATCCTGGGCGATGTCGAGCGGCATCAGGCCGCCCTCAGGCTCTCGAAGTGGCTCTGCCGTTGACGGGAGTACCAGCCCTGCCGTTCTGCGCCCGCGAGGTTATACGTGATCGCAAAGGTTTGCCGAGGTTGCGCTGGCTGCCATGGGCGGGTTTCCGCAAGGCGGAGTTCGCCAAGCCCACGGCGTCGTGCCTCAGTGGTGATCTGTCGGAGCGTTGGACCGCCAACTTCGTCGGTTGGATCGCCCTGCCGACCATCGGAGACGACGGCGAGGCTCCGCCCATCGATCGATTCGACGCGCCACATGTAGCCAGCGCCGCTCTGCTCTTCGAGCCGCACGACGATCAAGTCTTCAGGACCACCCTCGACCCGGAGATCAGCGTCTCGCTCAGTCAAGAGCCAGACGTCACCGCGATAGCTGGTGGGGGCGTACCCTCTCAGGATCGTCTGTTTGATCTTTTTCGGAGCGACGTCAGCCATAGCGCGCGCGACGCTGAGGTCGAAGACGTCATAGCGAAACAGGGTCCATACGGTCGCGGTGAAACTCATGCCCACCCGCAGCGACAGCTGGTAGACTCTGACCGGATCAAGCAGGTCCTGGTCAGTCCAGCTCTGCCGTTCACAATGCCAGTCGAGCAGCCAGCGAGGCAGGAGGAAGGCAGCAGCAAACGTTTCCGCCTCAACCTCCTGCAAATCCTCGTCGCGTTTTGCGAAGAACGGCTGCCGCCGCAAGGCGCCAGCCTCATCATCTAGGCTCGGCGAATGGCCGAGGTAGTGGTGGCCTAGCTCATGGGCCGCGGTGAATCTCTGGAGGCTCTGCTGCCGCTCGGTCGTGACGAGGATCCCGGCCGCAGGTTTTCGGTAGTAGGCACCGAGAAGGCCATCCAGGTGCGTGAAGAATAGCGGGACACCCAGGCGCGCTATCGTGTCGTAAACGTCGACCCGGCCTTCACCGCGGATCACGCGAGCCTGGATCGCAAGGTCGCGATGAAGGCGCGTTGCTTCCAGCACGGCCCGGCGGATGTTGCTGGCACCTTCCGTCATGTTGGACCGCCAGCAGCCCTAGTCTTGAGAAAATCGGCAAACCGGCCCAGTTCCTCGCGATCCTTGAGGGAGAGCTTTGCGGCTTGGCGCGCCAGGTGCGCGACATCCGCTGGAAGAGCCGAGCCCGCCGAATCCTCTTCGCCCGTAAAATGATCGACCGGCTGCCGATAAAGTTCAGCTAAGCGTTTGAGTTCCAGCGCCTCGACTTTCCGCGCGCCGCTCTCGATGTTCGTTACCGCCGTTCGCGGCAGCTTCAGGAAGGCCGCGACCTCGTCCTGCGAATAACCAACGTATTCCCTGGCGGCCCGTAGCTTTTCACCGAGCTGACGGCGCTCCGCTTCGTCGTCCCGGATGTCGCTCGTCATACTGTTACTCCCGAGTGATGCTTCGCCCATTTGGCGGCGAGACGACCTACCACGTGCTCCACCGCGGCGGAGATGGTGTCGTAGCCGCCAGCCTTGACGACACTCTCCGTGACCTTGAACGGCACAAGATCGTCGAGGTTTGAAAGCAGTTCGACCACGGTCATCGAGTCGAGCTCGACGACCATCACAACGACTTCGTCGTCCGATGTGGGGAGCGGCAGGCCCTTACGCCGGAACCGCGCGCGGACCAC
Source organism: Phenylobacterium sp. (assembly GCF_004799515.1). Lineage (GTDB taxonomy): Bacteria > Pseudomonadota > Alphaproteobacteria > Caulobacterales > Caulobacteraceae > Phenylobacterium. The sequence continues at coordinate 471,827 of NZ_SSMX01000026.1, read as the reverse complement.
TTTGATGAGATGTTCTCGCAGGATTGACGCGAGTTCCGCAGCGGGAAAGTTCGGACTCGATGTTGCCGGCGTCGCTTCGAGGTTTGCCATCGACAGCTCCCTTCTGCCGGTGCATATACCATCGTCATGTCCGAAAATCAAACATCCAGTGTCCGATTTTTGTTTCCGCCTGGAGCGAAGATCATCGGCGTGGGCACGGACGTCGTAGTCGTTGACCGGATGAGGGAGGCCATCGAGCGCACTGGCCAACCTTTCCTGAACCGGCTGTTCTCAGCGACGGAACAGCTCTGGGCGTGCGAGCAGAATGACTCCGCCATTGCGTTCTCATCACTGTTCGCGGCGAAGGAAGCCGTTGCCAAGTCAATCGGCACCGGAATCACCGGGGTGGTCGCCTGGCATGACCTGCTCGTCGACGTGGTTGCCGACAAGGTCGCGCTGTCCGGAGGCGCTTCAAAGCGTGCTCGCAGACTAAGCCAAGGCAAGGAATGCGACTGCAGGCTCCAGACGCAGATCGGGAGTGATTTCGTGAGCGTCACGGCTATCACGGCGGAAGTCGAGGCTTCTCGAACTCGTGCTTAGGGCCCTCGCCCATTCCCCCGCGCTTCAGCTCGCAGGCGGTGACATTCCCAGCCCTTCGTAAATGGCCTTTAGCTTTGCCCAAGCCGCATCGAGCATGGGCTTCGCGGCGTCTCGGCTATAGCTGTAGTCATCATTCGTGGCGTTCGTCCGAACAACGAGACACCACTCACCCTTCGCGATGACGTGAGAGCCATTCCTTCGACACTTACGCTGGCGCTGTGCCTGCTCGATCTTCACGTCGATCAGAATGTCCCTGACTTTAGCCATTGTTCTTCTCCCTTAGGGAGTCACGCACGTTGTCTCCCAGCATATCGAGCGCAGCCAGTGCGTCCTCGTTGTCGCCTGCGTCGGGCGCCTGGCGGCTCCCGGACTTAATCCCGAGATGTTCGTTGATCGCGTTGTTCAGCAGCGATGTAACGGCGGCTCGGTTGTCACGCCCCGCGACGGTCTTGTCTCGCTGGCCGACCTCGCGGCCGGCGGGCGAGAGCTTCAGATCCTTGAGAATACGGGCGACGACGGAGCCTGTGCGTTCGGAGAGCCTCTTGCGCGCGCCAACTCGCCGCGCCTGCGGCTGCACCGGAAGGTCGCCGGAGCTGCTGACCTGAGACAGCTCCCGCTGCTTTCGGCGCAACGTCTCCCTGAGCTTGTCTTTTGCGATGACGTCGCGCAGGCGTAGCCCCGCTCCAATCTCGTGGTCCAGCATCTCTTCCAGGACGCGATCGTCTTCCGGGTCAAGGAACGACCGATTGATGAACGAGCCGACAATCTCGTTATCGACCAACATGCCAATGTCGAAGCGACGGGGCTCTCCTGATCCGTCGCCATCGCCATTCTCGTCGCCGGCTTCTAGCCACTTCTTGACCATCGCCTGGTCATCGAAATCGAGTTCGCGAAAATCGTCCCAATGGGCGTCGGTGTTCAAGCCCACATGCGAGACTACGAAGGCGTGATTGTCCGGGTGGTCCGGCTTCGCCTCATGGACGACGCGCATCACGCGTCCGACGAACTGGATGTAGGGCGACAAGCTTGCGAACGGCCGGAAGATGGCCGCGACGCTCAGGGGCGGATGATCGAAGCCTTCGCCGAGCATCTGCACCTGGACAATGCAATCAAGCTTGCCGCTGCGAAGGTCGGCAAGAATGGCGTCCTGCCGGTCCCGATCCATCTCACCATAGATTTCGGCCGCCTTCAGGCCTCGCTCTTCGTACAGGCCGCGCACCTGACGGGCATGGTCGACGGAACAGGCAACGGCGATGATCTGGTGACGGAAACCGCTGCGCTCTCGTAGCTCCTGAAGATACTTGATGCTGGCATCGACGATGTGACGATTGCACTCCGGCGCCAACGCGACGCCCCGCCGGAACCAGGCGTGTTCGCGCAAGGCTAACACCTCTTCCAGTGTGTGCCTTTTCGTATCGTCACGGTAGCTGAAGGACAGCTCAGACGGCGCGACGTTCCGCGAGTGAATCTGCTTGATGTACCCCTTCACCATCGCCCTGGTGAACGGGTAGCGATAGATAACCTTCCCGACCGGCCGCGATCCGTCTCCGCGGAACGGCGTCGCCGTCAGACTGACGACCTTGGCATTCGGAAAGCGATCGAAGACCTTTGCCCAGCTCGGGGCCACGTTGTGGTGGCCTTCGTCGATCATGATTATGTCGAAATAGTTGGGCGGAAACTGCGGGAGCCAGCGATCGGCAGAGCTAGCCAATTGGTGGATGTTGGTGACGACGAACTGGCTCGCATTGCAGTCGTGGAGATTGGCATCGACGCCATCCAAAACAGCGCGAAATGGTCCTGCCGAAAAATCGTGGAGAGCGCCTGTCCGCCGCCAGAAATTTTTAGGGTTGCTGATGTCGAGCGACTCCGCGACGCCCGACCGGATTGTCAAATTGGGTGTGATGACGAGCGCGCGCCCTTTGGCGACGCCGAAGGGCAATGTCGCAATCACGCCAGTCTTTCCGCATCCGACGGGAATCTGCAGGATCACCGGCTCGTTCGAAGCTTCGAAGTGAGTGCGCACTGCCCGGTGGGCACCCTGCTGCGGCTCGCGGATCTTGGGGTTCGCCTCAATGTCCGCAGTCAGGGTCTGAAACATATGGTCTGGCACGTCGGCGGCCTGTTCGGCGCGCCGATACTCGAGCCGATATGGCTCAAGATCAGGCCGGCGATAGAAGCGATAGCCGCTTCCGGGGCGACGCACCGGCTTGAGCTTGTCGGAGGCATCCCACCTTCGAAGGGTGTCCTTCGAGACGCCGACATACTCGGCGGCCTCGGCAAGAGTTAAGAAGTCTGGGGCATCGCTTGGTGACATACCGCAACATTATGCAACCTTATGCACCCAGTCAACCCGCGCGGCAGAATGAGCCTTTGGCCACCTAGCCGGTTTGAACGTCGCGAATGAGTCGGGAACAGTCTGCTACCAGCTAGGCTCGCGTGCCGCCGTTAAGGAGACCGTCCAAACTTCAGCTTGCGAAGTTGGGATTGGTGCGGGCGGCCGGGGTCGAACCGGCACGAGCCTTTCGGCCCTACGGATTTTCGTACCACTTCGGCTTTCGCCGCCGCCGTCGGCGTTCGTGGTCTGGACTATCCCTTCGCCATAGCCGCTAGGCCTTAGGCGCCGCCCGTCTAGTCTCTACACCTTCCCGAGAGGCCGGAGCCTCGGTGGGCTTGGCTCGGGATCGCCATCTGACAGGGTTCCCCGAATTTGAGCGGTTCTACGTCCAGCGTTTCCGCCGGCGCACTCAGGTCTTCAGTTCAAGTCCGTTGCGTCTACCAATTTCGCCACGCCCGCGTAGCAGTCTGGGATTGCCATAGTCAGCGCGTACGCGCCAGCCGAGGCCGGGTAAGGGCGTTCGCCCGGATGGGCGCCTTGGCGTTCGCCGGCGCCTGTTTCGCGGAACCTGCGTTCCGCGGCTTAGACTTCTTGCGGACGTTGATCGCGGCGGCGTTCAACGTGTTGACGATGTGCGAGGCGTAGAATTTCTGAATCATCTCCACGCTGGTCCGGCAGTTCTTGGCGATCTGGTAGATGTCCGCCCCCTCCATCAGCCGCATTGAGATGTAGGTGTGGCGCAGGCTGTAGGCCGTGCGGGGATTGCCCTCGCGATCCTTCTTCAGGTCGAGTTCGTCCAGCACCGCATTGAGCAACTCCCGCTGGACTGGCCCAAACACCAGGTCAGTGGGCTTCGGGTCGTTGCGCTTGCGTAGTCGGCGCAGCGGCTCGACGGCGCCCGGCATACTCTTGCAGAAGCCGACGCCCCGCTTACCGCGAACTTCGATCTCAAGAATGCGGTCGCCTGTGTCCTCGTCGACCACCACGTTGATGTCGCGATATTCCAACCGCGAGGCTTCGTCCGGCCGCAGGCCGGTGTTGCCCATGAACAGTACATAGTCGTGGAATTGTTTGGATTCGTGCCGCCACCGCTCGTTCTTTGGGTTCTTGGCGCGCGCGCGGGTGGCCTCGTAGAGGCGCTTGTATTCGTCGGGCGAGAACCAGGCGCGATGCGAGATTTTCCCAGACATCTTGTACGGCGCAGACATGTCAGGCAGCGCCGCAAGCCAACCCTTCCTGTTGGCGGTCTTCAGCACCTGGCGGAGGGTGACCATCTCCTGATGGAGCGTGTTGCGCGCCGGCCTTCCCCGGCGCCGACCGCCCAGGACGGGCGGCGCCGACGCCTCGTCGGTAGGAAGCGACATGCGGCGAACGCGGTATTCCTGGATGGAGCCCGCGGTGATCTCCGAAAGCGGCGTGTCGCCGAAGAAGGGGGTCAGGTAGAGCTTGAGGTGACGCGACTTCGCCGCGACGTAGCTCGCGTTCCGCTCGCCGTTTGTGATGACTTCGTACTCTCCGACGAAGGCCTCCGCAGCTTCTCGGAAGGTACGGCCTGCGGGTTTGTGACGGCGACGCCCGTCAGTCGGGACAGCGCCGTCATAGAGCTCGGCAATCTCGGGCAGTGGGATGCCGCGGCGGCATAGCCGATCATCGGCGTAGCGGTCTACGTACCAGTCCCGCGCGAACTCCATGGCAAGGGCCAGATTATCCTGGTGGGTGCTGGCCCGATGGTTGCGGCCCCCGAGAAAGACGGCGCACTGCCAGAACCGGCTGTTCTCACGTCGGTACACATGGACCTTGCCGTCCATGAGGGTGTGGCTGTCGGAAGCCATGTCTCACCTCACCCTTTGAGGGGCAAACTGTGTAAGACATGTGTAACTCGTCCGGCGTTCGGTCGCAGCCCGTAAGTCGTTGATTAGACCACGTAACTTTACGGGTTCATCGACCGGAAAACGCTTTTAAGTCCGCTGCGTCTACCAATTCCGCCACGCCCGCGCAGGGGCCGTCATAGCGCGCCGGGCTCGGAGTTTTAAGCCGCTTGCGTCGGACGGGTTCAGGCCAGGGCCATGGCGCGGCGCCCGTCGCCGCCCCGGCTCAGGGGTCCGGCCCAGGCCGCCGAATAAGGCCGCCCCTAGGCCGCCATCGCCGTGGCCTCGGCGCCCAGGCCTTGTTCGAAGTCCTGCAGGATGTCCAGCAACTCGCCGACATTGGCCTCCAGCGGCTTGCCCTTCGGGAAGCGGAAGCGCCAGAACGAGGCGATATGGCTGACCACCCCGGTGCCCTCGCCCAGCTTCACCAGCATCTCCGGCGAGCGCAGCAGGAAGTCGCGGAAGGCCGTGGCGTTGCCGTCGCGGGTCAGCTCCTCGAACACCTGGTCATAGACCCGCAGGTAGTCGGCCACCGACTTCACCTGCCGCTCGATATTGTCGTGCAGCCGCACCTTCATGGTGCGCACCAGGCCCTCGTGCTCAAAATCGCGCGGGCCCACGGTCTTCACCTGCAAGAGCTCGACCATCACCTCGCGCAGCTTCGGCCACAGGCTGTTCAGCACCCATTTGTAGTAGAGGAAGCCCTTCCAGGCGAAGATGCCCTCGCGGTAGCTGTCGCCCTCCAGGCGCAGGGTCAGGCGCAGGGGCTCCAGGCGGTCGTCGTTGCGGCTGGACAGCAGGGCCTCGACCAGGCGGGTCGTGCTGGCGTCGCTGGAGGAGCGGCCCTTGTAGGCCAGGTCGATCAGCCGGCTGATCTCGCGGCCCACGAACTGCTGCATGGCGTCAAGGTCGTGGCTGGAAATCTCGAAGTGGGTGTCGGCGATCTCGAAGCCGCGCCGGCGCATGTGCTCGCGCAGCAGGAAGGGATCGAGGGACGGCAGCTCGTCCAGGGCCTCCAGCACGCCGGCGTCGCGGCCCAGGTCGTGGCTGACCCCGGCCAGCTCCTGCAGGCTCTCCATCCAGCCGCGGTCGCCGACGAACAGCGAGCGGCCGCCCAGGCTGAGGTCCGAGCGTTCGAAGGGCACGATCAGCTTGGTGGCCGTGCGCCGCACGGTGGCGACGGTGCCGATCTCGTTGGCGCGCAGGCGATGCTTCAGGATCACCGCGGCGTTCAGGGCCGGCGCCATGAAGAGCGGCTTGGCGCTGTGGTCGGGATTGTTGGCGTGCTTCACCGCCAGCGCGGCCAGGTTCAGCACCCGGCTGGTGGACGCCGTCTTCTCCAGCGCCCGCATGCTGCGGTAGGTCTCGGCCACGAAGATCGCCCCCCCGGGCGGGATTTAGGAGGAAGAACACCGGTACGTAGGTCGCCAGAGCATCGGCGCTAAAAGCGAAGGGCCGATTAATCCCGCGCCGCTTCGCCGAACCTGTGATGCGGCACTCCGCGCCGGCGCCGCTCAGATGTCGAGACCCCGGGCCACGCCGGAAGCGGCGATGAGCACCCGCTCCCAAACGCGCCTCAGCGTTCAGGATTGCCCCACAGGCTTATCCACAGGGCGGATGACATTGCGTGACGGTCCGTCACGCCCGCCGTGGGCCGCGGAAGACGATCAGCGGTGCTGCATCTTCTCGAGGTCCTGGCGCTCTTCCTGCTTGCGCTCCGCCGACTGCTCGACGTTGTAGCAGGTCTTCTTCGGCGTCAGGCTGCCGGTCACCGACTCCGTATGGCAGACCACCTTCGGCTTCGCGGCCGGGGCGTCGGCGGCCTTGGCCGGCGGGGCGTCGGTCTTGGCGGCGTCGGCCACGGCGGGGGTGTCGGCCATGAACAGGGCCGACGCGATCATTGCACTCAGAAACAAAGCAGGGCTCTCCTCAAAGAACGCGCAATCTGGGATATAATTTCCCCATAGGGGATGTGGCGCGTTGGCACAATGACGGCGCCGTCAGTTTGCCGGCTCGATCTCGCGGGCGCCCATTATGCCGGCAGCGGCCAGGGCGGCGATCAGTTCGGCCACCGTCGCCGCCAGCTCGGCCGGGTCGCGCCCGCGCAGCACCAGGTTGGAGCCGAACCCGCCCTCGCCGAAGAACGGATAGCTGCCCAGCGACATGGCCGGGTGCGCCTTGGCCACCGCCTCCAGGGGTGCGGCGATCACGCCCTCGCCGGAGCCTTCCACCCGCACCGTCCGCGACACAGTCACCGCCCCGCCCTTCAGCCTGGGGCCGACGTCCTCCAGCATGCCGCGCATGATCGCGGGCACGCCCGCCAGGGTGAAGACGTTGCCGATGGTGAAGCCGGGCGGGCCCTGCACCGGGTTCTTCACCAGCTCGCCGCCCACGGGCACGCGGGCCATCCGCCGGCGTGCGGCGTTGACCTCGCCGCCCCAGCGCGCCTGCAAGAGCGCCACGATTTCCGGATGCTCATAGAGCTCGACGCCGAACGCCGCCGCCACCGCGTCGGCGGTGATGTCGTCGTGCGTCGGACCGATCCCGCCGGTGGTGATCACGTAGTCGTAGCGGGACCGCAGCGCGTTCAGCGCCGCCACGATCTCCTCGTGCACGTCCGGCACGGTGCGCGCCTCGGCCAGGTCCACGCCGTGGACCGCCAGATAGCGGGCGATGTCGCGCAGGTTGGTGTCCTGGGTGCGCCCCGACAGGATCTCGTCGCCGATGATCAGCACCGCGGCGGTGACGCGCCCGTCGGTCGTTGCAGCCGCCATGCCGATGCATCCTCGATTTCGGTGTGTCCGCCGGCATTCTTGAGAATGCTGGAGAGCCTTACAGCCCATGGCCAGATTGGAGCTACGGGCTCCGGCAAGGTCAAGGACGAGCCTGAAGGCTCGCCGCGTGGCGGCCCCGGGCGAAGCCCGGTCCTTGAGCTTGCCGGAGCCCGTAGCAAACTCGCCCCCATGGACTTAAGGACGGGCCCGTAAGTTCTCGTCTGGAGCGTAGCATGCGCCTCGCCTTCGCATCCGCCATCGCCCTTCTCGCCCTGCCCCTCGCCGGCCAGGCCCAGACGCCGCGATCGGAACGGCCGTTCTTCGCTGAACTCGCGCGCCAGTGCCCCGCGCAGAATCTGCAGAAGCTGAGCCCGGCCGACCTCGACGGGTTCATGGAGGGGTTCGCGAACCGGCTGACCTCAGCCCAGGCGCGCGCCCTGCAGGATACGGTCGGCGCGCGCTGCGCCCGCATCGAAGCCGGTCTCTCCTGCGGCAACAACGCCACCCTCGACGCCTATCGGCGCTTCCACCTGCTGAAGGCGTTCACCGGAAAAGTCTGCGCCTCCGGCCTGAGCTGCCGCGGCGTCTCCGACTGCATCAAGACCACGCCCTGATGGACTTCCCCTCGCCGCTGGCCCGCGGAACCCTGGTCGCCCGCTACAAGCGCTTCTTCGCCGACGTGGCCCTGGACGACGGGACCGAGGTCACCGCCCACTGCCCGAACCCGGGCGCCATGCTGGGCCTCAACACGCCGGGCCTGCGCGCCTGGGTCTCCCGCGTCGACAACCCCAAGCGCAAGCTGGCCCACACCCTGGAGCTGGTCGAGGCCGACGGCGGCCTGGTGGGCGTCAACACCATGCACCCCAACCGCCTAGTCGCCGAAGCCCTCGCCGCCGACGCCATCCCAGAGCTGACCGCGTACGCCCGCCACCGCCGCGAGGTGAAGTACGGCGAGGCCTCCCGCGTGGACTTCCTGCTGGAGGCGCCGGATCGCGCGCCCTGCTGGCTGGAGATCAAGAACTGCCACCTGCGCCGCGCCGGGACCCTCGCCGAGTTCCCCGACTGCGTCGCCGCCCGTTCGGCCCGCCACTTGCGCGCGCTGGAGGCCATGGTCGCCCAGGGCGACCGCGCCGTGGTCCTGTTCGTCGTCCAGCGCACCGACTGCGACGCCTTCGCCGCCTGCGCCGAGCTGGACCCGGCCTTCGCCGCCGGCCTCACCCATGCCGCCGCCGCGGGCGTCGAGGTGCTGGTCTACGCCTGCGACATCGATACGGCGGGCGTCCGCATCGCCCGGCGGATCCCCTGGACCGGCGCGGGCGAGCTTACGCTAGCGTAAAGGCGCGGGACCGCGCAGACTGCCGCCACGCTGAAAATGGGGACGTCGACGGATGCAGGCTCTCTTCAACATCGTCATGCGGATCATAAGCTCTCTGCTCGGCCTGCTGATGATCGCCATGGGCAGCGTCTGGGTGCTGCAGGGGCTGAACATCGCCTTCCGCGTGGGCTTCATGGTCGGCGACAAGCGCTGGGTGGCCTGGGGCGCGCTGCTGGCCCTGGTCGGCGTGGCTCAGGTGGTCTGGAGCAACACGCGGCAGGCCTGAACGCCGCCGCCCGGCTAAGCGGCGGTTGAATTTCCGTGCTATCGTTGCGACTTAAGGCCAGCCCCCGAAACGCGACGCACCCGCCATGACCGACCTCCTCGACGCCGACCACCGCACCGGCCAGATCAAGATCCACACCGCCGCCGACTTCGAGGGCATGCGGGTCGCCGGCAAGCTGGCCGCCGAGTGCCTGGACATGCTGACCCCGCACGTGGTCCCGGGCGTGGTCACCGACCGGCTCGACACGCTCGCCCGCGAGTTCATCCTCGACCATGGCGCGATCCCGGCTTGCCTGGGCTACCGCGGCTACACCAAGACCGTCTGCATCAGCGCCAACCACGTGGTCTGCCACGGCATCCCCGGCGAGCGGGTCCTGCGCGAGGGCGACATCGCCAACATCGACGTGACCGTCATCGTCGACGGCTGGCACGGCGACACCAGCCGCATGTACGGCGTGGGCCCGGTGGCCCCGCGCGCCAAGCGCCTGATCGACGTGACCTACGAGGCGATCCAGCGCGGCCTCGACGTCGTGAAACCCGGCGCGCGCACCGGCGACATCGGCCACGCCATCCAGACCTATGTGGAGAGCATGCGCTGCTCGGTGGTCCGCGACTTCTGCGGCCACGGCCTGGGCAAGGTGTTCCACGACGCCCCCAACATCCTGCCCTTCGGCCAGAAGGGGACCGGCGAGCTGCTGCGCCCCGGCATGTTCTTCACCATCGAGCCGATGGTGAACCTCGGCAAATACCAGGTGAAGCTGCTGGCCGACGGCTGGACGGCGGTCACCCGCGACAAGTCGCTGTCGGCCCAGTGCGAGCACTCCATCGGCGTCACCGAGACCGGCTACGAGATCTTCACCGCCTCGCCCACCGGCCTCTTCAAGCCGCCGGTGATCGGCGCCTAGGGGAACGCCGTGCACCTACCCGCGATCACCGTGTCCATGGCGGCGTCGCTGATCGCGGTGCTGGCGGCCACGAGTTCGATTTGGAGCCTTGCGTTGCGACGCAGGCAGGGCCGGAAGGCGATCGAGGCCCGGCTCGCGGGGCTCGGCGAAACGGTGGTCGAGATCAGCAACAAGCCCTTCTACCGCGCCGCGTGGGGAACGGCTGGCCTGACCGCCGGAGCGGTCATCCACCGTATCGTCTCCCGCACAGCCGTCGGCGAAGAGCGCGTCCGCGAATGGGCCTTTGACCCCGCGGCGAGCGGCGGCCTCAAGACCTTCGCCCACGGCATCTGGATCCCGCTCGCCTAGCCACCTCCCGAGCTTGTCGAACCGGACCGAAGCCGCTTAGCTCCGGCCATGGCGCCCGAGATCCCCGAACCGCCCCACCCGCCGCACAAGGCCTCCAGCCTTCCCCGTTGGCTGGAGTGGACCACGGCGATCTCGGCCCTCGTGATCTCGATCTGCTCGATCGGGATCGCGGTCTACAACGCCGGCATCGAGTCACGCCTGCTGAAGGCCAACTCCTATCCGTACCTCGTCTCCGGTTTCAACGACGCCAACCCAGGCGGGCCGGATCGCATCTCCATCGAGCTGCTGAACAATGGGGTCGGGCCTGCCGACGAGCGTAGTCTGAGGATCAAGCTGGGTGGCCACTACATCAGCGACGTGAAGACCCTTGTCCGTGAGGCCGTGGGCCCAGCGGAGGCCGAGGAAGCCGTCGAGGCGCTCAAGGACGTGCACGACAACGAGCCCACACGCTTCGTCGCTTCCAAGGATCATGTGGTGGTCTTCCAGATCGACAAGACGCCGGAGAACGCCCGCTTGTGGGAGCTTTTCGACCAGGCGCTGAACCGCAAGGGCATGTCCGTGGAGGTCTGTTACTGCTCGGTGTTCGAGGAGTGCTGGACGGTGCGAGACTACATCCATACGCCGGTGAAGGCCTGTGTCCGCGATCCGGGGTCCGAATTCAGGCCGTCATCGCGTTACGCCGCGTCGCCCTTGCCGCAGAGCTGAAAACGCCCGACCCTCCCGCGCATCGACGGGAGGGACCGCCATGAACGCCTTCGCAACAGCCGCCGCCTCCGCCCTCGCGCTCACCCTGGCCCTGCCGGGCGTCGTGGGCGCCGACGCGACCCAGCTCGGCGTCGGCTACATCTGCGGGGCGGAGAAGACCGCCGCGGCGCACCTGACGCCCACGCCGGCGGTGATGCTGGCCGGCGTCGGCAACGGGACCTCGCCCGCCGACACGGCCAACGCCCAGGCGCAGGCCTGGTACGTCGAGGGCCTCAACCTCTACCACGCCTTCAACCACAACGAGGCCAACGCCGCCTTCGCCAGGGCCGCCGCCCTCGACCCCAACTGCGCGCTTTGCGAGTGGAGCGTGGCGCTCGGCATGGGGCCGACGCTGAACTACGGCGTCACCGCCGAGCAGACCGCCACGGCCCTCACCCACGCCCAGCGCGCCAAGGCCTTGCTGAAGCCCGGCGCCCCCCGCGCCGCCGGCCTCGTCGACGCCCTGCTGGTCCGCTACGCCAAGGACAACCCCAGCCGCGACCTGGCCTACGGCAAGGCGATGGACGACCTCGCCCGCCGCTATCCCACCGACGACGAGATCGCCAACCTGGCCGCCCAGGCCCTGATGATCCCGGGCCGCGGGTCCGACGCGGCGGGCGTGGCCCGCGCCACCGAGCTGATCAAGGGGGTGCTGGCGCGCCATCCCGACGACACCGCGGCGATCCATTACTACATCCACGCCACCGAGTTCGCCGGCCGCCCCGCCGACGCCCTGCCCTACGCCGAGAAGCTGGCGGGCCTGGCGCCCGGCGCCAGCCACCTGGTGCACATGGCCGCCCACACCCTTATGCACGTCGGCCAGTACGAGCAGGTGGCCATCGTCGACGCCGAGGCCCTGAAGGTCGACGCCGACACCGAGGCGCGGTTCGGCTACGCGGGCCCGCTCTCCAGCCAGATGTACTACCTGCACAACTACACCTTCGGCCTGGCGGGCGCCCTGATGGCGGGCGACGCCCGGCTGGCGCTGAAGTACGCCGACCACGCCGACGTCGCCTTCCCAGTCAGCGGCGACAAGAGCCCGACCATGATCCCGCCGGGCCTGACCCGGGTGGAGCGTCCCGCCGACCGGCGCGCCACTGTCGACGCCCGCAGCCTGGTGGCCTATGGCCGCTATGCTCCCGCCCGCGCGCTCGCACTCACCGACGCCCCCGGCGATCCACGCCTGGTGCGCATCTACCGCCACTACGCCAGGGGGGAGGCCTTGGCCGCCCAGGGCGACGCGGCCGGCGTGCGCCACGAGGGCGATGTCGTCCTCGCCCTCCTGATCGAGGCCCTGAAGGCCGGCGAGACCGGCAATGCCGACACCGCCAGCATCGCCGCCGACGTGCTGCACGGCCGCGCGGAGCTGATGTCCGGACGCCCGGAGAAGGCCGCCGAGCTCTTCGCCCGCGCCGCCCAGCGCCAGGACAAGGTCTATCCCGTCGCCCGCAACTTCGACCCGCCGCCTTGGTGGTATCCGGTCCGCCGGAGCCTGGCGCAGGCCGACCTCGCCGCCGGCAAGCCCGACGACGCCGTCCGCGAAGCCAAGGCCAGCCTGGTCGGCTGGCCCGACGACGCCCTCGCGCTGCGCGTCCTCTCGCAAGCCGAAGCCAAACAGGGCCACGCCGCCGAGGCCGCCAAGGATATGGCCGAGGCCAAGAAGGTCTGGCGCGGGGACCTCAGCAGAATGCCCGCAGCCCTGACCTGACGGACGTCACAAGGTTACAGCTCGCTAACTTGCCACCCTGTGGCGAAACGGGGCAGCGTGCGCGCGCCACTGGGAGCGCGCGCCTTGCTGTCGATCAAGAGCCTCACGCACGTCTACGCCAACGGGACGCGCGCCCTCGATGACGTGAACCTCGAGGTCCCCACCGGGATGTTCGGCCTCTTGGGCCCCAACGGCGCGGGCAAGTCGACGCTGATGCGCTCCATCGCCACCCTGCAGACGCCCACCTCGGGCTCGATCCGCTTCGGCGATATCGACGTGATCGCCGAGCCGGAACAGCTGCGCCGCACCCTGGGCTACCTGCCGCAGGACTTCGGCGTCTACCCGCGAGTCTCGGCCCACGACATGCTGGACCACATGGCCGTGCTGAAGGGCGTCGCCGACGGCAAGGCCCGCCGCGAGACGGTGGAGAGCCTGCTCAACCAGACCAACCTGTGGAGCGTGCGCAAGAAGGCGCTGGCCGGCTTCTCCGGCGGCATGCGTCAGCGCTTCGGCATCGCCCAGGCGCTGATCGGCGACCCCAGCCTGATCATCGTCGACGAGCCCACCGCCGGCCTCGATCCGGAAGAGCGCAACCGCTTCCTGAACCTCCTCGCCGAGATCGGCGAGCATGTGGTGGTGATCCTGTCGACCCACATCGTCGAGGACGTGGCGGACCTCTGCCCGGCCATGGCGATCATCGTCGACGGCCGGATCGTGCGCCAAGGCGCGCCCACCGAGCTGATGGCCGGGCTCGTGGGGCGCATCTGGATGAAGACCATCGACAAGGCCGAGCTGGAGGCCGCCAAGGCCAGATACCAGGTGATCTCCACCCGCCTGTTCGCCGGCCGCACGGTGATCCATGTGGCCGCCGACGCCGACCCCGGCGACGGCTTCACCCCGGTCACCGGCGGGCTGGAGGATGTCTACTTCTCGACGCTGGCCGCCGCCCGCCAAGCCGCCTGACCGGGGGCCGGGGCATGTTCTTCAAGATCGCGAGCTTCGAGTTCCGCTACCAGACGCGCCAGCCGGTCTTCTGGGTGGCGGTGATCATCTTCGCCCTCTTGGCCTTCGGCGCGGTGGCGTCCGACAACATCCAGCTCGGCAACACCGCCAACGTCCACAAGAACGCGCCCTGGGTGATCGCCCAGTCCAGCCTGATCTTCGCGGTCATCTATATGTTCGTGACCACCGCCTTCGTGGCCAATGTGGTCGTGCGCGACGATGACACCGGCTACGGGCCGCTGATCTATTCCACCCGGGTCAGCAAGTTCGACTACCTCTACGGCCGCTTCACCGGCGCCTACCTGGCCGCCGCCCTCAGCTTCCTGGCGGTGCCGGTCGGCTTCTTCCTGGGCTCGTTGATGCCGTGGGTGGACAAGGAGACGATCGGGCCGCTCTTCCCCGGCGCCTACGCCTTCGCCTACTTCTACCTGGCGCTGCCGGTGCTGTTCCTGAGTTCGGCGATCTTCTTCACGCTCGCCACGGTCACCCGCTCGATGATGTGGGCCTATGTCGGCGTCGTCGGCTTTATCATCCTGCGCTCGGTCTTCAGCCTGGTGCTCAGCCGCCAGGGCCTGGAGACCACCGCGGCGCTGTGGGAGCCCAACGGCATCTCCGCCTTCAGCCTGGCCACCCGCTATTGGACCGCCAGCGAACGCAACGCCATGGTCCCGGCCATCGGCGGCTACATCCTGTGGAACAAACTGCTGTGGACAGGGATCGGCTTCGGCGTCCTGGCGCTGGCCTACCGCCTGTTCCGCTTCGAGACCGGCAAGGTCTCCCGCGACCAGAAGAAGGCCGCCCGCCTGGCCGCCGCCGAGGAAACCGCCGCGCCCGCGCCCCACGCCGGGCCGCTTCCCAAGCCGGTCTTCAACGCCGCCACCGCCCGCGCCCAGCTCTGGGCGCGCACCTGGCTGGACCTGGGCCAGGTGTTCAAGAGCCCCGCCTACTTCGTCCTGCTGGCCTTGGCCGCCCTACTGTCGGTGGTCAACCTGTGGCTCTCCACCGACATCAGCCTCTACGGCGGCCGCACCTATCCGGTGACGCGGGTGATGATCCAGGCGCTCGCCGGGATCTTCAGCTTCATGAGCATCATCATCGCCATCTATTACGCGGGCGAACTGGTCTGGCGCGAACGCGAGAAGAAGACCGGCGAGATCATCGACGCCACGGCGGTCCCAGACTGGGCCTTCATCGTCCCCAAGACCCTGGCCATTTCGCTGGTCTTGATCTCCAGCTTTGTGATGAGCATGGCGGTCGCCATGATCGTCCAGGCGATCAAGGGCTACTTCGGCTTCGCGCCCCTCGAATACCTGCTGTGGTGGATCGTCCCGCAGTCGATCGACGCGATCCTGATCGCGGTGCTGGCGATCTTCATCCAGGCCCTGGTCCCCCACAAGTTCGTGGGCTGGGGCGTGATGGTCCTCTACCTGATCTCGACCGTCGTGCTGAACAACCTGGGGCTCGAGGACGTCCTCTACCAGTACGGCCTCTCACCCGACGTCCCGATCTCCGACATGAACGGCCAGGGGCATTTCTGGATCGGGCCCTACGCCCTGCGGCTCTATTGGTCGGCCCTGGCCCTCGTGCTGACCGTGCTGGCCTACGGCCTGTGGCGCCGGGGATCGGAGACCCGCTTCGGCCCGCGCCTGCGCCGCTTGCCGGGCCGCCTGAAGGGCCCCGCCGGCGCCCTCCTGGCCCTGGGTCTGGCGGCCTTCGTCGGCATGGGCGGCTACATCTATCTGAACACCCACGTCTGGAACCCCTACCGGACCCACCTCGACGACGAGCGGTTCCTGGCCGACTACGAGAAGGCGCTCTGGCGGTTCCACGACACGCCACAGCCGACCGTCACGGCGGTGAAGCTGGATGTCGCGCTCTATCCGCACGACCCGAAGGTGGTGACGCGCGGCAGCTATCAGATCCAGAACCGCACCGGGGCTCCGCTCTCCGAGGTGCATGTCCGCTTCGCCGACCGGGACCTGAAGGTCCGCGAGCTGTCGGTCCAGGGCGCGCGCCAGAAGACCGACTTCGGCCGCTTCAACTACCGCGTCTTCGCCTTCGACCAGCCCATGGCGCCCGGCGAGACCCGCACCATCGGCTTCACCACCGAGCGCGCGCAACGCGGCTTCAAGAACAGCCGTAACTGGAAGAACGTCGTCGACAACGGAACCTTCCTCAACAACTACGACGTGGCGCCGGTCCTGGGCATGGACCGCAACCTCCTGCTCACCGACCGGTCGAAGCGGCGCAAGTACGGCCTGCCGCCGGAACTGCGGCCGCCCAAGCTGGGCGATCCCTCCGGCGCCCGGCACAACGCGCTGCGCAGCGACAGCGACTGGGTGTCCAGCGACATCACGCTGTCCACCGTGGCCGACCAGATCCCGATCGCGCCGGGCTACAAGGTCTCCGAGACAGTGTCCGGCGGCCGGCGAACCGCCCACTTCGTCTCCGACTCCCCAATGATGAACTTCTTCTCGTTGCAGTCGGCCAAGTACGCGGTGAAGACCGAGACCTACCGGGGCGTGGCGATCAGCGTCTATTACGACCCGCAGCACCCTTGGAACGTCGAGCGGATGATCCGCACCGCCAAGGCGGGGCTGGACTACTTCGACGTGAACTTCAGCCCCTACCAGTTCCGCCAGCTGCGGTTCCTGGAGTTTCCCGATTTCGCCGGCAGCTTCGCCCAGTCCTTCGCCAACACCGTGCCCTGGTCCGAAGGCCTGGTGTTCATCGCCGACAACGACAGCGACCCCTCGCGCATCGACATGGTGACCTACGTCGGCGCCCACGAACTCGGCCACCAGTGGTGGGGCCACCAGGCGGTCAGCGCCGACGAGCAGGGCGACACCATGCTGATCGAGACCTTCGCCCAGTACTCCGCCCTGATGGTGATGAAGCACATGTATGGGCCGGACATGATCCGGAAGTTCCTGAAGTATGAGCTCGACAGCTACCTGAAGGCCCGCGGCGGCGAGGCCCTGGAGGAGCTGCCGCTCGAGAAGGTCGAGAACCAGGGCTACATCCACTATCGCAAGGGCTCGCTGGTCATGTACCGGCTGCAGGACGAGATCGGCGAGGACGCGGTCAACGCGGCCTTGCGCAAATACCTGCACGACTACGCCTTCAAGCCCGCGCCCTACCCCAACGCCGCCGAACTGGTCGCCGACTTCCGCGCCGTCGCTCCGCCCAACAAGCAGCAGCTGATCACCGACCTCTTCGAGAAGATCACCCTCTACGACTTCAAGGCGAAGACCGCGGTCGCCCGGAAGCGCCCCGACGGCCAGTGGGACGTGATCCTGACGATCGACGCCAAGAAGCTCTACGCCAACGGCCAGGGCCAGGAGACCGAGGCCCCCCTCACCGACGAGGTGGTCGACATCGGCGTCTTCACCGCCGAGCCCGGCAAGAAGGACTTCTCGGCGAAGGACGTGCTCTTCATGAAGCCGCTCTCGGTAAAGACCGGGACCCAGACCTACACCGTCACCGTGCCCAAGAAGCCGCTCTTCGCCGGCGTCGATCCCTACAACAAACGCATCGACCGCAACTCCGACGACAACACGGTCAAGGTGACGGGCGGCTAGCTCGGCCTTGCCAAAAGAGAACGCATGGGGAACACTAGCGCCCCATGGACGCCAAGTTCGCCGTGGAAGACGCCTCGCCGCAGCCCGACCTGTGGGCGGCGCCGGCGCGTGCGGCGAAGGCCAAGACGGCCTCTGACAAGCCACACTATCTCGGCCATCGTGAGCGGCTGCGAGACCGGGCGGCGGACGCGGGCCTTTCCGCCCTGCCCGACTACGAACTGCTGGAGCTCTATCTCTTCCGCGCCATCCCGCGCGGCGACGTCAAGCCGTTGGCCAAGCAGCTTCTGGCCCGCTTCGGCTCGCTGGGCGGCGTGATGGGCGCGACCGTCGAGGAGCTGAAGTCGGTCAGGGGCGTGGGGGAGACCGCGGCGCTCGACCTCAAGCTGGCGCACGAGGCGGCGGTGCGCCTGGGCCGCGAGGCGGTCGGCAAACGGCCGGTGATCTCGTCCTGGTCGGCGCTGCTGGCCTATGTGAAGACCGCCCTGGCGCACGAGGCGCGCGAGCAGTTCCGCGTCATCTTCCTCGACAAGAAGAACGCCCTCATCGCCGACGAGGTGATGGGCAAGGGCACCGTCGACCACGCGCCGGTCTATCCGCGCGAGGTCATGCGCCGGGCGCTCGAGCTGTCGGCCAGCGCCGTGATCCTGGTGCACAACCATCCTGGGGGTGATCCAGCACCATCCGTCGCGGACATCGACATGACCCGCCAGGTCGTTGAAGCCGGTCGTGCGCTCCGCATCACCGTCCACGACCATCTCATCGCCGCCCGACATGGCGTAGCCAGCTTCAAGGCGCTCGGCCTGCTTTAGCCCCAGGGCGACGCAAAGCTCGACTTGCTCAACCTATCGGCTGGTCCGACCCTTGCCCAGACCTCGACGGCGCCAGTCGAAGAAACGGCGGCCGCAGCGAAGAAAATCGTATTCTCCCTGGCGAGAAACCGCGAAAACCTCGGTGGCCCGTCCATCGCTCAGGCAATCTCGCACCTTGCGCCGGGCGGACCGATAACCTCCATGTCCGACCGGGACGGTCGAGACCTCGTCGGACTCCAAGGTCGACTTGTCGTGCGGTCCGCGACGGCGAGAGCATCTTGATTGTGGCGCCGGTTGCATGTCGATTGTCGGCGGCTGCGACGATGCGGCGAACAGTTGGATTCGAATACTCTCGCAACGCGGTCGCTACGCCCTTAAGGCGCTCCTTCATCTCGGCCGAAGCGGCGGCGAGCCGCGCGGCGTGACCGTGATCGCGGCCAGCGAACAGATCCCGCGCAAATTCCTCGAGTCGATCATGTCGGCGCTGCGCCGAGCCGAGCTGGTCGAGAGCACCCGGGGCTGGACGGGCGGTTACCGGCTGGCCAAGCCGGCCGACCTGATCACCTTCGGCGAGGTGGTGCGCCTGACCGATGGCCCGCTGGCCTTGCTGCCGTGTGCGAGCCGCAACTTCTACAAGCGCTGCGACGATTGCGCCGACGAGGCGGCGTGCGCCTTGCGTCGCGTCATGGCCAGCGTGCGCAATCAGGTCGCTGAGATCCTCGACCGCACCACGCTGGCCGACGCGATCGCGGGTTCGCCGGCCAGCCGCTCGCTGCTTGACGGAGAGACGGTCGAGAGCGCGGCGGGCGACTGAGGGCTGGCCCTCGGGCGCGCTAGGTCGTCGGCTTGCGGGCCGCTTCGGCCGCCGCGAGGACGCGCAGGAAATTCCCGCTCCAGATCTTCGCCAGCTGCGCCTCGGTATAGCCGCGGGCGAGCAGCTCCTTCGTCACGTTCGGGGCGTCCGCCTCGCTGGCGAAGCCGGTGACGCCGGCGCCGTGGTTGAAGTCGCTGCCGATGCCGACGTGGTCCACGCCGACGCGCTTGGCGATGTAGTCGATGTGGTCGACGTACTGCTTGACTGTGGCGCGGGGATAGAGCGCCCGGAAGCCCGTCAGGAAGGCCGCCTGTTTGTCGGCTGCGAGCGTGTCGAGCCCGGCCTCGCCCGCGCCCGGCGGCAACCCGTACTGCGCCCGTAGCGCCGCCAGCTTGGCGTCATAGTCCGCCGGCTTCTTCACCAGATAGGCGTTGAAGGGCGTCACCTGGATCACGCCGCCTTTCGCGGCGATGGCGTCGATCTCGGCGTCCGACAGATTGCGCGTCGCGTCGATCAAGGCGCGGACGTCGGAGTGGGTCGCCACCACCGGCGCGCGGCTGAGCTCCAGCGTCTGGAACACACCCTTCGGTGTGAGCTGCGAGACGTCGACCAGGACGCCCAGGTCGTTCAGGCGCCGGACAGCCGCCTTCCCGGCGTCGGACAGGCCGCCGTTCGGCTCGCCGGCCCCAGCCTGGGCCGTGAGGAGTCGGCGAAGGCGTTGTTGCCCGCATGCGCGAGGCCCGCCACGCGGACACCGTCGGCGTAGAGCCTGTCGAAGCCGGAGACATCGCCGTTCAGCCAATAGGCGTTGAGGAAGCCGATCAGCACCGCGACCTTGCCGGCGCCGGCGATGCGGCGGACGTCCGCGGCGGTATGGGCGATCTCCACGTCCTGAGGATTGTCCCGCGCCAGCGCCTTGATGGCCGCCAATTTGCCCAAGGCCTCCGTCCGGGCGGCGGCATAGCCTTCCGGGGTGGCTGGCCCCGTGGGCGCGAACACGGCGAACACGACCGCATCCACACCGCCCAGCCGCAGCTTGGTCAGGTCAGCGTCAGAGGTCGTGGACGCGCCGGGCTTCGGAAGCACCACATCGACATGGCTATCCAGCGTCAGCAGCCGCCGATGGATCTGCAGGGCGGGCGTGCTGGATTGCGCGATCACCGCGCCCGAGGCGCCGAGCGCCAAGGCCACGCCTGCGGCGGCCAGGGCGAATCTGGCGGTGTCTGATTTCGTGTTCATGGTGGGGCTCCCGCAGGCGCGCCGAAATCTTGGCGCCATCCGATCACCTATCCAGACAGTAGGAATTGCAATCCAGATTCTCTCGGTAGGCTTTCAGACGACTTCGGTAGGTCGGCGGGGAGCGGCCAGCGCTCTGGGCCCGGGACCGCGCCGCACAGTTGGCCCAAATGCGCTTGACCGGCGGGCGGCCGATCGACGAGGTGATGTGGTCCCTTCCAGACGACCTCTAGAGGGCCCATCGATGACGGACGTCTTGCCGGTGATCGACATGGAGCCGTTGTTCGACGGCTCCGACGAACGGATCTATGTCGCCGCCGAGATCGCCGCCGCCTGCGAGGCGCACGGGTTCTTCTACCTGGTCGGCCATCGGATTCCTCCGGACATCCTGCGCGACCTGGGGGTCGAGAGCCGCCGCTTCTTCGCCCTGCCCGAGGCCGAGAAGATGGCGATCGCCATGTCGCGCGGGGGCCGCGCCTGGCGTGGCTACTTCCCGGTCGGCGGCGAGCTGACGTCCGGCCGCCCCGACCTAAAGGAAGGCCTCTACCTGGGTACGGAACTGGCGGCGGACCATCCGCGGGTCCGGGCCGGCATGCCGCTGCATGGCGCGAACCTGTGGTCGGCGCGGCCGGCGGGCCTGCAACGGGCGGCGACCGGCTACATACGCGCGGCGACCGCGGCCGCGGCGGCGCTGATGGAGGGTGTCTCGCTGAGCCTGGGCCTCACGCCGGACTACTTCGCGCGGACCTACAGCGGCGATCCCACCGTGCTGTTCCGCATTTTCCATTACCCGGCGAGGAGTCCGGCGAAGGTCGACTGGCGCGAGAGCTGGGGCGTGGCCGAGCACACCGACTACGGCCTGCTGACCCTGCTCGCCCAGGACCGCCACGGCGGCCTGCAGGTCAAGACGCCGGGCGGCTGGATCGAGGCGCCGCCGATCGAGGGTGCGCTGGTCTGCAACATCGGCGACATGCTGGAACGATTGAGCGGCGGCCGCTTCAGGTCGACACCGCACCGGGTGCGCAATGTCAGCGGCCAGGACCGGCTATCGTTTCCGCTGTTCTTCGACCCGGATTTCCAGGCGCCGATGCGTCCACTGCCGATCGCAGCCGTCGACACCGCGCGCATCGATGTCGACCGCGCCGAGCGCTGGGACCGCGCCAGCGTCCACAGCTTCGAGGGGACCTACGGCGACTATCTGCTGGGCAAGGTCGCGAAAGTCTTCCCGCACCTCATCGAAACGGCGCTCGGCGCCGAAGGGACCTGATCGGCCCGGCTCACGCCAGGACGGGATATCCCCGCGCGATCGCGGCGTGTTCCAACTGCAGCACCTCACCGTAGTTGCGGGCCGGCAGCACGCAGAACCCATCGATCAACAGCTCCCGACGCACCGCCGCCAGGGCCGGATTGGTGACGGTGGCCTGCAAGGCCCGGCGCAAGGCGCGTAGCGTGGTTGGAGGCGTCCCGGCGCTCGTCACCAGCGGCAACCCGGGTGTCGAAGCGGTCCATTGCAGATTCCGAACCCCCGCCGCGAGGTCCGGAGAGAGGCGGCAGATCTGGGCGTAGGTCACATTGTCGATCGCGGCGAGGTCGGCGCGGCCCTCGGCGACGGCGGTCAGGCTGGCCAGGTGCGAGCCGGTGACACTGACGTCGCTGAAGAACGGCTGCCCGCCGGCGACTTCTGACACCGCGGCGCGCAACAGGTTCATGCCGGTGTTGGACGTCCAGCTGTTCAGGGCCGCTCGCGAGCCGCGCAACTCAACCAGACGTTCGGCGTCGCGGGTCGCCGCAACGATGATCGCGCTGCGATGGAAAGGGCCTTCGGACCCCGGCGCGCGATATCGCGGCGTCGCCACCAGCTGCACAGCGCCGCGCAGACCGGTCATCAAGGGATAGCCGCAGGTCTGCGCTAGCAGGAGCTGCGAGTCACGCCAGAGGTCCTCCAGGTCCGCCGGCCGCGCGAGGTCGAGCGGCGCCGCCACGCCATGCGCCAGGAGCGGCGTGCGCAGGGCATCCCACAGCGCCGCGTTGGCGTCACGGAGCTCCGGGAAATCGTACATCGGCAGCGCCACAATCGGGGCCGCGCCCGCCGCCGCCTCGATGTTCAGGGCCGGGGCGTTCATGCCGCCGCCTCCCCAGTGGGCGGCGCAAACGCCGGGTGCTCCAGGGTGTGGTGGGGACGCACGGCGAAGCGCGCGAAAACCTCGCCATAGCCGTCGTAGACGAGGCCGCCGTTCGCAGAGAGCAGCGCCGGACGGTGGATGCGATACCGTGCCGGCAACCGCCACCAGGGCAGCGTCGGCCAGGCATGGTGGGCCGCGTGCAGGTTGTTGTTGAGGAACAGCAGGCCAAGGACCGGTGCATTCTCCACCACCGCGACCTGCCCGCCGGGTGTGGCGTCGGCGCGGTGCTCGGCGAACGAACGCAGCAACGACAGCGCGATCCCGGGATAGACGAAGCACAGCAGATAGCGCGCCAGGCTCAGCTGGCAGACAGCGATCAACCAGGTCATCACCACCGCAACGCCAGCGGCATGCGCCGCCCACTCTGCCCGCGCGCCAGGCTCGCCCCTGGCCACGCGCCGCGCCTCATCCCAGCCCAGCCGCGCGACCTCCACGAAGGGTCCGACCAGCAGCCGCCCGATCAAGGTGGCTTGCAGGCCTGCGATGAACCTCACCGTGCGATGCCGCCATCCGGACCCCAATCCCAGATACCGGGCCTCAGGGTCATGGTCGGGATGGGCGAGGTGTTCGCACGCGTGGTGCAGCAGGTGGCTTCGCCGATAGACCGTGAACGGCAGCCACAACGACAGGGGCGCGGCGCCTAGCGCCTCGTTCAGGCGGCGGCTGGCGGTCGGGTGACCGTGGATGATCTCGTGCTGGAGGGAGCCCTGCCAGGCGATGAGCCACCCCCCGAGCACGGCCAGCACGGGCGTCGGCAGATGGGCCTGCAGCAGGGTCACGGCCATCCAGCCGCCGTAGACCGCCACCGCCAAGCCAACGGTCAGCCACTCCACGTTTCGCCTCGACGCGATCGACTGCATGCATCCGCCTTGGTTGCGCGACGCTCCAGGGGAGGACTTTGGCGTCTTGACCGCAATTCAGATTGGATAGGTAGGATTTAAGAAAATCTCTCAAGCGCGGCGGCAGCGGCGGTTCGGGCTCGGTTGCGCGAGACAATCCTCGCAATCCGAACCCGGCGCACTAATCGCACCATCAGAAAATCTGACCGGAGTTAAATCCTATTACAAAGATAGGCTTTAACTGAAGGTGGCTCTCGCAAATCCCCTTCGCCGGCCAGGGCGGCCTCCCCTTCACCGCCCTGGTCACTCGAACTTGAGGAGATGGCGGCATGACGCAGGCTCGGCGCGCAAAGGCGAAACGCGGCTCGGCCCTAGCAGTCCTGTTGGCCTTGGCCTGCGCGACACCGGTCTTCGCGCACCATTCCTTCTCGGCGGAGTTCGACGGCGACAAGCCCGTCCGGCTGGTCGGCAAGATCACCAAGGTCGAGTTCCAGAACCCCCACTCCTATTTCTACCTCGACGTCCTACGGAAGGACGGGACCGTGGTGAACTGGGCTTGCGAGGGCGGCGGCCCAGGCGCGCTCTCCCAGCACGGCTGGAAGAAGGGCGACGTGAAGGTCGGCGACACCCTGGTGGTCGACGGTTACCTGGCGCGCGATGGCTCACATCTCGTCGACGCGCGTCGCGTCACCCTGCCGGACGGCCGCAGCATCTACGGCGGCACCCCAGGCGACGGCGGGCCTGGTGATGGCCAGGCCGGACCGCCCCGCTGATGTCGCGCGGGAGATCGACGGCGAACCTCGTTTCGCGCGCA
Organism: Phenylobacterium sp.; assembly: GCF_004799515.1. Taxonomy (GTDB): domain Bacteria; phylum Pseudomonadota; class Alphaproteobacteria; order Caulobacterales; family Caulobacteraceae; genus Phenylobacterium. The sequence goes on along the minus strand of NZ_SSMX01000026.1, from coordinate 447,688 downwards.
TCGGGCGTTGCCGCGGCCCTGCTGATCGCCGCCGGCGCCCTCGCGCAGCCTGCCCCACCGCACGCCAAGTCGGTGGAGGTCGAGGGCGATGGCGCGACCCTGCAAGGCACGGAGCCGACCGGTCCCGCGCGCGCCGCCCCGCGCGACGCCGCCGGCCATCCGGACCTCACCGGCTACTGGAAGCCCCTGCGCGAACCCGGCAAGCCAGGCGGGAACATCGGCAAGGACCTGCCGGGCTTCAAGCTGCCGCTGACGCCGGCCGGCGAGGCGGCGCTGAAGCACAACCGCACCGAGACCATCGACCCGGAAGCGCTGTGCATCCTGGGCGGCATCCCCCGCCATGACGCCAGCGGCCTGCCCTTCGAGGTGCTGCAGACCCCCAGGCGCATCGCCTTCCTCTACCTTTATTCGACCCACCGCTTCATTCCGGTCGATGGCCGCAAGCACGAACCGGATCCGGAGCCACGGTTCTTCGGCAATCCCGTCGGCGAGTGGCAGGGTGACACCCTGATCATCGATACCGTGGGCTTCAAGGACGAGAAGATCTGGCTCGACGAGAACGCCGACCCGCAGAGCGACGCCATGCACGCGGTCGAGCGCTGGACCCGGCCGGACGCCGCCCACATCCACCTCGAACTCTTGGTGGATGACAAGAAATTCTACACCCGGCCCTTCACCTTCAGCCGCACCTGGGTGCTGGGCGAGCTCGGCGAGGGCCTGACGGAATATTCCTGCGCGGAGAACAACGTCGACGCCAAGCATATCGGCCCGGGGCCCGGTGCGATCGGCGCGGACGGCAACCGCGGCGCCGACATTCCCAAACGGCTGCCGGACAATCCGCCGCCGCCTGAATTCTACGAGACGCCGAAGCGATGAGCGGCATAGCGCGCAGCCAGTGGCGGATCGGGCTCGCCTTGCTGGCTCTCACCGGCCTTTGCGCGTGCCATCCGCGCACCGAGAAGAGGCCCGCGCCTCAGGCGGCGCCGGCGACCGTCCAGGCGTTGATGGACGGCGTCATCGACCCCAACGCCGACCAGCTCTGGTGCGCGGTCGCGACGGTCCGGACACCCGGCGGCGAGGTCCATCGGCAACCGACAACGCCGGAAGGCTGGGCGACAGTCGCGGCCATGGCCGATCGGTTGACTGAGGGCGCGGCCACGCTCGGTGAGACGCGCCAGGTTGGTGGCGACGGTCACGGCCGGTTGGCCGACGCGTCGACCCCCGGCATCCGCACCGCGGCCCAGATCACCCAGGCCATCGCCGACGACCCGCCGCGTTTCGCCGCCGCCGCCGAGCGGCTCCGCGCCGCCGCGTCAGACGCCCGCGCGGCGGCGGACCGGCGAGACCCGGCAGCCTTGCTGACCGCCGGCGCGGCGATGGATGCGGCCTGCGAGGCCTGTCACGCCGCCTACTGGTATCCGCCCGGGCCGCCGTTGCCCCTGCCCTCACCGGCGGTCTTCGCGCGCATCGGCCAGTCGAACCTTGAGCCTCGGAGCAAGCCATGACCGCCCGGGTGCTGATCTCCGAAAACGACATGACGATCCGCCACAGCCTGGCCAAACGCTTCGCGGTCGAGGGTTGGCAGGTGCGGTTCGCCGGCGAGGCGGAAACCCTGCTGCGCTGGACCTCCGAGGACGTCGCCGACGCCGTTGTGGTCGTCGACCTGGCGAGCCCGACGGATCCTGGCCACGAGGTCGCCCAGACCTTGCGGCGACGACACCCAAGGCTGCCGATCGTCACGACCATCCGCGAGGCGAACCTTCGCGCCTCGGCGCAGGCGATCCTCAGCGGCTCCTTCGAGACCTTGCCCAAGCCCTACCAGGCCGAAGACCTGGTCGCCGCGATCCGCCGGGCCATAACGCTGCCCAGAGGCCGGCATCTGAGCGCCGCGGTCGCCCAGGCGGCGAAGGACAATCGCCTGCCGCTGATCGGCCGGTCTGCGGCGATGCAGGCGCTTTACCGCACAGCCGCACGCCTCGTGCAGTCGACGCTGCCGGTGCTGATCACCGGCGAAACCGGGGTCGGCAAGGCGCTGATCGCCCGCTGCCTGCACGACCTGGGCCCGCGGCGCGGTCGGGCCTTCGCGGCCCTGAACCTCGTCTCGCTCTCCGGACCGGACATCGCCGACCGGTTGCTGGGTTGGCAGCAGGTCGAAGGACTCATCGAACTGGCGCGCGGCGGCACGCTCTACCTGCATGCCGTCGGCGATCTCTCCGCTGAAGCGCAGGCGCGGCTGATGCGGGTGCTCAACGAGACCGGCCTCGACCGGGAGCCTGCGTCGGTCGGCGCGGCCGCTGATGTCCGCCTCGTCGCGTCTGGACCGGACGACCTTTGCGCGCGCGTGGATCGCGGCGAGTTCCGCGAAGACCTCTACTATCGCCTCGGCGTCGCCACCCTGGCGGTCCCGTCCCTGCGGTCGAGGCCAGAGGACGTGCCGGACCTCGCCAACGCCTTCCTCCATCGCGGAACCGTACCGGGTGTGGCCGCACAGCATCTGGACCCCTTAGCGTTGCAGCGCCTGCGCGCCCACGATTGGCCGGGCAATGTGCGTGAGCTTGAGAACCTGATCCGACGCATTCAGGCCCTCTATCCACACGCCAACATCTGCGCCGACATCGTCGAGGAACAACTGGCGGCGAGGGGTCGCTCGGCCCGATCACCGGCGGGCGAGAGCGGCGCCGATCACCCGGATCGGCTCGCCCTCGCGGTCGAACAGGCCGTCTCGACCTACTTCGCCGAGGCCGCCGCCGACGGCCGGCCCGGCCTGCACGACCACATCACCCGCGCCGTCGAGGCGCCCCTGCTGAAGGCGACCCTGCTCGCCACCCGCGGGAACAAGTCCCGCGCCGCGGCCCTGCTCGGCATCAGCCGCGCCTCGCTCAGCAAGAAGATCGAACACCACGCCCTCGAGGAGATTCAGTCATGAGCGCCGACGGACATCTGGACCTCACCACCCGGCTCGACATTCGTCCCGTCGCCGGCCGCGTCGGCGCCGAGATTGCGGGATTGACCCTCTCGGCCGATCTGCCCGACGCCGACATCGGCGCGATCGAGGCGGCGCTCTATCGCCACAAGGTGCTGTTCTTCCACGGCCAGCAGCATCTCGACGACGACGCCCACGAGGCCTTCGCCGCGCGGCTGGGCGAGCTCCTGCCGCATCCGACCGTCCCGGTCCGCAAGGGGAGCAAGTCCCTCCTTGAACTGGACTCCATCCATGGCGGCGGTCGCGCCAACGCCTGGCACACCGACATCACCTTCCTGCCGGCCTACCCCAAGGCCTCGATCCTGCGGGCCGTGCAATCGACGCAGTCCGGCGGCGACACGGTCTGGGCCAACACGGCGGAAGCCTACAAGCGTTTGCCTGAAGCCTTGCGCGCGCTCGCCGACAGCGCCTGGGCGATCCATACCAACGCCTACGACTATGCCGCGGCCAAGCCGAACGCACGGCCGGAGGACGTCGCTCGCCACCGCGAGGTCTTCGCCTCGACCGTCTACGAAACCGAGCATCCGGTCGTCCGCGTCCATCCCGAGACCGGCGAGCGGACCCTGGTGCTTGGCCAGTTCCTGAAGTCCCTGAAGGGCTTCGATATGGCGGACTCGCGGCGGATCTACGAGACCCTGCAGGCCCACGTCACCCAGCTTGAGAATACCGTCCGCTGGCGGTGGGCTGAGGGCGATGTGGCCATCTGGGACAACCGCGCCACCCAGCATTACGCCATCAACGACTACGGCGATCAGCGCCGGATCATGCGCCGCGTGACGCTTGCAGGCGATGTGCCGCTGTCCATCGACGGCCGCTCCAGCCGGGCGATCTCGCCCGCGCCGGCAAACTGATCGGCAACGCGAACGCCATGACCCTTCCGGGCAATCCTGCACGAGACCTCACGCCGCTCGACCTGCGGCTCCTGGAACCGGACCTGCTGGGGGCGGTGACGCTGGTGGTCTATGGCCGTGGACCGCAGCTTGCCCGATCGGCCGGGGAGGCGCGCGCATTCACCGCCAAGCCTCGGCCCGAACGGCGCTGATCCAGACGATCTAGAATGTCTCCGCCCAGGGCCGCAGGTCCAGCTCCAGCGTCCAGGCGCTGCGGTGCTGTTGGTGCAGGACCCAATAGGCCTCGGCGATCGCGTCGATGTTGAGCAGGCCGTCCGGACCGCGCTGGTCCTTCAGCTGCGGCAGCCGGCTGAGCAGCCGTTCACCCTCAATGCCACCGTCGATCACCACGTGACCCACATGGATGCCCTGCGGCCCGAACTCGCGCGCCAGGCTTTGGGCCAGGTTCCGCAGCGCCGCCTTGGCGGCGGCGAACGGCGCGAAATTCGCCTTGCCGCGCAGGCTGCCGCTGGCGCCGGTGAACAAGAGGCTGCCCTCGCCGCGGGCCAGCAGCGCCGGCAGGGCGGCCTGCGCCAACTGGAAGCCACCCAGCGCGTGCTCGCGCCAATGGGCCTCGAACTCGGCCTCGGTGAGCTTCAGGAACGGCGATGGACGGTTGCTGCCGGCGTTGTGGACCGCCACCGCCAAGGGCGCGAGTTTCTGGGCTTCCGCCACGAACTGCGCCGCGTCGTCCGCCAGCGAGACGTCGCCGACCGTGCCGGACACCCGGTAGCCCTCCCCGAGCAAGGCCGCCTCGGTCGCCTGCAGCTTCTCGGCGTTGCGCCCGGCGATCAAGACCGGGAAACCCTCGCGCCCGAAGCGCCGCGCGATGGCAGCGCCCAGGCCATTGACCGAGCCGACGCCGGCGACCAGCACACTACCGGTTCGGCCACCCGGCAAGGATGGGTTGTTCGTCATGGTCTTTCCCCCCGGACCGGTCAGTCGAAGAAGGCGATGGTGCGGAATTCAATGCTCTCGCGCGGCGGCGTGCCGGGCGGCGTGGTGGGGTCCTCGAAGCCGGTGTGCGGCGCAAAGCGCGCGACGGTTTCGTCGGAGTCCCAGCACTTGATCAGCAGCGTCTCGTCAGGCCGCAGCGCCGAGACCTGGAACCAACGCTGCGTCGGCGTATAGGCGACGCCGTAGATCTCGCCGGTCCGATGCTCGAAGCGCAGCTCCGAGGGGATGAGGTCGGCGGGGTCGACACTGCTGGCGTCCGCCAAGGCCAGCGGCCAATCGAGCGCCGGCCGGCCGATGGGGCGCCAGACATTGATGATCGCCGCGCGGCGTCGCAGCAGGTCTTCCGCCTGATCGCTCATCAGGTCGCGCACCCGCTGCGGGCCGGACTTCACCGTCTGGTCGACGTGGACGCGGGTGGCGGGCTGGCGGGGCGCGCCGGTCGTCCGGTCCTCGGTCCCTACCAGGCGCCGGCGAAGGGTGTGGTCATAGACCACCACGCGGCGCGCACCGGTCGCGGCGCGCACGATCTCGGCGGCTTCCGGATGGCCGAGCGCCAGGGTCTGGGCTTCGTCCCAGAAGTCGCGGACGGCAGTCCGGTGGGAGACCAGGGCGAAGCCTTCGACATCGAGGCTGAGGTCGCGCACCACCGGGCGCGCGTCCGCGATGCGGACAACCTGCTCGTCGATGACGATATTGCTGCGCCGCTGGCCGTCCGGCGGATCGAAGGCATAGGTGAACTGGGTTTCCGTCGAGCGCTGGGTGAACCCCAGCTTGCCTTCGACGGAGGAGAGCGCGGCGCGGGAACGTTCGGTCAGAACAGCGGCATGAACGGACATGGCTTTCACCTGTTTTACGGCCCGTTCTGGATGTAGGCGCCAGTCCGGACCCGAACGAGGTCTGAGGCCTTCCAGTTCTTCGCGGGGCCCTTGGAGTTCTTCTGGCTTTCCAAGGTGATCGCGACCCGGACACTGCCGCTGGGCCGTCGCAATTTCCGCTCGCCCGACCGTCCGCGAGGCTTACCGTGTCCCGATCTTCCGCATCCCGGTCCGACGCGCCCGTGCGGCCCTTCTGGTTCATCCCCGCGCACGGGGACGGCCGCTGGCTGGGTGACGCCGAAGGCGCGCGGCCCACAGCCTTCGACTACCTGGGCCAGGTCGCCCAGGCCGCCGATCGGCTGGGGTTCGAAGGCGTCCTGATCCCGACGGGCCGCACCTGCGAGGACTCCTGGGTGCTAGCCAGCGCCATGGCGGCGATCACACGGCGGCTGAAATTCCTGGTGGCGGTGCGGCCGGGCGTGACCTCGCCACTATTCGCCGCCCGTCAGGCCGCGACGCTCGACCGGGTCAGCGGCGGACGGTTGCTGGTCAATGTGGTGGTCGGCGGCGACGCCTCGGAGATGGCGGCGGACGGGGTCTTCCTCAGCCACGACGAACGTTACGCCCAAGCCGAGGAATACCTGACCGTCTGGAACCGGCTGATGGCCGGCGGCAAGGTTGACTTCGACGGCCAGCACATCCGCGCGCAGGGGAGCGAACTGCTCTTCGACCCCGTCCAGCCGGGCGGCCCGCCGCTCTATCTGGGCGGATCGTCCGAGCCCGCACTCGACCTGACCGCCAGGCACATTGACCACTACCTGACCTGGGGCGAACCGCCGGATCAGGTGGCCGCCAAAGTCGCCGAGGTGCGCCGCCGCGCCGGGGCGCAGGGCCGCGAGGTCCGGTTCGGCGGCCGCTTCCACATCATCGTCCGCGAGACCGAAGAGGCCGCCTGGGCCGAGGCCGAGCGGCTGATCAGCCGCCTCGACGACGCCACCATCGCCAAGGCCCAGGCCCGGCTCGCCAAGTCGGAAAGCGTCGGCCAGGCGCGGATGAACGCCCTGCACGGCGGCGATCGCCACAATCTGGTGATCTATCCCAACCTCTGGGCGGGCGTCGGCCTTGTGCGCGGCGGGGCCGGCACGGCGCTGGTGGGTTCCGCCGAAAACGTCGCCGACCGCATCCGAGAGTACCGCGCCGCGGGCCTCGAAACCTTCGTGCTCTCCGGTTATCCGCACCTGGAAGAGGCCTACCGGACCGCCGAGCTGCTGTTTCCGTTGCTGAACATCGCGAGTTCCGAAACGAGCGCGCCGAAGGTCAGTCCGGGTCGCGCCGGTGAGACCGGCCCCTATGTGCGAGGCTCCGCCGGCGCCACCGGTCCGTCTTGAGCGGCAGCGGGGTTCGACCCTGAGGGTGCTCTTCGCCTGGCAGATGCGGTTCAGTGCGTCTTGGCTAACCGGGCGCTGGCCGTGGTTTCCGCCTCCTGCCGCCGGGCGCCGGCCAGGATGTTCCCCAAGGCGTAGTTCCCCTCGTGGCAGGCGTACTCGTAGAGCGGCCCCTTGGTGGCGAGGAACATCATCTCGCCGCGCCAGACCTGGGTGTAGGTGATCGGGTCGTCGACCTCGAACTCGTAGTGCAGCGCCGTGGGGCTCAGCCGGGTGAACCGCTCGGTGACCTTGCCCTGCGCTGAAATCAGCGGCGCGGTGGGCGCCCGGAAGAATTCGCCGGGATTGAAGTTGGTGGTTTCCGCCACCAGGGTCCGGCCTTCCCAGTGGCCGATGGTGTCGCCCATCCAGGGGCGCACGGTCGGCGGAAGATGCGTTGTCACGCCGAGGCGGATGATCCTGACGTCGTGATTGTTCTCCAACGCGATGACGACAGCGTCCCGAGTCTGCACGATCTGGGTGAGATTGGCGTAGGGGTTGGCGAGGAGCGGCGGCCCTGAGGCGCCTCGCCCCGGCAGCAGGCAGCGCTCCGCGATGGATCGGTCTTCGGGACCCGCGACACCCCCGGCCCGGGCCCGGCCTTCGGCCAGGGCGGCGCGACCGGCGGCGCTGTAGGGCAGCTGCCCGTCGGCCGGGTCGATCAGCCACGAGGTCCGCGCCTGCCCCGCGATGCGGGTCAGCTTGAGCTCGGTGTCCCACCCCACGCTTTCCGATTGGCGTCCGCCGACGTCGTCGACCTCGGTCGCGAAGATCTCGCCCGGGCGGCGGCGCTCGTAGGCCGCAGCCTCGGTGTCGGACAGGGTCAGGTTCTTGAAGCCGATGGGCCGTTCGAGCTCGGTCAGCGACGAATTGGTCCAGACGGCCGAAAGATCGGACTTGGCTGGGCCGCGCGCGATGGCGTGCGAGGCGATGCAGGCTATCGCGACAGCGATCGCGGTCGCCGCGCAAGCACGTCGCATCGTATGGGGAAGCAGGCGAAGGCGGGGTCGGAGGCCCGCCTTCGCCTGCGTTGCGGCTACTGAGACGGGCCCGCCCCCACGGACGCCGAAGCCACCGCAGCGGAGGCTGGCTGCGCCAACAGCTGCTCGATGCGGGCGGTGAATTCCTGCCGCAGCTGGGCGTGGAATTCGCCGGTCGAGGGCGAGGCGAAGCCGGAATGGACGGCGGCCACCTTGCCGTCGCGGCCGATGAAGACGGTGGCGGGCCAGGTGTCGAGGTGCTGCAGTTGCGGCACCTTCTCCCACATCTGCGCCGGCGTGCCCGGATAGAGGTAGGTGTACTTCACGCCGTACTTGTCGATGAACGCCTTGGCGCGCGTGAGTCCCGCCTGCTGCTCGGCTTCCTCGAAGTCGAGGGCGACGATGGCCAGGCCCTTGTCCCGGTACTTCTTGTCCAGCTCAACGAGGTACTGGGCCTCGTCGTGGCAGTTCGGGCACCAGGTGCCGGTGACGATGGCCAGGACCACCTTGCCCTTGAACCGCGGATCGTCGCTGGAGATCAGCTTGCCGCTGGCGTCGGGGAAGTTGAACGTGAACCGCTCGTTCGGATCGCGCGCCGTGGTGTGCTTCACGAAATCTTCCGGCGCGGGCAGCTTCTCGGCTTCCGCCACCTTAGTGCGATAGGCGGTCAAGGTCGGCGCGTAGCGGCCGTCGGCGGGCGCCGCAGCTGCCGGGGAATAGTCGTCAGTCTTGGTGCTCACCTTGGTCGCCACCGGGGCCCGGTCGCTCTGCTGGCGCACCTCCAGCGTGCCGTCGGCGTTCGGCTTGACGACGATGACGCCGGGGCGGCCGCCGTCGAAGTGACTGAGCACCCACTGGCCGTCCCGATAAGTTCCGCTGTAGGCGCCGGTGTCTCCGTCGATGCGCAGGATGGCGGCGGCCACTTCGTCGCCGCGCTGGTCGACCACGAAGCGGAAGGCCTTTTCGCCTTTCGACGACGGGACCGCCAGCGGGATCACCCAGGAGCCGGCGATCTGCGGGGCGTGGGCGGCGCTGGGCGCCGTATCCACGTGCCGGACTGCGCGGAAGCTGTAGTCGGCGGTGGTCTCACGATTGTTGGCAGCGGCCGAACCGGTGAGTTTTCCATCCGCCAGGGTGGCGTTGATGGTCGTCAGATAGTGCTCGACGGTGAGCGTCAGCTTGCCGTCCTCAAAGCTGGCGCTGGTGGTGCCGTCGTAAGGTTGGAAGCCGTTATAGAACACACCCTGGAGCGTCGGTCCGTCGCCCTTGATGTCGAGCCGGAACGGGATGTCCACGCCGTTGCGGGTCAGCACCGCGTCCCAGCGGCCGTCGACCACGGCCCCGGAGGACCCGGCGGCAAACGCCTGGGCGGCAAAGGCCTGACTGGCGCCGGCCAGCGCAGTTGCGAACAGTGCGGCTTTCAGAAGCGTCTTCATCTCTAGCCCTCCTTAGGCTGAGCGTTGATGGGCCGCAGGCTGGCGGTCCGCAGATGACTGGCGCGGGCGTGGTCGCGCCATTCGGCCGGAAGGCCGGGCTTAGTGTCCAAGAGGATCGAGAGGATCGCCTGGCGGTCAGCCGGCTTCAGGTTTGCGAAGTCCGGGCTCTGGTCCTGGCTGGTCAACACCTGCAGCAGGCGATGATAGACGTAGCCCTTGGCGGGTTCCGGCAAGGCGTCGAAGGCGTCCGAGTAGATCAGGTAGCTGCATGGATAGCGGAAGATCCGGTCGTGCAGATCGAAGTCCCGCAGGGAGCGCCGCCTGGCGTCACGGGGTCCGCGCGCAGCGAACTCGCGAGCGTAGTCGGACGTCGCGATCGCCTTGCGCGCATCGAGGCCGCCGAGCGGCGTCTCGTCCACGAACAGCATGTAGCGCAGCAGTTGCTCAGCGGGCTTTTCGATCTGCGCCCGCGTCGCCTCCGGCAGGGCGTCGAGGCTCGGCGTCACCGCGCCGCCCCCCGCGCCCTTGTTCAGCGCATAGAGCGCCAGGCGGGTCTGGTAGTTGGTGAGCGTGATCAGGTTGTGCATCTGCGTCTGGTGCGCCAGCACCAGGAGCGCGACCTGGTCGCTGCCCGGGTTGAGGTAGGCCGAGGTGTCCACGGCCGGCAGCGGCGCCAGGCTGGGGTGCGCAGGATCACCACCGCCGACCTGGGCGATCGTCGCGTTGCCCATCGAGCCGGCCGCGAGCGCGCCGGTGACGTACCAGCCGCCCCACCTCTGGTCCTGCGGGCTCTTCTGGTCGGTGATGTAGGAAGCCGCGCGCGAGGCGGCGACGCCGGCGCTGTTGGGGAACACCGAGCGGAGCAGGACGCCCGGGACGCCCCGCGTCCCGGCGGCGATATGGCACTGGGTGCAGTCGAGTTCGGCTCGCTGGAAGGCCGGCTGGTCGGCCTTCGGCTCGTTCAGCAGATAGAAGATCGCACCCTGCTTGGGGTCGAACGAGATGAGCTCGATCGCCTTGCCGTCGTGGACCGCGCCGACATAAACGTCGTCGTTGTAATAGAGCGCCCGCGGCTGCTGCGGAGAGATCTTCGAGGACTGGAAGCTGGTCTTCGAGAACACCAAGGTCTGGGAGCTCTGCGGCACCTTCAGGAGCGCCAGCACCGACTTCAGATACCCGTGGCCGGGTTCGTAGGTCAGCTTGACCTTGCCGTCGGCGATCTGCCTCTGCAGGACCGCCACCGGATCGCTGAGCGCGGCGCTGCGGTAGTAGATCGGCGCATCGCTGAACGGCACATAGCCCTGGTTCTGCACGGCGATCTGCGCCCTGGCCGGCGCGCCGAAGTAGCCCGCGACCGCGACGATCAGGCCGAGCACCAGCGCGGGGACAGCCAGCCGCCACATGCGCCCTACCCTTGCGCTCGGATGGTGACGGGGACCGACAGGCGCACGGTCTTGGGCGGCTGGCAGATGTCGCCGTTGCAGGTCTGGAACTGCACGCTCACGGGAATCTGCTGGCGGCCCGCCGCGGCGTGTGGCGCGATGCGCACCGGCGCGGTCACTGTGAAGGCGGAAGCATAGAACTCCGTGTCCGTGTCGAAGGCGCGGCTGTGTTCCTTGATCGGCGGACTGCCCCTGGGCGCGGCATCCGCCTTCGCCACGGCGCTGGCTTCGATATTGACCCGAAGGGGTGTGGGGCCGGTCGGGGTCTGGTCCAGGCCGTAGACGTGCCAGCCTGGCCGGACGACGGCCTGCAGGGTCACGGCCGTGAGCGCGCCCGGCTTCACGCCCTCGCCGCCGGCCGGCGCGGCCGTCCAGGTGACCGTATCGCCTCCGGCGCCTGGGCCCGCGCCGGGTTGCGCCACGGCGGCGCCCGCGACGGAGGCCAGGATCAGACCCGACAGCGCCAGGATGTGGACCGACGATCGCAACGCGTGCTCCTTAAGCCACGCGCCTGCCTTGCCGCGGCGCGCATTCAGCGCCGCATAACCTACTCAAAAGCTATGATTTGAAATCGAGACGTTCTTGCGCCCCGATAAGAAATTCTGAGGCCATGACGGGAAGACTTGGTCAGGCCGCTCGGGTGTCCGGCGCAAAACGGCGACGCAGGCCGTAGATCAGCATCAGGGCCGCCAGGCTCACCACGCCCAACGCCAGCGGCGCCCGTTGGTCCGGGATGAAGGCCATGGCGGCCAGGATCGCCACCATGCCGGCAATCGCCAGATAGGTCAGATAAGGGAAGGCCACATGCGCAGCGTCAGCCGCGCCGGGTCCTCGCGCTCCAAGCGCCGGCGCAGCCGCAGCTCGGAGAGCGCGATCAGCAGGTAGACGAAGATCGCCACCGTTCCGTAGGACTTGACCAGGAAGGCGAACACCTGGTCCGGCGAGACGTAGGAGGCGACCACCGCGGCGAACCCCGCGACCGTGCCCGCCAGGATGGCGCGGCACGCCCTGGGCGCCGACCTTGGCGAGCCCCTGCGGCGCGTCGCCATTGCGGGTGAGCGCGAACAGGATGCGCGAGGAGGCATAGAGGCCGGAGTTCAGGGCCGACAGCACGGCGGTGAGGATCACCGCGTTCCTCAGGTGCGCGGCGGCCGGCAGTCCGATGGCGGTCCAGGCGCTGACGTAGGGGGTGGCGATGGCCTTGGAGTCCCAAGGCACGATGGCCACCACCAGCAGGATGGAGCCGATGTAGAACACCAGCACCCGGGCGATCACCGAATTGGTCGCGCGCGCCACGGCGATGGCTGGCTCGCGCGCCTCGGCCGCCGCCACCGTGACGATCTCGGCGCCGAAGTAGAAGCCGGTGGCCGCCACCGCGCCGGTGAGAATGGGCAGGACGCCATACGGGGCGAAGCCGCCGTGGGCGGTAAGGTTCGATAAGGTTCGAAAGGTGCTGCACGCCGCCCGGCCAGAGGCCGGTGACGAACAGGGTCCCGACCACCAGGAAGAGCGTGATGGCCGCCACCTTCACCGAGGACAGCCAGAACTCGAACTCACCATAGGCCCGCACGGACACCAGGTTGCTGGCGGTCATGGCCAGCATCAGCATCAGCGCCAGGATCCACTGCGGCGCCTGGGGCAGCCAGAAGCGGATCAGGTCCGCGCCGGCGATGGCCTCGAGCGCCACGACGATCACCCAGAAGTACCAGTACATCCATCCGGTCAGGAACCCGGCGAAGTCGCCCAAGGCGCTTCGAGCATATTCATAGAACGAGCCCACGGTCGGCTGGGCCACCGCCATCTCGCCCAGCATCCGCATCACCAGGGCGCCCGTGATCAGGAACGAGACCGCTGCCGCCGGCCCGGCAGACTGGATCACCACCTTGCTGCCGACGAACAGCCCCGCGCCGATCACCCCGCCGAGCGCGATCATGGTCATGTGCCGACGCTGCAAGGTGTGCCGAAGCCCGTCGATGGGTTCTGGAGCGCTACTCGGCGGCATCTCTTTCCCTCTTGGCTGTCACACCTGGCCCGCTGGCCAGGCACGTCGAACGGCTTCGGCCGAGACTACAAGGCCAGGGGTTCGGACCGGCCCCATCAGGATTGCTAAAGGGCGGGATAGGTAAATCCTATTGCCGCAATAGGACTTCGAAGCGTTTCTAGGCTGACGAGGCGCAAACCTGCGCGTCAGTCCGGGAGTTTTCCGTGTCCGTCCTGGCCGCCGAACCGCGATCCATCCGCCTATCAGCGCCGAAGTGGCGCCTGCGGACCGGCCGATGGCTGTCTCCGGCGCTGCTGCTGGTCCTGTGGGAACTGGGCTCGCGGACGGGCGTGATCCCGACGCGCGTCCTGGCGGCGCCGAGCGTCGTGGCCCAAACCCTGTGGTCGATGATCGTCAGCGGCGAGCTGGCATCGAACCTGGCCGTTTCGCTGGCCCGCGCCGCCGCGGGACTAGCGATCGGCCTGGTCGTCGGCGTCGCCCTGGCGCTGGTCGCCGGCCTGTCGCGCCGCGGCGAGACCGGGGTCGACCCGTTGATGCAGCTGGGGCGCACGCTCCCCAGCCTCGCGCTCACCCCGCTGTTCATCGTCTGGTTCGGGATCGGCGAGACACCAAAGATCACCCTGATCGCCGTGGCGACGGTCTTCCCGATCTACCTCAACCTCTTCGCCGGCATCCGCGGCGTCGACGCCAAGCTGATCGAGGCGGCCCGCAGCTTCGGCCTCTCGGGCTGGCAGCTGATCGTCCACGCGATCCTGCCGGGCGCCCTGCCCTCGTTCCTGGTCGGCCTGCGCTATGCGCTGGGCGTGGCGGTGCTGGTGCTGGTGGTGGCCGAGCAGATCAACGCCTCGGCGGGCCTGGGCTATCTGATCAACAACGCCCGCGACTTCATGCGCACCGACGTGATCGTCGTCTGCCTGCTGGTCTACGCCACCCTGGGCCTGAGCGCCGACCTGATCGTCCGCGCTCTTGAGGCCCGCGCGCTCGCCTGGCGCACCTCCTTCCTGAAATCCTGAACCCGAAAGCGCCTGCCATGGCCAAGCCGCAACCCCGAACCATCGCTGGCGAGACGCCCATGGCGCCGCCTGTGGCTGTCAGCATCCGCGATTTCACGCGCCGGTTCGGCGACACCACGGTCTTGCGGAACCTGAACCTGGAGATCGGCCAGGGTGAATTCGTCGCCCTGCTGGGCCGCTCCGGCTCGGGGAAGACCACGCTCCTACGCACGCTCGCGGGCCTTGACCCGGCGGACCGCGAGCAGGTCGTCTCGCCATCAGCGCGCGCCATCGTCTTCCAGGACGCGCGCCTGCTGCCGTGGAAGAAGGTCTGGCGCAATGTCGCCATCGGCCTCCCCGGACGCGATACCCGAGCGCGGGCCGAGGCCGCTCTGACCGAGGTCGAGCTCAGCCATCACCTCGACGTCTGGCCGGCCACCCTGTCCGGCGGCGAGGCCCAGCGCGTGGCTTTGGCGCGTGCGCTGGTCCGCGAGCCCGCCCTGCTGTTGCTCGACGAGCCCTTCGCCGCCGTCGATGCCCTCACCCGATTGCGGATGCACGAACTGGTCCTGGCGCTGTGGCGGCGCCATGCGCCGGCGGTGCTGCTGGTCACCCACGACGTCGACGAGGCGATCACCCTCGCCGACCGCGTCCTGGTGCTCGATCAGGGCCGGATCGCGGCGGAGGAGCGGATCGCGCTACCGCGCCCACGCGAGGCCGATCCGCAGTTCCAGGCCATTCGCTCGAGGCTGCTGGCGCACCTGGGCGTGACCGCGCCCGGCGCGAAGGAGACGCCGCCGGCCGAAGGCGCCCTGGTGGCCTTTCCCACCGGCGAGATCGTGACCTGACCAAGCGTTAGCCACGTCGGCGACATCCGCACTACCGAGGAGGCCCACATGCCCGTCGAGTTCATCGGTTTCATCGGCGCCAACGGCGCCTCCGAGACCCACGCCAACAAGGGCCCCGCGCTCAACGTGGCCTATGTGGAGGCCATCGCCAGGGCCCACGACGCCGGCGGCTTCGATCGCGCGCTCGTCGCCTTCGGCTCGACCTCGCCGGAGAGCCAACTGGTGGTCGCCCACGCCGCCAGCGTGACAAAACGCCTGGGGTTCATGATCGCCCACCGGCCCGGCTTCACGGCTCCGACGGTGGCCGCGCGGCAACTGGCGACGCTGGATCAGTTCACCGGCGGGCGGATCGCGGTCCACATCATCACAGGCGGCTCCGACGACGAGATGAAGAAGGACGGCGACCACCTCACCAAGGCCGAGCGCTACGCCCGCACCGACGAGTATCTGGAGATCGTTCGGCAGGAGTGGACCAGCGAGAGACCCTTCGATCACGCCGGCAAATACTACAACGTCGTGCAGGCCTTCGGCGCGGTGAAGCCGTTTCAGAAGCCGCACCTGCCGATCTATTTCGGCGGATCGTCGGACGAGGCGATCCCAGTGGCCGGCAAACACGCGGACATCTACGCCCTGTGGGGGGAGACCCAGGCCCAGGTGCGCGAGACCATCGCCCGCGTCCGGGCCGCGGCGGCCAGGCACGGCCGCACCGTGCGATTCTCACTCTCCCTGCGTCCCGTGCTGGCCGAGACGGAGGATGCGGCCTGGGCGCGGGCCGACGACATCGTCGCCCAGACCATCGCGCTGCGCGAGAAGTCTGGCCTCAACACCAAGGACCACGCCCCGCCCAACGCCGGGTCGCAACGCCTGCTGCAGGCCGCGGCCCAGGGGACGCGTCTCGACAAGCGGCTGTGGACCGGCGTGGCCGCCGTCACCGGGGCGCAGGGCAACTCCACGGGCTTGGTGGGCACGCCGGACCAGGTGGCCGAGGCGCTGCTGGACTACTACGATCTCGGCGTGACGACCTTCCTGATCCGCGGCTTCGATCCGCTGGACGACGCGGTCGCCTATGGCCGGCACCTGATCCCGCGCGTGCGGGAGCTGGTCGCCGCGCGCGACGCCCGGCCCGCCCAGGCCGTCGGCTAGCCCGCCCAGCCTTTCCAGACCGCCGCGGCCACATCGACTCGCTTCGGAATGGCGCCCATCTCCAGGAAGGCGTCGGCCGAGGCCTGCTGGGTGGCGATCACCGCGTCGTCGATCGGATCGACCGCGTAGACGCCGCGCCGCAGCGACGCGGTGACAATGTCCTGCGGCAGGCCGCTGGCCGCGGAGACAACCCCGGCGACATCGGCGACATGCGCCATGCCCCAGGCGGCCTGAGCCTTCAGCGCCGTGAGCGCGGCCGACAGCACGGCGGGCGAGCCCTCCGCGAACCGACGGGTGGCCACATAGAACGTGCTCGTCTTGGCCACCGCCTCGCCGGTCAGGAGCGCCCTCGCCTTCTGATCCCGCACAGCCAGCGCGTAATACGGATCCCAGGTCGTCCAGGCGTCGATGGCTCCGGACCCGAAAGCGCCGGCCGCATCGCCCGGCGACAGATAGACCGGCTGGATGTCGCTCAGGGACAGGCCCGCCTGCTTCAGCGCGCGGTAGGTGAACAGGTGCGCCGAGGAGCCCTTGGTGAAGGCGACCTTCTTGCCCTTCAGGTCGGAGACCGAAAGCGCGGCCGAACCCGGCGGGACCAGCAGGGCTTCGCTGGCGCCGGTGACCGGCTGGGCCGCCACATAGACGATCGGCGAGCCGGCGGCCTGGGCGAAGATCGGCGGCGAGTCACCGACCGCGCCCAGATCGATGGCGCCCGCGGCCATCGCCTCCATCATCGGCGGACCGGAGGGGAACTCGACCCAGGTCACCGCCGACGCTAGGTCCTTCAGCGGCCGATCCAACCCGTGGCGCGACTTGGCGAGCAGGAGCACGCCGCTGCGCTGGAAGCCGATGCGCAGTGGCGGCTTGCCGGCCGGCTTGGCGCAGCTCGCGAGGCCTGCGGCAAGCATCAGGATCAGTTCGCGTCGGGCAAGGCCGATTGGGGGCATGGAAGAAGCTCCTGTTGGCTCGACCCCCGCTGCAAGCACCTGCAGGTTTTGTGGGTTGGGCGATCATTTCCTATCAAATAGGTAGGTATTGAAAAGGCGCGGACCGCGCCAGTCCAAAAGGTCTCCAGATGTCCCCTCGCAGTCCGCTTGATGTCCTGTGGTTCATCCCGTCCGCCGGGGACAACCGCTACCTCAGCCATCCGGAGACCAATCGTGCCCCGACGCCGGCGCTGCTGCGCGAGGTCGCCATGGCCGCCGATCGGCTGGGCTACTACGGCGTGCTGATCCCGACCGGGTCGCATTGCGTCGACGCCACGATCACCGCGGCCTCCATCGCGCCGTTCACCGAGCGCCTGAAACTGCTGGTCGCCGCCCGGCCCGGCCTGATCGCGCCGGCGGAATCCGTGCGCCAGGCTGCCGCGCTCGACCGGCTCTCCGGCGGCCGCGCCCTGCTCAACATCGTCACCGGCGGCAGCCCGCCGGCGCTGGCGGGCGACGGCCTCTTCCTGGACCACACCGAGCGCTACGAGCAGACCGAGGAATTCCTGTCGATCTGGCGGCGGCTGGCCTTGGGCGAACAGGTGACCCACGAGGGCAAGCACCTGTCGATCAAGAACGGCCGGCTGCTCTATCCCTTCGTCGCCAAGCCGCACCCGCCTATCTATTTCGGCGGCTCGTCCGACATCGCCCGCGACATCGCCGCCGAGCATGTGGACGTCTACCTGGCCTGGGGCGAGCCGCCCGCCCAGCTGAAGGCGGTGTTCGACGACGTCCGCGCCCGCGCTGCCAAGCGTGGCCGCAAGATCCGGTTCGGCGTCCGCCTGCACATCATCGTCCGCGAGACGGAAGCCCAGGCCTGGGACGCCGCCCACGAGATCATCAAGTACGTCTCCGACGAGGCCATCGCGGAGTTCCAGGCCTCGATGGCCAAGAACTCCGACTCCGTCGGCCAGGCGCGGATGAGCGCGCTGCACGGCGGCAGCCGCGCGAACCTGCAGATCAGCCCGAATCTCTGGGCCGGCATTGGCCTGGTGCGCACCGGCGCCGGCACGGCGCTGGTGGGCGACCCCGAGACCATCGCCCAGCGCCTGCAGGAGTATGCGGATATCGGCGTCGATACGGTCGTCGCGTCGGGCTACCCGCATCTGGAAGAGGCCTACCGCGTCGCGGAACTCCTGTTCCCGAAGCTCAACCTGCGCCATCCGACAGCCGAGACGGGCCTGGAGTTCGACTCGGTCTCCCCCTCGTTCATCCCGCCGCCGTTGCGCGCCACGGCCGCCTCCTGAGGGCGCCGCCCGGCCACACCCAAACCGACCTCCCCGCCATGACCCATGTGGAAGCGTCCGAAATCGACCCCTCGGGAGGCCCGTGGCCTGCCGGCGCGGGTGCGTCCCGCGCTGTGCCGATCCTCATCGTGCCGGGCCTCTACAACTCCGAGCCCGATCACTGGCAGAGCCATTGGGAGCGTGAGCTTCCCGACGCCTTGCGGGTCGAGCAATTAGACTGGGAGCAACCCACCCTCGGCGACTGGGTGGCCGGGCTGGTCGAGGCGGTGCGACTGCATCCCGGCGCCGTGCTTGTCGGCCATAGCCTGGGCTGCGCCCTGATCGCCCATCTGGCGCAGTTGCGCGGCGGTCGCGGCATCGGCGGCGCCATGCTGGTCGCGCCGGCCGACGTCGAGCGTTCTCGCCCCGCCGGCCAGCTGCTGCAGGGATTTGCGCCGATGCCTCGCGATCGCCTGCCCTTTCCGAGCCTCGTGGTCGCCAGCCGCGACGATCCTTACGTCGAGATCGAGCGCGCCCAGGCGTTCGCCAGCAGCTGGGGCTCGGACTTCGTGGACCTCGGCCGCGCCGGACATATCAATGTCGCGGCCGGTTTTGGCGACTGGCGGCGCGGCCGTCGCCTGCTGGCCAGTCTGGTCGCGCGGGTCACCGCCGCGGAAGATCGCGCCGGCTTACGCAGACGCGTCTCTCGAGGCCTCAACGGCAGGTTCAGCCTTTGACGGCCGCGGCGAAACTCGTGTCGAACGCCTGGACGATATCGGGACGCCCTGCGATGGCGCCCGCCCGCTGGAACCGCTCAAGGACGCCGCGCTCCTCGGCCAGAACGGCCTTATCGAGCAGGACCGGCTCGCCGCGGCCGGCCGCCACGGTCTGGGCGGCGATGCCCAGGTCCAGGCCGGTCTCCTTCGCCAGGACCGCGGAATAGGCCGCCGCGTTCGCGCCCTGCCAGCGCTGCGCCTGCGACAGCCTATGAAGGAAGTCGGCGATCTGCGTCCGCTTGTCCGCGATCGAGGCGACATTGGCCACCTCGAAGTTATAGCCGCTCAGAAGCCCTCGGCCGTCGGCGAGGATGCGGGCGTGCTCGGTCTTCTGCGCCAGGAAGACGTAGGAGCCCCAGGTCGACCAGGCGTCGATCGCGCCGGTGGAGAAGGCCGCCTTGGCGTCGCCGGGATTGAGGAAGGCGATATTCACGTCCCGGGGGGACAACCCGGCCCGGTCGAGCAGCGCCAGCACGAGGTAGTGGCCGATCGAGCCGCGGCCCGTCGCCAGACGCTTCCCCTTCAGGTCGGCGACCGTGCGGATCGGCGAGGTCTCGGCCACCAGGACGACGGTCCCCGCGCCACCGGCCGCCGCGCGTGAAGCGTGAACCGCGCGCAGCTGGCCGCCACCGGCGAAGGCGAACAGGAACGGCGCGTCGCCGACGGCCCCGAGATCCACCGCGCCCGCGCCGATCGCCTCCAGCAACGGCTGGGCGGCCGGGAACTCGCTCCATTCGACGCGATAGGGCGCGCCCTGCAGCACGCCGGACGCCAGCATCAGCGCCTTGGTCCCGCCCTTCTGGCTGCCGACTTTCAGGGCAGGCAGCGCCGGTTTCCCGGCGGGCTTGCCGCAGCCCGCAAGGGCGGAGAGGCCGGCGCTCAGGGCGCCTGCAGAAAAGTCGCGCCTAAGCATGGGCCTCGATGCTCGGCTGAACGGAGGCCTGGACGCGCGGCGCGGACTCCCGGATCCCGAACATGCCCACGAGCGCGACGGCCGTTGCGGCCATGTAGAAATAGGCCGGCGCCAGGACGTCGCCGGTGGCGTGGATCAGCCAGGTGACGAACAGCTGCGTCGCGCCGCCGAAGATGACGATCGGCCCGGCGTAGACGATCGAGAAGATCGCCGCCCGGCTGGTCTTGCGCAGGGACTCTGCAATGGCCGCCATCATCGCCCCGCCGCTGGTGGAGGCGCAGATGGTCATCAGCGCCGTCATCCATGTCAGGGTGGCGGCGTCGCGGTTCCAGGCCAACAGCCAGAACCCCGGCAGGATGATCGCCAGCAGCACGACCCTGGGCGCGATCATCACGATGCGGCGCCCGAACCGCTCGGAGAGCAGCGCGCCGGTGATGTTGCTGACGATGCCGGCCAGGCCGTAGGTCACCGTCGCGGTGAAGGCGACGTTGCTCTTCATGTGCAGGATCGCCGAGGTGTAGGTCGTCAGATAGCTCTGGGTGTAGGTCGCCACCGTGCCCCCGCAGAGGATGGCGATGCTGCAGAGGATCACGCGGCGCTGCCCGCCGGTCAGACGCTGATGCGCCACCGGGTCGCCGTGGACGGTGTCCGGCGCGTGCAGCGTTTCCGGAAGGGTGCGCCGGACCCAGAGGCCGTAGGGCAGCACCAGCGCCCCGACCAGAAGGGCCACGCGCCATCCGAAGGTCTGCACCTGATCGGCGGTCAGGAGGCTGGTCAGCGCAAAGCCGATCAGACCGGCGACGAGCGCGGCGGCGTTCTGGCTGATCGATTGAAAGGCGGTGTAGAGACCGCGCCGGTTCGGCGGCGCCGCCTCCAGCAGGAAGGCCGTGGTTGGCCCGACTTCCCCGCCTAGCGCAAACCCCTGCACCAGCCGCGCGGCCACGACCAGGATCGGCGCCAGCGGTCCGATCGACGCGTAGCTCGGACAAAGCGCCAGCCCAAGCAACGCCAAGCCCATCAGCAGGAAGGTCAGCATCATCGCCGGACGCCGACCGACGCGGTCGGCATAGGCGCCGATGACGATCGCGCCGATCGGCCGGGTGACGAAGCCCGCCCCGAACGTCGCCAGCGACAGCATCAGGCTGGCCAGGGGCGACGTGGACGGAAAGAACGCCTTGCCGATCTGCACCGCATAGAAGGCGTAGGTCGTGAAGTCGTAGAACTCCAGCGCATTGCCGACCGTCGCGGCGGCGACGTGGCGCCTTCGTATCGTCATCCGGTCTCTCAAGCTGTGGAGTACGTCTGTTACTCCCATCCTAGTCGTCAGGGAGCCGCCCGAGAAAATCTGATCCGGCCAACACTTCTCGCAGATGATGCTTAGAGGACTGCCGCTTCCAGGCATGGGCGCCTGGCCGCGAGGTCGATTTCGCGCTAGATTTGCGCCCTGATGAGCACAGACAAGCAAGGCGATTGCTGCGAGTCGGCAGGGCTTCTGCCAGGGTCTTCGTCTCGGGCCAGAACCGACGCTAAAAACGTCTTTGGTTCCCCAGCCAAAGCGAGCGCGTGGATGGTCCGACCGAACCGGATGCTCGGCGGACAACGCCCAATTGAGGTGGCTGAGACCGTCGAAGGCGCCGATGCGGTAGAGCGAGTGCTGGAACGAATTGGCCACGGCTTAGCGGCCTAGCTTCTGACCTTCTTTCCGACCGCCGTATTTCTAACTGCCGATAAGGTTGCCGCCCGCTACCGAGGCGAGGTTTCGACCGGCACATTGCGGAACTGGCGGTCTCAGAAGATCGGCCCCTCCTATCTCAAGATCGGAAAAGGGGTCCTCTATCCTGTCGGCGAACTGGAGGCTTGGGACCGTTCGAATCTCGTGAAGTGCCGGGCATCACGGTGATGATGCGGGGCTAGCCAGGTGGGGGCGGTATCGATGGAATCGACCCTGGGAAACCGCCCCCAATCCGCGACCCCACCGATTTCCAATCTTCTCTGTTTTCCTTTAATTACATATAATTATTGGATTTAGTGGGCCGCTGCACAACCACCCGTCCGGCGATCCCACGCCGTCCGCCGCCGACATCGACATGACCCGCCAGGTCGTCGACGCCGGCCGGGCGCTGCGTATCGCCGTCCACGACCACCTGATCGCCGGCCGCGATGGGGTGGCGAGCCTGAAGGCGCTGAGGCTGTTCTGAGGGGCCCCGGCGGTGATCCGCCAGGGCGCGAGAGCATCAGATGACCCGATTGATGTGCTGGCCGGCCGAAGCGCTGGAGCCCTGGCCCTGATTCTGGCTCTGGCCTTGGCTCTGGCCTTGGCTCTGACCTTGCGCCGACTGGCCCTGGCCCTGCGGATCGGGCGCCTTGGCCAGGGCGCCGCTCAGCACCACGGCCGGGCCACGCGAGGAGGTGGCGGCGTTGGCGGGCTTGTGGTCCGACTGGGCCTTGGGCGGCTTCGGCGGCGCGACCGGCGGGGCGGCGGCCTGGACCGGCGGCGACGGGGGCGCGGAGTTGACCTGGAGGTCGGACATCGGGGCGTCTTCCTTTCTGGAGGCGCGGCCAGAGAACTCTGGAACGCGGCCAGATAGGGCCGGCGGCTTTAACGGCCTGTTCAGAAACAGGATGAAGCGCGGTTCACCGTGAAGCTGCGCCTTCGCGCCGGGCGCGCTTGCCGCTAGGCTCGCGCGATGTTCGAGGGTTGGGACAACTTCTACCTGATGATCGGCGGGGCGGCCGGCGGGCTGATCGGCCTCCTGTTCGTCGTGGCGACGCTGACCGGCAGCGTCGACCGGGAGAAGGCGGAGCGCGGCTCGGCCCTCTATCTGACGCCGACGGTCTTCCACTTCGCCGTGGTGCTGGCCAACGCGGCGATCACCGAGGCGCCGCGCCTGGATGTGCGCATCGTCGCGGCCCTGCTCGGCGTGGCCGGCGTCTGGGGGTTTGCACAGTCCTTCATCATCGCCCATCGCCTGCATCACGACCGAGGGCCGGAGCCCGCCCACTGGAGCGATTTCTGGTGCTACGGCTGCGCGCCAGGGCTGATCTATCTCGGCCAGCTGGCCGCCGTGGCGGCCATCGCGCTGGGCAAGCCCTGGGCGCCGGATGCGCTCGCGGCGGCCCTGCTGGTCCTCTTGCTGCTGTCGATCCGCAACGCCTGGGACCTGGTCACCACCATCGCCCCGATGGCCGCCCGCCGGGACTAGCCGTCCGCTGGTCGCAAGCCGCAGACGGCCAGTCTTGCCGCACGGCCCCGCCGCGCCCTAGGGTCCCGCGCAAGCCGGACACCGGCGCACTGAACACTGACCAAGCTGGGACGCCTTGATGAGCCTTGACCGCCGCCGCCTGATGACCGCCTGCGCCGCCGCCGGCCTTTCCGCCGCCGCCTCGGGCGCCGGGCCGGCGAGGGCCGCGCCGGCCGCCGCGCCGGGCGACGCCGCCTTGGACCGCTACTTCGACGCGCTCTGCGAGGAGCTGCTGACCGCCTCGCCGGAGGGCGCCACGAGCCTGGGTCTCGACACCGGCAAGCGCGCGGCGCTGAAGTCGAAGCTTTCCGACTCTTCCATGGCCCACATCGCCGCCGACCGCGCCCTCTGCCGCGCGGGCCTCGCCAAGCTGGCGGCCCTCCCCGACGCCGGCCTCTCGCCCGCCGCGCGGCTCAACAAGGCCGTGGTGCAGTACGCCTTCGAACTCGGCCGCGACGCCGCGCCCTTCGACTATGGCGAGAACACCATGAACTCGGCGATGAGCGAGAGCGCCGGCCCCTACGTCGTCAGCCAGCAGGGCGGCGCCTATTCCGCCGTGCCGGAATTCCTCGACAGCCAGCACCAGGTGAAGACCAAGGCCGACGCCGAGGCCTACCTTGCCCGTGTCCACGAGATGGCCCGCCAGCTCACGCAGGAGACCGAGCGGGTGAAGAAGGATGCGGGCCTGGGCGTCATCCCGCCCGACTTCATCCTGTCGAACGCCATCGGCCAGCAGGAAGGCCTGCTCGCCATCCCGGCCGCCCAGGCCCGCCTGGCCACCGCGCTCGGCCGCAAGGTCAAGGATGCCGGCCTGCCCGCCGCCGACTATGAGGCCCGGGCGACCGCCATCGTCGAGAAGGAGGTCTACTCGGCGCTGGCCGCCCAGCTCGCGGCGCTCAAGGCCCTGCAGCCCAGGGCCGGCCACGACGCCGGCGTCTGGCGCCTGCCGAACGGCGAGGCCTACTACCGCTGGCTCCTGAAGGTGGGCACCTCCACCAACCTGACGCCGGACGAGGTCCACAATATGGGCCTGGAGCAGAACAAGGCGATCGAGGCGCGCATGGACGGCCTCCTGAAAGCCCAGGGCCTGACCCAGGGTACGGTGGGCGAGCGGATGACCGCGCTCGGCAAGGATCCGAAAAACGTCTTCCCCAACACCGACGCCGGCCGCGACCAGCTACTCGCCTATCTGAACGGTCTGATCGCTGGCGTGCGGCCCAGGCTCGACCGCGCCTTCACCTTGAAGCTGAAGGCCCCTGTCGTGGTCAAGCGCGTGCCGGTGGACATCCAGGACGGCGCTGGCCAGGGCTATATGAACACCGGCTCCCTCGACGGCTCACGGCCCTCGACCTACTACATCAACCTGAAATCGACGGCGAACTGGCCCAAGTTCAGCCTGCCCAGCCTGACCTATCACGAGACCATTCCGGGCCACACCTGGCAGGGGGCCTACCTGACCGAGACCGGCAAGCTGCCGCTGATCCGCATCCTGGTGTCCGGCTTCAACGCCTATGTCGAAGGCTACGCCCTCTACGCCGAGCAGCTGGCCGACGAGATCGGCATGTACGACGACGATTGGGCCGGGCGCCTCGGCTACCTGCAGGCCCAGAAGTTCCGCGCCGTGCGCCTGGTGGTCGACACCGGCCTGCACGCCAAGCGCTGGACCCGCGAACAGGCCGTGCAGTGGGCCGTGGACAACGCCGGCCGCACCCGCGAGGCCATGACCAGCGAGATTGACCGCTATAGCGGCACGCCCGGCCAGGCCTGCGGCTACAAGGTGGGCCACACCGAGATCAACCGCCTGCGCGACCGGGCCAAGGCCGGCCTCGGCGCCAAGTACGACCTGCGCGGCTACGACGACCTGGTGGTCAAGACCGGCGCCGTGCCGCTCACCGTGCTCGCCGATGTGGTCGACGGCTACATCAAGGCCGGCGGGGTCTCGAACCTTTGAGCGTCGGGGCGCCGACCATCCGGGCGGTCGAAGCCTCCGACCAGGCCGCCTGGCGGCCACTGTTCGACGGCTACAACGCCTTCTACGGCCGCGAAGGCCCGACCGCCCTGGCGGAAGAGGTCGTGCGGACCACCTGGGGCCGCTTCTTCGACCCCGCCGAGCCGGTTTTCGCCCTGGTGGCCGAGCGCGACGGCCAGCTCGTGGGCCTCGTCCACTATCTCTTCCACCGATCGACCACCGCCGTCGCGCTCACCTGCTACCTCCAGGACCTGTTCACCAGCCCCGCGGCGCGCGGCGGCGGGGTCGGCAAGGCGCTGATCGAGGCGGTCTACGATCGCGCCCGCGCCGCGGGCTCGCCCCGGGTCTACTGGCATACCCACGAGACCAACCTCACGGCCATGCGCCTCTACGGCCAGGTGGCTGAAAAGTCTGGCTTTCTGGTCTACCGCAAGGACCTCTGAGGCGCCCGGCGGCGCGACGCAACCGCGCGGCGCGGCGAATGAACTTGCAAAGCTCCGGCCGCGGATCACCTTACGGGTTCTGTCCATATCCTGCCGGCCGCAGCCCACAGGAGACCTGCCGACAACACGCCGTGGGGGGCCCGCACCGAAAACGAATGAGCAAGCCGGACAAATCCCCGAGCCGCGCGCCTGACCGCGGGCCGGCCCCAGAGGTCTCCCAGGAGCCCGGCGCCCAGTTCGCGGCCCTGCCCTGGCGGCGCAACGCCGAGGGCCAGGTCGAGGTCCTGCTGATCACCAGCCGCGAGACCCACCGTTGGGTGATCCCCAAGGGCTGGCCGATCAAGGGCATGGATTCGTCCCACTCCGCCGCCCAGGAGGCCTTCGAGGAGGCCGGCGTCCGCGGCAAGGTCACCAAGCACCCGGTGGGCGGGTACGCCTACGACAAGCGCCTCAAGGATGGCCGGCTGCAGCGGGTGCGCGTGGCGGTGTTCGGCCTGCACGTGGACCGCGAGGCCGACGCCTATCCGGAGCTCGGCCAGCGCGAGAAGCTGTGGCTGCCGCCCATGGAAGCCGCCAAGAAAGTCGCCGAGGCCGAACTCATGGTCCTGCTCGCCAGCTTCAACCCCGAATCGAACCGCTAAGATTCACGGTTAATCGCGATTAACCGAAAATGTCAGTCTTACCGAAACCTTCGCCCTCCAGGATTTATCCACAGATCGGGGGCGTGCCGCAGTGTCGCAGACCTATCCGAAGTTCGATCGGCCGCTCGTCATCCTGCATGTGGACGACGATCCCATGAACCTGCGCGTGGTTGAGGAGATCCTGGGGGCCTTCGGCCACACCGCCGTCAAGACCACCTCCGGCGCCGAGGCCCTGAAGATCCTCGAGCGTCAGAGCTTCGACGTGGTGCTGATGGATATCCACATGCCGGCCATGGGCGGGATCGAGACTGTCGAGCGGCTGCGCGCCGGCGACGGGCCGGGCCGGGACACGCCGGTCATCGCGCTCACCGCCGACGTCTTCAGCCGCCGCCCGGAAGAGTACCGCGCCCTCGGCTTCACCGACTTCGTCTCCAAGCCGATCCTGGTGTCCGGCCTGTTGGACGCCATCAAGCGCGTCACCGAGCCCCCCAAGGCCAAGGCCTCCTCCGCCAACGCGGCCTGACACCTCCAAACTTGAACCGTCATCCCCGGCCTTGTGCCGGGGACCCATACGCACGATCGCCGCAGGCAAGCCTCCGGCTGCGGCGTTTATGGGTGGCCGGGACGAGCCCGGCCATGACGATTTGAAACGGGCGGGATAGGCTACCTCGCCGGCCGCCAAGAGCCGGATCGGGAGACCGCCCATGCCCCTGCTCGGCCGCGATGGCGTCAACATCCACTACGAGGTCGCGGGGGATGGCCCAGCGCTGATCCTCACGCACGGCTATTCCGCGACCGGCGAGATGTGGGCCGGCCAGGTCCCGGTGCTGGCGCCGCACTTCAAGGTCGTCACCTGGGATATGCGCGGTCACGGCCGCTCCGACTATCCGGACGATCCGGCCGCCTATTCGGAAGAGGCCACCGTCGCCGACATGGCCGCCCTGCTGGACGAGATCGGGGCCAAGGAGGCCGTTGTCGGCGGCCTCTCCCTCGGCGGCTACATGAGCCTGGCCTTCCACCGCGCGCACCCAGACCGCACGCGCGCCCTGCTGATCATCGACACCGGCCCGGGCTACAAAAGGGACGAGGCCCGCGACGGCTGGAACGCCAACGCCCTGAAACGCGCCGAGCGCTATGACGCCGAGGGCCTGGGCGACCTCTCCCGCGCCAGCGCCGAGGTGCGCCTGGCCCGCCACCGCGACGCTGCCGGCCTCGCCCACGCCGCCCGTGGCATGCTCACCCAGCGCGACGCCCGGGTGATCGAGAGCCTGCCGGAGATCAAGGTCCCGTCCATCGTCATCGTCGGCGCCGACGACACGCCTTTCCTGGCCGCTTCGGACTACATGGCCGCCAAGATCCCCGGCGCGAAGAAGGCGGTCATCCCAAACGCCGGCCACAGCGCCAACATCGACCAGCCCGCCGCCTTCAACACCGTCCTGTTGGGCTTCCTGAAGGACGCGGGCCTGATGGCCTGAACAACCTCCGCTCAGCCGGCCCATAAGAACGCCGCTGTTGCCGCCCGTCCCCAAATTGCGGCACATCCTGCGGCGTGGCTGATGCGCCGAAGCCCTCCGCGACGGATGATCCCCTGCTGGCGGCCTATCTGGAGCGGCGGGCGAACCTCGTGCGCTTCCTGGCGGCGCGGGCGGGCTCGCTGGCCGCGGCCGAGGACCTGGCTCAGGAGCTCTATCTGAAGCTCGCTGGGCGCGAGCGGGCGCAGGACATCGGCAACCCCACGGCCCTTCTCTACCGCATGGCGCTCAACCTGATGCTGGACCGCGCCCGCGGCGAGGCGCGCGCCGCGGCCCGGGACAGCGCCTGGCGCCAGACCGCGCATGCCCAGGTGGCCGGGATCGACGTGGCCGACGAACCCGCCGCCGACGACGCCGCCGCCGCCGCTCAGCGCCTGCGCCAGCTGGTGACCGCGGTGCGGGAGCTGCCGCCCCAGGCGGGCCGCGCCTTTCGCCTCCACAAGCTGGACGGCCTCAGCCACGCCGAGACCGCCCGCGTCATGGGCTTGTCGGTCAAGGCGGTGGAAAAGCACGTCAGCGCCGCCCTGAAGGCGCTTACCGCCAAGCTCGGCCCCAGGTTGAATTCATGAACAACCTGGAATTGTCCGTGTTCGCATCCACGACGGGGGGTTTTTCCGGGCCGGCGCCGTCTACTCCCAAGAGGGACGCATTGCGTCGAGTGGGAGCCGATGGCTGAGGCCTTGACCCAAAAGCGGGAGACCGGGGAAGCCGACATCCGCGCCGTCGCGGCGGACTGGATCGCGCGCCTGCAGGCGCCGGACCTCGACGCCGCCCAGGCCGCCGACTTCGACGCCTGGCTGTCGGCCGAGCCCGCCCATGCGCGGGCCTACGACGCCGCCCTCGCCGTGACCCTGGAGCTCGAAGCCGCCGCGCCGCGGATTTCCGAGGCGCTTGCCGACGAGCCGGCGCCCCGCCGCGCCGGCCGCCGCGGGTGGCTCATCGCCGGCGGCCTGGCCGCGGCGGGCGCCATCGCGCTGGCGGTCATGCCCTACGACGTGCTCGCGCCGACCAAGACTGAGACCTACGTTACCGCCAAGGGCGAGCACCGCAGGCTGAAGCTGGCCGACGGCTCGACGATCGAGATGAACGCCGGCTCGCGGCTCAGCGTCACCCTGGAGCGCGGCGAGCGCCGGGTGGTCCTGCCCGAGGGCGAGGCGGTGTTCGACGTGGCCGCCGACAAGTCCCGGCCCTTCCTGATCTCCGCCGGCGACCGCACCGTGCGCGTGGTCGGCACCCGCTTCGACGTCCGCCATCGCGGCCACGCGCTCTCCGTCGCCGTCGAGCGCGGCGTGGTCGAGGTGCGGCCCGCCGACGGCGCGCCCGGCCGCGCCTGGCGCTTGCGTCCCGGCCAGCGGCTCGACGCCAGCGAGGGCCGGCCCGCCGTGCAGTTCAGCGCCGTCGACCCTGCCGAGGCCGAAAGCTGGCGCGCCGGTCGGCTGATCTTCCGCGACCAGCCGCTGGGCGAGGTCGTCGCCGACCTCAACCAGCAGTTCGACAAGCCGATCGTCCTGGACGACCCGGTGCTGGCCGCTACCCGCGTCTCCGGCGTACTGGTGCTCGACGACCAGGCCGCGGTTCTTCGCCGCCTCGCTTTGCTCGCTCCCCTCAAGGCGCTACCCTCAGGGAAAGGGGTCGTGCTTCGCACCGATCCGGCGGCGAAGCCATGAGGGGGACAACGGGCCATATCCAGGCCGGCGGCTGTTCTGTGCGCGTCCCTTACGGGACTGTGCCTCCTCGCGCTCGCCCCGCGGGCTGAGGCCGCTGAAGCGCGCCGGCGCTTCGCCATCCCGCCCAAGCCCTACGCCGAGGCCCTGATCGACCTGGCGGTGCAGGCCAACGTTTCCCTGCTGGGCGCCTCGGCCTGCGGCGCGGGCGGCCAGACTGCGCTCTCCGGCCGCTATCCCTTGAGCGAGGCCCTGACCCGCGTGCTGGCCGGCGCGCCCTGTACGTTCCGCATCGTCGACGCCCGCACCGTGCGGATCAGCGCGCTCCCCGCCGCGCCCGCCGCCGTGGTGGTCGGCAAGGCGCCGGCCCAGCCGGTGGTCGACGAACTCATGGTCACCGCCCGCAAACGGCCGGAGCGCGAGGACTCGCTGCCCGCCGGCGTCAGCGTCATCTCCGCGGACCAGCTGTTCGCCACCAACGCCTACGACGTGCGCGACACCGCCGGCCAGTTGGTCGGCGTCTTGACCACCAACCTCGGCCCGGGGCGCGACAAGCTTCTGATGCGCGGCCTCTCCGACGGCGCCTTCACCGGCCGCGCGCGCTCCACCGTCTCGACTTATCTCGACGACGCCCCGATCAACTACAATGCCCCCGACCCGGACCTGCGGCTCACCGACGTCGCCCAGATCGAGACTGTGCGCGGGCCGCAGGGCGCGCTCTACGGCAACGGTGCGCTGGCCGGTGTCTACCGCATCGTCACCAACAAGCCCGACCCCGACCACTACACCGCCGGCGCCGAGGCGAGCTACGCCACCACCCAGGGCGGCTCGCCCAGCTATTCCGGCGAGGGCTACGCCAACCTGCCGCTCGCCGACGGCCGCGCGGCCCTCAGGCTCGTGGCCTACTACGACGACGAGGGCGGCTATCTCGACGACGTCTCGCTGCGGCTTTCCAACGTGGACTCCACGATCCGCACCGGCGGGCGCGCGGCGCTGCGCCTGGAGCTCGACAGCGACTGGACCCTCGACGTGGCGCTGATTGGCCAGCGGTTGAGCTCGCGCGACACCCAGTACACGACGCTCACGACCCTGACCCAGCGGGCCAACCAGGTGCGCGAGGCTTCGGACAACAACTTCGCCCAGGCGCAGGTGACTTTGCACGGCGAACTCGGCTGGGCCGACCTGAGCGCCTCCACCTCCTATGTGCAGAACGCCTACGACAACCTCTACGACGCCACCGCCGTGGCCGCCGTGTTCGCCGCGGACAGCGCGCTCACCGACAACGGGGTGTCGGTGGGGGTCTATTCCGAGGGCGCCCGCATCCGCCGCCTGGTGCAGGACGTGGTGCTCACCTCCACGGGCGCGGGCGCCTTCTCCTGGCTGGCGGGCGCCTATGGCTCGCTGTCGGTGGAGCGCACACCCTCGTCGCTGGACATCCTGCCCAACCCCGGCCAGCCGATCGTGGCCACGACCTCGCTGACCGCCCCAAGCCTGCAGATCGCGACCCTGCAGGCATCCGGCGGCGAAATGGCCCCGCCGGCGCCGGGCGGGCTGGAGGACGTCCAGTCCGCCCTGATCCGGGTCTACAACGAGAACCGCCGCGACAACCTCAGCGAGGCCGCCCTCTATGGCGAGGGAACCTGGCGCTTCGCCCCCGGCTGGTCGGCGTCGGCCGGCACGCGGATCTCGGAGACCAACCTGGACGTGAAGGCCGCCATCGTCGGCGCCCCGCCCGCCCAGTCGCGCGACATCGACGAAAGCCGCAGCTTCTCGGCCGTCACCTCCAAGCTCTCGGCGCAGTACCAGTTCGACGACGAGGGGCCGCTGGTCTACGCCCTGTATTCCGAGGGCTTCCGGCCCGGCGGGGTCAACTCCACCGGCTTCCTGCCGATCCGGCCCAGCCGCGCCACCTTCGATCCCGACCGGCTGATGAACTACGAGCTGGGGGCCAAGGGCCAGTTCCTCGACAAGCGCCTGATCCTGCGCGCGGCGGCCTTCTTCGACATCTGGACCAACATCCAGTCCGACCAGTACCGGCCGTCGGGCCTCGCCTACACCGCCAACGTCGGCGACGCCCATATCCAGGGGATGGAGGCGGAAGCCGCCTACGCATGGGACTTCGGCCTGTCGCTGCAGGCCAACGCGCTCTATTCGGCGCCCAAGTTCACCCGCACCAACCCCGACTTCGCCGGCCAGCTGGGCTCCGGCCTGCCAGGCGCTCCGCGCTGGTCGGGCGGGCTGGTGGCCAACTATGTGCGGCCCCTGCCCTACGGCGACCTGAAGTTCCATCTGGTGGGCCGGGCCAACTACACCGGCCCCGCCCGCCTTACCTTCGACCCGACCCTGTCGTCGCGAACCGACCCGGTGGTCGACGCCGAGATCCTGGCCGAGATCGACTCCCGCCGCTGGCGCGCCGGACTGTTCGTCTCCAACCCCGCCGACACCGCCGGCGACACCTTCGCCTACGGCAACCCCTTCACCTTCGGCCAGGTGCGCCAAGTGACGCCGCAGCGCCCGCGCACCGTCGGCGTGCGCCTGGCCACGGCGTTCTGAGGCGCCCCCTGCGGCGCGCCGTCGCAGGCCCCACAAATCGGCGAAATCCGGAATGTGGCGAACGGGGGGCGAAGCTTAACAGCGGCGTCTTAGCTTTGACGGCGGTTAACGCCGCGGGGGTCACGGGGGTGTCGCCGGTGAAGCTTTCGGCATTGGTGTGTGCGCACAACGACGAAGCGCGCCTGGCCGACTGCCTGCGCGGCCTCTCCTTCTGCGACGAGATCGTGGTGGTGGCCGACCGCTGCACCGACCGCTCGCAGGAGATCGCCCGCCAGTTCGGCGCCCGGGTGATCGACGGCATCTTCCCTCTGGAAAGCCAGCGCAAGACCGCGGGCCTGTCGGCCTGCCTGGGCGAATGGGTCCTGGAGATCGAGCCGGACGAGGCGGTCGGCGCGGCCCTGGCCTATGAGATCCGCGCCGCCATCCATGGCCGTCCCGCCGGCGACTGGTTCGACCTGCCCGTCGACACCTTCGTGGGCGACCGCGCGGTGCGCCACGGCTGGGGCGCGGGCCTTGGCGAGACCCGCGCGCCGCGCCTCTACCGCCAGGCCGCCAAGCGCTGGAAGGCCCGCCGGGTGCAGCCGCCGGCGACCATGGACGGCCGCTACGCCGGCGTCCTGGAGACGCCGCTGGTCCGCCGCGCCGATCCCGACGTCGGCCACGCCTTCGCCCGCCTCAACCAGCTGGCCGCCCTGCGCGCGCAGGACCTCGCCGACGCCGGCCGGGGCGGACGCCTGCGGGACGATATCCTGGCCGCCGCCGGCCGCTTCTGGACCTGCTACGTCTGGCGCCAAGGGGTGCGCGAGGGTGAGCTGGGCTTCCTGATCGCGCTGATGGCCGGCCTCGACGCGGTGCTGTCGGGCGCCCGCGCCCGCGAGCTCCTCAAGGCCCGCGCGGCCATCGCCGCCGAGCCGGCCATCGAGCCCGCCGCGCTGGGCGTCGCCGCCCGCCGCTGACCGCTACGCCGGAGCCTCGGGGCCCGCGTCCGCAACCCGCAGCCGCTCGCCGACCACGCGGGCCAGCGCGTCCATGCTGAAAGGCTTGCGCAGGAACGGCGCCTCGCCGCCCAGGGCCGCCTCCACCTGCTGGCTGTC
Source organism: Phenylobacterium sp. (assembly GCF_004799515.1). GTDB lineage: Bacteria > Pseudomonadota > Alphaproteobacteria > Caulobacterales > Caulobacteraceae > Phenylobacterium. The sequence goes on along the minus strand of NZ_SSMX01000026.1, from coordinate 414,737 downwards.
GGCGTGGCCGCTGGCGAAGACGATCGGCAGGCCAGGCCAGCGCCGCCGCGCCTGCCGCGCCAGCTCCGCCCCGTTCATCCCCGGCATGGCGTAGTCCAGCAGCAGCAGGTCCGGCCGCAAGGTCTGCAGCATGTCCAGCGCCCGGTCGCCGCCATCGGCCTCCAGCACCCGGTAGCCCAGCAGCTCCAGGGTCTCGCAGGCCAGTTCGCGCAGGGCGGCCTCGTCGTCCACCACCAGGACGGTGCGCCCGGCCGCCGTCTCCAGGACCGGCTGCGGCGCCTCGCGCACGACCGTTGGCGTGGACGGCGCGGCCGAGCGGCGCAGCAGCAGCGTCACCGCCGTCCCGCCGCCCGGTTGGCTCTCGATCTGCGCCGCGCCGCCGGCCTGGCGGGCCACCCCATAGACCTGGCTCAGGCCCAGCCCCGTGCCCTTGCCCACGCCCTTGGTGGTGAAGAAGGGATCGAAGGCCCGCTCCATCACCTCCGCCGCCATGCCCTCGCCGGTGTCGGCGACGCTCAGCGTCACATAATCCCCCGCCTCCAGCAGCGGGTCGCCGGCCGGGACGGCGCGCAAGCCGGTGGCGATGGTCAGCCGCCCGCCGTCCGGCATGGCGTCGCGCGCGTTGATCGCCAGGTTCAGCACCGCCAGCTCCAGCTGGGTGCGGTCGCTGACCACCGCGGCGTCGGCCGCCTCCAGCCACACCTCCAGGGCGATGTCGGGACCCAGCGTGCGGACCAAGAGCTCGCGCATGTCGGCGATCAGCTCGGCGACCACAAAGGGGCGCAGCTCCAGCTTCTGGCTGCGTGAGAAGGCCAGCAATTGGCGGGTCAGGCTCGCGCCGCGCTCGGTGGCGGCCAGGCCGTTGCGCGACCAGGCGGCGACCCGCTCGGGGTCCCCGGGCTTTCGTCCGATCAGCTCGAAGGCGCCCTGCACAATCTGCAGGAGATTGTTGAAATCATGGGCGATACCGCCGGTCAGCTGGCCCAGCGCCTCCATCTTCTGCGACTGGCGCAGCGCCTCCTCGGCCTTGCCGCGGGCGTCCATCGCCTCCACCAGCCGCGCGTTCGACTGGGTCAGCAGCCGCGCCCGGGCCTGCAGCCGGCTGGCCGCCGCCGTCACAACCCCCAGCAGCAGGAAGGCCAGCAGGCTCAAGAGCGCCAGGCCGGAATGGCGGCCCAGCACCGAGGGCCAGGACTCCGGGACCGTGCGCAGATAGACCTCGCCCAGCCGCTGGCCCCGTTCGGAGACCACCCCCGTCACGGTGGCGCGCCGCCCGGCGAAATGCGCGCCCGGCGGCCCGGCCTCGGGCGGGGGCGGCTTGGCGTCCTTGCGGTGGATGCTCACCACCGCGTGGCCGGCGCTGTCATAGACCGCCGCCGCGGCCACCTCGGCGTTCAGCCCCAGGGCGGCGACGTATTCGCCCATGGCCACGCGGTCGTCGAAGGCCAGGGCGGCGCTGACGCTGGCCGCCAGGATGTCGGCCTGCACCTGCGCCTGGCGCACCGCCCGCTCGCGGTGGTCCACTTCGGCCCGCCAGCCCAGCAGGACGCCGATGGCCAGCAGCGCCGCCGCGCTCGCCCAGGCGACCCGCAACAGCCGCCGGTCGGCCAGCCGCTCGTCCCGGCGCAGGGACTCCGGCCGCGGTTCGGGCGTGGACAGGCTCACCGCTTCACCGTCACGGCCAGCGCCATCAGCTTGGAGCTGAGCGTCACGCCGCTTTCGCTGGCCTGGGCCGCGTCGATGCTGAAGCGCACGCGCGGGCCGTCCTCGATCAGGTGGACGATGCCGTGCGCGCCGCCGCGGGCTTCATCGGTCACGGTCACCACGGGCGCGGTGTTCACCGCCTCCAGCGCCTGGGCCGGGGACTGGCCGGGACCGCCGGCCACATAGGCGATCTGGCAGCCCGACCGGGGCTCCAGCCGCGCCACCCGCTTGACCACGATGGGCCGGCCGCCGGGCCGGCGCCCAGCGATCAGCCGGTCGAGGATGTCGCCGAACGGATCGGCCCCCTGTACGCAGAGGGTCACCGGGCTGGGCGGCGCGCCGGTGTCCTCGCCCGGCCAGGTCACGAAGGCGGCGAGGCGATAGAGGTAGGTGGCCTTGACCGCCAGCTCCAAGGCCTGCGGATCGGCCCGCGGCGCGCCGGGGACGCTCCACAGCGTCAGCGCAGCGGCGCAGGCCCCAGCCCAAAAGCCCCCGCGTCTAGAGACCCTAACTCTGGATCCGGCCAAATCCCCTCCCGGTCGGGCGATGACGCACCGCTGGCGCACCCCCACGTCAACGGCAACGCTTGGCGATGCGGAGGGTTCCCGGCCAAGGGCTACGCCAGCCCCTCGCCGGCCTTGTGCCCGTGCGGCCGCTCCACGCTGCGGGCCTTCTGCGCCGGCGCCGAGCGGCCCAGGCGTTCCAGCAGATGATCACCGACCCGCATGGCGTTGGCCACCGTGGTCAGCGTCGGGTTCACCGCGGCGATGGAGGGGAAGAAGCTGGTGTCGGTGACGTAGAGGTTGTCGAGTTCATGGGCCTTGCACCAGGGGTCCAGCACCGAGCTCTTCGGGTCCGAGCCGAACCGCACCGTACCGGCCTGGTGCGCCGTGCCGTAGAGCGGCAACAGGCTGCCGATGTCGAAGTGGTGCTGGCTGATCGGGTGGGCGTGATCGACGAAGCCGTCTAGCGAGGCGTGCAGTTTCTTCACCAACCGCTCGTGCCCCTCGAGGTTGTTGTAGGTGTAGTCGATGCAGATCCGCCCGTCGCCGGTCAGATGGACCCGGTTCTCCGGCAGCGGCAGGTCTTCGGAGATCACCAGCATCGACAGCATCCGCTCGGCCACGCCCTCGGCGATGGCGTCGGGCACCAGGGCCGGCGGCAGCCAGTCGGAGACCTGCCCCTCCAGGGTCTGGCCGCTCATGTATTCCAGAAGCTGGATATGCCCCATGGGCTTGTCGTAGCCGCCCGCCGGGTCGCCCCAGTAGAAGTCGTTGCAGGCCATGGTCTTGGGGAAGGTCACGTCCACATGCGCGGCGGTCATCGAGACCATCGCCGTCAGGGTGTGGAACATGTAGTTGCGGCCGACCTGGTCGGAGCCGTTGGCCAGCCCGTTCGGATGGGCCGCATTGGCGCTGGCCAGCAACACGGCGGCGGAGTTGGCCGCGCCGGCCGCCAGCACCACGATATCGCCGCTCCAGCGCTCCTCGCCCTGCTCGGTCTGGCAGACCACCTCGGTCACGCTCTTGCCGGAGGGGTCGGTCTCCAGCCGCGTGACCTTGCGCCCGGTCAGGAGCGTGACGTTGGGCAGGTCCATCAGGGGCTCGATGGCGATGGTCCGCGCGTCGGACTTGGCCTTCAGCAGGCAGGGATAGCCGCCGCAGGTCTTGCACTTGATGCACACCGAGGTGACCGGATGCGCCTGGTCGAGATTGATCCCCAGCGGCAGGGAGAACGGCCGCCAGCCCTGCGCCTGCCAATGACCGCGCAGCGCCGCGATCCCCGGATCGTCGCGCACGGCGGCGTAGGCGTAGGGCGGCTCGTCACCCTCCTCCGTTGGATCCGCGCCGCGCGCGCCATGCACCTTCCACAGCGTCTCGGCCTCGGCATAGTAGGACTTTAGGTCCGTCAGACTGATCGGCCAGGCGGGCGAGACGCCGCCTCCGTGCCGCACCTCCTGGAAGTCGTGTCCGCGCAGCCGCATCAGCGCCGCGCCGTAGAAGGTGGTGTTGCCGCCGACCCAATAGTGCGTGTTCGGATGGAAGGGCTTTCCCTTCTTGTCGAACCACGGCTCCTTGGTCTGGTAGCGGCGCTCGATGAACACCGCCTTGGGGCTCCAGTTCTCCGCCTCGCGGGGCAGCTGTTCGCCGCGCTCCAGGATCAGGATCGACTTGCCCGACGCCGCCAGCCGCTGGGCGATCGTACCCCCGCCCGCGCCCGAGCCGATGATCACCACATCGAAGTGCGCCATGGGCGGCCTCCCCTGCTAGGCGCGCCGGATCCCGTCCCGAGTCGGAAGCCATCGGCGGGCCGTGTGGACGATAGCCAGGACCCAGACCACGTCACCTGCAATCTTCTGGCTCGCCGGGTCGGAGAGGAGCAGGCCGCGCGAGGCCGGGTTGGAACCGTCGCCCCCGCCACCCCTTTAACTCATTGCCAGGTCGCTGGATGAAGCGGAAACAAGCAGGTTGTCGCACGAAGGCGGCCTGCCGAGCCTGCCTATCCCGATGCCCGTGACACTGAAACCCCGCCAGCTCAACGACCTCGACCAGGCCCAGCGTCTTGAGCTCCTGATCGACGCGGTGAAGGACTACGCCGTCTACCTGCTGGACGAGACGGGCAAGGTCGCGACCTGGAACACCGGCGCCCAACTGTTCAAGGGCTACACGGCCGAGGAGATCATCGGCCAGCATTTCTCGGTCTTCTACACGCCGGAGGACCGCGCCATCGGCATGCCGGAACGCGCCCTGCGGACAGCCGCCACCGAAGGCCGGTTCGAGGCCGAGGGCTGGCGGGTCCGCAAGGACGGGACCCGCTTCTGGACCCACGTGGTGATCGACCCGGTCATCGCCGAAGACGGCGCCCTGATGGGCTACGCCAAGATCACCCGCGACGTGTCGGAGCGTCAGGCGGTCGATCGGGCGCTCTACGAGAGCGAGCAGCGCTTCCGCCTCCTGGTCCAGGGCGTCCACGACTACGCCATCTACATGCTGGATCCTGACGGCAATATCACGAACTGGAACGCCGGCGCCGAGGCGATCAAGGGCTACAAGGCCGGCGAGGTCGTCGGGCGCCACTTCTCCATCTTCTACACGGCTGAGGACCGGGCGGCGGGCGTCCCGCAAAAGGCCCTGGAGACCGCGCTGCGCGTGGGCAAGTTCGAAGGCGAGGCCCAGCGGGTCCGGAAATCCGGCGAGCGGTTCTGGGCCAATGTGGTCATCGATCCGATCCACGACGAGCACGGCAGGCTGTTGGGCTTCGCCAAGGTCACCCGCGACGTCACCGAGGCGCGCCGGGCGCGCGAGGAGGTGGAGAAGGCGCGCGAAGCCCTGGGCCAGGCCCAGAAGATGGAGGCCATCGGGCGCCTTACCGGCGGCGTCGCTCACGACTTCAACAACCTGCTCACAGTGATCCGCGCTTCGGCGGACTTCCTGCGCCGGCCGGACCTGACCGACGAGAAGCGCGCCCGCTATGTGGAGGCCATCGCCTCCACCGCCGACCGGGCGGCGTTGCTGACCAGCCAGCTCCTGGCCTTCGCCCGGCGGCAACCCCTGCAGCCCGAGGTTTTCGACCTGGGCTCGCGGTTGCGCAGCCTGCAGCACATCGTCGGGACCACCATCGGCGCGGCCGTGGGCTTTGAGCTGATCCTGCCGGAGACCCCGCAGTTCGTCGACGCCGACCCCAGTCAGTTCGAGACCGCGATCCTCAACATGGTGATCAACGCGCGCGATGCGATGCCGCGCGGCGGCGCCATCACCATCACCTGCGCCGAAGCCAGCGGCGTCCCCGCGGTCCGTGGGCATTCGGCGGCCGCCGGAGACTTCCTGACCGTCGAAGTGGCCGATACCGGCGCCGGCATGTCGTCCGAAACGGTGTTGCGGATCTTCGAGCCGTTCTTCACGACCAAGGCCGTCGACAAGGGCACCGGCCTCGGCCTCAGCCAGGTCTATGGCTTCGCCAAGCAGTCGCGGGGCGAAATCGACGTCCGCAGCGAAGCCGGCGTCGGCACACGCTTCACCCTCTACCTACCGCGCGCCATCCGGGCGATCCGCGCGCCGCCCGACCCGGCGTCCGCGCCTCCTGAGATTCTGCCCGCCCGCCGGATTCTCCTGGTCGAGGACAACGAGGGCGTCGGCAATTTCGCCGCCGATCTGTTGAAGGAGCTTGGACAGGAGATCACCTGGGTGGGAGACGCCCAAGCCGCCATCGCCGCCCTCGAGACCGGGGCGGACCGTTTCGACGTGGTGTTTTCCGACGTCGTGATGCCTGGGATGAGCGGCATAGAGCTGGGCCAGCTGATCACCGCGCGCTGGCCCCACCTCGAGGTCATCCTCACCAGCGGCTACAGCCACGTGATCGTCGAGGAAGGCACCCACGGCTTCCCATTGCTCAAGAAGCCCTATTCCGTCGACGGCCTGCTGAGCGCCCTGCGCCAGGCGCCGCGAAAGGCTTGAAGCCCGCCTAATCCTCCAGGTGGTACTTCGCCGACGCACGGCCCAGGATGGCGATCAGCAGCGATTGCGGAAGCGAACGCAGCACGGCGGCGGCGACCTTGTTGTGCCAGCCGGGCACGATCACCACCTGGCCCCGGTCGTGGGCGGCGAGCGTCTCGGCCACCACCTGCCCGGCGGTCTGGAAGAAGCGGCGCGGGGCCTCGTCCATCACATGTTTGGTGCCGTTGGCCTCGGCGAACTCGGTGAGCGTGAAGCCCGGGCAGGTGACGGTGACCTTGACGCCGGTCCCCTTCAGCTCGGCGGCCAGCGACTGGCTCCAGCTCACAGCGAGGCTTTTCGCGCCCGGATAGAGGCTGTGGCCGGCGACGCCCGGCGCAAAGGCCGCCAGGGAGCCCACGTTGATGATCGAGCCGCCGCCCCGCTCAACCATGCCGGGGATCGTGGCGTGGGCCAGGCCGCAGGCGTTCACCACCAGGGTCATCAGGAAATCCCGCTGCCGGTCCCAGGGGACACTCACAAAGCTCTGGGCGATGGAGAAGCCGGCGTTGTTGACCAGCACGTCCACATGCCGGCCTCGCGCGGCCACTTGGTCCAGCAGGTCCTTGTGCGCCTCGAACAGCGACAGGTCGGCGGGAACGGCGAAGGCCTCGATCCCGTGCGCGGCGCTGAGCTCCGCCGCCAGGGCCTCCAGCCGCTCCACCCGACGGGCCGACAGCGCCACGTCGTAACCGCGCGCCGCATAGGCCCGGGCGAAAGCCGCGCCAATGCCGGCCGAGGCGCCGGTGACCAGCGCCAGGGGACGCGGGCGGATCGGGACATTCGGCGGGATTTCGGAGGTCATCGCCCCAGTAGCGGCGTTCGCCGCACCCGCGTCAAACATGGCCGGTTAAGAACGAAGCTTTACCGGAGCGTCACCTAAGGCTGACACACAGGCCGCGTAACAGATTATGTATCAAGATTGACATCCATTCGCCAGAGAGGCGAAACCTCGGTACGGACTGGAAAAGGACGCGATGAGCGAACCCTTCGCGAAAAAACTGGAACTGGTGCTGAAGGTCTTGTCGATGAGCCGGGCGCGGCTCGCCGCCGACCTGGCCGTGGACAAATCCGTCGTCGGGCGGTGGGTCTCCGGCGCCGTCCAGCCGTCGGCGCACAACATGTCCCTGCTGTCGGCCCTGGTGGCCGAACGGATCCCCGGATTTACGACGCTGGATTGGGACCGCAGCCTGGCGGCCTTCGCCGAGCTGATCGGCGCGGATCTGAACGCGGTCGCCGGCCACGCGCCGCCGCCCGCGAGCGCGCTCACCGGCCTGCCGCTGGTTGGCATGGAACAATTCCTTGCGGCGACCGCCTTGCGCGGACCCGCTTACGAAGGTTTCTACCGCACCACCCGCCCCTACGTGCTGATGCCCGGCCGGTTCATCCACGACCACGCCATGTGCCGGATCGATCCCACTGGCCTCCTGCGCCTGCGTATCGGCGCGGGCGGGACCATCGCCGACGGGTGGGTGCTGCCGGCCGGCAACCAGACGTTCAGCGTGACGGTCGATGTGATCTCGGGCGCCATCCTGTTCGGCATTTTCCACGGCGTCGCCACGCCAAAGGCCGCGGTGGTCGATGGCCTGGTGCTCGCCCCCAGCCTCGACGTCGGCCGCACGCCCGCCGCCTATCCGATGATCATGGAGCGGATTGCGGACCTCTCCGGCGACGTCGAGGCCGATGACCGTCACTTCCTCGAGCTTGCCGCGCTCAATCCGGTGGCGCCGGACGACTCGATTTCCGAGGAGCTGCGCAACCACCTGACCAGAGATTTCGGCCCGACCGCCGCGGCCCTGGGCGGAGACTTGCTGCTGCGCCTGCCGCTCACCCGCTCCATGGCCCGCGGCCCGATCTATGGCGAGGGCTCGAAGTAGGCCGCCTCAGCCCTCGGCGACACTGTCGCTGAGGGGCGCGGCCAGGCTGAACACGACGCCCGTGGGCGCGTAGACCAGGCGCACATTGGCCTTCAGCTCCGAGGCCAGGCCCCGCTCGATCAGCCGGCTGCCGAAGCCGGGCGGCCCGGGCGGCCCGACCGGCGGCCCGCCGCTCTCGCGCCAGGTCAGCTTCAGCCGCCGTCCGGCGCCCTCGCCTTCCAGGCTCCAGGTGAGCGAGACGCGGCCTTCGGGCGTCGAGAGCGCCCCGTACTTGGCGGCGTTGGTGGCCAGCTCGTGCAGGCCCAGCGCCATGGCGGTCGCGGTCTGCGGCGCCAGGTGCACCTCCGGCCCCTCGATGGTGAAGCGCTCGGCATCCCCGTGCGGATTGGCCATCTGCGCCGCCACCGACGCCAGGCTGGCCCCCGTCCAGGTCTCGGCCACCAGCACATCGTTGGCCCGCGCCAGCGCCACCAGCCGAGCCATGAACCGTTCGCGCGCCTCGGCCGGGATGTTCGGCCCGCGCAGGCTCTGGGCGGCGATGGCCTGCACGGTGGCCAGGCTGTTCTTCACCCGGTGGTTGAGTTCATTGACCAGCATCCGCTGGCGGCTGTCGGCGCTCTTGCGCTCGGTGATGTCGGTGAGCGTGATCGCCACCCCGCCGCCGCGCATGGGCACGATGCGCAGCTCGACCATCCGGTCCGGACGCATGGCCGAGGCGGTCTCGACGGTCGTGGAGACGCCCTCGTCCATGGCCGCGCGGCAATAGGCCTCGAACGGCGTGCCCAACCCTTGCGGGAACACCTCCCAGAGGTCGCGCCCCAGGATCGCGGCCCGGTCGACCCCGAAGTAGACCTCCGCCGCCCGGTTGAAGACCACATAGCGCCAACTGGAATCCAGCGCATAGAAGGCGTCGTTCACGCTCTCCAGGACCGCTTCCAGGCGCGCTTCGTAGGTCGGATCGGTCGGCGAAGCAGCAGTCATGACGCTCGTCACTAGGGCACAGCTACAACCCTAGCAGGCAGAAAAGCCCGGATGAAAGCCTATCCGCGCATGCCGCCGTTTTGCGGCGGTGCTTCCCGGCGGCGCGGCGGCGGCACACTTGGCCTTCGGAGCGCCGCATAACGGCCCTAGGCTTGCGTTGGCCGCCCCTGGGGTTCATGCCGCGCGGCGCCGTCTTTCGCAGGCGGCTCGTCCGGTCGCAATTTTGAGCGCAGTACTGTCATGACCCACATGAGGATCGGCGATCCGGCGCCCTGGTTCAACGCGCCGACGCCGACGAACCCCGGCTTCAGCTTCCCCTCCGTCGCCGGCCGCTACATCCTGCTGGGCTTCCCGCCGGCGGACCTCGCCGAACGCGAGCGGGTCTTCCAGGCCCTTTCGCCCAACACCGTCGACCTCGACGACGGGCGGGTGACCGCCTTCGTCTTCCTGCGCGACCAGGAGACCTTCGCCAGGGCCCGCGACCGCAACGGCATCCGCTGGTTCTTCGATCCGGACGACCGGATCTCCCGCCTCTACGGCGCGGTCGCCGAGGATGGGACGCGCCATCCCATGTGGATGGTCCTCGATCCGTCGCTGCGGGTGCTGTTCATCGCCCCCATCGAGGCGACCCAGGCGGTGTTCGAGCGCCTGCGGGGCCTGCCGCCGCCGGACTATCACGCGGGCGGACCGATGCACGCGCCGGTGATGATCATGCCGCGCCTGTTCGACCCTGAACTCTGCCGCCGGCTGATCACCTATTACGAGACCAATGGCGGCAAGCCGTCCGGCGTGATGCGCGAGGAGAACGGCCGCACGGTGGGCGTCCTCGACAACTTCAAGAAGCGGCGCGATTGCCCCATCGATGACGAGGGCCTGCAGGCGGAGACCCGCGGGCTGCTGCAGCGCAAGCTGCTGCCGGAGATCAAGAAGGCCTTCCGCTTCAACGTCACCCGGCTCGAGCGCTACATCGTCGCCCGCTATGGCGCCGACGAGGGCGGCTACTTCCGGCCGCACCGCGACAACCTCACCGCCGGCACGGCGCACCGCGAGTTCGCCTGCTCGATCAACCTCAACGCTGAGGAATTCGAGGGCGGCGACCTGCGCTTCCCGGAATACGGCATGCGCACCTACCGCCCGCCGACCGGCGGGGCGGTGGTCTTCTCCTGCTCCCTGCTGCACGAAGCGACGCCGGTGACCAAGGGCGCGCGCTACGCTTTCCTGCCCTTCTTCTACAATGAGGCCGGCGACGCGATCCGCGAGCGCAACGCCCACCTGATCACCCCCCAGCCGAACCCCGACGCGCCCGCCGAGGCCGAGGCGGAGCCGGCCCAGCAGACCGCCGGCTGATCTAGGCCGGGATCGCCAGCTTGCGGTGGCGGTAGCTTACCCGCCACTCGCCGAGGTCGGCCAGCATCACGCGGGCGGCGTTCTCCAGCGCCCGGCTGGCGCGGGTCAGGTCGGCCGGGCGGGCCTTCAGCTCCTCGGCGACCTCCTGCAGCTTGTCCGCCGTCTCTGCCGAGCGGCCGGACGCGCCGATGAAATCGCCCTGGCCGCGGATGCCGAACAGGGCCGCGCCGATGGTCGGCAGGCCCGCAGAGGCCACCGTCAGCCACCGCCCATAGGTGTGGACCAGCTCACTGCCCGCCAGGATGCCGATCAGCGCCGTTAGGCCGAGCGCCACGGTCAGGTAGAACAGCGCCGTGCCTGCCAGGTGCAGCCGGTGGTCCAGCTGGTGCATCCGCTCGGCGTTGGCGTGGTTGTAGCGCACCTGGTCGACCACCTCCTGGCGCGCGAAGTGGTCGACCAGGCCGGTGAGCGCATCCTGGCTGGGGATCGACAGCGGCGGGCCGATGTCGCGCCAGGTGGCGGCGGCGTACCAGTCGGTCCAGCGCCAGCTCGCCTCGCTGATCCCGTGCAGGCTGCGCAGGGGGCTGGCCGCCCCCAGGAGAGCCAGGGTGCGCATGGGCCTCAGCTGCTCGGCCAGCATGCGGTAGTCCAGCCAGCGGCGGTGCCACTCCGCGCGGTTGCCGAAGGTGGTGTTGAGGATCAGAAGGCTGATCAGCGTCAGCTCGCCCAGCAGCAGCCAGATCTTCGCCGCCGGCGCCAATACGCCGACCAGCGCCAGCAACACCGAAAGCGCGGCGGCCACATAGTTGAAGATCAGCGCGCTGCGGTAGGTCTGGGCGTAGTGGTCGGCCAGGCCGTCCGACCAGGCGAAGGCCCGCTGCACCGCCGCCAGGCCCGCCCGCGCCGCCGCGGAGCCGGCGATCGGCTGGTCGTAGAAGGCCGCCCAGTCCGCCGCCGCTGCGGTCTCATAGTCCACCGAGACGAAGTTGCGCCGCCGCAGCCGCCGCACGCCGGTCAGCGCCATCAAGAGCGGGAATTCCGGCCGCAGCCGCAAGCGCCAGCGCCGCTCGCCCAGGAACAGGGTGAGCGCCGCCCGCTCCGGCTTGGGCGCGGGCGGCGCCAGCATCGCCTCGACGATCTCGCTCAGGCTCGTCCCGTCCAGCGGCCGGCGCGGGGCGCTGTGCCGGTCCAGCCGGTCCGGCGCCAGGCCGCCGAACGCCGACCACAGGACGCTCGGCTCGCGCGCGCCCTCCGGATCGAGGTGCAGCACCGGCACGCCACGGCGGATCGCATACTCCACCACATCGGCCGTGCCGCCGTGGCCGCGCGCCGCCTGGCCGTCCCAGATCGCCAGCAGGATGTCGCACTGGGCCACGGTGGACTCGCCGGCCAGCGCATAGCCGCGGTCGTGGGCGACGGCCGCGCCCGCCTCGTCCACCGCGACGCCCGGCAGCTCCCAGACGTGATCTGAGCGCGCCAGGAGCGCGTCGAAGGCCTCGCCGTCGGCGCCGGTGAACTCGGCGCGGTAGGTGGCGTGTGGAAATGGCAGGACGGTGCGCAGGCCGAAGCCCAGCTCCAGGCCCGTCCGCGCCGCCAGCTGGTCGGCCCCCTTGGCGAGTTGCGAGATGAGCACCAGCCGGGGCGCCTGCGGCCGGTAGGCGTGGGTGTGCGCCACATGCGCCGCGACCACCCGCTCAGCCACGGCCGCCAGCAGGGCCGCCACCTTGGGCTCGAGCCGCCGCGCCGCCGCCGCCGACAGCGCCCGGTGCCCGGTGACCCCTAGGCGGAAGGTGAGCGCGGGGCGCGGCGGATGCTGCGCAGCCTGTTCTCGCATCTGTCCCCCGCCCGCCATAACCCGGTTCAGCGGCCACCCTAGCCGCCCGCCGCCGCCGTGGGGAGCCGTATCGCCGGTCGTTCCCGGCCCGTCACCCTGAACAATTTTAACAAGCTCGGCGGCGGCGCCCCTCACGGTTAAGGTTTTCTTAAATGTCGGGGATCCCCGACGTCCGGGGATGTGGCTGGGGAGGATCGAATGGGTAAGCTTGCCATCGCAGGGACCGCCGCAGCGCTGGGCCTAGGCCTGCTGACCGCCCTGCCGGCGGCCGCGACCGGCGTCGGGGCCGACCTCACCTACATCGACTTTGTCGGCCAGTGCGCCGCGAACGACTGTATCGGCTACGGCCTGGGCGTACTGACCTTGCAGAACTACACACTGGGGACCACCGCGACCCTCTCCAACTTCGTGGACTTCGAATATTCGTCGAGCGTGGTCAGCTTGGACATGACCCCCGCGGACCTCGGTGATTTCAGCGCCACCTTCACCACCTTGCCGGGCAAGGACGCGCTCGAGCTCACCGGCATCGCTGAAAGCTATCCGCAACCCTTCGGCGACGGCAGTTTCGACTTCGACACCATCCTGCCCAACAGCGAGGATCCGAAAGGCGTCTGGCTGCTGACGTTCTTTCCCTCGGACAGCGCGGAAAAGCCCGGCGGCCTCGGCAACCATGTCGAGGACGTTGGCGTGCCTTACGTCTACTCCGTCTCCAACTCCCCCAACCTGCCCACCGCGCCGACGGGCGGCGTGCCGGAGCCGGCGTCCTGGGCGCTGATGATTGCGGGCTTCGGCCTCGCCGGCGCCGGCCTGCGCCGCCGACGCGGTCGGGCTGAGACGGTCACCTGACCGCCGCCGAGACCACCGCCCAGGCCCCGGCGCCGCCCGACGCGGCGCTGACGGCCTACCGCGCCTTCCTGAGCTACAGCCACGCCGACGCCGCCACCGTCCGCTGGCTGCACCGCGCCCTGGAATCCTACCGCCTGCCGCGCAAGCTGGTGGGCCAGCTCACGCCGCTCGGCCCCGCGCCGCGGCGCCTCACGCCCATCTTCCGCGACCGCGACGAGCTGCCGGCCTCCGGCGACCTGGGCTCGGAGCTGCGCGCCGCCCTCGCCCGCTCCATCCGCCTGGTGGTGGTCTGCTCGCCCGCCGCCGCCTGCTCGCCCTGGGTCAACGAGGAGATCATCACCTTCAAGCGGCTGCATGGCGAAGGCGGCGTCCTGGCCCTGATCGCCGCTGGCGAGCCGGGCGCCTCGGCCAAGGGCCGTGAGGACGAGGAATGCTTCCCGCCAGCGCTCCGCCGGATCGGCCCCGACGGGCGGCTCACCGACGAGGACGCCCATCCCATCGCCGCCGATCTGCGCCGCCAGGGCGACGGGCGCCGGGCGGCCCTCCTGAAGCTGGTGGCCGGGCTCTCCGGCGTCCGCTTCGACGACCTCGCCCAGCGCGAGGCCCAGCGCCGGCTGCGGAGCCTGACCGTCCTGGCCGCCGCCTCCGCCGCGGGCATGGCGCTGACCGGCGGCCTCGCCGTCTACGCCAACGAACGCCGGATCGAGGCCGAGCACGAGACCGCCGCCGCCAAGGCCGCCGCCGACTTCCTGGTCGGGACCTTCGCCATCGCCAACCCCGCCACCGACAATCCGCGCACCATCACCGCCTTGACCATCCTCGAGCGCGGGGCCAAGCGTGCCCAGGCCGACCTCTCCGGCCAACCGGCCATCGCCGCGCGCCTGCTGGAGACCATGGGCCGCGCCTACAACAACCTGGGCCTGCTGGAAGAGGCCCGCGTCACCCTCGAAGGCGGCCGCGCGACCGCCCACAAGGCCGGCGCGGACGGCGCCGGCGCGCTCCTGGCGCTGGGGTCCACCTACGCACGCCTGGGCGACCTGCCCCAGGCGAGCGCGACGGGGGCGGAAGCCGAGCAATTGCTGGGCCGCGATCTGTCGCAATATCCCGAGCAGCGCGGGCAGGCCGCCGAACTCCGCGGGCGGATCGCCTATTCCAACTTCAAATTCGCCGAGTCCGACAAGGCCTACGCCGAGGCCGTCGCCGACTATCGCCGGGCCAAGAACCTGAAGCCGCAGGTCTTGGTGAAGGTGAACATCAACCACGCCACGACGCTGGCCGAGATGGGCCGCCACGACGACGCCCGCGCCGCCCTGCTGCAGGCGATCCAGATCAGCCGCGCCCAGATCGGCGAGCGCGACGCCCTGACCGGCCAGGCCTACCTCACCCTGGCCGAGAACGACGCCGGCGCGGGCCTCACGGCCCAGGCGCTGGAGGACATCGGCCAATCGGTCGGCATCCTGACTGCGGTGCTGGAGGACGGCAATCCGATCCTCGCCGACGCCCTGTCGGAGCGCGGGCAGATCGAGCTGAACGCCGACCAGCCCGCCGCCGCCCGCGCCGACCTAGTGCGGGCCATCGACATCTTCCGCCGCGCCTACAACGGGCCGCACGCCAAGACCGGCGGCAGCCTGGTCTATCTGGCCCTGGCCGAGTCCAAGCTCGACCACACCGCCGAAGCCCTGAAGGACCTCGACCTCGCCAAGATCGAATACGACGGCAGCTACCACCACCTGCACGTCAACCACGGCGACCGCCTGGTGAACCGCGCCGTGGTCCTGGCTCACGCCGGCCGCGTCGCCGAGGCCAAGCAGAACTGCGCCGAGGGCCTGCAGATCCTTGGGCAATTCCTCAAGCCCGACGAGGCCTTCTACAAATCCAACGTCGCCATCTGCGCCAGGATATAGCCGCGGGCCGCCGGCGGCCTTAAGTCAGGCGCCATGCGCCGTCGCCGGTCAGCCGCCCTCGCCCTCGTCGCCCTGCTGGCGCTCGCCGGCCACGCCGCCGCCGCGCCGCTTACCGTCGGCTTCTACCTGCCCTGGGACGCGGCCTCGAGGGCCTCGCTGGTCGCCCACGCCGGCAGCCTGACGGTGGTCTCACCAGTATCGGCGTCAGTCGACACGGCCCAGGGTCACGTACGCTGGCAGCCGGACCAGGCGCTTCCAGGCGCTCTGGCTGCGGCTCGCCGCAAGCCAAAGGTCTATCCGACCATCTCCAACGCTCATGACCAGGTTTGGGACGTCACCGCCGCCGAAGCGGTTTTGGCGGACACCGCCGCCAGCCAAGCGGTGATCGACGACTTGGTCGTCAAGGCCGCTGCTCAAGGTTACGGCGGCTATGTCCTCGACTTCGAGAACCTGAGTCCCAAGGGCTGGACGACCTATCCACCCTTCCTCGCCCGCCTGCGCGCGGCGTTGAAACCGAGCGGTCGTGAGGTCTGGGTCACCGCGACCATGAGCGCCGACGGAGAGTTGGTCCGTGCGCTCGGCCAATCGACAGACGCAGTGGTGCTGATGGCCTACGACCAGTGCTGGGCGACCTCGACTCCCGGACCCATCGCCAGCCCTAACTGGATCTCGGGCGCCTTGGCGGAGCGGCGCTTGGAACTGAGTCCTGGGAAAATCGTCGTGGCCCTCGGAGCCTATGGCTACGACTGGCCGCTGGGCGGCGCGGCTGCGGTCGTCTCGGCCACACAGGCCGAGGCCCTGGCCCAGGTGAACCATGCCGAGGTGATCCGCAGCGCGCCCGACGGCAACCCCCATTTCAGCTACATCGGCGGCGACGGTCGCCCTCATCAGGTCTGGTGGTTGGATGCGGCGGCGGTCCGAAGTCAGGCCGCTCGAATCTACCGCGTTCACGGGATGGCGATCTGGCGGTTGGGTCTTGAGGACCCTGCACTCTGGACCGGCCCGGGCCTGGGTCCGGACCCCTCCGCCGCCTTGACGGCAGCGGCGCCCCGGCCGCCCTGCGCCCCGCTGCCGGCTGCTCCACCGTCGCCGCATTGACACTCAACCCAGCTAGCCGTCCCTCACGCAGCAAAGCTTCGGGAGTGTTCATGCGCTGGATCGTCATCCTGGCCTCGGTGGCTCTAGGCGCGGCCGTCAGCCTCGCCGCTCCGCCCGCGGCGCTCGCCCAGTCGCCCGGCTACCGCTTCCAGCACAGCGACGATCCCGTCCTGGACGCCGACGCCTACCTCCTGACCCTGATCGGCGCCGATCAGCAGGCGAAGGCCGCCGTCGCCGCCGACCCCAACCTCGCCGCCCTCGCCCAGCGCCTGGCGGCCACCCGCGCCGCCGTGCTCTCCGCCTGCCGCACCAGCGCGGCCTGCCCCGTCGCCCAGCTGATGCTGACCGATCCCGAGATCGCTAAGGCCGGCGACGCCCTCGCCCGCCTCGCCCAGCCCGGCGCCCCGCTCGCTCGCCTGGTCCGTGACCAGATGCGCCCCTCGGGCCGCTTCCAGAAGCATGTGGGGCTGGACGATCCCGCCCTGATGCGCGCCGCCTGGACCGAGACCGCGCAAGGCGTCAACCGCCTGATCCGCGTCTACGCCCTGGGCGAAAAGCCCCGCTATCCCGAGATCGATTCCATCAGCTACGACCCCGCCGAGCCACGCTTCCGCGGCCTGCTGCGCGGCGCCTTGGAGAGCGAGGCCGACGATCCGCCCACCGATCCGCCGCTGGCGCCCTGGTCGCGCTTCGCCTTCGACCTCCTGGTGCTGAACCAGCGCGACGAGGCCGCCCGCTACGACCCGCCCGGCTCGGTCCTGGCCGAGGCCGGCGAGAACGCCCGGGCCTTCGCCCGCGCCCGCAGGACCGACTGGCGGGCAAAGCCCTACACCGCCATCGTCGTGCCGGGCCAGGGGCTCGAAGCCGGCGAGACGCGGCTCTCCCCCGGCGGCCTCTTCCGCGTGCGCCTGGCGGCGCGGCGCTGGCGTGAGGGGAAGGCGCCCTTCCTGATCGTCTCCGGCGGCCATGTGCATCCCAACAAGACCCCCTGGGCCGAGGCCATCGAGATGAAGCAGGCCCTGGTCGAGCAGTTCGGCGTCCCGCCCGAGGCCGTCTTCGTCGACCCCTATGCGCGCCACACCACCACCAACATCCGCAACGCCGTGCGCCTGCTGTTCCGCGCCGGCGCGCCCATGGACCGGCCCATGCTGGTGACCACCTCCCAGGACCAGAGCCGCAGCATCGAGGCGCCCAGCTTCGCCGCGCGCAACACCGCCGAACTCGGCTACGCGCCGCTGACCGCGGTGAGGCGCCTGTCGCCCTTCGACCTGGCGGCCCTGCCCAATATCGTCAGTCTGCACGCCGATCTGACGGACCCCCTCGACCCGTAGGGCGCCGCCCGCCATAGTCGCGGCTTCACCGTTTCGAGTTGGGGATACCTGAGGGATGTTGAGCCGTGTTCTGACCGCCGTCCTGGCGTTGACCGTTGCTGGGCGCGCCACGGCGCAGGAGCTGCGTCCCGACCAAGTGAAGTTCCGCGAGGTCTACAGGGAGCTGGTGGAGACCAACACCTCGCTCTCGGTGGGCAGCTGCACCATAGCCGCCGCCAAGATGGGCGCCCGGCTGAAGGCCGCGGGTTTCGCCGACAGCGACATCACCTACTTCTCGGCGCCCGACCATCCCAAGGAAGGCGGCGTGGTGGCCATCCTCCACGGCTCGTCCAAGACCGCCAAGCCGATGCTGCTCCTGGGCCACCTCGACGTGGTCGAGGCCAAGCGCGCCGACTGGGTGCGCGACCCCTTCGTGCTGAACGAGGAGAACGGCGTCTTCTACGGCCGCGGCACCTCGGACATGAAGGTGATCGACGCCACCTGGGTCGACATGCTGGCCCGCTTCAAGGAGCAGAAGTTCGTCCCCAAGCGCACCATCAAGCTGGCGCTGACCTGCGGGGAGGAGACGCTGGAGGCCTTCAACGGCGCGAGCTGGCTGGCGACCAATAAGCGCGACCTGATCGACGCCGAGTTCGCCTTGAACGAGGGCGGCGGCGGCCGGGCCGACAAGGACGGCAAGGTGCTCACCCAGGGCGTCCAGGTGGGCGAGAAGGTGGTCCAGCAGTTCCGCATGGAGACCACCAACCCCGGCGGCCACTCCTCCGTGCCGATCAAGGACAACGCCATCTACCAGCTGGCCCAGGCGCTGCTGAAGGTGCGCGACTACGACTTCCCGCTGGAGCTGAACGACACCACCCGCGCCTTCTTCGCCAAGGCCGGCGCCGGACGCACCGATCCCACCGGCCTGGCCATGCAGGCCATCGCCAAGGACCCGGGCGACAAGGCCGCCGAGGCCGAGCTCAACAAGGACCGCGGCTTCCACTCCATGCTGCGCACCACCTGCGTGGCGACCCTGCTGGACGGCGGGCATGCGGAGAACGCCCTGCCGCAACGGGCGGGCGCCAACATCAACTGCCGGATGTTCCCGGGCGACACCATGGAAGGCACCAAGGCCAAGCTGGAGGCCGCCATCGCCGATCCGGGCGTCAAGCTGATCCCGCTGCAGCCGATCCGGGCGAAGTCCATGCCCGCGCCGATGAACCCCAAGGTCATGGGCGCCTTCGAAAGCGTGGCGGCGAAGTACTGGCCGGGCGTGCCGGTGATCCCGACCATGTCCACCGGCGCGTCTGACGCGCTCTATCTGATCCCGGTGGGCATCCCGACCTATGGCGTGCCGGGCTTCTGGTCCGGGCCGGAGGGCTCTGGCGCGCATGGCCTCAATGAGCACATGGCCGCGAAGTCCGTCTATACGGGCCGCGACTACCTGACCGACGTGGTCAAGACCCTGGCCGACGCGGACTAGCCGCGTCAGGACGCATCGACCTCTGGCCGGCCCGCCCACGGCGCCGGCCGGAGCTTGACCTTTCCGACGTCTGATCCGGAACGATCCGGTCGGGCGCAGGTTAGGGTTGCATCGCTGGCCGTGCACAGGCGCCGGCGGCTGAGAGACGCTGTCCATGTGCTCCCGCCTTCCGCGAGGAGCCCTCCATGCCGCGATACTTCTTCGACATCCGCGATGGCGAATATATTCCCGACCACGTCGGGTGCGAGGTCCCCAACCTGGAGGCCGCGCGCATCCAGGCCGTGGTCCGTTCGGCCGATCTGCTAAAAGCCAATCCCTCGAAGTTCTGGGACGGTGAGGAATGGCAGCTGGAGGTGCGCGACGAGGCGTGCCTGATCCTGTTCATCCCGACCTTCATGGCGACGAACTCGCCGCGCCTGGCCGGCCGCGGACTATCTCGGCGCACGCCCGATGGCGCACCGACATGATGAACCCCGACTCCGAGGTCTACGTCATAGACGGCGACGCCCCGACGCAACGCTCGCTGACCTCGCTCTTCGAGGCCGCCGGGTTCGCGTCGCGCATCTACTGCGACCCCTTCGCCTTCCTTGACGAGTGCCATCGCCTCCCGCCGGGATGCATTGTCGCCAGCCTCAGGTCCCCGGGCATGGACGGGTTCGAACTGCTTCAGCGGCTGCAGGAGCGGTGCGGGGCCTATCCCGCCATCCTCACAGCGAGCGAGGGCGGCGTTTCGCGAGCCGTCGCGTCGATGAAGGCCGGCGCCGCGGATTTTATCCGACGGCCCTACGGCGACGAGGTTCTGCTGAGAGCCGTCTGCACGGCGCTGAAGGCCGAGGCGAAGGCGGCCACCCTGACCGCCAGCATTCGCCAAAGCAGTGACGCGCTCGCCACTCTTACGCCACGCGAACACGACGTGCTGCTCGGCATCCTGGCGGGCCGGACCGGCAGGGTCGGAGCCACCGAGGCGGCGTGACGCATCACGAACGCGTCGCGGCCCGGGGCGGCGCGAACCGCCCCGGGCCTGACTCTGCCGCCTAGCGGTGGCAGACGCGGTGATGGTGACGCCAGTAGCAATGATGGTGCGGATAGGCCTGCGCGACACTCGCGCTCAGGGCCAGGACCAGGGTGAGGGCGGCGACAGCAGCTTTCATAGGGTCTCTCTCCAGGCAAAAGCAGCGGCTCGGTCGCGTGACCGAGGCGGTCTCGGGCTAACGCCTGACAGTGACGTTCGTTTCACGCACGTTGCAGACCGCTGTTGTACGCAACCTATGGCGCCGGGTCCTCGATCTCGCTCTTGGGCTTCTGGAAGCGCACCGGCATGGGGTCGCGGCCGCCCTCGGCGATGAAGCGGTCGATACGGGCCTTCAGGACCGGGATCGGCACGCTGCCCATGGACAGCACCGTGTCGTGGAACGCCCGGATGTCGAACTTCGGCCCCAGGGCGGCCTCCGCCCTCGCGCGGGCCTCCACGATGGCCATCATGCCCAGGTAGTAGCTCAGCGCCTGGCCCGGCCAGGAAATGTAGCGGTCGACCTCGATCTCGATGTCGTGGTCGGCCAGAGCGGTGTTGTCGTGCAGGTACTGGATCGCCTGCGCCCGGCTCCAGCCCTTGTGGTGCACCCCGGTGTCGACCACCAGCCGCGCGGCGCGCCACATCTGGAAGGTCAGCATGCCGAAGCGGTCGTAGGGGGTGTCGTACATCCCCATCTCGACCCCCAGCCGCTCGCAATAGAGCGCCCAGCCCTCGCCATAGGCCGAGATGTAGACGTTACGGCGGAACGGCGGCAGCTGGTCCTGCTCTTCCGCCAGGCCGCCCTGCAGCGAGTGCCCCGGCGCGGATTCGTGCAGGGTGAGCGCCGTCAGGTTGAACAGGGGCCGCGACGGCAGGTCGTAGGTGTTCAGGAGGTAGGTGTTCGTACCGCCCCGCGCCGAGGTGTAGAAGGGCGCGATCTCCGGCGCCACGGGCTCGATCCCGAAGCGGCTGCGCGGCAGCCAGCCGAAGAAGGCCGGCAGCTTGCCGTCCACCCGCTTGGCGATCCAGGCGGCGCGGTTCAGCAGGTCCTGCGGATCCTTCACGTAGAACTGCGGATCGCTGCGCAGGAAGGCCAGGAAGGCCGGGAAATCGCCCTTGAAGCCGGTCTCCTTCATGACCGCCAGCATCTGGGCGTGGATCTTGGCGACCTCGCTCAAACCGAGCTGGTGGATCGCCTCCGGATCCATATCGAGCGTGGTGAACTCCTTGATCTGGGCGCGGTAGTAGGCCTTGCCGTCCGGCAGGTCCTCGGCGGCCAGGCGCTCGGCAGCGTGCGGGATGTACTCGGCGTCGAGGAAGGTCAGCAGCTTGGCATAGGCAGGCATGGCCTGGCCCTCGATCGCCTGCTTGGCCTCAGCCTTCAGCGCCGCCTGTTCGGCCGGCGTCACCGAGGCCGGCATGTGCTCGAACGGCTTCCAGAAGAAGGTGTGCTCGGCGTCCGGAGCCTGGGAGACCATCGACACCGACTTGTCCCGCCCGACCAGGGTCGCCTTGGGCGAGGTGAAGCCGCGCGCCAGCCCTGCGCGCATGTTCACCGTCTCGTCGGCGAAGTAGCGCGGCACATCGCGGATCTCGGCGATCCAGTTCCGGTAGTCCTCGGCGTTGTGGAAGGTCCGCGAGGCGGTGAAGCCCAGGCTCGACCAGAACTGGGTGTCGGAGTTGAACGGCTTCTCGTACTCGCGGAAATGCTGCTGCGCGATCAAAGTGTCGATCTGGTCCTTGTAGACCTCGTAGTTCACCGCCTCGGCGGGCGACAGGTCGGCCTCGGCGATGGCGTCGACCTGCCGGCGCACGTCCTGCCAGTGCTCCAGCCGCCGCTGCTGGGTGACGGCGTCAACGTGGCCGAGGGTCGGGGGGATCGGCGAGTCGCCGCGTTCGCCGCCCGGGAACTCGATCTTCCGCCAGGCCCACTCGGCCTTGTAGATCGCCTGGAACTTCGCGTCCGCCGGCCCCGGCGCATCCGCCGCCAGCGCGTCGCCCGCCCAGACCACGCCCGCCAGCGCCACGCCGGCCAACAGCTTCATCCGCATCCAAGACCCCCCGAAAGACCACCCACGCGCGAAGCGCGACAAGTTCAAACCACGGAATTCACGGAACGTCACGGAAAGCGCCCTTCCGTGCAATTCCGTGTCCTCCGTGGCCCCAAAAGCAGCGTGTCCGGACAGGAATCTCCTGTCGCAGGGACGCAAACTGCGCTTTGCGCTAGGGTCACGACGACCACCCGGCCCCGGGATAACCGACATGACCGCCAAGCTGAAGAAGAGCGAGACGCTCGAGATCCGCCTGCCCTACCCCACCAAGCTCGCCTTCATGGCCCGCTGCCGCGACGAGGGCCGCTCGGCCAGCGAGGCCCTGCGCGGTTTCATCGAGGGCGAGATCACGCCGGCCAGGCGGCCAGCCCGCCTCGTCCCGCGGCTCGCCCCCCGTGTGGCTATCGGCGCCCTGATCGCCGCGGCCATGGGCGCCGTCGCCCTGCCGTCACTGGCGCATCCGAACCTGCGCGCCGAGTTCGACTGCCTGGCCCGCGACCGCCAGGCCATCGGCCCCGCCGACCTCGCCCGCCTAGACGCCAACCACGACGGCCAGATCACCTACGCCGAATTCCGCGCCGCTTGCGGCGGGCGCTGAGCCCTACCGCACCCGCAGGAAGAACCGCTGCGGGTCGAGGTGCAGCCAGGTCCAGGGCTTCAGCGCCGAGGCGCCCGGCCGCCAGGAGACCAGCACCGCCTCGGCCCGGCCGACCAGCATCTCCGCCGGCACGAAGCCCACGCCCACCTCGCTCGGCCAGCGGCTGTCGAGCGAGTTGTCGCGGTTGTCGCCCATGAAGAAGTACATGCCCGCCGGCACCGCATAGACGCCGGTGTTGTCGCCCTCGCCGTCCGCCGAGCCGCCGAAGGTCAGGTAGCGTTTTCCGCCCTCGGCGGTCTCGATCACCCGCGGCACGGGCCGGCCCGGATCGTCGTGGTCGACGCCCGGACCCAGGAACTCGCGCAGGTTCGGCCGGCCGTTCACATAGACTTGGCCATGGACCACCTGCACCCGGTCGCCCGGCAGGCCGATCAGCCGCTTGATCAGGAGTTCGCGCGGGCCGTGGAAAACGATCACGTCGCCCCGCTTCGGCGTCTGGCCGAACAGCCGGCCGTGGAACAGCGGCGGGTTGAAGGGGATCGAGCCGCGGCCCCAGCCATAGGGCCACTTGGAGACGAAGACATAGTCCCCCGTGACGATCCCGGGCTCCATGGACGAGGACGGGATGGTGTTGGGCTGGAACACCAGGATGCGCAGCGCCAGCGCGAGCAGCAGGCCGACGGCCAGGGTCTTGGCGATCTCCCACACCTCGCGCCAGAACGGGACGGCAGGCGCGGCGGAGGCGTG
Organism: Phenylobacterium sp.; assembly: GCF_004799515.1. Classification (GTDB taxonomy): domain Bacteria; phylum Pseudomonadota; class Alphaproteobacteria; order Caulobacterales; family Caulobacteraceae; genus Phenylobacterium. The sequence goes on along the minus strand of NZ_SSMX01000026.1, from coordinate 391,455 downwards.
CGGCAAGGGATCGGCAGGCATGGCCAAGGGTCTCATGCGCGGCTCAGGCGCGGCGCGGCCTGCCCGCCATCCCTGCCGCCTGCCCCCTGGCGCCGCCAGCCAACTCCTGTCAGGACAGGCCCGCGATCCTGTCCGGACACGGCCGAGAAAGGTTGCAAGCCTGAGATCACCAGGCATGATTCCGGCGTATTTTGCCCTTAGCGCACGCTTCAAGGTCACGCCGTTTGGGGGACAACCATGCTCAAGCGCCTCACCCCGATCCTCATCAGCCTCATGGCGATCAGCGTCATGGCGGTCAGCCCCGCCTACGCCCAGCGCGGCGGCGGCCGTGGAGGTGGTGGTGGCGGCGGTGGCGGCGGTGGCGGTTCCAGCGCCCCGCCCGCGGCCCCGCTGCCGCAGCAGAAGCCGATGAACCAGCTGGTCATCGTGGGCGTGGTCAAGGCCATCGACGCCGACGCCAAGCAGATCACCATCGCCTACGACCCGGTGGACGCGCTGAACTGGCCGGCGGGCGCCCAGCCCTTCCCGGTCGCCAAGTCCGCCATGCTGGGCCAGGTCACCGTCGGCGAGAAGGTGCGCTTCACCCTCGACAGCAACCAGATCGCCACCATCAAGGACTTCAACGCCCCGCCGGAACCCCGGCAACGGACCGTCAACCCGAACACCGGGCCGTTCTAGGGCTCAACGCTCCTCCTCCCCCTGTGGGAGGAGGACGCGAAAAAGGCGCCTACTTCCCCGTCGCCGCGCCGGTCGTGTCGAAGCGCTTGAAGAAGCTGCCCGCCTTCCAGACCGGCCGCTGCGGCGCATCGGCGACCTGGGTCAGCAGCGCCAGCAGATAGGCGTCGAAGGCGTCGGCCGAGGCCAGGTCCACCGGCTGGGTCAGGTCGTCCTGCGGGGAGTGGTAGCGGAAGGTGTTCCAGTCCTTCTCCATCTTCTCCTCCGGCGAGCCCGGCAGGCCCTGCACCTTCAGCGCCACCGACGGCACCCCGGTCTTGATGAAGCTGTACTGGTCGGAGCGGACGAAGATGTTGCGGTCCGGCGCGGGGTCGGGAAGCGTGTCGTAGCCCTTGGCCGCCGCCACCTCGCGCGCCGCGTCGCCCAGCGTGCTCTCGCCCTCGCCCAGCACCAGCAGGTGCTTCAGCGGGAACAGCGGCAGGAATTCGTCCATGTTGATGTCCGCCACGATGGCGGCCTTGGGCACCGTCGGATGCTCGGCGAAGGCCTTGGAGCCCAGCAACCCCTTCTCCTCGCCCGCGATGGCCACGAAGACGATGGAGCGCTTCAACGGCTTCCCGGCCTTCCTCAGGCCCTTGGCGGTCTCGATCAGCGAGGCCACGCCCGCGGCGTTGTCCATGGCCCCGTGGTAGACCTTGTCGCCCTTGATCGGCTCGCCGACCCCCAGGTGGTCGAGGTGGGCCGACACCACCACGTACTGCGCCTTCAGCTTCGGGTCGGTCCCCGGCAGGATCCCCACGACGTTGGGCGAGCTGATTGCCTTGGTGGTCGTCGCCACCTCCGCCGTCACCGAGGGCTTCAGCGCGAAACGCGGCAGCGGCTTGTGCGCATCCGCGAGCGCCAGCAGCTCGGCGAAGCTGTGGCCGGAGCCGGCGAACAGCGCCTCGGCCTTCTCCGGGTTCACCGAGGCGGAGAACATCGCCCGGTGATAGGTCTGCAGCGCGGGCTCGGCGAGCCGCATCCCCGGCTGGCCGGACAGCGCGATGATCCGCGGCCACGGGATATCCATGGCCTTGGGGTTCTGCAGCCGGATCACGCCCACCGCGCCGGCCGCCTCAAGCGCTTTGGGGAACTCGGTGGACGAGGCGTGCGACTTCAGCGCCGCCGACAGCGTGTCCGGCCCGCCGCCCAGCACGACGACGACCTTGCCCTTCAGGTCCTGGCCGGCGAAGTCGTCGTAGCCGGCTTCCGGCAGGTGCAGGCCGTAGCCCAGGAAGACCAGGGGCGCCGACACCGTCTTCGGCTGTTCGTCCCGCGCGCCCAGGGTCAGGTCCGGACCGATGGCCAGGGGCGTGGTCCTGCCGCCCTCCACCAGCGCCACCTTCGAATGGGCCTGGTCGACGTTCTCCTCCAGGTACTTCACCGCCTGGAAGTAGGTCCCGGCGTCGCCGCCCGGCTTCAGCCCCGCCGCCTTGAACTGGCCGGCCACATAATGCGCGGCCTTGTAGTAGCCCGGGCTGCCGGTCAGCCGCCCCTCGAAGGCATTGGAGGCCAAGATCTTGATGTGCCCCCACCAGGCGCTGGTCGCCTTGGTGGGCTGGGCGGCGGCGGTGAGCGGCAGGGCCGCGATGGCGGCGGCCAGGAGGATCGAGCGCACGGGGTCATCCTTTTGCGGATCGAAAGCGTCGCCTGAGACCCTAGCAAGCTTTGCCGGGAGGGCCAGGACCCTACTCAGGCGCCGGCCGCTATGGGCGCCGCCGCTCTTCGCCGCGCCAGAAATCGTTGCGGGAAATCGGCAATCGGCGGTAGCAATTATGGGTTCAGGAGGATCGTATCGTGCTGACCGCGTTGCTTGCCGCCGCCATCTTCACCCAGGCGGCCCCGGCCGCAGCACCGTCCTCGACCAGCTCGCCGGCGCCCGCCGCGACGCCGGGCGACAAGACCGTCAGTCCACTGGTCATCACGCCGGAAGCCAAGCCGCCCTCGGCTTCGGACATCCAGAAGTACGTCCTCGTCTGTCACAACGAGACAGTGCTGGGCAGCATGTTCCCCAAGCAGGTCTGCGCCACCCAGGCCCAATTCACCGAGCGCCGCAACCTCGACCAGCAGGAAGTGCGCCGCTGGCAGTCGCTCAAGACCGCGGGCGGCTCGCACTGAGCGGGCGTTATCCCGGTTTCGCCGCGGGTGAAGACCGGGACCCATAGACGCCGCGGCTGGGGATGATCCGCGGGAGGATTGCCCGCCCGATCCGCGCCCCCTTGCCTCCCCACGCCCGTTTCACGCTAAGGTCGCGCGGCAAAGCTTGGGGGTGTTCCGACGTGATCGAGTACCGGCGTTTGGCCCGCGCGGCCGCCTTGGTCCTGGCGGTTGTCTTCGCTTCCGCCTCCCTGGCCCACGCCCAGAGCCCGGCGCCCGTCCAGCCGCAGGACGAGGCCTACACCGCCCTCATCAAGAAATACCTGGTCGACCCGCGCTTCACCACCGAGCTGGTCGACCATATGCCGGCCTCGGACACCGTGCCCTCGCCGCTGAAGTTCTTCGGCCGCATCCCCGGCGCGCCCGGCGAGCTGACCTACGCCAAGGACATCGAGCGCTACTACCAGGAGCTGGCCAAGACCTCGCCGCGCGTGAAGTTCTGGACGGTCGGCAAGTCCGAGGAAGGCCGCGACCAGGTGGTCATCGCCATCGCCGACGAGGCGACGCTGAAGGACCTAGACAAATACAAGGCCCAGCTCGCCGCCCTGGGCGATCCGCGCAAAACGACGCCGGACCAGGCCAAGGCGATCATCAAGACCGCCAAGCCGATCTACTGGATCACCAGCGGCATCCACTCGCCCGAGACCGGCGGGCCGGAGATGCTGATCGAGCTCGCCTACCGCCTGGCGATCGAGGAGACGCCCCTCGTCCAGAACATCCGCAAGAACGAGATCGTCTTCATCACCCCGGTGGTCGAGGTCGATGGCCGCGAGAAGATCGTCGACACCTACTACTACGGCAAGAAGACCGGGAAGCCGAAGCCGCCCCTGGTCTACTGGGGCAAGTACGTCGCCCACGACAACAACCGCGACGGCATGGGCCAGTACCTGAAGTTGACCCAGAACATCACCGCCGGCGTCCTGGAATGGCATCCGACCGTGCTGCACGACCTGCATGAGGCGCAGTCCTACCTCTACGTCTCCACCGGCACGGGGCCGTACAACCCGGCGCTGGATCCGGTGCAGTCGCAGGAGTGGTGGCTGCTGGCCGGGACCGAGCTGACGGAGATGGCCAAGCGCGGCGTCCCCGGCGTCTTCACCTACGGCTACTATGACGGCTGGGTGCCCAACTACCTGTTCTGGATCGCCAACGCCCACAACTCCTTCGGGCGGTTCTATGAGGTGCAGAGCTACGGTCCCGACATCCAGAAGGACCTGAAGCTGCCGCCCACCACCACCAGCCGCGAGTGGTACCGCCAGAACCCGCCGCTGCCCTCCGTCGACTGGGGCCCGCGCAACAACACCAACATCCAGGAATCGGCCTTGCTGATCGCGCTGGACCGCGTGGCCAAGGACCGCGAGACCTACCTCGACACCTACTATGTGAAGTCGCAGCATGCGGTGGAGGGCGGCAGGACCGGGGCCGTCAACGCCTGGGTGATCCCCGCCGACCAGACCGCCAGGCTGAACGTCGCCGACATGATCAACGACGTGCGCCGCCAGGGCCTGGAGGTCAGCGTCGCCGACGCCGCCTTCACCGCCGGCGGGGTCAAGGTCGTCCCCGGCGACTATGTCATCCGCGCCGACCAGCCCTACCGCACGCTGGCCGACCTCTATTTCAGCATCCAGAACTACCCGGCGGCCAATCCCCGGCCCTACGACGACACCGGCTGGACCATGTCCTACATGCGCAACGTCGCCATGAAGACGGTGCATGACCCGGCGGTCCTGAAGCAGCCGATGACCCTGCTCACCGCCGACGTGACGTCCAAGGGTGTGATCTCTGGCGCCGGCAAGACCATCCTGGTCGACCACACCGGCGACAACGAGCTCGTCACCTTCCGCTTCCGGCTGAAGGACGTGAGGATGCTGGCCGCCGAGCAGGCCTTCGACGCTGGCGGCAAGCACTACGCCGCCGGGACCTTCATCATCCCCGACGCACCCCGCGCCGCCGTCGAGAAGGCCGCCGCCGACCTCGGCCTGAAGGGCGAGGCGGTGGAGGCCGCGCCGACGGTGAAAAGCCATCCGCTGACCATCCCGCGCATCGGCTACCTGCACTCCTGGCTCAGAACCCAGGACGAGGGCTGGTGGCGCGCGGCGCTCGACCACTACGGCGTGCCCTACACCTACATGGCCGACACCAAGGCCCGCCTGGGCGACCTCAGGAAGCGGTTCGACGTCATCCTCTATCCGACCGTGGGCTCCAGCGCCCGCGACCAGATCGTCGGCGTGGCCATGAATGGCGACGTGCCGATCCCCTACAAGAAGTCCGACCTGACCCCGAACCTCGGCGTCCTCGACTCCGCCGACGACATCCGCGGTGGCCTGGGCGCCGACGGCCTGGCCGAGTTGCAGAAGTTTGTGAAGGCGGGCGGCGTCCTGATCGGCGACGGCTCGACGGTGGAGCTGCTGGCCAACTACGGCGTGGCCGCCGGCGTCAGCGTCACCGCCCCGGCCGACCTCTACACCAAGGGCGCGATCATGCGCGGCGTCTTCACCGACCAGGCCAGCCCGATCGCCTACGGCTATGCCGGCAAGGAGCTGCCGATCTACTTCGCCGACGCCCCGGTGATCACCGTGGCTGCGCCCGGCCAGAACGGTTTCGGCGGCGGCGGCGCGGCCGGCGGCGCGGGCGGACGCCTCGCCCAGAACATCACCCCGAACGCGGTCGCCGCCCACGTCTCGCCCTGGCTGCCCGACCCCTCGGCCAAGCCCGCCGCCGAGCCGGCCGCCCCCGTCGAGACCGCCCCGCCCGCCTCGCGCCAGGGCGGCGCGGAGCCCACGCAACGGCCGCGCACGGTCATGGCCTTCCCCGGCCAGGCGGACTCGATCTTGCTCTCCGGCCTGTTGGAAGGCGGCGGCGCGTTGACCCGCAAGGCGCTGATCGTCGACGTGCCCGACGGCAAGGGCCACATGGTGCTGTTCGGCCTGCGCCCCTACTGGCGCTGGCAGACCCAGGGGTCCTATTTCCTGGGCTTCAACGCCATCCTGAACTGGGACCATCTCGACGCCGGGACCCCGCCGAAGCCGGAGGCGGCCAAGACCGAGCCCACGAAGACGGAAACCGCGAAGACCGGCGACTAGGGTCCAGACCCAGTTGGACGCGCCGGTAATCTGAGAAATATCAGCCGCTTAAAAGCTCTGTCATCCCGGACGGCCTGCAACGTCGAGCCGGGACCCAGGGCCTGCCGCACAGCCTGGATCCCCTGGGTCCCGGCTTCTCCGCTTCGCTACGGCCGGGATGACGGGCTTTTTGGACGTCCGAGGGCAATCCTATTGAGTACGGACTCTAGCCGCGCCGGTGCGGCCTCGGCCGGCCGGCTATCGCCATGATCCGGCCAAATATATCGTGGCAGGATATATTTGGCGCTGACGCTCGGGAACGCTTCGTGGGGAGGCGGTGGGCCAGCTCTCGCCGAACACCCGTGCCGTCTGCTCCGACAATATCGGCCACGATGGCCTGGCGCCGACGGCGGCGGAGCGCGACGCCGGTCTGGTGGTCTGCGCCTATGTCGACGCCATCGGAAAACTCAACCTGCCGGTCACCTTCCCGTTCGACGAAAACTATCGGCTCGATCGCCTGCGCTACGGGTTCGCCAACGGCCGGCTCGTCCAGATAGCCGCGGAAATCTCGCTCGACGGCTACGACGCCCTGGTGCGCGATTTCACGCAACGCTACGGGCCGTCCGTCCGCCTGGTGCGTGACACGGTGAAGAGCGAAATCGGCGCCCTGCCCCGCGTGACCCAGGCCTGGTCGGCGCCGGAGGGCTCCATCGAAATCGTCGACCCCGTCCTGCCTGAAGATGAGATCGGCGTGCGCTTCGCGGCTGGCCCCCGATCGTCCGCCGCGCCGATCCCGGCGACGGCCCGTCGCTGACGCCGTCCGCCGCTCGCCCGGTGGCGTCGGTGTGCGGCGTCAGGTGGGCGTCCGGTCGCGGCGTGGATAGGTGCTGACCGTCGCGGCGACGGAATCGGCGACGTGCTCCTTGCTGATCAGGCCCACCACGTCGGCGGCGCGCGGCACGCCGCGGCCGCGGATCACCACCGCCATCCCCGCGTCGCGGCGCGCCATACGGCGGATCACGTCGAAGACCACGTCGTCCTCGCTGACCACGGTGAAGTTGCGGCTGGCGACCTCGCCGAGGGTCGCGCCGGTGTGGGAACCTTCCAGGCCGCGCCCCAGGCCGGTGTTCACCCGCAGCACCCCATAGATTCGTCCCTTCTGGCTCACCACCAGGTGGCGCAGCCGCCCGCCGTGCTCCGGGCGGCTGAGGTAGCCGTCGAAGCTCGCATCCGAAGGCAGCACCTCGATATCGGTGTCCATCACCTCGCGCGCGGCGTGCACCAGGAACATGTTGGCGTGGCGCGCCTTGGGGATCGCCCGGCCGCGGCGCACCAGCCTCAGGGTGTAGATGTTCTCCGGGCTGAGCACCCGGCGCACGCCGATGCTCATCGCCACGGCCACGATCATCGGCATGACGATGGAGTAGTCGAGGGTCATCTCGAAGATCATGGTGACCGCGGTCATCACTGCCCCGGTGCCGCCGCCGACCATGGCCCCCATGCCCACCATGGCGAAGGCCGGCACGCTCAGCGGGACCGGCAGACCCGCCCAGTTGAGCAGGGCCGCGAACCCGCCGCCCAGGGTCGCCCCCATGTAGAGCGACGGCGAGAAGATGCCGCCTGACGACCCCGAACCCAGGCTGAGCGACGTCGCCAGCACCTTGCAGAGGAACAACAGGCCCAGCAGCCAGAACGCTGTCGCCTGGTTCGACAGGATCGCCTGCACCGTCGCATAGCCGACCCCGTCGACGTAGTACTGCCCCAGCGTGCGGAACAGCAGGTACATGAGCCCGCCCACCCCCAGCATGCCCAGCATGTGGCGCAGATAGCGTGGCTTGATCCGATCGAAGAGGTCCTCCGCCAGGTGCAGCGAGCGGATGAAGCCGGCCGCGGCGACTCCGGTGATGGCCCCCAGCACCGCGAACATCGCCAGCACCAGGATCGCGCTCGGGTCGACCGCCATGGCCTGCAGCGGCGGCACCAGGAACGCTGGCGCATCGCCGAAGAACCAGCGCCCCACGAAGGTCGCCGCGCCTGTGGAGATCGCCACCGGCAGGAAGGTCTCGACGCTGACCTCCGGCATCATCAGCTCGATGGCGAACATGACCCCGCCGATCGGGGTGTTGAAGGTCGACGCGATGCCCGCGCCCGCGCCCGCGGCCACCAGGGCGATCCGCTGGCCGGCAGGCATCCGCACGATCTGTCCCAGCGTCGAGCCCAGAGCCGAGCCGATCTGGATGATCGGTCCCTCGCGGCCCACCGACGAGCCGCTGCCGATGGCCAGCGCCGAAGCCAGCGACTTCACCAGCGCCACGACCGGCCGGATCACCCCGCCGCGGTAGTAGATGGCTTCCATGACTTCCGGCACGCCGTGGCCTTTGGCCTCCGGCGCGAAGTTGCTGACCAGGAAGGTGACGCCCACCGCGCCCACCACCGGGACCAGGATCACCAGCGCGCCCCACGGCGTCGGGGCTGTGAACACATTGGCGTCGTAGTGCAGCGCCAGATGGCCGGTGAAGAACAGGTTGTGGATCAATCCGATCAGGTCGCGGAACAGCACCGCGCCGAAGCCGGTGACGATCCCCAGCGCCAGGGCCAGCAGCGAGATCACGGGCAAGGCCAGGCGCTGCCGTTCCTCAGCCTCCAGGCTGGTTTCCTTTGGGCGTCTGGCGGGGCGGCGTCCGCCGGAGCGAACCGAGGTCTGGGTCATGTTTTTGTGGCGGCCGGTCTTGAGGATTCGGATTGGAACGGCGCATTTATATCATCTAGTGATATGTTCTAGATCAAATCGAGATACCGCCGGGCTTCGCGGCGGCGTCTCCCAATGGAGTGCTTGATGCTGTTCAGTGACGACCGCCGCCGCCAACTCTTGGCGAGCCTGCTCGAACTGCGGGCCTCCAGGCTGGCCGACAACGCTCAGATTCAACGGGGGTTGATCGCCGTTCTCGAAGTCTTGCTGGACGACACGGGAGACCGCGCGGCGGTGGCCGACCCGGAGTTCCTGTTGCGAGGCGCCGACCTTGGACGATAGACGACGAAACCCGACGGACAGGCCACGGACGAACTTCCGCCGTGATCTTCATCAAGGTCAACGGCAAAGCTTGGGGAGCAAACAAGGAATGCAAAAGCACCGCATCGTTCTGTGGGCCGCCTGCGCCGTCGCGGGCCTAACGACGCCGCTCGCGGCGCCATTGGCGGCTATGGGCGCGCCGGCCGCGAAGTCCGGCGACGACGCCGAATACGGCCGCGACCTGATCTCGGTCTCGGCGGCCAACCGCCACGCCCAGTTCCCCACCGCGACCTGCACGGTCTGGGTGAACGCCGAGGGCCTGGGCGTCGGCCCCGATGTGCTCGGCGGCTATCACGGCCTGACCATGACGCTGAACCCGCACCCGCTGCCGGGCGAGGTCGCCACCCCCTTCGCCGCCGGCCTGGCCGACATGAAGGCGCACTTCCCCAAGGCGCCGCCCTGGATGGTCGCCGCGGTCGAGAAGAGCCAGCCGGCCATCGAGGCCGCCTGCGCCCAGGACCACTTGACGCCCTTCAAGATCCGCGCCCTGACCAAGCAGGACCGCGGCGGCTAGACCCGCTCTCCGTCCGCTGCGGATCGGCGCCCGTAGGCCGCCAGGAAGACGCCGACGCTTTGCGCCAGGTGCTGCTGCTGCTCGGCCGCCGAGAGATGCACCGAGCCGAAGAACATCGCTCGGTTGACCGGATCGCCCATCACCAGCCAGTTGAACTGGGTGGCGGCGACCATCGGGTCGTCCAGCGTCAGGAACCCGCGGTCGCTCCAGCGCCGCAGGGCCGCCGCCAGGCCGGCGATGGCCCGCCCGGGTCCGCCCTCGTAGAGCGCGCGGCCCAGTTCCGGAAAACGGTCCGTCTCCGAGATCACCAGGCGCCGCAACCGCAGCAGCTTCGGGACCAGGACAACGTTCAACAGCCGCTCGCCATGGCCCATGAGCGCCCCCGCGACCTCGGCCTCGGTCTCCGGGTCCCGCATCTCGACCTGGACGCGGTCCGACCCCTCGCCGGTCATGGCCCGCACGACGGCGACGAAGAGCGCCGCCTTGCTCTCGAACTGCTTGTAGACCGTCTGCTTCGAGACCGCGGCGCGGACCGCCACCTCCTCGACGCTCGCGCCGACGAAGCCGCGGTCCAGGAACAGGGCCTCCGCCGCCTGCAGGATCGCGCGCCGCTTCCGCGCCGTCCGGCCAGCGGGCTCGCCGGCATCCCCGTCGTGGGTCGTGGCCACCGTGGACCGTTCCATTCGAACCTCCCGGTTGACTCTCAGTACTGGACGGTCGAGTTCTAAATCAGACCTCGGGGAAAGCCAATGGCGTACGCGCATCCCTCCAACGCGGCCGTCTGCCGGTGCGGCCAGACGGCCATCGACCTCGCCGGCGCGCCGATCCAGAGCGTGACTTGCTATTGCGAGAGCTGCCGGACCGCGGGCCACGCCTTCGAACACGACCTGGGCGCCCCGCGGACCGTCCATGCCGATGGCGGCGTGGACTACTGCCTCTACCGGAAGGACCGGGTGAGGATCGCCCACGGCGCCCAAAACCTGCGGGACTATCGCCTGAAGCCGGACTCGCCGACGCGCCGCGTGGTGGCCGGCTGCTGCGGGTCGCCGATGTTCCTGGACTTCGCCCCCGGCCATTGGCTGACGGTCTTCCGCGACCGCCTGTCGGGGCCGGCGCCCGAGCCCAGGATGCGCATCATGACCAAGGACAGGCCCGAAGGCGTGGCGCTCTCCTACGCCATCCCCGCCTATGGGGCGCAGCCGCCGGGTCTGATGTTCAAGCTGCTCTGGGCCTGGGCGGCCATGGGCTTCCGCCGTCCGAAGATCGCCTGGTGATCTAGCGCGGCGCGGCCCGCTGCGCCGGAATGTCGAAGAACCCCACGATGCCCTTGATATGGCCCGCCGCGTCGTAGGTGATGGCGTCGAAACCGTGCATCATCAGCGCGCCCTTGGGATCCATCATCGACCACTTGGCCAGGCCATGGTCGGCCCAGAGCAGCAGGTCGTCGAGCTTCAGGGTGACGCCCGGGCTCTGATGCTGGAAGCCCGCGATCATGGCGTTGACGCCGGCGACGCCCTCCGCGCGGACCGAGGCGTCCTGATAGGTCATGCCGGCCGCCAGGCTGTCGGTCAGGCGTTGCAGGCGCAGGCCGTCGGACGGCGAGGCCCAGGCGTCCGTATAGGCCTGGAACGCCGCCTGGTGCTGCGCCCGCTCAGTTGCGGAGAGCGGCGCCGGGGCCTTGGACGGGGCCTGATCCGCCGCCCAGGCCGACCCGCCAGCCGACAGGCCGAGGCTGAGCGCCGCCAGGGCCGCGGCGTGGTGACGTCGAGGTGTCGAGGGCTGGTTCATGGTCTCCTCACGGCGTCGGGCTGCGGACGGCTGACCCGCGCGCCGGGGGCGGCATGACGATCCATGGGCGCCCCCGCGTCCTTCGCGGCGGCCACGCTACTGAATTCGGCGCCAACGCCCAACCGATGTTTCGCGGTTGTCCTCGCCCGCGATCTCCGGAAACTAGGCGCCATGACCGCTCGAACAGCCTCGTGTAGCTGCGGACAGCTTCGCCTCACCTGCGAGGGCGAGCCCGTCCGCGTCTCCATCTGCCATTGCCTCGAATGCCAGAAACGCACCGGCGGCGTCTTCGGGACGCAGGCGCGCTTTCCGCGCGAGGCTGTGACGATCGAGGGCCGCGCTGCGACCTGGACCCGGGCGGGCGACAGCGGCCAGTCCGCCACCTTCAACTTCTGTCCGGTATGCGCCTCGACGGTCTACTGGGAGCCCGCCGTCTTGCCCGGCTTCGTGACCGTCGCGGTGGGCGCCTTCGCCGATCCGGGCTTCCCGCCGCCGCGTGTCTCCGTCTACGAAGAGCGCCGCCACCCCTGGGCGCTCGCCCTGGCGGAGCTGCCGCTGGAGCATGAGGTCTAGGCCCCTTTTTCCCGCGCCTCCGCCCGGCGGTCGGCGCCGGGTTTCCAGCGGGACCGGAGCCCCTGGCCGCGATTGACAACGCCGCCGGACTTTCGCATTCCTTGCGGCAGCGCGCCTCTGGAGCGCCGCCTGTCCGCGGCAAGGGAGCCGGCTCCCATCCAGCCTCACCTCTATCTTACGAAACCTTCTTCCGGCCTTTCGTAAGCGGACGTCTGGCGATGGGAAGGAAGGTTCTCAATGCGCCGCAAACTCACGGCCAGAACACGTCTCGACACCCTCAGGAAAGACGCCAAGCGCTGGCTGAAATCGCTGCGCGCCGGCGACCCCGCCGCGCGTAGCCGGCTCGACGCCGCCTGGCCCAAGGCGCCGGCGGCGCCCGCCCTGCGCGACCTTCAGCACGCGCTCGCCGTGGAATACGGCCAGCCGAGCTGGATCGCCCTCAAGGCCGCCCTCGACGACCTGGCGCTCGACCGCAAGACCCATGCGGAGCGGGTGGACCAGCTCCTGCGCCATGGCTGGGACGGCGACCTCTCCGCCGCGCGCCGGATCCTGGCGCGCTACCCCCAGATCGCCACGGACAGCCTGTTCACGGCGGCGGCCTGCGGCGATCTCGGCGAGGTCGAACGGCGGCTCGCGGCCGACCCGCAAGCGGCCCTGCGGACCGGCGGGCCGCGCGCCTGGACCGCGCTCGCCTACGTGACCTACAGCCGGCTCGACGAGGTCAACGCGCTCGCCATCGCCCGGCGCCTGCTGGACGCCGGCGCCGATCCGAACTTCGCCTTCGACGACGGCTGGGGCATCCCGTTCAAGGTCCTGACCGGCGCGGTTCGGCTGGGCGAAGGCGCAAGGCCCAGCCACGCCCAGGCCACGGAACTGGTGGAGCTGCTGATCTCGGCCGGTGCGGACCCGTTCGACATCCAGACGCTCTACAACGTCTCCATCGTCGGCGAGCCGCTGGTCGAACCGCTCTACTGGTACGATCTGCTTTGGCGTCACTGCGAGGCCAGCGGCCAGCTCGGCCGGTGGCGCACCGACGGCGAGGCCAGCCTCGGGCACGGCTTCGGCCTGTCGACCCTCGACTACCTCCTGGGCAATGCGGTGGGGCAGGACGAGCGCGTCCGCGCGGAGTGGCTGCTCGACCGCGGCGCGGACCCGAACACCCACCACGCCTATGCCAAACAGCCCCTGCACGCGGTGGCCCAGCTCTCCGGCTTCCTGGACCTCCAGGGGCTGCTCGAGCGGCGCGGCGCGCGGCCGGTGGAACTGACCGGGGCCGAGGCCTTCCAGGCGGCGTGCCGGCGCCATGACGCGCCCGCCGTTCGGGCGCTGGCGGCCGCCGACCCCGCGCTCCTGCGTCATCCGGCGCCGCTGCTGGCCGCGGCCATGTTCGGCGACGCGGAGTCGGTCGGCCTCTTGCTGGAGCTCGGCGCCGATGCGCACGGCCTCGACGACGATGGGATCAGCCCGCTGCACCGGGCGGTGCAGTCGGGCTCGCCGGCGGCCGTGGACCGGCTGCTGGACGCCGGCGCAGACCCCAACCTCCGGGACCGGAAATGGCGGGGCACGGCCTTGAGCTGGGCCGTGGCGCTGGGCCGCCCGCAGCTCTTCGAGCGCCTGCTCCCAATCAGCCGCGACGTGCGCGCCCTCGCCCGGCTGGCGGCCTTCGAGCGGCTCGAGGCCGTCCTGAAGGCCGAACCCGCCCTCGCCAACCAGCGGCTGGCGGAGGACGACTCCCCGACGCCGCTCTATTGTTTGCCCGACGACGAGGACGCCGCCGCCGAGGTCGCGCGCCGGCTGATCGCCCACGGGGCCGACCCCACGGTCCGCGACGCGAACGGCCGCACCCCCGCCGACGCCGCCCGCGCCCGCGGTCTGGACGAGGCGGCCGAGCTGATGGAGGGTCCCCGCCATGCCGTCTGAGCGCTTCGACCTGCCGCTCCGCATCGTGGTCGCCGACCCCCTGCCCGGGCTCGCCATCGCCCTGCAGCGGGGCAAGGCCGCCAAGGCCGCGCTCGCCCCACCCGCAAGCCGGTCGGCGCAGGCGGTCGCCTTCGATCTGGAGGTGACGGTGGACGGCCGCTTGCCGGACGGGCGGCCCCGGCTGCTGGGCGCCTATGTCCAAGGTCCGCCAGAGGCGCGGTTCGCCTATCTGTCGGTGGGCCGCTATGCCGGCCAGGCGGATTCCGAGTGGGCCGGCCGGGTCAAGGTCCCGCTGGGCGGCATCGGTTTGGAGGCGATCGCGGCGCTCGCGCCCGGCGCACGGCTGGTGGCGCACATCGCCGGCCGCTCGCCCAGGGGCGGCCCGGCGCTGGCGTCCGTGCAGCTCCTGCCGCCCGGCTGGACCTAACGGGCGCCCGACACGGTTCAAACCATTTCAGCAATGCCTGGGAGAGACGTCATGGCGGATCAGATGCCCCTCGGCCCGATCGGCAACATCTTCTATTTCGTCGAGCGGTTCGACGAAGCGGTGAAGTGGTATTCGGACCGCCTGGGCCGCGAGCCGGTGATCGCGGGCGGCGCGCTGGCCGCCTTCGACATCGACGGAACCCGTCTCACCATCCACAAGATCGATGAGCTGAACGACAAGGGACCCTCTGGGGTCGCCGCCTATTGGACGGTGCCCGACGTCGACCAGGTGGTCGCCGAATGGACCAAGCACGGCGCCGTCGCCCATCGCGGCCCCAAGACCGTCTTCACCCACGAGCGCCTTTGTCAGCTGCTCGACCCGTTCGGCAACCTGTTCGGCGTCCGCCAGCCGGCGCCCTACGCCGGCGAGCCGCCGGAGCCCGTCACTTGAACTCAGCCCATCGCCTCGAGGGTGGAAGGCGGCCCGGCTAGGGGCCTCAATTTTGACAAGCGAAGCCGAAGATTTGGCGGCGCTTGAACTGCCGTCAGGGCTGGCAAATGGGCTCCCAACCGCGGACCGTCGGCGCCAGCGGTCGCGGGTTGGCGATCAGCATAGCCCTTGTCGCCCACGCCCTGTTTCTCGCGCTTCTCCTGTGGAAGCTGGGAGACACGCGACGTCTGGCCGAGGCGCCGAGCATCAACCTGCTGCTCACGCCGCGCCCGCATCATCGGCCGACAGCTCCCGAGCCCAGTCTCGCCAAAGACCGATCCACCGGAGCGGCCCACGTCAAGGCCGACCGCCCGATCCCGCATCCGTCTACGGCCCCGGCGCCGGCCGAAGCCCTCCCAGCCCAGGACACCCCACACGAAGATGAGCGAAGCGGCGTGCGCGCCACACTGCGCGGCCTCCTTGGCTGCCAGCATGCCGCGCTGCTGGCCCTGACCCCGGACGAGCGCAGGAAATGCGAGGAGCAGGCCGCCGCCGGGACGATCCCCGGCCGGGCTGCGCCAGGGCCGAAGCTGAACTTCGATCTCCACGGCGTCTTCACCGCCGCCCCTGAGCCCTACTTGCAGCGAAAGCCGACCAACGGCTGCAAGGCGCGCGCCGCCGGCGACGCAGCGCCAGGACCGGGAGGGCGTTACGGAGGCGCCGTCGGCGCTGAGCTGGGCGTCGGCTGCGCCGTACCCTTTTGAAGTTCCGCCGCTCCCCGGGGGGTAGCGCCTATACCGGTATAGGCTCCCGCCTTTTTCCGGCTCGCCGCGACGACTACCTCTTCCTGAACGCATAGGGAGTCGGACCATGGCGAAGCTGGACGGTGCAAAGGTGGTGGTGATCGGCGGCGCTTCGGGCGTCGGCTTCGCCGTGGCCGCCGCGGCGATGGAGGCCGGCGCCGAGGTGTTCGTCGGCTCCAGCCAGGCCCCGCGGATCGAGGCGGCGGCCGAAAAGCTCGGCCAGATCGCCAACGGGAAGGGCGCCAAGGGGCGAACCGTCGACGTGAAGGACGAGGCCTCGGTCGCCGGCTTCTTCGAGGCGGCGGGCCCGTTCGACCATCTGGTCTTCACCGCCGGCGACTGGGGCCACATGTTCGGCCCGACCCGCGATCTCGACGTCGAGGCCAGCAAGGCCCGCATGGAGGTGCGGTTCTGGGGCGCGGCCCGGGCCGCGAAGCACGCGACCCGCCAGATCGCCAAGGACGGCTCTATCACTCTGACCGGCGGTATGCTGGCGCACCGGCCCATGCCGGGCATGCCCCTGGTCACAGCCTCGGCCAACACGACGGAAGGGCTGGCTCTGGGCCTCGCCCGCGACCTGGCGCCTATCCGGGTCAACGCCGTCTGCCTGGGCCTGATCATCAGCGAGCAGGTGCAGACCATGGGCGAGGCCACGATCAAGGGCTTCACCGCCAACCTGCCGCTGCCGCGCGGCGGCACCGTCGAGGAGGCGGCCGAAGCCTACCTCTACCTCATGCGCGCCACCTATGTGACCGGCCAGGTCGTGCGGGTCGACGGCGGCGGCAGCCTGGTTTGAGCCGCGGAGGCGGAACCTTCGAAGGCCGGAAAGGGTGAGACGGTCAACCCCGCTCCGCCGGCGAGCTGACCGCTGAACATCGGCTATGGGTGCGTGGCTGTATGATTCGGCGCCTTGACGCGCCTTACCGATGGGATCTCAACAATGTCGGACGGAGCCGGCATGCCTCGAGATGAGCTTCCTCTTCTGACTTTCGCCGACGCGGATTCGCTGCGGCGCTGGCTGGAGGAGCAGGGGGAGACATCTCCCGGAGCCTGGCTTCGGTTCGCCAAAGAGGGCGCGCCGGAGCCGACCGTCAGCAAGTCGGACGCAATAGATTGCGCGCTGGCATATGGCTGGGTGGACGGCCAACTCGGCGGCCTGGATGCCCACTATTTCAAAACCCGTTTCTCGCCGCGGCGGCCCAAAAGCGCCTGGTCCCAGATCAATTGCCAGAAAGTCGAACAACTGGAGCAGGCCGGTCGCCTGCATCCTCGGGGGCGCGCGCAAGTCGACCAGGCAAAGGCGGATGGACGCTGGGCGGCGGCTTACGCCGGCCAGAGCAAGGCCGCGCCGGATGCCGATTTGGAGGCTGCACTCGACGCCGAACCCGCGGCGCGGGCGCTGTTCGATGCGCTGGACTCGGCCAACCGCTACGCGATCCTCTATCGGGCGCACCAAGCAAGAACCCCGGAGAAGCGAGCCGCCAAGATCGCCGAGCTGGTGGACATGTTGAGCCGAGGCGACACGATCCACCCTCGCCGAGCAAAGCGGTCTTCGTAGGCGGAGCCCCGATGTCTCAGATGGGTCGGGATCGGACGCCGCGCCGCCGCCGGAGTCAGAGCATCCGCTCCACGTGATGGACGATCGCCATGACGCCGTGCGCGCCCAGGTAGATGATCACACCCTGCACGCCGACGAAGCCGTAGCCGGCCAGCACCATCAGCCCGTCGCGCCGCGTCAGGCCCAGGGCGAACATCCCGAGCGCGAGCGCCGGGAACAGGTTGGCGAAGGGGATGGGCAGGACGAGCACCAGGGCCAGCACGGTGCAGACGACGCCAACCAGCCGGGTCCCGGCGCCGCCGCTGAGCGGGCGCAGGCGCGCATGCCCGAGCGCTTCGAGACGCTCCAGCAAGGGCAGGATGCGTTTAATGATCTTGGCGAGCGGCTTGTGGTCCAGGGTGCGCGCCGCGAGCCATTTCGGCAGCCAGAGCTTGCTTCGGCCGAGGGCGATCTGCGGCGCCACGACCAGCAGCGGCAGGGCCAGCACCATCGAAGCGCCTGGCGGCAGGGGCACGAGCACGGGCAGCGTCAGGACGAACAGCACGGGCCCCAGCCCGTTCGTTCCCTCGAACCGCTTGACGATCTCGCCGACGCTGAGCCGCGCCTTCCGGCTGCGCATCAGGACGCCCAGGCCGCCGGACAGGGATTGCGCGGAACGCGTGCGGGGAACGGCCATCCAGTCGGTCCTAGGTCCTGACGAGCCGGGAGCGGACGGTCATTTCACCGCGTCGCGGCCCCGCCGCTCGGCGCTCTGCGACATGGCCTTGCGCCGCCATGGCCGCCAGCTGTCGGCGGACGAGAACGGGTCGCCCAGGTGATAGGTCGCGATGACCGCCGCGGCGCCTTCGACCGGCGGCCGCTCGATGGGCCGCAGCCGGGCGTAGCCGGCCAGGCGCAGGGCTTCCAGGCCGGCCCCGACGCCCCCTGCCCTCTGGATCGACCGCGCCACGGTCTCGTCGTCGCAGCCCAGCCAGTGCGCGAGCAGGCGCGTGCGCAGGCGGGCGATCTCGGCGCGGGCGCCGGCGCCGCCTCGGCCGGCCGCCTCGAAGCTCAGGTCGCACTCGGTGTCGAACCCCATGGATCGGTTGTTGATGTTGGCCGAGCCGATGCGCAGCAGCCGGTCGTCGATGATCGAAAGCTTGGCGTGGACGATGATGATCCGGCCAAGCGTCGTGACCGGGCTGTAGGCCTGGAAGCGGCCGTGCTTGTCGGCCCGCTTTAGCTTCTCGATGAAGCGAACCCGCGTGCGGTCCATCGTCGCCTGGTCGAAGAAGCTCGGCGAATGCTCGGTGCCGATCAGCACGACCTCGGGCCCGTCCGGCTCGCTCAGGCGCTGCGCCAGCGCCGCGGCGATCAGCGGCGAGGTGAAGTACTGGTTCTCCATGTAGATGCAGCGCTGGGCCGCGGCGATGGAGGCCAGGTGCAGCCGCTCGACCTCGCGGACCTCCGGGTGGCCTTTCCAGGCGCCGTGCGTGCGCGAAAGCCCGACCTCCACGCCCTGGAATTGCGGCGTCACCCGGCTGGGCCACGCCGGCCGCGTCTTCGGCGGCGCCGGCAGCGTCTCGCCGGTGCAGCGGGCCCAGCGTTCGCGGAACAGCACGCCCAGCGCCTCCGCCGGCGCGCCCTCGACGAGGCCCATCACCTCGTGGCGGCTGTCGAAGTCCTTCTCCGAATTGCCGTGGGCGTGCTTCGTCTTCTCGCGCCGGGGATCGTCGTCCAGGTGCCGGTCGGTGTCCCATCGGTCGGGCCCGATGTCGCCGCCGCCGCAGAAGGCGATGGCGTCGTCGATGACGATCGCCTTCTGGTGGTGCGAGGCGCCCATCGGCAGCTTGCCGTCGAGCACGAACTTGACCTGGCTGCCGGCGAAGACCTTGCGGTCCGCCAGCGGGAACCAGTTCTGCGTCGCGGCCACCGGCAGGGCCGACTGCCAGCAGAGGATGCGGACGTCGAGGCCGGGGTTGTCCTTCGACAAGCGCTTCAGGAAGTTCGCGATGCGGTCGTCTTCAGGCCCCGTGCAGCCGGGCTGCGGGTGGAACAAAGTCTGCGGCTCGAAGGCCCAGTTGAGCAGGTGGACGGTGTGTTTGGCCTTGCGCATGGCGGCCATGGCGACGTCGAAATAGTCCGCCATGTCGATGATCAGCGCCGCGCGCGCGCTCGTCTCGCGCCGCCAGCAGGTCGATCCCGGTTCCAGCAACACGCCGCAGCCTCCTACCCAATCCCGGGTAAGCCGCCACAGCCAAGGTCGTTCCAACCCGCCGGCGGTTTCTCAGCGGAGCGCTGTCAACGCGGGTGACGCAGCCGGCCCTACTCCTCGCACTGCAGGCGGTAGCCGATGCCGGGCTCAGTGACGAGTAGCTCGGGGCTCGACGGGTCGGCTTCCAGCTTCTGGCGAAGCTGGGCCATCAGCACACGGACGAACTGGGCGTCGGCGTTGGTGTCGGAGCCCCAGACGGCGGTGATGATCTGCTTGTGGGTCACCACCTGGCCCGCGTGACCGGCCAGGATGCGCAGCAGCTGATATTCGCGCGGGGTCAGCCGCACCTCCTCGCCCTGGATCATCACCCGCCGCGCCGGGAAATTGATTTCCAGCCCGCCGAACTGGAAGCGCGGCTGGGCGGTGAAGCGTCGCTCGCGCCCGCGCATCACCGCGCGGATGCGGGCAAGCAGCTCGCCCACGCCCACCGGCTTGTTGACGAAGTCGTCGGCGCCCAGGTCCAACGCAGCGATCTTTTCAGTCTCCAGATCCCGGGCCGAGAGGACGATGATCGGGGCGTCCGACCACTCTCGGATGCGCTGGATCACCTCCTTGCCGTCCATGTCCGGCAGGCCGAGATCGAGGATCACCACCTCGCTGGGCTCGCTTGCCAGCTGGCCCAGGGCGCCCTCGCCGTTCTCCGCCGCGGTGACCGTGAAGCCGGCCGCCGCCAGGGCGGGCGTCAGCGCGCGCACGATCTGCGGCTCATCGTCGACGATCAGCAGCCGGCCCAGGTTGGCGTTCATTCTCTTAGCGCTCCGTCAGACTCTCGCCGCTGGCAGGGCCAGCGAAATCACCAGGCCGCCGGGCGGGACGGGGCGCACGACCGCGCCCGCCTCCCCGCCCATCCCCTGCATCACCCCGCGCACGATGGAGAGCCCCAGGCCCGTCCCCGGCAGCCGCTTGGCCGCCGCCCCGCGGTAGAACTTGTCGAACAGTTTCGGCAGCTCGGCCTCCGGCACGCCGGGCCCCTCGTCGGCCACCTCGACCACCACCTGGCCGCCGCGCGGGAAGCTGGTCAGCGAGATCCTGCCGCCGTCGGGGCTGTAGCGGATGGCGTTCTCCAGCACATTGGCCAGCGCCACCTCGAACAGCACCGGGTCGCCCTGGGCGATCTCGGCGCCCTCGCCCAGCACGCAGGCGATCTTGCGCTTGCCGCGCAGCCGCTCGAAGCGCCGGCGCGTGCGGTCGACCACCTCGGCCAGGTCGAAGGCCGCGCTGGTCGGGTCCAGCGCCCCGCCCTCCAGCCGCGTCATGTTGAGCAGGTTGGTGACGAAGGCGTTCAGCCGCTCGGCCTCCTCCTGGATGGTGGCCGTCAGGTCGTGGCGGGTCTTGGCGTCGAACTGGTCGCCGAACTCCTGCAGCGAGGTGGCCGACGCCAGCACTGCCGCGAGCGGCGTGCGCAGGTCGTGGCTGATGGAGGACAACAGCGCGTTGCGCAGGTCCTCGGTGCGCGCGCGGGCCTCGGCGTCGGCCTTGGCGACCGTCAGCCCCGCCCGCGCGGTGGCGGCGGCCCCGGCGTCGGCCAGGATCTGCAAGAGGTTCTCTTCTTCTTCGCTCAGCGCCGGCTCGGTGCGCCAGCCGGCCACCGCCCCGCCGGTCAGCACCCGCACCCGCCAGCCCGCCGCCTCCACCGTGCGCGCCAGGCCGTCTTCCGCCAGCATCAGGGCCCTGGCCGCGCTCAGCACCATCGGCGTCGGCGCCTCGCCCCCCGCCGAGCACAGGACACCCCGGTCCAGCACGAAGGCCTGGCCGCGGGCGGCGGCGGCCAGGTGCTCGGCCAGCCGGGCGCGGATGAAACTCGCGTCGTCCGAGGCCGAGAACTCCCGCGTCCCCTCGAACAGCACCGCCGTCGCCAGCGCCCGGGCCTCGGCGCGCTTCGCTTCGTCGCGCACGCGGCCCGTCAGGTTGCCCATGAGCAGGGCCACCGTCGGGAAGGTCAGCAGCACCAGAACGTCCTCCGGCCGGTACGAGGCCAGGCTGAAGTGGGTGTTGGCGACATAGAAGTTGTAGATCAGGAACGAGCTCGCCGCGGCCACGTATCCGGGCCCCGAGCCCACCAGGTACGACGTCACCAGCACGCCCACCAGGTAGACGCCGGCCACCCGGTTGGAGTTGGTCAGCCAGTCCAGCAGCGTCGCCGTGGCCGTCGCCAGCGCCACCATCCCCACCGCCACGGCATAGCGGCCGGGCGTGCTCAGCCGGCTGATCCAGGAGGGCTGCGAGGGGGAGCGGCGGGACAAGGTCGGGACGGCTCGCGGGGGTGCGGCGGCTCACGGCCGCGGGCGTCCCCGACAGTGCCCCAAAGCCCGCCGCAACGCCAACTATGCGGGCCTTATGGCGAAGCTATGCCGCAGGCTTACGCCCTCAGCCGACCCCGGCCAGCCAGGCCTGGAACTCCGGCCGGTCCAGCAGCCGCTCGGCGTAGCGCGCCGCGGCGCCGGAACGGTCGCCGAAGTCCGACAGCTTCACCCCATAGCTCTTGAAGCGGGTCGCCACCGGGGTGAAGAAGGCGTCGGCGACGCCCCAGTCCTCGCCGACCAGCCATGGGCCGCCGAACTTGGTCATCAGCCCGGTCCACAGCTTGACGATGCGGCGGATGTCCTTGTGCGTCGCCTCCGACAGGGTCGCGGCGCGCGGCCACATGGTCAGGTCCATCGGGCATTCGCCGCGCAGGGAGGCGAAGCCGGAGTGCATCTCCGCCGCCGCCGACCGCGCATAGGCCCGCATCCGCGCGTCCCGTGGCCACAGCCCCATGTCCGGGAACCGCTCGGCCAGGTACTCGCAGATCGCCAGCGAGTCGGAGATCACCACGTCGCCGTCCTTCAGCACCGGCACCAGTCCGGTCGCCGAATGCTTCAGGATCGCCGCCTCCGAGGCCCCGTCGGCCTGCCGAAGCGGGATCAGCGTCTCGTGGAACACCACGCCGGTCCGCTTCAAGACCAGCCACGGCCGCATCGACCACGTCGACCACGCCTTGGTCCCGATGACCAGTTCCATAGGGGCTCCTTCCGCTCAGCCGCCAAGGCGATAGCGCGCCAGGGCGGCTGTTCTCAACGGCATAAATGCCGGACCTTTGCTAAGCAGCCGTTAGGGGCCGGCCGCAACCCGCGTAGCGACGGCCCTAAGGCTGCGCCCCAACCTTCGGCGGTTCGGCCTTCGCCGCCTTCTCCGTCGCCCGCGCCCCAGCCAGGATGTCGGGGAAGGCGTAGTTGCCCTCGTGGCAGGCGAACTCGTAGATCGGCCCCTTGGCGGCGTTCAGCATGGTCTCCGCGCGCCAGGGCCATTTGTAGACCTCGGGGTCCTCGACGGTGAACTCGTAGTGGATCTGGGTCGGCGAGATGCGGGTCAGCCGCTCGGTCACCTTCGCCGCTGGACTCAGATAGAAGACGCCGCCCGGCAGGAAGCGCGGGCCGTCGTGCGGGTTCTGGTCCACCGTCTCGATCACCAGGGTTTCGCCCTCCCACCAGCCGACGCTGTCGCCCATCCACGGATGGGTCCCCACCGCGGGGTGGCGCGCGCCCATGTGGACGATGCGCAGGTCGTGCATGGTCTCCGACAGGATGGCGATCTCGCCCCGTGTCTGGAGGATCTGGTAGTTGGCGTTCTGGGTGGAATTGAGCATCGGCGGGCCGGTGGTGCCGCCGGACGCCGTCAGGCAGCGCTCGTCCGGCATCCGGGATTCCGGATTGGCGAAGTCGTGCTGGTCGGCCTCGTCGGCGGCGTCGGCCAGCTTCCGCCCCGCCGGCGTATAGGGCAGCTTGCCGTCCGCCGGGTCGACGATCAGCGAGGTGCGCGCCTGGCCATAGATGCGCAGGAAGTCGACGTTGCGGTCCGGGAACTCGCTGGTCGCCTGGCCCACGTCGTCGGGGTCGGGGTCGGCGTCGCCGGGCTTCGGCGGGGGTTTCGGCGGCGCGTCGGGGTCGGGCGGCGGCTTGCGGCCGTCGATCAGGGCGTCGCGCCGCGCCAGCGCCCAGGCCACCTGCGCCTCCGTGGCGATCAGCGTCTTGTAGCGCTTGGGCCGCTCCAGCAGCGTGTAGGAGAGGTTGCTCCAGATCCCCTCGAAGTCCGGCGTCCCCTCCGCCGTGCGCGGCGCGTGGTAGGGCGCCGCCGCCGCGGTAGGTCCGCCGCCCCCCGCCGCCGCCAGCGATAGGCTCAGAATCACGAATAGCGCCGTTCGCCCAACCATGGCCCGAGAAGGCGAGGCTTCCGCCGCGACCGTCAACCGCTTTCGCCCAGGCCGCTAACCCCGGCGCGCCTGCCCTAGCCGGGCTCGGCCTCAAGCCCAATAGTCGTCCCACCCGTCGTCCGCCTCGCCCTCCGGCCCGTCCCGCTCGACCTCCACCGCCCCGCCGCGCGCCGCCCAGGTCGCGTCCGGCCCCCGGGTCGAGGCCGGCTCGCGCACCGCCGCAGGCGGCGGCAGCCGCTCGCCGCCGCGCCCGCCGCGCTCCCCCGCCGGGATCATCGAATAGAGGTGCTGCGCCGGCTCGGCGCTCCAGCGCCCCTCCCCGTCCGGCCCGTCACCCCCGCCAGGCCCACACGTCACGAACTTCTTGGCGTAGACGTGCAGCACCGAGTGCCCGCCGCCGTCCGCCCCGCCCACCTCGCGCGGCCGCATCGGCCCGTACTTCCGCGGCGCCAGCTTGGCCGCGTACCAGCGCAGGTGCTCCAGCTTCACCTTGGTCGCGAACGCCGTCTCCGGCGTCACCGCGCAGGCGTCCTCCCAGCCGTCCTCGGCGATGGTCAGCCCCTGGATGTCCCGCGCCATGGCCACCGCCTGGCGAAACGCCGGCACGTCGCGCAGCCACCGGTAGAAAGTCGAATAGCCCGGCATCTCCGGATCGCGCATCACCGTCTTGACCAGCTCCCCTGCGCACAGCCGCGCGCAGATCGCCTCCGCCACCTCCGGATCGTAGGACGACCGCGCCCCGCCCCGCAGATTGAGCCCCGCCGCCTCCCGAGCTTCCCGAAGCGCCCGCCCGAACGACCCCCGCTGCGCCGCCCACCGCTGCACCACCCGAGGCGACGGCATCCCCGCCTCCGCGCAAACCTCGCGCAGAGCCTTCCCCTCCCGGGTCCCCGCCAGCACCCTCGCCCCCAGCTCGTCCGACCACGGCGTCTGCTGAGACCGCGGAACCCCCATCCCAAACCTCCATGAATGATCTACCTCCCCTGCGCGGCGGGGAGGGGGACCGTCCGCCAAAGAGCGGACGGTGGAGGGGGCAAACCCCAGACACCGAGCCAAAAATCCTCCCCCCTCAAGGGGGACGAAGCCGCGGAGGGGGTCACCCCGGCAAGACACGCCCAAAAGGCCCCTCACCCGCGCCAAAGGCGCAATCAGACGGCTACTCGAACCCTAGCCGAAATCGCGCAGAATTGCAAGAACAAATCAAGAACACGAATATCGCCCCGCCTGGATTCAACGCTAACGACGAATCAGGCATGTGGCCGGACTTCCTAAAGGCGCGACGCGTGTCTGCCATCATGCCAGAAACACCGTGGAACCTAAGAAGCTTCAAGTCCCCTACCGCCTCTCCCAAAACCCGCTAACCTCCGCCCAAACACCGCCGCCCGCCTCGCGGGCGGCGAGTATAGATATCGGGGGAAGCATGACCACGACCACCACCGGGCCCGCCCCGGGCCCTGCCTCTGCGTCCGCCGCGCCGGTCTACAGCGCCAATTACAAGCGGCTGGTGCTGATCCTGTTGGTGACGGCCTACACCTTCAACTTCATCGACCGGACGATCATCGCGACGCTCGGGCAGCCGATCAAAGACTCGCTGCACATCACCGACACCCAGCTGGGGGCGCTGGGCGGGCTCTATTTCGCGCTGCTCTACACGTTCCTGGGCATCCCCATCGCGCGGTGGGCGGAGCGGGCGAGCCGGGTCAACATCATCACCGCGGCCATCGTCATCTGGTCGGGATTCACCGCGCTTTGCGGCACGGCGGCCAACTTCGCGACGCTGGCGGCCTACCGCTTCGGGGTGGGGGTCGGCGAAGCCGGGCTGTCGCCGCCGGCGCACTCGCTGATCAGCGACTACTATGAGCCGAAGCAGCGGGCCTCGGCGCTCAGCGTCTACTCCTTCGGCATCCCGCTCGGCACCATGCTGGGGGCGATCCTGGGCGGCCAGATCGCCCAGGCGTTCGGCTGGCGCATGGCCTTCACCGTGGTGGGCCTGCCGGGCCTCCTGATCGCCGTGGCGCTGAAGGCGCTGGTGAAGGAGCCGCCGCGCGGGCACTCCGAGCCGTTTTCGCCCCCGCTGGGGGAGATGTCGCAAAGCGACAGAGGGGGGCTGGCCGCAGGCCAGGGGCCGCATCCGACGGTGGCGGAGGACGTGAGCGCCGAGGTCCCTGGCGCGCCGCCGGTCAGCTTCGGCGAGGAGTTCCGCCAGATGGGGGCGGTGATCCGCACCCTGTTCGGCAAGTGGCCGGTGCTCAACATGGTGCTGGGCGTGACCCTGGTGTCGTTCGGCGGCTATGGCGGCGGCCAGTTCGCGCCGCCCTATTTCCTGCGCGCCTTCCACCTGAACTACGCCCAGGTGGGGCTGATCATCGGCCTGGTGGCGGGCTTTTCCCAGGGCATCGGCACCCTGATCGGCGGGCCGATCACCGACCGGATGTCGAAGCTGGGCGCGCGCTGGTACTCCCTCGTGCCCGCCATCGGGGTGACGCTGGCCTATCCGTTCATCGTCGGCATCTATACCGCCGGCACCTGGCAGGCGGCGGCGACCTTCATGCTGTTCCCCGGGATCCTCTCTTACGTCTATCTCGGCCCGACCTTCGGGGTGGTGCAGAACATGGCGCCGACCCACCAGCGGGCGACGGCGGCGGCGATCCTGTTCTTCTTCCTGAACCTGGTGGCGCTGGGCGGCGGGCCCTTGTTCACCGGCTGGCTGATCGACCATTTCTCGGCCTTCCATTATGCGCACGCCGGCGCGAACACCGTGTGGGACGCGGTCTCGGGATTCGCGGGCTCGCATCCGGCGGACTTTCAGGCGGCCTGCCCGGGGGGCAAGGCGGCGGCGGGGGCGGACGCGGCGGCCAAGGCGGCCTGCTCCGGCGCGCTGGTGCTTGGCACCCGCCACGGGGTGATCGTGGCCTACGCCTTCGGCCTCTGGGGCGCGCTCCACTACCTCATCGGCTCGTTCGGCATCGGCAAGGCCATGGCCGAGGCCCGCGCGGCCCGGGGCGAGGCGGACTGAAAGCGGGGCGGACTGAGGGGGCGAAGGCGACTGAAAATTTGACTTCCGGCGGGGGGCGGCCACATACCCTGACGACATGATCCCCCGCTACGCCCGCAAGGAAGCCGCCGACATCTGGAGCCCGCAGACCCGGTTCCAGATCATGTTCGAGATCGAGGCCTACGCGGCCGACGCCATGGCCGAGCTGGGGGTGATCCCCAAGGAGGCCGCCCGGGTCATCTGGGAGAAGGGCCGCGACGCCCTCTGGGACGCCGAGCGCATCGACGAGATCGAGCGCGAGGTGAAGCACGACGTCATCGCCTTCCTGACGCACGTCACCGAGGTGGTGGGCCCGGAGGCGCGGTTCCTGCACCAGGGCATGACCTCCTCGGACGTCAACGACACGGCGCTGGCGGTGCAGCTTTCCCGCGCCACCGACATCCTGATGGACGACGTCGACCTCGTCCTGGCCGCCCTGAAGCGCCGCGCCTTCGAGCACCGCTTCACGCCCACCGTCGGCCGCAGCCATGGCATCCACGCCGAGCCCACCACCTTCGGCTTGAAGCTCGCCGGCCACTACGCCGAGTTCGTGCGCGCCAAGGAACGCCTGGCGATGGCCAAGTTCGAGATCGCGACCTGCGCGATTTCCGGCGCGGTCGGCACCTTCGCCAACGTCGCCCCCGAGGTGGAAGCCTATGTGGCCGACAAGCTGGGCCTCGCGGTCGAGCCGGTCTCGACCCAGGTGATCCCGCGCGACCGCCACGCGGCCTATTTCGCCGCCCTGGGCGTCGTCGCCTCCTCCGTCGAGCGGCTGGCCGTGGAGATCCGCCACCTGCAGCGCACCGAGGTGCTGGAGGCCGAGGAGCCCTTCGACCCGGGCCAGAAGGGTTCGAGCGCAATGCCGCATAAGCGCAACCCGATCCTCACCGAGAACCTCACCGGCCTTGCCCGGCTGGTGCGCTCGGCTGTCGTGCCGGCCATGGAGAACGTGGCGCTGTGGCACGAGCGCGACATCAGCCACTCCTCCGTCGAGCGCGGCATCGCGCCGGACGCCACCGTGCACCTGGACTTCGCGCTCCGCCGCCTGGCCAGCGTGATGGAGCGGCTGGTGATCTATCCGGAGAACATGCTGAAGAACCTCGACCGCCTGGGCGGCCTGGTGCATTCGCAGCGCGTGCTGCTCGCGCTCACCCAGAAGGGCGTGGCCCGCGAGGT
The DNA here is from genome assembly GCF_004799515.1 of Phenylobacterium sp. Taxonomy (GTDB): domain Bacteria; phylum Pseudomonadota; class Alphaproteobacteria; order Caulobacterales; family Caulobacteraceae; genus Phenylobacterium. The sequence continues at coordinate 363,787 of NZ_SSMX01000026.1, read as the reverse complement.
GGCCTATGCGGCCGTGCAGCGGAACGCCATGCGGGTCTGGCGCGGCGAAGGGAATTTCCTGGATTTCCTGAAGGCCGACCCCGCGGTCACCCTCTCGGACGCCGAACTCGCCGAGCTGTTCGACAACGCCTACCACTTCAAGAACGTCGACCGCGTCTTCGCCCGCGTGTTCGGGGAGCAGGAGGAGGCGAAGGCATCGCGACTGTCGACGATCTCCGCCGCCTGAGCCTCGCCCTGCCGGGCGCCCATGAGGTGACCTACAAGGGCGACCCCTGGTTCAACGTGGGCAAGAAAACCTTCGCCCTGCACTTGCTGGGACGCGGCCGGGCGATCCTGAAGCTCGACAAGGGCCACCAGGAGCTGCTGTTCGAGATTCGCCCCGAGACCTTCCAGAAGTGCAAGGTCGCCACCGCCTACTGGAGCTACGTGGACCTGGGCGGGCTCGATGAGGCCGAGCTCGCCGACCTAGTGCTGGAGGCGTGGACCGGCATCGTGCCCAAGAAGATCAGCCGCCCGGTGCTAGAAGCGGCGAAGGCCGCAGCCCGGCCTTGAGCGGCTACTTGCCCTCGCGCACGCTCTCGCGGGCCTGGGCCAGCAGTTCGGCCATCTTCATGCGGACTTCGCCCTCGGAGACCTGGACCCCTGCGCCCTTCAGGTCCTCGAAGACCTTGCGCAGCACATCGTCCTCGCCAGGCTGTTCCAGGTCGGACTTGACCACCGCCTGGGCGTATTCGGCCACATGGCCGCCTTCCAGGCCCATCAGCCCAGCAGCCCATTCGCCCAGCGCGCGGTTGCGCCGGGCGGCGGCCTTGAACTCCTGCTCTTGATCGAGCGCGAAACGCTTCTCGAAGCCACGTTCACGGTCGTCAAAGGTGGTCATGGGGTCCTTGGGAAAAAGCTGTACGACGGGCGATCACATATCCCGCCCGGTCGGGCGCCGCAATCGAAAGGCGGGAACGCCGGGAGGTTTGCGCCGGCCTCCCGCATCCGCTAATTTTACGCCGCCTCATATGAAGCGAGACGCCGAGTCGAATCCGCGCGCGAGGGACTTGGACCGCGCGCGTTTTTCATTATTTCGACCGGCTGAGCCCTCGCTGACGGAGAAGGCGCGACGATGACCCGCCGCAAGAAGATCTACGAGGGCAAGGCCAAGATCCTCTATGAAGGACCCGAGCCTGGCACCCTAATCCAGTACTTCAAGGATGACACCACCGCCTTCGACGCCACCAAGAAGGCGGTGCTCGAGGGCAAGGGCGTCATCAACAACCGGATCAGCGAGCACATCATGACCAAGCTCGCCTCGATCGGGGTGCAGAACCACTTCATCCGCCGCCTGAACCTGCGCGAACAGCTGATCCGCGAGGTCGAGATCGTCCCCCTTGAGGTGATTTGTCGCAACGTGGCGGCGGGCTCGCTGTCGACCCGCCTGGGGCTGCCGGAAGGCCAGGCCCTGCCGCGCTCGATCATCGAGTTCTGCCTGAAGGACGACAAGCTGCACGACCCGCTGGTGTCGGAAGAGCACATCACCGCCTTCAACTGGGCCTCGACCCAGGAGATCGACGACATCATGGCGCTGACCCTGCGCGTGAACGACTTCCTGACCGGCATGTTCGGCGCGGTCGGCATCACCCTGGTGGACTTCAAGGTGGAGTTCGGGCGGGTCTGGGAGAACGACTTCTCCCGCATCATCCTGGCCGACGAGATCAGCCCGGATTCCTGCCGCCTCTGGGACAGCGCCACCAACGAGAAGCTGGACAAGGACCGCTTCCGCCGCGACCTGGGCAATGTGATCGAGAGCTACACCGAGGTGGCCCGCCGCCTCGGCATCATGAAGGAGATGCCCACCGTGATCCAAGGCGGCCTGCACTGATGAAGGCCATTGTGCATGTGTTCCTGAAGCCCGGCGTCCTGGACGTGCAGGGCAAGGCGGTCGAGCAGGCCCTCCACGGCCTGGGCTGGGGCGGCGTCAGCGGCGTGCGCGTCGGCCGCACCATCGAGTTCGACCTGGCCGGCGCGGACGCGGCCGCCGCCGAGGCCGAGGTCAAGGCGATGTGCGACAAGCTGCTCGCCAACACGGTCATCGAAAGCTACCGCGTGGAGGTGGCGTGAGGGGCGCCTTGGCCCTCACCCTCCTGATCGCACCCCCGCTCTGCGCCTGCACGCCACAGGAGACCGCCCAGCCGGACCCGGCCATCGGCCTCGACTGCGCCCTGCCCTTCGACGCCCAGGCCACGAAGATCACCGTCCAGGCGGGCCTCGTTCCCGCGCCGCACGATCCGCTGGAGCCCTACAAGTTCTATTCGACCCCCCACGGGCGGGTGTCCTACCTGATCACCGAGCCTGGGGCGCCCGGCCATCCGGCGATCGCCATGGAGGTGGCGAGCCAGGGTAAGGTCGACATCTCCGGCTGCCCCTACGGCGACCCGAAGGGCTATGCGAAGATCATGGCCTATCTGGAGAGCCTGAAGACGGTGACCCATCGATGAGCGGCGCCCGCCTCGCCCAGTTCAATCCCGCCCGCCCGTCAAGGAGCCTGCCATGAAAGCCGCCGTCATCGTCTTCCCCGGCTCCAACTGCGACCGCGACTGCAAGGTGGCCATCGAGCGCTCCACCGGGGCGCATGTGGACATGGTCTGGCACGGCGACACGGCGCTGCCGGACGGCGTCGACCTGATCGTCCTGCCGGGCGGCTTCTCCTACGGCGACTACCTGCGCTGCGGAGCCATGGCGGCCCTGTCGCCGGTGATGGGCGAGGTCCGGGCCGCCGCCGAGCGGGGCGTGGCGACGGTGGGCATCTGCAACGGCTTCCAGATCCTCTGCGAGGCCGGGATGCTGCCCGGCGCCCTCCTGCGCAACGAGAAGCTGAAGTACGTCTGCAAGCAGGTGGATCTGGAGGTGACCAACGCCCAGACCCGCTTCACCGCGGGCTACGCCGGCCGCCGCCAGGTGACCCTGACCGTCGGCAACGGCGAGGGCAATTTCTTCGCCGACGAGCCGACCCTCGAACGGCTGGAAGGCGAAGGCCAGATCGTGTTCCGCTACCTCGACAACCCCAACGGCTCGTCGCGCGGCGTGGCCGGCATCGTCAATGCGAAGGGCAATGTGCTGGGCGTGATGCCGCACCCGGACCGCGCCTTCGAGCCCGAACTGGGCTCGGCGGACGGCGCGATCCTGTTCCAGAGCGCGCTTGCCAGCGCCTGAGATCCCGGGGGCTTCCCAACCCCGCGCCATCGGCTACGGTCAAGCCATGACCCGCTTCGCCCCGCCCGCGGCCTTCGCCGCCGCCCTCGCCCTCTTCGCCGCGCCCGTCCTCGCCCAGGCCCCGACGGGCCCGGAAATCACACCGGATATCCCGGCGCACTTCGAAAAGCCCACGGCGCAGAACGACTGGGTCAAGCGCACGGTGATGATCCCCATGCGCGACGGGGTGAAGCTCTACACCGTCATCGTCATGAAGAAGGGCGCCCACGACGGGCCCATCCTGCTGACGCGCACGCCCTACAACGCCAAGGGCCGGACCCAGCGGTTCGACAGCCCGCACGTCACCGACGAACTGGCCCAGCTGGACGAGCCCTTCGTCACCGACGGCTATATCCGCGTCTATCAGGACATCCGCGGCAAGTACGGCTCCGAGGGCGACTATGTGGTCACCCGCCCGCTGATCGGGCCGCTGAACCATACGAACGTCGACCACGCCACCGACACCTACGACACCATCGAGTGGCTGGTGAAGAACGTGCCGGAGACCAACGGCCGGGTGGGCATGATCGGCTCGTCTTACGACGGCTTCACCACGCTGATGGGCCTGATCAACCCGCACCCGGCGCTGAAGGCCGCCGTGCCGCAGTCGGCCATGGTCGACGGCTGGATGGGCGACGACTTCTTCCACTACGGCGCGTTCCGCACCACCAACCTGGACTACTTCTCAGGCCAGATGACCGCCCGCGGCGAAGGCTTTAAGATTCCTCGGGAAACCTTCGACGACTACACCAACTTCCTGCGCGCCGGGAACATCGAGACCTACGCCAAGGCCGCTGGCCTCGACCAGGTGCCCTACTACCGCAAGATGACCGAGCACGCGGCCTACGACGCCTTCTGGAGCGAGCAGGCGCTGGACAAGGAGCTGGCCCGCCAGCCGCTCAAGGTCCCCACCATGTGGGTCGGCGCCCTGTGGGACCAAGAGGACATGTGGGGGACTATCCACGCCTACCTGGCCACCGAGCCCAAGGACAAGAACAACGACATGAACTACCTGGTGCTGGGCCCCTGGCGGCATTCCGGCGTCAACTACGAACAACGCCAACTCAACGCGCTGAAGCTGCCCGGCGACACGGCCACCGAGTTCCGGATGAAGATCCTGAAGCCGTTCCTGGACGAGCACCTGAAGACCAATGGGCCCAAGGCCAACACCCCGCCGGTGTTCATCTTCCGCACCGGCGACATGGAATGGGACCGCCTGCCCAAGTGGCCGCTGGCCTGCGAGGAGGGCTGCGGGTCCAAGATGAAGCCGCTGTATCTCCAGCCGGGCCTGGGCCTGGGCTTCCAGGCGCCCGCGGGCGGCGGCGCGGCTTTTGACGAATACGTCTCCGACCCCGCCAAGCCCGTGCCCTACGTCCACCGCCCGGTGCGCTACGACGATCCGCCGCAATGGCAGTACTGGCTGACCACCGACCAGCGGCATGTGGACGGCCGCCCGGACGTGCTGACCTACGCCACCGAGCCGCTGACCGCGCCCATGCGGATTTCCGGCGCGCCCATCGTCAACCTCTTCGCCTCCACCAGCGGCACGGACTCCGACTGGGTGGTGAAGATCATCGACGTCTATCCCGACACCGTGCCCAGCCAGGTGGAATTGGGCGGCTACGAGCTGCCCATCGCCATGGACATCTTCCGTGGCCGCTACCGCGAGAGCTTCTCAACGCCGCACGCGATCCCGGCGGGCCAAGTGGAGAAGTACCGGTTCGTCCTGCCGACGGCCAACCACGTCTTCCTGCCGGGGCACCGGATCATGGTGCAGATCCAGTCGAGTTGGTTTCCGCTTTACGACCGCAATCCGCAGACCTTCGTCCCCAACATCTTCTTCGCGAAGCCCGCGGACTACCAGGCGGCGACCCAGCGGGTGTTCCACGCCGGCGCCCAGGCGACCAACATCGAGTTGCCGGTGGTCGACATACATTGATCGGTCTTATGGGATCACTATGTTGCGCCCGCGCGGCATCGCGGTTTGGCGACAATACGAAATGCCGGCGTCGCGTTCTGGAAAGACGGTCCTGACCCGGGCCGCCTTCCAGGCGTCGAAACTGGTAGTCCTCTCCCATCGACCCCCACGGGTTGTCCTTAAGAATCAGGTCCTGCGGGTGCGTACCCAGATCAAGCTCTGCCTCCTGCCCTTGCTGGCGGTTGTTCCGTTGCTGGCCGCCTGCGGCCACAAGGACAACAAGCCGCCCCAGCGCACGCCCGAGGTGGGCTATGTGGTGCTGAAGACCCAGGACGTGCCCCTGGAGATTGTGCTGGGGGGTCGCACCAACGCCTATGAGACCTCCGAGGTCCGGCCGCAGGTCAACGGGGTCATCAAGGCCCGCCGGTTCGTCGAGGGCAGCGTCGTCAAGCAGGGCCAGACGCTCTACGAGATCGATCCCTCGCTCTACCGCGCCGCCGTCGCCCAGGCGCAGGCCAACCTGCAGAACGCCGAGGCCACCCGCGACGCCGCGGTGGTCAAGGCTGACCGCTACAAGCCGCTGGCCGACATGCAGGCGGTGGCCAAGCAGGATTACACCGACGCCGAAGCCGCCGCGAAGCAGGCGATCGCCCAGGTGGCGCAGAACAAGGCCGCCCTCGACACCGCCAAGATCAACCTGCAGTACACCACCGTTCCGGCCCCGATCACCGGACGCATCAGCCGTTCCCTGGTGACCACCGGCGCCCTGGTCACCTCCGGCCAGACCAATGCGATGACCACCATCGCGCGGCTGGATCCGATCTACGTCGATATCCCGCAGTCCAGCGCCGACATGGTCACCCTGCGCCGCGAGCTGTCCGGCGGCGGCGTCACCCCCTCGTCGGCCGACGTGCAACTGACGCTCGAGGACGGCAGCGCCTATCCGCAGCACGGCGTGATCGAGTTCTCCGAGACCATCGTCGACCAGACCACCGGCTCGGTGACCCTGCGCGCGCGCTTCCCCAATCCGACCGGCCTGTTGCTGCCGGGCATGTTCGTGCGCGCCAAGCTCAGCCAGGCCACGGCTCGCAACGCCATCCTGGTGCCGCAGCAGGGGATCAGCCGCGACCCGCGCGGCGACGCCACCGTCTACGTCGTCGGCCCCGGCGACACGGCGCAGCTAAGGACCGTCCAGGCCGCCCGCACCGTGGGGACCAGCTGGCTGGTGACCGGCGGCCTCGCCGCCGGCGACAAGGTGATCGTAGAGGGCCTTGGCCAGTTGAAGCCGAACCAGCCGAACCAGCTGGTGCATCCGGTCCCCGCTGGCTCCGCGCCCCGCCAGCCCAAGCCCGGTACCGGCGCAGGGCGTCAGGGCTAGCGCCTGATGGTCTTGCGCCGCGCCCTCGCCCGTCCGGCCCTGGCCCTGCTCCTGACCGGCGCCGGCCTGGCCGGCTGCACCCTGGAGCCGCACTATGTGCGGCCGACGCCGGCGATCCCGCAGTCCTGGCCGGTGGGCGACGCCTATCCGCCCGCCAGCGCCACGCCCCTGCCCAGCGTCAGCTACCGGGACATCTTCAAGGACCCGAACCTCCAGGCGATCGTCGTCGAGGCCCTGGCCAACAACCAGGACCTGCGCGCCGCCATGGCCAACGTGCTGATCGCACGCTCGCAGTACCGGGTGCAGCGCGCCCAGCTGTTGCCGAAGATCGACGCCACAGGCGGCATGACCGAGGCGCATGGCCTAGTGGAGACCGTCACCCCCGCCGGCGCGATCACCGAATCGCGCCAGACCACCCGCGCCTATGACCTCGACCTCGGCTTCACGTCCTTCCAGCTCGACCTGTTCGGCCGCGTCCGCTCCCAGACCCACGCCGCCCAGGAGCAGTACTTCGCCAGCGAAGCCGGCCTGCACGCCGCGCGCCTGACCCTGGTCGCCGAGGTGGCCAACGCCTACCTGACCCTCGCGGCCGACCGCAGCCTGCTGGCCATCGCCAAGGACACCGTCGCCAGCGCCCAGAAGACCGTCGACCTGACCCAGGCGCGGCTGAACGGCGGCGTCGCCCCCCGCACCGACCTGCGCCAGGCCCAAACCGTGCTGGAGCAGGCCAACTCCGACACCGCCAACCTGACCACCAGCGTCGCCCAGGACCGCAACGCGTTGGAGCTACTGGTCGGCGCCAAGGTGGCCGACACCGCCCTGCCCACCTCCATCGAGGCCGTCGACAGCCTGCTGGCCGAGGTTCCGGCGGGCCTGCAGTCCGGCGTCCTGCTGCGCCGGCCCGACGTGGTGCAGGCCGAGCATCAGCTGCGCGCCGCCAACGCCCAGATCGGCGCCGCCCGCGCCAACTTCTTCCCGACCATCAGCCTGACGGCGCTCGCCGGCGCGGCGAGCCCGGCGCTCGGCCAGCTGTTCAACGGCCAGAACTTCAACTGGACGGCGTCCGGCGCGGCGGACCAGACGATCTTCGCCGGCGGTGCCAACGTCGCCAACCTGGCCCTCGCCAAGGGCCAGCGCAGCCTGGCCGTGGCCCAGTACCAGAAGGCGATCCAGACCGCCTTCCAGGAGGTCGCCGATGCGCTCGCGCGGCGCGGCACCATCGACGCCCAGATGACCGCCCAGAACCACCTGGTGGCCGAAGCCGACGATGAACTGGTGCTGGCCACCGCGCGCTATAACCAGGGGATCGATCCCTTCCTCGACACCCTGGTCGCCCAGCGCACCCTATACCAGGCCCGCCAGACGCTCGCCGAGACGCGGCTGATCCGCGCCGACAACCTGGTCAGTCTTTACCAGACCCTGGGCGGCGACGAGCTGATCGACGCGGCCGGCAAGCCCCGGCCCGCCCGCATCGCCGCCAAGTAGCCTGCCCTCGCAGCACGCTTGCCGGGACGGTCGAGGGGACTAAGCTTCCGCCCAATAACTAAAGTGGGAGAAGCGGCATGGCGGATTTCGGCGGCGACCTGGAGCTGGAGGACTTCCGCGCCGAGGCGCGCGCCTGGCTGGAGGCGAACTTCCCCGCGTCGCTGGCCGGCAAGGGCCTGGCCGCCCTCACCGACGCGCTGGTCGACAGCCCCGAGTTCAGCGCCTGGAAGAAGGCCATCGGCGAGAAGGGCTGGGCCACCCCCACCTGGCCGACCCAGTACGGCGGCGGCGGCCTCCCGCCGGCCCAGGCCCGGGTGCTGACCCAGGAGATGGCCAGGATCGGCGCCTTCAACCCGCTGATGTTCGGCATGGGCATCACCATGATCGGCCCGACCATCCTCGACTACGGGACCGAAGCGCAGAAGCAGACGCACATCCCGCGCATCGTGCGCGGCGAGGTGCGGTGGTGCGTCGGCTACTCCGAGCCTAACGCCGGCTCCGACCTCGCCTCCCTGCAGACCCGCGCCGTGGACGCCGGCGACCACTGGGTGATCAACGGCCAGAAGACATGGACCTCGGGCGCCCAATGGTCCGACTGGTGCGGCATGCTGGTGCGCACCGACCCGTCGGCCCGCAAGCATGACGGCATCTCCTTCATGCTGGTCGACATGCATCAGCCGGGGATCGAGACCCGGCCGATCGCCCTGATCGCCGGCGCCTCGCCCTTCTGCGAGACCTTCATCACCGACGCCGTCGCGCCGAAGGACGCGCTTCTGGGCCAGCTCAACGTCGGCTGGACGGTGGGAAAGCGCCTCTTGCAGCACGAGCGCGCCAGCCAGACCGGCGCCATGGGCGGCGGCGGGCGCACCGTCCCGCTGCACGAGGTGGCCCGCAAGTACGTGGCCGTCGACGCCCACGGCCGGATCGAGGACCAGGACCTGCGCACCCGCCTCGTCCGCCACCAGATGGACGCCCGGGCCCACGCGCTCACCCTGGTCCGCGCCGCCGCTGAGGCCAAGGAGGCCAACGGCGCCACCAACGCCGCCTCGGTGCTGAAGAACTCCGCCACCCACGTCGCCCAGACCCGCGCCGAGCTGACGCTGGAGATCATGGGCGCCCAGGGCCTGGGCTGGGCCGGCGAGGACTTCAACCGCGAGGAGCTCGAGACCGTGCGCGGCTGGCTCTCAGGCAAGGCGATGTCGATCTACGGCGGCTCGGCCGAGGTGCAGAACAACATCATCTCCAAGCGGATCCTGGGCCTGCCGGACACCACCCACTCCAGTTGACGCAAGCGCCGGGGGGCGAGGCCGATGACCGATCCGATCCTGAAGCCGGTGATCGCGCTGGTGCTCTGGTCCTTCGTGATGTGGGCCTGGCTCTACGCCACCCGCATCCCGGCCATCACCCGGCTGAAGATCGCCTACGACCCGCGCCGGCCGGCTTCGGAGTTCGCCGACGCGATCCCGCCGGAGGTGCGGTGGAAGGCCGACAACTACAACCACCTGATGGAGCAGCCGACGCTGTTCTACGCCATCGCCCTGACCCTGGCCCTGCTGGGCCACGGCGGCGGCCTCAACCTGTGGCTGGCCTGGGCTTATGTGGGCTTGCGGGTGGTCCACAGTCTGGTGCAGGCGACGGCCAACGTCATCATGGCGCGGTTTTCGATCTTCATGGTCGCCTCGCTCGTCCTGCTGGCGCTGGCGGTGCGCGCGGCGATGCTGGTGTTCTGAGAACGTCCAGACGCAAAGAAGGCCGCCCTTTCGGGCGGCCTCTGCCGCTTCGTTCGTCCGCGCAGGACCGAAATCCTGGAAGCGCCGCGGGGCCCCCGTGCCCTGACGACCGCGAGTGACGGCCGCCGTTGCCCCTTCTGTGCGCGCAACCTTCGGATGAAGGCAAGGGGCGCTACGTCGCACCCGCCACGATCTCGCCGGGTTGTTGTGGCCGCGCCACGCCGCGAAATGGCCCCATTGGGACCCAGCCCCGGCCACATCCGGCGCGTTAACTGTGATCGTCGGCTGATCGGCATCCGGTCCGGATCCTGAAAAGCCCCCCAGCCCCCCAGATTGGGCGCAGGTCAGCCGACGACTTCCCCTTCAGCAGAATCCCGCGTCGCCGCCTCCCAAAGGCGCGGCCCTATCGCGCTTGCCGTCGAGTCCGGCTAGAAGCCCGCCATGAGCGCCGCCCCCACCAAGAGCCTCGCCGAGACCGCCGCCGAGTTCGGCCTGAAGCGCGAGGAATTCGACCTCATCGTCCGCCGCCTGAACCGCGAGCCCAACCACGTCGAGCTGGGTGTCTTCTCGGTGATGTGGTCGGAGCACTGCTCCTACAAGTCGAGCAAGAAGCACCTCGGCAAGTTCCCCACCACCGGCCCCAAGGTGATCTGCGGCCCGGGCGAGAACGCCGGCGTCGTCGACATCGGCGAGGGCCCCGACGGGCAGAAGCTTGCGTGCATCTTCAAGATGGAGAGCCATAACCACCCCTCGTTCATCGAGCCCTACCAGGGGGCGGCGACCGGCGTCGGCGGCATCATGCGCGACGTCTTCACCATGGGCGCGCGCCCCGTGGCCCTGCTGAACGCCCTACGGTTCGGCGACCCCAGCCATCCGAAGACCAAACGCCTCCTCGGCGGCGTGGTGGCCGGCATCGGCGGCTATGGCAACTGCGTGGGCGTGCCCACCGTGGCCGGCGAGACCAACTTCCATCGCGGCTACGACGGCAACATCCTGGTCAACGCCATGTGCGTGGGCCTGGCCGACGCCGACAAGATCTTCTACTCCGCCGCGCCCGCGCCCGGCCTGCCGGTGGTCTACTTCGGCTCCAAGACCGGCCGCGACGGCATCCATGGCGCGACCATGGCCTCCGCCGAATTCGACGACGCCTCCGACGAGAAGCGCCCCACCGTCCAGGTCGGCGACCCCTTCGCCGAGAAGCTGCTGATCGAAGCCACCCTGGAGCTGATGGCCTCCGGCGCGGTCGCCGCCATCCAGGACATGGGCGCGGCCGGCCTCACCTCGTCCTCGGTGGAGATGGCCGGCAAGGGCGGCGTCGGCATCGAACTCGACCTCGACGCGGTGCCGCAGCGCGAGGAGGGCATGAGCGCCTACGAGATGATGCTCTCGGAGAGCCAGGAGCGGATGCTGGCGATCCTCAAGCCCGGCCGCGAGGCCGACGGCCAGCGCATCTTCGCCAAGTGGGGCCTGGACGCCGCCACCATCGGCCACACCACCGACACCGGCCGCCTGGTCCTGACGCACAAGGGCGAGACGGTCTGCGACGTGCCGCTCGCGCCGCTGTTCGACGACGCCCCGCTCTACGACCGGCCCTGGACCGCGCCGGAGCCTCAGCCGCGGCTCGACCCTGCGTCCGTGCCCGCGCCCGCCGACTACGCCGAAGCTGTGCTGAAGCTGATGAGCGCGCCGGACATGGCCTCGAAGCGCTGGCTCTGGGAGCAGTACGACCGGCACGTCATGGCCGACACCCTGGAGGATAGCGCCACCGGCGCCGACGCCGGGATCGTCCGCGTGCACGGCACCAAGAAGGCGCTGGCCGTCACCTCCGACGTCACTCCGCGCTACGTCCAGGCCGACCCCTACGAAGGCGGCAAGCAGGCCGTCGCCGAGGCCTGGCGCAACCTCACCGCCGTGGGCGCCGACCCCATCGCCATCACCGACAACCTGAACTTCGGCAATCCCGAACGGCCCGAGATCATGGGCCAGATCGTCCGCGCCATCGAAGGCATGGCCGAGGCCTGCCGCGCGCTCGACTTCCCCGTCGTGAGCGGCAACGTCAGCCTCTACAACGAGACCAATGGCGCGGCCATTCCGCCGACGCCCACCGTGGGCGCGGTAGGCCTGATCGCCGACTATGCGCGCCGCGCCGACTTCGGCTCCCTGACCGGCGGCGAGACCCTGATCCTGGTCGGCGAGACCCGCGGCCACCTCGGCGCCTCGATGTACCTGCGCGAGCTGCTTGACCGCGAGGACGGCGCCCCGCCGCCGGTAGACCTCGCCGTCGAGCGGCGAAACGGCGACTTCGTGCGTAATCTGATCCTCTCCGGGCAAGCCTCTGTCGTGCATGACCTTTCCGACGGCGGCCTGATCGCCGCGGCGGCCGAGATGGCGCTGGCGTCGCGCGTCGGCGTCCAGCTCATGAACCGCGAGGACATCCCGGCGCAGGCCTGGCTGTTCGGCGAGGACCAAGGCCGCTACCTGCTGGCGGTCCACGGCGCCGACGCCGCGCTGGCCGCCGCAGAGGCCAGCGGCGTCCCGGCCCGCGTCGTGGGTGAAGCCGGCGGCGACGTCATCGCCGTCCCCGGCCTGTTCAGCCTCGCCCTGGAACGCCTGCGAACCGCCCACGAGGGCTGGCTGCCGGGCTTCATGGGCGCCTGATGACCAGCCTGGCCGCCCACGTCAGCCTGATCGGCCAGCCGGGTTCGCGCGAGCGCATCCCGACGCCGGCCGCCGTCCTCGACCTCGACGCCTTCGAGCGCAACCTCGCCAGGATGGCCGCCCGCGCCAAGGCCGCCGGCCTGGCGCTGCGCCCGCACTCCAAGTCCCACAAGACCTCCGCTATCGCCCACCGGCAGATCGAGGCCGGCGCAGTCGGCATCTGCTGCGCCAAGCTGGCCGAGGCCGAGGCCATGGCCGGCGCCGGGATCGAGGCCATCCTGGTCACCTCGCCCATCGCCGGGGCGGGCCAGGCCGCCCGCGCCGCGGCCCTGGCGGCCGAACTGCGGGACTTCCGCATCGTCGTCGACCATCCCGACGGCGTGGCCGAGCTGGCCGCCGCGGCGGCGCAAAGCGAAGTCGAGGGGCCGATCCAAGTCCTCATCGACGTCGACCCCGGCATGGGCCGCACCGGCGTCCACGACGCCGCCCAGGCGGTCGAGGTGTTCCGCGCCATCGCCGCGCAGCCGTCCCTGAAGCTGCTCGGCGTCCAGTGCTACGGCGGGAACTGGCAGCACATTGCCGGCGCCAACGCCCGCGCCGCCGCCGTCGCCGACGGGATGGCCTACCTCTCCAGCGTGATCGCGGCCCTGCGCGACGCGGGCGCCGCGATCGGCGTGGTCACCGGCGGCGGCACCGGCTCCTTCGCCGCCGACGCCGCCCAGGGCGTGCTGACCGAGGTGCAGCCCGGCTCCTATCCCTTCATGGACCGCGACTACCGCGAAGCCCTGCAGGATGACCCCGACGGCGCCTTCGAACAGAGCCTGACGATCGCCACCACCGTCATCACCGCCAACCATCCCGACTGGGTCACGGTCGACGGCGGGCTGAAGGCCTTCTCCACCGACGGCCCCCTGCCCTTAGCCCTGACGCCGAAGTTCGCGGGATGCGCCTACCGCTACTTCGGCGACGAGCACGGCCGCCTGACCCGCCCCGAGGGCCAACCCGTCGCCCGCGGCGAGCGGGTGGAATTCGCGCCCGGCCACATCGACCCGACGCTCGACCGCTATGACGTGATCCACATGGTTCGCGGCGACGTGCTGGTGGAGATCGCCTCCGTCGAAGCACGCGGCGCCAGCCAATAGGCCACCAAGACGCCGCCGCGAGGGTTCGGCTTATCTAAGCGTAAATGTCGCATTAACTTCTCGGGGACTTGCGATAAGGGTCGCGAGAGGCGCCGGTGGAGGCGCCTGTTGGTGGGGTGGGGCGATGAATATCAGAACGTTTTGCGTGTCTATCGGCATGACCGCGATTGCGGCGCTCGTTATGGCGAGCCCGGCTGCGGCGACCGTCTACTATGATTTTTCGGCGAATTTCCAGGAAGGGAACTTCGTTCCGCCGAACCTGAGCTTCAAGCTCAACACCGACGATTTCATCAGCTCGGACCAGACCTTCACCCCCGCCCAGGTCGGCCTGATCTGCGGCGACGCCTTCGTGACCTGCACCTCGGTCACCCTGTCCACCGACTTCTTCGCCGGACATGATACGGTGGAGATCAACTTCCTCGCCGGCTCCAACCCGCAAACCGCCTACTACTATTTCGGCCCGACAGCCTTCGGCGCCATTGGCGGCTCCCGCCAGGACCAGGGCTCGTTTTTCAACAACGCGACCCTGTCGGTGGCGGTGCCGGAACCCGCGACCTGGGCGATGGCGATCATGGGCCTTGGCCTGGTCGGCGGGACGCTGCGGTCTGCGCGTCGGCAACGCGCCGCGACCGCCTAAGCTGCGGGCGGTCCGACAGACCGCGCTGTCGCCTCGTCCATTTTTTCTGCATTGCCCTCCAATCCGGGCGCGCGGAAGGTCGCGCCTCGCCGACGCGGAGCCTCGACCATGACCCTCAAGCTGAACGACATCGCCCCGGATTTCACCCAGGACTCCACCGAGGGCCCGCTGCACTTCCACGACTGGGCCGACGGCCACTGGGTGGTGTTCTTCTCCCACCCCAAGGACTTCACGCCGGTCTGCACCACCGAGCTGGGCGCCGTCGCCAAGCTGAAGCCGGAGTTCGACAAGCGCGGCGTCAAGGTGCTGGGCCTGTCGGTGGACCCGGCCGACAACCACGCCTGCTGGGCGGCGGACATCGCCGAGACGCAAGGGACCGCCCCCAACTTCCCCATGATCGCCGACACCGACCTATCGGTCTCCAAGCTCTACGGCATGCTGCCGGCCGACACCGAGGGCACGTCGGAGGGCCGCACCCCGGCCAACAACGCCACCGTGCGCAACGTCTTCGTCATCGGGCCCGACAAGCAGATCAAGCTGATCCTGGTCTATCCGATGACCACCGGCCGCAACTTCGATGAGATCCTGCGGGTGATCGATTCCATGCAGCTCGCCGCCGCGCACAAGGTCGCGACGCCGGCCGACTGGAAACAGGGCCAGGATGTGATCATCACCGGCGCGGTCAGCGACGACCAGGCCAATGCGCTGTTCCCCGGCTTCGTGACCCACAAGCCCTATCTGCGGACCACCAAGCAGCCCGGGACCTGAGCTTTCGGCTGCATCGGCCGCCCACCGCCACGGTTGACCGCCGCCCAGGATCACGCACCATCGCAGGCGATGACCCGCACCATCCTGATCTGGGCCCTCGTCCTGGCCCTCGGCGCCTTCGCGCTGCAGTGGCTGGAGTTCCAGTACCTGGCGCGGCGGTTCTCCTTCGAGATCTACGTCGGCCTGATCGGCACGGCCTTCGCGGCCGGCGGGGTGTGGCTGGGCTGGCGGCTGAGCGCGCGGCCGATGTCCGGCGCCTTCGCCTGCAACACCGCCGCCCAGGCTTCGCTCGGCCTCACCGGCCAGGAGATGAAGGTGCTGGAACGCCTGGCCGCCGGCCAGTCCAACAAGGAGATCGCCCGCTCCCTCGGCCTGTCGCCCAACACCGTGAAGACCCACCTGGCCAACCTGTTCGCCAAGCTGGAGGTCGCCCGACGCACCCAGGCCGTCGGCAAGGCCCGCGACCTGCAGCTGATCCCGTGACCGCGCCCCGCCGAACGGGTCAGACGCACGATCTCACCCTTTCGGGCGATACCGCCCGACACGCCGCACCGGCAGGCTCCCCTCCAACCTCAAGGGAGCCAACACCATGACCCGCATCGTCCTCACCTACGGCCTGATCTCAGGCCTCGTCACCATCGGCGGCATGCTGATCGTCATGAGCTTCGCCGGCCACAGCCTCTGGCTGGGCTACCTCGTCATGCTGGTGGCGCTCTCCTCGATCCTGGTGGGCGTCAAGCAGCACAGGGACCAGGCGCTGGGCGGGGTGATCCGGTTCTGGCCCGCGCTGGCGGTGGGCCTGGGCATCGCCGTCGTCGCCTCCCTGGCCTATGTGGTCATCTGGGAGGCCTATCTGGCCGCCACCCACTACAGCTTCATGGACCAGTACGCCGCGTCCATGCTGGCGGCCAAGCGCGCCGCCGGCGTCACCGGCGCGGCCTACGCCAAGGCCGTCGCCGACGCGGACGCCATGCGCCGCGAGTACGCCAACCCGCTCTACCGCCTGCCGGAGACCTTCCTGGAGATCTTCCCGGTCGGCCTGCTCATCGCGTTGGCCAGCGCCGCCCTGCTGCGCAACCCGCGGTTCCTGCCGGCGAAGGTTCGCATGGCGGCGGCCTAGGCGCGCCCTAGGCGTCGGGGCGGCCACCACGTAAGACTCGGGCCCATGCCGACCTACCGCTACTGGACCCGCTCCGCCGCCCCGCTGCCGGCCTGGCCCGAGCCCGACACCTTCGAGCTGCGCGAGGCGCCGGTCCCGGAGCCCGCCGAGGGCCAGGCGCTGACGCGGACGATCTACGTCAGCCTCGACCCCTACCAGTGGGGCTACAAGAAGCGCGGCGTGGAGCCGCCGGGCGCGCCCTGCCATGCCCGCACGGTCGCCCAGGTGGTCGAAAGCCGCATGGAGGGCCTCGCGCCCGGCGACCTGGTCTTCAACACCAACGGCTGGGCCGAGATGGGCCTGATGGGCGAAGGCGTGCCCCGGCCCGGCTACATGATCCCGCGCAGGCTCGACCCGGCCCAGGGCCGCATCTCCCAGGCGGTCGGCGTCCTGGGGATGCTGGGCCTGACCGCCTACGCCGGGATGGTCCTGCAGTGCGAGCCGAAGCCCGGCGACACCGCTGTGGTCTCGGCGGCCTCCGGCGGGGTCGGACAGATCGCCGGCCAGCTCGCCCGGCTGAAGGGCTGCCGCGTCGTCGGCATCGCCGGCAAGCCGGAGAAGTGCCGCTTCGTGACCGAGGAGCTCGGCTTCGACGCCTGCGTCTCGCACCTCAGCCCGACCTTCGCCGACGACCTCAGGGCGGCCTGCCCCGCCGGTGTCGACGTCTACTTCGAGAACGTCGGCGGCGCGGTCTTCGACGCGGTCCTGCCGCTGTTCAATCCCGGAGCGCGGATGACCATCTGCGGCCTGATCGCCACCTACGGCGATCCGGACGGCGACGCCGCCCGCGCCGCCCTGATGGCCCGCGGCGAGGCCATCTTCACCGCCCGCCAGGTGAGCGTCCGTGGGCTCTTCGTCGGCGACTATGTGACGGACCACCACGACGAATTCCTCGCCCAGATGGGCCCCTGGGTCGCGAGCGGCCAAGTGAAGTACCGCGAGGACATCCGCCAGGGCCTGGAGACCCTCCCCGCCGCCTTCGCCGAGATGCTGAGCGGCGGCAACTTCGGCAAGATGCTGGTGCAGGTCAGCGAAGACCCGACGCTCTAGGGCGCCGGTCAGCTAGTTCTCGGCCGCCGCCGCGCCGCGGTCCGGGACGCTCGCCAGCTCGATATGCAGGTGCGGCCCCTCGCGGCCATGGGCGGCTTCGGCCGCCACCCTCAGGAAGGCCGCGCCGTCGCGGCGCAGCTTGGCCGCGGCGCTCTGCGGCGACATGCCGGCGACCACCACGTCATAGGCGCCCGGCGCATCCGGATCGCCGATCGAGTGGCGCGACAGATGGCCGGCCGGCACGGTGCCCGCGCCCTGGCGGCGCAGGGCGTTCTCCTGGGCGACGGTGCGATAGCCGCTGGTCTGGCGCCAGCGGCCGGGCCCGAACACCCGGTCCAGGGTCGCCGAGAAGTCGCCGCCGGTCGCCGGGGCGGCAGCGGCGGGCTTCGGATGGAAGCGCGCATAGTCCGCGTCGGCGGAGACCACCTCAATCGTCCCGGCGGACGCCCCCGTCGCCAGCCACAAGGCCGCGAGCCCCGACGCCGCGCCGGCGGCGGCCAACAGCGATGTCGCCCGGACCATCATCCGGCCAGCCTAGCCGCGACAGGCTTTCCAGACCGTTCAAACGCCGGAGGCCGGCTAGGCGGCGCATCCACAATGCTGTCGGGTCTGCGCTCCCTCAGGACACCGACGTCGGTTCGCGACCCGTTGCGGACGATGGCGGGGCGCGGGCTACCGCTGACTTCATCAGGCGCGAAGGCTGCTCGATGCTTGTGTCCCGCCGCGAAAATTACATATGTAGTTGAGATGTGGGTATTACATGTGTAGACCAAGCTCCGGTTGAGGAGGCCGGCTAGACATCCGGGGCGCGGGCAGCAATCGATCATGGAGGGCTTGGGATGCGCATGATGGTCGGCGGACTGGCCGCGGCGCTGGTGTTGGGTCTGGCCGCGAGCGCGCGCGCGGAAGAGGCGGCGGGCGACTGGGTGGGCGTGTTGGCGACCGCGCCCTACGGCGACGTCACCATGGCGCTGCACCTCAAGAAGGACGGCGGCGGCTATTCGGGCGCGCTGGACGACGTGACCCTCGGGTTCATGAACCTCAGGCTGGGGAATCTCGCCGTGTCGGGCGACCACATCGCGATGGCCATCCCGGCGGCGCAGGCCACCTACGAGGCGACCTGGGACCCCGCCGCCCAGCAGTGGGCGGGGCTCTGGAAGTCACAGGGCGCCGAGGCTGGGTTGCCGCTTCGCTTCAGCCGCGGGCTGCCGCCGCCGGCGCCGCGAGTCGCCGGGCTCGATGGCGACTGGGCCGGCGCGGTGGAGATGACGTCGGGGATCAAGATGCACTTGGCCTTGCACGTCGTGACGACCGAGGCGGCCGGCACAACCGCCAAGCTGGACGTCGCCGAGCAAGGCAGCGTGGCCCAGCCCGTGAGTTCGATCACCCGCGACGGCGACAAGGTGACCTTCGAGATGCGCTACGTGGGCGTGCGGTTCGCGGGCGTGCTCGACGCGAATGGCCGGATCGCCGGCGCCTGGCGCCAGGCCGGGACGGAGAGCCCGCTGATCTTGGCGCGGAGCGTATCCGCCGCGACGCCGACCGTTCTCAACCGACCCCAGACGCCGACCAAGCCCTATCCATATCGGGAGGAGGCGGTGGTATTCGACAATGCCGCGGCCCATGTCAGGCTGGCCGGCACGCTCACGCTGCCGCAGGGCAAGGGGCCGTTCCCAGTCGCGGTGCTGATCTCAGGCTCCGGGCCGAACACGCGCAACGAGCCGGTCCTGGGGCACCAGATCTTCCTGGTGCTCGCCGATCACCTGACGCGCAACGGGATCGCGGTGTTGCGATACGACAAGCGCGGCGTGGGCGAATCCACCGGCGACTATTCCAAGGCCACGACCCAGGACTTCGCCGACGACGCCGAGGCGGCGGTACGCTACCTCGCCGCCCGGCCCGACATCGACAAGCGCCACATCGGCCTGATCGGCCACAGCGAAGGCGGGCTGATCGTGCCGATCGTCGCAGCGCGCGACCCCGCCGTGAGCTTCATCGTGATGATGGCCGGTCCCGGCGTGAACGGAACCGACGTCTACGTCGAGCAGGCTCGCCGCATTTTCCAGGCGATGGGCGCGACGCCGGAAGCGGTCGCCAAAGCCGCGACACAGAGGATGGCGATGATCCGAATCATCCAGACGACCAAAGACTCCGCAGAGGTGAGCGCGAAGGTCGCGGCCCTCTTCGGTCCCAACATCGCGCCATCGTTGATCAAGACCGCTGTCGACACCTACAACACCGATTGGTTCCGCGAATTCTTCGCCTACGACCCCCAGCCCGCCCTACGCAAGGTCCACTGCCCGGTGCTGGCGCTGAACGGCGACAAGGATGTGCAGGTGTCGTCGGCCCAGAACCTGCCGGCGATCCGCGCCGCGCTCGCCGCCAACCGCGACGTTGAGATCGACGAGATTCCGGGTCTGAACCACCTGTTCCAGACGGCGAAGACCGGCGGGCTCGACGAGTACGCACAGATCGAGGAGACCGTCGCGCCCGTCGCGCTGGACAAGATCACGTTCTGGGTCGCCCGCCACACCGGCGCGAAGGCCGCGGTCGCGGCTGCGACGCGTTAGCCCTCGGCTCACCGGCCTGAACCTCTCGCCCGGAGCCGCCATGCCCTTCCGGTTCCGCTCGGCGGCGCTCGCCGCCTTGGCCGCCGGCATGTCGCTCGTCGCCGATCGGGCCCTGGCCGACCCGATGCTGTGGAGCGTGAAACTGGCGGGGCGAGCGCGTGCGTTAGAAGGATCGTTGGCAAGCCAAGGGTCTGCTTTCGATCCTTAGCGGACGTGGCGGCAGGCGCCTGGGCTCATCCTATTTCTGTCTCTTGTGCCTGTTGTGGCAGGACGTGCAGGTGTCGCCGAGATCGCTGGCGGCCTTGGCGAAGGCTGCGGCGTCTTCCTTGCCGGCAGCCTTCTCGGCTTCGTCCGCCAACCTGGCGAAGTCGGCGGCGGACTTTATCCAGATCGCCCCGGACTGCTTTTGCGGGCCATTGAGATTGCTTGCAGCATTTTTCAGCACCTGCGTGGCCAAGAGAACCCGCTCCCATCGTTCCTGGGAGACCTTCGCGCCGGGGCCATTGACGGGATCCACTTCGCCGGCCAGCGCAAAGACCGTATTGCTCGCGGGGTCCACCAGCTCCTTCATCTCCTCCGTCACGCTCATTAGGATCGCGGCGACCCCACTGCCTGCGATGCAGAGGCTGGCGGCGACGGTGAAGGCAAGCAAACGCATCGGGGAACCTCTAGGCGCGACCATGGTGACGTAAGCGGGTGGGGTTTTGTTTGTCGTCGCACATTGCCGGAGCCGTTGTCCGACTTCCACCCACTCCAGTCACTCGGCGTGTCGCTTTCCCGCCACCCGCGGCGCGTGGTCCGGCGCCCAGCGCCGTCGTCGCAATCGATGGGTGAGCAACGGCCTTAGGCGGCGCGCGCCGCCTGGACCGCGTGGGCGTTGAGGATCGCCGGGATGAGCCCGGGGAAGCGGCCTTCGATCTCCAAGCACCGCGAGGTGTTGCGCATCTCGACGCCCTGCCGCTCCGAGCGGATCAGGCCGGCCTCGCGCAGCACCTTGAAGTGGTGCGACAGGGACGACTTGGGGATCGGCTTGTCGTTCACCTCGGCGAAGGCCGAGCAGGTCTGGGCGCAGTCGGCTCCGGCGATGTTGGTGAAGATCGCCACGCGCACGGGATCGGACAGGGCATGCAGGATGCCCTCCAGTTGGATGTCCTCGAGCGCGGGGTGAGCCAGCGGCCTCATGAAAATTCAAGTAGGGGGGCTTGAAGCCAAGTTCAATAGTTCCATTTATCCGAACTATAGAACGGGGATGGCGCGAGACCGCGCTGCCGGATCGCTCCGAAGGCTTCTCAGAGGAACTCCAACATGTCCAAGCTCACCGGCAAGGTCGCCGTCGTCACCGGCGCCTCCAAGGGTATCGGCGCCGCCATCGCCAAGGCGCTCGCCGCCGAGGGCGCGTCCGTCGTGGTCAACTACGCCTCCAGCCAGACCGGCGCCGACGCCGTCGTGGCCGCCATCACCGCGGCCGGCGGCAAGGCGGTCGCCGCCCACGGCGACGTCTCCAAGCCTGCAGAGGCGCAAGGGATCATCGACGCGGCCATCGCCGCCTTCGGCCGCCTCGACATCCTGGTCAACAATTCCGGCGTCTATGCCTTCTCCGCCTTGGCGGACATCACCGTGGAGCAGTTCCACCAGATGTTCGACATCAACGTCCTGGGCGTGCTGCTCACCACCCAGGCGGCGTCCAAGCACCTGGGCGAAGGCGGCAGCGTCATCAACATCGGCTCGGGCGTCACCAGCCTCTTCCCGTCGGAGTCCGCCGTCTACACCGCCACCAAGGGCGCGGTGGACGCCATCACCGGGGTCCTGGCCGCCGAACTCGGCCGGCGCAAGATCCGGGTCAATTCGGTGAACCCCGGCATGGTCGAGACCGAGGGAACCCACACCGCCGGCTTCATCGGCTCGGACTTCCAGGCCGCCCTGGTCGGCCAGACCCCGCTGGGCCGCGTGGGCCAACCCGACGACATCGCCGACGTCGTCGTGTTCCTCGCCTCCAACGACGCCAAGTGGCTCACCGGCGAACACCTGGTGGCCGGCGGCGGCCTTCGCTGATCCCCCGGCGAAGAGAACGCCCGGCCGCCCCCAGCCTCCCCTGCCGCGCCGCGGCGGGGGAGGTTTCTATTCCACCGCCCGCTTGAGCAGATCGAGCGCCGCGGCCGTGAAGGCGGTCATGTTGGCCGCCCGGTCGCTTTCGCCGGTCTCGAGGGTCACCGCCATCTCCACCGGCCCGGAGATGGCGATGCAGGTGTGGCCCGCCGCGTCGCCGTAGCCGTTGCCGGTCGGCCCCGCGGCGCCGGTCTCCGAGAGCCCCCAGGTCGCCCCGAACCGCTCCCGCGCGGTGCGGGCCAGCAGCAGCGCATAGGGCTCGCTCGCCGAGCGCATCCCGGCCACCGCCTCGCGCGGCAGGTCCATCAGCACCATCCGGGCCTTGCCCGTGTAGACCACCGCCCCGCCCAGGTAATATTTCGACGCGCCGGGCACGCCGAGCAGGGCCGCCGAGATCAGCCCGCCGGAGGAGCTCTCGGCCACCGCCACGGTCTCGCCCCGCGCCTTCAGCCGTTCCCCCAGCTCCGCGGCGATGGCGTCCAGGTCGGTCATGGGCTCTCCTTAGCGCTTGGCGGGCCGCCTTATCGGCGCCCATGATGGCGGCCAATTAAAGCAAGAGACGCCATTTCCCGGGAGGATATTTCATGGACGCCCAATCGCAGTGGACGGGCCTGGACGCCGGACGCCTGGAGCGCATCGGCGCGCACCTGGAGCGCAGCTACCTTTCCAACGGTAAGATCGCCGGCTGTCAGGTCAGCGTCGCCCGTCACGGCCATCTGGCCTATTCGAAGTCCTTCGGCCTGATGGACAAGGAGCGGAACAAGCCCACCGCCGACGACACCATCTACCGCATCTATTCCATGACCAAGCCGATCACCTCGGTCGCGCTGATGACCCTCTACGAGCAGGGCTATTTCCAGCTCAACGACCCGGTCAGCCGCTATGTGCCGTCGTGGAAGAACCACCGCGTCTGGGTCTCCGGCGAGGGCGCGGACATGAAGACCGAGGCGCTGCACCGTCCCATCAGCTTCCGAGACGTGCTCTCCCACCAGGCGGGCTTCACCTATGGCGGCGGCCTGCCGGGAATCGGCCTGCAGCACCCGATCGACAAGATCTACCGTGAACTGAAGGTCCGCTCCGTGGGCGGCGCCGATTCCATGCAAGTGTTCCTCGACAAGCTCTCCCAGGTGCCGTTGCGCTACCAGCCGGGCACGGCCTGGATGTACTCGCTGGCCACCGACGTCTGCGGCGCCCTGGTGGAGGTGATCTCCGGCAAGCCCTTCGCCCAGTACCTGGACGAGGTGATCTTCGCCCCCCTGGGCATGAAGGACACCAGCTTCTTCGTGGCGCCGGACAAGGCCGACCGCTTCGCCGCCAACTATCAGCGCGGGGCCGACAAGCAGCTGAAGCTGATCGACGACCCGGCGACCAGCGGCTTCCTGCAGGACCCCGGCTTCAAGTCCGGCGGCGGCGGCCTCACCGGCACGTCGGCCGACTACCTGCGCTTCTGCGAGATGCTGCGGCGTGGCGGCGAATTGGACGGCGCGCGGATTCTGGGGCCCCGGACCATCGAGATCATGCACATGAACCACCTGGCCGGCGGCAAGGACCTGACGCAACTGGCCATCGGCGGCTTCTCCGAGACCGCCAACGAGGGCGTGGGCTTCGGCCTGGGCTTCGCCTCGACCATGGGCCAGGTCGAGACCGGCTCGCTCGGCGTCGGCGACTACTACTGGGGCGGTGCGGCCTCGACCATCTTCTGGGTCGACCCGAAGGAGGACCTGTCGGTGGTGTTCATGACCCAGCTCATGCCCTCCGGCACCTTCAACTTCCGCGGCCAGCTGAAGAGCATCATCTACTCGGCGATCATCGACTGAACCCCAGCGCGGCGGAAAGAACGATCCCGGAACATCCTGCTGACATGATGTTGTCAGCAGGCCCTCCCTAAACCTGTCCCCGCAGCCAGGGACAGGACCATGAACGCGATAGCTCTGATCAAGGACGGCCGGCGGGACTTCGACTTCCTGCACGGCGACTGGACCGTCGCCCACCGGCGGCTGAAGCGCCGTGGCGCGGATTGCCACGACTGGGACGAGTTCGCCGGCACGACCTGCTGCCGCAGCCTGATGGGCGGCGTCGGCAACGTCGATGAGAACCACATGACCGAGCGCGCCTTCCAAGGCGTCACCTTCCGCGCCTTCGACGTCGCGCGCAGGACCTGGTCGATCTACTGGGTCAACGCCGCCTCGGGCCTGATGGGCGAGCCGGTGCACGGCCGCTTCGAGAATGGCGTCGGCCGCTTCTACGGCGACGACCTGGACGATGGGCGGCCCGTGAAGGTGGCCTTCGTCTGGGTGGTCGAGGGCCCCGACCGGGCGCACTGGTCCCAGGCCTTCTCCTACGACCACGGCCAGACCTGGGAGGAGAACTGGGCCATGGCCTTCACCCGAATCCCCAGGCGTGGCTAGGCTTCCGCCATGGCCGCCCAGCTCCTGTCCCTGCTGTCGCTGGCGCTGGCCAGCATCGCGGTCTGCGTCGCGCCGGGGCCGAACAACTTCATGCTGATGCGCTTCGGCATGCGCCATGGCCGCGGCATCGCCGAGGCCTCGGGCCTCGGGACGACGCTGGGCTGCATCGTCTGGTGCGCGCTGGCGGCGCTGGGCATGGCCGCCCTGCTGGCCGCCGCGCCCTGGCTGGAGATTGGGCTGCGTATCGCGGGCGGCCTCTACCTCCTGTGGTTCGCCTGGACGCTCTGGCGCGCCCCGCCGATCGCGCCCGAGGGCGCGGAGGCGGGGTCGCCGCCCGCCCTCTCCTGGCCCGCGGCCTTCTGGCAGGGGTTCGTGGTCAACATGGCCAACCCCAAGTCGGTGCTCTACTTCGCCAGCATCTTCTCGGCCTATGTCGGCCCGCACACGCCGGTCTGGGTGAAGCTCGCCGCGGTGGCGATCTGCGTCTTCACCTGCCAGGGCTGGCAGAGCGCCATGTCCTGGCTGTTCTCCACCCGCCGGGCGGTGGCGGCCTATGCCCGGGCGCAGCGCCTGCTGGACCGGCTGTCGGGCGCCTTCCTGGGCGCCTTCGGGGTCAAGCTGCTCTGGATCTTCGGTTGAGCCCGTGGCTCGGCGGGGCTAAGCCCTCGCCCATGCCCATCGCCCAAGCCGACCTCGAACAGATCCTTAAAGACGGCTTCCCCGACGCCGAGATCGCCGTCGAGGACTTGGCGGGCGACGGCGACCACTACCGCGCCCGCATCGTCTCGGCGGCCTTCGCCGGCCTGCCCCGCGTGCGCCAGCACCAGCTGGTCTACGCCGCACTCAAGGGCAAGATGGGCGGCGAGCTGCACGCCCTGGCGCTTGAGACCTCAGCCCCCGCTTGACCCGGAGCCTCCTTGACCGAAGAGGGCGGCGTCCCTAGCTCTTGGGCTTAAGAATTCACGCCGAGAGGGCGACCATGACCGACACCGCCACCGCCAACCCCGTCCACGACTTCATCGCCAGGACCATTGAGGAACATCCGGTGACGCTCTTCATGAAGGGCGTGCCGGAACAGCCGCAGTGCGGGTTCTCGGCGGTCTGCGTGCAGATCCTCGACCACCTGGGCGCCGACTTCGTGGGCGTCAATGTCCTGCAGAACGACGACCTGCGTCAGGGCATCAAGGCCTTCTCCGACTGGCCGACCATCCCGCAGCTCTACGTGCAGGGCGAGTTCGTCGGCGGCGCCGACATCGTGCGCGAGATGTTCCAGTCGGGCGAGCTGAAGACCCTGCTGGCCGAGAAGGGCCTTCTGGAGGCCTGATGCCGTCCGGCGGACTTCTGGAGCCGCCGGAAGGTCGCCAGGTCTTCCGGCTGACCTTCCAGCCGACGCCCGCCGACATCGACGAGAACGGCCACGTCAACAACGTGGTCTACCTGCGCTGGGCGCAGGACCTGGGCACCGCCCATTGGCGCAGCCGTGCGCCCGCCGACGCGCAAGCCGCCTGGGCCTGGGTCGCGCTGCGCCACGAGGTCGACTACCGGCGCGCCCTCCTGCCCCACGAGACGGCCCTCGGCCGCACCTGGGTCGCCGCCACCGCCGAGGGGCCGCGCTTCGACCGCTTCATCCGCATCGACGCCGAGGACGGCGCCATGTGCGCCCAGGTGAAGACCACCTGGGTCCTCATCGAACAGGCCACGGGCCGGCCCCGGCGCGTGCCGGCGTGGATGGTGGAGCTGTTCAGCTAGGTGACGCCGAGGAGGTTGGCCTTCGTCTCGTCGCGATGCTTCTTCAGGTACTTCATGAACGGGGTGCCGCCCGTACCGATCTCGGTGTCGTTCCCCGCCGATTTGCGCCCCTGCATATGGATATAGCTGGCGGCGTACTCGAGGTGGCGCGTGCGGAAGTCGGCGACGGCCTGCACCGCGGCGTTATAAGCCTGCGTGAGGGGCCCGTGGCCCGCCCGCTGCACGAAGCCACGCACACCGCTCTCCCTTCGGACATCGTCGATGAATCGCCGGTGCCCGGGGGAACGGTAGATATGCAATTCGTCGAGGAACGCCCGGAGCGGATCCGCCGCGTGTCCGACGCCCAGCAAGGCGTCCATTGACGGAACGATTGAGGACTGTGATCCCGTCTGCCCACGGAAGGCCTGCGGCAGGCCGCCAAACCGCTTGACCCCGCGGTAGACGATGCCGGCGCCGAGGGCTGGATTGTCCTTCCAGCCGTGGATGTAGGGACGAACCCGGCGAAAGTAGATGTACGGATCGCACTGCTCGGGCATGCGATCGAAGAGCGCGTTGATCTCGGCCCAGATCGCCACAATCTGCGTCAGCAGCCCTTCCGCCAGGTCCGCGGCGCCGTTGGCCGCCGCGTCGATCAAGGGACCGAAGAGCGCGAGCGCCGCGCCGGCGCGGGCTTCGATCGCCACGTGGACCATCACGAACCAGGCCTCGTCCGTGCCCGCCGCGAACTTCTGGACCATGTAGATGTTGTCGAGCGAGACGCCCTTCGCCGGGTCGAGCAGGCCCCAGTTGTCCAGCACGTAGCCGCTGTATTGCAGCAGCGGCTGCAGCCCGAGCCGCTCGGCCAGCGCGGCGATCGGGATCGCCAGGGCGGGCGGCAGGGCCGACACCGGCGGCTCCGCGCCCCAGACGTAGGCCTGCACCAGGAAGGAGTAGTGGACCATGGCCATGCGGGCCTGGACGTCATCGAGTTCGGCGATCCGCTCGGGCGGCACCACGGTCAAGGTGTCGAGGACCTTACGGACCGCCCCGGCCGGCAGGAGCTCCGGCAGCCGCAGAGCCAGATCACGCACCTGACCGAGATCCCCATCCAACGCGACGGCCGTCGCATCGTAGGGGCAGAGGAAGCCGCGCTCAGCCGTGACGTCGTAGGCCGCCAGTCTCGCCAAACCCATCGTGCGCTCCTTGATTCCGTGGCACAATGATATTCGGAGCACAGCGGCGATTTGTTGTGAATTGACGAGACACGTCACGATCTACACAATATCCCCCCAGTATGGACGCCATTGACGATAAGATATTGCGCCACCTGCAGCGGGATGGGCGGGTGACCAATTTGCAGCTCGCCGAGCGTGTGGGCTTGTCGCCGTCAGCTTGCCTGCGGCGGGTCCAGGCGCTGGAGGCGGCGGGCGTCATCAAGGGCTACAGGGCGGTGCTGGACCGGGCGCAACTCGGCGCCGGGCTGACGGTCTTCGTGATGGTGGGCCTTTCCGGCCAACTGCAACGCGATGCGCTGGCCTTTGAGCGCGCCATGGCGGAGGCCCCCGAGGTGCTGGAGTGCCACAACATCACCGGGTCGGTCGAATACCTGCTCCGGGTCGAGGTGTCCGATCTCGCGGCCTACAAGCATTTCCATTCCGACGTCCTCGGGACGGTCAGCCAGGTCAGCAGCATCACCTCGCATGTGTGCCTCGGCTCCTCGAAGGACCTTCGGGCCTGATGGAGACCAAGAACCCGGGGCTCAGGATTTCGGCTTCAGCTTCCTGTCGAAGAAATCCAGCGTGGCATGGGTGCGGTGGATCATCGGCTTGGAGGTCCAGCCCGTGCGATGGCGCAGGCCCGGATAGGTCATCATCTCGAAGGGGATGCCCTTCTGCTGCAGGCCGTAGAGCACCCGGGTCGAGTTCTCGAAGATGACGTTGTCGTCGGCCATGCCGTGGATCAGGAGCAGGGCGCCGGGCTTCAGGTTGCCCAGCCGGGCGATCACCTGGCTGTCGCGGTAGCCCACCGGGTTGTCCGCGGGCGTCCCCATGTAGCGCTCGGTGTAGGCGGTGTCGTAGAGCGTCCAGTCGGTTACCGGCGCGCCGGCAACCCCTGCGGCGAACGGTGAATTGGGGACCGTCAGCAGCATCAGCGTCATGTAGCCGCCATTGGAATAGCCGGTGACGCCTAGGTGCGCCCCGTCCACGAAGGGCAGCGACTTCAGGAAAGCCGCGCCGGCCAGCTGGTCCTCCACGTCCGGCCCGCCGGTCTTGCGGTCGAGGGCGGTCTTGAAGGCCACCGAACGGTTGGGCGTGCCGCGGTTGTCGATGGAGAACAGGATGTAGCCTGCGTCCAGCAGCACCTGGTCGGCGGGCGCGGCCCAATGGTTCTGCACCAGGGCGCCGGCCGGGCCGCCGTAGACCTGGACGATCACCGGGTATTTCTTCGCCGGATCGAAGCCTGCGGGCTTGCGCATCTCCCAATGCAGGGTCTGGCCATCGCTGGCCTTGATCGTTCCGAACTCCGGAACCGACAGGTGGTCGCGGTAGGGCCAGAACGGATGGCTGGCGTCGAGCGGGTTCGCCTCGATCCAGCGCACCAGGGTCCCGTCGGCCTTGAAGAGCCCGGTGCGCGGCGGGGTCTTGGGGTCGGAATAGCTGCCGGCGAAGGCGCCGCCGGCCTTGGCCACGTCCGCCGTCCACCAGCCGCCGGCGGGCGTCAGCGGCTTGGGCTCGGCGGGATTCAGCCAGGAGACCTCATAGAGCCGCCGTTCGATCGGCGTATCCTTGCTGGCGCTGAAGATCGCCACGTGCCGCGCCTCGTCGATCCCCTCCAGGTCGGCCACCGGCCAGTCGCCGTGGGTCAGCTGGCGGATCAGCTTGCCGTCGCCGGCGTAGAGGTAGAGGTGCTTGTTGCCGTCCCGCTCCGACGACCAAAGGAAGGTCCCGTCCTTCAGGGGCTTCATGTCCTCGCTGAGCGCCACCCAGTGCGGGCTGGTCTCGGTGAGGATCACGTGGCTCACGCCCGTCGCCGGATCGACCGCCAGGACGTCGAGCCGCTTCTGGTCACGGGTCAGGCGCTGGACGTAGACAGTCTTGCCGTCCTTCGCCCAGTTCACTCGGGCGAGGTAGATGTCGCTGCTGGCGCCCAGATCGACCTTGACGCGGGCGCCGCTGGCCACGTCGGCCACATAGAGTTCGACGATGGCGTTCGGCCGGCCCACGCGCGGATAGCGCTGGTGGACGATGGTCCCGCCCTCGGCGCCGATGTCGACGCGGTCGATGACATCCACACCGGCCTGGTCGACGTGGGCCAGCGCGATCTTCGTGTCGTCCGGCGACCACCAGTAGCCGGTCTCGCGGTGCAGCTCCTCCTGGGCGATGAACTCCGCCGTGCCCCAGCTCTTCAGTTCGGTCCCGCCGGTGGTCAGCGCCCGCTCGGGCCCGCCCCCAACCTGACCTTGAGCCAGCGGCATGAGGTAAAGGTTGTCGTCGCGGACGTAGGAGACGAAGCCGCCCTTGGGCGAGATCTTGCCGTCGATCTCGTCACCGGGCGTGTCGGTCAGCCGTCGGGTCTGGCCGGCGGCCACGTCATAAAGCCACAGGTCGCCCTGCACCGGCGCCAGGATGTACCTGCCCTGGTCGTCCCAGTGGTATTCGACCACGCCGCGGGTGCGCAGGCCCATGCGCTCGCGCCGGCTCTTCTCCGCCTCGGAGAGGGTCTTGTTGTCGGGCGCCAGCGCGCGGCCGTCGATCAGCATGTGCGGCGCGCCGCCCTTTACGTCGGCGATCCAGAGGTCGGTGACGTCCACGTCGTCGACCTTGGCCTTGAGGTAGGTCACCGCCGAGCCGTCGGGCGCCAGCGCCACCCCGCGGGCCTGCGGCCCCGACAGGTCGGGGCTGGCGAACACCCGCTCGGGCGTCAGGACTTCGGCGTTGGCGGTCATGGACGGACCCGTGGACAGACTGAGGGCCGCGATGGCGGCGGTTAGGACGAGTTTCATGGATTCCCCGACGGTTCGGGACTGACCTGACCGCAACCGCGCGCCCTTGCCAAGACCCTCAGGCGCGCGGCGGCGCCATCGGGTTCAGCAGCACGACCGGCGTCCTCGGGGCCACGCCCAGCTCGGTCCAGCCGAAGACGATCTCCGCCTGGCCGCCCCCAGCCTTGCATACGTCCACATGCTTACGCGCGAAGGCTAGGCTGACCGCGCCCGCGCGCCGCTCGACGTAGAAGGTGAAATCGGGCCTGGCCGTGCAGCCGGCGGAGGCCACACGGATCGTGACACCGTCCGGCCCGGTGCGCACCGCCAGCAACGGCTCCAGCTCAGCCAGCGGCCCGGGCGGCGCCACGGGCGCGCCCACTGTCGCGCAGCCGCCCAGCGCCAGGAAGGCGAGCACAAAGCCTCTGCGGTCCATGGCGCCACTCCGCCACAGGCGCGCCCAAAGCAAAAGGCCCGGGATCGCTCCCGGGCCTCCGCGGATCTTGGAACTCGACGCCCTTTACGACGCGTAGAATTCGATGACGAGGTTGGGCTCCATCTTCACCGGATAGGGCACCTCGGCCAGCTCTGGCATGCGCACGTACTTGGCGCTCATGCCCTTGCCGTCGACCTCGATGTAGTCCGGCGTGTCGCGTTCCGGCGACTGCAGGGCTTCCAGCACCAGGGCCATGTTGCGCGAACGCTCGCGCACCGAGACCACGTCGCCCGGCTTCACGCGGTAGGACGGGATGTTGACCCGCTTGCCGTTGACCAGCACGTGGCCGTGGTTGACGAACTGGCGCGCGGCGAACGGGGTCGGCACGAACTTGGCGCGGTAGACCACCGCGTCCAGGCGGCTTTCCAGCAGCGAGATCAGGTTCTCGGAGGTGTTGCCCTTCCGGCGGGCGGCCTCTTCGTAGATCTTGCTGAACTGCTTCTCGGTCAGGTTGCCGTAGTAGCCCTTCAGCTTCTGCTTGGCGCGCAGCTGCAGGCCGAAGTCGGAGACCTTCTGCTTGCGGCGCTGGCCATGCTGGCCGGGGCCGTAGGCGCGCTTGTTGATCGGGGATTTCGGGCGACCCCAGATGTTTTCGCCCATCCGGCGGTCGAGTTTGTACTTGGCGCTATGGCGCTTGGACATCGTTCACTCTCATTCGACCCGAGCCGGCGCCTCTCGAAAGAGGCGCGATTTCAACGGCGGCCTTCGCGTCAACCCGTCATACATCCACGACCGCGCGGTTGCCCGGCGGCGAGGAAGGCGCGGGTATGCCTATCCGGCCCTTCGGAGTCAAGTTTTGGCGGTCCGCCGGGCCAGGGCCTGGGCGACCTCTTGCGCCTCCGCCCACCAACGCTTGACCAGCTCGCCCGCCGCGCCGGGTCCGGCGAGCTTGATGGCCTGGCCGGCCCACAGCGACATCATCTCCGGGTCGCCGGCCTGGTTGGCGGCGGCGCGCATGGCCTGGGTCAGGCGGTTCTGGATCGGATAGGCCGGGACCTTCTCCTGCTCGTCGTGCATCTCGCGCACGAAGCGGTTCTCCAGTCCGCGCGCATAGCGGCCGGAAAAGGCCCGGGTCAGCCGCGTGGCGTCGTCGGGCGCCGCGCTGAGCGCCTTCTGCCAGGTGGGCCCGTTGATCGCCTCGTCGGCCAGCAGGAAGGCGCTGCCCATCTGCACGGCGTCGGCCCCCAGCGCGAGCGCCGCCGCCACGCCGCGCCCGTCCATGATCCCGCCCGCAGCGATCACCGGCAGGTCGACGGCCTGCCGCACCGTGGCGACCAGGGCGAAGGTCCCGATCGAGGAGGCCTCGATATCCTCCAGGAAGTAGGCGTGGTGGCCGCCGGCTTCGACGCCCTGGGCGCAGATGCCGTCCGCGCCGACCTCGGCCCAGGCGCGCGCCTCCGCCACGGTGTTGGCCGTGCCCACCACATAGCTGCCGGCCGCGTGCAGGGCGTCCACCTGCGCCGGGCTCAGGATCGAGAAGGTGAACGAGGCCACCGGCGGCGCGGCGCGGGTCAGGGCCTCCAGCTGGGCGTCGAAGTCATAGGAGAAACGGTTCGGGTGGTCCGGCGTCGGCAGGCCAAGTTCGGCGTACCAGGGCGCAAGCCGCGCCAGGGCGGCGTCCAACTCCGCCGGCTCCGGCTTCAACGGCGGCGCCATCAGCAGGTTCACCCCGAACGGCGCGTCGGTGCGGGCGCGCAGGTCGTCGACCACGGCCGGCATCTCCTCCGGCGCGACACCGGCGGCCGCCAGATTGCCCATGCCGCCAGCCTGGCTCACCGCCACGGTCATGGCGTCGAAGGACGCGCCGGCCATGGGCGCCTGCAGGATCGGGATCGGCAGGCTCTCCAGCATCTCGGCGAAGCTCATGCGGGATCGTCCTTCTTGGCGGCTTTGGCGGCCCGCTGGCTGGCGAGCTTGGCCAGCACGCGCCCGCGCCCCTTGGATAGGGCCGTCACCACGCCGCGGAAGGTGCGCACCTCCTGGTCGGTGAACTGGGCGCGGCCCAGCGCCGAGCGCAGGTTCTGCACCATCGAG
Source organism: Phenylobacterium sp. (assembly GCF_004799515.1). Lineage (GTDB taxonomy): Bacteria > Pseudomonadota > Alphaproteobacteria > Caulobacterales > Caulobacteraceae > Phenylobacterium. The sequence continues at coordinate 331,298 of NZ_SSMX01000026.1, read as the reverse complement.
GGCCGCTTCTCCGGCGGATGGAAGAAGCCGGCCTCGTCCAGCTCGTGCTCGAAGTGCTCGTAGAGACCCAGCATGGCCGCGCCGTCGGCGGGCGGCGGGCCCTCGCGGAACGCCGGCGGCGCCTCGCCGGCCACGGTCATGCGCCATTCGTAGCAGTTGATCGCCACCGCCTGGGCCAAGTTCAGCGACTTGAAGCGCACGTCCACCGGCAGGGTCACCACCGCCTGGCAGAGCGCGATGTCGGCGGTCTCCAGCCCGGCCCGCTCGCCGCCGAACAGGAGGCCGACGTTCAGCCCCTCAGCGATCCCGCCGGCCAGGTCCTGCATGGCCACCCGCGGCGTCAGCACCGGCAGCTGCAGCTCCCGCGGCCGCGCCGTGGTGGCGTAGACGAGGTTGAGGTCGGCCACCGCCGCCTCGACGCTGTCGAACACCCGGGCGGCGTTCAGCGGCCAGTCGGCGCCGGAGGCGGACGCCCAGGCCCGTTCCTGCGGCCAGCCGTCCCGCGGATTGACCAGGCGCAGGTCGCTCAAGCCGAAGTTGGCCATCACCCGCGCCGCGGCCCCAATGTTCTCCGCGAGCTGTGGCGCGTTCAGGACTATGACTGGCGCGCGAGGAGAGGCTTCGACCATGGTTGGGTTACAATCGCTTGGCGCGCGGAGCGCAAGCCTTGCGCGGCGCGGGGTGCTCTTCGGCGTGGCCGCCCTAGGGGGGGCAGGCGTCCTGACGCTGGCGGGGTGCCACAGGAACGAGGCGCTCACCGCCTCGCGCACACCCCGGCTCGACATGAAGCGGCTGGATACCGAGGTGGCGGCCATCGCGCAGCGCGCGGCGCCCGGCGCTTTGGGCTTCGCGCTGATGAACCTGGAGAGCGGCGAGTTCTGGGTCCGCCTGGGCGACCGCGCCTTCCCCATGCAGAGCGTCTTCAAGCTGCCGCTGGGCGCAGCCGTGCTCTCGGAGGTCGACGCCGGCCGCCTTCGCCTGGACGAGATCCTGACGATCCGGGCCGAGGACCTGTCGCCGTCCTGGTCGCCCATCGCCGACGCCTGGCCCGGCCGCGCGGCCTACAGCGTCCAGGAGCTGCTGGCGGCCGCCGTCGGCGACAGCGACAACACCGCCGCCGACCTCCTGATGAAGCACATCGGCGGGCCGGGCGTGGTGAGCGCCTGGCTGCAGTCCAAGGGGATCACCGAGGTCCGCGTCGACCGCTACGAGCGCGAGGTGCAGCCGCAGGTCTATGGCATGGCCTCCTTCCGCCCGGCCTGGAAGGGCGACGCGGCCTTCGACGCCGCCAAGGCCACCGTGACGCCGGCCAAGCGCCGCGCGGCCATGCTGGCCTACATGGCCGATCCGCGGGACAGCGCGACGCCGGAGGGCATGCTGGGCCTGCTGCGCCGGCTGGACCAGGACGAGCTGGTCAGCCCAGCCTCCACGCGCCGCCTCCTGACCCTGATGGTCCAGACGCCCCGCGGCGGCGACCGCATCAAGGCCGGCCTGCCGAAGACCGCGACCTTCGCCCACAAGCCCGGCACATCGGGCACGGACCAGGGCCTGAACGCCGCCTTCAACGACGTCGGCATCTTCACCCTGGCCGACCGGCGCAGCTATGCCGTCGCGGCCTTCCTGACCGGCTCCACGGCCACCGACGCCGAGCGCGCCGCCCTCTTCGCCGACCTCGGGCGGACGGCCGCGCGCAGCGTCGGCTAGACCGCGTCAAGAAGGCCGCCGTCCGGCCTTTGCGTCCGCGCCGCCGGGGGCTATACGGCCCCAACCCTAGTTCGCGCGGAGCGCCTGCCCACCCATGGCAAAGATCAAAGTCGCCAACCCGGTCGCCGACCTCGACGGGGACGAGATGACCCGGATCATCTGGCAGATGATCAAAGACAAGCTGGTCTTCCCCTTCCTCGACCTTGAGATCGAGTACTACGACCTGGGGATGGAGAACCGCGACGCCACCGACGACAAGGTGACCGTCGAGGCCGCCGAGGCGATCAAGCGGCTGGGCGTCGGCATCAAGTGCGCGACCATCACCCCCGACGAAGCCCGGGTGAAGGAATTCAACCTCAAGAAGATGTGGAAGTCGCCGAACGGCACCATCCGCAACATCCTCGACGGCGTCGTCTTCCGCGAGCCGATCATCTGCAAGAACGTGCCGCGCCTGATCCCCGGCTGGACCCAGCCGATCATCATCGGCCGCCATGCCTTCGGCGACCAGTACCGCGCCACCGACTTCGTGGTGCCCGGCAAGGGCAAGCTGAAGATGAGCTGGGAGGGCGAGAACGGCGACCGGATGGACTTCGACGTGTTCGACTTCCCGGCCGGCGGCGTGGCCATGGGGATGTACAACCTCGACGCCTCGATCCGCGACTTCGCCCACGCCTGCCTGAACTACGGCCTGTCGCGGGACTTCCCGGTCTATCTGTCGACCAAGAACACCATCCTCAAGGCCTACGACGGCCGCTTCAAGGACATCTTCGCGGAGGTCTACGAGGCCGAGTACGCCGAGAAGTTCAAGGTCGCGGGCCTGGTCTACGAGCACCGGCTGATCGACGACATGGTGGCCTCTGCGCTGAAGTGGAGCGGCAACTTCCTCTGGGCCTGCAAGAACTACGACGGCGACGTGCAATCGGACTCGGTGGCTCAGGGCTTCGGCTCGCTCGGCCTGATGACCTCGGTGCTGATCACCCCGGACGGCAAGATCATGGAGGCCGAGGCCGCCCACGGCACGGTCACCCGCCACTTCCGCCAGCACCAGCGCGGCGAGAGCACCTCGACCAACTCCATCGCCTCGATCTTCGCCTGGACGCGCGGCCTGGAGCATCGCGCCAAGCTGGACGGCAACGCCGAGCTCGACCGATTCGCCAAGACGCTCGAAAAGGTCTGCGTCGACACGGTGGAATCGGGTTCGATGACCAAGGATCTGGCGCTGCTGGTCGGCGACACCCAGGGTTGGCTCACCACCGAGGGCTTCATCGACAAAGTCGCCGCCAATCTCGAAAAAGCGCTCGCGGCCTAGCGACGTTATCTGTTCTTTCTCCGTCCGGGCCGGCCGCTAAAGTTATCGGGTCGGACGGGGGAAGCGCATTGAGCATCGGCTACATCACCCTTGGCGCGCTTGACGTCGAAGGCGCCCTGCCCTTCTACGACGCCGTCCTGGGCGTCCTGGGCTACCGGCGGGGTCCGCTGGCCGGCGACTGGGTTTTCTACGCCAAGGACGGCGCGCCCGGGATCTGCCTCTGCAAGCCCTTCGACGGCCAGCCGGCGCGGGGCGGCAACGGGGCGATGATCGCCTTCAAGGCCGACAGCCACGACCTGGTGAAGGCCGCCTATGCGGCGGCGCTCGCCCGGGGCGGGACCGACGAGGGCCCGCCGGACCACCGGCCGCCGGAGGCGATCAACGGCTTCTACGGCGCTTACTTCCGTGACGCGGCCGGCAACAAGCTCTGCGTCTTCACCGGCGTCTGAACGCCGAGCCGCCGTAAACCTCGGCGCAACGAAAAAGGCCAGGGAGATTGCGCCCCCTGGCCTCTCGTATTTGCCGAAGGCTCCTGGTGTCAGGCGGCGGCGACGGCGACGCGACGGCGGCGCAGGGTCGCGCCGGCCATGCCGAAACCGGCGATCATCAGCGCCCAGGAGGCGGGCTCAGGCACGCCGCCGCTCGTCGGGTCGTTGACCCAATCGAAGGTCGCGGAGACGTCGAGGCCAGCGCGCTTGCCCTTGTCGAGGCCGAAAAGGCCGGTGTTGAAGGCGCCGCCGTTGACGCCGATGGTCAGCAGGCCGCTCAGGTTGGTGCCGAAGTTCACGTCGGTCACGCCGCTGTCGGCCCAGTTCAGCACGCCGTCCTGGAAGACGCCCAGGAAGGTCTCTTGGCCAACCGTCGTGCCGTTGATCACGCCGCCCGACGTCGGGCTCGGGGTCGTGAAGGTGAAGGTCAGCTGGATCGGAAGCGGCGTCTTGTCGTCCTTCTCGATCGAACCTTCGTTCGTGTAGAGATCGAACAGATTGATGGTGGTCGTCGGGCTGCTGGCGGTCAGCACACCGTTGGCGATGTCGAAGGACCCGGTGGTCTTCGTCGCGTTCACCACGAGGCCCGGATCGCTGGTGTTCAGTTCGCTGAGCGTCCAGGTGCCAGCGAATTCAGTCGCTTGGGCCGAAGCCGCCGCAAACGCCATACCCGCCGCGGCAGCGGCGACGAAAATGATCTTACGCATAGAAATGTCCCCCTTAGGTCCAGAGCTGGACCATAACGTCTGCATATCGGGCGCCAACCGAATGCCCCTGAGGGTTGTAATATTTCTTACATACTAGCCCTCTCCGGCGAGTGCGGCCCTCACGGCGGCCAGGCCATCGGCCGCCTTGGCGCCGTCCGGCGCGCCGCCCTGTGCGAAATCGGGACGCCCGCCCGCGCCCTGCCCGCCCATGGCCGCCACCGCCGCCTTGGCCAGCTCGACGGCGTTGAACCGGGCCTGGGCTGAGCCGGTGACCGCCACGGTGACCGCGGCCTTGCCCTCCGCCGAGCCCACCAGCGCGATGACCCCGTCGGGAAGCTGCTTCTTGAACTCCTCGGCGATGGGCCGCAGGTCTTTGCCGCCGACGCCCTCCATGACCCGGGCCAGCACCTGGACCCCGCCGATCTCCTCCGGCCCGGCCAGCGCCCCGCCGCCGGAACCGCCGCCCATGGCAAGCTGGCGCTTGGCCTCGCCCAGCTCCTTCTCCAGCTGGCGGCGCTGCGCCTCCAGCGCGGCGACGCGCACCGGCACCTCGGCCACCGGGACCTTGAACTGGTCGGCCAGGCCCTTGGAGACCGCCGCCTGGTCGAGCAGCCAGCGGCGCGCGCTCTCGCCGGTCAGGGCCTCGATGCGGCGCACGCCCGCGGCCACGCCCTGCTCCTGCACCACCTTGAAGAGGGCGATGTCGCCGGTTCGCGCCACATGCGTGCCGCCGCAGAGCTCCACCGAATAGGCGCCGTCGCCGGCCAGCGACTGGCCGAGCGTCAGCACGCGGACGGTCTCGCCGTACTTCTCGCCGAACAGGGCCATGGCGCCGGCGGCCATGGCGTCCTTGGGCGCCATCAGCTCGGTCTCCGCCGGCAGGTTCTGGCGCACCACGGCGTTCACCTCGGCCTCGATGCGGTCGATCTCCTCCGGCGTCACCGGGGCGCCGTGGCTGAAGTCGAAGCGGATGCGCTCGCCGTCGACCATCTGGCCCTTCTGGCTCACATGCGGCCCGAGCACGTTGCGCAAGGCCGCGTGCAGCAGGTGGGTGGCCGAATGGTTGGCCCGGGTCTGGGCCCGGCGCTGGGCGTCCACCGCCAGGCGCACGCGCGCGCCGGGCTTCAGCACGCCTTCGAGGATCTCCAGCTCGTGGACGAACAGGTCGCCGGCCTGCTTCTGTACGTCGGCGACGCGGGCGCGACCGAGCTTGCCGCCCTCCATGGGCCACTCGGCCTCGCCCTGGTCGCCGGCCTGGCCGCCGCTCTCGGCGTAGAAGGGCGTGCGGTCGAACACCGCCTGGACGCTCGCGCCGGCCAGGGCCGCGTCGATCTCGCGGCCGCCCTCCACCAGGGCCAGCAGCTCGCCGGTCGCCTCGACGTGGTCGTAGCCCAGGAACTCGGTCGGCCCCAGCCGGTCGCGGATGGCGAACCATTCGCCGGCGGCGGCCACCTGGCCCGAGCCGGTCCAGGCCTCGCGCGCCAGTTCGCGTTGCCGCGTCATGGCCGCGTCGAAGCCCTCCAGGTCGACGGTCAGGCCCTTGGCGCGCACCGCGTCCTGGGTGAGGTCGAGGGGGAAGCCATAGGTGTCGTAGAGTTTGAAGGCCGTCTCGCCGGACAGCACCTCGCCCTCCGCCAGGCCGGCAGTCGCCTCGTCCAGCAGGCTCATGCCGCGGCCCAACGTGCGGCGGAAGCGCTCTTCCTCCTGGCGCAGGGTGTCGACGATGGCCGCCTCGGCGCGGCGCAGTTCCGGATAGGCCTCGCCCATCTCGGCGATCAGGGTGGGCGCCAGGCGGTGCATCAGGGGATCGGCCGCGCCCAGCAGGTGGGCGTGGCGCATGGCGCGGCGCATGATCCGGCGCAGCACATAGCCGCGGCCCTCGTTGGACGGGGTCACCCCGTCGGCGATCAGGAAGCTCGACGAGCGCAGGTGGTCGGCGATCACCCGGTGCGAAGGCCCGTTCGAAGCGCCGCCCGTCCCACCCACCAGATCGCGGCTGGCGGCGATGATCGTGCGGAAGAGGTCGATGTCGTAGTTGTCGTGCACGCCCTGCAGCACCGCGGCGATGCGCTCCAGGCCCATGCCGGTGTCGATGGAAGGCTTGGGCAGGTTGATGCGGTCGCCGGTCGCCTGCTGCTCGAACTGCATGAAGACCAGGTTCCAGATCTCCACGAAACGGTCGCCATCCTCGTCCGGGCTGCCAGGCGGGCCGCCGGGGATGTGTTCGCCGTGGTCGTAGAAGATCTCCGAGCAGGGGCCGCAGGGTCCGGTGTCGCCCATGGACCAGAAGTTGTCGGCGGTGGCGATGCGGATGATCTTCTCGTCCGGCAGGCCGGCGATGCGCTTCCAGAGGCCGTGGGCCTCGTCGTCCTCGGCGTAGACGGTGACCAGCAGTTTATCGACCGGCAGGGCGAACTCCTTGGTCAGGAGCTCCCAGGCCAGCTCGATCGCGCGCTCCTTGAAATAGTCGCCGAAGGAGAAGTTCCCCAGCATCTCGAAGAAGGTGTGATGGCGCGCGGTGTAGCCGACGTTGTCGAGGTCATTGTGCTTGCCGCCGGCCCGCACCGACTTCTGCGAGGAGGCCGCGCGCGGGAACGGCGGGGTCTCCGCGCCGGTGAAGTAGTTCTTGAACGGCACCATGCCGGCGTTGACGAACAACAGCGTCGGATCGTTCTGCGGCACCAGCGGAGCCGAGGCGACGATGGCGTGATCCTTCTTCTGGAAATAGTCCAGGAAGTGGGTCCGGATGTCGTTCACGCTCGGCATGGTCGTCGCAACTTTTCTTTGACCTGAAGGGCTTTCGCCCGCGTCCGCAGATGGGGACGGCCGACCGTTTACGAAACCTGGCCGGAACCGCAAGAGGATGGCCCCAAGCCGCGGCGGCGGACGCGGCCCGGCGCAGGGCGCCGGGAGGCCGGACGGAGACGCAGAACGCGGACGAAAAAGGACGCCCAGGCGAACCTGGACGTCCTTAGCTTCCCTTCATCGAGCGCCCGCGCGGGGTCGGCGGGGCGGACCGGTTGGCGGGAAGGCCCGCCCGCGGATGCGGCGTCCGACGGGGAAACCGTCTAGGGGAAACCCCTGCTGGGGCTCCGCGCCTATTCGTCTTCCGGCTCGGGACCGCCGACCAGCAGTTCCTCAGCGATGACCGCCTTGGCGCCGCGGACCGCCTTTTCGATGTCGCCCGCGATGTCGGGGTTGGTCTTCAGGAACTCGCGGACATTGTCGCGGCCCTGGCCGATGCGCTGGCTGGAGTAGGAGAACCAGGAGCCGGACTTCTCGATCACCCCGGCCTTGACGCCCAGATCGATGATCTCGCCCAGCTTGGAGATGCCCTCGCCGTACATGATGTCGAACTCGACCTCGCGGAACGGCGGGGCGACCTTGTTCTTGACCACCTTCACGCGGACGTTGTTGCCGACGATCTCGTCGCGCAGCTTCACCGAGCCGGTGCGGCGGATGTCCAGGCGCACCGAGGCGTAGAACTTCAGCGCATTGCCCCCGGTGGTGGTCTCCGGGCTGCCGTACATCACCCCGATCTTCATGCGGATCTGGTTGATGAAGATCACCAGGGTCTGGGTCTTGGAGATCGAGGCGGTGAGCTTGCGCAGGGCCTGGCTCATCAGCCGCGCCTGCAGGCCCGGCAGGCTGTCGCCCATCTCGCCCTCGATCTCGGCCCGGGGCGTCAGCGCCGCCACCGAGTCGATGACGATCACGTCGACCGCGCCGGATCGCACCAGGGTGTCGGTGATCTCCAGCGCCTGCTCGCCGGTGTCGGGCTGGGAGACCAGCAGGTCGTCCAGGTTCACCCCCAGCTTGTGAGCGTAGGACGGGTCCAGCGCATGTTCGGCGTCGACGAAGGCCGCCGTGCCGCCCGCCTTCTGGACCTCGGCCACCACGTGCAGGGCCAGCGTCGTCTTGCCGGAGCTTTCCGGCCCGTAGATCTCGACGATCCGCCCCTTGGGCAGGCCGCCGATCCCCAGCGCCATGTCGAGGCCGAGCGAGCCCGTGGAGACGCTTTCGATCTCCACGATCTTGCCCTTGTCGCCCAGCTTCATCACCGAGCCCTTGCCGAAGGCCCGATCGATCTGGCTCAGCGCCGCTTCCAGAGCGCGCTGCTTGTCACCGTCTTCACGTCCCACGAGCTTCAACGCTGTCTGCGACATTTTCCAAGGCCCTCTATCCCACGATTCCGCCAACCGAGGCGGTCATTCGCGTCCCGGCGCAGACTCAGATGTACCCAGTTTGTTCTCTGTTCGCAAGATGTTCTTGTTGATGGCCAACGGGACGGCGAAGCCGATGCAAAAAAGGCCCCCGGCGTGAGCCGGGGGCCTCGAAGCGATCCGGGCCGGCGAGCGGCCCCGCGTCAGCCTTAGCCGGCGCGGTCCATGCGGACCTGGGTCGAGAGGTTGTCGAGGCGGCCTTGCAGGGCGGCTTCGTCGCGGTCGTTCAGGCGGCCGTCGCGGCGGCGGTTCTGCTCGTCGCGGCGGATGTCGCCCAGGGTGGCCATCGCCGCGCGGGTCTCGTGATGCGACAGGGTCCCGTCGGCGCGGCCGCGCTGGATGCGGTCCTCGATCCGGCTCATCCGGGTGTCGAGGTCCATGGCGCGGCCAGGGGCCTGATAGGCCACGTCGGCGCTGTAGCCCGCAACGTTCGGCGCGCCGTCGATCCAGGCGCCGGAGCGGTCGTAGTAGCCGTAGGCCACGGCGCGGTCGGCGCCGTTGTCGTGCCAGCGGTTGTCGTTGTCGTAGTAGCCGTAGGCGTGGGCGCAGTCGCGCGGACCCTTGGACAGGTTCGAGCCGACCACCGCGCCGCCGACGCCGCCGATCACCGCGCCCTCGCCCCGGTCGTGGCGGCCGGCGACGGCGCTGCCCAGCAGGGCGCCGCCGACCGCGCCCAGCACGGTCCCGGCGGTGCGGTTCTCGCTGCGCTGCTGGCAGCTCTCCTGGGCCATGGCCAAGGACGGGATCAGGGTCGCGACGGCGAGGCCGGCGACCAGAAGATATTTACGCATAAGGAAGTCTCCTGAAAAGGATCGAACTCCTTCTCTTGGGAGAGAGAACCCACAATTACTTCGATGGTTCCGAAATTTCGGAAACGGTCAAAACATATACGAACCGTATATCGGGGCGTTTCTTAGGTATGTGACGGCTTAATACTTAATCTGGCTGGAGCCGCAGCCAGCGATCGCGTCAGCCGCGGCGCAGCTGGCGCACGCAGGCGGTCAGCAGTTGCGCGCGCTCGGCGCTCAGGCCCGACGCCTTGAGCTCCGTCAGCGCGCCCTCCAGCGGCTCGCCGCGGTGACGCGCGCCCAGGCTCCAGATCTCCGAGCGGATCGCCGCCGCGGTCGCGCCGCTGGGCAGCCAGGAGAACAGGCTCATCGCGCGCCTCGCAGGCGGGTCGACGGGTGGAGATCGCGGTTCATGGGCAGGCCCTCTTCAGCTTCGATCGACCGCGGCCACTTCGGCCGGCGCAGCTAGACAACCACCGAGAACTTCCCGATTTCGGCGGCCGGCGGGTCCGCCGAACGCACGAGGGAAATGCGGGTCCCCGGATCGGTCCCCGCCACCTCGACGACGGCGCCGAGCTGAGCGGCCAGCGCCTGGACGATGCTGGTGCCCAGACCCAGCTTGGCGGGCGCATCGCCCGTCAGCATGCCGATGCCATCGTCGCGGACGCTGAGCCTCCAGTCCGCCGCCTCGGCTTCATAGGCGACCACGATCCGGCCGCTGCGGCCATCGGGAAAGGCGTGTTTCAGGGCGTTGATCACCAGCTCGGTGACCACCAGGCCCAGGCTGACGGAGACGTCGGCCGTGGCGGTGGCCACGTCGGCCTCGACCTCCAGCCGCAGCTTCTCGCGGTCCGGGATCATCGAGGCTCCGATGCTCTCGCAGAGCTCGGTGAAATAGGGGCGCAGCTCCACGTCGCCGGTGTGGGACGCCGCGAGCTGGTGCTGCAGCGCGGCCACCGACATCACCCGGTTGTGGGCGTCGTAGAGGTGGCTCTTGATCTCGGCCGACGGCACGCGCCGGGCGCTTTGCATCAGGACGCTGGCGATGATCTGCAGGCTGTTGGCGACCCGGTGCTGCAGCTCCTGGAACAGGATCGCCTTTTCACGCAGCAGGTCGTCCTTGAGGCGTTCGGCCAGCCTGGCGTCGGTGACGTCGGAGATCGTCAGCAGCAGGCGGCGGTTCCCGGCGTCTCCGTAGTCCAGCTCATGGGCGGTCAGCACCAGCCGGCGCGGTTCGCGGCCGGGGCGGCGCAAGTCCATCTCATAGGCGTCGATGTCCGCCACGCCCCCAAGTGTCGCCCGCAGCAGGGAGCGCAGCTGCGGGACCTCCCACTCGCCCGATCCCAGTTCGAACAGGGAGACATTGGCGGCGCGGTCGGGCGTCACCTGGAAGGCGCGGGAAAAGGACAGGCTGGCGGCGACCACCCGGAGGTCGCCGTCGAGCAATAGGATCGGGGCGTCGGAGGACGCCACCAGCGCCAGGGCCAGATTGTCGCCGACCACGGCGGTGATGGGGGGAGGGGTCGCCATCTTTGGCTTCAATCGGCCGCCGGAGACTCGCGAAGCGAAAGTCGTTCCCGGCGCAGTGACTTCGGCCACCAAAATCCGCGGACCGGATTTTCGGTGTCCCTGGAGCCTAGCCTATCACGAAACGGCCAGGCCCGGTGGTCTATTGTCGCGCCTGTTGGCCCACTCGGCCTTCAGGTCAGCGGCGAGATCAAGCTTCGCCGCTTGGGATTTCGGCGTCCTCGCCGATCGAGCCTATGAAAATAGACCGGGCGCCGATCGCCCTCCATTGGGCGGCCAGCCGCAGGAACTCCTGCGCCAACGGCTCGCTCACCGCGAGGTCGGCGTTGACCGCGCACCGCTGCGCCCGGTCATGGCATTCCTCGGCGGTCATCGTCCGGGCTTTCCCATCAGGCCTTCCCAACCCCTCGAGAAGCCAGTCGTTCCCCGCATGGGCCGTTTTGTTCCAGACATCGCAAAATTCCCCGTGGAGCCCGCGGCAGTCTTGACGGCGGAGGGCCTGCGCCGCAGGCTTTCGCCATCGTTCACCGCGCCTTGCGGTGAGCCGCGGGGTGCTGCCCTGTGGTGGAAGGAACGTCTGGGCCTGCGGGTCCCGGCGCGATTTCCCCCGCAGGGCGCCGTTCTCTTGAGGAGACGGCCTTGCCCGCGACCTGCACCCCGCTTTCCCCGGACGAGGTCCGGACCTTCCGCGACGGCGGCTATCTGATCCTGCGCGGCGCGTTCGCACAGGAAGACGCGCTCGCCATGCAGGACGAGTGGTGGGCGGAGCTCGCCGAGACGCACGCGATCCTACGCGACGACCCGGGGACCTGGCGGCCGATCCCGGGCGACCTGAAACGCGCCAAGGCAAGCCCGCTGCAGCAGGCGATCCTGACGCCACGGGTGCGGGGCGTGATGGATGACCTGCTCGGCCCGGGCGAGTGGCGGCGGCCGGCCGACTGGGGCCGGACGCTGGCGACCTTCCCGCAGCCGGACGCGCGGCCGGAGCGCTGGGACGTGCCGACCGGGCTCTGGCACTGGGACAGCCCGACCGCCTGGCACCGCGACGCGCTGAACGGCCTCTTCGTGGTCAGCTTCATCGGGACGGTGGCGCCGCGCGGCGGCGGCACGCTGATCCTCTCCGGCTCGCACCGGCTGCTGGCGCGGCAGGACGCGGGCCTGGCCGCCGAGGTGCGCGACACCAACGGCCGGGCGCGGCGCAAGCTGTTCGAGGGCTCGCATCCCTGGCTCGCGGCCCTGACCGGGCTCGCGCCCTCGCCGGCGGACCGGATCGCGGCCTTCATGGGCGCGGGCGCGGAGATCGACGGCGTTCCCGTGCGCGTGGTGGAGCTGACCGGCGAGCCCGGCGACATGGTGGTCTGCCACCCGACCCTGGTCCATTGCGGCGCGCCCAACCACGGCGCCCAGCCGCGCTTCATGCGCATCCGCCAGCAGCTGATGACCCACGAGGGCCGGCGGCGCCTGAGCGGGGCCATGCATCCGCGCTAGGCGAGCTTACGACTTTAGTCGTAGGACTTTAGTCCTAGGTCTAAAGCCCTAGATCGAAGGTCCTATACTCAATTACGCCCGACGTATGCTTTATCTTTTACTTAATGAGGTCTTGCCGGATTAGCTTGGCCATGTGATACCGGCGTTCCATCAGACCCGCGTCCGGCGCGGGGGCCTTGAGGAGTGCGGGACATGAACTGGAAAATCCTGATTGCCGGCGCGGCGGCCGCCGCCGCGCTCGCGTCCTCGGCCTCCGCCCAGGCGCTGAACTTCACCTTCAGCAGCGACCTGAGCCTTGTCGGCGACGGCCCCATCTTCGGTGACGACACCATCGTGCCGGGTTTCGTGACCGGCACGATCCTCGGCCTGCAGGCCAACGGCTTCGACCAACAGGCCAGCGACGTGCTGATCGACTTCGTATCCCCGGGCGTGCTCGGCCTGCCCGGCAAGCCGTTCAGCCTGTTCGACTATGCCAACGAGCTGGCCGCGACGGTCGACCCGAACATCGTCATCAGCCAGAACGACTTCGACGTGGTGGACGGCCAGGTGGTCTTCGCCGTGTTCCAGATATTCGGCGGCTACTTCGACCTGAACGTCGCCGGACAGTTCAACTCCATGGTCAGCCCCGACTCCAACAGCCGCATCCAGAACCTGGGCGGCCTGGGCGCCGTGACCTTCTCCGTACCCGAGCCGGAGGCCTGGATGCTGATGGCGATGGGCTTTGGCGGCCTGGGCGCCCTGCTCCGCGCCCGCCGGCGCACCGCCGGGGCCGCCGTCCTGGCCTGAAGCGCTCCCCGCCGGCCGGGAGGCGTTGGCGGACCGGTGATAGAGGAACCGGCGGCGGCGCCCTTCGGTTGGATCGGCAGCTTCGCGTTCTGAAGCGACCGAGACAGGAGAATGACCGATGGGCTCCCAGTCCAACACCAACAACCCGAACCAAGGGCGCAAGCCCGACCAGCAGGCCGGGAACATGAACCGGCCGAACCCGGCTCAGCAGAACCAGCAGGGCATGGGCAAGATGACGGGTCAGCAGGGCTCCGGTCAGCGGATCGACACCGACGGCGACGGCCGCGCCCGTGACACCGGCGACAAGCGCCCCACCGACAAGGGCGGCAAGGCCCCGCCGGTCCAGCGCTAGGCGCCTTCGCCTAAGCCATCTTAAGCGCCCTCGGCCTCGGCCGGGGGCGCTTTGCTTTCTTGGCTAGTGGTGGTGGCCGCCTTCGCGGCCGCACATGCGGTGCTCGCCGCCGTCCATCCACATGATGTGCACGCCGGGGCTCCAGGTCAGCGTGCGCTGGCCGTCGCTCCAGGTGAGTTGCACCGGCCCGCCGTTCCAGGGCTGGATCGGCAGGGCATGCGGGCCCTCGCCGGCGTCGACGATGGCGATCAGGCGCGCGCCGTGGCTGTCGAAGCGGGCCACCAGATCGCCGCCCTCCTGGCACTTGAAGCGTGTGCCCACCGACGGCGCCGCGGAATCGTCGTTGTCCGCCAGGGACTGGGTCCAGGCGAGGCTCGGGACGGCCATCAGGCCGCAGAGCGCGAGCGCCGCGGCGCAGGCTGAGAGTTTCAAGACCGCCTCCTAGGCCCCCGGGAGTTGGGGCGCAGCCGCCGGCGAGCGCGCCGGGACCCTAGGATCATGCGCACCGCCCCGGCCATTCCGCAACGCCCCGCCGCGCGCTAGGAGGAGGCCATGAGCAACCCTGTCCATATTCTCGTCACCGGCTCCACGCGCGGCATCGGCGCGGCGATCTCCGACACCCTGACCGAGCGCGGCGCGCGCTTCGTGGGCCACGGCCGCGCCGACGGCCCCGGCGTGCTGGGCGCCGACCTGGCCGATCCCGCCGCGGCAGACGCCCTGTGGGACCGCGCGCTGGCGGCGCTGGACGGGCGGATCGACGTCCTGGTGAACAATGCCGGCGTGTTCGAGCTCATCGCCGCCGAGGCGCCGCTCGCGGAGTGGCAGGCCGCCTGGGGCCGCACGATGCAGATCAACCTGCAGGCCAGCGCCGACCTTTGCCGCCGCGCGGTGCTGCATTGGCGCGAGCGCGCGACCGGCGGGCGGATCGTCAACGTCGCCAGCCGCGCCGCCTACCGCGGGGATTCGCCGGCCCACTGGCACTATGCGGCGTCGAAGGCCGGCATGGTGGCCATGACCAAGTCCATCGCCCGGGGCTATGCCGGCGAGGGCATCCTGGCCTTCGGCGTCTGCCCCGGCTTCACCATGACCGGCATGGCCGAGGACTATCTGTCGAGCCGCGGCGGCGACAAGCTCTTGGCCGACATTCCGCTGGGCCGGGTCGCCCAGCCGGAGGAGGTGGCGAACGCCGTCGCCTACCTGGCCCTGGAGGCCCCGCCGTCGATGACCGGGGCGGTGATCGACATCAACGGCGCGAGCTACGTGCGCTAGGCGCGGCCCGCTGCGCCTTGGCCTTTGCAAAGAACCTGTCATCGTTCCGGGCCACAGCGGGGCGGCAGGGCTGAGGCGGGGGATTCGATGCGGGTGAAAGCGTTCGTGTGCGGACTGGCGGCGGCGCTCGCGGTTCCGGCGATGGCCGCGGCGGCCCCGGTGCTGATGATCTCCATCGACGGCCTGCGCCCCGCCGACGTGCTGGACGCCGACCAGCGCGGCCTGAAGCTGCCCAACCTGCGCAAGCTGGCCGCCGAGGGGATGTATGCGACCGGGGTCAGGAACGCCCTGCCCACCGTCACCTATCCGAACCACACGACCCTGATGACCGGCGTCTGGCCGGCCAAGCACGGCATCGCGGGCAACACCACCTTCGACCCGCTCGGCCAGAACCTGGGCGGCTGGTACTGGTACGCCAGCGACATCAAGGTCCCGACCCTCTGGGACGCCGCGCACCAGGCGGGCAAGAAGACCGCCTCGGTCTATTGGCCGGTCAGCGTCGGCGACGCGTCCATCGACTACGACATCCCGGAACTCTGGCGCGCCCACGTCGCCGAGGACGCCAAGCTGCTGAAGGCCGTCTCGACGCCCGGCCTGGTCGACCAGCTGGAGGCCGCGACCGGCCTGAAGCTCGTCCAGATGACCGAGGAGCTGCCGCAGAATAACGAGGCGCGCACAACCTTCACCGAGGCGCTGATCAAGGCCAAAAAACCCGCCTTCACCACCTTGCACCTCGCCGCCCTGGACCACGCCCAGCATGGCTTCGGCCCCGACACGCCGCAGTCGAAGGCGGTGCTGGAGCAGCTCGACGCCATGGTGGGCCGCCTGGTCGCCACGGCGCGGGCCGCCGAGCCCGGGATCGTTATCGCCGTCGTCTCCGACCACGGCTTCGCCCCTGTGCAGCATTCGGTGAACCTGGAGCAGGCCTTCGTGGACGCCGGCCTGATGTCGGCGGACGACAAGACCCACCGCATCACCTCGTGGGAGGCCGCGCCCTGGGGCGGCGCCTCGGCGGCCATCGTCCTGGCCAAGCCGGACGATCCGGCGCTGAAGGCCAGGGTCGAGGGCGTCCTGGCCAAGCTGGCCGCCAATCCGGACAACGGTGTCGCCCGCGTCGCCGACGCCGGCGAGATCGCCCGGATGGGCGGGACGCCGCAGGCCAGCTTCTGGGTCGACTTCAAGCCGGGCTATCAGGCGGGCGGACGGCCCGGCGGCCCGATGCTCGGCTCGGCCGGCGAGCGGGGCACCCACGGCTACTTCCCGGAGCATCCGGAGATGCGCGCCACCTTCATCCTGGCCGGCCCCGGCGTGCCCAAGAAGGGCGCCATCGGCGAGATCGACATGCGCGACATCGCCCCCACCGTCGCCAAGGTGCTGCAGGTCCAGTTGCCCAGCGCGGACGGCAAGCCGCTGTTCTAGCGACATGACCCACACCACATGACCTCCGCGGGCCTCGACCTCTCCCTGTCCCTGGACACCCTGGCGCGGCTGGGCGCGGCCTTCGTCCTGGGCGGCCTGATCGGGCTGGAGCGGCAGGTCCGCCAGCGCAACGCCGGCCTGCGCACCATGGTGCTGGTCTCGGTGGGCACCGCCGCCTTCGTCCACCTGGGCGACCGGCTGGCCGCGGCGGGCGGCGAGGCCAGTATCGTGGCCTATGTGGTGAGCGGCATCGGCTTCCTGGGAGCCGGCGTGATCATGAAGGAAGGCGCCCAGGTGCGTGGCTTGAACACGGCGGCGACGCTCTGGAGCACCGCGGCCGTCGGCGCCTTCGCCGGCGCGGGCCTGTTGGGCGAGGCGGCCGCGGCGGCGGTCTTCGTCCTGGCCGGCAACACCCTTCTGCGGCCCCTCGTCGACTATGTGAACCGCCGCCCGATCACGCCCGGCGAGACCGAAGCGCTCTACCAGGTGCACGTCACCTGCGCGCCGGCCGAGGCCCCTAGCGCCCGCGACCTGCTCTACGAGGAGC
Organism: Phenylobacterium sp.; assembly: GCF_004799515.1. Lineage (GTDB taxonomy): Bacteria > Pseudomonadota > Alphaproteobacteria > Caulobacterales > Caulobacteraceae > Phenylobacterium. The sequence continues at coordinate 314,691 of NZ_SSMX01000026.1, read as the reverse complement.
TGGAGCGCTACCACTATCCCGTGCGCGAGATCGAGGTGGTCTCCGAGGGCGACGAGATCGTCGAACTCGCCGCCACCCTGGTGCCCACCACCGCCAGCGCCGAGGACCTCGACGCCATCACCGCCCACCTGAACGCCCACGACGAGATCGAGGACGCCACCTGGACGGTCAGCACGACCTCGTAGGCGGGCCTCCCTACCCGCCCGAGCGCTTCAGAAGGTCGGCCAGGTCGTTCTGCCAGAAGACCGCCCAGGTGTGGGTGCCGTGGCCGTGGGTGTCGGGGCGGCAGGGGATCAGCACGAAGCGGCCGGCCTTCACCCGGCGGATCTCCACCTGCGCCAGGCCCAGCTCCGGCGGGTTGATGAAGTCGTCGCAGGAGTTCACCCAGGTCAGCGCCGCCTTGATCTTCTCCAGGTCCTTCGACGGGTCGTAGTCGCGCGAGGCCTGCAGCTGGTAGATCAGGTCGTTGGCCTCGGCGCCCTTCAGCCGCTGGGGCAGCTGCTGGGCGTACCAGGCGTTGACCTGCTCGCCCTTGGGCATCTCGATCTGCATCGGCCAGGCCGAGGCGCCGGCGATGATCAGCAGGTTCTCCGCCCCGCGCAGGCCCAGCTGCGGCTCATCCTTGTACTCGCCGCCCTGCCACGCCGGATCGGCCTCGATGGAGGTGACCGCCATCTCGCGCCACAGCCGGTTGCGGCCGGCGAGCTCCACCGCCTGGCAGGCCAGCGGCATCGCCGCCCTGGCCTCGTCCGGGTACATCTCGGCGTACATGAAGCTGTGCATGCAGCCCATGGAGGTGCCCATCACCAGACGCAGTTGCTGGACCCCCAGGGCGCCGCGGACGATGGCGTGCTCGGCCTCGACCATGTCGGTGTAGCCGTAGTGCGGGAAGCGCATGTGCAGGCCGTCGGAGGGCTTGGACGAGGCGCCGTGGCCGATGTCGTCGGGCATGATGACGAAGTACTTGGCGGGGTCCAGAACGCCGCCCGGCTTGAACAGCACGTCGGCGAACTGCGGGGCTGTGAACTGCTTCCCCGACCCGCCGGTGCCGTGCAGGACCAGCACCGCGTTGATCACATGGCCGGCGGCGTCCTTCTTCGGCTGGCCGATGGTGTAGTAGCGCAGCTTCAGCTCCGGCAGGGTCTCGCCCGAGCGGAAGTGGAAGTCCTTGATGGCGTAGTCATGCGGCTCGAAGGGCGGCGGCGCGGCCATCCCCGCTGTGGCCCCAAAGCCGGCGATGCAGCCGGCGACCAGGCCAGCCAAAAGTCCCGCAATCTTCCGCATTTTTCCGTGTCCCCGAACGCCCCGGCGCCAATCGGACGAGCCTAGCCGGGTCAGGCGCGATGCGGAACCTCCCTGCATCGACCCACGTTCTGCGGCCCGAAACGAGGGACAAACATCCCTTTACGAGGAGAGACCTATGCGTAAGCACATTCTGGCCGCCGGCATCGCCGCCGTGGCCCTGATCCCGTCCCTGGCCATGGCGCAGGAGACCTGCGAGCAGCGCAGCGCCAACCGCACCACCGGCACGGTGCTGGGCGTCCTGGGCGGCGCCCTGCTGGGCAACGCCATCGCCGGACACGGCGGCAAGGCGGGCGGCACGATCATCGGCGGCGTCGCCGGCGGCGTGGTCGGCTCGAACCTGGCCAAGGGCCCGCACGACTGCGTCCACGCCTACGGCTACTACGACAACGAAGGCGTCTGGCACGACAACCACGCCGACCGCGCCGTGGCCTATGGCTACTATGACCGCAGCGGCGTCTGGGTCGACGGCCCGCCGGTGGGCGTCGAGGGCTACGCCGCCGACGCGGCCTACACCAGCCGCGCCAACACCGTCGACGTCTCCACCCGCATCGACCGCATGCGTGGCTGGATCGACCACCAGCGCGACGACGGCGCCCTGTCGCACCGCGACGCGCGCATGGCGATGAACACCCTGGACGACATCAAGCGCGAGGAAAGCGACCGCCGCCGCGATGGGCGCCTCTCCGACCGCGACGAGGCCGCCCTGCAGGCCCGCCTCGACACCCTGTCGGACCAGGTCCACATGGACCGCCGCTAAATCCGGCCAGACCCTGACACCGCGAGGCCCTCGGCGCACGCCGGGGGCCTTTCGCACGCCTAGTACCGCTGCTCCACCGGCGCCACGCCCCACTTGGGCGGCGGCGGGACGTAGGTGCGGAAGGCCTCCAGCACGCCTTCGGTCCGCGGCGCGTAGATCAGCATGTCGACGTACTGCTGGGCGAGGAAGCCCTTATCGGCCATCTGCTGGATCGTGGCCCGCATCGGCTCGTAATAGCCGTTCACGCTGACGAAGCCGCAGGGCTTGGCGTGGAAGCCCAGGAGCGCCCAGGTCCACTGCTCGAAGATCTCCTCGAAAGTGCCCGGCCCGCCCGGCAGGCAGAGGAAGCCGTCGGCCAGCTCGGCCATGCCCCACTTGCGCTCGTGCATGGAGTTGACGACGCGCAGCTCCGTGAGTCCCCGGTGGCCGATCTCCTGGTTGACCAGGTCGGCGGGCATCACGCCGATCACCTTGCCGCCGGCGGCCAGCGCCGCGTCGGCCACGGCCCCCATCAGCCCCACCTTGCCGCCGCCGTAGACCAGGGTCAGGCCCGCTTGCGCGATCAGGGTCCCGGCCTTCACCGCCTCGTCAAGGAAGGCCGGATCGGTCCCGGTCGCGGAGCCGCAATAGACGCAGATGCTGTTCAACGGACCAGGTTCCCGCGAGGTCAACAAGCAAAAGGAGGGGCGCTCCAATAGGCCGATTGCGCTCTTCTGTCACGGCGCGGCTGGCCTCCTGGCATTTCGCCAGCTACATAGTTTGTCACGGACCGCCAAACTCGGGGTCCGGACGTCCTCGTTCTGAGGGCGGTGAGGCACTCTATCTCGGTTAGGTCAGGCGAATGGCGAGCGGCACGGTCAAGTGGTTCAATACCGCTAAGGGCTTTGGTTTCATCCAACCGGACGACGGCGGAAGCGACGTCTTCGTCCACATTTCAGCCGTCGAACAGGCAGGCCTTCGCGGCCTGAATGAAGGCGATCTGGTCAATTTCGAACTCGAGCAGGACCGGCGGTCCGGCAAGCTTTCGGCGGGCCAGCTGGTGGTCACCGGCCAGGGCGCGGCCCCGGCTCGTGGCGGCGGCGGCGGCGGCGGCTTCGACCGCCCGCGGGGCGGCGGCGGCGGCGGTTTCGACCGTCCGCGCGGCGGCGGCTTCGGCGGCGGCGGTGGCGGTGGCGGTGGGCGTCCTTCGGGCGATCCGGCCGGCGCCGGCTCGGGCACGGTGAAGTGGTTCAACCCCACCAAGGGGTTCGGCTTCATCCAGCCGAACGACGGCGGCCAGGATGTGTTCGTGCACATCTCGGCGGTGGAACAGGCGGGCCTGCGCGGCCTGAACGAAGGCCAGCACGTGGCCTACGACCTGGAAGCCGACCGTCGCAGCGGCAAGACCTCGGCGACGAACCTGCGGGTCAACGACTAGGCTAAGGCGCGCCTCCTCCGCCGCGAGGCGGAGGAGGTCTCGCTAGAACAACCCCGCCGTCAGGTTGATGGTGAGGGCGACGATGATCGTGTTGAACACGAAGGCCACCCCACAATGCACGGTGGCCAGCCGGCGCAGGCCGCGCGAGGTGATGTTGGCGTCCGCGGTGGCGCAGGCCACGCCGATCACCACGGAGAAATACAGGAAGTCCCAGTAGTCGGGCGGCTGATGGCCGGGGAACTCGATCCCCTCGGAATCGCTGGCCCCATCGTCCTCGTCCACCCCGTACCACTCGTGGGCGTAGTGCAGAGCGAAGATCATCTGCACCGTCAGCCAGGACGCCACCACGGTGATGAAGGCCAGGAGGATGTGCCCCGCCTTCAGGAAGCCGTGGGCGTCCTTGGCCAGCGACAGCTCCGCGCCGATCGCCCAGATGCTGGCCGCCGCCGCAGCCAGGGTCAGGGCCAGGATCACGCCGCGGCCCTCGTCGTCGATCTCCGCCTGGGCGCGGATGTCGGTGGGCGTGTGGCGCAGCATGTTCAGGAACATCAGCGTCAGAAAGGTCAGCGACAGCGCGTCCCAGGCCAGGATCGCCCGAGTGCTGGCGTGCATCTGCGGCGCGAGCCAGATGAGGGCGACGCCGACGATCGCGCCGGCCGCCGTGCCGGCGGTCAACCGTGGGCGCGGACCCAGCGGCCCCAGGAACCGCCGCCAGCCCAGGACTTCGGCGCGCGCCATCAAGAGCCTCCTCGGAACGCCGGCAGCATCGTGCGAGTCCGGCGGGCGGCGCTAGGCATACCGAAGCCCTGTGACGATCTTCGCGAGGCGCCAGCGCCCATGCTATGGCGAGGCGCCCAGATCTCGGCGTCCTAACCGGAGACCCGCCCCGTGACCCCCGACGAACGCGCCATCCTGCAAAGCTTCCTGTCCGACCTCGCCCAGACCCCGATCGTCACCAAGGACGCCGAGGCCGCGGCGATGATCGAGGACACGATCCGCGCCAACCCGAACGCAGCCTACCTCCTGGTGCAGCACGTCATCCTGGCCGACCAGGCCCTGCACGCCGCTCAGGCGCAGTTGGCGGCGCAGGGCGGGGCATCCAGTTCGTTCCTGGCCCCGCAGGCGAGCCCGCCGCCGGCGCCCGCGCCGCGGCCCAACGTCTGGGGCGATCCGGGCGGGACGATTGGCCAACCCGCTGGCTATGGCGCAGGTCCCTGGGCCGGCCAGGGCGGCGGCCCGGTGCAGTCGAGCCCCTTCGCCGCCAACAGCGGCCTGGGCGGCTTCCTGCGCAACGCCGGCCAGATGGCTGTCGGCGTGGCGGCCGGCGACTTCCTGTTCCAGGGCATCGAGAACATCTTCTCCCCGCGCTGGTAGCTCCAAAACTTCTCGCCAGCCGCGAAACCGGCGGTTAAGGGCGCTTGGGCTAGGGTGAGCCTCCACGCGAGGCCTCCGTCCTGCCCCTCAAGCCGCACCGACTGCTGGGATTCGCCTTCGCCAGCGCCGACCTCCTGGTGGAGATCGCGCCGAACGGGACGATCGACTTCGCCATGGGCGCCAGCGAGGCGCTGTCCGGAACCGCCGAGACCGCGCTCGTCGGCCACAACTGGGCCGACTTCATCGAGCCGGTCGACCGCAGGATGCTGGCCATGCTGCTGGAGGGCCTGGAGCCCGGACGCCGCGCCGGCCCGGTCATGGTGCGCCTGGCCGCTCCTGAACGGGCTGTGACGCTCACCGCGCTGCGCCTGCCGCAGAACCGGGGCGCGGTGTCCTGCGCCCTGGCCCAGGCCCGCTATGAGCCGGCGTTGTTCGAGGGCCGGCTGGCCGACCGCGCCGCCTTCGAGACCCTGACCCGCGACCTGCTGGGCGTCGCCAACGGCGCCGGCAAGGAGCTGGAGTTGTCGCTGGTGGAGCTGGCGGGCCTCAGCGCCGCGCGCAGCGGGAGCAGCCCCGACGCCCGCGAGGAGATGGAGGCCCAGCTCACCGCTCTCTTGCGCGCCCAGGCCTGGGGCGGCGCCGCGGCCACCGAGCTGGAGAACGACCGCTTCGCCCTGGTCCGCACCAAGGGCGAGACGCCGGACGCCTTCGCCGCGCGCCTGGGGCGGCTGATGGGCAAGGTCACCGCCGCGCCGATCGCTCCCAGCGCCGGCGCCATGGGCGTGGGCGGGATTGACCGGCCCCAGCAGGTGGTGCGCGCCCTGCGCTACGCCCTCGACGGCTATTCGCGCGAGGGATCGGCCTGGGAGATGCCGGCCAACCTGGCTGACGCGCTCAACCTGGCCATGGACAAGGCGCTCGCCGAGGCCGGCCTCCTGGGCGCGGCCATTTCCGACAAGACCTTCCGCCTGGCCTACCAGCCGGTGGTCGACCTCTACAGCCACAAGGTCCACCACTTCGAGGTGCTGGTGCGCTTCGGCGAGGATGAAAGCCCCTTCCCGCAGATCCGCATGGCCGAGGAGCTGGACCTGATCGAGGCCCTCGACTTCGCCATCCTGGAACGCGCCGTCGGCGTGCTGGCGCCGGATCCGGAGCTGAAGCTGGCGGTCAACGTCTCGGGCCGCACGATCATCAGCCCGGCCTACATCGAACGCGCTGTGAGGCTCGCCAAGGATCATCCGGAGATCTCCGGGCGGCTGATGTTCGAGCTGACCGAGAGCGCGGCCATCGACGACCTGGCGCTGGCCGACCGCCACCTGCAGGCCCTGCGGGAGGCCGGCTGCGAGGTCTGCCTGGACGACTTCGGCGCGGGCGCCGCCTCGCTGGCCTACCTGCAGCAGTTGCACTTGGACGTGCTCAAGATCGACGGGCGCTACATCCGCGACCTGCAGTTCGGCTCGCGCAGCGCCACCTTCGTCAAGCACCTGGTCGACATGTGCCGGGAGCTCGGCATGAAGACCCTGGCCGAGATGGTCGAGACCTCGACGGTGGAGGACGCGGTGCGCCGCGCCGGCGTCGACTTCGCCCAGGGCTGGCTCTACGGTCTCGCCGCCGACACGCCCACCGCGCCCGCGCCAAAGAACCAGTGGAAGGCCAAGGCCAGCTAGCCGGCCACCATCGCCAGCCACTCGTCCTCGCTGATCACCTGGACGCCCAGCTTGTTGGCTTCGGCCAGCTTGGAGCCGGCGCCGGGGCCGGCCACCACCAGGTCGGTCTTCTTCGACACCGAGCCGGAGACCTTGGCGCCCAGGGCCTCGGCCTGGGCCTTGGCCTCGTCGCGGGTCATCTTTTCCAGGGCGCCGGTGAAGACGATGGTCTTGCCGGCCACGGCGGTGTCGGTCTTCGGCCGCTCAGCCGGGATCACCCGCAGTTCGCGCATAAGGGCCTCGACCAGGGCGCGGTTGTGCGCCTCGCCGAAGAACTCCGCGATCATGCGCGCGGCCACCACGCCCACGGCGTCAACCCCGGAGAGCTCGTGGAAGGCCTCGCCCGGCGTCTGGGCGGCGGCCTCGAGCGCGGCGGCCTCGAAGGCGGCCCAGTCGCCGAACCGCAGCGCCAGCGCCGCGCGGGCCTTGGAATTGAGCTTGGGGATCGCCAGGCGCAGGTGCTCGTCCAGCGAGATCTCCGGCGGGATCAGCATCGGCTGGCGCGCGCGGGCGAAGGCCAGCACCGCCTCCACGGCCGTGGGGCCAAGGCCGTCGAGGTCGGAGAGCTCGGCGAACATCGCGCCCGCGATCTGGCCGGCGGCGGCTTCCGAGACCTCGACGAACCGCTCCACCGTCTCGAGGTGGCGGGCGAGCGCGAGCGAGGTGGTCTCGCCGATGTGGCGGATGCCCAGGCCGTAGATGAAGCGGTCGAGGGCGATGTCGCGGCGCGCCTCGATATTGGCCAGCAGGTTGCCGACGCTGGTCTCGCCGAACCGCTCGGTCTCCAGCAGTTCGGCGCGCTTCTCATGCAGGCGGAAGATGTCGGCGGGGCTCTCCAGCCAGCCACGCTCGGAAAACAGCGTCAGCTGCTTCTCGCCCAAGCCTTCGATGTCGAAGGCCCGGCGGCTGACGAAATGGCGCAGGTGGGCGAGCTTCTGGAACGGACAGGCGAACTCACCGGAGCAGCGGCGCACCACGGTCTCCGCCCCGGCCGCCGTGGTCTCGCGCACGATCTCGGTCGCCAGCGGGCACGGGCAGCGGGTCGGGAAGTCAAAGGGCGCCGCGTCCTTCGGCCGCTCCTCCAGCACCACGCTGACGATCTGCGGGATCACGTCGCCGGCGCGCTGCAGGATCACCGTGTCGCCGACGCGGACGTCCTTGCGGGCGATCTCGTCGGCGTTGTGCAGGGTGGCGTTCTCCACCACGACGCCGCCCACCGTCACCGGATGCAGCCGCGCGACCGGGGTGATCGCGCCGGTGCGGCCCACCTGGATGTCGATGGCCTCCAGGACGGTGCGCGCCTGCTGGGCGGGGAACTTGCGCGCGATGGCCCAGCGCGGGGTCCGCGTGATGAAGCCCAGCCGCTGCTGCCAGTCCAGGCGGTCGACCTTGTAGACCACCCCATCGATGTCGAAGGCCAGGTGCGGCCGCACGGCCTCCATGCGCGCATAGGCGGCCAGCAGGCCCGCGGCGTTCTCCACCCGCTCGCTCTGCGGCGTGGTCGAAAAGCCCCAGGCCGCGAGCTTGCCCAGCGCCTCCCACTGGGTCTCGGCGAACGGCCGGCTGAAGATCCCCCAGGCGTAGGCGAAGAAGGCCAGCGGCCGCGCGGCGGTGATCTTCGGGTCGATCTGGCGCAGCGACCCAGCCGCGGCGTTGCGGGGATTGGCGTAGGTCTTCTGCCCAGCCTCGGCGGCCGCAGCGTTCAGCGCGGCGAAGGCGTCGTGGCTGAGATAGACCTCGCCGCGCACCTCGATCGCATCCGGCCAGCCGTCCCCCGCCAACCGATGCGGGATGTCGGCGATGGTGCGGACGTTGGCGGTGACGTCCTCGCCCACCCGCCCGTCGCCGCGCGTGGCCGCCTGGACCAACTGACCGTTCTCGTAGCGGATCGAGCACGAGAGGCCGTCGATCTTCGGCTCGGCGGTATAGGCCACCGTCTCGTCGGCGGAGAGGCGCAGGAAGCGGCGGATGCGCGCGTCGAACTCGACGGCCTCCTCATCGGCGAAGGCGTTGTCGAGGCTGAGCATCGGCACGCCGTGCGTCACCGGCGAGAACTGCGCCGCCCGCGCCGCGCCCACCCGCAGGGACGGCGAGTCCTCGCGCACCAGCTCCGGGAAGCGCGCCTCGACGTCGAGGTTGCGCCGCTTCAGCGCATCGTACTCGCCGTCCGAGATCGTCGGCGCATCCTGCTGGTGATAGCGGATGTCGTGCCCGGCGATCTCCTCGGCCAGCCGCGCAAGTTCCGCGGCGGCTTCGTCGGGGGTGAGGTCGGCGACGGGCTTCATCACCTCACCCATAAATCGGCGCCATTCGCAGCGCTACGCCTTGATCAGCGCGCGGGCCGCGGCGCGGGCGGCGTCGGTGATCTCGGCGCCGGCGAGCATGCGGGCGAGTTCTTCCTCGCGCTCGGCGGTGGCGAGCGGCTCGACCGTGGTGCGCAGGCGCTCGCCCTCGCCGGCCTTCGCGATGCGCCAGTGGGCGTCGCCCCGCGCGGCCACCTGCGGGGAGTGGGTGACCACCAGCACCTGGGCTTCATCCGCCAGGCGCTTCAGGCGCAGGCCCACGGCGTCGGCGACCGCGCCGCCCACGCCCTGGTCCACCTCGTCGAAGATCATCAGCGGCTGCGGCCCCGCGCCGCGCCCCGCCAGAGCCGCTTTCAGGGCCAGCGCGAAGCGGGCCAGCTCGCCGCCCGAGGCGATGGCGCCCAGGTCCCCGAACGGCGCGCCGGGGTTGGTGGCGATCTCGAAGGCCACCCGGTCGAGGCCGTTGGGTCCGGCCTTGTCCTCCGCCAGGCCCGCGACGGCGACGCGGAAGCGGGCCTTGTCGAGCTTGAGCGGGGCCAGTTCGGCCATCACCGCGCCGGCCAGCCGTTCGCCGGCGGCGGCGCGCGAGGCGGAAAGCTCGCCGGCGGCGGCCAGATAGGCCTCGCGGGCGGCGGCCAGGGCGCCCTCCGCGGCCTTCAGGGCGTCGGCCGAGCTTTCCACCGCCTGCAGCCGTTCGGCGAAGCGGGCGCGCAGGGTCGGCAGGGTCTCGACGCTGACGCCCAGCTTGCGGGCCAGGCCCCGCAGGTCGAACAGCCGCTCCTCGGCCTTTTCCAGGCGATCGGGCTCGAAGTCGAAGGCCTCCGCGGCGGCGTCGACCGCCGCCTCGGCCTCGGCGGCCTCGATCAGCACCCGGTCGAGCGCGGCGGAGGCTTCCGTCAGGCGTTTCACCGCAGCCCCGCCCTCCGCCGCACCGGCCAGCAGCGCCCGCTCGCGCGCACGGTCCAGGGCCCGGACGGCGGCGGCTGTGCGCGGCGCCAGGCCGTCGAACACCTCGCGCGCGGCGGCGATGTCGGCGATGGCCTTCTCCGCCGCGCCCAGGATGGCGCGCTCTTCGGCCAGCTCCGCCTCCTCGCCCTCGCGTGGGTCGAGCCGGTCGAGTTCGGCCAGGCGAAGGGTCAGCTCCTCCGTCTCGGCGTCGGCGCGGGCGACCTCGGCGCGCAGGGCCTCCACGGCCTCCTTCGCCGCGCGCCAGGCCCGCCAGCGCTCGGCCGCCGCCCTGCCCTGCGGCTCCAGCCCGCCGAAGGCGTCGAGCAGTGGGCGATGGGTGCGCGCGTCGAGCAGGCCCACGGTCTCGTGCTGGCCGTGCACTTCCAGCAGCGCCTCGCCGATCTCCTTCAGCACGCCGACGCCGGTCGCCTGGTCGTTGACGAAGCCGCGGCTGCGGCCATCGGCCGACAGCGTGCGGCGCAGGACCAGGTCCTCGTCGCGGGCGTAGCTCAAACCCTTCTCTTCCAGCAGGTCCCAGACCGGATGGGTGGGCGCGGGGGCGAACACCGCCGAGGCCGCCGCCTGGGCCGCGCCGCGGCGCACCAGCCCGGCCTCGGCCCGCGCGCCCACCGCCAGGCCCAGGGCGTCGAGCACGATCGACTTGCCGGCCCCGGTCTCGCCGGTCAGCACGGTCAGGCCCGGCCCGATGGACAGGTCCAGGGCCTCGATCAGGACAACGTCGCGGATCCACAATCCGATCAGCATCGCGCGGCCTCGAATCGGCGGCCAGACGGCGCCGCCGCCGGCATTTGATCACTTTTTGTTCTCATAGCCAACCGGGCGCAATCACCTGCGCCCGGCGGAAGATGTCGAGAGCTATGGGCCCGTCGGCGCGGAGGTGACCGGCGTCGGGGTGGGATCCGGTTGCGGCGCGCTCTCGTCGGTCTTGCCGCCGCCGGTGAACGGGATGTGGAAGAAGCTGCGCTTCTTCTTCGGCGGCGTAGCCGGCGCATCGTCAGCATCCGGGGTCGGCGCGGCGGCAGGCGCGAGCGGCGCCGCGCCGTCGGGCTTCTTCGTCGCCAGCGCCGCGGCCGCGGTCGGGTTGTCGCCGCCCGGCGGGGCGATGGTGGTCGACTTGTCCTTGGTGAAGGCGGCGTGGAAGACGCTGCGCTTGGAGACGACCGTCGGCACCTCCTGCGGGCGCAGGCCCTTGGACGTCAGCAGGGCGTAGGCGTCGCTATACCAGCGGTCCCCAGGGTAGTTGTAGCCCAGCACCGCGCCGTTCTTCGACGCCTCGTCGGTGAGGCCCAGGGTCAGATAGGCCTCCACCAGGCGGTATAGCGCCTCGGGGGCGTCGCTGGTGGTCTGATAGCGTTCGACCACGGTCTTGAAGCGGTTGATGGCGGCGAGCGTGTCGTTCTGGCGCAGGTACCAGCGGCCGATGTTCATTTCCTTGCCGGCCAGCTGGTCGTTGACCATGTCGATCTTCAGCCGGGCGTCGAGGGCGTATTCGGTGTGCGGATAGCGCGAGACCACCTCGCGCAGGTTCTCCAGCGCCTCGCCGGTGGCGGCCTGGTCGCGGCCGACGTCGACGATCTGCTCGAAGTAGCAGATGGCCTTCAGATAGTGGGCGTAGGGCGCGGCCGCATTGCCGGGATAGAGCGACAGGAAGCGGTCGGCGTCGGCGATCGCCTCGTCATAGTTGTTGGCCTGATAGTGGGCGAAGGCCTGCATCAGGATCGAGCGGCGCGACCACTCCGAATAGGGGTGCTGGCGCTCCACTTCCTGGAAGTACTCGACCGCCTGGTTCCACAGGTGCCGGTCCATGCGGTCGGCGCCGGTGGAATAGAGCAGCTCCACCGGCCGCTCCTCATAGGCGAGCTTGGCCTTTGGCGCGGGCTTATGGATGCCGCCGCAGCCGGCGACAGCCATGCCGCAAAGAATGGCGACGAGCGCCCCCTTGGTGAACGCTTGGGGGCGAGCCCACGAATTGCGAAGCAAGAACACCTTCACCTCAATAGACGACGCGCGCCCCCACGCGGAACATCGCTTCTACACCAGGGCGTGGACGGCGCAAACGAAGGCCGCGCGCCTGCGACCACGCGGCGCCCGATCCTGGCGTTTTAATCAGACCGCGACGTCGATTTCGTCGGCGAAGGTGACGACGCGCCAGGCGTCGGGCCGCGCGGCCAGCGCCCGGACGAGCTGGTTGTTGATGCCGTGGCCGGCAAGTTCGCCCTCGAATCGGCCGAGGATCGGCGCGCCCAGGACATAGAGGTCGCCGATGGCGTCCAGCGCCTTGTGGCGCACGAACTCGTCGGGGCGGCGCAGGCCCTCCGGGTTCAGCACCCGGTCGCCCTCGATCACCACGCAGTTGTCCATGGTGCCGCCGCGGGCCAGGCCCATGGCGCGCAGAGCCTCGACCTCGTGCAGGAAGCCGAAGGTGCGGCAGTCGGCGAGTTCGCGCCGGAAGGCCGCCTCGTCCATCGCCAGGTCGATCTCCTGGCGGCCGATGACGGCGGTCGGGAACTCGATGGCGAAGGCCACTTCGAAGCGCATGGCCGGCTTCAGCGCCGCGCGCTTGTCGCCGTCGGTGACCTCGACGGTGTCGATGAGTTCGATGAACCGGCGTGCGGCGGCCTGCGGGCGGCGGCCGGCGCGGTCGAGGATCTTCAGGAACGGCCAGGACGAGCCGTCCATGATCGGCATCTCTGGCCCGTCCAGCTCGACCACGGCGTTGTCGATGCCCGACATGACCAGGGCGGCCATCAGGTGCTCGATGGTGGCGACGGTGACGCCGGCGGCGTTGGTTATCACGGTGCCGAGCTGGGTCTTGCAGACCGCCTCGGGGCTGACCGGCACGCGGTTGTCGCGGTCGGTGACGTCGAGGCGCACAAAGACCACGCCCGCGTCGGTCTCGGCGGGCCGCACGGCGACCTGGGTGTATTCGCCGGTGTGCACGCCCACGCCGGCGAACAGCGCCGGAGACTTGACCGTGTGCTGGAAGGCGCCGCTCTGGAACCCGTCTGCCGCCACGCTGGACCTTCCCCTGGTGCTCGCCCCGGAACGCCGGGACCCTGAACTGGGGCGCCGGCCCCAAAACCGAGGGGCGCCCAGTCCTGCGTTAAGCAAGCTGGTGCGCCGCAGCAAAACAATCCCTGTTTCGCAATGTTTCGGTTAACGGAGTCCGAAAACGAAGGACGCCGCGGAAGCCTTTCAGCCACCGCGGCGCCATCGGTTTTATTTGGCTTTACAGCTAGTTCGCGAGGCGGCGCAGGAAGGACGGGATCTCGAGGTCTTCGCCCTGCTGGGCTTCTTCCTGCGGCGCAGCGGCTTCCAGCGGCTGGGCCCCGCCGCGCACCGGCGCCGCGCGCGGAGCCGGCGCGTGAGCGGCCGGCTGCGGGGCGTCATAGCGGGGGCGGCCGCCGAACAGGCTCAGGAACCCGCCGCGGGGCTTCCGCTCCTCATAGGCCGGCTCGGCGAACAGCGGCTCGTCCTGCGGCTCGGCGACGGCCGGGTCGACGATGCGGGCGATCGGCTGGACCACCACCGGCGCGGGCGCCGGCGCGGCGGCCACGGGGGCCGAGTAGAGGTCGGGCTGCTCTTCCTCGACGGGCGCGGCGGCCAGCACGGGCTCCGCGACCGGTTCCGGCGCGAGCGGCGCGGCGGCGGACGCGTAGGAGGTTTCCGGCACGCGCAGGGGCGGCGCGGTCATTGGCCGGCGCTCGAGCTTGGGCTCGATGGCGGCGATCGAGGCGCCATCCATGCCGGTGGCCACCACGCTGACGCGGATCATGCCGTCCAGCGACGGGTCGAAGGCCGCGCCGAAGATGATGTTGGCTTCCGGATCGACCTGCTCGGAGATGGCGTTGGCCGCCTCGTCGACTTCCAAGAGGGTCATGTCGAGGCCGCCGGTGACGTTGACCAGCACGGCCTTGGCCCCCTTCAGCGAGACCTCGTCGAGCAGCGGGTTCTGGATGGCGTTCTGGGCGGCCATCAGGGCGCGGTCGTCGCCCGTCGCCTCGCCGGTGCCCATCATCGCCTTGCCCATCTCGGTCATCACCGTACGGACGTCGGCGAAGTCGAGGTTGATCAGGCCCGGCAGCACCATCAGGTCGGTGATCGAGCGCACGCCCGAGTGCAGCACCTGGTCGGCCATGCCGAAGGCCTCGGCGAAGGTGGTCCGCTCGTTGGCGACCCGGAACAGGTTCTGGTTGGGGATGACGATCAGGGTGTCGACGTAGCGCTGCAGCTCGGCGATGCCGGCGTCGGCCAGGCGCATCCGGTGGCGGCCCTCGAAGTGGAAGGGCTTGGTGACCACGCCCACCGTCAGGATGCCGCGCTCGCGGGCGCACTTGGCGATGATCGGCGCGGCGCCGGTCCCGGTGCCGCCGCCCATGCCGGCGGTGATGAACACCATGTGGGCGCCGTCGAGATGCTCGCCGATCTCCGGGATGCTCTCCTCAGCGGCGCTCATGCCGATCTCGGGATGGGCGCCGGCGCCGAGCCCCTGGGTCGCCAGGACGCCAAGTTGCACGCGGCGCTCGGTCTTGGCGAACTGGAGCTGCTGGGCGTCGGTGTTGGCGACGACGAACTCGACGCCTTCCAGCCCGGCCTCGATCATGTTGTTGACCGCGTTGCCGCCGGCCCCACCCACGCCAAAGACGACGATGCGCGGCTTCAGCTCAGTGGCGCGCGGCGCAGTAAGAGCGATAGTCATGGGACCCCTTCCCAAAAACAGTTCGGCCCAAATCGGCTCGGGCGCCCCGCGAAACCCGCCTCGCGATGCGCCGTTCGTAACGATGCGTTAAGTACGCGCTCAGACCCTTAATTGAGCGTTAACCGCATATCGTGAGTCGCGAGCGCGTCGAGCGCTGCCATTCAGGAAAAATCCCCTTGCGTCACAAGGCGTAAGCCGAATCAGGCGCCGCCTGCGGCGTTCCGGCTCGCCTGTGGAAAGCGGGGATCGTTCGTTAAGCTGTCCCGAGAGCGGCCGGTTAACGCAGCGTCCGCCCTCCGCCGATCCGGGCGCCGGCAAGGGCGCCGGGGCCGGCAAGGTCGGCGCCGCGCCGGAACCGGCGACCTGGGCGCTGATGCTGGCGGCATCGGCGTGGCCCCGCGCCGCGGTCGCGGAGCGCCCCAGACCGCCTGGACGTTTTCGGCCTAGAGGTTCTCGCGCAGCCAGCTGGCGGCCTTGGCCACCGGGTTGGCGCGGGGGTCGAGCGGCTCGCGGCGCAGCTTGGCGGAGGCGAGCGCCTTGGCGCTGACCGCCTCGCGCGGGCCGAAGGCGGCGCGGTGCAGGATGCCGGCGGCGGCGGTGAAGGCCGGGCCGGAGGCGGCGTCGGCCAGGTGCGGCACCCGGCGCGGCCGCCCTAAGCGCACCGGACGGTCGAACACGCGCACGGCCACTTCCCGCACGCCGGCCAGCTGGCTGGCCCCGCCGGTCAGCACCAGGCCCGCGCCCGGCTCGATGGGCGCGCCGGAAGCCTTCAACCGGTCGCGCAGCAGCTCCAGGGTCTCTTCCACGCGCGGGGCGATGATGCCCTTCAGCAGGCTGCGCGGGGCGATGACCGGGCCCGCGCCGGGATCGTCGCCGCGCGGCGGCGCCTCGATCATCTCGCGGTCCTCGTTGGCCGAGGCGATGGCCGAACCGTGCAGGGTCTTGATCCGCTCGGCGCCGGCGATGGAGGTGGACAGGCCGCGCGCGATGTCCTGGGTCACGTGCTGGCCGCCCACCGGCACGGTCTCGACGTGCACCAGGGAGCCGGCGTTGAACACCGCCGCCGAGGTCGAGCCGCCGCCCATGTCGATGCAGACGCTTCCCAGGTCCATCTCGTCCTCCTCCAGCGCCGCGAGCGCGGAGACGAAGGGGGCGGCGACCACGCCGTCGAACTGCAGGTGGGCGCGCTCGATGCAGGCGCCCAGGGTCTGGAACACGGCCTCGGAGACCGAGACCACCAGGAGCTCGACGCCCAGGGTGCGGCCGAACATGGCGCGCGGATCGCGCACCCCGCCCTGCCCGTCCACGCTCCAGGCGATCGGCAGGATGTGGGCGGCGCGGCGCCCCGGCAGCTTGATCTGGGCCAGCGCGTGGCTGATGGCGCGCACCAGGTCGTTGTCGCCGATCGGCCGCGCGCCGATGGAGACGCGCCCCGACACGCGGGCGGAGGTGAGCTGGCCGCCGGCGGTGGCGACGGTGACGCCCTGGACATTGACGCCGGCCACGTTCTCAGCCCGCTCGACGGCCTGGGCGATAGCTTCCGACGCCTCGTCGAGGTTGACGATGGCGCCGCCGCGCACGCCGCGCGACTGGACATAGCCGACGCCGGCGGTGGTCAGCGTCCGGTCGCCCTTGCGCACGCCGTCCGGCTTCATGATGAAGCAGGTGACCTTCGATGCGCCCAGGTCGACGGCGGCGACCACCGGCGGACGCGACAGCGCCGCCTTCAGCCCATCGCGGCCGCCGTCCTTCTTGCCGCTGGCCGGGTCGGCGAAGCGGCGCGCCTCGACGGGGGCTTCGGCTCGGGTCGCGAACTTGAGCATCTTAAAAGGCTTCCATCTACGTCAGAGCCCGGCCGCGGTCGGCAGGGCGTAGGTTTGGGTCTGCAGGGCCTGGACCTGGCGCGGACGCACCGAGATCACGTCGGGATTGCGCAGGTCGATCCGGTCGAAGCCGAGCTCCAGGACCCGCGAGCGTTGGTCGAGGCGCTCCAGCTGCATCAGCGCCGCGTCCACGCCGTCGGCGGGCAGCTGGATCAGCGAGCCGTCCTTCATGCGCACGTCCCAGCGGCGGTCGTCGACGCGCACCAGGGCGTCCATCTGGCCGATCAGGCGCGGGCGCTGGGCGATCACCGGCAGGATCTCCGGCGCGTGGTCGGCCGCGCCCTCGCCCACCACCAGCGGCAGGGTGGCGAAGCGGGCTGGATCGGCTTCCTTGATCACCTGGCCATGGTCGTCGATGACGAACTGGCGGCCGGCGTGCTGCCAGACGGCGAGCTGGCGGTGCTCGACCACCGAGACCACGAGAGTGTCGGGCAGGAGGCGCACGACGCGGGCCTCCTTCACCCAGCCCACGCGCTGGACGTTCTGGCGCAGGCCGTCGAGGTCGAGGCCCAGCATCGGCTGATTGCGGTAGACGCCGGCGGCCTTGACGATGTCGGCGGTGGCCATGGGCGAGGCGCCCTGCACCTCGATGGTCTTCAGCCGGAAGCCCGCCGCGCCGAAACGGTTGTCGATCCCGGAGCCGATCGCCGCGACCATGCGCTGGCCGCGGTGGCCGGTGGCGAGGGTCGCGCCCAGCGCCAGCGCCAGCACCGCGACGGCGCCGGCGAGCGCCACCCGGGGCGACAGGCCATGCGCCGCCTCGGCGCCCGCCCGCCGCGCGGCCGCGGCCGGAGCTGGGCGCGGCGCCTTGGGAGGTGTTTTCGCGGAGGGTTTCGCCCTAGGCCGGCTTCCCCCCCGCACCGCCGCGGGCATACGCGTCCTCCGTGATCCAAAGCACCAGAGCGTCGAAATCCACGCCCTGCTGCGCCGCCTGCTCGGGGACGAGCGAAGTGGGCGTCATGCCGGGCTGGGTGTTGACCTCAAGGAGGACCAGAACGTCGTTAACATCGTCATAACGCAGATCGGCCCGGGTAACCCCTCGGCAACCCAGGGCGGCATGCGCCAACTCACACATTCGCAGAGCCCTTTCAAAGGCTTGGGTGGGTATTTTGGCCGGCACGATGTGCGTCGATCCGCCGTCGGCGTACTTGGCCTCGTAGTCATAAAAACCTGTGCGCGGAATGATGTCGGTGACGGTCATCGCCTTTCCGTCCATCACGCCCACGGCGAGTTCGCGCCCGGCGACGTAAGGCTCGATCATCACCTGCTCGCCGAAGGTCCAGGACGGGGCCACGATCTCCTGCGGCGGGCGGTTTGCGCCTTCGAAGACCAGGAAGACCCCGACGGAGGAGCCCTCGGCGTTCGGCTTGACCACATAGGGCGGCGCCATGACGTGCTCGGCCGCCGCCTCGAAGCGGTTGAAGAGGCCGCCGCCCGGCACCGTCACCCCCGCCGCGGCCAGCACCGCCTTGGCCTTGGCCTTGTCCATGGCCAACGCCGAGGCCAGCACGCCGGAGTGGCTGTAGGGCAGGCCCAGCGTCTCCAGCACCCCCTGGACGCAGCCGTCCTCGCCCCACTCGCCATGCAGGGCGTTGAAGCAGACATCGGGCTTCAGCGCGCTCAGCACCTGGGCCAGGTCGCGGCCGGCGTCGACGCGGCTGACCTTGGCGCCCAGCCGCTCCAGGGCCGCGGCGCATTCGCGGCCGGAGACCAGGCTCACCTCCCGCTCGGCGGAAAGCCCGCCCATCAGCACGGCGACATGGTGTCCGGAAAGCGGTGTGGGCATGGGAGACTCGTCAGGACGGAGATTGTGGATGGCGGTGACCGAGCCGCCGCGCCGGGTCAAGCGGAAGCGGGCCGTCCGATCCGCTTGATCTCCCATTCCAGCTCGACGCCGGTCTTGGCGTGCACGTCGGCGCGGACCGCCTCGCCCAGCCCTTCCAGGTCGGCGGCGGCGGCCTCGCCGGTGTTGATCAGGAAGTTGGCGTGCAGGGGCGAGAACATCGCCCCGCCAAAGGGTTTGCCGCGCCAACCCGCCTCGTCGATCAGCTTCCACGACGACTGGCCGGGCGGGTTCTTGAAGGTCGAGCCGCCGGTCTTCTCGCGGATCGGCTGGGTCTGTTCCCGCCGGGCGGTGATCTCGTCCATCCGCGCCATGATGGCCGCCGGATCGTCGGGCCGGCCCTCGAACAAGCCGCCCAGGAACACCAGCGGCTCGGCCGCCGCGCGGGCGGATTTGCGGTAGCTGTAGCCGAGCTCGGCGTTGGACAGCGTCAGCCGCCGGCCCGCGCGGTCGAGCGCATAGGCCTCGACCAGCACGTCCTTGGTCTCCGCCCCGTAGCAGCCGGCGTTCATCACCAGGGCGCCGCCCACCGAGCCCGGCACGCCGCGGTAGAACTCCAGCCCGGCGATCCCGGCCTTGGCCGCCTCCCGCGCCAAGTTGGCGTCCAGCGCCGCGGCGCCGGCGAAGATACGGCTGCCCCCGCGCGGCTCGACCGTGGCGAAGGCCTTCCCCAGGCGGATCACCACGCCCTCGACGCCACCATCGCGCACCAGGGTGTTGGAGCCCACGCCCAGCAGGGTTACGGGAACCGCTGTATCCAGCGCCGCCAGGAAGTCCGCCAGATCCGCCTCGTCCTGCGGCAGGAACAGGACGTCGGCCGGCCCGCCCACCCGCAGCCAGGTGAAGGGCGCCAGCGGCTCGTCGCGCAGCAGCCGCCCGCGGACTGTCGGCAGGGCGTCCTGCCAGCTCATGCCGCCGCCCGCCTCATTCGGCGGCCAAGGCTGTGAGCTGCTCGGGCAGGGCATAGGCCCAGGCCGTGATGTCGCCGGCGCCCAGCAGGATGACGAGGTCGCCCGGCCGCGCCTCCTGGCGGATCAGCGCGGGGAGTTCGGCGGGGCTGTCCAGGGTCAGCACCCGGCGGTGGCCGTAGCGGCCCAGGCCCGCCGCCAGGGCGTCGCGGTCGACCCCTTCGATTGGCGCTTCGCCCGCGGCGTAGACGTCGGCCACGATCACCACGTCGGCGTCGTTGAAGCCATGGCAGAAATCGTCGAACAGGTCGGCGAGGCGCGAATAGCGGTGCGGCTGGACCACCGCGATCACCCGGCCCTCGGTCACCGCCCGGGCGGCCTTCAGCACCGCGGCGATCTCCACCGGATGGTGGCCGTAGTCGTCGATGATGCGCACGCCGTTCGCGACGCCGGTGGTGGTGAAGCGCCGCCGCACCCCGCCGAAGCCGGCCAGGCCCTGGCGGATGTCCTCGGCGCCGACGCCCAGTTCGCGGGCCACGGCGATCGCCGCCAGGGCGTTCATGGCGTTGTGATGCCCCGCCATCGGCAGGCGCAGGCCTTCGTAGCGGATCGTCTCCGCGTCGCCGCCGGCCGCCTGGGGATGCGGCTGCACCACCACGTCGAAGCGGCAGCCGTCGGGGCCCATCTCGATCCCTTCGGCGCGGACCTCCGCCTGCGGATTGACGCCATAGGTCACCAGACGGCGGTTCTCCACGCGGCTGGCCATGGCCTGGACCTCCGGATGGTCGGTGCAGACCGCGGCGAAGCCGTAGAACGGGATGTTCTCCACGAAGTCGCGGAAGGCCTTCTTCACCGCGTCGAAATCGCCGTAGTGGTCGAGGTGCTCGGGGTCGATGTTGGTGACCACGGCCACGGTGGAGCGCAGCTTCAGGAAGGTGCCGTCGCTCTCGTCGGCCTCGACCACGATCCAGTCGCCGGCGCCGACCTTGGCGTTGGTCCCGTAGGCGTTGATGATCCCGCCGTTGACCACCGTGGGGTCCAGGCCGCCGGCGTCCAGCAGGGCCGCGACCATCGAGGTAGTCGTCGTCTTGCCGTGCGTGCCGCCCACCGCCACGGAGAACTGCAGCCGCATCAGCTCGGCCAGCATCTCGGCGCGGCGCACCAGCGGCAGGCGCCGCTCGCGGCCGGCGACCATCTCCGGATTGTCCGCCTTGACGGCGGTCGAATAGACGACGGCGGAGGCGCCGTCGACGTGGCCGGCGTCGTGGCCGATGAACACCTTGGCGCCCAGCTTCTCCAGCCGTTCGGTGTTGGCGCTGGCCTTGGCGTCGGAGCCCTGCACTTGGTAGCCGATGCGCAGCATGATCTCGGCGATGCCGCTCATGCCGATGCCCCCGATGCCGATGAAGTGCACGGGGCCGATGTCGAAGGGCACGGGGCGGCGGGTCATGGCTCGGTGCTAGCGCATTGCCGGCGCAGGGGAAACCATCGCGCGAGGCCTCACGCCGCGACGCAGGCCAGCCGCCCGGCGCGCAGGGTGCAGCGGGCGATCACCTTGTCGGTCAGGTCGTGGAAGACGCCCACCCAGTCGTCGGCGGCGCCCTGCCCCACCCGGTCGAGGACGAAGTAGCCGAAGCGGTCCATGGCGAAGGCCGGGGTCTCCGCGCCGTCCACCGGGATCGTCGCAATGACCGGCGTCGCGGCCTTGTTGGAATCCAGGATGTCGCCGCCGGTGCCGACCACCAGCTGGCTCGGCCGGCCGGCCACCGCGTCCAGGCTGTAGAAGGTGTGCAGGTGGCCCGCGACGATCATCTCGGTTTGGCCCAGTCCCGCGGTCCTGACCGCCTGGCGCTCGTTGGCGTTGCCGCCGGTGTCGGTGAGCAGCGAACCGGCGCGGAACACCTCCCAGAGCGGGCGGTGGGTCACCAGCCAGACCGGCGTGGCCCCGGCGGGGATCGCCTTCAGATCGGCGGCGAAGGCGGCGGTCTGGTCGGCGTTCAGGTGGGTGTCGTCGGGGTCGGCGCTGTCCAGCACCGCCAGGCGCGCCCCGCCGATGTCCACGGCGAAGGTGGCGCTGTGCCCGGCCGGACAGGCCAGCGCCTTGGGATCGGCGTCGAGCAGCCGGAACCAGCCCTTGCCGCCGCGCTGGCAATCCTCGTGGTTGCCGCGGGCGAAGACCCAGGGCGCGGCCTTCAGAAGGCCCTGGGCCGGATCGAACAGCTCGGCCTTCCAGGTCAACCACTTGTCGCCGTAGGGGCTGCCGGCGCAGCCGCCCATCAGCGGCGGGCACGGGGTCTCCCGGTAGTAATAGTCGCCCACATGGATCACCAGGTCCGGCTTCTGGGCGGCGGCCAGGGCCGCCACCTTGGCGAAGGGCCAGCCGCCGACGGGGTCGTTGCAGTCCTGGACGACGGGCCCCTTCAGCCGGCAGCCGCTATCGCCCAGGATCACCAGGCGCTGCGGCCGGGCCTTGGGCAGCGGCAGGGCGACGCCCTCCACCGAGGCGTGCTTCGCGCCCTTGGGCAGGGGCGCCTCGCAGATGCGGTTGGCGAAGGCTTCGTCGGGGCCGGCGCGCAGGCTCATGGCGCGCGGCTTCCCGTCGACATCGAGCGCGGGACAGGCCGATCCGTCGGACACGGCGCGGACTTCGGCGCCCGCCCCGGTCATCTGCACCCAGGCGGCAGCCGGCGCCGCCGCGACGACCGCCGGAAGGCCCATCACGCCCAGGACGAAGAGGATGGCCGCCGTGCGCCGCATGAAACATCTCCCGGCGCGAGGCGCGCCCGCGAAACCATAGCCGCGCGCTCGGCGCCGTTACAGCCGCGCCGTCTCTTCCACGACGTCGGCGAGCCGCTCGGCGGCGTCCGGGATGGACACCGCACGGGAAGCCGCGGCCATGCGCGCCAGGCGCGCGGGGTTGCTCAGCAGCTTCTCCAGCGCGCCGGACAGGCTGGCCACCGTCAGCTGGCTTTCCCGGGCCACCTCCGCCCCGCCGGCGTCGGCCAGCAACTTGGCGTTCTGGCCCTGGTCGTCGTCGAGCGCGATGGCCAGCGGCACCAGGATGGCCGGCCTGCCGGCCACCGCGAACTCGCAGACCGAGCCCGCGCCGGAGCGGCCGATCACCAGGTGGGCCGCGCCCAGGCGGCTCGCCATGTCGCGGAAGAAGGGCGCGATCTCGGCGTCGACCACGGCGTTGCGATAGATGCGCCGCGCGGTCTCCATGGACTCCGGCCGCGTCTGCTGCTGGACCGCCAGGCGCTGGCGCAGCCCGTCGGGCAGGGCGGCGATGGCCTCGGGGACCAGCTCGGACAACAGGCGCGCGCCCTGGCTGCCGCCGGTGATCAAGAGGCGGATCGGCCCGTCGGCGGTGGGCGGAACGTAGGGGACCTCGGCCAGGGCGCGGATCGCCGGGCGCACCGGGTTGCCGACCACCGTGGCCGCGGCGGCCACCTGCGGCGGGGCCTTCAAGAGCGTCGGGAAAGCGCAGGCCACCCGGGTCACATGGCCGGCCAGCATGCGGTTGGCCCGGCCCATCACCGCGTTCTGCTCGTGGATCAGGCAGGGCCGCTTGTCGAGGATCGCGCCCACCAGGGCCGGCGCCGAGGGGTAGCCGCCGAAGCCCACGATGATGTTGGGCCCGATCTCGCGGTAGGCGGCGCGCGCCTGCATGGCCCCGCGGAAGACCGCCAGGCCGGCGCGGACCATGCCGATGGGGTCGCCGGGCCTGTAGGTGGCGGACGACAGCGGAATGTGCCGCTCGGCCGGGAAGTCCTGCGCCAGGCCCGCCACCCGCTCGTCGGAGGCCAACACCACCGACCAGCCGCGGGCGATCAGCGCCTCGGCCAGAGCCTGGGCGGGGAACAGGTGCCCGCCGGTGCCTCCGGCGGCCAGGACGGCTGTTTTGCGCATGCTGTTCCGCGCTTAAGCGAACGCGCCGGCCTTGGCGAGCCCTTCGCCGACCGTATAGGCGCCCGGCCGGCGGCGGGTGAGCGCCAGCGCCAGGCCCAGTGTCAGCCCCATGGCCAGCATGGAGGAGCCGCCGTAGCTGATGAACGGGAGGGTCATGCCCTTGGTCGGGATCATGTCGAGGTTCACCGCGACGTTGATGATCGCCTGCAGGCCCACGAGGACGAAGAGCCCGGCCGCCGCCACCTGCTCGAAGGGGTCCGACAGCTTCATCGCCCGGTAGAGGCCGCGCACCACGATGATCGTGAACAGGGTCACCACCAGCATCAGGAACACCAGCCCGAACTCCTCGGCGCCCACCGAGAGCGCGAAGTCGGTGTGGGCGTCGGGGATCGAGCGCTTCAGCACGCCCTCGCCGGGGCCCCGCCCGAACAGGCGGCCGGCGGCTTGCGCCACACGGGCGGCGTCCACCTGGTGGGTGTCGGCCTTGTCGGGCTGCAGGAACTTGTCGACCCGCGAGGCCACGTGGGGCAGCAGGAAATAGGTCGAGCCGAGGCCGGCCACGGCGACGACACCCAGGCCCATCACCCAGGACAGCGGCACGCCGGCCATCCAGAAGACGGCCCCGAAGGTGGCGGTGATCAGCACTGTCTGCCCCACGTCCGGCTGCATCAGGAGCAGCGCCACGGGGATCAGGTAGAGGGCGAAGGCGATGGAGACGCCCGGCACGCCCTGCCCCTTCTGGCCCTCGGAGAACATCCAGGCGACCAGCACGATCAGCGCCGGCTTCATGAATTCCGAGGGTTGTAGGGAGAAACCGCCGAGCTCGATCCAGCGGGTGGCGCCTTTGGCGTTGTGGCCCAGGAACGGCAGGGCGACCATCACCGCGATGGCGATCAGCCAGATGAAGAAGGCGCTTCGCTTGACGGTCTTGACGTCGAACATCGAGGTGACGACCAGGATCGCCGCCGCCGCCGCGGCGAACACGCACTGGCGCACGGCGAAGTGGAACGGATCGCCGATGTTCATCCGCGCCGCCGCCGCCGGACTGGCCGCGAAGGCGATGACCACGCCCACCGCGATCAGCAGGGCCACGACGCCCAGCATCCAACGGTCCACCGTCCACCACCAGACCCCGATGGCGCTGCGGTCGGAGCGCGCGAAGGCGTGGTGCGCCTGGGCGCGCGAGGCGGGAGCTCGGTTCTGATCGGGCGTGGCCGCGGTCATGCAGCACCTTTGGCAGCATGGACGAGTCGTTGCACGGCGGCTCTGAAGGCCTCGCCGCGCGCTTCGAAGTCCGGATACTGGTCGAAGGAGGCGCAGGCCGGCGACAGCAGGACGACGGCGTCCTGGCCGCTGGCGGCCGCATCGGCGTAGGCCTGGGCCACGGCGGCGTCCAAGGTCCCGCACTCGGCGAAGGCTGCCTTGCCCTCCAGGATCTGGGCGAAGGCGGCGGAGGCCTCGCCGACCAGATAGGCCTTGGCGACCCGCGGGAAGAGGTCCTCCAAGGGCGCGATCCCGTCGGTCTTCGCCCGGCCGCCGGCGATCCAGTAGGCCTTCGGATAGCTGGACAGCGCCTGGCGCGCGGCGTCGGCGTTGGTGGCCTTGGAGTCGTTGACGAAGCGCACGCGGCCGAGGGTCGCCACCGTCTCCATCCGGTGCGCCAGGCCTGGGAAGGTCAGGAGGTGCTCGGCCGCCTCCTGTGGGTCGATGCCCAGGCCCTTGGCGGCGGCGTAGGCCGCCGCGGCGTTCTGCCAGTTGTGGCGGCCGGGCAGCGAGCGGGCGCGGTTCAGGTCGGCGACCTCCTGGGCGCGTTCCCCCGTCGCGTCATAGAGCAGGCCGTTCAGCACATAGATCCCGCGTCCCATGGCCTTGGACGCCGAGACCGGCACGATGGTGCGGCGGTTGGCGGCGGTGATCTCGGTGCAGATCTGCTGGCCCCAGGCGTCGTCCACCCCGATCACCGCGGTGTCGCCCTTGCCCTGGTTGGCCAACACCCGGCGCTTGGCGGTGACGTAGCCCTCCATGGAGCCGTGCCGCTCCAGGTGGTCGGGCGTGATGTTGAGGATGACAGTGACGTCGGCGTGCAGGCTGGAGGTTAGGTCCAGCTGGTAGGAGCTCAGCTCCAGCACGTAGACCGCGCCGCCGTGCATGTCCTCCAGGTCGAGGACGCCGATCCCGATGTTGCCGCCGATGCGCACGTCGCGGCCAGCCTGGGCGCAGACATGGCCGATCAGGGCCGTGGTGGTCGACTTGCCGTTGGTGCCGGTGATGGCGACGATCTTCGGCTTCTTGTGCTCCGGCGCCGCGTTCACCGTGCGGGCGAAGAGTTCGACGTCGCCCACGATCTCGACGCCAGCGGCGCGGGCCTTCTCCACGGTCCAGTGCGGCGCCGGATGAGTCAGCGGCACGCCGGGCGACAGCATGACCGCGGCGAACTGCGACCAGTCGGCGGCGGTGAGGTCGACCAGCGGCAGGCCCTCGGCCTCCGCCGCGGCGCGGGCCTCCGGCTTTTCGTCCCACAGCGCCACCTGGGCCCCGCCGGCGATGAGGGCGCGCGCCGCCGCCAGGCCCGTGCGGGCCAGGCCGAACACGGCGACCGTCCTGCCTTCGAAGCCGCGGACCGGGATCATGGCTGCGCTGTCCCTCCCTTACCGCAGCTTCAGCGTGGCGAGCCCGAGGAGGGCCAGCATGATCGAAACGATCCAGAAGCGGATCACGACGGTCGATTCCGACCAGCCGAGCTTCTCGAAGTGGTGGTGGATCGGGGCCATCAGGAAGATCCGGCGGCCGGTGCGCTTGAACCAGGCGACCTGGATGACCACCGACAGGGTCTCGGCCACGAACAGGCCGCCGATGATGCCGAGCACGATCTCCTGGCGGGTGGCCACCGCCACCGCGCCGATGCCGCCGCCCAGCGCCAGCGCCCCGGTGTCGCCCATGAAGATCCGGGCCGGCGGAGCGTTGTACCAAAGGAAGCCCAGGCCGGCGCCGATCATCGCCCCGCAGTAGACGGCGATCTCGCCGACCCCAGGGACGAAGTGCAGCTGCAGATAGTTGGCGAAGATGAAGTTGCCGACCAGGTAGGCGATCAGGCCGTACGCGGCCGCGGCGATCATCGCCGGCACCGTCGCCAGCCCGTCCAGGCCGTCGGTGAAGTTCACCGCATTGGCCCCGCCGACGATCACGAAGGCGCCGAACAGCAGGTAGAACCAGCTGAGGTTCAGCACCGCGCCCTTGAAGATCGGCATCGCCACCGAGGTCAAAAGGTTCGGCGCTTCCGGCGGCTTGGCCGCGAAGAGGATGATCAGGGTGATCGCCGCCATGGCGATCAGCGCCTCCAGCACCAGGCGCGTCTTGCCGGAGATGCCGTCGGTGGTCTGCTTGGTGACCTTCGAATAGTCGTCGAGGAAGCCCAGGAAGCCGTAGCCGGCGGTCACCAGCAGCACCGCCCAGACGTAGACGTTGCTGAGGTCCGCCCACAGCAGGGTGCCGACGATCAGGCCGGCGAGGATCATCACCCCGCCCATGGTCGGCGTGCCGGCCTTCTCGGTGATGTGGCGCTGGATGCCCTCGGCGCGGATCGGCTGGCCCTTGCCTTGCTTGGCCTGCATCCAGCGGATGAAGCGCGAGCCCATGGCCACCACGATGAGCTGGGCGGTGAATACCGACATGGCCGTGCGGAAGGTCAGGTAGCGCAGCAGGTTGAGCACCGAGACGTGCCCGTGGCCGCCGGCGGAGACGTGCTCGTAGAGCCAGTAGAACATCAGCCGGCCTCCGCTGGCCGGACGTCGAGGCGCATCAAGGCCTGGGCGATCAGCCCCGCCTTCGATCCGTTCGAGCCCTTCACCATCACCACATCGCCGGGCTCTGCGGCCCGCTCGACCTGCGGGGCCAAGGCCGCCGCCGTCTCCGCGTAGCCGCCGCGCCGAGTCGAAGGAAGCGCGTCCCAGAGGGATTTCATCAGGGGCCCGGCGGCGAACACCAGGTCCACATGGGCGTCGGCCAGGGGCTCCGCGAGGGCGGCGTGGAAGCCTGCGGCCTTCGGCCCCAGCTCCAGCATGTCGGTGAGCGCGACGATCCGCCGCCCCGCCGTCCGCCGCGCGCCCAGTGTGGCGATGGCCGAAGCCATGGAGACCGGATTGGCGTTGTAGCTCTCGTCGATCAGGGTGAAGGCGCCGCCGGCCAGATGCACCGTCCGCTCCGCGCCGCGCCCCGCCAGCGGCTCGAAGCTGCCCAGCGCCGCCAGGCCATCGCCGAGGTCGACGTCCAGGGCCTCCAGCATCAGGAGCACGGCCATGGCATTGAGGCCCCAGTGCATGCCGGTCTGCAGGATCGGGAAGTCGAGGCCCTTGCCGTGGAAGCGCGCCTGGACGACCGCATGATCGCCCGCGCCCTGGAAATCGATCAGCCGGGCGTCGCAGCCCTCGGCCCGGCCGAAGGTGCGCACCTCGGCGCCCCGGGCGCGGGCGGCGTTCTTGAGCAGGCCGAACCAGGCGTTGTCGGCGTTCAGCACCGCGATCCCGCCGGGCTCCAGCCCGTCGAACACCTCGGCCTTGGCGCGGGCCACGCCCGCCTCGCCGTCGGTGAAGTTCTCGGTGTGGACCGGCCCAACGGTGGTCACAGCCACGGCGTGTGGGCGGACCATGGCGGTCAGCGGGCGGATCTCCTCGGCGTGGTTCATGCCGATCTCGAACACCGCGCGCTCGGTGTCGCGCGGCATGCGCGCCAGGGTCAGCGGCACGCCGATGTGATTGTTGTAGGACTTGACCGAGGAGTGCGCCCGGCCCGCCAGCATCAGGCCCGCCATCACCGCCTGGGTGACGCTGGTCTTGCCCACCGATCCTGTGATCGCGCCCCGGCGGGCCGCGGGCGCCCGGTCGCGGGCGGCGGCGCCCAGGCGTTCCAGGGCCTGCATCGTGTCCGCCACAATTACCGCCGAGCCTGAGACCGGCTGGGAGGCCAGGACGCCGGCGGCGCCTTGGTCTCTCGCTTGGTCTACGAACTCGTGGCCGTCGCGGACGCCCCCCAGGGCCACGAACAGGTCGCCGGGCTCCAGGGTGCGGGTGTCGATGGAAACGCCGGTGGCGGCAAAGGCCCTGCCCTCTAGCCGGCCGCGGGTGGCCTGGACGATCTCGTCGGAGGTCCAGAGCGGGTCAGGCATCGCCGGCCGCACTCCGCAGGGCCTGCGCGGTCTCGGTCACGTCGTCGAAGGGATGGACCACGTCGCCCACGATCTGGCCCTGCTCGTGCCCCTTGCCGGCGACCACCAGGATGTCGCCCTCCGACAGCAACCGCGCCGCCTCCCGAATGGCCTCATGGCGGTCGCCGATTTCCTTCGCGCCTTTCGCGCCGGTCAGGATCTCGGCGCGGATCGCCCCTGGAGCCTCGCTGCGCGGGTTGTCGTCGGTGACGATGGCGACGTCGGCCAGCTCCGTGGCGATGCGGCCCATCAGCGGGCGCTTGGTGCGGTCGCGGTCGCCGCCGGCGCCGAACACCACGATCAGTTTGCCGCGCACGTGCGGACGGAGCGCCGCCAGCACCGTCGCCAGCCCGTCCGGCGTATGGGCGTAGTCCACATAGGCCTCGCCGCCACGCGGACCGGCGCCCACGCGCTGCAGCCGCCCGGGCGCACCCTCCAGCCGCTCCAGCCCGGCGAAGGCCTCCTCAAGGGTAAGGCGCGCCGCCACTACCAGACCCGCCGCCACCAGGGCGTTGGAAGCCTGGAAGGCGCCGGCGAGCGGCAGGATGACGTCGTAGGCCTTGCCGTCATGGGCGATCTTCAGCCGCTGGCCGGCCGGGGTCGGCGTGCGCTCCAGCAGCGTCAGGCCCTGGCCGGCCGCACCCACGCTCATCACCGTCTGGCCCGCCGCCACCGCGGTCCCGGCGAAGGCGGCGTAGGCGTCGGAATCGGCGTTCAGGACGGCGGTCCTGCCGCGGCTCAGCAGGGTCTCGAACAGGCGCAGCTTGGCCGCACGGTAGACGCCCATGGTGCCGTGATAGTCCAGATGGTCCTGGGTCAGGTTCAGGAAGCCGGCGGCGGTCAGCTTCACCCCGTCCAGGCGGCGCTGGTCGATGCCGTGCGAGGAGGCCTCCATGGCCAGGTGGGTGACGCCCGACTGCGCCAACTGCGCCATCAGTTCGGCCACATCGGCGGCGTCCGGGGTGGTCAGGCCCGGCGGCGTGATCTGCGTGTCCGCCGCGCCAGGGGCGGAGACCCGCACGCCCAGGGTGCCCATGCTGGCGGCCTTGAAGCCGGCGTGGGCGAACATCTGGCGGCAGAAGCCGGCCACCGAGGTCTTGCCATTGGTGCCGGTGACGGCGACGCAGGTTCCCGGCTGCTGGGCGCCCCAGAAGGCCGCGGCGGCGAGCGCATAGGCGCGGCGCGGGTCGGCGGCGATCACCAGGGGGGCGCCCACGCCCTCGATCTCGCGGCCGGCCAGGATGGCGGCGGCGCCCTGCTCCAGCGCCCGCGGCGCGAAGCTCCGCCCGTCGACCTTGGCGCCCGGCAGGGCGGCGAACAGCCAGCCCGGCCGCACCTTGCGGCTGTCGGCGGTGACGCCCTCGATCTGCGGGTCGACCGAGAGGTCGCGCTTGACGAGGTCGGAGAGGCGCATCGGGGTCAATGTTCTTCCCCCGCTGAGGCGTTGGGGTCGGCGGCCGTGTAGGGGTTGGTCTCGGCCCGCTTCTGGACGCCCAGGAAGGGCGCGATCCGCTCGATGATATGGCCGGCCGCCGGGGCGGCGACGATGCCGCCGGTAGGGTCGGCGCCGGTCTTGTCGCGCTGCGGCTCATCCAGCAGCACCAGGACGAAGTAGCGCGGATCGCTGAGCCGCCCGTCGGTGGGGAAGACCGCGGCGAAGGACGAGACCTGCTTGGTGGTCGAATAGCGCCGCGCGGCGGCGTCCCACTTGTCGCCGGTGCCGGTCTTGCCGCCGACGTTCAGGCCCGGGACGTTGGCCGACTTGCCGGAGCCGCAGGGGCAGGAGACGTTGGAGCGCATGATCTGCAGCAGGGTGAGCGCGGTGCTTTCCTGCACCATCCTGGGCCCGTGCACCACAGTTCCCGCCGGCAGCTTCTTGATGGTCAGCGGCAAGAGCTCGCCGCCGTTCATCAGGCCGGAATAGGCCCGCGCCACGGCCAGCGGGGTCACGTTGATGCCGTGGCCAAAGGAGGTCGAGGCGATGGCGTCCTCGTTCCAGATGCGCGGCGTCAGCGGCCGGGCGGTCTCGAGCAGCTCGGTCTTCGCCGGCTGGGTCAGGCCGAAGCGGTCGAAGTAGGCGTGCAGCCGCTCGGGTCCGATGGCCTCCCCCAGCCGCGCGGTGCCGATGTTGGAGGAGTGCTGGAACACCTCCACCAGAGTCAGGACGGCGTGGGTGGCGTGGTAGTCGTGGATCGTCCGATACCCGAGCTGGAACGGGTGGGTGGCGTCGAAGGTCGAGGACGGCGTGGCCACGCCGGTGTCGAGGCCGGTGGCGACGGTGAAGCCCTTGAACGTCGAGCCCATCTCGTAGATCGCGTTGGCCGCCTTGTTCTGGCGCGCGTCCAGACTGAAGGCGCCGGGCTTGTTGGGGTCGAAGGTCGGATAGTTGGCCAGCGCCAGGATCTCGCCGGTGTGGACATTGATCACCACGCTGGCCGCGCCCTTCGGATGGAACTGGGCGACGGCCTTGTAGAGCTCGTCCTCCACAGCAGCCTGGATGCGCAGGTCGATGGAGAGCGGCACGGACCCGCCGCTGGCGGCGGCCTCGCGGACCTCGTCGTTCAGCGCCGCCTCCGCGCCGGCCAGGCCCTGGCCGCCGGTGTCGGCGAAGCCCACTAGGTGGGCGGCGGTGTAGCCCAGCGGATAGACCCGCTTCTGCTCCGGCTCGAAGCTGACGCCGGGCAGGCCCAGGTCGTGGATCTGGGCGCGGACCTCCGGCGTCAGGCCGCCGATCACGAAGGTGCGGCGTCCAGCCCTCAGGGCCTTCTCCAGCCGCTCGGGCGTCAGGTCCGGCAGGGCCGAAGTCAGCACGTGGCGGGTCTCGCCGGTGTCCCAGATCTCGCGCGGGTCGATGTAGAGGCCGTAGTGCAGCAGGTCGGCGGCCAGCATCTGGCCGTTGCGGTCGACGAGGTCGGCGCGCGCCGCGCCCATCGGCGGGGCGTAGGCGTCGCCCTCCGCGACATGGGAGAACAGCGCCGCCCGGGTCGCCCCGATCGACAGCACGATGAAGCCCAGGGAGAACAGGCACAGGACGAAGAAGATGCGGATGCGGGTGTCGTCCTCGGCGCGGCCTGAGGCGCGGGCGCGCTCGAAGGCATGCTCCAGGCGCCACATCAGCCCCGACAGGCGCCGGGAGAACCAGGAGGGTCCGAAGCTGAGCTGGCCAAGGCTCATTGCTGCGTGACCTTGGAGCCGGCCAGGTCGGCGACCTGGGTGGGCACGGGCAGCGGCGAGGCCGGCTGGGCCGGCGCGATCAGGATCGGGTCGGGCGTCGGGGCCACGGCCTTCACCGGCATCGCCAGGGGCTTCTGGGCGAGCTGCGGCAGGTCTTCCAGGTTGGCGACGCGCTTCTCGCTGACCGGCGCCAGGTTCAGGTAGGTCTCCGACAGGCGCTCGATGCGGGCCGGCTGCTCCAGGTGGCTGACCTCGGCCTGCAGGAGACGGATGCGGGCCTTCTCGGCGACGATCTGACGCTCCACGGCGGCGATCTTGGCGCGCTCGCCGCCGGCCACGGTCTTGGCTAGGTAGACGCCCAGGATCAGCATGGTCAGCAGGCCCAGCGCCACCAGGTCGACCAGGCGGAAGCCCCGCACCCTGCGATTGAGCCAGTTCATGCCGCAGCCCTCCACACCGGCGCGGCGGTGCGCACCGCCGCTCTCAGCTTCGCCGACCGGGCCCGCGGGTTCGCCGCCAGCTCCGCGTCCGACGGCCCATGCGCGCCGTTGAACAGCAGCCGGAAGCTCGGCGCCGCGGCGGCTTCCACCGGCGGCGCGTGGCGCGATCCCGCCGGCGTCCTGCCCGCCCGCACCGACAGGAAGGTCTTCACGATTCTGTCTTCCAGCGAATGGAACGTGACGACGCAGAGGCGCCCGTCCTCCTTCAGCGCCCGCTCGGCGGCCGCGAGACCCGCCTCCAGCTCGGCCAGTTCCTCGTTCACCGCGATGCGCAGGGCCTGGAAGGAGCGGGTCGCCGGATGGACCTTGGCGCCGCGCCGGCCGCCCAGGGCCTTCTCGATGAACTCAGCCAGCTCCAGGGTGCGGCTGAACGGCTGCTCCTCGCGGCGGCGCACGATGGCGCGGGCGATGCGGCGGCTCTCGCGCTCCTCGCCGTAGACGAAGAGGATGCGGGCGAGCTCGGTCTGTTCGGTCTCGTTGACCAGGTCGGCGGCGGTGAGGCCGGAGGCCGCCATCCGCATGTCCAGCGGCCCGTCGCGCATGAAGGAGAAGCCGCGCTCGGCCTCGTCGAGCTGCATGGACGAGACGCCGATGTCCAGCACCACCCCCTCGACGGCGCCCGCGCCGGTCTCTTCGTCCAGTTCGGAGAAGCGCCCCTCCACCAGGCGGAAACGGTCGGCGGGCAGGCCCTCGGCGAAGCGCCGGGCGGTGGGATCCCGGTCGAAGGCGATAACGCCGGCGCCCTCGGCCAGCAGGGCGCGGCTGTAGCCGCCGGCGCCGAAGGTCCCGTCCACCAGGGTCTTGCCCGCGGCGGGCGCCATCGCGTCCACGACCTCGTTCAGCAGGACGGGGATGTGCGGCGCGGTCATCCGGCTGCCTGCCCCAGCTTCGCCGCACGCTGCTGGGCGCGCAGGGCGGCGAGACCTTCGCGGGCCACGTCGCGCTGGGCGGCGCGGTGCGCCTGGAAGGCGTCGCGGTTCCAGATCTGGAAGCGGTCGCCCAGGCCCACCACCGCGACCCAGTCGGTCAGGCCGAACTGCTCGCAGAGCAGCTCCGGCAAGGTGATGCGCCCGGCGGTGTCATAGGAGAGCTGCGCCATGCCGCCGAGGACCGAGACCTCCAGCGCGCTGCGGATCGGGTCGCCGAACTCCAGCTCCTCGACCAGGCCGACATAGCGGTCGAACAGCGCCTTGCCGCCGCCTTCGATGCAGTCGGCCTCGATGGAGGGAAAGCAGAAGACCCCGTCGAACGGGCCGGCCGTCTGGGCGCGGAAATCCTGCGGCACGACGATCCGCCGCTTCCCATCCAGCTGTTTCTCGAAGGTCGAGAGAAACACCGCCAAGCCCCGAATTCGGGCAGCCCCACCAGCCGCCCCGTCCTCGCCCGCCAACAGCCGCCCCAACCGCGTCCATTTGGTTAGCGAAGTACGAATGGGGTATCATGGGATGAACTGGGAGTAAATGACTCCAAATGACCTTTTCCCTGAGAAACCAAGCCTTCCACCGCAAGTATGGTTAATTGGAAGTTCTTATCCACAGAACATACAGCGAACTTTGGCCACATCTGTTAACAAACGGAGCCGTAGGGCCGGCGCCGGTGTCATTGCGTCCCAGTGGCGGATGGCGGAGGTGGGGACCAGACGGCCTGTAAGCCGGGTTCTGTGCCGCCCGCCGCCGAAGCGCCGGACGCGACGATCATTCCTCTGGACCGCCCCTCGCGGGACGGTTCTCGCGACCTACCCGGACCGCTCAGGCCTACGACAGCCCTACCCTCCTTGCGGAAGGCGCACGGTCCCTATTCGGTCTTGCTCCTGGCGGGGCTTGCCATGCGGCGACTGTTACCAGCCACCCGGTGGGCTCTTACCCCACCCTTTCACCCTTCCCGCCCAGGACCCACGAGGGGCCGGAGGGCGGAGGTTTGCTTTCTGTGGCGCTATCCCTGGGGTCGCCCCCGGCGGGCGTTACCCGCCGCCATGTCGTGGTGGAGCCCGGACTTTCCTCGACCTCCTTGCGGAGACCGCGATCGCCCGGCCGTCTGGTCCGGGGCGGAACCTGAGGGCTTGAGCCCGGCAGGTCAAGTTTCGGCCGGAGCGCCGGGGCCGCGGGGCGCGCGGTCCCGGCGTCACACCGCAGGTCAGATCAGCTCTTGATGTGGCGGTGGATGCGGTTCTCCTGATGGTTCAGGCGGGCGGCCTGGACGCGGGTGAGGTGGCCGGTGGTCCGCACGTCGCGGGCGATCCGGTGGTCGGCGGCGAGCAGGCGATGGGCCTTCATCGGGCTGATCTTGCCAGCGCGCTCGGCGGCGCGGATCTCATGCTTCTGGGCGTGGACGCGGGCGAGGACTTCCTGCTTGGCCGGCTGGATCGGCTGGGCGTCGGCGGTAGCCGCGGCGCCGGCGAAGCCGACGATGCCCAAGGTCAGGATGAGGGCGGTGCGCTTGAGGTTCATGACTTGGTTCCTTCGAGGGTCTAGCCGCTTGCACGTCGGCTAAGGGTCGGCGCCAAGCCCGCACAAGATGCGGTCCGCGCTCTGAACCCGATCTGATGACTAGGAATTCTCGCCGTTCAGGCTGCGGGCGGAATTGTGGCGTGCATCAGGCCCGCGATCGGATGGTCGCCCAGGGCGGCCGCGACGCCGGCCTGCTGATCGGCCGTCTTGTTCTGAGAGAGCTTGGAGGTCCCCTCCAGCCGCTCGACGGTCAGCCGGGCGCCGACGATGCCGCGCAGCATGGCCTCGAAGCGGCCCGGCGACATCTTGTCCCGCGTCCAGGGCGGCTTGGGCGCCAGCCTCGCCTCTTCCTGGGCGGAGAGCCGGTCGAGCAGATCGATCAGCAAGGCCTCGTCCATGGCCGTCACCGGCCCCTCGGCCTCGACGGTCAGGTAGTTCCAGGTCGGCACCTGGTCCGGCGCGCCGTACCAGTCGGGGCTGACATATGCGTCAGGGCCCAGGCTGACCGCCACCGCGCGGAATCCGCCCGCCAGGAAGGGCGCCAACGCATTACCGCGCGCCAGGTGGAAGTCGAGGTAGAGCGCGCCGTCGGCCTCGGTGACCACCACCGGCGCATGGGCGACGCGCGGACGGCCGTCCGGCGCCGCGCAGAGGGTCACGAACGGCTGGATGCGCAACAGGGCCTGCAAGGCGTCGCGGTCGGTCACATGGAAGAGCGGCGCGGGATGCATCAGCCGGCCAGCCGCAACAGCGCGATGAGCTGGGCGCGGGTCTCGCCGTCGGCGATCCCGTCCACCTGCCGCGGGCGCCAATGGCGCTGGAAGGCGGTGACCACGTCCGCGGTGGCCGCGTCGAACTGGCCCGATGGCGGCAGGTCGTAGCCCAGCCGGGTGAAGCCGGCCTGCAGGGCGAAGACCGCCGCGCTCTGTTCGCCCTGCGCCAGCGGCGCGCCGGGCGCGGGCGGGGCCTCGACCCAGAGGCCATGGCCAGCCTCGGCCAGGCGCTTCCAGGGGAACAGCTCGCCCGGGTCTTGCTTGCGGCCCGGCGCCACGTCGGCGTGGCCCACGATGCGGTCGTCGGGGATCATCCAGCGGCTGCGGATATCCGTGATGAGGGAGACGACGGCCGCAACCTGCGCCTCGGGGAACGGCCGATAGCCGAACTCGTGGCCCGGATTGACGATCTCCACCCCGATGGAGACGCCGTTGATGTTCCGCTCGCCCTTCCAGTAGGAGACGCCCGCATGCCAGGCGCGCCGCTCCTCTGGGACCAGGCGGAAGATGCGCCCGTCCTCCTCGACCATGTAATGCGATGAGACCTTGGCCTCGGGATCGCGCAGCCGGTCCAGCGCTTCCGGCCCGGTGCGCATGCCGGTGTAGTGCAGCACCAGGATGTCCGGCGGGGCGGTGCGCGCGTCGAAGTTGGGGCTGGGCGCCTCGATGAAATCCATGCCCCAGACTTAGGGCGCCCCGCCGCCCTGGTCACGCCTCCCCGCCCGCACCCAGCGGGTGAAGAGGTCAGGCCGCCTGGCCGAGGCTCAGGAACTCGTAGCGGGCCAGGTGGTGGTCGGTGGACCCGAAGGCGCTCTCGATCATGGTGGCGCGCTTGAAGTAGTGGCCGATGGCCATCTCGTCGGTCATGCCCATGCCGCCGTGCAGCTGGATGGCGTTCTGGCCGACGAACTTGCACGCCTTGCCGATCTGCACCTTGGCGGCGGCGGCGGCCTTGGCCCGCTCCGCCTCGTCGCTGAGCTTGATGGTGGCCATGTAGGTCATCGAGACCGACTGCTCGACCTGGATGAACATGTCGACCATGCGGTGCTGCAGCACCTGGAAGGCCGAGATCGGCTGGCCGAACTGCTTGCGCTGGCGGGTGTACTCCAGCGTCCCCTCATGCAGCTTGGCCAAGACGCCGCAGGCCTCGCCGCAGGTGGCCACGACGGCCTCGTCCACCACCTTCTCGATCAGCGGCAGGGCGTGGTTCTCGGGGCCCACCAGGGCCGAGCCGTCGACCTTGACGTTCTCCAGCACGACCTCGGAGGCGAGGTGGCCGTCGACCGTCGGATAGTCCCGCGTCGTGACGCCGGCCGCGCCCTTCTCGACGATGAAGACGCTGATCCCCTCGGCGTCGCGCTGGCCGCCGGCGGTGCGGGCGGTGACGATCAGGTGGGTGGCGTAGGGCGCGCCGATCACGACCGCCTTCTGGCCGTTCAGGACATAGGACCCGCCCTCCTTCTTCGCCGTGGTCTTCAGGTCGGCGAGGTTGTAGCGGCCCTGCGGCTCGGCGTAGGCGAAGGCGAAGATCGCCTCGCCGGCGATGATCTGCCCGATCAGCGCCTCGGCCTGTGGATAGCCGGAGTGCTTCAGGAAGCCGCCGCCGATCACCACCGTGCCCAGGTAGGGCTCGACGACCAGGGCGCGGCCCATCTCCTGCATGACAACCAGGTTCTCGACCGGCCCGCCGCCCAGGCCGCCCAGCTCCTCGGCGAAGGGCGCGCCCAGGATGCCCAGCTCCTCGGCGAAGGCCTTCCAGATCGTGGGGCTCCAGTGCGGCGGCGCCTTCAGCATCGCCCGGCGCTGGTCGAAGGAATAATGGTCGGCCAGATAGCTCGCCACGGTGTCGCGCAGCATCGACTGCTCGTCGGTGAAGTTGAAGTCCACGGGGCTACTCCGGCAGGCGTTGTCGGTCAGAAGGCGGTCGGTCGGGCGTCGACGGCGAGGCTCTAGAGCCCCAGCACCATCTTGGCGATGATGTTGCGTTGGATCTCGTTGGAGCCGCCGTAGATCGAGGTCTTGCGGCCGTTGAACATGTCGCCGGCCAGGCCGACGGCATACTCGGGGCCGACGCCGGCGTTGTGGCCGAGGTCGCGCAGGAACGGCGCGCCGTAATGGCCCACGGCCTCCAGGGCCAGTTCCTGCAGGCGCTGCTGGATCTCGGTGCCCTTGATCTTGAGGATCGAGCTTTCGGGGCCAGGGCCCTTGCCGCTGGATTCGCCGGCCAGGGTGCGCAGCTCGGTGAACTCCAGGGCCGTCAGGTCGATCTCCAGCTCGGCCACCTTGCGGCGGAAGAAGGCGTCGCCCAGCAGCGGGCCGCCGGCGTCGGAATGCTCGGTGCTGGCGATCTCACGCAGCTTCTCGAGGTTGCGCTTCGACCGCGCCACCCCGGCGATGCCCGAGCGCTCGTGCGCCAGCAGCGCCTTGGCCAGCGTCCAGCCCTGGTTCTCGTGGAACACCCGGTTCTCGACCGGCACCTTCACATTGTCGAGGAAGACGTCGTTCACCTCGTGGCCGCCCTCGAGCGTGATGATCGGTCGGACCGAGATCCCCGGCGTCTTCATGTCGATCAGCAGGAAGGAGATGCCGGCCTGCGGCTTGGAGTCGGGATCGGTGCGGACCAGGAAGAAGCCCCAGTCGGCGTATTGGCCCAGCGTCGTCCAGGTCTTCTGGCCGTTGACCAGGTAGTATTCCTTGCCGTCGTCGCCGGTGATGCGCTCGGCCTTGGTCTTCAGGCTGGCCAGGTCGGAGCCCGCGCCCGGCTCGGAATAGCCCTGGCACCACCAGACCTCGCCGTTGTAGATGCCCGGCAGGAACTTCGCCTTCTGCTCGTCGGAGCCGAAGGTGTAGAGCACCGGCGCCAGCATGGAGACGCCGAACGGCAGCGGCGGCAGGGTCTCGGCCCGCGCGCTCTCCTCGGACCAGATGTACTTCTGGGTCGGGGTCCAGTCGGTCCCGCCGTACTGCTTCGGCCACGAGGGCGCGACCCAGCCCTTCTTGGCCAGCACCTTGTGCCAAATCAGGTACTCGGCCTTGGTCAGCGGCCGGCCGCTATCCTGCGCCGCGCGCAGTTCGGCCGGATAGTTCTCGGCGATGAAGGCCCGCACCTCTTGCCGGAAGGCGTTCTCTTCGGGGCTGAAGTTGAGGTTCATGGCCATCTCCCGGGCGGGCGCATTTACGGCGTATCGCCGACGCGCTGACCATACGCCGGAAGGATGCGGCGAGGGAAGATGACGCTTACGTCAACGTCACCTAGGAATGATGAAATAGAACGGCACCCTGACGGGACCAAAGGCAGTTGGAACACCATCTGTCAGGTGCGGCGCTGTCTTAACTTTGGAAGCGAGCTGGACGGCTGTTGACCCAAAGTCATAGTCCTTCGGCTCTTCGGATTCGATCCCGCAATCGCCCAGAATTCCTGTCGCGGCGATTGTGCACCGGAGCATCACTTTCCCCTGCACCCGCTCTGCAAGAGCTCGGTCCGGGTAATAGTGGAACGTGTGATCGTTGGCCGGCGTCACAAGGGGAAGTTTAGCCGTCACGGTTATAGCTTGCATCGTGAGAAGCGGCTGAGCCGGGTCGGATGTCGCTGAAGACTGCGGCAGTGCGAAGGTGATCGGGATATCTACAACGCCGCCAGCCACAGCAGCGCCGTCACGCGTGCGCGGTTTCATTTTGAACTTGGCCGACATAGCTAGGGCGGCGTCACCGAAGCCTTGGCCCGTTGGATATTCGGTCGTCACCCGGCATTTGATCAGCCCGCCGGCGTTGCTCACCTCACAACGAATAGATGCGCGCCCGTCTATATTCGCGGCCAATGCCGCCCTTGGATAGGATAAAGCCAAGTCGCGCCCCGTTGGCTTTTCCGCCCAACCCGGATTGGTGATGACGGATGGCCCCGTCGCCGCAGCCTGCATCAAGGCTGCCGCCAGCATCCCCAGCATCGTCGTCCCCCAACGCCCAAGCCCGACCATGAGGCGAACCGAAGGGCGCGGCAACCGTTCCCAAGCCTTGCCAGCGCCCGCCAACCGGCGCACGCCTGATGGGGAGCCATGCCGAGGATCGTCACCTACAACGTCCACCGCTGTGTCGGGAACGACCGCAAGCTGGACGTCGGCCGGGTGGCGGACGTCCTGGCGCAGCTCGAGCCCGACATCGTGGCCCTGCAGGAGCTGGACGTCGGCCGCGCGCGCACCGGTCATGTGGACCAGGCCCATCAGATCGCCGAGCGGCTGGACATGGCCTGCCATTTCAACGCGGCGCTGACGGTCGAGGAGGAACGCTACGGCGACGCGATCCTGACCGGCTTCCCCGAGCGGCTGGTGAAGTCGGGTCCCCTACCCGGCTACGGCCCGATCCCGCAGCTCGAGCCGCGCGGGGCGCTGTGGGTCGAGGTGGAGATCGACGGCGCGCCGGTCCAGATCATCAACACCCACCTGGGCCTGGTGCCGCGTGAGCAGCAGATCCAGGCGGCCTTCCTGGCCGG
Organism: Phenylobacterium sp.; assembly: GCF_004799515.1. GTDB lineage: Bacteria > Pseudomonadota > Alphaproteobacteria > Caulobacterales > Caulobacteraceae > Phenylobacterium. Next base: position 275,038 of record NZ_SSMX01000026.1, on the reverse strand, counting down.
CCCGACCTGGCTGCAGCATCCCCACTGCCAGGGCCCGAAGATCCTGCTGGGCGACTTCAACGCGACGGCCACCTCGGTGGTCTACCGCACCTTCCTGAAGGGGCTGTCGCCGGCCCGGCGGCTGGCCAAGACCCAGACGCCCACGGCCACCTTCCCCTCGCCGCTGCCGGTGCTGCGCATCGACCACCTGTTCGTGAGCCCGGAGATCCGGGTGACCGACGTCTTCGCGCCCTTCGCCCCGATCACCCGCGTGGCCTCCGACCACCTGCCCCTGGTGATGGACTTCGAGGTGGCGGGCTAATCGTCCAGGCTGGCGATGGCCGCCGGCGCGCCCAGGAACTGCATCTCGCGCACCGCCTGGTAGAGCCGCTCGCGGCGGCGGCCGGGGTTCCAGGAGTCCTTGGTGTCCTGCGGGTCGCCCAGGTGGTACTGGGCCACGAACTCCCCGAAGGCGGTGACCTTGGGCGGCTCGATGGGGCGCAACCGGCCCGCGCGGTTGAGCGCGTCGATCGCCGGGACTAGGCCGCCGAAGTCGATGCGGGCCTTGCCGACGGCGTCGCCGGTGAGGCCCATGAAGTGGCCGACCAGCCGGTCACGGAAGGCCGCGATGGCCAGGCGCGTCCGCGGGTCGTCGCTCTCCACCGCCAGCTCGCACTCGGTGTCGAAGCCGCCCGAGCGGTTGTTGAGGTTGGCCGAGCCCACGCGCACCACCCGGTCGTCGAAGACGCTGGTCTTGGAGTGGACGATGATGGTGTCGCCCTTGGCGGTGGCTGGCCAGAAGGCCCGGAAGCGGCCGAAGACGTCGGCCGAACGCAGCCGCCAGATCATCGCGCCGCGCGCCCGGTCCATGGTCAGGTGGTCGAACCAGCTCGGCGCATGGCCGGTGGAGACCAGCACCACCTCCGGCCCGTCCGGCTCGGCCAGCCGCGCGGCGATCGCCTCGGTGATCAAGGGCGAGGTGAAGTACTGGTTCTCCAAGTAGATGATCTCGCGGGCCTGGGCGATGGCGGCCAGCGACAGGCGGCGGATCTCGTCCACCTCCTCCTGCGCCTTCCAGGCCGGCACGGTGCGGGCGATGCCCACCTCCACGTCCGTCAGCGCGGCCGGCACATGGTCGGGCCAGGGATCGCCGCCGGCGTCCTCGGGCGGGGCCACCGTCTCGCCCGTGGCCTTGGCCCAGCGGATGCGGCAGAGGTCGCCCAGCGCCGCGGCGGCCGGCCCGTCCACCAGCATCATCACCTCGTGGCGGGGCGCGTGGTAGTCCTGGTCCGGCATGATCCGCCGCGGGTCGTCGTCGCGGTGACCCGGCGTGTCCCAGCGGTCCACCGAGATGTCGCCGCCGCCGCAGAAGGCGATCCGGTCGTCGATCACCAGCACCTTCTGATGGTGGCAGGCGCCGAAGGGCACGTGGTCGTCCAGCCAGAACTTCACCGGCGAGCCCTTGAACCACCGCCGCGCCCGGTGCGGGAAGAACTCCTGCTGAGCGGCGATGGCGAAGGCCGAACGCCAGATCAGCAGGCGCACGTCGAGCTCCGGCCGCGCGCGGGCCAGCTCGATCAGGATGCGGCCCACCTCGTCCGGGTCGTCAGGGCCGTCATAACCGTCGGGGAACAGCCGGGTGCGCGGGTCGAAGCCCCAGCCCAGCAGCAGCACCGAGCGGCGCGCGTTCTGCAGGGCGTCGAAGACAGCGGCGAAATAGGCCTCGGAGTCCACCAGGAAGGCCGCCCGGTCGGAGCGCGCCGTGCGCCAGCAGGTGTCGCCCGGCGTCAGCAACGCAGGCCTGGTCCCCGAACTCAAAGCGACACCGCCCCTTCCACGCCCCGTCCGTCCTCAACACGGAAGACCGAAGCCGAAGCCCGGGTTCCCCGCAAGGAAAAGCGCGCCGACCTGGGGGGTTCGGCGCGCCGGCTACAGATCAGCCGAGTGGGGCGAAAGCGCGGTCGGTCGTCAGCGGGCCGAGGCGGTCACCTTGCCGCCGCTCATGAAGGCCATGCAGGGCCCGTTGAGTTCGGCTGTCAGGCGGTCCTTGGCGTCGTCGTGGCTGGCGTCGCGCTTGGCGCGCTGCATTTCGTCCTGGGCGCGCGTGTAGATCGGCGTGGGCTGGATCGCGCCCTCGCTTTTCACCAGGGCGTCGAGGCTGGAGGTGTTGGCGGTGGCGCCGAGCCCTTCGGCCAGGCCCTTGCAGCGGGCGGCCTTGATGTAATCGACGGCGGTCAGGTGATCGGCGGCGATGGCGCTTCCCGCGACAGCGAGGCCGAGGGTCGCCAGAATGATAGCAGCGGTTTTCATGAATGTTTCTCCCTCAGGATAAGCCCCGGCCGGAAACTGGGCGCTCACCTGCAGAATCTCAAATTAATTGGAGGCAATGAACAGTATTTAATGTTTGGCGTAACAGTGACATCGAATGGTGTTACTTATGACTATAATTTACTTGTCCAGCTTCCGCCCCGGTTGCATGTAAGGGGCTATGGCCACGCCGAACCCTGTTCTCGACGCCGCGGGCGTCAACGCCCTCTTGCGCAAGGCCTTCCCCGACGCCGCGCCGGTCGCCTTCCCCACCGTGACCGAGGTCGCGCCGGGACGGGTGAAGGTGGTGGCGGCCTATCGCGAGGGCCTGCTGCGGCCCGGCGGCGTGATCTCGGGGCCCACCCTGATGTCGCTCTCCGACACGGCGGCCTACGCCCTTGTGCTGGCGCACATCGGCGACCAGTTGATGGCGGTGACCTCGGCCCTGAACATGAGTTTCCTGCGCGGCGCGGTCCCCGGCGACCTGCACGCCGAGGCGCAGCTGCTGCGGCTCGGCCGCCGCAACGCCGTCTGCGACGTCAGGCTCTGGACAGAGGGGCCGGACCGGCTGGCGGCCCAGGCCATCGTCACCTACGCTCTGCCGCAGCCATGAGCGAACGCCCGCCCCTCAAGCCGACCTTGCCGCCGCCCGCCCCGCCCGGCGGCCCGCCCAAGGCCATCGCCACCCCTTGCATCAAGGTCTGCGTGGTCGACGGGGAAAGCGGCCTCTGCATGGGCTGCTACCGCCAGCTCTCTGAAGTGGCGACCTGGTCGCGGTTGAGCGACGCGGAACGAGCGGAAATCATGGCCCAGCTGCCGGCGCGCCGCAGCCGCATCCGTCCCGACAAGCTGGCCATGTTTGGTTAAGCCTGCATCTTCACCGCTTCAAAACCTCACCTGGGTTAGTTTCGGCTCAGAACAACAGGTCAAAATGGCCGATGTGGGGTTGCTGAAACAGTGTCCGAGGCCCTTAAATTCACTCTGGTGACGAGCCTGGCGGCCCTGTCGGCCGTGGTCAGCGCCGAGACCATTCTGATGGTCTCCCACCGCCTGCCGGAGCTGCGGGCCGCTGAGGCGGCGACCTCTGGGCCGATCATCGCGCCCATGCCGGTGTCGACGCCGACCCCGCCGCCCAGCGAGCCTCAGGCCGAGATCCGCAAGGCCAGCGACGGCCACTATTGGGCGCAGGGCGAGGTCAATGGCGCCAGCGTGCGCTTCCTGGTGGACACCGGCGCCACCGCCGTGGCGCTGACGCCCGGCGACGCGCGGCGGCTGGGCTTCGACCTGGCCGACCTGAAGTACGGCTACACGGTCACCACCGCCGCCGGCCAGGCCCGCGCCGCGGCCGTCAAGCTGGCCAAGGTGACGGTGGGCGGGGCGACGCTGACCAACGTCGACGCCCTGATCATCGACAAGGGCCTCGACACCTCGCTGCTCGGGATGACCTACCTAGGCCGCCTCGCCAGCTTCCAGGCGACGCGCGAGACGCTGATCCTGAAGCCCTGATCCGTCTGAAAAACCTGAGACGGCCGCCAGCGCGGCGTCGACCACCTCCAGACCCGCGCCGGGCTTCACGCCTTCCACCGTCAGGATGCGCCGCCAGGTCCGCGCGCCCGCGAGGCCGTGGAACAGGCCCAGCATGTGGCGGGTCATGGCCGCCAGATGGGTCCCGGCCGCCAGTTCGCGGGCGATGTAGGGGCGGTAGCGTTCGACCGCCTGCACCGCGCCCACTGTCTCGCCCACGCCGAACAGCCGCCGGTCGGCTTCGCCCAGCAGGCCCGGGGTGTGATAGGCCGCGCGGCCCAGCATGACGCCGTCGACGTGCGCCAGATGCGTCTCGGCCTCCGCCAGCGAACCGATCCCGCCGTTGATCACCACGGTGAGTTCTGGCCGCTCGGCCTTCAGCCGCCAGACCAGGGGATAGTTCAGCGGCGGGACGTCGCGGTTCTCCTTGGGCGACAGGCCCTTCAGGATCGCCTTGCGGGCATGCACCACGAAGTGGCGCACCCCGGCCGCGGCGCAGAGGTCGACCAGGCGGAACAGGCTCTCCTGCGGGTCCTGGTCATCGACCCCGATGCGGCATTTGACCGTCACAGGGACCTTCACCGCGGCCCCCATGGCCGCCATGCACTCGGCCACCAGCTCCGGCTCGCGCATCAGGCAGGCGCCGAAACGGCCCGACTGCACCCGGTCGGACGGGCAGCCGACGTTGAGGTTGATCTCGTCGTAGCCCTCGGCCTCGCCGATCCGCGCCGCCGCCGCCAGGTCCGCCGGCTCCGACCCGCCCAGCTGCAGCGCCACCGGATGCTCCGCCGGATCGAAGGCCAGGAGCCGCGCGCGGTCCCCGTGCAGGATCGCGCCCGTCGTCAGCATCTCGGTGTAGAGCACCGCGCGGCCCGTCAGCATCCGGTGCAGGACCCGGCAATGCCGGTCGGTCCAATCCATCATCGGCGCTATACTAAGTAAATGATGTTTCATTTCAGTTAGTTAGTGAGATACTTCAACAAGTTGGATGAGCGATTTCATCCTCGATTTTGCGACGTTCTACGCCCCGATTTGCCAACTTTCGACGACTGACTGCACGGGATTTGCACGCGGAAATAGCCACGATCCTCCGAGAAAAATCCGGTGCCTGGCGCGTCCAGGTCCGGCGGAAGGGCCACTCTATCAGTGAGACCTTCATCCGGCACGAGGACGCCAAGAACTGGGGCGTCGACGCCGAGCGGGCGATCGACCAGGGCCGGCCGCCCGTCCGTTCGAAGATCGGCAAGCCGCAGACGTTCGGCGAGCTGATCGACCTCCATATCAGCGACATGAAGGAAGTGGGCAAGGCGCCCGGCCGGTCCAAGAGCCGCTCGACATGCTCAAGCGCCGCCTCGGCCGGAAGACCTTCGTCGAGATCGACCGCGAGTGCGTCGTGAAGTTCGGTCGCGACCGCTCGAAGGAAGGCGCGGGGCCGACCACTATCGGAATCGACGTCGGCGTCATCAAGCTGGTCATTCAGCACGCGGCTGCGGTGCACGGCTTACTTCGCCGGCGCCCGCCGCGACGGCGCGATCGAAACCCAGGAAACCCACTTTGGCGATGTCGGGCGCGGCGCCGTACGGGTCGCCTGCCTGCGTCAGGCGCTCGCCATCCTTGAGCGGCTGATCGGCTAGACGACGCGCCGGTCACAATGTGCAACGCCGGGCCGGCTCGAACGTATTCGTCGCGTGCGCATCGCCACCTTCAACGTGAACGGGATCAATGGCCGCCTTCCCCAGCTGTTGGAATGGCTGGCCGAAACGCAGCCGGATGTCGCCTGCCTGCAGGAGCTGAAGGCGCCGCAGGAGCGCTTTCCGCTGAGCGAGATCGAGGCGGCCGGCTACGGCGCGATCTGGCATGGGCAGAAGGGTTGGAACGGGGTCGCGATCCTGGCCAGGGGCTCTACGCCCATCGAGACGCATCGCGGCCTGCCCGGCGACCCGGAAGACGTCCAGAGCCGCTACATCGAGGCCGCCGTGGACGGCTTGATCGTCGGCTGCCTCTACCTGCCGAACGGCAATCCGGCGCCGGGGCCGAAGTTCGACTTCAAGCTGCGGTGGTTCGAGCGCTTCAGCGAACGCGCCGCCGGCCTCCTGAAGAGTGGCCACCCGGTGGTCCTGGCCGGCGACTACAATGTCATGCCCACCGACCTCGACGTCTACAAGCCCGAGCGGTGGCTGGACGACGCCCTGTTCCGGCCGGAAGTGCGCGCCGCCTACAAGGCCCTGGTGGACCAGGGCTGGGCCGACGCCCTGCGCCAGATGCATCCGGGCGAGCGCATCTACACGTTCTGGGACTACTTCCGGAACGCCTACGGCCGCGACGCCGGCCTGAGGATCGACCATCTTCTGCTCAGCCCCACAATCGCCAAGCGCCTTGTGGCGGCCGACGTCGATCGCGAATTCCGGGGCCGGGAGAAGGCCAGCGACCACGCGCCCACCTGGATCGAATTGCGCGACTAGACCGACAGGGCCTCGCCCAGCAGGCTGGCGGATTCCGAACGGAGCTGGGCGAGCGTGCATTGCCGCGGCGCCTTGTCCGGCCGCCAGCGCAGCAGCGTGGTGCCGTGGCGGAAGCGGTCGCCGGTGACGTGGTCGTAGCGCACCTCGACCACCAGCTTCGTCTTCAGCGGCGTCCAATCCGCCGAGCGTCCGTTGCTCCAGCGGCTTGGGCCGCCCGGCGCGTCGCCGGTGAAGCCCGGGCCGCCGGCCAACGCCTCCAGCCGTCTCGTCAACGCCGGACGCTCGGCGTCGGAGATCGCCGAAGTGAAGCCCACGTGGTCGAGCTTGCCCGTCTCGTCGTAGAGGCCGAGCAGCAGTGAGCCCACCTGGGTGCTATCGCGCTCATAACGGAAGCCGCCGACCACGCAGTCGGCGGTGCGCAGGCGCTTGATCTTCAGCATGGCTCGCTCGCCGGACTGGTAGGACCCGTCAAGGCGCTTGGCGACAACGCCGTCCAGGACCGCGCCGGTCTGGGCGAGCCACGCCTGGGCTTCAGCCAGGTCATCGGCCCTGGGCGACAGGCGGACATGCCCGGCACCGCCGAAGCGCTCGAACAGGACCTCTAGCTCCGCACGGCGTTCCGATAGCGGCGCGTTGGTCAGGCTTTCGCCGTGGGCGTCCATCAAGCAATCGAACAGGACAAGGGTGGCGGGCGTCTCCGCGGCGAGCTTGCGAACCCGGCTTTCCGCGGGGTGCAGCCGCATCTGAAGGGCGTCGAAGGACAGTTCACCGTTCACCGGAATGGTCAGTTCGCCGTCGACGATGAAGCGCGCCACCGGCAGCGCCCGCAGGACAGCGACCACGTCCGGAAAATAGCGGCCCAGCGGCTTGCCGGATTTCGCCCGCAGCTCGACCTGGTCGCCGCTGCGGAACGCCAGGCACCGGAAGCCATCCCACTTGGGTTCGAACCGCCAGCCGCCCTCCGTCGGCAGGACGGCGACGAGCTTGGCCTCCATGGGCGCGAAATCGAGGGCGAGCGGCAAGCCGGGAAGCGTGGTCATCGCCCAGCCCAACGCGTGGATCGGCCGACCGGCGCCGAACCGCCCGGATGCCAAGGACCCAGCGCCCGCCCGATGCGTTGTGCGGCGAGACCTTACCCGGAGCCGCCCGTGTCCAAGACCGTCGCCGAACTTCTCGTGGAGACCCTCGCCGAGATCGGCGTGAAGCAGGTGTTCGGCATCGTCGGCGACGCGCTGAACCCCTTCACCCACGCCATCGAGGCGCAGGACGCCGTTGAATGGGTCGGCGTGCGGCATGAGGAAGGCGCGGCCCTGGCCGCCGCCGGCCAGGCCAAGCTGACCGGCCGGCTCGGCGTCTGCTGCGGCACGACCGGGCCCGGCGCCAATCATCTGGTGGCCGGACTCTACGAGGCGGCGAAGGACCATGCGCCGGTCCTGGCGATTTCCGGCGGCGTGCCCTCGGCGAAGCGCGGCATCGACTACCTACAGGAGGACAGCCCGGACCTGCTGTTCCGCGACGTGGCGATCTACACCCAGACCATCGCCTCGCCGGACCAAGCCGCCGCGGTGATCCACCAGGCCATCGCCGAGGCCTATGGCAAGCGCGGCGTGGCCCACATCAGTATCCCGCCCGACATCTTCGCCGCCAAGGTCTCCACGCCGGTCCCGAGCCTGGCGACCCTGCGGCCCCGGCCCGAGGTCGCGCCCGCGGAGGCCGACATCAACGAGGCCGCGCGCCTGATCGGTGAGGCGAAGACCATCGCCGTGTTCTGCGGCGCCGGCTGCCGCGGCGCGGCGGAGGAGCTGAAGGCGCTGGCGGAGCGGCTGCAGGCGCCCTTGATGCACACCTATCGCGGCAAGGAGCTGATGGCCTACGACGACCCGCACTGGATCGGCGGCGTCGGCCTGATAGGCGGCAAGCCGGGCGTCGACGCGGTGGCCGACGCCGACCTGCTGTTGATGCTGGGGACCGACTATCCCTATTCGGAGTTCCTGCCGAAGAAGGGCAAGGTCATCCAGGTCGACGAGCGCGCCTTCGCGCTTGGGCGGCGCACGCCGATCGCCCTTGGCGTCATGGGCTCGGTCCGGCCGGCGCTGAAGATGCTGCTGGCCAAGCTGGAGGCGCGCGGCGACCGCGCCTTCCTCGACAAGGTCGGCAGGGCCCGCGCCGACTGGGACCGGATGCTCGACGAGAAGGCTGACCCGGGCCGCGGCGGCGAGCACATCCACCCGCAGGCGGTCGCGCGCACGCTCAGCGACCACGCCCAGGACGACGCGATCTTCGTCACCGACACCGGCGAGGTGACGCTGTGGGCGATCAACTGGCTGCGGCAGAGCGGCCGCCAGCGGCTGACCGGTTCGCACAATAACGCCGCCGTCGGGACGGGCCTGGGGATCGCCAACGGCGCCCAGATCCTCAATCGGTCGCGGCAGGTGATCCTGCAGGTGGGCGACGGCGGCTTCACCATGCTGGCCGGCGAGTTCATGACGGCCGTAGAGCACCGCCTGCCGATCAAGGTGGTCGTCTACGACAACTCCGGCTGGGGCCTGGTCCATTTCGAGATGGAAGGCGCGGGCCTGCCCGCCGCCAAGGGCACCGGCTTCCCGAACATGGACTTCGCCGCCTATGCGCGCGCCTGCGGCGGCCAGGGCTTCACGGCCAAGGACCCGGCCAGCCTTGACGAGACCATCCGCGCCTTCCTGGCCGCGCCGGGCCCCGCGATCCTGCACGCCCTGGTCGATCCTGCCGAGATCCCGTCCATGCCGCACATCGCGCCCGGCGAGGTCTGGAAGTTCGGCATCGCCAAGGTGAAGGAAGCCATGGGCGCGATACGCAGCGGCTAGCGGCCTCACCCCTCCAGCGCATCGGCCTCGGCGGTCAACCGGTCACAGACCGCGAACTCGCGGCGCCGGAACGCTGCGGCGGCCGCCTTGCGCAGGAGCCGCTCGGCCGCCTCGGGCTGGCGGGCGCGCAGCTTCGCCGCCCAGAGTTCCGCGTCCTCGGCGCACACGGCGATGTCGTCGCCACGCCCTTCGATCAGCCGCGCCGCTTCGGGCAAGGCCGGCCAGTCGATCAGCAACCGCAGGGCCGCGTCGACGTCTTCATGGATCGCTGCGTGGGCGAAGGCCCGGCTCTCGGCCTCCACGTCGTCGAAATCGGCCAACCGGCGGGTGATATCGCGCAGGCGCGCCGCCGACAGGGTCCGCTCGAACGACGCCCAGCGGGCCGCCTGGGCCTCGTCCGCGCGGCCTGAGCGGTCCAGGGTCTCGATCCAGGCGCTCTCCCAGTCGAAGTCGGGCTCAGGCCCCTTGCCGCGCCCCAGGATCGAGCGGCCGCCACGCGGACGCGACGCCTCCAGCAGGGCCGCAGCCTCGGCGAGGCGGCCGGCTGCCAGCATCCGCTGAGCGACCTCGGCGGCGGCCGATGGGTCCAGCAGCGCCTTGTGGGTGAAGGTGGCCCGGTAGGCGTCGGGATCTTCGGCGGCGTCGGCGAGTTGCCGGATCAAGGGCAGCCAGCTCGCGGTGGCGCCGGTCCGCGTACTCAGCCGTCGCAGGGCCTCGGCCGCGAGCCCGGGTGAGGCGCGCCGCAGCGCAATGGGAAGCCAGACGGCCCAGGCCGCTGGCCAATCGGCGATGGCGGCGGCGAGCCCTTCGGCGGCCGCCGCCGGGTCGCTGTCCGCCAGCAAGGCGCCCAGGTCCTGCGCCGCCTGGTCGAACACCGCCGCCAGGGCGCCATGCTTGTCCCGCAGGCGACTGCCGACCCAGCGGCCTGCGCCGAGGAACATCCACATCCGCCGCACGGCGCTCGCACGATCGAGGTCCGCCAGCCGCCCGACGATCAGCCCGCGCAACCCGTCGAGGTCGCGCACGAAGCCCGGCCGCTGGCGCCAGGAAATCTTGCCCCGGCTGGTCTCCAGCGAGGCCAACCGCTTGTCGATCTCCACCGCCAGCGCCTCGGCGCCCTGCTCCGCCGCCAGCTCCATCCGCAGGCGGCGCTTGATCTCCGGGCGCGCCTCGGCGGCGGCGGCCAGCAGCTCGGCCAGGCGCGCCGCGCCGAGCAACTCAAGGTTCTGCGGCGTGACCTTCTTCAGGCTGGCGGGCGTGGGGCGCTTCACGGCTGGCGAAACGATCTCGCCGCGCCTTGCGCTCCCGCCGGCTCCGTCTCCCATCCGAAGACGCTGCGCCCGCCATAGCGGTGCGAGGCCGCGCGTTCGGCCGCGATATGCGACTCAAGGCTGGGGCCGGCGGCGTGGCGCTCCAGCCGCCGTGCCTGGTCGTCCAGCCGCTTCAGGGCGCCGAGTTCATCCTCGCGCCCCAGCCTGGCGTTCGCCACCGCCGACTTCAGGACCCCCAGGGTCTGGTCGTAGACCTTGATTGGCACCGGGAACGGATGGCGGTCCTTGCCGCCCAGGGCCAGGGAGAACCGGGCGGGGTCGCTGAACCGACTGGGCGCGCCGTGCACCACCTCGGCCACCATCGCCAGCGCCTGCACCGTCCGCGCCCCGACGCCCGGCGTCAGCAGCAGGTCGGCGAAGTCTGCCGGCCCTCGATCGGCCGCCGCCGCCAGCGTCCCGTGCAGCCTGCGCGCGACCACGTCCTCGACGCGCACGTCGTGATGATCCGGCAGGATCAGGTGCGGCAGCGCCATCTGGGCGGGAAGCTCCGCCGTCGTGGGCGGCTCCAGCTTCGCCAGCTCGCGCAGAATGCCGTCGGGGCCCAGCGCGCCCAGCATCTCCACCTGCGCTGACCGCGCGGCGGCGGCCCGCCGGTCGGTGAGGTTGACGATTTCGCCCTGGCCATGGCCCTCGATCGCGGCGTGCGGCGCCTCGACGAAGCTGCTCAGGCCCTCGGACAGCCAGTGGTAGCGGCGCGCCTGGCCGCGGTCGCCGTTCATCCCCTGCTGCACCACCACCCACTGGCCGTCGTCGGCGACGATGAAGCCGTGCAGATAGAGGTCGAAACCATCCTGGACGGCGGCGCTGTCCACCTTGGCCACCAGCCGGCTGGCCGAGCTCAGGGCCATACCGTCCAGACCCACCCGCTCGCCGACCGCGATCAGCTCTGCCGGCGTGGCGCGTGAATGCTTGCCCCGGCCGCCGCAGACATGAAGCCCCAGCTCATCCGACAGCGGCGCCAGGCCACGCTTCAGCGCCCCGATGACGCTGGTGGTGATGCCGGACGAATGCCAGTCCATCCCCATGACCGCGCCGAACGACTGGAACCAGAAGGGGTGCGCCAGCCGCCGCATCAGCTCGTCGCGACCGTAGTGATGGACTATGGCCTGGCTGATCACCGCGCCCAGCCGCGCCATGCGCTGCGCGAGCCATGGCGGCACGCGCCCGCCGTGCAGGGGAAGGTCGGCGCTGCCGGCGCGATGGGCCAAGGATACCTCCGATGTTCCGGACTTGTTCTAGCACCCCGCAGCGCACGGCGCCAGCGACCGTCGGACGCGGCCCCTGGAACTCACGTCTTCGCCCTCATATCTAAGCAGCTGAGAAGTTGGAGAAATCGGAGACGAGATGGCCACTGGCTGGGCCCACGAAGGCGCCGTCCTGGATCAGATCGAGGACACCATCACCGATGGCGTGCTCACGGCCCGCGCCCGGATGCCGGCGGGCGAAGGCGCAAGCCTTTGCGACGAGTGCGGCGAGCCAATCCCGGACGCCAGGCGCAAGGCCATGCCGGGCGCGCGAACCTGCGTCCGCTGCCAGTCCGGCCGTGACAGCCGCATCGTGCTGGGCATCAACCGGCGCGGCAGCAAGGACAGCCAGCTGCGCTAGACGACGCCCCCAGCGGCGCTCGACTGACCTGCGGCGTTCAGTTCGATCCGCACGCCGTTGGGATCGGTGATGTAGAGCTGGCGCAGTTCGCCGCCCGGCGTGTCCTCCTGCTCGAAGGCGACGCCGCGGGCCGTCAGGGCGTCCGCCGCCTCGTCGATGTCAGCGACTCGCAAGGCGAAGTGGTTGATGCTGGCGACCTTCGAGTGCGCCTTGGCGGCGTCCGTCTGGACCAGATGCACCACATCATGGCTGCCGGCGTACAGCCACTATCCGGGGAAGTCGAAGTCGGGGCGTGGGCCGACCTTGAGGTTCAAGACCTCCTCGAAGAAGCGGCGAGTCTCCTCCAGACGCACGGTCTTGATCGCGGCGTGGTCGAGCCGAAGGACTTCCACGGCAAGCCTCAGCGCTTGAGCGTGCGGCTGACCGCTGCGGCGTCCGGGCCGTCCGGACCGGCGCTCTTGCGCTCTGCTCGGCCAGTGGCGCGCGTGGCGGACTTGGACGCCGTGCCCTTGCGCTCGCCGAGCGGCTGGGCGGCGTTGGCTTCACGGCCCTTGGTATTGGCTTCCGTCATGATTGGGCTCCTATCCTCAACCGAGATCGATCAGGGCCACGCCTAGCTCGGGCCGCTTGCGGCGGCGCAGGTGGGCCGGGGTTTCGACGATCGTCACCTCCAGCGTCGGCTTCACCACCGCGTTCAACAGATGGCCGCCGCGGGTCGAGCCGTCGCTGAGGCCCACCACCGCATGGACGTGCAGGCTGGGCTGACCGTCGTCGCCCAGCGCGATCGCCGACCAGGCTCAGGCCCTCGCACTGCTCGTCCACCCGGATCGGCGTATAGTCCTTCTTGGCGAAATCGAACCAGCCGACGGTCGCGCGCTCGAACGCGCCCAGCGCCGTCAGAGAGGCGCCCTCGATCTTCTCCTTCGCCGCGAAAGCGGTGATCGCCGCGAAGGCCTCCTCACCCGGATCGAGGATCAGGACGATGGTCCGCGCGCCTGAGTCCTCCCAGACCACCTTCGACCTCATGGCGGCGCTCCGGCGGCGGTGACCCGCCAGACTGTGTTGCCGACGTCATCGGCGATCAGCAGGGCGCCCTTGCCATCGACCGCCACCGTGACCGGCCGGCCCTTCGCCTTGCCGTCGGCGCCCACGAAGCCGGTCACCACGTCCTGCGCCATGCCGTTCGGCCGGCCGTCGGCGAAGGGGATGTAGACGACGCGGTAGCCATTGAGCTGCGGGCGGTTCCAGCTGCCATGCTCGGCCACGAAGGCGCCGCCGTGATAGGCGACCGGCAGCGCATCGCCCGTGTAAAACACCATACCGAGCGGGGCCACGTGCGAGCTCAAGGCGTAGTCCGGCGGGATCGCCTTGGCGACCATCTCCGGCTTCTGCGGCTTCACCCGCGGGTCCACATGTTGGCCGTAGTAACTGTAGGGCCAGCCGTAGAAGGCGCCGTCCTTCACAGAGGTCATGTAGTCGGGCACCAGGTCGGGGCCCAATTCGTCGCGCTCATTGACCACGGCCCACAGCACATGGGTCGTGGGCTCGAAGGTCAGGCCGTTGGGGTTGCGCAGGCCCGTGGCGTAGGGCCGGTGCGCGCCGGTCGTTCGATCGATCTCCCAGATCTGCGCGCGATCCAATTCCGCGGGCATGCCGTTCTCGGTGATGTTCGAGTTGGAGCCGACGCCGGCGTAGAGCTTCGTTCCGTCGGGGCTGGCCGTCAGGCTCTTGGTCCAGTGGTGGTCGATCGGGCCGCCCGGCAGGTCTGTCAGCTTCTGCGGCGGGGCGGTGATCTGGGTGTCGCCGGTCTGATAGGGGAAGCGCAGCACCGCGTCGGTGTCGGCGACGTAGAAGTCGCTGCCCACCAGCACCATGCCGAACGGCGAGGTCAGGTGGTCGATGAAGACGGTGGTCTGCGGCGGGGCGCCATTGCCGGGGTCGCGGATCAGCAGGATGCGCTGAGCGGCCTTGGTCTTGGAATGCGCCTGCTTCTCGATCCAGTTCATGACGAACTCCTTGGGCCGGTTGACCGGCCCAGGCGGCCCGTCGGTCTCGGCCACCAGGACGTCGCCGTTGGGGAGGACGTAGAGTGAGCGCGGGTTCTTCAGGTTCTGCGCCAGCGCCTTGATCTGCAGGCCCGGCGCGACGGTCGGGACCGCCGAGCCCCAAGGCTCGGTCTTCGGCACCTTCATCGGCGGCATGAGGTACTGGTGGATGTCCGGCAAATAGGGGTTCGGGCCGATCTGGCGGTGCGGGTCGCCGGGCGGCGGGCCGCCGCAGGCCGCAAGCGCGGTGAGGCCCAGGGCGGCGCCGGCGAGGAGGGTGAGGCGGGCGGCGCTCATCGGCCGGCCTCCGAACTCACGCCAACGCCATGACGGTAGACCATCCCCCACCCCATCCAGCCGGTGACCACCAGGATCAGCACCGTCAGGGTCGACAGGATCAGACCCAGCGGCACGACCGAGGTGTAGGCGTCGCGGGTGTGGACGAAGGCGTTGAGGATCGCGAGCCCCAGCGCCACCGCATTGCCGCCGGCGTGGATGTAAACCGCCGTCAGCGACCGGATACGCCGCTCGCCCAGGAAATCGATCAGGCCCGCGACCACGGCGAAAAGGGCGACCACCAGGCCGATGGTCAGCAGCCACGCCGACATGTTGGCCCACTGCATGGCCGCCGTCTTCCAGTAGGCGAGATCGCTTCCGAGGGTCAGAACGAAGCAGACGATTGGGATCGGCACGAGCATGGCGTGGATCGGGCGTCCGCCGACCCGGGCGGTGGAGCGTGGATTGGGCATTTCGTCTCCCGTCGTCGTTTGCGGGGCAACGGGCAGCCGAGAGCGCGGGTTCCGGCGCGGAACATAGACCGCCACACGGAATTTCTACTGTCAGCATAAGCGGGGCAATATCGCCGTGGGATCCATCGAGCATGCCGGGAGGATTGAGGCTTACTGCGGTTCGCCGCCGTCGCCTGGGGCGCTGACCGAGCGCTGGAACCTCGACCCCATATTGATCGCCGCCCTGGTGCTGGCGCTGGCGGCCTATGGACTGGCCTCTCGGTCGTGGCGGCGCGGCGAGCAGACCCCGACAATGGCGCAATCGGCCTGCGTCTGTATGGGCTGGGCTATCGGCGCCCTGGCGTTGACCTCGCCGCTCTGCGCGTTGTCCGTCTCGCTCTCCGCCGCCCGGGTGGCGCAGCACATGGTGCTCGCCGCCGTGGCCGCGCCATTGCTGGCGTTGGGACTACCGCGTCGCAGGCGTCTTCGTCCACTGGAGCCCCTCGCCGCGGCGGCGGCGTTCGCCGTTGTGCTGTGGTTCTGGCATGCGCCAGGCCCCTATGACGCTACCTTCGCAAGCCCCCTCACCTATTGGGCGATGCACCTCAGCGCCTTCGGCGCGGCGGTGTGGTTGTGGTCGACATTGCTGGCGGCTGGCGCGCGGCGACTCGGTGAGGCCCTAGCGGCGGCCCTGCTGACCAGCCTGCAGATGGGTCTACTGGGCGCCATCCTGACCTTCGCGAACCGGCCGCTCTATGCGCCGCACGCCCTCACCACCGCCGCCTGGGGCCTGACCCCGCTCGGCGATCAGCAACTGGCCGGGGCGATTATGTGGATCCCGGCCGGCCTCGTCCTCGCCGCCGCTGTGGTGGGCGGACTGGCCGTCGCCCTGCGCGACGCCGGCCGGCGCGCAGACAGCCTAGCGCCTGTGGAACTGGCGCGATGATCCGGCCGCACCGGACGTTGGGCCTAGCCCTGTTGGCCGTGCTGGCGGCCTGCGGCCCGGCCGACCGGAAAGCCTCGTCGCTCTCACCCGCCAACCGCCCGCAGCCCGGCGCCACCGGCGCGACCGCCAACTTCGCGCCCAACGATCCGCCCGGCGAGTGGCGCCGCCAAGCGCGCGACTACGCCAACACCCGCTTCAGTCCGCTGGAGCAGATCGGCGTGGGCAATGTCGCGCGGCTGAAGATGGCCTGGTCGTTCTCCGACGGCATCCCCTATGGTCACGAGGCCGCGCCCCTGGTGGTCGGCGACACCATGTTCGTGGTCACGCCCTATCCGAACGTCGCTTACGCACTCGACCTGTCGAAGCCCGGCGCGCCAATCAAGTGGACCTATCAGCCGCACCCCGACCCCATCGCCGTCGGCAAGGCCTGCTGCGACGCGGTCAATCGCGGGCCGACCTACGCCGACGGCAAGCTGGTCTTCACTTTGCTGGACGGCGAGGCCGTGGCGCTCGACGCCAACACCGGGAAGCCCGCCTGGCGCGTTCGCCTGGGCCAGCCGGCCAGCGGCATGACCATCACCATGTCGCCGCTGGTCGTCGGCAACGCCGTCCTGGTCGGCAATTCCGGCGGCGAGATGGGCGTGCGCGGCCAACTGACCGCCCTGGACCTTTCCACTGGCAAGGAACTCTGGCGCGGCTATTCCACCGGCCCCGACGCCGACGTGAAGATCGGCGCCGACTACCACGCGCCCTATCCCTGGCTGGCGGGTAAGGACCTGGGCGCCTCGTCCTGGCCGGGCGACGCCTGGCAGCGCGGTGGCGGCACGGTCTGGGGTTGGATTTCCTACGACCCTGACCTCAACCTGATCTACGAGGGCACCAGCAATCCGAGCCCCCGCGTGCCGGCCCAGCGGCCCGGCGACAACCTCTGGTCCAGCGCCGTCTTCGCTCGCGATCCGAAGACCGGTTCGGTCCACTGGGGCTTCCAGTTCACGCCGCACGACCAGTGGGACTACGACGGGGTCAACGAGAACATCCTGATCGACGGACCGATCGGCGGCCAGACGCGCAAGCTGCTGGTCCACCTGGACCGCAACGGCTTCGGCTACACGCTGGACCGGAGCACCGGCCGCATCGTCGTGGCTAAGCCTTTCGCGCCGCTCAACTGGGCTAAGGGCATCGATCCGGCCACGGGACGCCCAATCGTCGACCCCGACAAGGAAGCCAAGGTCGAGGAGAAGGTCAGCAACATCTGCCCGACCCACATCGGCTCAAAGGACTGGCAGCCGGCGGCGTTCTCGCCGCGCACTGGGCTGATCTACGCCGACATCTTCAACATCTGCATGGACCTGACCGACCACAAAGTCGGCTACATCCCGGGCACGCCCTACGACGGCATGGACCTGACCACCCACGCCGGCGGCAAGACCAACAAGTGGGGCGAGTTCATCGCTTGGAACCCGCTGACCGGCGAACGCGCCTGGTCGATCCCCGAGACCTTCATGACCATGAGCGGCGTCCTGGCGACCGCCGGCGACCTCGTCTTCTACGGAACCACCGACGGCTGGTTCCGGGCGGTCGATGCGCGGAACGGCAAGGTGCTGTGGTCGCAGAAGCTGAGCTCAGGGATCACGTCTCAACCCATGACCTACCTGGGCCCGGATGGGCGCCAATACGTCGCCGTGGTGGCCGGCGTCGGCGGCGTCGCCAGCCAGGTGATGGGTTCGAAGAACGGCTTCCCGCCACGCGGCGGAACCCTCTACGTCTTCTCCATCGACGGCGTCTCGCCGGGCAGCGGGCCCGGCATGCTGACCACCCAGGGCTCGAAGGCCCCGGGCGCGGTCTACAATGCCCCGGATTGATGCGCGCCATGACCCTGCGCCTCGCCCTCACACTCCTCGCCACCGTCGCGCTCGGCGCCTGCAGCCGCTCGCATGGCGATTCCGTGACAGGCCCAGCGGCCACCCAGCTTCCCGCCGACGCGACCCTGCATTCCATTCCGATGGGGGCCCCGCCGGGCGAGCCGGTGAGCATCGCCGGGCGGATCGCCAACCCCTTCGCCGGGAACGCTCAGGCGGTCGCCGAGGGCAAGCAGCTCTTCGGCGCCATGAACTGCGTCTACTGCCACGGCGCTCAGGGCTCGGGCCTGATAGGCCCGGCGCTGAACGGCTCCGGCTGGCGCTATGGCGGTACGCCGGCCGAACTCTTCAACTCGATCCATGACGGCCGCCCGCAGGGGATGCCGGCCTGGGGCGCCCGCCTGCCGCCGGACCAGATCTGGAAGCTGGTCGCCTATCTCCAGAGCCTGGGCGACGCGTCGAACCAACCCTCCACGACCGGTCCGCAGGCCGCCGACCAAGACCCCGCCGACAGCGCCCACCAGGGCCTGATCGCGGCCCAGCGCGCGCGGTGAGCCATGGGGGTCTCACCCGCTTGGCCGATGACCTACCTCAAGACCTACGGCCCCCGCGCCGATCCGGTCACCGGGCTCACCTGGGGGCTGATGGACCTGTCGCTGGCCGTCATCGTGATCGTAACAGGGCTGGTCGTCGTCGGCGTCTGGATGCGGCGTTCCCGCCAGCCCTGGCCAGCGCTGGCGTCGCTCCCGCTGGGCGGCAGCGGCGGCGGGACGGCGTGGATCACCATCGGGGTGGCGCTGACCGTCCTAGCCCTTGCCGGCGCGCTCGCTTGGACGGTCGCGGTGATGGCGGCGGTCGCGGCGCCGGCCACAACGGCGCTGACTATCGAAGTCACTGGCCACCAGTGGTGGTGGGAAGCACGCTATCTCGGCTTGACCCCCGACCAAACCTTTTCCACCGCCAATGAGATCCATATTCCCGTCGGCCGTCCTGTCCTGCTGAAGCTCTACGGCGCCGACGTCATCCACTCCTTCTGGATTCCGGCGCTCGGCGGGAAGACCGACACCATCCCCGGCCGCACCAACCTGACCTGGCTGCAGGCCGACCGGCCCGGCGTCTACCGCGGCCAGTGCACCGAGTACTGTGGCCTGCAGCACGCCCACATGGCCGCCTTCGTCACCGCCGATCCGCCCGCGGATTTCGAGGCGTGGCGCGCGCGCCAGCAACAGCCCGCTGCCCCGCCGCCCGACACGGCAGCGGCCGGCGAGCCGCTGGTCGTAGCTCATTGCGGCGCTTGCCACACGGTGCGCGGAACCGGGGCCGGCGGCGTCGTGGGACCGGATCTCACCCACATCGCCGGCCGCGAGACCCTGGCCGCCGGGACCCTGCCCAATACGCCCAACGGCCTAGCCGGCTGGATCGCCAATCCCCAAGCCCTGAAACCCGGCGCGCGCATGCCGGCCACCGACCTCTCCGGACCCGAACTCGGCCAGGTCGTAGCCTATCTGGAGACGTTGAAGTGACCGCCTGGGAAGACGCCAGGACGCCCAGGAGCGCGAAGGTCACGCCGTCCTCCCCCGGCCCGCGGCTGCAGAAGATCTGGGAGACCGGCCCGGGCCTGAAGGGCTGGATCTCCAGCGTCGACCACAAGGAGATCGGCAAGCGCTACATCGTCACCGCCTTCGTCTTCCTGCTGCTGGGCGGGATCGAGTCGCTGGTTATGCGCCTGCAGCTCAGCGGTCCCAACCGCACGCTGCTGAGCCCGGAAGCCTACAACCAGCTCTTCACCATGCACGGCGTGAGCATGATCTTCCTCTACGCCTCGCCGGTGCTGTCGGGCTTTTCGAATTTCCTGTGGCCGCTGCTGTTGGGTTCGCGCGACATGGCCTTCCCGCGGCTGAATGCCCTTTCCTACTGGGTCTATTTGGCGGCGGGCCTCTTTCTCTATGCAGGCTTCGTGGTCGGCCGAGGACCCGATGCCGGCTGGTTCAACTACGTCCCCTACGCGGCGCGCGAGTTCAATCCGGGCGTCAACATCGACGTCTATGCGTTGGGCCTGATCCTGCTCGGCATCTCGACCACGGTCGGCGCCGCCAACTTCGTGGTCACCTTCCTACGCTTGCGGGCGCCCGGGATGTCGATCGACCGGGTCCCGATCCTGACCTGGGGCACGCTGACCGCCTCAGTCGCCAACCTGCTGGCCGTGCCCAGCGTCAGTCTGGCCTTCTTCCTCTTGTGGTTGGATCGGCAGTTCGGCTTCCACGTCTTCGACGCCGCCGACGGTCAGCCGCTGCTCTGGCAGCACCTGTTCTGGATGTTCGGCCATCCGTGGGTCTACGCCATCGTCCTGCCGGCCATGGGCATGGTCTCGGACGGCCTGCCGACCTTCTGCCGCCGCCCCCTGGTGGGCTACACGCCGGTCGCGTTGTCGACGGTGGCGACCATGGCGCTGGGGTTCGGTGTGTGGGTGCACCACATGTTCTCCACCGGCCTTCCGGACATCAGCCTGTCGTTCTTCTCCGGCGCCTCGTTGATCATCACCATCCCGAGCGCGGTCGCGGTCTTCGCCTGGACCGCCACGATCTGGCTCGGCCGGCCGGTGATCACCACCGCCTTCCTGTTCTTCGCCAGCATGATCGTGCTGTTCGTGATCGGGGGCGTGTCCGGGGTCATGACCGGCTCGGCGCCCGTCGACTGGCAGCTCACCGACACCTACTTCGTCGTCGCCCACCTCCACTATGTCCTGATCGGGATCAACGTCTTCCCGGTCGTCGGCGGCGCCTACTACTGGTTCCCCAAATTCACCGGCCGGATGCTAAGCGAGCGACTGGGCCGCTGGAACTTCTGGACGATGTTCCTAGGATTCAATCTCGGCTTCTTCCCAATGCACCTGCTGGGCCTGATGGGCATGCCGCGGCGCATCTACACCTACTCAGCCGGCATGGGCTGGGACACGACCAACCTAGTCGTCACGCTCGGCGCCTTCCTGTTCGCGGCTGGCGTCGGCCTCTTCCTGATCAATGTGGCGGTCAGCCTGAAGCGCGGCCGGATCGCGCCGGAAAACCCCTGGGACGCACCGACGTTGGAATGGGCCACGGCCTCACCGCCGCCGCCCTACAATTTCGCGGTCATCCCGACCGTCGCCAGCCGCCACCCGCTGTGGGAACACCGCCTCAACGAAAGCGCCGGCCGCTCGTGCCTCGACGAAGGCCTGCTGCTCGATCACGGCCGCGAGACGCTGGGCACCACCCCGCTCGACGGCGAACCCAGCCTGATCCTGGAGATGCCGGGCGACACGCCAGCGCCGGCGATCCTGGCGCTGGGGCTGGCCGTGCTGTTCGCAGGCGCCCCGTTGAAGGCCTGGTGGCTGGCCGGGCTGGGCGGCGTGATCTGCGCCGGTGCGCTGGTGCTGTGGTTCTGGCCACGACGCGTCCACGCGGATGAGCCGGAGGCGGCGCATGGCTGAGGTGACCTACACTGGCGGCCCCCTGCCCGTCGCCGCCAAGGGCCGCAACAGCGTGGGCTGGCTGGGCGTGCTTTGCCTGATCGCGACGGAGGCCTGCCTCTTCGCCTATCTGCTGTTCAGCTACTTCTACATCGCCATCCAGCGCGGCCCCGGCTGGTCGCCGGAGCCCAATCCGTCCCTGGCCATGGCTGGGCCCAACACCTTGATCCTGCTGGCCAGCAGCGTCGCGGCCTGGTGGGGCGAAGGCGGCGCCAAGGGCGGCCAGCGCACCCGCCAGCTTCTCGGCCTGTCACTCGCGATCCTGCTGGGGGCGATCTTCCTCATCGTCCAGGTCTTCGAATGGAAGGCCAAGACCTTCCGTCCGACAGACGGATCCTATGGCTCGCTCTATTTCACCATTACCGGCTTCCACATGGCCCACGTGGTCGTGGGCTTGGCCATGCTGATCGCGGTCACCGGCTGGTCTTGGCTGGGGCTGTTCCAGCCCCGCCGGCACGAGCCGGTCTCCAACGTCGTCGTCTACTGGCACTTCGTCGATGCAGTCTGGCTGGCGGTCTTCGCCACCTTCTACCTCGCTCCGCATTTGATGTGGTGACCATGGCCACGTCCTCCAAAGCCGCCGCGCCGCTATCGCCCCCGAGGCTGGGGACCCAAATCCTTGGCCTGGCCGCCGGACCCAGCGCCTGGGTCACACAGTTGGCTATCGACTACGGCGTCTCCAGCTACGTGTGCACGCCGCGCGATACGCCCCGCCTCGATGCGCCCGGCGCCGGGGAGCACGAGTTCCTGCTTGCGATCAACCTCACCTGTCTCGCCGTTGCGCTCTTGGGTCTGGCGGCCGCCTTCGCCGGCTCGCGAGCGGCGTCCGAAGAGGGCTCCGGCGCGCCCCGGGGCCGCCACCGGTTCCTGGCCGTCAGCGGCCTGCTCGCCTCGGCGATCTTCGTCGTGGCCATCCTTTTCAACACGCCCTCGGCCGTGGCCGTTCGACTCTGCTGGAGCGCGCCAGCATGAGCCGCCTGCCCTATACCCTGGCGCTCATCCCGCTCGCCCTGGCTCTTGGCCTGGCCGGCTGCGCGCCCGCCCCGCGGCCCAGCCGCACGGCCCTGGGCGGCGATCCGGAACAGGGCGCCGTGATCATGGTCCGCGAGGCCTGCGGCGCCTGCCACGAAATCCCCGGCGTCCAGCTCGCCCACGGCGAGGTCGGGCCGCCGCTCACCGGCTTTGCCCGCCGCACAATGATCGCGGGCCTGCTCCCAAACACGCCGCAGAACCTGGCGCAATGGATCCGCACGCCGCAGACCTATGTCCCCGGCAACGCCATGCCGGACATCGCCGTCTCGCCCCAGCAGGCCGCCGACATGGCCGCCTACCTCGAGACCTTGAGCTGAGCCGTGGGGCCGCGCCTGGGCCTGTTGCTGCGCTGGGGCCTTCCATGGGCGACCATGGGACTCGCCGTCGCTGTCTTTGGCCTGGGCGTGGTCGCCACCGGCGCCTACGACACCACCGCCACCACGCCGCACCCGGCGCTGGTCGCCTGGGCGACGCACGCGACCATGGTCCAGTCGGTGCGCCGCGAAGCCGCAAGCCTTCCGCCGCCGCGCCGCTTCACCGCCGCCGACGTCGCCGCCGGCGCGCGGCTCTACGACGCCAACTGCGTCGCCTGCCACGGCGCCCCGGGCGTGGCGCGCGCGGCCTGGACCGACGGCCTGACGCCAAACCCGCCCTACCTACTGGACGCGGGGCGCCAGTTCACGCCCAACGAGCTCTATTGGATCGTCCGCCACGGCGTGAAGATGACCGCTATGCCGTCCTGGGAGCAGACGATGTCGCAAAGCGATGTCTGGACCATCGTGGCCTTCCTCTCCGCTTTGCCCGAAATGTCCGCCGCCGATTACGCGCGCGAGCGCGGGGCGTCGCCGCAGGGCGCCACGCCATAGCACCACTCATCCCCGGCGTTTGCGAGGCACCACGCTGATCTTGCCGCTGTTCTCCAAGGTCGCAAGCCGCACGTCCTTGACGTCGGCCACTTGTTTCAGCCGCAAGCCTTCCAGGAGATCCATGCGGCTGATGCCGTGGCGCATGCTGGCGGCCTCGTCGATCACGCCGTCACGAATCAGCACCACGGGATCGGCTTTCATCACCTTGGCCAGCAAACCCCAGCGCAGGGTCAGCATGGCAAACAGCCCATGCAGGACCACCAGCACCAGGGTCGCCGAAGTGACCGGCCAGAAGTCCGCCTTGCCGGTCATCACCCGGCTGAGGTTCGAACCGACAATCAGGTAGATGATGATGTCCAACGGCGAGCTTTGGGAGAAGGTCCGGCGACCCGCGAGGCGGATGCAGACCAGCCCTAGGAAGAAGAGGAGGATCGCCCGGATGCAGAGCTGCTGGGCGTCGGCGCCCTCGTCCGGCCCGATCAGGGTTCGAAACCAATCCATCGGCGGCCCTCCGCCCTCCTCCGCCGTTCAATCCGGCGGCCAGGTCGCAGGTTCCTGATCGCGGCCGCGATCAGGGCTGTCCGGCCCCGCCCGATGAGCCGTAGATCTGGCCGGTGGCGTAGCTGGCGTCGGAAGCCGCGAGTTGGACGTAGATCGAAGCCAGTTCCGCGGGCTGGCCGGGCCGGCCGAACGGCGCTTGAGCGCCGAACTGTTCAAGCTTCTCCATGCTGGCGCCGCCGCTGACCTGCAAAGGCGTCCAGATCGGGCCTGGCGCCACGCCGTTCACCCGAATGCCCTTGGACGCCAACTGCTTCGCCAGCGACTTCACATAGTTCATCGTCGCGGCCTTGGTCTGGGCGTAGTCGTAGAGGTCCGGCGAGGGATCGTAGGCCTGCTCCGAGGCCGTCGCGATGATCGTCGAGCCCGGTTTCAGGTGCGGCAGAGCCGCCTTGATGATCCAGAATGGCGCATAGATATTGGTCTTCATGGTTGCATCGAAGTCCTCGGTCGTGAGGTCGAGGATGGACTCGCGGCTTTGCTGCCGGCCGGCGTTGCAGACGACGATGTCCAAGCCGCCCAGCTCGCGCACGGCGTCCTCGACCAGCTTCTTGCAGAAGGCCTCCTCACACAGGTCGCCCGGTAGGCCCGCGCCCTTACGCCCGGCCTTCTCGATCAGCGCCAGAACCTCGTCGGCGTCCGGCTGTTCGGTCGGGAAGTAGTTGATCGCCACGTCAGCGCCCTCGCGGGCAAAGCCGATCGCCGCGCCCCGCCCCATGCCCGAATCGCCGCCGGTGATCAGCGCCTTGCGGCCCAGCAGGCGGCCGGAGCCACGGTAGCTCTCCTCCCCGTGGTCTGGCGGCGGGTCCATGTCGCGAGCCAGGCCCGGCCAGGGCTGCGATTGGCGCTTGAACGGCGGCTTCGGATGTTTGGTCGTCGGGTCTTCGAAAGGCGCCGCAGTCGCTTGGCTTGAGATCTTGCCGGCGTCGTCAGCCATCGGTCTATCTCCCACGGGAACACTGTCCGCTGGCAATTCCTGAAAGGCGGCGGCGTTCCCAAGGCCGGTCCACCGGAACCGCCGCAGGCGCTGGACCTTATTCTTCCGCTTCAATCTGCGAGGTCGGAATGGCTGGACGGACTCCTTCGGTTCGCAAGGGCATGCCAAGCCCTCGCCTGGACAAGGCAACCTTTAAGGCGCGGTTCCTGAGCCGCTATCCTGACCCCGCCTTCGATCCGCTGCGAGGCGAGCTCGACAGGATCGCAACCGCGGCCTGGGACGCCTACAGCCACGAGCGCAAGTCGCCCAAAGCCCAGCCCGCCGGCCCCGGTTACGCCGACCCGACCTATGAGCTGGCCGAGGACTGGATCGCTGCCTAGGCCGACGTCGAGGCCGCTCAGCAGCGGCACGACGCCCCGGACGGGCCCCTGCCGCGTGCTGCTGATCAACGCTCGTCGCGCAGCGAACACACCTGTCTCGGTGAAATGTCGAAGAGTTGGCGGCTGATCCAGCTCGCGCGACGCGCGCTTGAGAAGCAGGACATCACGGCGTCGGTGCTCGACCTCTCCCGCCTGGCCTCGGAATTCGGCCGCGAGATCCATCCCTGCAAGGCCTGCTTCTCCACCGGGCCCGCGCTCTGCCACTGGCCCTGCTCCTGCTACCCGAACTACTCCCTGGGCCAGGTCCACGACTGGATGAACGAGATCTACCCCATGTGGGTGGAAGCCCATGGCGTGATGATCATCACGCCGGTGAACTGGTACCAGGTGACCTCGCCGGTGAAGCTGATGATGGACCGGCTGGTCTGCGCCGACGGCGGCAATCCCGACCCAAGCCTCACCCACGGCAAGAATGCCGAGGAGGCCAAGGCCATCGAGATGAAGGGCTGGGACTATCCCAAGCACCTGGACGGCCGGGTCTTCTCGGTGATCGTCCACGGCGACGTGGAGGGCGCGGAGAACGTGCGACGCAGCCTGTCGGACTGGCTGCGGTTCATGGATCTGGTCCCGGCCGGCATCAACGCCGAGCTCGACCGCTACATTGGCTACTGGGAGCCCTACGCCACCGGCCACGAGGCGCTGGACAAGGACAAGGCGATGCAGGGCGAGGTGCGGAACGCCGCCCTGACGCTCGCCGAAGCAGCCCACGCCAACCACACCGGAAAGCTCCTGCAGGCCGGCCGCGCCCTGGAGCCGCCGCGGCAGAAGTAGGCCGCAACCTCCGCTGCGAGCTGACGTTCCCTAGCCCAGGAGCCAACAAATGGTGAAACAGGCTCTCCCCATGAATCATGGCCCGGTCGTCACCCCGCGCGAGGCCAAGCAAGCCAAGCGCGGAAGAACGCAAAATCGCGCCGATAGGCGGCGGTGACTAGCTTCCTTAGCGGTCGCCTGTGCCCGTCTAGCGCGCTGCATGGCCGCTAGACGAACGTTCGCCTCAATGCATTGGCACCCGGGAGAATCCGCAGCGGTCCAACGAGCGACCGGACGGACCGATTTTGCGAAGAAGTGCGAGGTTTCACGAAAGTTGAATGCACCAGATTTGCACGCAACCACAATTAACATATTGATCTAATTGTAACTTCCGTCCAGCCCATCATCGGGGCGATTGCAAATATCGGCATAAGCGTTTGATTTTACTGCGGTTCGATTGTAGGGGCCCGCTCTGTGCAAGGCCGGATGGACTCCATAGCATTTTCAATGGGTTGGTCGAAGCGTGCGCGCGCCGCCGACCGGGAAGTCAGACAGCTGGATCGCTGATGTCGTGCCGGCCGTTCTCCAGCCGGCCGGCGAAACGGCGTTGGAAGCCCTCCGCGGCCACCGCCACGTCGTACCAGTTGTGCCGCTTGTGGAGCGGCATCGCCCGCTCGACCCGGCCGCCCGCCGCCGCCTGTCCGCGCCACGGCGCCTCGGCGCCATAGGCGCCGGCCCGCACGGTGAACTCCGCCGGCGCGGCGCCCGGGTTGATGACCGCCAGCCGCAGCATCCGGGCGGGGACGTCATAGCGCAGCACCGCCTCCAGGCGGGACGCCGCGCCGTCGCCCTGCCCGACCGCCTCACGGACAAAGCCGTTCGGCCCGTAGATCCAGAGGTCGTAGCGCCCGCCGTCGTCGGTCAGGTCCCAGAGGCCGTCCAGCGTGCGGCCCGCCTCGACGGTGTAGCGGCGGGGGATGCGGTCCAGGTGGCGGCGGTCATAGACGTGGAACACCGCGCCGGCCGTTCCGTCGTTGCGGAAGCTCAGCCGCAGGCGCCGCCCGTCCGGCGCGATGGCGGCGTCGACCTCCAGCCGGTAGGGCAGCGCCCGCGAGGCCCGGAAACCCGGCTCCTGGAACAGCGGCTGGGGCGTGGCCGGCGGCGCGGGCGGGGGCTTGGCCTCGGCCGCGGCGGCCAGGGCCGCGACGTTGGCGACCCGCGGCAACCTCGGAAAGACCTTCGCCTCGCGCCCGGAAAAGTCGAAGCAGCTCGTCAGGTCGCCGCAGACCGCCCGGTGCCAGGGGCTGATGGCCGGGATGGAGACCCCGAACCGCGTCTCGATGAACTGGCCAACGGAGGTGTGGTCGAACACCTGGGAATTGACCCAGCCGCCCCGGCTCCAGGGCGAGATGACGTACATCGGCACCCGCGGCCCCAGGCCCCAGGGCCGCACCGTCCCGCTGACCTGATCCCGCGGGTCCAAGTGCTTCCGCTCCGGGTCGGAGAAGTACATCCCCTCCAGCGGCAGGGTCGCCGCACCGGCCAGCCTTCCGTCCAGTTCATAGGACGGCGGCGCCGGCGGCGGGACGTGGTCGAAGAAGCCGTCGTTCTCGTCGAAGCAGAGGAAGAGCGCCGTGCGCCCCCAGACCTCGGAGTCGGCGGTCAGCGCGTCCAGCACGCGGCTGGTGAATTCCGCCCCCTGCATCGGGCTGGAGCCTGCCGGATGCTCCGACCAGGCCTGCGACGGCAGGATCCAGGACACCTGCGGCAGTTGGCCCGACCGGACGTCCGACTCCAGCCGCTCCAGCGACCAGTGCCGCATGCCGTTCTCATAGAGCGGCGAGCCGGGCCGCGCCGCGCGGAACGCCTCGAACGCCAAGCCGCCGTGCATGGCGCCCGTCCAGTTGTCGTTGGGGTCCTGATAGATGCGCCAGCTGACCCCGGCCGTCTGCAGCACCTGCGGGATCGTCGGCCAGGTCAGGGCCGAGCCCTGGTAGGCGTAGCCCGGCTCGGGCAGCGCGCCCTTGATCCAGCAGCGCAGATTGTCCGGCTCGGCGTCCGCCTCGGTGCAGTTCTCGCCGCGCCGCCGCTTCTCCGGATCGAAGTTAGCCCCCGACCAGAAGGCGATGCGGTTGGGATCGGTCCCCGTCGTCACCGAGCAATGGTAGGCGTCGCAAAGGGTGAAGGCCTCGGCCAGGGCGAACTGGAACGGGATGTCGCTGCGCTGATAGTGGCCCATGGAGAGCGGCGTCTTGAACCTGGGCCAAGCCTCCATCCTGCCCTGCCCCCAGGCGCCCTGGGCGTTGCCGAAGCCGTGCGGCGTGCTGTGGACCTTGAGCGCGCTCGTGGTCTCCGCGTCGAGGTGGAAGGGGGCGACGGGCCCGTGGCCATCGGACTGCGCCCAGACGTCCCGGCTGCCGGGAAGCGGGACCGGATGCCGGTCCGCGAACCCGCGCACGCCTCGGAACGACCCGAAGTAGTGGTCGAAGGCGCGGTTCTCCAGCATCAGGATGACGACGTGCTGGACGTCGGCGATCGTTCCGGCTCCCCGCGCCGCTTCCGCCGCCAAGGCGCGCTGGATGCTGGGCGGGAAGGCCGCCATCGCCGAACCGGCGCCTGCAAGCTTCAGGAACTGACGACGCGCCCGGTCCGTCATGGAGGCCTCTGGGTGTGCGATTCGGAACTCTAGAGGCCCGGTCCCGGCCCATTCCAGGAATAACCGCAGGATCGCGTGAGTTCGCCCACGGCCGGGGCGTCATGCCTCATCTTCAGGCTAGCGCCGGTAGAACTGGACGCCGATCTCGATGGGTCCGCGGCCGGTCTCGCGGCGGTGGCGGTTGGTGTCGCGCAGGGAATAGACGCAGCCGCAATATTCCTGCTGGTAGAATTCCTCGCGCTTCGAGATGTCGATCATCCGCGCCGCGCCGCCGCCCTTGCGCCAGTTGTAGTCCCAGTAGCTAAGGCCCTCATATGGCGCGGCAGCCCGCGCGCCGCTCTCGTTGATCTGCGCCATGTTCTTCCAGCGCGAGATGCCCAGGGAACTGGTCATCACCGGGAAGCCGTGCTCGTGGGCGTAGAGCGCCGTGCGCTCGAAGCGCATGTCGAAGCACATGCTGCAGCGCGCGCCGCGCTCCGGCTCCCACTCCATGCCCTTGGCGCGGGCGAACCAGTTGTCGGTGTCGTAGTCGGCGTCGACGAAGGGCACGCCGTGCTTCTCGGCGAAGCGGACGTTCTCGTCCTTGCGCAGCAGGTACTCCCGCTCCGGATGGATATTCGGGTTGTAGAAGAAGATCGTGTAGTCGACGCCGGACGCCAGCATCGCCTCCATCACCTCGCCCGAACACGGCGCGCAGCAGGAGTGCAGCAGCACCTTGGATTCGCCGCCGGGCGGCTTGAGGACGGGTCGGGCGGTGTCTTCGGTCATGACGCCAGTCTAGCACAGACCGTCGCGCGCTGGACCTAGCCCAGGCCGAGAGCGCGCTTTCCGGCGCCTGCGCCAGCCGCCACGAGGTCTATAAGAGGCAGGGGTAACGCGTTCACCGCAACGTCTCGGGGGGTTCCATGGGTAGGCTGGCCGCGTGTTCGATCTCGGCGGCGTTGGCGGCCGGGTTGCTGATCGGGGCGTCGCACCCCGCAGCGGCGCAAACCGCGGAGCCCGAAAAGCCGGCCCGGGCGGTGATCGCCGAGACCCAGGCCATCGCGCCGGGCGGGATCGACGAGCTGAAGGCCGTTGAGATCGGCGGGATCAAGCAGTGTCCGGTTGCGCGGGAACAATCCCGCCAATCCGATCCTGCTGTTCGTCCACGGCGGCCCAGGCTCGCCGATGATGCCGGAAAGCTGGGTGTTCCAGCGGCCGTGGGAAGACTTCTTCACCGTGGTCCAGTGGGACCAGCGCGGCGCCGGCAAGACCTTCGCCGCCGCCGGCCTGAAGCCCGACAAGACCATGACGCTCGACAGGATGCAGGCCGACGCCGAGCAGCTGATCGACCTGCTGCGGACGACCTACGGCAAGAAGAAGATCTTCCTCGTCGCTCACTCGTTCGGCAGCGTGATCGGCGTGCGGGTCGCCCAGCACCGGCCGGACGCGCTCTACGCCTACGTCGGCGTCGGCCAGGTGGTGAATGTCCTGAAGAACGAGACCATGGGCTATCAGGAGACCCTCGCCCAGGCCGAAAAGGTCGGCAACGAGGCCGCGGTCAAGCAGTTGAAGGCGCTGGCGCCCTATCCGGGCGTCGCCACGGCCGCGGACGTCTCCCTGGCCGCCATGTTCAAGATCGTGGCCGAGCGGAAGTGGGACGTGGCCCTGGGCGGGATGCGCTATGGCCGCTCGACCGATCCGGAAACCGGCATCCGCGCCTTGAGCCCCGACTACACCGACGACGACGTCAAGGCGGCGGACCTGGGAGAGCAGAGCTCCGACATCATCCTGTTCCCGCAGCTCGTATCGGTGGACTTCGACAAGGTCACCGACTTCAAATGCCCGGTGTTCATCTTCGCGGGCGCCGCGGACCGGACGACGCCGACGCCGCTGGCGGAGGACTACTACAGGCGCATCCACGCGCCGAAGAAGGCCTTCTTCAAGATCGAGCGGGCCTCGCACGACGTGATGTTCGATGCGCCCGGCGAGATGCTGGTCGACATGGTCCGCGACATCCGCCCGCTCGCGCAGAGCGACGCGGCGCGCTGACCGGCGGGCGCCTCAGCCCTCCGCTTCCAGCGCCGCCAGCGTCGAGAGCAGGCCGTCCTTGTCCGCGTAGCAGCCCTGCAGCCAGCGGCCCCCGGCGCTGGTGATCGCGCTGCGGGCGTGCAGCACCCGCAGGTTGTCGACGATGAAGAGGTCGCCGGGCGCGAGCTGGAACCGGACCGCCAGCGCCGGGTCCTCGACCAGTTCCGCCATGCGGCGGTAAGCGGCGTAGTAGCCGGCCATCCGGTCGTAGGGGATGTCGCTGAAGGCCGCCGCCGAGCGGTTGTTGAACCGCACCGCGATCAGTTCGCCGTCGGCGCCCAGCTCGAGGATCGGCCGCTTGGCGCGCAGCCTGACCCCCTTGGCGCCGGCGTACTCGAAGCGGGCGCAGTATCGGGTCAGCAGGTCGAAGCCTTCCGGCCGCTCCGCCTGCAGCCGCTCAGCGACCTTGAAGCCGTCGATGACGATCGACTCCCCGCCTTCGACGGTGTTCGCCAGGCACGCCAGGATCTGCAGCCCCGGCGCGGGATCGCGGTAGGGATTGTCCGTGTGCGCCTGCAAGCCTAGGTTGGTGTAGGCGAGGTTGCTGGGATTGACCTCGGCCCGGACATCGAAGACGCGGCCGTAGTTGGTCTCCCGCACATAGCCGAACAGCTCCGCCGCCGCGAGGGGCAGGCCGCTCTGCGCCGTCGCGCCGGTGAGGCGGGCGAAGCCGAAGCGGCGGATGGCCTGCAGCCAGCGCAGCCGCGCGGCCGGGTCGGTGCGGACAAGCTCGTAGTCCTCCACCGGCGCCCGGTTGGCGAGGCCCGGGTCCCAGCGCGTCACCTCCGCGCCGGTCCAGCCCGCGGCCGGCGGCGGCGGCTCGTCGTAGGCCCGGGCCAGCAGCCAGTCGGGATCGAAGGCCACCACCTTGCCGTCGGGGTCGAAGCGGACACGGAGCTGGCCGTCGGCCCAGGCCGCCTCGGCGATGCGGGTCTCAGCCGGGATGTCCAGGAGGGTGATCAGCCGCTGGCCGTTGCCTGGGTCGCGGGTGGCCGGGTCCTGGGCGTTGTCGCGCAGCCAGATGGCGTGGAAGCGGCGAGGCTCACCCCGCAGGCTGACGTCCAGGGCTACGCCGCCATCCAGCAGGCGCGGCGTGTCGGCTGGGGCTTCAGATGGCAAGGCGCGCTCCTCCTAATCCGCCGCGGGCGCCGCCGGCCAAGGCGCGACGAGGCCCTTGGCCGCGTCTTGGCGGTCCGCCGAGCGGTGCAGGAAATAGGCGGCGGCCAGCAGGGTCGCGACGCCGCCGGCCACGCTGGTCGCATAGGCGCCCAGGGTGAAGAACTGCAGCCAGTTCAGCGCGCCCTGGCCGAAGTTGCGCCAGAGCAGCAGCGCCACGCTGCCCATGTAGCCGGACGAGTCCGCCACATAGATCAGGAAGCCGGCGTTCGCGACCCGGCCGCTCACCGCCACCAGGCGATCGAACAGCACTGCGTTGATCGGGTTGTAGGCGATATAGAGGCCGGAGCCGGCCAGGATCATCCAGGTCACCGGGCCGATCAGGTGCGCCTGGAAGGCGAGCGTCGCCAAACCCAGCAGGGCGAAGCCGCCCGCCACCATGCCGTGGATGACCAGTAGCGCCCGGCGGTTGTCGCGCACCGCCGTCACCGCCGCCATGCCGACCAGAGCGATGACGGCCACCGGCAGCTCGCTCGCCGAGAAGATCCCCGCGTCGCCGCCGTAGCCGAGGGCGGTCCAGATCTCGGCGGCGAAGTTGTCGCGGAAGTCGCGGAAGGCGGTGAGCAGGATGTAGGCGAAGACGATGGCGACCAGACCCGGCGCATAGGCCTTCAGGAACGCCGACCGCTCCGCCCCGGTCATCGGCAGGCGCTTGACCCGCTCAGCCTCGTCGCGCGGGCTGGGCGGCGGCAGCTGGCTCAGCACCCAGACCGAGGCGAGCAGCAGGGGCATGAACAGCGCCCCGGTCGCCGCCGGCATCCAGAACTGGTCCACATGCCAGGTCTGCATCAGCCAGACGCCGACCGACTTCACCACCCCAGAAGACAGGATGAAGCTGGCGCACAGCATCGAGGCCAGGATTTCCGACACCCGGCGGCCCTCCATGAAGCCGTAGACCAGGCCCCAGATCATGCCGAGCGGCAGGCCGTTGACGAACAGGGCGGCCACGTTCCACGGCGCTGGGATCGCCGCGAAGGCCAGCAGCGCCAGCCAGGAGACGCCGATCAGCCCCAGGATCGCCACGGCGCGGTGGCGCGGGTGGATCTCGGAGATCACCTTGATGCCGATGAACTTCGATAGCGCGTAGCCGGCCACCTGGGCGACGATCAGGGCGATCTTGTAGTCCAGCACGAACGGCCAGCCGGCCACATGGCCGTAGGTCGCCGCCGTGAACGGCTTGCGGAAGGCGTACATGGCGAAATAGGCGCTGAATCCCGCCAATCCGGCGACGGCGGTGAAGATGGCGGGGTTGGCTCGCGCCAGGGCGCGCTGGAGGCGACCGCTCACGTCATTGGCTCGGCTGTTCCACCCTAAAGCCAAGCCTTCTACGCTGCGCTCGTGACAGTTCGCGCGAGGCCTCGTTCAAGCGTCACAGGCCGCGCGCGATGATGCGGGCCGCTTCGCCCTTGAGTCGCGGGCGGGCGGGAGGCGATGCAGGTGTCCATGCGGTCGATCATCGGGTTGTGGCTCGCCATCGGCGCCATCCTGGCGCCCTCGCTGGCCGACGCCGCGGTGCGCATCGTCCATGGCCCGACACCCATTCTCGGCGGCGACGCCCGCGCCGCCGGCGACCTGACCGTGGTCAATGAGAAGCTGGCCTTCGCGCTCGCCGTCCAGTCGCCGCCGCCCTACGGCGTGCCGCGCGGGGCGCTGGTCGACCTGGCGCCGGTGGCGGACGGCAAGATCGGCCGCGACCGCGTGGTCTTCGCTGACTTCATCCCCAACAACTGGTCCGCCTGGCCCAACACCTATCACCGGGTGGAGGTGGTCGAGGACACCCCGCAGGAGGCCGTGGTCCGCACCGAGCGCGACTGGGGCGAGGTCGCGGTCTCCACGGTCTACACCCTGAAGTCCGGCGAGGATCAGGTGCATATCGCCGTCACCATGACCAACGACGGCAAAGCAGCGCTGGCCGACCTGCGCTCGGGCCTGACGCTCTGGCCCAGCAGCGGCCACCTGTTCGCCGTCCCGGGCCTCGCCGGCGTCAGCGACGGGCCGGCCAAGGGGGCGCTGTCCGACCGGGTCGTGGCCTATGACGAGGGCTGGTTCGTCGCCCTGCACGCCCCCTATCTGGAGCACGTCGGCTACGGCTCGAAGGACATGTACCAGACCCACAGCCTCGCCCCCGGCGAGCGCCGCACCTTCGAGGGCTGGCTGCAGGTGGGCGCCCGCGGCGACCTCGCCCCGGTCGTCGCCGAGGAGATCGCGCGCCGCCGCCTCCCCGCCGGAGACCTGACAGGCCAGGTCACCGGCCGCGACGGACGGCCGGTCGCGGCGCCGGTGGTCGTCATCGAGAAATCCGGCCAGCCCTACGCCTGGACCCTCGGCGACGCGGCCGGCCGCTACCGCATCGCCCTGCCGGCGGGCGGCGGCTACACGGCCTACGCCACCGCCAAGGGCTATTCCGAGACGCCCCGCGCCACCGCCGTCATCGCCCCCGGCGCCGCCCTCACCCGCGATTTCTCAGGCCTGCAGCCGCCCGGACGCCAGCGCTTCTCGGTGGCCGACCAGGCCTCGGGCGCGCCACTCGACGCCCGCATCGCCATCGACCGGGGCCAGAAGCCGGTGGTGGAATTCCTGGGCCGCAAGGTGTTCTTCACCGAGCTCGACCGGCGCGGCGTGGCGGAGCTGGAGCTTGCCCCCGGTGCCTACGCCTTCTCGATCACCCACGGCCTAAACGTCCTGGCCTCGCCCGCCACGGTCGAGGCGACGGTGGCCTCCGGCGCGGCCGAGACCCGCAAGGTGGCCCTCGCGCCCTTCGCCGACCCCCGCGCACGCGGCTGGTACGCCGCCGACCTGCACCACCACGCCGATCAGGCCGAGGCGGTGACGCCCGCGCCCGACCTCGCCCGCTCGCAGTTCGCCGCCGGCCTCGACCTCCTGTTCGTCAGCGACCACGACTCGACGGTCAACCACCGCATCCTGCAGGCCATCGCCGACCGGCGCGGCGTGCCGTTCATTCCTTCGGTGGAGATCTCGACGTCCTGGGCGCACTTCAACGCCTATCCGGTGAAGCTGGGCGAGCCCCTGGCCATCGACACTGGCGACACCTCCATCGGCGCGGTGATCGCCGAGGCCCACCGCCTGGACGCCGAGGTGCTGCAGGTCAACCACCCGCTGATCCCCTACGGCTATTTCGCCAGCCTCGACCGCGGCGTGGCGCCGGGCGGCTTCAACCCCGGCTTCGACCTGCTCGAGATCAACTCCGCCAACCGGGGCGACGACGACAAGGTGCTGGCCCGCGCCTGGGCGTTCTGGAACGAAGGCCAGCGCCACTACCTGTCCGGCGGCTCCGACACCCACGACGTCTGGAACGAGCTGTCCGGCGCCGTGCGCGCCTACGCCCACCCGGACGGCCCCGTAACCGCGCTCAGCTTCGCCCGCGCTATGAAGGCGGGGCACGCCTACGTCACCTACGGCCCCTTGATCTTCCCCGACCGGATGTTCGGCGAGACGGTCCGGGTCGTGGCGGGCCAACGCTTCGACCTCGGCTTCGACCTGAAGGCGGTGAACGGCCTGAAGTCGGTGTCCCTGATCAGCCACGGCGCTGTCGTGCAGACCCTGGACCTCGCCACCCGCGGCCGCGAAACCCATGTGGACTTCCCCCGGACCGCCGCCAGTCCGGCGTGGTACGCCCTGATCGTCGAGGACCGCGGCGGCGGCCGCGCCTACACCGACCCGATCTGGGTGGAGGCGTCGGCCCCTCACTAGGTCACAGAACCGCGATCAAGCCGTTCTATTGCGGTGGGATGGATCCGTCCCTCGAAGCCTCGGCGATCCGCAAGGTTGGGGCGCGCCTGGTCCCCTTCCTGGCGGTGCTCTACTTCGCCGCCTTCATCGACCGCGTGAACATCTCCTTCGCCGCGAGCGGGATGAACCGCGACCTCGGCTTTTCCCCCTACGTCTACGGCCTGGGCGCGGGGATCTTCTTCGCGGGCTATGTGCTGCTGGAGGCGCCCAGCAACCTGATCCTGCGCCGGGTGGGCGCGCGGCGCTGGATCGCGCGGATCATGACACCTGGGCGCTGATCGCCGGCGCCATGGCCTTCGTGAAGACCGCGGGCAGCTTCTATCTGGTGAGGTTCCTGCTGGGGGTGGCCGAGGCGGGCTTCTTCCCCGGCGTGATCTACTACCTGACCCAGTGGGTGCCGGCGGCGCGGCGGGCGCAGCTGATCGGCCTCTTCATGACCGCCATCCCGATCTCCACCGCGCTCGGCGGCCCGATCTCCAGCGCTATCCTGCGGCTTGACGGCGTCTTCGGCCTGGCCGGCTGGCAGTGGCTGTTCCTGACCGAGACCGCGCCGTCTTTCTGCCTGGGCGTGGCCACCCTGATCTATCTGCCGGACCGGCCCGCGGACGCGAAGTGGCTGAGCGCGCCGGAGAAGGCCTGGCTGACCCAGACGCTGGAAGCGGAGCAGGCCTATCGCCACGGCCGCTACGGATCGGGCCTCGCGCAGCTCGCCACCGACCCCAGGGTCTGGCTGCTGTGCCTGGCTTATTTCGGGGTCGAGATCGGCCTCTATGGGGTGATCTTCTGGCTGCCGCAGATCCTGAGGACCGCGGGCGTCGCCGAT
Organism: Phenylobacterium sp.; assembly: GCF_004799515.1. Classification (GTDB taxonomy): domain Bacteria; phylum Pseudomonadota; class Alphaproteobacteria; order Caulobacterales; family Caulobacteraceae; genus Phenylobacterium. Next base: position 238,846 of record NZ_SSMX01000026.1, on the reverse strand, counting down.
GGGCTGGTCGGCTATCTGGTGGCCGTCCCCTACGGCGTCGCGGCGCTGGCCATGGTCTGGTGGTGCCGCCGATCCGACCGCGCCAAGGAGCGGGTCTGGCACATCGCGGCGGCCTCGCTCGTGGGCGCGCTCGGTTTGGCGGGCAGCGCCTTCCTGGCGCCCTCGCCGGCCCTGGCCATCGTCGCCATCACGCTCGGCGCCGTGGGGACGCTGGCCATCCTGCCGGTCTTCTGGACCCTGCCCGCTTCCACCCTGAACGGCGCGGCGGCGGCGGCCGGCATCGCGGCGATCAACGCCGTCGGCAACATCGGCGGCTTCGTCGGCCCCTTCGCCATCGGCTGGATCAAGGACGCCACCGGCGATTTCACCTACGGCCTGCTGGCGCTGGCCGGCGGGGTGCTGCTGACCGGCGTCGTCACCCTTGCCATCGGCTGCGATTCCGCGGCGGAACAGGCCGGCGCAGGTGCGGCCCCCGTAGCGACCTCACCCTGATCTCGGCAATGGGAGACCAAGAGCTCATGGACTTCGACCCCGGCGAAATCGCCTACACGCCCACCACCGGCGTGCGCTCGCTGTTCGAGACCCCGGTGATCCAGGCCACCGAGGCCAGCGTCGAAGGCTATGGCCGCATCGTCAGCGGCGATCCGGAGACCTTCCCTATCGAGATCGTGCGCTGGCCCGCCCAGGGCTGGCGGCCGATCGACGACCACTCCGGCGACCAGGGTGGCGTGACCGAGGGCCTGTTCGAGTTCTGGTGGAAGGGCGACACCCTATACGCCCGCAACAACGCGGTGGGCGACAGCTACCTGTTCGGCTGGAGCCAGTGGCCCGAGGCGGCCGCCATCGAGGGCCCGGCCCGGCCCCGCGAGCGCGTGCTGATCTGGCGCGCCAACTACCACCCCGACGGCGGCCAGCTGTTCTGGCCCCTGAACGGCCAGAGCTTCCTGGTGCCCCTGGCCCTGCCCGGCGACGACGTGACGCCCGACAAGTTCGTGGCCTTCCGCTGCGACGGCGGCCAGGGCCTCTATGTCCATCCCGGCGTCTGGCACGGCGCGGTGGTGCCCCTCGACGACCATTCGGTGTTCCTGGACCGCCAGAGCCGGGTCCACGCCCGCGTCTCGGTCGACTTCCCGAAGGAGTTCGGCGGCTACCTTTCCGTCCCGCTGCAACCGCGCGGCTGAGCGGCGCCCGTCAGCCCTTCAGGGACAGGAAGCCCGCGGCCATGAACCGGGCCATGCGCGTCTTGACCGCCGCGAAGTCGTCCGAGTGGCAGACGCCACCCGACAGCCGGTCGATCCGGCCCGTGCGCGCCAGGGTGTTCATCAGGGCGCCGGTCACGAAGTGGTAGCCCCAGAAGACGTCCTCGTCGGAATAGTCCGGCAGGGCGCGCTTCAGGATGCTGACCAGTTTCAGCACCACCGGGTCGAAGTGCTCGTCCATCAGCTGGGCGCCCTCAGGCGTGTTGCTGACCCGCGCGCAGAGGGCGGCGTAGTTCATCCAGAGCTCGCCGCCCTGGATGTAGAGGTCGAGGTCGGTGTCGAGGAAGGCGTGCAAGGCGCCCTCCACCGTCGGATGGTCGCCCGCGTCGGCCTCGTACTGCTCCAGCGCCGCCATGCGCCGGCCGCTGGTGACCCCGGCGCGGCGGGCGAAGACCGCTTCGAACAGCCGACGCTTGTCCGCGAAATAGTAGTGCATGAGGGTCGTGTGGACCCCGACCCGTTGCGCCACGTCGCGCAGGGTGACGCCATGCAGGCCGTGCTGGGAGAACAGGTATTCGGCCGCGTCGAGGATCTGTTCGAGGGATTCCGCGCGCTGCTCGGCCTTGCTGCGGCGAACCCGTTTGGCTGCTGAGCCGTCTGACATCGGACCCGGACCTAGAACGCTCGCAAGACCAGTGGCCGGGTCGGACGGATCAAGGCGGCGTTCCCCCTGCGTCAAGCTTGCCGGCCCCGTAGTCGGCCCGCAGTTGGTTCTTGTCAATCTTGCCTGTCGCCGCCAGCGGCATGGCGCCGATCCGCACGATTTGGTCGGGAATCCACCAGTCCGCGACCTTCCCGCGTAGGGTGTCGAGCAAGCTTTGGGCATCGAGCGTCTCACCCCGCCGCGGCTCGACGATCAGCACCGGGCGCTCGCCCCATTTCGGGTCCGTCCGGCCGATCACCGCAACCTGCCCCACCGCCGGGTGGCGCCCGACGATGTCCTCGATCTCCGCCGGATTGATCCACTCGCCGCCGGACTTGATGAGGTCCTTCGACCGCCCGCAGATCGTCAGCGCGCCGTCCTCGTCCAGGCTCGCCAGGTCGCCGGTGTCGAAATAGCCCTCGGCGTCCAGGGCGTCGGATTCGGCCTGGAAATAGCGGTCGAGCACGCTGGCGCCCTTGACCTTCAGATGGCCGACCACGCCGCGCTGCTGCGGCAGCGTCACGCCGTCCGCGTCGGTGAGCTTGAGGTCGAGGCCCATGACCGGGCGGCCCGACGCCCGGGTCGCCGCGCGCGGCGCGTCCGGCGCGGCGACGGTGCCGAGCGGCGACAGCTCGGTCATGCCCCAGCTGGTCTGCACCCGCGCGCCGAACCGCTGTTCGATCCGCGCGATCAGGGCGTCCGGGCAGGTCGAGCCGCCGATGGTCACCCGTTCCAGGGCCGGCAGCTCGCCGCCGGTGGCGTCGAGGTGGTCGAGGACCCCCAGCCAGACGGTCTGCACGCCGGCCGCGACGGTGACGGCCTCGTCCTGCATCAGCTTGGCCAGGCTGGCGCCGTCGGTCTGGCGGCCCGGCAGCACCAGCTTGGCCCCGACGGCGGGGGCGGCGAAGGGCATGCCCCAGCCGTTGGCGTGGAACATCGGCACGGCGACCAGCACCGTATCGCGGCCGGTTAGCGCGAAGGCGTCGGCCTGCAGGGCGCGCAGGGTGTGCAGGTAGTTGGACCGGTGCGTGTAGAGCACGCCCTTGGGGCTGCCGGTGGTGCCCGAGGTGTAGCAGAGGCCAGCCGGCGTCTCCTCGTCGAAGCCGCCCCAGGCGGCCGGCGCGCCGCGCGCCGCCAGTAAAGGCTCGAGCGCCCAGACCTGCGCGCGGCAGCCGGCCACCGGGCCGGGCGCGGGGTCGTCGCCGTCCAGCAGGATGATGTGCTCCAGCCCGGGGCACAGCGGCGCCAGCTCCGCCAGCAGGGGCGCGAGGTTCGCGGCCACGGCCAGGGCCTTGTCGTCGGCGGCGTTGACCATCGCCGCCAGGCTGGCGGCGGTCAGGCGCGGGTTGAGCGTGTGGCAGACCAGGCCCAGGCCCATGACCGCGTAGTACATCTCCAGGTGATGCTGGGTGTTCCACGCCAGCGTCCCGATCCGCTGGCCGAAGCTGAGGCCCAGGCTCTCCAGCGCGCCGGACAGGCGGTTGCTGCGCGCCCGCAGCGCCTCATAGCCGATGCGCCCGGAGACCGCGCCGGCCTCGGCGGTCACGACCTCGCGGCGGCCCGACCACTTGGCCGCGTGATCGAGGAATTTATCGACCGTGAGGGCGTAGGACTGCATGGGCGCGACGCGAACATGAACCGGCAAAAATCGGCCGCCGCCCCGGGGATTTCCGGAACGGCGGCCTGTGGGAGGAGTCTAGAACGGCTTGGTGATGCGCAGGCCGTACTGGCGCGGCGCGCCCGCCAGGCGGATCGGCGACAGCAGGGCCGCGATGTAGTGGTCGTCCGTGACGTTCGCGCCGTAGGCGGTGATCACCAGGTCGCCGTGCGTCCAGGCCAGGTTGGCGTTCATGATGTCGCGCGCGCCGAGGTAGTCGCCCTGCGAGACGTTGTCGAACAGGGTGCCCCACTGGTCGGAGATATGGCTGAAGCTCACTTGCGGCGTCAGCATGTCGCCGTTGCCTAGGTGGAAATTGTACTGGAGCAGGACGTTGAAGGTGAAGTCCGGCGCATAGGTCTGCGGCTTACCGGACAGGTTGATACAGGCCGCGGTCAGCGGCCCGGTGGTCGGGTTGCAGGTCCCGACCGCCGTCAGGCGCGGGTCCTCGGTGAAGAAGGTGCCGAGTTCGCTGTGCTCGAGGCCCAGCCCGATGCTGCCGGAGAAGTCGCCGAACACCGCCTGGGCCTGGGCCTCGATGCCGTACAGCTTGGTCGCGTTGGGGACGTTCTGCTCGGTCGTCGAGGTCGGCTGGCTGGGGATCGGCAGGATCACCTGGAAGTGGTCGAAGCTGTTGTAGTAGCCGCCCAGCTGGGTGTGCAGGTGGTTGTCCAGCAGGGTGGCCTTCCAGCCGATCTCGTAGTCGGTGACGTACTCCTGCTTGAACGGTGGCGGCACCGCGCCGCCGGCGAAGTAGAGGGCGGTGTTCAGGCCGCCGGGCTTCGCGCCGGTCGCCACGAAGGCGTAGACGAAGTTGTCGGGGTTGATGTTCCAGTTCAGCGCGACCTTGCCGGTCAGGTTGTTCCCGTCCGTGGTCTCGTTCTGGTAGAAGTCGAGGGCGAATTCCGGGACCGTGTAATAGACCCGGTTGGTGCTGCTCCACTTCGAATAGCGGGCGCCCACCTGCAGCTGCAGGCCGTTGTCCCAGTTCCAGCTCACCTGGCCGAAGGCGGCGGCGGTGTAGGTGCTGTTGATCCCGTTCAGGTCCTCGTCGACCGCGCCGGGCGGCACGCCGATATCGAACAGGCCGGACGGGAAATCGTAGCGGTTGTTCTGGTAGTAAGCGCCCACGACCCAGGTCAGCGGCCCCTTGTCGGGCGAGATGATGTTCACCTCCTCCGACCAAAGCCGCTCGTTCACGTCCTCGGCGATGATGTAGTTCGGCGCGGCCAGGGCGGTGCCGTCGATGTCGCCGGTCCAGGCCGTGCGGCCCTGCTGGTAGCCGGAGATCGAGCGCAGGGTGATGCCGGAATCGGTCGTGTAATCGACCTTGAGGATCGTGCGCGCGAACTGGTCGGTGGCGAAGGTCTTGTAGTTGTTGGAGAAATTGAAGAGGTTGCTGGTGCCCAGGTTGGTGATCGGGTCACCGAAGTAGCCGCCGTTGTCCAGGTAGTTGTAGTCGGTCTTCCACAGCACCTTCAGCTTGTCGGTCGGCGTCCACAGCAGCGAGAAGCGCGCGCTGCCCCACTTCAGGCCGGGGTCGCCCGTCCAGGGGCCGCTGATGTGGTAGAAGCTGTTGCGCTCCTCGGTGTTGAACGCGAACCGCGCCGCCAGGGTGTCGCTGATCGGCAGGTTCACCGCGCCCTGCACGCCCCAGTCGGCGTAGTTGCCCACCTGGGCCTGGACGTAGCCGGTGTAGCCGCCGTTGATCTTGGGATCGACGGTGTTGATGATCACCGCGCCGCCTGTGGCGTTCTGGCCGCTGAAGGTGCCCTGCGGACCGCGCAGGATCTCGACCCCGGACACGTCGTAATAGGGTTCTTCCTGGAAGTAGCCCGGGAAGGTCGCGACCCCGTCGCGGTAGGTGACCACGCCGGTGCCGGTCTGGGTGTTGTGCTCGCCCTTGCCGATGCCGCGGATGTCGAAGTCGTTGCCCTGGCCGAAGTTGTTCACGGTCAGCGACGGGCTGACGAACTGCAGCTGGTCGACGGTGACGATGCCCTGCTTCTGCAGGTCGGCGCCGGTCATCACCGTGGCGGCGATGGCGGTCTTCTGCAGGTTCTCCACCCGCCGCTCGGCGGTGACGACGAGTTCCTGGACGGTGTCGGCCGTGTTCTGCTGCTTGGTGGGCGGTGCGGCTTGGGCGTTGGCGACGCCGGTCCAGGCCAGCGTCAAGACAGATGCGCTCAACCACATGGCGTGGGTCTTCATGGGCGTCCCCCTAGCGATTCCTCGGCGCTCTCTGGCGCGTGTGACAGAACGCTGACGGATGCTCCGGGGGCTGTCAACGCTGACTATGTCATGAGTGAATATTATTTCGGGAGTGCGTGAATTCGGCAAAGGCGGTCCTGGACCGCCGGACTCGGGCCCCGCAACCGGGCCGTCGCAAGGCGGCGCGGGCCCGGAAATCCACATCGATCCCTTATGCCCGGCGGGCGTATCCAGGGCGGAGACCTCAATCGCACGGAGGCCTCGATGGCCAACGACGTCACGGCCCTCCCCACCTCGGCCGACCCGCCGCCGGCGGCGGAGCCCGCGCCGCCCGAGCGCATCTCCACCGCCGCCGGCTACGGCCTCAGCCTCCTGTCGGTGGCCGCCGCCACCCTGATCGCCCTGGGCGTCGACCACGTCGTCCAGGCGCCCAGCCTCTCCCTTGTGTTCGTCGTGCCGGTCATCGTGTCGGCCCTGAGCTTCGGCTGGGGGCCGGCGATGATCTCGGCCATGCTCGGCGTGGCGGTGTTCGACTTCCTGTTCGTGGCGCCGCGCATGTCGCTGCGCGTGGACAGCCCCACGGACCTGTGGTCGCTCGGCCTGATGCTCCTGGTGGCGGCGATCGCCAGCGCCGTGGGCGCGCAGTCCCGGCGCCGGGCGCTGGCGGCCCACCGGGCGGCGCAGCAGGCTGAGGCCCTGCGCGGCCTTGCGCATGCGGTGATCGAGGCCCAGCCGGCCGCAGTCCTGATGCGGACCGCGGCGCTGGCCCTGGCGCAGATCTTCGAAGCGCCTGCCGTGGTCCTAGCCGAACAGTCCGGCAAGCTGTGGCCCGCCGCGGCCAGCAGCGGCCCGGCCCTGTCCGCGGCCGACCAGGAGGCGGCCCAGTGGGCGCTTGCCAACGACAAGCCGACCCGCGCCGAGACCTTCCCCTTCGACCAGTCGCGGTTCGACTTCTGGCCGGTGCAGACCCCGGCCAGCCATCGGCTGGTGCTGGGGGTCAGGCTGCGCGGCCGGTCCGGCGGGCGGCCGCGCGATCCCGCCCGCGAGGTGGAGATGGTGGCGGCCTACCTCTCGGCGGCGATGGCCGCCGTGGCCCCGCGGCGGTAGGTCCGCCGCTCAGGTCGCCGGCGCCGGCGCGGGGATCGGCGCCGCGCGCGCCGGAGCCGCGGCGTCCAGCGCCAGGTTGGCCTGCAGCACGTTGACGGCCGGCTGGCCGAACAGGCCCAGCCACGGCGTCTTGGTGGCGCCGGCGATGGCCTTCTCCACATCGCTCACCGGGATCCCGCGCGCCGCGGCGACCCGGGCGGCCTGCCGCTGGGCGTTGGCCGGGGAGATGTCCGGGTCGAGCCCGGAGCCGGACGTGGTCACCGCATCGGCGGGCACGGGACCGGCGCCCTCGCCCTGCAGGCCGGCGGTGTCCTTGGCGATGCGCTTGGCGAGGTCTGGGTTCAGCGGCCCCAGGTTGGAGCCGCCGGAGTTGGAGGCGTCGTAGGCGTCATTGCCCGCCGCGGACGGCCGCGGGTGCAGATACTGCGGCTTGGCGAAAGCCTGGGCGATCAGGGCCGAGCCGATCACCTGGCCCTGGCCGTCGCGGATCAGGCTGCCCTCGGCCTGCTTGGGGAAGGCCACATGGGCGACCCCGGTCACCGCGAGCGGATAGGCGACGCCCAGCAGCAGGGTGAAGAACAGGGTGGCGACGAGGGCGGGGCGGAGTTGGGCGAGCATGTAGGCTCCTCAGGAATTCGCTGGGCGGCCGAAGGGCCGCGGGTGGTCGGCGGCGGACATCGAGGGGCGCCCGGCTAGGGGGGCGATGTCCGCCGCCTTTTCCCCGCGCGCGGGATGGGCGGCGCAAGGAACACGAAAGATCGAAGCCATCACGCCAGGCCTACGCCGGAGACGATCAGGTCGATCAGCTTGATGCCGACGAAGGGCGCAACGATGCCCCCCAGGCCGTAGATCAGGAGGTTGCGTTGCAGGAGCTTGCCGGCGCCGATCGCCTGATACTTCACCCCGCGCAGGGCCAGCGGGATCAGAGCCACGATTACCAGGGCGTTGAAGATCACCGCCGACAGGATCGCGCTCTGAGGGCTGTGCAGCCGCATGATATTAAGCGCGCCCAGCGCCGGCAGGCCCAGCACGAACAGCGCCGGGATGATGGCGAAGTACTTGGCCACGTCGTTGGCGATGGAGAAGGTGGTCAGCGCGCCGCGGGTGATCAGCATCTGCTTCCCGACTTCGACGATCTCGATGACCTTGGTCGGGTCGCTGTCGAGGTCGACCATGTTGCCGGCTTCGCGGGCGGCCTGGGCGCCGGTCTGCATGGCCACGCCCACGTCGGCCTGGGCGAGCGCGGGGGCGTCGTTGGCCCCGTCGCCGCACATGGCCACCAGCCGTCCCCGGCCCTGCTCGTCGCGCATCAGCCGCAGCTTGTCCTCCGGCGTGGCCTCGGCGAGGAAGTCGTCGACGCCGGCTTCCGAGGCGATGGCCGCGGCGGTCACCGGGTTGTCGCCGGTGATCATCACCGTGCGCAGGCCCATGCGGCGCAGGTCGGCGAAGCGCTCCTTCACGCCCGGCTTCACCACGTCCTTCAGGTGGATGACGCCCATCAGGACGCCGTCCTCGGAGACCGCCAGCGGCGTGCCGCCGGAGCGCGCGATGCGGTCCACCGCGGCGGTGAACTCCGCCGGCGCCTGGCTGGCCTCGAGGCCCGCGTCCTTCAGGACCGCGTCCACCGCGCCCTTGCGCCACTTGCCGTCCCCGGCGTCGAGGCCGGACTGGCGGGTGGTGGCGGAGAACGGGATCACCGTCGCGCCCTTCGGCGCCTCCAGGACCAGGCCGCGGTTGCGGGCGAGCTCGACGATGGAGCGGCCCTCCGGGGTCTCGTCGCCCAGGGAGGCCAAGAGGGTGGCGCGCAGCAGCATCTCCGGGCGCACGCCGGGCGCGGGGATCAGGTCGGTGGCCATGCGGTTGCCGAAGGTGATGGTGCCGGTCTTGTCGAGCAGCAGGGTGTCGACGTCGCCGGCCGCCTCAACCGCCCGGCCGGAGGTGGCCAGCACGTTGAACTTCAGGAGCCGGTCCATGCCGGCGATGCCGACGGCCGACAGCAGGCCGCCGATGGTCGTCGGGATCAGGCAGATGAACAGCGCGCCCAGCACCATCGGGTCGAGCTTCACGCCGGAATAGGCGCCCAGGCCCAGGAGGGTCACCACCGCGATCAGGAAGATCAGGGTCAGGCCCGCGAGCAGCACCGCCAGCGCCACCTCGTTGGGGGTCTTCCGCCGGTCGGCGCCCTCGACCATGGCGATCATCCGGTCGAGGAAGGTCGAGCCGGCCTCGGAGGTGATGCGCACCTTGATCCAGTCGGAGACCACGGTGGTGCCGCCAGTCACCGCCGAGCGGTCGCCGCCGCTCTCGCGGATGACGGGCGCGCTCTCGCCGGTGATGGCGGCCTCGTTGACGGATGCGATGCCCTCGACGATCTCGCCATCGGCCGGGACCACGTCGCCGGCCTCGACCAGCACGATCTGGCCGACCCCCAGCTTGTGGGCGGGCGTCGGGACGACCGTCCCGCGCGCGTCGTCGACGATCAGCTTGGCCGGGGTGGTCACCCGGGTCGCCCGCAGGCTGTCGGCGGCGGCCTTGCCCCGGCCCTCGGCGACGCTCTCGGCGAAGTTGGCGAACAGCACGGTGGCCCAGAGCCACAGCGCGATCTGCAGGGCGAAGCCCCAGGCGGTCCCGTCCTTGATCGCCAGGCCGGTGGAGACCGTGGCCAGGAGGGCGACGATCCAGGTGGCGAAGATCACCGGATTGCCGGTGAGCCGGCGCGGATCCAGTTTGACGAAGGAGTCTCGGGCGGCGCGGGCCATCATCTGGCTGGAGAACGAGCCTCCCAGGGTGGCGGCCTTGCGGCGTTGCTCGCCCAGGGGTGCGGTGGCGGTGGTCATGGCTTGAACCCTTGGGGCTGTCAGCGGGCCGCGACGGCGTGGAGCACCTGGAAGTGCTCGACGATCGGGCCGAGGGCGAGGGCGGGGAAGAACTGCAGGCCGCCCATGATCAGGATCACCCCGATCAACAGGCCGACGAACAGCGGGCCGTCCGTGGGGAAGGTGCCGGCGGTGGCGGAGAGCTTCGGCTTGGCGGCCATGGAGCCGGCGATCGCCAGCACCGGAATGGCGTAGGCGAAGCGGCCGAGCAGCATGTCGATGCCCAGGGTGGTGTTCCACCAGGGGGTGTTGGCCGACAGGCCCGCGAAGGCCGAGCCGTTGTTCCCGGTCGCCGAGGAGTAGGCGTAGAGGATCTCCGACAGGCCGTGCGGACCGGGGTTGGCCAGGCCCTTCAGCGCGACGGGCAGCACCGCGGCGACGCCGGAGAAGCCGAGGATAGCCAGCGGCAGGATCAGGACCGCCAGCATGGCGTACTTGATCTCGCGGCTCTCCACCTTCTTGCCCAGGTACTCGGGTGTGCGGCCGACCATAAGGCCCGCCACGAAGACCGCGATCAGGGCCAGCACGACCATGCCGTAGAGGCCCGAGCCCACGCCGCCGGGGACGATCTCGCCCAGCTGGATCATGAACATCGCGATCCCGCCGCCCAGCGGCATCAGGCTGTCGTGCGTGGCGTTGACGCCGCCGTCCGAGGCGCCGGTGGTGGCTGCGACCCAGATGGCCGTGGAGGGCGCGCCGAAGCGGACTTCCTTGCCTTCCATGTTGACGCCGGCGTCGGCGTGGGCGGCGACCAGGGCCGGCGCCGGCCGCGTCTCCGTCGCATAGACGATGCTGGAGGCGGCGAGCACGAAGAGGCCCATGACGATGACCAGGGCGCGTGCGTCGGGCTTGGCCACGACCACCCGGCCGAAGGCCACCACGCAGGCGTAGCCCAGCACGTTCATCGAGACGATCTCGATGAGGTCGGTGATCGGGTTTGGGTTCTCGAACGGGTGGGCGGAGTTGGCGTTAAAGATGCCGCCGCCGTTGGTGCCGAACTGCTTGATCGCTTCCTGCGAGGCGGTGGGGAACAGGGCGATGACTTGCTTGCCGCCCTCGACCGTGTGGGCGGTGACGTGGGCGATGAGGGTCTGCGGCTCGCCCAGGGCGACGTAGGCCAGCGCCAGGATCAGCGAGAAGGGCAACAGGACGTAGAGGCTGATCCGGGTCAGGTCGATCCAGAAGTTCCCCAGGTCCTCGCTGCGGTTGGCGACGAACGCCCGGGCCAGCGCGGCGGCGACGGCGATGCCGGCGGCGGCCGACAGGAAGTTGTGCGAGGTCAGGCCCGCCATCTGCGAGAAGGTCGAGACCACCTGCTCGGGCGTATAGGACTGCCAGTTGGTGTTCGTGACGAAGCTGATCGCGGTGTTGAACGACAGGTCGGGCGACAGGCCCGGGAAGCCCTGGGGGTTCAGCGGCAACAGGTTCTGGAACCGCAGGATCAGATAGAGCACCAGGAAGCTGGCGATCGAGAAGGCCAGCACGCTCATGGCGTAGGCGACCCAGTTCTGCCCCTTGTCCCGCTTGACGCCGCAGGCGGCGTAGACCAGCGCCTCAATGGGCCTGAGCACCGGGTCGAGCCAGGTGCGCTCGCCTTGCCAGACGCGCGCCATATAGATGCCGAGCGGCCAGGCCAGCCCGACCGTGAGGACGATGGTGAGGACGATTTCCGCCCAGCCCTGACCGTTCATCAGAACTTCTCCGGACGCAGCAGGGCCACGATCATGTAGCCGCCGATGACGAGGGCGCCGACGCCCCAGATGATGTCTGCGAGCATCAGATGCGCCTCAGGCCGTGGATGTAGGCGGCGAAGACGGCGAAGATCGCCACCCCGCCCAGGATGTAGATGACGTCGAGCATTTGAGCTCCGATCTCGGACTAGGGCCGGAACCTACCGAGCTTCAACGTAAGAGCTCCATGCCGAAGCCTGTCCTGGACGTAAGGGACATATAAGGGTCGCCCATGACCCCGCCCGGCGCACCGCCTTGATGGTTCGCTTATCCCCGCGGCCGCCTTCCGTATCGAACGCTTACGGGCATCTCGGCGAGACTGTTGAGGTCCGGCGAAGGCGCTGACGCCTCGCCCATCGGAGTCCCGCGTTTCGATGTCTCAAGAGCCCCACACCGGCCTGCTCAGCAGCGACCCGCTCATATCGCTGCTGGCGCGGGCGCATATCACCAAGTCCAGCGTGATCCGCGTCACCGGGTCGAGCGGCCTGTCCGCCCTCCTCTGGCTCTGCCGTCATGGCTTTGAGCAGGTGGGCTACCTGAAGCCGGGCCACGGCCCGCACGAGGCGCCCGACGCCCTGATCGTGGCGCACACCTGTGACGAGGCGACCCTTGCGGCCCTGCTGCAAAACGGCCCGCACGTGCGCGAAGGCGGCGCCCTGGTGTTCCAGTCGCCCCTGCCCCGCGTGCTCGCCTTCCGGGCGGACCCGATCCACCGACTCCTGCAGCGCCACGGCTACACGGTGGAGGAATGCCACCACGGCCATCGCCGCGAGCTGCACATCGCCCGGCGCGAACACAACGCGCCGATGAAGCAAGCCGCCTAAAGGAGGTCCGCCCATGGACCGGGCTGAAACGCGCCACGCGCGCACCTGCAAGTACGTGATCGCCGAGCGGTTCGGCCGCTGGCAGGTGTGGCGCGACGACGGCGACGCCGGCGCCTTCGACGAGCAGGCGGACGCCGTGCGCTTCGCCTGCAACCAGGCCCGCGAGCGCGCCGCCGCCGGGATCGCCGGCGTCGTGGTGGTGCAGGCGGCGGTGCGCGAGATGCACTGCTTCACCCCGCCCGCCGACGCCTACACGCCGCCGCCGCGGGTTCCGGCGCTGCGCCTCGTCTGACATGCCTGCCGTCTGGTGTAGAATGGCGTTCAAGGAACAGATTCTCCCGGAGACCGCCATGCGCAAGCTGATCGCCGCCGCCTTCGTCCTGCCGCTCGCCGCCGCCCTGCCGGCCGCCGCGAACACCGCCCAGGAGATCGCCGCTCACGGCATGATCGTCACCATCGCCGACATGGTCATCGACCTGAACTTCACCCCCGATGGCAAGTTCAACGGCATGGACGGGGCGATCACCGGGACCTGGCGGGTCGACGGCGAGAAGCTCTGCACCACCTCCAACCTCGACCCCAACGAGACCTGCGCCGAATATCCCAAGGACAAGAAGTCCGGCGACAGCTTCGACCTCGTGACCCCACAGGGCTCGGTGCCGATCAAGATCAAATAGGCGCGCCGATCCCGACCGGGCACACGCCCCACACGATCGGGCCAAACACATCGGGGATGCCAAGCGCGCGCAACTGAACTATCTGGACGCTGACGCCGCGGCAGCCCTTTCCCGCCGAGGCGGGTTGGAACGCGTCCGGAGTCCCTAGCCTTGGCCGATCTCGCCGTCTTCTACGAACACCCGCAGTGGTTCGAAGCCCTGTTCGCCACCTTGAAGCGGCGCGGCCTGGACTGGACGGCCATCCCGATCCAGGACCACACCTTCGACCCCGCGGACACCGCCCTGCCCGCCCCAGTGATCCTGAACCGGCTGGCGATGTCCTCCTTCCTGCGCCAGGAGGAGCACGCCCTGTTCTACAGCCTGGCGGCGCTGGACCACTGGCAGACCCTGGGCGCCCGCGTGGTCAACGGCCCGGGCGTGCTGGCCTACGACACCAACAAGGCCCGCCAGCTCAGCCTCTTCCGCAAGGCGGGCCTCGACATCCCTGCGACCCGCGTCGCGCACCGCCGCGAGGACGTGGTGCGGCTGGCCGGCGAGATCGGCTATCCGGTGATGGTGAAGGTCAATGTCGGCGGCTCCGGCACGGGCATGATCCGCTACGACAGCGAAGAGGAACTGGCCGCCGCGGTGGCCGACAAGCTGACCCCGGTGGGCGTCGACGGCGTGGCCTTGATTCAGGAATACGTGCCCGCCCGCGATGCACGGGTGATCCGCTGCGAAGTGCTGGACGGCAAGCTGCTCTATGCGCTGGCCCTGGACGGCGCCGGCTCGACCTTCGACCTCTGCCCGGCCGACGTCTGCATGGTCGACAAGCCCACCATCACCATCAGCGAATTCAGGCCGCCGGCCGAGATCGCCCGCGCGGTGGAGAAGGTCGCGGTGATGAGCGGTCTGGACGTCGGCGGCATCGAATACATGATCGACGACCGCGACGGCCGCGCGCGGTTCTATGACCTGAACGCCATGTCGAACTTCGTGGCCAAGCCCCTGGAGGTGCTGGGCTGGGACCCGCACGACCGGCTGGTCGATTACCTGCTTGGCCTGATCGCCGCTCAACAAAAGGTGGCCGCGTGAGATACGGTTTCTGGACCCCGGTCTTCGGCGGCTGGCTGCGCAATATCCCCGACGAGCACATGGCCCCCACCTGGGAGTACACCAAGCGCCTCTGCCAGCGGGCCGAGCAGATTGGCTACGACCTGACCCTGGTGGCCGAGCTGAACCTCAACGACATCAAAGGGACGGACCAGCCTGCGCTGGACGCCTGGTCGACCGCCGCGGCGCTCGCCGCCGTCACCGAGCGGCTGGAGCTGATGGTCGCCGTGCGGCCCAACTTCCACCAGCCGGCCCTGTTCGCGAAACAGGCCGCCAACATCGATAACATCGCGAACGGCCGCCTGGCGCTGAACGTGGTCTCGTCCTGGTGGCAGCAGGAGGCCACCAGCTATGGCCTGCAGTTCGACCAGCACGACGACCGCTATGGCCGCACCTCGGAATGGCTGGACGTGGTCGACGGCCTGTGGCGCGAGAAGACCTTCAACCACGACGGCCCCCGCTACCAGCTGAAGGACGCCATCTGCGAGCCCAAGCCGGTGCGCAAACCCGTGGTCTACGCCGGCGGCGAGTCCGAGGCGGCCAAGACCATGATCGCCACCCAGTGCGACGCCTACGTCATGCACGGCGACACGGTCGAGGTGATCGCCGAGAAGATCGCCGACATGCGCGCCCGCCGCGAGGCCGTGGGCAAGCCGGCGATGATCTTCGGCATGGCCGCCTACGCCATCGTCCGCGACACCGAGGAGGAAGCCAAGGCGGAGGTGGCGCGGATCACCACCCTGGACCCCAACGCGCCGGGCTTCGGCAACTACGACCAGTGGCTCTCCGGCACCCAGCTGGAGCGCGAGATGAAGATCGCCGAATATTCCGTCTCCAACCGCGGCCTGCGTCCGAACCTGATCGGCGCGCCCGACCAGATCAAGGACCGCATCGCCGCCTATGAGGCCGCCGGCCTCGACCTCCTCCTGCTGCAGATGAGCCCGCAGTACGAGGAGATGGAGCGGTTCGCGGAGAAGGTGATCAACTGAGCGATCTCCTCCCGCCTCGGCAGGCGGCCTGGCGCAAGATCATCGCCTATTGCTTGCTGACGGCGGTGCTGAGCGTCCCCGGCTACTATCTCGGCATCCACAAGCACGGCCTGACCTCGCGCCAGGCCGCGGCGGTGTTGATGTGGGGCGGGCCGGCGCTTTCGGCGATCCTCGTACGGTTGGCGACCGAGCGCAGCCTGGCGGGCATCGGCTGGGGCCTGAAGAATCCCAAATGGCTGTGGATCGCCCTGGCCCTGCCACTCGCCTATGGCCTGCCGCCTTACCTGATCGCCTGGGCCGCCGGTTTGGCCGACTTCGTTCCCAGCCGCTGGACCACGGTTCTGCCCTACGGCCTGCATGTCACCGGCATCGCCGCCGCCCTCTGCCTGATCCTCACCGTCGGCCTTTTCGACAAGATCAGCCGGGCGCTGGGCGAGGAGATCGGCTGGCGCGGCCTGCTGGTTCCCGAACTGTTGAAGGTGACCAACTTCCGCAACGCCGCGCTGATCTCCGGCGTGATCTGGGCCCTATGGCATTTCCCGCTGATCATCTTCGCCGACTACAAGGCCGCCGGTACGCCCGTTCCCTTCCAACTCGGCTGTTTCGCGCTGATGGTGATCAGCTCGGCCTTCCTCTACGCGTGGCTGCGTTTGCGTTCGGACAGCGTCTGGCCGCCGACCTTGCTGCATGCGGCGCACAACCTCCTGATCCAGTCGGTTTTCGACCAGGCGACGGTAAACCGGCGCGGCGCCTTCTACCTCACCACGGAGTTCGGCGCCGGCATCGCGCTGTTCACGATCCTGATCGCGTGGCTGATCCTGCGGCCGAGACCGGGGCCGGCGCGGGCGGCGGCCGCCTAGCCGCCGCGCGCCTCAGCACCTATGGCCGGCTCGCGGCGGTCGCCACCAGGTTCAGCCGGATCGGGACGTGGACCACGCCGCCCTCGACCGGCGCGCCGTCGGCGGACCAGAGGTTCATCTTCAGGCCCGCAGCGAGCTTCACGGCGGCTTCGGAGAAGCCCAGCCCATCGGGGTCGCCGGCTTCCGGCGCACAGGCGCTTAGCGAGCCGTCGGCGGCCACCGTGCAGCGTGCGACGCCGCGGCCGGTGCGCACCCCGCTGGTGGCCGCCTTGGGCGGGAACAGGGCGGAGGCGTCGTCGGGATCGAAGCCGACGGTCCAGGCCGGCGACGTCACCGTCCGCGCGGCCAGGGCGGCCGGCGGCGAGAAGCGGATCGGCAGATCGACCGAGACCGGCGCGCCGCCCGGCGCTTTTGCCGCGATCTTCGGATCGACCCGGAACTTCGCCGCCAGGGCGAACGCGGCCTTGCCGAAGTCGTGGCCCACCGGGCTCTCGGCGATGACCTGGCAACCGTCCAGCCCGCCGTCGCGGCGCAGGCGGCAGCGGTCCACCGCCAGGCCCTCCGCGCCGCCGCCCTTGGCCGGGTAGGCCTTGGCCAGGTCGTCGAAGCTGGCGGCGGCGCTCCAGACCGGCGCTTGCAGCAGGGTCACCTCGCTCATGACTAGCGGATCCCCCGGCGCCATGGTGCTGGCGGACCCGAGCCCGCCCATGCCTCTGGGACTATTCGCAGCGACCGTGCTCATTTCGCGAACCAAGGCCTGTTCGTCGAACTGGGAATCCGGCGACTTGAAGAAGACCGAGATCGACACGGCGTCGCTGGCCGGCGCGCCGTGCGCCCCCTTCGTCACGGAGAACTGGAACTTCGGCTGCAACTTCAGCGCCTCATGGCCCAGGCCGCGTCCCTGCGGCCACTCGGAGACGACCGCGCATTGTTCGGGCGCGCCGCGCTGGGCGACCTGGCAGGACAGCGCCACGTAGCCAGAGGGGCCGCTGCGCGAGATGGTGGCGGCAAGGCCGGGTACGAAGCCGATCTGCCTCACCTCTTCCGCGCCGGTCAGTTCCGCCATCGCGGCGGGCGGCGACGCCGATGCCGCGGACCCGGCGGTGTCAGCCGCCGCCCATAAGGCCAGGATCGCCGCCAGCATGTCCGTCGCCTCCCTCGTTAAAGGGCCGGAGCATTCGAGGCCTCGGCCACGCCCCTCAGGTTAAGCCGGATCGGGATATGCACAACCCCGCCCACGACCGGCGCGCCGTCCGCGGACCAGAGGTTCATCTTCAGCGTGGCGGCGAGCCTCACGGCGGCCTCGGAGAAGCCCAGGCCATCGGGATCACCGGCCTCTGGCGCGCACGCGCTCATCGCACCATCCGCCGCCACCGTGCAGCGGGCGACGCCGCGGCCGGTGCTGAGCCCGTTGGCGACAGCCTCGGGCGGGAACAGCTTGGGCGCCATGCGCGGATCAAAGCCGACGGTCCACAACGGCGCCATCACCGTGCGGTCGGCCAGCGCCGCCGGCGGCAGGCGGATCGGGATGTCGACCCAGGCCGGAGTGGCGCTGGGCGCGCGGGCCACCACCGCTGGGTCGAGGCGGAACTTCGCCGCCAGGCCGAGGGCGGCCTTGCCGAAGTCGTGGCCGTCGGGGCTCTCCTTGATGATCTGGCAGGTGTCCAGCCCGCCGTTGCGGCGCACGTGGCAGTGGTCCACCGCATAGCCCTCGACCCCGCCGCCCTTGGCCGGATAGGCCGTCGCCAGGTCGTCGAAGGTCGCGGCGGCGATCCAGACCGGCGCGTCCAGCATGGTCACCTCGCGCATGATCAGCGGATCGCCCCGGACCATGGTGCTCGAGGTCCCGATTGGGCCCATCCCAGGCGGACTGCTCTTGGCGGCCTGGGCGTATTCGCGAAAGAACGCCTCTTCGTCGAACTGCAGATCGGGCGCCTTGAAGGCGACGGAGATCGTCTCGGTGGCGTTGACCGGCGCGCCGTCCGGCCCCTTGGCGGGCACGAGCTTGAAGGTCGGCCGCAGCTCCAGCGCCGCGCGGCCCAGGCCCTTCCCGGCCGGTGACTCGGCGGCGACTGTACAGCGCTCGGCCAAGCCGTGGACATCGACCATGCAGGACAGCGTCACGTGGCCGTCGACGCCGGTGTGGTAAGCGGTCGCCGGCCAGACGGCGACGAAGTCGGAGCGCGCCGCGTCCTCATCGCCGATCATGTCCACCGTGGCGGCGACCGGCGGCGTCTTTTGCGGCTGCGGGACGGCCACCCCGGAGACCGTGCGCGGAGGTGGCGTTGTCGCAGGTGCGGCAGGATCGGAAGTCGCCGCCAGCAGGGCCAGGACGGCCGCCAGCATCTCAGTGGCCTCCGGCGGCCAGCGCCGAGGCGCCCGACGGCTCGGCCGCACCCTTGAGGTTCAGGCGGATCGGCACGTGGATCACGCCGCCCTCCACCGGAGTCGCGTCGCCGGACCACAGGCTCATGCGCATGGTCGAGGCGAGCTTCGCGGCGGCCTCCGAGAAGCCCAAGCCGTTAGGTTCGGCCCCCTCGGGCGCGCAGTCGGTCAAGGCGCCGCCGGCGCCCACCGTGCAGCGGGCCACGCCGCGCCCGGAGGTTACGCCCGCCGCCACGGCCTGCGGCGGATACACCTTGGGCGCCTGGCTGCGGTCGAAGCCGGCGACCCACTTGGGGGCTGTCACCGTGCGCTCAGCCATCTCCTGGGCGGACGGAAAGCGCACCGGGACCATGACCCAGAGCTGTTGGCCGGGAATCTGGCGGCGCGCCTGCTCCGGCGACACCCGGAATTTGTCCAGCACCGGCTGGGCGGCCAGGCCGAAGCCTCGGCCCTCGGGCTCTTCCCTGATGGCGTAGCACCCCTCCAGCGCCCCGTCCTTTTTGCGCACGCTGCAGGCGCTGACCACATAGCCTTCCTTTCCGCCGGCCTTGCGCGGATAGGCGGCCACGAGGTCGTCGAAGCTGGCGGTGCGCACCCAGACCGGGTCGTTGAGCGTGTTGAATTTCAATCCGGTCTCGGAGACGCTGTCCGGGTCCCTGAGCCGGACAGCGCGTGCGACAGGGTGGGCGTCGGGGACAGGGGCGCGAGCCTTGTAGTCGACGGCGATCGTCAGGGTCGCGGGAACCGGCCCGTCAGGACCCGCCGCCGGCGCGAACCGCAAGGTCGGACGCAGCGCCAGGGCGGCCTTGCCGAAATTCAGGTTCGCCGGGGCTTCGGACATGACCGCGCACTGCTCGGCAAAGCCGTGGACATTGATGCGGCAGGTCATGACCACATGACCCTCCTGGCGGACCTCGCCAGAGTCGAACGGCCAGATCTGGGCGTAGCTCTGGTGGGCGTCATTGGGGAAACCGCCGACCTGGATCTCCACGTCGGGCTTGGGCGCACTCTTGGGCGACACCACCAGGGTCCGCACGGTCGGCCCGTTGGACGCGAGCTCGGCCGGGGCGGCCGGCGGGGGCTCCACGACGGGGGACGGCTCCGCGACCGGCGTGGAGGCCGGGGTCACGGCCGGCACGAGGACGAGGGGCGCGGGCGTTTCCGCCTCCGCCAGGACAATGCGCGGCGCGGCCTCGACGGGCGGCGGCGGCGCGGCGCTAGCGGGGGCCGGCGCCGAGGCCGAGCCGGCCGAAGCCGCGGCGGCGACCTGGGCCGCGGGGACCTTCGACGGCGCGGCGTCGGGCTTGGCCTGCACCGCCGCGCCCTGCGTCATGGCGCCGGCGCCCAGCGCCAGGATCGCCATCGCCGCGAAGCGGGAGAGCGCCGGGCGCTCAGGCGCTGTCGCCGCGCCCAGGATGCGGGCCGCCCGGCGCCGCAGGTCGCCGCCGCCCGCCGCCAGCACCCCGTGGGACGGGACGCGCAGGGTCTCCAGCGACTGCAAGGCGCGGACATAGAGCGCCCGGTCGCCCACGGCGGCCACCGCCAGGTCGTCGCAGCACTGCTCGCGTTCCAGCCGCACCCGGCGGCTCACCCACCAGACGGCCGGGTGGTAGAACAGCGCCGTCTCCACCACGCTCTGGATCAGGTTGGCGAAGGCGTCGAGGCGGCGCACATGGGCCAGCTCGTGCAGGATCAGCGCCTCCAGCTCGGCCGGCGGCAGGCGGACCAGGAAGCCCGCCGGGATCAGCACCATGGGCTTCAGCCAGCCGGCGACGATGGGCGTCGCCACCGCCTCGGACTGGGCGAACAGCACGGCCAGCGGCGTGGCGATCTTCTGCTCCAGGGCGCGGCAGCGGGCGGTCCATTCGGGCGGCAGGGCCACGGCCGAACGCCGCAGGCGCTCCACCAGGACGAGGCCTCCGGCCATGCGCACGGCCAGCGCCGCGACGCCGGCGAGCC
Organism: Phenylobacterium sp.; assembly: GCF_004799515.1. Classification (GTDB taxonomy): domain Bacteria; phylum Pseudomonadota; class Alphaproteobacteria; order Caulobacterales; family Caulobacteraceae; genus Phenylobacterium. The sequence continues at coordinate 218,577 of NZ_SSMX01000026.1, read as the reverse complement.
AGGCCGCCACCGCAAACGTCTCCCAACGCTGGGCGAGCGGCGTCAGCCCGGGGAAGCCGTGCGGGACGAGGACGATCCTCACGCCCGCCTGCAGCCAGGCGAAGGTCACGACCGGCAGAACCGCCATCACAAAGAGCGCGCCCAGCGCCCAGTCGTGGCGCGCGCGGGCTGTGCGGCAGGCCTTCAGCACCACCTGCAACGCCAGGGCGACCAGGGCGCCCTGCCAGAGGAAGTGCGCCAGGGTCCAGCCGAGCGCCGGGACCAGGCCCTGCATATAGGCGGGTGCGACAATCATTGGTCTCTCCCCTTGGCTTCGTAGGCGTCAAGCATGCGGCGGATTTCGGCAATGTCTTCCGGCGAGGCCGCTCGGTCCTGCAGGGCGTGCAGCACCAGCTCGCTGGCCGAGCCCGCGAACACCCGGCGCATCAGGTCGCCGGCCACCCGGCGCTTGGTGGTCTCCGGCGGCTCGGCCGCCTGGTAGACGTGGGCGCGCTGGTCCTCGTTGCGGATCACCGAGCCCTTGGCGGCCATGATCTGCAGGAACTTGAGCACGCCCGTGTAGCCGATCGGCCGCGCAGCGCTCAGCGCCTCATGCACCTCACGCACGGTGGACGGGCCGCGGTCCCAGAGGATGCGCAGGATGTCGAGCTCGGTGGCCGTGGGTCGGGCTGGAGGCTCGTCGGGCGTCATACGAAGAAAGGTGTACGAATATATTCGTAGAGTCAAACAATGTTCTGCGGAGCGCCTCCCGGCGTACACCGAACGCTCACCAACGCCCCCCATGCTGGCCGCCATGAGCGAGACCCGAGCCGGCCTCAACCCGCCGAACGGCCTGCGCGGGCTGCTGCCTGCCGCAGCGGCCTTGCTGATGGCCCTGCTCGCGCTCCTGCCGGCGACCCTGAACGACGGCGACACCTGGTGGCATGTGGCGGCCGGGCGGCTGATGATCGCCCAGCACGCCCTGCTGCGGAGCGATCCCTTCTCCTACACCTTCCACGGCGCGCCCTGGTTCGCCCACGAGTGGCTGTCCGAGATCCTGATGGGCGGGACGTTCAACCTGGCCGGCTGGAGCGGGGTGATGGCGCTGACCGCGGCGGCGGCGGGGCTGACCGCTTGGCTGCTGGCCCGCGACCTGGGGCGCTTCGTCAGCGGCCTGCCGCACCTGACCCTGCTGGCCTTCGGCGTCCTGCTATGGAGCGGCAGCCTCCTGGCCCGGCCGCACATCCTGGCCCTGCCGATCCTGGCGGCCTGGACGGGCGAACTGATCCTGGCCCGCGCAGAGGACCGGCCACCGCACTGGCGGGTGCTGCCACTGATGACGCTGTGGGCCAATCTGCATGCGAGCTTCCTGTTCGGCCTGGCGCTGGTCGGGCCCTTCGCGCTGGAGGCCCTGCTGGCCGCGCCGCCGCAACGGAGGCGCGAGGTCGTGCTGCGCTGGGGCGGCTTCGGCCTGGCGGCGACCGTGGCGGCGGTGCTGACGCCGCACGGCGTGCAGACCCTGATCTTCCCGTTGCAGCTCACCCACTCGACGGCCCTGGCGCACATCGGCGAGTGGGCGCCCGCCGACTTCAGCCGGCCAGGGGTGCTGGAGATCGCCCTCCTGGCCGGGCTCTTCGTGGCCCTTACCCGGCCGCTGCGCCTGCCTCTGGTGCGCGCGGCCCTGCTGCTTGGCCTGCTCTACCTGGCCCTGCAGCACGTGCGCTACGACCAGATGCTGGGGATCGTCGGCGCCCTGATCCTGGCGCAGCCCCTGGCCGCCGCCTACGGCCAGCCCGCCGCGCCGGCCGGCGGCTGGCGGCCGAAGACCGCGCCGGCGGTGGCGCTCACGGGGCTGGCGCTCGCCCTTGGCCTCCTGGGCGCGCGCCTGGCTTGGCCGGTGACGCGGCATGACGGGCTGGGCAGTCCGATCTCGGCGGTGGCCGCGGTCCCCGCGCCGGTCGCCGCCACGCCGGTGCTCAACGACTACAGCTTCGGCGGCTATCTGATCGACCGCCGCATCCGGCCCTTCGTCGACAGCCGCGCCGAGCTCTACGGCGACGCCTTCCTCGAGGCCTACGCGACCCTGCTGTCCGGCGACCGGACGGCGCTTGACCGGACCCTGGCGGCCCGCCACGTCGGCTGGACCCTGCTGGTCCCCGGCACGCCCATCGCCCGCGCCATGGACGAGACGCCCGGCTGGCGCCGGCTCTACGCCGACCGCTGGGCGGTGGTGCATGTGCGCGCCACGCCGGGCCCTAGCCCGGCTTGCGCGCCCCCGCCCGGAACAACAGCGCCATCAGCCCCAGGAACGGCAGGCAGGCCAGGAGGTCCGACCAGGGCCCGTCGAAGAACGGGTTCACCTTGCCCATCAGGGTGGTGATGTCGCGGTCGAAGTTCCCCAGCACGCCCGCGGAAAAGGCGATGCCGATCCCGGCGATGGCGCCCCCGGCGATATAGCCCGAGGCCATCAGCACGCCCGGGCTGCGGTCGGACTCCGCGGCCAGCTCGGCCTCCGACAGGGTCTCGGCGTGAGCGAGGTTGCGGCTCCTGCGGTCCACCAGCCAGCGCACCGCCCCGCCGATGAAGATCGGCAGCGAGGACGAGACCGGCAGGTAGACCCCGACAGCGAAGGCGAGCGCCGGGATGGCGCACATCTCCAGCACCACCGCGATCATCACCCCCAGCAGCACCAGGGCCCAGGGCAGTTGGCGGCTGAGGATGCCCTTGATGATGTAGCTCATCAGGGTAGCCTTCGGCGCGTCGTACTTGGTGACGCTGGTGCCGTCGGGCCGGGTCTTCACGTGGCCGTTGATGCCGGGGTCGACGAGGTAGGCGACCGTGCCGTCGTTGCGCACCAGATAGCGCGTGGCCGCGCCGCCGGCCGGATCGGGCTTCTGCCAGACGTGGTAGACGCCGGCGTCCTGCACGTGCTGGGGCCCGCTCAACGCTTCCGTCGGCAGGCTGGCGACGGCGGCCGCGGGGACCGCCGCCGGCGCGGCGGGCTGCGGCACATAGACAGTGGCGGCCTGGTTCAACGCCAGCAGGATCGGACCCAGCGCCACCGCCGAGGCGAAGGCCCCGACCAGGATCGCCAGCTGTTGCGAGCGCGGCGTGGCTCCGAGCAGGAAGCCGGTCTTCAGGTCCTGCGAGGTCGTCCCGCCGTTCGACGCGGCGATGCAGACAATGCCGCCCACCGACAGCGCGGTGACGTAGTAGGTCGGCCCCGTCCATCCCAAGAGCAGGAAGATCAAGCAGGTCAGCAACAGCGTGGCCACCGTCATGCCGCTGATCGGGTTGGAGGACGAGCCCAGCTCGCCGGTCAGCCGCGAGGAAACGGTGACGAACAGGAAGCCGAACAGCACGATCAGCAGAGCGCCGGCGATGTTCATGTGCAGCGAGTGCGCCATCAGGATGCCGGCCACCAGCACCACGACGCCCAGCGCCACCCACTTCAGCGAGATGTCGCGGTCGGTGCGCGGGGTCGTGGCCGCGGCGTCCTTCGCCGCCTCGCGCTTGAGGTTGAAGTCTCCCAGGCCGGCCGACAGGCTGCGCCAGATGGTCGGCATGGCGCGGGCCAGGCTGATCAAGCCGCCGGCGGTCACCGCGCCCGCGCCGATATAGAGCACGTAGGCGCTGCGGATATCCCCCGGCGACATGCCCGAGATCGGCGTCTTGCCCGGCGGGATGATCCCGCTCGCGGCAGAGCCAAAGAACTGGATCAGCGGGATCAGCACCATGTAGGCCAGCACCCCGCCGGCGGCCATGGCCGAGGCGATGCGCGGGCCGATGATATAGCCCACGCCCAAGAGCTCCGGCGAGATTTCCGCGGCGATGGAGGCCTTGGCGAGCGGCGCGGCGAACACCTTCTCGGGGGTGTCCTTCCACAGCTTGAAGACGCCCTCGCAGAGCTTGTAGGCGAGGCCCAGGCCGAAGCCGGTGACGATGGTGCGCGCGCCACGGGCCACCTCGGCCTCGCTCTGCGCCTGGCCGGCCTGCAGGCCGATCTCATGTTCCTCGCGCGTCGCGCCGGCCTTCAGCACCTCGGCGCAGGCGGTGCCTTCGGGGTACTTCAGGATGCCGTGCTGCTCGACGATCAGGGCGCGGCGCAGCGGGATCATCATCAGGATGCCCAGGAGGCCGCCCAGGACCGCGACCAGCATCACCCGGGCGATCTCCATGTCGAAGCCCAGGATCATGATCGCCGGCATGGTGACGCCCAGGCCGAAGGCGATGCTTTCGCCCGCCGAGCCCGCGGTTTGGACGATGTTGTTCTGCAGGATCGAGGCCTTGGCGATCCCCAGCCTCGCCAGCAGCCGGAAGAGGGTGATGGAGATCACCGCCACGGGGATCGAGGCCGAGACCGTCAGGCCCACCTTCAGCACCAGGTAGAGCGACGAAGCGCCGAACACCACGCCCAGCAGCGCGCCCACCACCAGGTGCAGGATGGTCAGCTCCGGCAGGACGACGCTGGCCGGGATGAACGGGATGAAGGCGGGCTTGGCGGCTTTCGCGCCCTTTGTCTTGGCCACGGGCTTGATGGCGGTGTCGGTCACTGGCGTCTGTCTCCCCGGAACCGGGGACTAGACCATCAGTTCGCGGAACCTGCCAGAGGGACGGACCCGAGGACAGCCAAGGGTGCGGATATGACGGCGCGATGGCTGCGCCGGCCACGGAAGCTTAACCCCCGCACGGGCACTCTGGCGGCATGATCAGCGCCGCCACCGCCTCCCCGCTCCTGTCGACGGCCCCGACGACCGGCGGGCAGGCCAGCTCAGGCGCCAGCGCCTCGAACGCCTCCTCGTCGGCTTCGACCTCCAGCGCGACCTCGGCGGCGGACGAACAGGCGGCCATCGCGGCGCAGACGCTGAGCCGCCTGCAGGCCGCGTCCGCCTCCGCCGGCGGCAGCCCCAGCGCCAGCCCCTCCGACATCGCCAAGGCCAAGCTGGCCGCCCTGCAGGAGCGGCTGAAGATGCTGCTGATGATGGGCGGCGATCCCAAGGAGGTCGCCCGCGAGGCTGCCGATATCGCCAAGCAGATCGGCCAGGCGGCCAAGGCCTATGCCGACGCGGTCGGCGGCTCCGAAAGCAGCGCCACCGCCGAGGCGGCCAGCGACACCGCCGCCGCCCAGCAGACCGCCGCGTCCGCCGCCAGCGCCGCGGCCCAGGCCGGCGGCGCGACGGGCGGCTCGACCGCCGGCGCAACCTCCCGGACCGCCACGGACGGCGCGACCGCTCCGGCGGCCGGCGGCCAGGCCTCGCAATCCGCGGATAGCGCATCGGACGCTGACACCGCCGGCGCCGATCCGGCTGCCGGCGACGGGGCGACCTCCGCCTCGACCTCAGCGCCGGCGCCGGCGCAGACCCAGACCCCGACCCAAACGGCGCCGCAGACCTCGACCGGGGCCGCCGTCGCCGCCAAGTCCAAGCTGCCCGACCCGATCATCGAGGAGGCCAAGGTCCTGGAGACCGCCGCCCAGGCGCTCGCCAAGGCCGCCCTGCAGAAGATGGCCGCCCAGCATCGCACCAACCCCCACGCCCAAGACGAACAGGCGGAGCTAGACCAGGGGCAAAAGGACGTCACCGACGCCGCCAAGGAAGTCTACGGCAACGACGACGGCGTGGCCGGCGATCCCTCCACGGCGGAGGCGGTGAGCGGCTACGGGTCGGACGGTTCGGCGGCGGCCGCGCCCGCGGCGGACACGTCCCTGGTGTCGATCAAGGCCTAGGTCTGCGCGGCGGCGACCGCCGCTAGATGTCCCCCAGCCTGCGCGCGACGACGCCGGGCTTGCGGCGGCCGAACCGCCGCTCGACCAGGGGCGTCAACGCCGTCAGCAGGAACCCCAGCGTCGCCCAGGCCGTGTCCAGAAAGCTCAAGGCCAGGACGACGGCGGAGGCGACCAGCATGACGATCGTGCCGATGAAGTTGTCATCGACCTGTTCGCGCTCCGCCGCCGGCGCACGGCGGCTCGCCAGCCAGGTGGTCAGCCACAGGCCGACCAGGTTGGCGGTATAGAGCCAGATGCTGGGCGCCAGCGAGCCATAGCGGCCGATCACCAGGGTCGAGAGCGGCATCATGGTCACCAGGAAGAGGTGCCACAGCGACCAGGATACGTAGGCCCCGCTGACCGGCTCGTGGCTGGTGCGCCCGAAGACCATCGCGCGCCAACGGCCGCTCAGAACCCAGAAGCTGAGCGCATAGGGCCCGAACTTCGGGATCAGGTTGACCAGTTGGGCGATCAGGTCGCCATCGGTCCGGATCACCGCCCCGTCCGAGAAGCGGATGTCCAGCACCAACAGGGTCATGGCGACCCCGTAGATGCCGTCAGCCAGGGCGTCGAGGCGGTGGCGCGGATACATGCCGCCCACCTTGCGACAGTTCGCGCGCCCTCGCCAAGCTCGCGCTAGGACTTGGCTGCGCCGCTCACCTTGCCGCCGGGCGCCTCGACCATCAGCTTGACGATCGCCTCGGTGATGTGCGGCTCCAGGCCCTCGGTGTGACCCTTGTCCAGCCGCTCCACGTCGGCGACGATCCGGCCGCCCTTGCAGTGCGGATAGAGCCAGATCTTCGCCTTGCCCGGCCGCGCCTTCATCCCCCAGACCGGATAGCCCTGGCGGGCGTAGTCCCAGACGTAGCCGGGCTGGTCGTCGACGACCTCTTTCTCTTCGACCCGGGCGCTGCAGCCGAATTCCTCGGCCAGCGGCGAGGTGTCCGGCAGGCTCACGATCTCATGCTCGCCGGTCTCGAAGATGTGGCTGAACTGGCAGGCCGGCAGGTTGGCCCCGCCCAGGAGGCCGCCGCCGGCGCCCGCCGGCCGCGGATCGGGCGGCGAACCGTCGGCCTTCGGCGGACCGAAGCGTGGGTTGATCTCGGCGCGCCCGACCCGGCCGCCGGACAGGCTGAGCAGGCCGTCGACCTTGTCCTTGAAGAAGTCGGAGCAGACGATCCGGTGCGAGGTCGCCCCGCCCTGGCTGTGACCGGCCAGCCAGAAGGACTTGATGTTCCTGGCTCCGAAGGCGTCGATCACCTCGGTGGCGATGTTCTGCAGGTGGGCGTCGTCGGCGTCCGGCACCCAGACGCGGACGCCGGGCTGGCCGGCCACGCGGCTGGGCGAGGTCGCCGCGGTCGGCGTGGCCACCACCAGCTTGTACTTGTCCTTGTAGTCCATAGCCGGGAAGTAGTGGCGCTGCCACTGGCCGATCGAGCCGGCCCCATGGATGTTGAGGACGAAGATTATCTTGTCGCCCGGCTTCAGGTCGCAGGGGTAGTCGAGCCAGAACTTGCGGCCGGTCTTGGGGTCGGTGGCGTTGCCGGGATTGGCCAGCGAGGCCTGGCAGGCGTCGCCCGAACAGTGGGTCGGCGGCGGGCTCTGGCAGGCCACGCCCAGGTAGTCCTTGGCCTCCGCCGCGCCGGCAACCGCCAGGCCACCCACAGCCGCGCCCAGCGCCGCCAGCCACAGTCCCACACGTTTTTGCATCGCCCGTCTCCCTTGCCTTGCGCCTTGCCGGCGTCTGTCGAAAGCGAGCTTAGCAGGCGGCGCGCGGCGTACCTATTGTTCGGATTCCGACGCTTCGGTCAGAAGGCGAAGCTGAGCTTCGCGCCCACGAAACGGCCATGCGGGTCGATGCCGTAGGCCGCCGCGCCGCCGTTGTCGCCGTGTCCGGGCTGCAGGCCGCAGAGGAAGCCGGCCGAGGCGGTGGCGCCGCCCGCGTCGCCCGGGCCGAAGTGGTGGTCGACGGCGGTCTTGGCGAAGACCTCGCTGTTGAGGTCCGCGGTCTGGATCTTGGTCGGGGCGTGAGGGTCGAGCGGATTGGCCAGGTCGGGCGCGGGCTTCTCGGCCACCAGGCCCTTGGCGGTCACCGGCGCCTCGAGGGCGGCGCCGGGCGTGAGGCTCGGCAGGCTGAGGTCCAGCCGGGTCGGGGTCTCGGCGCCCGCGGCGCCAGCGGCCAGGGTCACGGCGAGGACGGCCGCGGCGGCGAAGGTCGGAGCAAGCAACAGATGGCGCATCGGTCTCACCGGGGTCCCAGCCTTTTCCACCCTAGCCTATTCGTAGGCCGGGGGCTTTCGGTTTCAATGGACGGCGACGATCTCGACCTCGGCGCCGTTCACCGAGACCACGTCGCCCAGGCGCTTGCCCAGCAGGCCGCGGGCCAGAGGCGAGACGTAGGAGACGCTGCCCAGCGCCGGGTCGGCCTCGTCCTCACCGACGATGCGGAAGACCTGGCGGCGGCCGTCCTCCCGCTCGATCTCCACCGACCGGCCGAACTGCACCTTGCCCGTCTGCGCCTCCGGCTCGGTGAGCTGGGCGTTGCCGCGGCGGGCCGACCAGTAGCGCAGATCGCGGGTGGCCCGGGCCATGGCGGTGCGGTCGGCGCTGACGCCGCCCTGGGTCTGGGCCGTAGCATAGGCCGCGCGCGCCTGCGCCAACGCGGCCTCGATGGCGGCCAGCCCCTCGGCGGTCACCAGGTTCGGGTGGGCGGAGATCGGCCGGTCCGGCAGATCGGCGGCGCGGGACTCGTAGTCTTCCTCGCGGGTGAAGGCGACAGCCATCCTCAAGACTTAGGAAGCGGCGGCCCTGTGCTCAAGCGTCATCTTCAGCCCGTCCTTGGGCGCAAGCGTGATGCGGGCCAGGAGCTCCACGTCCTGGGGGCGGTCCATCCGTAGCCGGACCTTTTGGGCCAGGGCCGCCAGGATCAGGGTCGCCTCGGTCATGGCGAAGGCCGCCCCGATGCAGACCCGGGGGCCCGCGCCGAACGGCATGTAGGCGAAGCGCGGCCGTCCCTCACTGCGCTCCGGGGAGAACCGGTCAGGGTCGAACCGCTCCGGCTCGTCCCAATAGGCGCGGTGCCGGTGCATCACCCAGGTGGAGATGAAGATCCGGTCGCCCTTCTTGACCTTGTGACCGCAGATCTCGTCCGGCCCCGCCGCCACCCGGCCGGTCACCGCCGGGGCCGGCGGATAGAGCCGCATTGCCTCCTCCACCACGCGGCGCGTGTAGACGAGGTTCGGCAGATCCTCGGGCGCCGGCGCGCGGCCGCCCAGCACCGCGTCCAGCTCGGCGTGCAGCTTCGCCGCCTCCGCCGGGTGCGCCGACAGCAGGTAGAAGGTGAAGGTCATCGCCACGGCGGTGGTCTCGTGGCCGGCCTCGAAGATGGTGATCACCTCGTCGCGGATCTCCTGCGCCGAGAGGCCAGAGCCGTCCTCCGCATCGCGGGCGGCGAGCAGGCGGGTGAGCAGGTCGTTGGGCGCGGCGTCCAGGTTCGCCCGCCGCGCCTCGATCATCCGATAGATGGCGCCGTCCATGGCGCTGAAGTCGTTGTGGATCTTCGCCTTCTTGGCCTTCATTCGCATCGGCCCGATCACCGGAATGACGTCGAGCAGGGAGAAGACCAGGGCGTCGCTGCTGAAGCCCAGCGCCGTGCCCGCCAGAGCCGTCAGCTCCTCGGCGTCGGACGAGAACATGGTCTCGCAGATGATCCGCAGGGTCAGCGCCTTCATCGCCTCGGCCACGTCGATCTCGGCGCCCTCCGGCAACTGCGCCCAGCGCTGGGCGTAGGCGTTGGCCTCGGCGGCCATGGTCGGCGCATAGGCCGCCACGCTGCGCGGGTCGAAGGCGCCGGCCATGATCTTGCGGTGACGCCGCCACTTGGCCGGCGCGGCGCTCAGCAGGCCCTCGCCGAACATGGCGGTGAAGAACTCGTCGGAGAGCTTCTCCTTCGGATAGTTGGCGACGTTCTCCACCAGCACCCGGCGGATGCCGTCGGGGTCGTGGACCATCAGGAGCGGCGACTTCCCCTTCCGATGGATCGGCGTCTCGAACACCGCGCGCGGCAGCAGCTCGAAGACGTTGGCGTCCGACGCCGCGAGCTGGGCGAAGAACGACGCCCCCTTTTCCGGCGGCGGGGCCAGGCCGGTGAGGGCCGGTCGGGCGATCGCGGTGGGGTCGGCCATGCGGCGCTCCTGGACGGTCATCAGCGGAGCGCCATGGCGGGGGCGCGGTCAAGCACGAGCGTCGGCGCCGCGGCCGGGCGGCGGGCGTGGGCCAGCAGGTCGCGCAACGCCTGGATCACCGCGTCGGGGCGGTCGGTGTGGATCGTGCTGTGTCCCGCGTCCGGCAGCGCCCGGGCCTCGCCCTGCGGCGTGCTCGCCGCGAAGGCCAAATAGGCCGGCCACTTCCGCGTGTTCACGTCGCGCAGATAAGCCTCCGAGGAGAAGGCGGTCATGAACGGGTCCAGGCCCATCGCGGCCAGCAGGATCGTCGGGACATCCGGCAGGTCGCCGCCGCCGCGGATCTCCGGCAGGACCTCGCCATAGAGGGTCTTGGTCTCCTGCAAGGTGCGCCGCCAGGCCATCAGGTGATAATCGACCAGCCCACGGCGCTCGCCTTCCGGGAAGCCCGCGAACATCCGCTCGAACATCGGCCGGTAGAAGCCGCGCATGTTGACCGCCGCGCGGATGAGCCCCGGCGCCATCCGCAACTGCTCGGTGAGCGTCGGAGCCGGGAAGTCCAGATAGGCCTCGTGCGAAGGGTCGAGGAACAAGAGGCCCGCGACTTCTCCGGGGAAGAGCTGGGCGAACCGGCGGACATAGGCGCCGCCCAGGGAATGGCCGACCAGGATGTAGGGCCCGTCCACCCGCGCCGCGCGCAGCAGACCGCGCAATTCCTCGGCGACCTCGCGGGCGCTGCGCGGCAGGGCGCAGTCTCCGCTCCAGCCGGTCCCTGCCCGGTCGTAGACCACCGAGGTGGTGTGCGCCGCGATCGCGCGATGGATGTTGAGATAGTCGCCGCCGACCAGGCCCGCGCCGGGCGCGAACACCACGGCGGGCCCGCCGGCGCCCAGACGCTGCATCGCCAGACGACGGCCATCGACCTCATGACACTCGCCGCTTTTGCCGAAAGGGGACTCGATCATCGTCTTGCTCCCTAAAATATACCGTGAGTATAATATACCTATGGTACATTATGGCGTTATGTCAAGCCGACTCGATCCGACGCCCTCCGCAGGCGGCAAGCGCGAGCGCACCCGAGCGGCCCTGGTGGGGGCGACGCTCGATGTGGTGGCGGAAAAGGGCTTCGCGGCCGCGAGCCTCGACGAGATCGCCGCGCGGGCCGGGATGACCAAGGGGGCGATCTATTCGAACTTCAGCGGCAAGGGCGAGCTGCTGATGGCGGCCATCGCCGCCAAGGGGCTGACGGTGTCGTCCGACACGCCCGCTGAGGCGCCGCTGCGCGAGCAGTTCGCCGGCATGGCGCGCGGCCTGGCGGACATGCTGCAACGCGCCCGCGGCGAGGCGGCCTTCCTGGCGGAGTTCCAAGTCTATGCCCTGGGCGATCCGGAGCTGCGGCGCAACCTCGCCAGTGTCTACGCCCAGTCCTTTGACCTGAGCGCCGAGCACATGGCCCGGGCGGGCGGGCTGAAACCCGGCATGGCGCCGCGCCACGTGGCGGTGGCCCTGCAATCGGTGGCGATCGGCTTCGTGGTGCAGTCCTTCCTCAGCCCCGACGACGTCACCGAGGAGATCGTCACCGAGACCCTGGCCGCCCTGGCCGCGGGCCTGATCGCCAAGCGCCGCTGAGCCGCTGCAAACGCCGTTGGCGCGGGCGGCGGATCACGGCAGAGTCGGCCGCCGCGACGGCCCTGCCCGGCCGCGGCCCGTCCGTCCGCCGCCTGGATGACCTCCGCGATGATCTTGCGCCTGTCGCAGTTCGCCCACCTGCTGCCCGTGGCCGACGGGCGGGTGCTGGTGATCCACGCCGCGACCCAGATGCGCCTTGTGGTCGACGCCGAGCTGGCCGGGATGATCGAATTCTTCCGCGCGCCGCGCGAGATCGGGGACGAACGCGCCGCCGGCTTCGCTTCCCTGATCGAGCGCGAGATCCTGACGCCCCTCGATCCTGGGGAAGAGCTCGCCCAGCTCACCCGCGAACTCGGCGCCTACTACACCCGCGACCCGGTCGCCGCCGTCGACCGCCTGCGCCGCCAGGCCAAGGAGGGCGGCGAGACCTATTGGGCGGCCGGCGCGGCGCTCGGCGCCAAGGATGTCGCCGCCGGCGGCCAGCGGCTGGACGTCCTGCTGTTCGGCGACTGCGACATCCAGATGGAGGCCGATTTCCTGCGCCGCGAGGGCGCGGCGCGCGGCTTCGACCTGCGGGTGGCCGCGACCTTCCCGGACGACGTCCGCCTGGCCTCGGAGCGGGCGCACGACGCCATCCTGATCGGCGCGCTTTCAGCCCGCCACGCGATCACCGACCCCTTGCGGCCCGACGACACCGCCCCGCCCTGCGCTCCCTACATCGCCCAGGCCCGCGGGATCATCGAGGGCCTGCGCGCGGTGACCGCCGCCCCGATCCTGATCGACAACCTGCCCGAGCCGACGGTGCAGCCGCTGGGCATGGCCGACCGCGGCGGCTACGGCCACCGCAACCGCTTCCGCCTGGCCAACGTCCTCCTGTCCGACCTGGCGGAGAACTATCCGGACGTGCATGTCGTCGATGTCGCCGCGACCCTGGCCGCCGCCGGCGCCGAGCGGCTGCTGGACGACGGCCATGTGGGCTTCACCCACTTCGGCGCGCCCGGCTGGATGCTGCAGCGCGCGCCGGACGAGCTGGCCGCCGTGCACGGCGTCTTCCCCGACCTCGCCCCGCTGGCCGACGCCCTGGGCGGTGACCCCTATGGCCGCGAAGCGGTTATGGCCAAGGCCCACCTCGACGCCCTGGTTGCCGCCACAGGCCAGGGCCGCAAGAAGTGCGTGATCCTCGACCTCGACAACACCCTGTGGCCCGGGGTCCTGGCCGAGACCGGCGCGCCCTTCGCCTGGGCGCCGGAGGTCAGCGGGCCCTTCTCCTACATCGGCCTCTATTTCGGCCTGCACGAGGCGCTCCTGGCGCTGAAGCGGCGCGGAATCTTGCTGGCCTGCGTCAGCAAGAACGACGAGGCCACCGTCCGCGAGCTCTGGACCTACGCCGACCACTACCCGCGCGAGCGCCTGCTCACCCCGGACGACTTCGTCACCTGGCGGGTCAACTGGACGGACAAGGTCGAGAACATCCGCTCCATCGCCGCCGAGCTTAGCTTCGCGCTGGAGGCCTTCCTGTTCATCGACGACAACCCGGTCGAGCGCGAGAACGTCCGCACACGGCTTCCCGAGGTCGAGGTCTGGGGCGACGACCCGTTCGAGCTGCGCCGCCGCCTGCTCAACGACCCGCGCCTGCAGGTTCCCCGCGTCACCGAGGAGTCGGCGGCGCGCACCGCGCTCACCCAGGCCCAGCTCAGCCGCCAGAAGAGCCGCACCGACAGCGCCGACGAACAGGCCTTCATCGCCTCGCTGGACGTCCAGACCAACATCGAGCGCCTGGCGGTCGGCGCGCGCCTTGACCGGGTCGAGGAGCTGTTCCAGCGCACCACCCAGTTCAACGCCACCGGCGCCAAGTTCACCGCCCTGGAGCTGGCGACCCTGATCCTGAAGCCCGGCGCCGGCGTCTTCACCGTCCAGGTCTCCGACCGCTTCGGCGACCACGGCCTGGTGGGCGCCGCAGTGATCGACGACGGCGAGATCAAGGGACTGGCGCTCAGCTGCCGGGTCCTGGGCCTGGGCGTCGAACACCGCTTCGTCCAGGCGATCCTGGACGCCCTGGCCGCCGACCACGCGCTAGTCACCGCGCGGATCATCGAGACCGCGCGCAACACCCCGGTGCGCAACATCTACCGCGACAACGGCTTCGAGCCGCTCGGCGACGGCCTCTGGCGGCGGGCGCTTCCCTAGGGCAGCCGGTCGCCGATGAACTTCATGATCTTCTGAGCGGCCGGCGGGTCGCGGTTGGCCAGGACGACGACGGTGTAGCTGTTGTCCGGATAGATGCGCAGCTCGCCGTTCATGCCGGGGGCGCCGCCCGCATGGCCGAGGATATGGCGGCCTTCGCCGTCGGTGATGCTGAAGTCGTAGCGCAGGAAGGTCCCGTCCTTGGCCGTCAGGCCGCCGGTGCTCAGGAGCTTCAGGTGCGCCGCGTCCAGCAGCTTGCCGTCCATCAGGGCGTCGCCGAACCGCAGGAGGTCGCCCACGGTGGAATAGCCGCCGCCCGCCGGCGTGCCGCGGTAGGGCTGGGTGTCGTCGGCGGGCTTCAGCTTGCCCGTATCGCCCATGTAGCCCGTCGCCCGCTTCGGCAGCTTGATGGTCTCCGGCAGGTTGCCGGTGGCGGTCATGCGCGCCGGGGCGAGGATGTGCTGGGCGATATAGGCGTCGTAGCTCTGGCCGCTGACCGCCTCGACGATCCGGCCGAGCAGCATGAAGCCGTAGTTGCTGTAGCTGGTGTTGCTGCCCGGCGGGAACTCCGGACCCCGCGCGCCGTAGAGCGCCACATAATCCTTCGGGTCGCGCAGCTCCAGCCGATGCGCGTCGAACTGCGGGCCGAAGATGTCGCCGGTCCCGCCCGAATGGGTGAGCAGATTGTTGACCGTCACCTTCTGGGCGATCTCGGCGTTCGGATAGTCCGGCAGATAGCGGCCGAGCGGGGCGTCGAGGTCGAGCTTGCCGGCCTGCGCCAGCTGCATGATCGCTATGGCGGTGAACATCTTGCCCATGGAGCCGAAGCGGAACTGGGTCTCCACCGCGTTCGGCGTGCGGTGCTCGCGGTCGGCCTCGCCATAGGCCGCCTGGAAGATCGGCTTGCCCCGCTGGGCGACCAGCACTGCGCCGTCGAAATCGCCGGTCGCCGCGTCGTGGGTCAGGCGCTCCTTGAGCGCGGCGATAAGTTCGGGGGGCTGCAGCTTGGGGGTCGCCGGCACGTCGTCCGGACGGCGCGCCATGTGGATGCTCATCGCCGTCAGCGCGTGCGGCGGCTCGGCCTGGACGTCCACCACCAGCCGCGCCCAGTCCTCGCGGTCGCCGTCGTAGACCAGGATCTCGGCGTGGGTCGGCGTGGCCTGCGACAGGGCGTGGAACTGCAGCTTCGCCAGGTTCTGTCGCATCTCGAGCCATTCCTCGGGCTTGCGCCGGGTGTTGGGATCGATCGCCTTGATGGCCGCCAGGAAGCTTGCGTCGTCGCCGGTGGTGAAGGCCTGCAACAGGCGCCGGGCCTGCTCGCTGGCCGGGGTCTCGGCGACCGGCGCGGCGGCGGGCGCCGCCGGCGGAGGCTGCGCGACAGCGGGGGCAAGCGACACGGCCGCCAGGGCCACGGCCAGGACAAAACGCTTCATCTCAAACCCCCTTCAGCGCCGCGCGCTCGGCGCGGTCCGGATCGTCCTTCACCGTGCAGGGCGCGTCGAACAGCATGTTGGGCGTCGCAGACGTCGTGACCGCCGGCCAGTGCGGCAGGCCCGGATGGTTCGGATCGCCGGTGCGGGCGAAGGCGATCCAGGCGTCGGCCATCTGCGCCGACAGCGCGCGGGCCTCCGCTGTGCCGCCGGTGGCGTTCAGGCAGCGGTCGATGTTGTCGAAGGCGTAGGCCATCTCGGCGCAGTGGAAGGCGCGCACCCGGCCGTCGAGCACGGTCTTCGGATTGTAGTCGAACCGGTAGAGGTACGCGCCCGCCCCGCCCTGCTTCGCCTTGGCCTGCGCCTGCAGCACGGCGGGGACCCGGAACTGGGCTGAGACGATCCGCGACATGATCTCGATCGGCTTGGCCTTGGGGTCGGCGGCGCGGAACACCGCCCAGGCCCCGGCCGGGGCGCCGCCCATGGAAATCGCGGTCTTCTGCGCCTGGTCCTCGCCCATCGCCTCCAGCCCCGGGTTGCCGATGGTGGGCGACAGCTCGTTCAGGTTGGAGCCGATGATCATCGGGACGTCCGCCGACTGGGCCGGCGCGCCGTTCGCCCAGGTGGCCCGCGGGATCGCCTGGCCGTCGACCACCGGCGCCCAGCCCAGGTTGATGGTCCCGGGCGGCGGCTTGGGCATCGAAGCCTTGGCCTTGTCGCCCGCCGTCACCAGCGCCATCGGCGGGACCTCGGAGAGCTTGCCCGCGTCGGACGGGGCGATCCCAAGGTTCTTCAGCACCGCCTCGGCGAGCTGCTTGGTGTAGCCGGTGTCGCCCACGTTCAGCAGCGAGCCGCTCTCGACGATGGCCTTGTGGAACAGGCCCTTGGCGGACGGCATGGCCATCAGCGTCGAGACCTTCGCCCCGCCGCCGGACTGGCCGAAGATGGTGACGTTGCCAGGGTCGCCGCCGAAGGCTGCGATGTTGTCGCGCACCCACTGCAAGGCGACCACCAGGTCGAGCTGGCCGGCGTTGCCGGAAGCCGCGTACTTCGCGCCGGCGATCTGCGACAGGTCGAGGAAGCCGAACGGCCCCAGCCGGTGGTTCACCGAGACGAACACCAGGTCGCCGCGCCGCGCCAGCCGCTCGCCGTCATAGGCCGGCAACTCCTGCGACGAGCCGGTCTCGTAGCCGCCGCCGTGGATCCAGACCATCACCGGCCGGGCCTTGCCACCGATTCCGCCCGACCAGACGTTGAGCCGCAGGCAGTCCTCGCCCGGATAGCCGTCGTCCCAGTCGTAGATGAAGGCGTTCTCGTCGCTATGCCAGCCGCCGCGCGCCACCTGCGGGCAGCAGGGGCCGTAGGTCAGCGCCGAACGGACCCCGGTCCAGGGCGCCATCGGCTGCGCCGGCAGGAACCGCGCCGCCCCGCCGGTGTCGCCGGCGTAGGGAATGCCCTTGAAGATGAAGACCCCGTCGCGGACGCATCCGCGCACCTTGCCCGAGCGCGTCTCGACGATGGCCTCGGGCGGAGTGGAGAGCCTGGACGCGCCTGCGCTGCCGCCTGGCTTGGCCGCCGCGGCCGTCGGTCCCGCCGCCGCCAGCAGCCCGCTCACCGCGCCCGCCGTCAGCAACCCGCGTCGCGCGACCCCGCCGTTCCCCGTGTCCGCCATCCGTCCCTCCCCTGTTCGTTGCAGGGATCGGAGCATTGCGCGCCCGGCGTGGCAAGGCATGCAACCCTGGGCGGGCTCGGCGGTTTTGCGGCCAGACGGAGCCCATTGAGGAGACCACCCATGCCCGCCAAATCCGCCGCCCAGCAGAAGGCCGCCGGCGCGGCCCTGTCCGCCAAGCGCGGCGACACGCCCAAGTCCAAGCTCCAGGGCGCGTCGAAGTCGATGATGTCGATGAGCGAGAAGGAGCTGGAGAAGATGGCGCACACCAAGCGCAAGGGAAAACCCGAGCACGTTGCCAGTAAGTAACTTGCCGCGGCGCCTCTCCAACGCCTAGCAAGGTCGAGCTGGCCAAGCTAACGCCACTGGAGGGGCGTCATGACAAGGATCACCCGCCGCGCGCTGGCCGCCGCGCCGCTCGCGCTCGCCGCTTCGCGCGCCCTCGCCGCGCCGATGCCGGCGCCCGTTTCGCCCGCGCCCGCCTCACCCTGGCCTGACGCCACCGAGAGCGCCGCCCGCATCCGCCGCGGCGAGATCACCGCCGCCGAGGTGGTGGAGACCGCCATCCGCCGCGCCGAGGCGATGCAGGGCGCGCTCAACTTCGTCGTCAACTCGGACTTCGACCGCGCGCTGGCGAAGGCCAAGGCCGGCCCGACCGGCCCATTCGCCGGCGTGCCGTTCCTGGTCAAGGACCTGGTCGACTACAAGGGCCTGCCGACCCGGGGCGGCTCGCAGTCGCAGCGCTTCGAACCGCCGGCGACGAAGCAGGCGCCCAACTGCGACGCCTTCGACCGCGCGGGCCTGATCGTGCTCGGCAAGTCGGCGACGCCGGAGGCGGGCTTCCTGCCCAGCACCGAGCCCCTCACCACCGGCCTGACGCACAATCCCTGGGACCTGAGCCGTTCGCCCGGCGGCTCATCGGGCGGCTCGTCGGTCGCAGTGGCGGCCGGCATCGTGCCCGCGGCCCACGCCACCGACGGCGGCGGCTCGATCCGCATCCCAGCCAGCCATTGCGGCCTCTTCGGACTGAAACCCTCGCGCGGCCGGATCGACGATTTCGAAGGCAAGGTCGGCATCACCGCCTTCGGGGTCGAGCACGTGGTGACCCGCAGTGTCCGCGACAGCGCCGCCATTCTCGCGCTCACCGAGGACCACAAGCCCGGCGCAAACTACCCGCCCGTGGGCGTGGTCGCCGGCCCCAACAAGAAGCGCCTGCGCATCGGCGTGATGCTGGCCAACGGCGAGGGCCATTCGCCGACCCCGGACGTGGTCGCCGCCCACGATCACGCCGTCAAGCTGGTGACGGACCTCGGCCACCACATCGACTACGTCCGCCTGCCCTATGACGGCGACCGGTTCATTCAGGACTTCCTGCTGTTCTGGGCCGGCGGCGCGCAGCGCCTGGCCAGCGACATCACCAAGGCGACAGGCCGCAAGCCCGACGGGACCATGCTGGAGCCCTTCACCCTTGGGCTGATCGATCTGGCCAACCGGACGAAGCCGGAGGATTTCGGCCAGACGATGAAGCGCCTGGAGGCCGACGTCCTGGCCTATGACACCTGGTTCGGCGCCTATCAGTTCGACGTCGTGCTCTCGCCGGTGCTGTCGTCCGGCCCGCCGAAGCTGGGTGAGATCGGCCCCCTCGTGCCCTTCGACACCCTGGTGGCGCGGCTGACCGAATACGTGGGCTACACCCCGATCCACAACCTCGCCGGCGCCCCGGCCATGAGCGTGCCGCTCTACTGGACGCCCGAAGGCCTGCCGATCGGGACGATGTTCGCCGCCCGCGCCGGCCAGGAACGCATGCTGTTCGAGCTGGCTTACGAGCTGGAAGCCGCCAACCCCTGGGCCCACCGCATCCCACCGGTGCACGTGTAGAGCCCTCTCCCTGCCCTCTCCCTCTCCGCTTCGCGGGGGGAGAGGAGAGATCGCGGCGTCTCCGCCTCCTCTCCCCCGAGCGCAGCGAAGAGTGGGAGAGGGTCGGGAGAGGGAACGGCTACGCCGCCAGCCCCTGCAGCCGGGCCGCGAGCTCGCGCACCCGCTCCGGGCCGCCGAGCAGTTGCCGGTTCAGCCCCAGGCGCTTGAACCAGAAGTGCAGGCCCAGGAGGTCGGTGATGCCCATGCCGCCGTGCACCTCCGTCGCGGTGCGGGCCACGAAGCGGCCGACCTCGCTGGTCAGCGCCTTGGCGTGGGCGGCCATCAGCGAGGCCTCAGCCGGCGCGGCGTCGAAGGCGTAGGCGGCGTACCAGACCAGCGACCGGCATGGCTCGAGCTCGGCGGCCATCTCCGCGCACAGGTGCTTCACCGCCTGGAACGAGCCGATGAGCCGGTCGAACTGACGGCGCTCCTTGGCGTAGGCCACGGCCTTGTCCAGCATCACCTGCGCCGCGCCCAGGCTGTCGGCGGCCACCAGCACCCAGCCGGCGTCGCGCAGGGCCGCCAGCAGTTCCGGTCCGCCGCCCCCATCGCCAGAATTCAGCGGCTCGGCCGCCACGTCCTCGAAGCCCAGGTCCGCGAGCCTGCGGGTCTCGTCGATCCCCGGCATCAGGGTCCGCGTCAGGCCGGCCGCGTCGCCCTTCACCAGGTGCAGGCCGCCGGCGGTGTCCGCCACGATCAGCAAGCCCGCCGCCAGGCCACCGGGCACGAACAGCGCCTTGCCGGTCAGCTTGCCGTCCTTGGCCGTGACGCCCGCGCCATCCCGCGCGCCGGCGATGGGCTCGGAGATCGCCGCGGCGGCCATCACCGCGCCCGACGCCATCTTCGGCAGCCATTCCGCCTGCTGCTCCGCCGTCCCGCCGCGCAGCAAGGCGATCGGCCCCAGCACCACGCCCATGAACGGCACGGGCGCGATCGCCGCGCCCAAGGCTTCCGACGCCAAGGCCGCGTCCAGCATCGTAAGGCCGAGGCCGCCGTGTTCTTCCGGCACGACGATCCCCGCCAGGCCGAACGCCGTCAGCGCCTGCCAGACGTCGGCGCCCTTGTCCTTCAGGTCGCCGGCGAACCTGCGGACCCGCTCCAGGCTGCTGGCCTGCTCCAGGGTACGGACCAGGCTTTCCTGCATCAGGCGCTGGTCCTGGGTGAGCGCGAAATCCATGGCCCCAGATCTCCTAGTTCAGGCCGCCGCCGGCTTCGGTTCGCGCGGCAGGCCCAGGCCCCGCTCGGCGATGATGTTCTTCTGGATCTGCGCCGTGCCGCCGCCGATGATCAGCCCCAGGTCGAACATGTAGTTCCACTGCCAGCGGCCCTTGGCGCGCAGGTGCGGTCCATCGGTGTAGAGCACGCCCAGCTCGCCCAGGGCGTCGATGGCCAGCGCCGCCAGCTGGTGGTTCAGCTCGCAGCCCTGCAGCTTGACGATCAGCCCCGCGATCCCCGCCGGCTCCTGAGAGAGCCGTGAGGTGAACAGCCTCAGGCCATTGAATTTCATGGCGAATACCCGGCCTTGCAGCTGCATCAGCCGGTCGCGGAAGATCGGGTTGTCGATGATCCGCTGGCCATCCACCGTCTCGGCCTTCATCAGCGCGATCAAGGCGTTCAGCCGCGCCTCCGTGGCGTTGGGGTCGCCCAGCATGCCGCGCTCGTGCTTCAGGGTGGTGTTGGCCACGAACCAGCCGCGCCCGCGCCCGCCCACCACCTGGTCCTGCGGCACGCGCACGTCGGTGAAGAACACCTCGTTGAACTCCGCCCCGCCGGTCATGGTCTTCAGCGGCCGCACTTCGATCCCCGGCGTGTCCATGGGGATCAGGACGTAGGAAATGCCCTCGTGCTTGGCGGCCTGCGGCTCGGTGCGGATGAGCGCGAACATCATCTGAGCCTGGGCAGCGGTCGAGGTCCAGATCTTCGATCCGGAGATTACGAAGTCTTTTCCGTCCTCTACGGCCCTTGTCTGAAGGTTCGCGAGATCCGATCCTGCGCCCGGTTCGGAGTAGCCCTGGCACCAGACCACCTCGCCGCGGATGGTCGGGCCGATCCAGCGCTGCTTCTGCTCTTCCGATCCCACCTCCAGGAGCGTCGGG
The DNA here is from genome assembly GCF_004799515.1 of Phenylobacterium sp. Taxonomy (GTDB): domain Bacteria; phylum Pseudomonadota; class Alphaproteobacteria; order Caulobacterales; family Caulobacteraceae; genus Phenylobacterium. The sequence goes on along the minus strand of NZ_SSMX01000026.1, from coordinate 197,728 downwards.
ACCAGCATGGAGACGCCCTGGTTGGCGATCCCGCGCGGCGCGCCGGCGGCAATGAACGCCTCGGCGATGATCCGCGACTTCAGGATGTCGGGCTCGGCGCCATAGCCGCCGTAGGCCTTCGGGATGGTGCGCGCCGCATAGCCGTTCCGGATCAGGAGGTCCTGCCAGGCGCGCGGGGCCCGGGCGGCGCCGGCCTCATAGTCGCCGGCGTGGGCGGCGAGAAAGGCCCTCACCTCGCCCCGGAACGCCGCCATCTCGGCCGTTTCGCTCAGGTCCATGTCGTCGCTCCCTGGCGGCCAGGGTGCGCTCCTTTCCGCGGGCCGCGCAACACGCTCGCGCAAGCTTGGGCTATAGGAGGGTCAAGGAGACCGACACGCCATGATCCGAACGCAGATCTTCGCCGCCGCCCTGTCCGCCGTCGCGCTCTGCGCCTGCATGCCCAAGGGCTCCAGCGATCCCTGGACCGGCTACGGTCCGAAGCCGCCGCTGCCCAAGCCGCAGTCGGCGCTGATCCCGACTGTGGGCACGCCCAAGGTGGTCGGCTGGGGCGCGGGCGAGGCGCCGCGCGCGCCGGCCGGCTTCACGGTGACCCGCTACGCCGAGGGCCTGGACCATCCGCGCTGGCTCTACGTCCTGCCGAACGGCGATGTTCTGGTCGCGGAATCCTCCACCGAGCCCAGCGAAGCCGACAAGACCAACCAGGGGATCAAGGGCTTCTTCCAGAAGCACCTGATGAAGTCCGTGGGCTCCGCCAAGCCCAGCCCGAACAAGATCTTCCTGCTGCGCGACGCCGACGGCGACGGGGTAGCCGAGAGCCGGATGCTGTTCGCCCAGGGCCTGAAGCAGCCCTTCGGCATGACCCTGGTCGGCCCGACCCTCTACGTCGCCAACAGCGACGGGGTGGTCAGCTTCCCCTACGCCGACGGCCAGACCAGCGAGACCGGGACCGGCCAGAAGGTGTTCGACCTGCCCGGCGGGCCGATCAACCACCACTGGACCAAGAACGTCGTGGCCAGCCCCGACAAGACCAAGCTCTACGTCACCGTCGGCTCCAACTCGAACGTCGGCGAGAACGGCCTGGAGAACGAGACCGGCCGCGCGGCGATCTGGGAGTACGATATCGCCACGGCCAAGACGCGCATCTTCGCCAGCGGCATCCGCAACCCGAACGGCCTCGACTTCGAGCCGACCACGCACGCCCTGTGGACCGTCTCCAACGAGCGCGACGAGATCGGCAACGACCTGCCGCCGGACTTCCTGACCAGCGTCAAGGACGGCGGCTTCTACGGCTGGCCGTGGAGCTATTGGGGCCAGAACGTCGACGTGCGCGCCAAGCCCGCCAATCCGCAGATGGTGGCCAAGGCGACCGCGCCGGACTTCGGCCTGGGCGCGCACTCCGCCGCCCTGGGCCTGGCGTTCTACACCGGCGCGGCCTTCCCGGCCTCGTACCGCGGCGGCGCCTTCATCGGCGAGCACGGCTCGTGGAACCGCAACCCGCTGAACGGCTACCAGGTGGTGTTCATCCCCTTCGCCAATGGCCAGCCGCAGAACGCCCCGGTGGGCTTCCTCACCGGCTTCCTGGACCGCCGCAACCGCATCCAGGGCCGGCCGGTTGGCGTCGCGGTCGACCGGACCGGCGCCCTGCTGGTGGCCGACGACGTCGGCGGCATCGTCTGGCGCGTGACCCCGACGCCGGCCGGGGCGAAGTAGCTACTTCGGCCGGCCGGAGAAGCCGGCGGCGGCGCGCAGGGCGTCGGCGTCCAGCAGCTTGCCGTCCAGCATCACCACGCGGGTCTGGCGCAGGGCGCCGATGTGGGCTTCCGGATCGCCCTCCACCAGCGCCAGGTCCGCCGCCTTGCCGACCTTGATCGAGCCCGTATGCGCCTGCTGGCCTACCAGGGTCGCGGGCGTCAGCGTCGCCGCCTCCAGCGCCTCGGCCGGGGTGAAGCCGGCGCTCTCATAGATCTCCAGTTCGTGGATCAGCTCGAGGCCCGAGCCGTCGGTGCCGGCGACGATCGGGATGCCCGCCTTGTGCATCTTCGCCAGCAGCCCGACCATCTTGGCCCAGCTCTTCCGGTAGTCGGCGCGGGTCAGGTCCTTCGGCACCGCGAAGCCGCCGTTGCGGAAACCGCGCTCGGTGGCCGCCGGCAAGGTGCCGACGAAGGGGGCGTAGGACGGGTCCAGGTCGCCGTTGTCCGGCACATAGAGGCTCTCGAAGGCGACCATCGTCGGGTCGCTGTAGATGTGCTTCTTGACCATGGTCGAGACGATCAGGTTCATCGCCGGCCCGTCGAGGTCCACGTCCTTGCCGAACCGGCCCGGCCCCTCGAAGCGCATGATGCCGTTCGACACCTTGATTACATCGTCCGGCGCCGCCTGCATGATGATCCAGTTGATGTGGGTCACCTCGTCATAGCCGTCGTTGATCGCGTCCACCGGGCGGATGCCGGCCGGGATATGGCCGTGGACGTGCAGCCCCAAGCTTGTGCGCCTCGGCGATGGTCGCCGGCAGCCAGTCGGGGTTGAAGGTCCCGTAGAACTTGATCCCGACAAAGCCGTCGGCCTTGGCCTTGTCGACCAGGGCGATGGCCTCGGCCTGGCTGGTGGCGACGTTGGCCACCTGGGCCGTGTAGGGGCCCTTCCCGTCGATCAGCGACGACGGATAGACGTGCGGGAAGAGCAGTTCGTTCTTCGCCGTGCGCTCGCGCCGGTCGATCGTCAGGGCGTTGTTGTTGCCGGGGTCGCGGACCGACGTCACGCCCAGCGAGAGCTCCTGCGGCCCGGTGTAGTCGTCGCCCACGTGCATGTGGCAGTCCCACAGGCCGGGCACCAGCGTCTTGCCCTCGCCGTCGATCACCTGTGCGCCCTTGGGCGCGGGCGTCGAGGCCGCGGGCCCGACGGCGGTGATCACGCCCTTGTCCACCACCACGGTCTGGTCGGCGACGAACTTCAGCCCGTCGGCGTCGAACATCTTCACATGGGTGAAGGCGACCGGGCCGGCGGGGACCTTGACGTTGGCCTTGTAGATCCGGGGCGCCTCGGCGGCCGTGGCGGCCTCCTGGACCTTCAGCAAGGGCTTCAGGTCGTCGGCGTAGGCCTCGGGCAGCCAGGCCACCACGCCGGTCGAACCGAAGAACCTGTCGTGCGCGTCGGCCCAGAGGGTGACCGGCGTCGGCGTCAGCCCGCTGATCGACCACAGGGTGACGGTCTGCTTCTTCGCGCCCTGACCCGCCTCGGCGGTGGTGAGCTTGGTCGCCTTCGCGACGCCGCTCGGCAGCAGCGCCAGGGTGTGATTGGGCGCCGCCAGCAGGCGCTCGAGGAACCAGGCGTTCAGGTCGTTCGGGCCGCCTTCGGGGATGTAGAAGGCGGGCCTGGCGTAGGCGCCCTTGCCGGCGTCGGTCGGGCTCTTCCAGCTCGCGGCCTGGCCGCTGACCGTGAAGGTTTCGCCGGCGTCCCCCGAGGGCGAGACGCCGCGGATCGTCAGGGACGCGGGCATGCCGTCCTTGCCCGGCTTGCCGGCGGAGTCCTGATCCCACTGCTGGCCGCGCAGGTTCCAGGTCTCGCGCGCCAGCCGCGTGCCGTCCGGCAGGGTCCAGCTCCAGGAATCGCCGTGCTTGCCGCCGGTGGATTCGATGACGAAGTGCTGGGCTCCGGCCGGCGGCTTCAGCAGCTCGGCGGTCGGCGTCTGGGCCAGCGCCGACGTCGCGAAGAGGGCCGCGATGGCGGCGAGTGGGAACCTGGCGTCCATGGCGAACTATCCGAAAGACTCTCGCCCAACCCCTGTGTGAGCGGGACCAGTCTTGCGGAGCGGCCTTGCCGCAGCAAGGCTTGTTTCAAGTCGGAAACGGTTGCATCCGGCCGGCGCCGGCCGGAGCGAACGACCGGAGGGTCAGACGCCCGTGTAGAAGACGCAGAGCTTGTTGCCGTCCAGGTCGCGGAAATAGGCGCCGTAGAAGCCGTCCATCCGCTGCCCGGGCGGGCCTTCGCAGCGGCCGCCGGCCTCGATCGCCGCGGCGTGGGCGGCGTCGGCGGCTTCGCGGCTGGCGGCCGGCAGGCCGAACATCGAGCCATTGCCCGGCGTGGCCGGCTCGCCGTTATAGGGCGTGTTGATGGCCAGCATGGCCGGCCCCTCGGCGCCGTAGAACTGCATGCGCTCGAAGCCGAAGGTCCGCTTGCCCCCCAGCGGCTCCATCACCTTGTCGTAGAAGCCCTTGGCGCGTTCCAGGTCGTTCGTCCCGATGGTGGCGTAGGCGATCATGGCGTTTCCCTGCTCTTTGAGTTTGCCTTGCGCCGATTTAGCCGCCGACGGCCGGCGGCCTCAAGGGCGCGTGGACGAATGGCGCGATCTGTCGTCAACTCCTTCATGCGGACGCGTGGGGAGCTTGAGAATGGCCTGGATCGGACGAGCGCTTGCGGGCGCATTGGCGGGCGGCCTGATCGCGGGCGCGGCCCAGGCCCAGGCGACGGGCCCATCGACCGCGGTCCGGCAGGAGGCCTGGAGCGTCGCGGGTCTGGCGGCTCCGGCGCAGCTGGTGGTCGACCACTGGGGCATCCCGCACATCTTCGCCGCCAGTGCGCGCGACGCCTTCTTCCTGCAGGGCTACAACGCCGCCCGCGATCGGCTCTGGCAGATCGACCTGTGGCGCAAGCGCGGCCTCGGGCGCCTCGCGGCCAGCTTCGGCCCGGCCTACGTCGCCCAGGACCGCGCCGCGCGGCTCTTCCTCTACCGCGGCGACATGGCTGCCGAGTGGGCGGCCTACGACCCGCAGTCGCGCGTGGCGGTCGAGGCCTTCGCCGCCGGCGTCAACGCCTATGTGGCCGAGGTGAAGGCCGGCAAGCGGCCGCTGCCGGTGGAGTTCAAGCTCACCGCCAGCCAGCCCGAGGCCTGGGCGGCGGAGGACATCCTGCGCATCCGCAGCCACGCGCTGGTCTCCAACGTCACCTCCGAGGTGGCCCGCGCCCAGGTGGCCTGCGCCGGCGGCCTCGACGCCGACCGCCTGCGCCGCAAGCTGGAGCCGGAGCACAGGACCGTCGTCCCCGTAGGCCTCGACCCCTGCGTCATCCCCGCCGACGTCTTGAAGGACTACCTGCTGGCCACCGCCTCCGTGGGCTTCGAGGCCCTGGCCGCGGGCGGCCGCAAGGCCGAGGCGCCGGCTCAGGTCCAACTCGCCGAAGCCATGGAGGCCTATCAGTCGGAGGGCTCCAACAACTGGGTGATCGCGCCGTCGCGCACCGCGACCGGCCGGCCGATCCTGGCCAACGATCCGCACCGGCCGGTGGGCGTCCCCTCGCTGCGCTACATCGTGCAGCTGAGCGCGCCGGACCTCGACATCATCGGCGCCGGCGAGCCCGCCCTGCCCGGGGTCTCCTTCGGCCACAACGCCCAGATGGCCTGGGGTCTGACCATCTTCTACATCGATCAGGAGGACCTCTACGTCTACGACACGAAGGGCGACAGCTACCGCTACAAGGGCGGCCCGGAGCCGATGAAGCTGGTCCACGAGACCATCGAGGTGAAGGGCGAGGCGCCGCGCGACGTCACGCTGAAATTCACCCGCCACGGGCCGGTGATCGACGAGACACCCGATACAGGAAAGGGCGGTCACGCCTTCGCCATGCGCACGGTCTGGAACGAGCCCGGCGCCTCCGGCTACTTCGGCTCCTCGCGGATGTGGCGGGCGAAGTCCTGGGCCGACTTCAAGACGGGCCAGGAGCATTGGGGCGCGCCGCCGCTCAACCTGGTCTACGCCGGCGTCGGCGGCGACATCGGCTGGTCGGCGGCGGGACTGACGCCGGTCAGGCCCAACTGGGACGGTCTGATGCCGGTGCCCGGCGACGGCCGCTACGAGTGGGCGGGCCTGCGGCCGGAGGCCGAGCTGCCCAATGTCCACAATCCGGCGGAAGGCTTCTTCGCCACTGCCAACGAGATGAACCTGCCGGTCGGCTACAAGAGCCCCACCGGCTACGAATGGGGCGACCGCTCGCGGATCACCCGCATCAAGGAGGTGCTGGCCGGCCAGCCCAAGGCGACGCTGGCCGACTCCATGGCCCTGCAGACCGACGCCCACGACGCCCTGTCGCGCCGCACCATCGCGCTGATCCAGCCCCTCACCTCGCCAGACCCGGCGGTGCGGCAGGCCCTCGACCTCCTGAAGGCCTGGGACAACAACGAGACCACCGACAGCGCCGCCGCCGCCATCTACCAGGTCTGGGCGGCCAACCACCTGGGCCACACGGTGGTGCAGGCGGTGACGCCGGAGGGCGCGCGCACCCTGGTGGGCTCCGGCGGCCTCGACGCGGTGGTGACCTGGCTGGAGACCCCTGAGGCCGCGCCGCGGCGCGACGCCCTGCTGCTGGAAAGCCTGGGCGCGGCGGTGAAGGACCTGCAGCGCGGCCTCGGCCCGGACATGGCGAGCTGGAGCTGGGGGCGGCTCCACCACGCCGACTTCAAGCCGGCCGCCGCCGTGCTGGCCGACCGCCAGCTCGCCCGGCAGATGGAGACCGGCCCGCTGGAGGTCCCCGGCTCGGCCTCCAGCCCGCGCGCCGCCACCTACCGCCCAGGCGACTTCGACCAGATCGCCGGCGCCTCGGTGCGGCTGGTGATGGACGTCGGCGCCTGGGACAATTCCGTGGCGGTGAACACGCCCGGCCAGTCGGGCGACCCGTTCAGCGTCCACTACCGCGACCTCTTCCCGCTGTGGGCCTCGGGCGCCTATGTGCCCCTGGACTTCAGCCGCGTCGCCGTCGACCGCGACGCGGAGCTGGTGATCAGCCTGACGCCGGGACGGTGAGCCGCCGCCTCGGGGGCTAGACCCGCCCCGTCACCGGGATCAAGGCGCCGGTCACGCCGCTGGCCGCCTCGCTGGCCAGGAACAGGATCACCGCGGCCAACTCCTCGGGACGCACCCAGGCGGCGAAGTCGGCCTTGGGCATGTCGGCGCGGTTGGCCGGGGTGTCGATGATCGAGGGTAGGACCGCGTTGACGGTGACGCCGTCGCCCTTCAGCTCGTCAGCCAGCGCCTGGGTCAGGCTGTGCACGCCGGCCTTGGAGGCGGCGTAGGCGCCCATGCCGAGGCCGGCCTTCAGCGCCGCGTTGGCGCCGATGTTGACGATCCGCCCCGCGCCCGAGCGGCGCAGGTGCGGGATCGCCGCGCGGCTGGCGTTGGACGCCGTCTGCACGTTCAGCAGGAACAGCCGATGCCAGGTGTTCCAGTCGCCGCCCTCGTGCTTCTCCCACGAGAAACCGCCGGCGATGTTGATCAGCGCGTCGAGACCGCCGAAACGGTCCGCCGCGGCGTCGATGGCCGCGCCCGCGGCGTTGGCGTCGCTGAGATCGACGCCGCCCTGGACGAAGACGTCCGGGCCCTCCGCCTCGGCCGGCGCATGCTGGGAGAAGTCGATCAGCGCCAGGCGCGCGCCCTGCCCCGCCGCAGCCTTGGCCACCGCGGACCCCAGGGCGCCGGACGCGCCGGTGATCGCGAAGACGCGTCCGGCCATGGGCGCCGAGCCTTAGAGCCGCTCGACGATGGTCACGTTGGCGAGGCCGCCGCCTTCGCACATGGTCTGCAGGCCCCACTTCTTGTCGCGGGCCTTCAGCGCGTGCAGCAGCGTCGTCATCAGCTTGGTGCCCGAGGCGCCCAGCGGGTGGCCGAGCGCGATGGCGCCGCCGTTGACATTCAGCTTCGCGGGATCGGCCTTGGTGGTCTGCAGCCAGGCCACCGGCACCGAGGCGAAAGCCTCGTTCACTTCGAAGAGGTCGATGTCGTCGATGGACATGCCCGCCTTCTTCAGCGCCCGCTCGGTGGCCGGAAGCGGGGCTTCCAGCATGATCACCGGGTCGTGGCCGATCAGGGTCAGGTTGTGGATGCGGGCCAGCGGCGTCAGGCCGTATTCCTTCAGCGCCTTTTCCGAGACGATCATCACGCCGGAGGCGCCGTCGCAGATCTGGCTGGAGGTGGCCGCGGTGATGGCGCCGCCTTCGCGCAGCAGCTTCACGCCGCGGATGGCCTCGAGCGTCGAGTCGTAGCGGATGCCCTCGTCGCTGTCGTGGACCACCGAGACGCCCTCGTCGCCCTTGCCGTCACGGCCGTCGATGGCGACGATCTCGTCCTTGAAGGCGCCGGCCTGGGTGGCGGCGATGGCGCGCTGGTGCGAGCCATAGGCGTACTCGTCCAGCTGGTCCTTCGACAGGCCATACTTCTGAGCCATCATCTCGGCGCCCATGAACTGGCTGAACTGGATGTTCGGATAGCGCTTCTGCTGGTTGGGGCTCATCGGATTGCCGAAACCCTCCTTGGCCGGCAGGGCCACCGACAGGCCCATCGGCACGCGGGTCATGCTCTCGACGCCCGAGGCGATCACCACGTCCATGGTGCCGCTCATCACCGCCTGGGCGGCGAAGTGCAGGGCCTGCTGCGAGGAGCCGCACTGGCGGTCGACGCTGGTGGCCGGCACGCTTTCCGGCAGCTTCGAGGCCAGCACCGCGCCGCGCGCGATGTTGGTGGCCTGCTCGCCCACCTGCATGACGCAGCCCATGACCACGTCCTCGATCACCGCCGGATCGACGCCGGTGCGATCGACGAGTTCGTTCAGCACCACCGCGCCGAGATCGGCCGGGTGCCAGTCGCGAAGACGTCCGCCCTTGCGCCCGCCGGCGGTCCGCGTCGCAGCTACGATATAGGCTTCGGCCATGGCCCGAGCTCCCTCTTGAGAAGTTCCTGCGCTCTCTTAGGCGCGTCAAAACGACTGTATGAAGGCGCCGCTGCGTAAGACAAGCGCGTTGACGCGAACGTCAACGTGCCGCGCTATTCCGCGAAGGTGTCCTGCAGGATGCCTTCCAGCCAGTCGGCGTCGGTCTGGTCGAAGGCCGCGGGGGTCTCGGCGTCGACGTCGAACACCGCGATCAGCCGGCCAGCGGAATCCACCACCGGCACCACGATCTCGCTCTTCGATCGGCTGTCGCAGGCGATATGGCCCGGGAAGGCCTCGACGTCCTCGACGATCTGGGTCTGCCGCGTGCGCGCCGCTGTCCCACAGACCCCGCGCCCGAAGGCGATGCGCAGGCAGCCCAGCGTGCCCTGATAGGGGCCCACCACCAGCTCCTCGCGCTTGTCCGTGTCGACCACATAGAAGCCGGTCCAGAAGAAATGGTCGAAGGCCGCGGCCAGCATCGAGGCCACCGTCGCCATCCGCGCGGTGACGTTGGGCTCGCCCGCCAGCACGGCGGCGATCTCCTCGGCCACGGCGGCGTAACGCTGCGCCTTTTCCGTGGGCAGGATCTTCTCGTTGAAAGCTTCGGCCATGGATAGGGATGTAGCGAGCCGCGGGCCGCTGGACAAACCCTTGCGGGGCGGCCTTTCTACCGCGGTCAAGTTTCGGGGAGTCTCCATGCGTCTAGCCTTGCTCGTTTCCGCGCTCGCGATCGCCTGCGCGCAGCCTTCGTTCGCCCAGGTTTCGGACGGGCCGAACAAGCTGTTCACCGGCCGCGACATCTTCGGCCTGCGCGCGGCGGGCGACCCGCAGGTGCGCCCCGACGGCGGCGCCATCGCCTATGTGCGCACGACCCAGGACATCATGAGCGACAACGGCCACCCGTCGATCTGGCTGGTGGACCCCGCGACCGGCGCCCAGACCCCGATCGCCATGGACGACAGCGCCAACCTGCGGCCCGTCTGGTCGCCGGACGGCTCCAAGCTCGCCTATGTCTCCGCCGGCCCCGGCGGGGCGCAACTCTACGTCCGCTGGATGGCCACCGGCCACACCGCCAAGGTCTCCAACCTGGAGCAGGCGCCGAGTTCGGTGACCTGGTCGCCGGACGGCAAGACGCTCGCCTTCATCATGCTGGTCCCCGCGCCGCCGCAGCCGCTGGGCGCGCCGCTCGCCCCGCCGCCCGGCGCCAAGTGGGCCGAGCCGCTGAAGATCATCGACCGCGTCACCTACCGCCGCGACGGCTCAGGCTACATCAAGCCCGGCTACCGGCACATCTTCACCGTCTCCGCCGACGGCGGCACGCCGCGCCAGCTCACCTTCGGCAAGTTCGACGAGGGCGGACAGCTCGCCTACACGCCGGACGGCAAGACCCTGCTGTTCTCCACCAATCGCCAGCCCAAGTGGGAGATCGAGGGCCAGGAGAGCGACATCTATTCCATGCCGGCCGCCGGCGGGGCGATGACGCGGCTGACCACCCGCGACGGCCCTGACCAGGCCCCGACGCCCTCGCCCGACGGGACCAAGATCGCTTACGTCGGCTTCGACAACCACGGCTACCGCGGCTACGAAAACGTCCGCCTCTACGTCATGGACGCCGACGGCAAGAACAGCCACGTCGTCACCGGCGCCCTGGACCGCAGCGTCGGCGCGCCGACCTGGGCGGCCGACGGCAAGAGCCTGTACGTCGACTACGCCGACCACGGGATCACCAAGGTCGCCCGCGTCACCCTGGACGGCAAGCTGACCGACGTGGCCACCGGCCTCACCGCCGGTGACGAGATGGACCGGCCCTACACCGGCGGCGCGTTCTCGGTCGGCAAGAACGGCCTGATCGCCTTCACCATGGGCGACGCCAATAACCCGCCGGACATCGGCGTGGTCAGGGCCGGCAAGACCGAGAAGCTGACCCATCTCAACGCCGACCTGTTCGCCGACAAGACGCTGGGCAAGACCGAGGCCTTGCCGGTGAAGTCCTCCTTCGACGGCAAGCCGATCGACGCCTGGATGGTGACGCCGCCCGACTTCGATCCCTCGAAGAAGTACCCGATGATCCTGGAGATCCACGGCGGGCCGTTCAGCGCCTATGGCCCGATCTTCAACACCGACGACCAGCTCTACGCCGCCGGCGGCTACATCGTGGTCTACGCCAACCCGCGAGGCTCGACCTCCTATGGCGACGAGTTCGCCAACACCATCGACAAGAACTACCCCAGCCACGACTACGACGACCTGATGAGCGCGGTGGACGCCGCCATCGCCAAGGGCTCGATCGACCCGAACCACCTCTATGTGACCGGCGGCTCGGGCGGCGGCCTGCTCACCGCCTGGATCGTCGGCAAGACCGACCGCTTCCGCGCGGCGGCCTCGCAGAAGCCGGTGATCAACTGGACCAGCGAGGTCCTGACCACCGACGGCTACAACTTCATGGCCACCTCGTGGTTCGGCAAGATGCCGTGGGAGGACAATGAGTTCTACTGGAAACGCTCGCCGCTCTCCCTGGTCGGCAACGTCAAGACCCCGACCCTCTTGATCGTCGGCACCGACGACCACCGCACCCCGCCGTCCGAGGCTGAGCAGTTCTTCGACGCCCTGCAGCTACGCGGCGTGCCGACCGCGATGATCCAGGTGCCCGGCGCCTCGCATGGCGGCTTGGCCGAACGGCCCTCGCAGGCGGCGGCCAAGGCCGCGGCGATCATGGCCTGGTTCCACCGCTACCAATGAGCCGGCCGCTCGCCTTGGCTTTCGGCGTCGCCCTCGCCAGCCTGATGGCTGGCGGGGCCTTAGCCGAGCCGTCCCGCGCCGACGCGGTCAAGGACCCCGACACCAAGGCCTGGTGGCATATCGCCGAGGCCCTGTCGGGGGACGCCATGGAGGGCCGCGACACCGGCTCGGCCGGTTTCGACCGGGCCGCGGCGATCGTGGTCCAGAAGTTCAAGGCCGCGGGGCTGAAGCCGGCCGGCGGCGACGGAAGCTGGTTCCAGACCTTCCGCGTCCACGAGGTCGCTGTAGACCCCAAGGGCTCGTCGGTGGCCTTCAGGCACGGCGACCAAAACGAACCGCTGGGCTTCCTGACCCAGCTCACCGTGCGGCCGACCGACGACCTGCCGGCGGTCCTCGACGCGCCGCTCACCTTCCGCGGCTACTGCGGGCCGGTCGACCTGAAGGATGCGGCCGGCAAGGTGGTCGTCTGCTTTAACACCAAGCGCGCGGGCCTGCCGAGCGCCGGCCAGCGCATCCAGGCCGCCGCCGCGGCCGGGGCGGCGGCCGTCGTGCAGGTGGACGATCCCTACTTCACCATCGAGCCCCCCCGTTGGCCGGCGGCCTATGCGCGCAGCGTGACCATCGAAGGCACGCCGGCCCCCGCCGCGCCGCGCCTGCCGGTGATCACCATGAGCGCGGAGGTCTTCGCGACCCTGGCCAAGGCCGCCGGCCAGGACCCGGCGGCGATCCTCAAGACCGGCGGCGCGAAACAGCCGCTGGCCGCCTTCGAGATCCCCGGCCAGTTGGACGCCCGCTTCGCGGTCACCAAGCGCGACTATACGACCAAAAACGTCCTGGGCGTCCTGCCCGGCCGCGACCCGAAGCTGAATGACCAGACCCTCGTCCTCTCCGCCCACCTCGACGGCTACGGTTACGGCCAGCCGGTGAAGGGCGACAACCTCTACAACGGGACCCTGGACGACGCGGCCTATGTCGGCACGCTGATCCGCTTCGCCGACAAGCATCGGGGCAAGCCGCTCCGCCGCACGGTCCTCTTCGCGGCCTTCACCGGCGAGGAGAAGGGCCTGCTCGGCGCGCACTGGTTCGTGGACCACCCGACCGTGCCCAAGGCCTCCATCGTCGCCGACCTCAACCTCGACCAGCTGCGCCCGCTGTTCCCGCTCGACCTCCTGACCGAGCTGGCGGTGGACGACACCACCCTCGGCCAAAGCGCCAGGGCCGTGGCGGCGACCATGGCTATCCGCATCCAGCCCGACCCGGAGCCGGAGCGCAGCCTGCTGACGCGCGCCGACCACTGGCCGTTCATGCAGGCGGGCATCCCCGGGACCGGCTTCATCTTCGGCTATACGCCCGGGACCGAGGCCGAGCGGCGGTACCGCGAATGGTACGAGATCCGCTACCACCGCCCGCAGGACGACCTGACCCAGCCGATGGACTTCGACGCGGCCGGCAAGTTCAACCGCTTCTTCTACGCCGTGGCCGAAAGCGTCGCCGACGCCGACGCCAAGCCGGCGTGGCTGAAGCCGCCGCCCACGCGTTGAGCCTTCAGCGTCCTCCTCCCCTTGTGGGAGGAGGTGGCCCGCGCAGCGGGTCGGAGGTGGGGTTTCTCGCCTCTCGGGTGGTCATTCGAACTCAGTTTCGCGCGGAAGGTGAGCGCGACCCCACCTCCGTCAGCCTCCGGCCGACACCTCCTCCCACAAGGGGAGGAGGACGCCGGATAGATCGACCTAGGCGACCTCGGCCTGCGCCCCACCGCCGGGCTGAACCTCGTCAGGAACCGCCGCGCGGGTCAGCGTGGCGAACAGCTCCGCGGCCTGGATCGGCTTGGCCACGTGGCCGTCCATGCCGGCCGTGGCGTATTGGTCGACGTGGTGCGACATGGCGTTGGCGGTGAGCGCCACGATCGGGGTGCGCGGCCGGCCGGTCGCGGCCTCGCCGGCGCGGATCTTCGCCGTGGCGGTCAGGCCGTCCATCACCGGCATCTGGATGTCCATCAGGATCACGTCCCAGTCGCCGGTCTCCCAGGCCTGGACGGCGAGCTGGCCGTTCTCCACCACCGTGGGCTCGACGCCCATCTGGTGCAGCAGGGTCTTCAGGACCAGCTGGTTCACCGCATTGTCCTCGGCGGCCAGGACGCGCAGCGCGATGGCCGGCTGTTCGCTGACCGTCTCGGCCACGGTGACCACGGTTTTCTCCTCGCCCAGCCATTGCAGCGGCGCGCGCAGGGTGAAGATCGAGCCCAGGCCAAGCTCGCTGGTCACCGCGACCTCGCCGTCCATCAGGTGGGCGAGCTCGCGGCAGATGGCCAGGCCGAGGCCCGTGCCGCCGAACCGCCGGGTGGTCGATGAGTCCAGCTGGTCGAACTTGGCGAACAGCTTGCAGAGGCTTTCCGGGGCGATTCCAACGCCGGTGTCGCGCACCGACAACTGCAGCATGTCGCGCTCGCGCAGGGCGGTGACGCGGATCTCGCCCTGCTCGGTGAACTTCAACGCGTTGGAGATCAGGTTGTAGAGGATCTGGCGCAGCCGCGTGGGATCGCCGAGATAGCGGCCGCGCGCCTGTTCGATGTCCAGCGCGAAGGAGAGCCCCTTCTTGTTGGCGAGCGCGGTGAAGGCCGAATAGGCGCCGCGCGCCAGCTCGCCCAGTTCGAACTCCAATTGCTCCAATTCCAGCTTGCCGGCCTCGATCTTCGAGAGGTCCAGCACGTCGTTGAGGATCGCCAGCAGGGCTTCGCCGGAGCGGTGGATCACGCTCAGGCGGTCGCGCTGGCGGTCGGACAGTTCGTCGCCCGCCATGGCCTGGGCCATGCCCAGCACGCCATTCAGCGGCGTGCGGATCTCGTGGCTCATGGTGGCCAGGAAGGTCGATTTGGCCGCGTTGGCGGACTCGGCGGCCAGTTCCCCTTGTTGCGCCCGCTGACGGGCTTGGCGGAGCGCCGAGCGCGAGCGGTCGAGCAGGCGGCGCGAGAGGAAGAAGAAGTTGACCAGGCTGACCAGGACCGCCGCGCCGGTGACCATGGCGCTGGCCTTCCAGCCGGACATCCGGATCAGGTCGATGGCGACATAGGCGAAGACCGCCACATAGGGCGCCAGCAGGAGCCGGAACCGGCCGAGATCGGAATAGTACTGCAGCAGCACATAGGTCGCGCTGACGAAACCGGCGGTGATGGCGAAGGCGCGGCCGATCTCGTCGCCCGTGGCCCAGATCACCGCCAGCATGACGCCCTGCAGGATCGTCGAGAGGGTGTTGTTGACGCTGACCGCCAGGTTCAGCCGGGCGCGGGCGGCCGGCGCCTTGCACCTTTCGAACGACGTGACCAGACGCAGGCCCAGGAAGAGGCCGCCCCAGATCACCGCCAGCCAGGCCAGCGTCCAGACCGGGCCGATCGACTGGGCCGCCACGGCGGAGACCGCCAGGGAGGCGACCATCCGCGGCCAGACGTTACGGGCCGACGCGCCATAGAGGCGCATACCCTGCGACAGGCGCTGGTGGAGTGCGGTGTCCCCCGGCGTCGCGCTGCTGGCGTGTTCGCTCAACAGCTCCTCCCCATTTATCGTTGGGGAACATGTTCGCAGACCCGAGTTAACCGTACGTCAAACCCATAAGAACCGCATCAAGATTGGATTGCGGATCAAGATTGGGGCGCGCCCACGCTCACGGCGGTCTGGCGCAGGGCGGCCAGATCGGGCGCGGAGCCGGCGAAGGCCTTGCTCGCGTCGCGGTAGGCCTGGGCCGCGGCGGCGGGCTGGCCCAGCACCATCCGCGCGCGGATCAGCCGCTCCCAGCCCTCCAGGTCGTGGGGATTGGCCTTCAGGGCGGCGGCCTGTTTCTCGACCATGCCGGCGATCATCGCCTGGCGGTCGCCGGCGCTCATCTGGCCGGCGGCGGCCATCTGGTCGGGCGTAGGCCCCGGCGCGGCGCTGGGCGGAGCTTCGGCCGCGGGCGCCTGGGCCGTCTCAGGTCCGGCCGGCGGCAGCCGGCCGGTGAGGTCGATGTGGCGGTCCTGGGCGACCTTTTCGACGAAGCTGCGCACCTGCGGCGCCCAGGGCGCGCCGGGCGGGGCGCTCTTCAGGAGCGCGATCCAGTCGTCCATGGCGCCCCGCTGATCGCCCTTCTGGTCCTTGGCCATGGCCAGGTAGTAGCGGGCCGGCGGATCGTCGGGATCGAGGGCGACCGCCTTGCGGAACATCGTCTCGGCCTCGGGCGGGATCTGGCCGCCGGCCGCCAGCACCGTGGCCTCGCCCTCGGCGGACAGATAGCCGGCGTTGTGCGGATCGAGGGCGGCGGCGCGGCCATAGGCCCGCGCGCCGTCGGCGTTGCGGCCCACCTGCATGTACGACCAGCCCAGCATCCGCCAGCCGTCCGCGTCGTTGGGCGCGGCCTTCATCCGCGCCTCGAGCTGACCGATCATCGCCGTGGCGTCGCCGCCCGGATGGCCCGGCGGCAGGTCGGCCTGCGCCTGGGCCGCGCCTTGAGCCAGGTTCGGGGACGAGGCCGTCGGCTGGCCCAGCTTCAAGTAGAGGCCGGTGGCGGCCAGGACCACCACGGCCACCAGGCCCAGCGCCAGGATCAGCAGGGTCCGCTCGCTCAACGGACGCGACGCCGGCTCGGCCTCGCGGGCCTCGGCGAGCGCCCGGCGCTTGACGTCGGCCTTCAGCGCCTCGGCCTCGGCGGGGGGCAGGACGCCGCTCTTCGCCTGGGCCTCGATCTCGCCGAGCTGGCCCTTCAGCACCTCCGCGGTCGACCCCCGGGCCCCGCGCGCGGCGCCGTAGCGGCGCACCAGTGGGATGGCGAGGCCGACGGCGGTGAGGGCCGCCATCAGGGTGAGGATCATCCAGAGCATCAGTCGAGCTTGTCTTGAGTCGCCATCAGCCGGGCGGCTTCCGCTTCCTCCGCGGCGCTGAGCGGCGCCTCGCCGGCCCGCGCCCGGGCGCGCAAGTAGATCGCCGCGCCCGCCCCGCCCGCCAGCAGAACCGCCAGCGGTCCCAGCCAAAGCGCCCAGGTGTCCGGCTGGAACGGCGGTTTCAAGAGCACGAAGTCGCCGTAGCGGGCGACCAGATAGTCCACCGCCTGCCGGTCGCTGTCCCCCGCCGCCAGGCGTTCTCGTAGGATCACGCGCAGATCATGGGCCAGCGGCGCGGTGGAATCGTCGATGGACTGGTTCTGGCAGACCAGGCAGCGCAGCTCCTGGCTGAGCGCCCGGGCGCGGGCTTCCAGCTTGGGGTCGCGCAGTTGCTCGTCCGGGGTCACCGCGAAGGCCGGCGCGGCCAGGGCCAACGCGGCGGCCGCGGCCAGGGTGAGACGCCTCACGACTCCGCCCTCAGCCTGGCCATCAGCGGCGCGAGGGTCTGGCTCCAGACCTCCGGGGTGATCTCGCCCACCTGGCGGTAGCGGACCCGGCCCTGGCGGTCGACGATGAAGGTCTCCGGCGCGCCGGAGACACCCATGTCGATGCCGGCGCGGCCCGAAGCGTCGTTGCCGGCCCGGACATAGGGGTCGCCGTTGGCCTCCAGCCAGCGGGCGCCGGCGCCGGCGTCCTCCCGCCAGTCGAGGCCGACGATCTTCACGCCCTGGCTCCGGAGCGCCATCAGCATCGGGTGCTCTTCCTTGCAGACCGCGCACCAGGACGCGAAGACGTTGACCATCACCGGCTCGCCGGTGAGTTCCGCCGAGGCCAGGCCCTGCTCGCCCGGCCGCATGGGCGCGAGGGCGAAGGTGGGCAAGGGCTTGCCGATCAGCATGGACGGCAGCACCGAAGGGTCGTGCCGCAGCCCGGCCATGAAGCCCGCGATCACGGCCAGGAACACCGCGACCGGCAGCAGGAACAGCAGCCGCCTCATTCCGCCGGCGCCGGGACGGGGTCGGCGATGCGCGCAGGCGCCCGGGCCGGCGCGCCCAGCCGCAGGCGCCGGTCGCTCAGCGACACCAGGCCGCCGAAGGCCATGACGAAGCCGCCGATCCAGATCCAGACCACCAGCGGATGGTCCCACAGCCGCACCACCACGCCCCCGTCCTGCTCGTCGCCGCTGGAGATGTATAGGTTGCCCAGCGGGCTCACATGGATCGCGGCCTCGGTGGTCTGGCTGGTGGCGTAGGCGCGGCGCTCGGCGATCAGCTCATAAGGCCCGCCCCGGCCGGCGATGGCGAACCGCGACTGGCGCGCCTGATAGTTCGGCCCGTCGGCCAGGCCGACGGAGTCCAGCGTGATCGTCCGCCCGGCGAAGGCGGTCTGCTCGCCCGGATGCATGGTCAGCACCTTGTCGCTGTGCCAGGCGGTGACGCCGGTGATTCCCAGCACCAGCAGGCCCAGGCCTGCGTGCGAGATCGATAGCCCCAGGATGCCGCGCGGCGTGGTGCGCAGGCTGCGCGCCAGGTCCGCTCGCCCCGCCCACCAGCGCCGCGCCGGGATCGCCACGCCGCCGGCCACCAGCCAGGCGGCCAGCGCCAGGCCCGCGGCGGCGATCGCACCCTTCCAGCCCACGGTGACCAGGGCGACCAGCAAGGCCGCCGCGGCCAGGCCCGCCGGGATGCGCACGCGCTTCAGGACGGCGGTCACGCGGTCGCGCTTCCAGTTCAGCATCGGCCCGAACACCACGAGCGCCAGGAGCGGGATGGCCAGCGGCGCGAAGGTCCGGGCGTAATAGGGCGGCCCGACGGAGATCTTGTCCTTGCCCAGCAGTTCGATGAACACCGGGCTGAAGGTGCCCAGGAACACCGTCGCCGCCAGCGCCGTGAGGAACAGGTTGTTGAGCGTGACGCCGCCTTCCCGCGACAGCGGCGCGAAGAGGGCGCCGGTGCGCAAGGCCGGCGCGCGCCAGGCGTAGAGGCAGAGCGCCGCGCCCGTGGTCACCGCGATGATCCCCAGGATGTAGATGCCCCGCTGCGGATCGACGGCGAAGGCGTGGACGCTGGTCAGGATGCCCGAGCGCACCAGGAAGGTGCCGATCAGGCTCAGCGAGAAGGTCAGGATGCAGAGCAGGATCGTCCAACTCACCAGCGCCCCGCGCCGCTCCAGCACCAGGGCCGAGTGCAGCAGGGCCGTGCCCAGCAGCCAAGGCATCAGCGAGGCGTTCTCCACGGGGTCCCAGAACCACCAGCCGCCCCAGCCCAGCTCATAGTAGGCCCAGAGGCTGCCCAGCGTGATGCCGGCGGTCAGCGGGATCCAGGCGGCCAGCACCCAGGGCCGGACCCAGCGCGCCCAGGCCGCGTCCACCCGCCCCTCGATCAGCGCCGCCACGGCGAAGGCGAAGGCGGTCGAGAAGCCCACATAGCCCAGGTAGAGCAGCGGCGGGTGCGACACGAGGCCTGGGTCCTGCAGCAGCGGATTGAGCTCGGTGCCCTCCAGTGGCGCGGGCGAGAGCCGCAGGAACGGGTTGGAGGTGAAGATCAGGAAGCCCAGGAAGGCCACGCCGATCAGCCCCTGCACGCCCAGCACCCGGGCCTGCAAGGTCTCGCGCAGGCTGGACCCGAACCAGGCCACGCCCGCGCCATAGATCGCCAGGATCAGCACCCAGAGCAGCATCGAGCCCTCGTGGCTGCCCCAGGTGGCGGCGATGCGGTAGGCCAGCGGCTGCTGGCTGTTGGAATGCTCGGCCACCAGGGCCACCGAGAAGTCGCAGGCCACATAGCTCGCCGCCAGGCAGACGAAGGCGAGCACCACGAAGCCCGCCTGCAGCAGGGCCGCGGCCCTGCCGAGCGCCATCAGCACGGGCTCGCCACGCTGCGCGCCCCACAGCGGGGCCGCCGCCTGGGTTATCGCCAGCAAAAAGGCGAGGATCAGGGCGAATTGCCCGACTTCCGCCGTCATCGACTTTTGTGCTCCCCTTCAGGCGTGCGGCGCTTCGGGCGCATTGTCACGGCATGGGAAATGCTACAGTGCCAAAGCTTCGCGGGGGCGTGAAGCGCCAAGCCGTGCGACGTTGTAGCCGGCGCCGCCGCCGGTGTCGTTGGGGGGCCTTGCAGGTCGAACATGTCTGAGGTGTTTCGGATCGCGATCGTGGGCTCGGGGCCGTCCGGCCTCAGCGCCGCCGCGCATGCCGCCGCCACCGGCGTGAGCCACATCCTGCTGGAGAAGACCGGCCACCTCTCCGACACCATCTTCCGCTACCAGAAGGGCAAGCACGTCATGGCGACGCCCAGCCTGCTGGTGCTGCGCTCGGACTGCGCCTTTTCCGCCGGCCGGCGCGAGGCGGTGCTGCAGCAGTGGGACGCCGACGCCAAGGCCGCAGGTGTCAACGTGCGCTACAACGCCGAGGCCAAGGCGATCACCGGCGCGAAGGGCGACTTCTCCATCGCGCTGACCAATGGCCAGGTGGTGCGTTGTGAGACCGTGGTCCTGGCGGTCGGCACTCAGGGCAATCCCAACCTCATGCGCTGCGACGGCGCCGATCTGCCGCACGTCCAGTACCAGCTCGACGATCCGGCCGAGTACATCGACGAGCACATCTTCGTCCTGGGCGGCGGCGACGCCGGCATCGAGAACGCCCTCGGCCTCGCCGCCGACCAGGCCCAGGCCAATGTGGTCACCCTGGTGAACCGCTCCGCCGACTTCGCCCGGGCCAAGGAGGCCAACGTCAAGGCGCTGATGACCGCCCGCGACACCGGCCGCATCACCGTGCTCAGCGAGACCACGCCCAGCCTGGTCGAGCCGGGCTGGATCACCGTGGAGACGCCGCAGGGCGTGGCGCGGCACAAGTGCGACCGGATCATCGCGCGCATGGGCTCCTCGCCGCCGCGCAAGTTCGTCGAAGCCGCGGGCGTAGCCTTCACCAGCGATGCGGCCAGCGCCTTCCCGGCGCTGTCGCCCACCTTCGAGACCACCACGCCCGGCGTCTATGTGATCGGCGCGCTGGCCGGCTATCCGCTGATCAAGCACTGCATGAACCAGGGCCACGACGTCGTGGAGTACATCCGCGGCGCCACCGACCTGAAACCGGCCGACGAACCGATCCTGGAGGCCAAGCTGGCCGGCCTGCCGGGCAAGATGTCGGTCTCCGAATGGCTGGAGTTCCTGCGCAGCCGCGTGGAGATCCTCTACGGCCTTTCGCCCCTGCAGATGCGCGAGTTCCTACTCGATTCCGAGGTGAAGGCCTTCCACGCCGGCGAGACGATCTTCGAGCGCAACGGGGTCGGGTCCTCCCTGTTCGGCATCGCCCAGGGCTCGGTCCTGGTGGAGGTCGATCCGAAGAACCCCGCGATCACCGTGCCGATCCCGGCGGGCTCGATCTTCGGCGAGGTGGGGCTGATCTCCGGCCGCCGCCGCGGGGCGACGGTCCGCGCCGGCGACAACTGCATCGCCATCGAAATCCCCCGCACCGCGGCCCTGAAGCTGATGGCCCAGGTGCCGCAGGCGCGCGAGACGGTGAACCGCATCACCACCGAGCGGCAGATCCTGCAGATCTTCAAATCCGGCCTGACCCCCGCCGACCTGGCCGAGGTGTTGCCGCTGGCCCAGACCGTGGAGGTCAAGGCCGGCCAGCCGATCATGACCGAGGGCGACGAGGGCGACGACCTGTTCATCATCCGCTCCGGCTCGATGATCGTGGAGAAGCAGGTGGGCGGGAAGAATGTCTTCCTCTCCTACGTGCCGGCCGGCTCCTATTCCGGGGAAATGGCGCTCCTGGACGGCGGGCGGCGGACGGCCACGGTGAAGGCGGCGATCCGTTCGCAGGTGGTGCGCCTGCCCGGCGCCCCGTTCCGGAGGCTGTTGGCCAAGAAGCCCGAGCTCCTGAAGCGGATGCGCGAGGAGGTGGCCTCCCGCCGCAAGGTCAACGCCTTCGTCGAGGAGCAGAAGGACAACTTCGGCGGCGTGGTGGACATGTACTCCTCGGTCGCCAGCTTCCTGATCGACCAGGGCATCGGCGAGGCCACCGACGTGCTCCTGATCGACGAAAGCCTCTGCGTCGGCTGCGACAACTGCGAGAAGGCCTGCGCCGACAGCCACGAGGGCCTGTCGCGGCTGAACCGCGAGGCCGGCAAGACCTACGCCCAGATCCACGTGCCGACCTCCTGCCGGCACTGCGAGCACCCCTATTGCATGACCGACTGCCCGCCCAACGCCATCCAGCGCGGGCCGGACGGCGAGGTGTTCATCTCCGACGCCTGCATCGGCTGCGGCAACTGCCAGCGCAACTGCCCCTACGATGTGATCCAGATGGACAAGCCGCCGCCGGAGAAGCCGCCGCTGTGGCGCTGGATGCTGTTCGGCATGGGCCCGGGCCCCGGCGAGCCGGACAAGGCCTGGCGCGAGAAGCAGCCGAAGTCGAAGGTCGAGAAGGGCAAGGTCGCCATCAAGTGCGACATGTGCATCGGCAAGGCCGGCGGCCCGGCCTGCGTGCGCGCCTGCCCGACCGGCGCGGCCATCCGGGTCTCGCCGGAAGAATTCCTCTCCGTGGCGCTTCTGGACCGAGGGTAAGGGCATTCGTCGTGGCGGGGGCGCACGGGCAGACACAGAGGCGCAAGACCTCGACGCACGAGAGTTTCCTGCGTCATGGCGGCTTCCTGTTCGCCCGGCTCTCGCTCGCGCTCTGCGCCGGCGCCATAGCGGTCTATGCCTACGCCGCGTTCCACGACCGCCTGCCGCAGGGCGGCGGCACGACGCTCGGCTACACCCTGGGCGCCCTGGGCGCGATCCTGATCGTCTGGCTGGCGCTCCTGGGCGTGCGCAAGCGCGCGGTGAGCGACGGCCACTATTCGCTGAAGGCCTGGGTCTCCGCCCACGTCTATCTCGGCCTGTCGCTGATCGTCATCGCCACCCTGCATACCGGCTTCAAGTTCGGCCTGAACGTCCACACCCTGGCCTATGGACTGATGCTGCTGGTGATCGCCTCCGGCGCGGTGGGCGTCTGGGCCTACGCCACCCTGCCCCGCGCGCTCAGCAACAACCGCGGCGACACCACCCGCAAGCAGATGCTGGGCGAGATCCACGACCTGGACGAACAGCTGCTCGAGGCGGCCCAACCCCTGTCGCGCCCCAACGCCGAGATCGTCCGCCTGTCGCTGGAGGGCACGGACATCGGCGGCGGGTTCTGGCGGCGGCTGTTCGGCGCCTATGGCGACTGCGCCAACGACCATGCGATCGCGCTGGTCGGGCCGGCGCTGCAGGTCGCCTCCGGCCGCGAGGCCACGGCGCTGCGCAAGGTGGACCAGCTGCTCCGCGACAAGGCCAAGGCGCTCGGCAAGGCGCGGCGCCAGATGCACATCACCGCCCTGTTGGAAGCCTGGCTCTTCGTGCACGTTCCGGCCACCTTCGCCCTGCTGGCGGCCCTGCTCGTGCACATCGTCAGCGTCTTCCTCTACTGGTGAGATGACCCAGGCGATCACCCTTCGGCTGATCACGCGCCAGGCCGGCGGCGGCGAGATCGTCCGGGTGCGGCGGATCGACTGGGGCGAGGCCCTGATCGGACGCTCGCCGGAGGCCGACATCCACCTGCCCGACCTGGCGGTGGACATGGAGCACGCCCTCCTGCAGGTGACCGGCCAGGGACGGGTGACCGTCAAGACCCTGACCGGCGAGCCCTTCCTGGTCGACGGCAAAACCACTTCCCATGTCGAGCTGGAGGTGGTGCGCGGCCACGTCATCACCTTCGGCGACTTCAACCTCCTTCTGGGCCAAGGCGGTGAGGGCGACGTCGCCGTCACCATCTTGAAGCGCGAAGAAGAGCCGCCCGCCACCTCCGCCAGCCTGTTCTCGCTGAGGGCCACGATGTTCGGCCGCCGCAAGATGGCCTGGACACTCGGGCTTGTGATCCTGACCCTCTGCCTGCTGGCGCCGCTGATCAGCCCGGCGCTGGTGGGCCACGCCCGCATCCATCCGGACCGGCAGTGGTCCAGCGGGCCGCTATCCAAGGCGCACGCCTTCCTGGAGAAGGACTGCCAGGCCTGCCACGCGCAGGCCTTCGTCTCGGTGCGCGACCAGGCCTGCCTCGCCTGCCACAACGCCGGCGGCGACGCCGCGAAAATTGACGCGCGGGTGGGCCGCGAGGGCAGCCCCTTCCTGCCGCTGCTGATCTCCGACCACGCGCCGCATGACCTGTTGCTGCGCGCCATGCCGCCGCCGCCCACCGTCCGCGGCCGTGTCGCGGGGATGTTCGAGACGGCCATGAACCACCCGAGCGACCGCTGCGCGAGCTGTCACCGCGAGCACGCCGTCCTGCCGGCCGACCCCGCCGCGCCGAAGACCGCCGACATCCTGCGCGCGGGCAAGCCCGCCCTGGTGGTGGTCAACGACTGCGCCGCCTGCCACAGCCGGCTGAAGATGCGCCTGCCCTCGACGGGCCTGGTCGACACCCCGAGCTGGGACCGTCACCCGGACTTCCGGCCCCTGGTCACGGTGGGCTTCGATGGACCGCAGCCCCGGCTGCAGCGGGTCGCGCTCTCGGCCCATCCGCAGGAGGTCAACGGCCTGACCTTCTCGCACCGCATCCACATGGACCCCACCGGCGGCGCGGCCCGCCAGGGCCAGGTGCTGGGGGCCGCGCGCGGCTATGGCGCGGCGCTCACCTGCCAGTCCTGCCACCGGCCGGACGGCGCGGGCTTCAAGCCGATCGAGATGGAGCGCGACTGCGGCGCCTGCCACTCCCTGGCCTTCGCCGAGGTCGGCGGCCAGCTGAAGACCCTGCGCCATCACGACATGCGCAACGTCGCGGGCGTGCTGCGCGGCGCCCTGCCGCCGGCTAACCCGCCGGTCGCCGATCCGGCGGTGCTGCGCCGCGCGCTCGCGCCCGGCGGACTCTGCGTCGACTGCCACACCGTGACCCCCTCCGCCGGCCCGCTGGGCAGACAGATCGCCCCGGTCCATATCCCCGAGCGCATGCTGCCCTGGGGCGACTTCAACCACGCCGTGCCGGCCCACTCGGGGGTCGGCGCCGGCGCCGCGGCCTGCGCCGACTGCCACCAGGCCCGGACCTCCGACCGCAGCCAGGACCTTCTGATCGAGGGCGTCGCCACCTGCCGCGCCTGCCACGGCAAGACCGAGCACGAGACCACCGCCTTCGCCGGCGCCCAGTGCAGCGAGTGCCACAGCTACCACCAGCCGGGCGAGTCGCCGCGCACCGGCCAGGACCGGCTGTTCACCGCGCTCGGCCTGCCGAAGGGCGCCAAGCCGCGCGGCCTGCCGACCTTCTAGAGAACGCAGCGACGGGAACTGTTCGCGGCCAACGCAAGGCCCCTTCACAAACCGCCGTAATTGGACCCAACTCGGCGGAGGGTGGGGCTTTGAGCATATGACCAAGGCATCGGATCTGTTTGTCGCCTGCCTCGAGGCCGAGGGCGTCGAGCATGTGTTCGGCGTGCCCGGCGAGGAGAACCTCGACTTCCTCGACAGCCTGTCGCGCTCGACCAAGATCGGGCTGATCCTGACGCGGCACGAGCAGGCCGCCGGCTTCATGGCCGCGACTTACGGCCGCCACACCGGCAAGGCCGGGGTCTGTATCTCCACCCTCGGCCCCGGCGCCACCAACCTGGTGACCGCGGCGGCCTACGCCCAGCTGGGCGGCATGCCGATGATGATGCTGACCGGCCAGAAGCCCATCAAGAGCTCCAAGCAGGGCCGGTTCCAGATCCTCGACGTGGTCGACATGCTGCGGCCGATCACCAAGTACACGCACCAGCTGGCCAGCGCCGACAACATCCCGAGCCGCGTGCGCGAGGCCTTCCGCCTGGCGCAGGAGGAAAAACCCGGCGCTGTGCACCTGGAACTCCCCGAGGACATCGCCCACGAGCAGACCGACTCCACGCCGATCCCGCGCAGCAACGCCCGCCGCCCGATCGCCGACGAGAAGTGCATCCGCGTGGCGGTGAAGCGGATCGAGCAGGCCCGCTCGCCCCTGCTGGTCATCGGAGCCGGCGCCAACCGCACCATGACCGGCCGGATGCTGGCCCAGTTCGTCGAGAAGACCGGCATCCCCTTCGTCACCACCCAGCTCGGCAAGGGGGTCATCGACGAGATGAGCCCGAAGTTCCTGGGCTGCGCGGCGCTGTCGGCCGGCGACTTCGTGCACCGGGCGATCGGGGCGGCGGACCTGATCATCAACGTCGGCCACGACGTGATCGAAAAACCGCCCTTCTTCATGCAGCGCGGCAGCGCCGAGGTGATCCACGTCAACTTCCGCTCGGCGGAGGTCGATCCGGTCTACTTCCCGCAGTACGAGGTGATCGGCGACATCGGCAACTCGATCTGGCAGATCAAGGAAGACATCCTGCCCCAGGCCGGCTGGGACTTCGCCCTGATGATGAAGGCCCGCGCCGCCGAGGTCGCTCACACCGCCCAGTCCGTCGGCGACGACCGCTTCCCGATCTATCCGCAGCATCTGGTGGCCCAGGTCCGCGAGGCCATGCCGGCCGACGGGGTGCTTTGCCTGGACAACGGGGTCTACAAGATCTGGTTCGCCCGCAACTACCCGGCGCGGATGGCCAACACCGTGCTCCTGGACAATGCGCTGGCCACCATGGGCGCGGGCCTGCCGTCGGCGATGGCCTCGGCCATGGTCTATCCCGACCGCAAGGTGATGGCGGTCTGCGGCGACGGCGGCTTCATGATGAACAGCCAGGAGCTGGAGACGGCGGTCCGGCTGAAGCTCAACGTCACCGTCCTGATCCTCAACGACAACTCCTACGGCATGATCCGCTGGAAGCAGGCCAACATGGGCTTCGCCGACTGGGGGCTGACCTACGGCAACCCGGATTTCGTGAAGTACGCCGAGGCCTATGGCGCCAAGGGCTACCGCTGCGAGAGCGCCGCCGACCTGCCGCGGCTCCTGCGCCTCTGCCTCGACCAGCCGGGGGTCAACCTGATCGAGGCGCCGATGGACTATTCGGACAACGACCCGATCCTCAACAAGCAGATCAAGGAGTTGAGCGCCGCGGTCTGACGGACCGCGGCCGCGCCCGCACCCATGGCCGTTCCCGCCCTCAAAGCCTCCTACCCGCTTTACCTGGCCAATGAGGCCAGGAGCCCTAACCAGGACCTCGTCGTCACCGACAAATACACCGGGCTCGAGGCCACGCGGGTCGCCCAGGCCGACGCTGCGACCATCGACGCCGGCATCGCCGCGGCGGTCGAGGCGGCCGAGCCCATGGCGAAGATGGCGGCCTATGAGCGCCAGGCGGTGCTGGCCCACTGCGTCACCCGCTTCCAGGAGCGGTTCGACGAGCTGGCCATGGCGCTCTGCATCGAGGCCGGCAAGCCGATCCGCGACTCCCGCGGCGAGGTCGGCCGCCTGATCGACACCTTCCGCATCGCGGCGGAAGAGAGCGTGCGGATGACGGGTGAGGTCCAGCCGCTGGACATCTCACCTCGCGCCAGGGGCTATCAGGGCATGTGGAAGCGGGTCCCCATCGGCCCGTGCTCGTTCGTGTCGCCCTTCAACTTCCCGCTGAACCTGGCGGCGCACAAGATCGCCCCGGCGCTCGCCGTCGGCTGCCCCTTCGTGATGAAGCCCGCCTCGCGCACCCCGCTGGGCGCGCTGATCATCGGCGAGGTGCTGGCCGAGACCGACCTGCCCAAGGGGGCCTTCTCCATCCTGCCGGCCCACCGCGAAGGCGCGGACCTGTTCACCACCGACGACCGGCTGAAGCTGCTCTCCTTCACCGGCTCGCCCGAGGTGGGCTGGGACCTGAAGGCCCGAGCCGGCAAGAAGAAGGTGGTGCTGGAGCTGGGCGGCAACGCCGCGGTGATCGTCGACGAGACCATCTCCGGCGCCGACCTCGACGACGCCGTCGAGCGGATCATCTTCGGCGCCTTCTACCAATCGGGCCAGTCCTGCATCGGCGTGCAGCGGATCATCATCCACGCCAGCCTCTACGACGACCTGCGCGACCGGCTGGTGGCCCGGACCAGGACCCTGATCGCCGGCGATCCGAAGGACGAGGCGACCTTCGTGGGCCCGATGATCGACGTAAAGGAAGCCGCGCGCCTCGACAACTGGATCCAGGCCGCCGCAGCCGGCGGCGCGCGGATCCTGTGCGGCGGTAAGCGGGAGGGCGCCATGCTCGAAGCGACCCTCGTTGAGGGCGTCGGGCGCGAGGCCAAGCTCTACGCCGAGGAGGCGTTCGGCCCCGTCGCCATCCTCTCGCGCTTCGAGGACTTCGAGACGGCGCTGGACGAGGTCAACGACTCGAAGTTCGGTCTACAGGCGGGGGTGTTCACCCGCGATCTCTTCCGGATGCTGACAGCCTGGGACCGGCTGGACGTGGGCGGGGTCGTGGTGGGGGACGTGCCCAGTTACCGGGTCGACAACATGCCCTACGGCGGGGTGAAGGACTCGGGGCTGGGCCGCGAAGGTGTGAAGTTCGCCATGGAAGACATGACCGAAATCCGCAACCTGGTCATCCGTCGGCGCTGAGGTGTCGTACTTCGTAGATGGTAAAGTGCGTTAGGCCGGGGAGAAGCCTGTGTTGACCATCGCGCAGATCACCGACCTGCACGTCACGACGGCCGCCGATCCGCTCAATCAGATGCGGAACGAACACCGCCTGCGCCTGGTCCTGCGCTCGATTCACGAGCTGAAGCCGCGGCCCGTGGCGATCATCGCCTCGGGCGATCTGGTCGACAACGGATTGCCGGACGAATACGCCGCGCTGCAGGACATCCTCTCCGTCAGTGAGATCCCCATCTACTACGCCGTCGGCAACCATGACCGCCGCGCGGCCTTCCTGGCGGCCTTCGAGGGGCCCAGGGCGCGCCGCGACGCCAACGGCTTCGTGCAGTACGCGGTGGATTTCGACGGCCTGCGCATGGTGGTCTGCGACACCCTGGCCGAGGGCCGCGACCAGTCGGGGTTCGACCAGGTTCGCGCCGACTGGCTGGCCGCGACGCTGGACGAACAGCCGGACGCCCCGACCATCGTGATCATGCACCACCCGCCGATCCTTTCCGGCGTACGCTGGATGGACCCGGAGCCGGACGCGCCCTGGATCGGCCAGCTGGCCGAGGTGCTGCGGGGCCGCGACCAGGTGCGCACCGTGCTCTGCGGCCATGTGCACCGCCCCTTCCACGGCCTCCTGGCCGGCCACCTAGTGGCCACGGCCCCGGCCAGCTCCATCCAGGTGACGCTCAACCTGTCGCCGGTGGACATGGACCGCCCCGACGGCCGCGAGATCCTGGTGGCCGAGCCGCCGGGCTATGTGCTGGTGATGGTGGACGCCGGCCATGTGACCACCCACGTCTGCGTCGCGGGGGATTTCGAGCCGGCGGTCGCCTACACGCAGCCCTTCGGTTCCGACTAGATGCCAGGCCGGCCTGGCGGCCTCTTCTCCCGGCTGCTCGCCCGGCTTTCGGCGATAAGGCGGACGCGCGACGCCCTGTCGAACCTCGGCGTCGTGGCCGGCGTCGCCCTGGCCGCGGCCGTGGTGACGCTGTCGCTGAACGGCGCCCCGCCCTTCCGCGCCGTGGAGAACTTCACCTACGACTGGCGCGTGGCCCATATCGCGCCGCCACCCCAGGACGAGTTCGTCATCATCAAGATGGACGATGCGGCGATCAAGGCCATGAGCGACGCCTCGCCCTGCCATTGCATCTCGCCGATCAACAAGGTCTGGCTGGCCGGCCTGATCGCCGAGCTGGACTCCAGGGGCGTGAAGGCGATCGCCGTCGACTACCTGCTGGACACCTGGGCGCCCGGCGGACAGGAGTTCCAGGAATTCTCCAAGCGCATCGCTGGCGTGAAGGCGCCCGTGATCGCGGTGGTGGATCCCGCCTACAAGCCGGGGGTCGATTTCCCGGTGGACCCGAAGCTGCGCTATGCCGACGCTCGGGACCTGATCAGCGACGACTATGACGACGTGATCCGCAGGTACGATCCCCTGCCCGGCAAGACCCGCGCGCTCTCCGCCGAAGTGGCCGCCGCGGTCGGCGCGACGCCGCCCACCAAGCCCTTCGCCATCCGCTACCGGCGGCCCTACCCCGGCGCCGCCGGCGAGAGCGCCGGGGCCATCGCGCCGTCCTATTCCGCGGCCGTCGTGCCGTTCCTGTCGCCGGCCCTGTTCAAGGGCAAGATCGCCTTCATCGGCGCGGTGACCCGCTCGACCCATGCCGACCCAGAAACGCTGAAGGAGGACATGGACGCCACGCCGATGCGCTTCGTGGAGGGCAATCGGGACGGCATGCCGGGCGTCGAGGTGCACGTCCATGCGCTCAGCCAGATGCTGGCCGGCGACAGCATCATCATAGCGAGCCCGCTGGTCGTCAGCCTGATCGTCCTGGCGGCCGGCTTCGGCGGGGCCTGGCTGGGCCAAGGCGCGGTGCGCTGGTGGGTGGCCATCGCGGTGGTGGCGGGCGGGCTGATTCTGACCGCCGCGGCCTCGTTCCTGGCCTTCTACGAATTCGCCTTCGTGGCCCCCATGGTCGCGCCGGTGGTCGGCTTCGCCTTCGCCTTCTTCGTGATGAGCCGCCTGACCGCCGCCGAGCTTTCCAGCCAGCGGGCCTTCTACTCCTCGACCCTGGAGCGCTATCTCGCCCCGCAGGTGATCGACCGTATCGTCGAGGGCCGCGAGGCGGTGAAGATCGGCGCGGAGGCGCGCGAGATCACCGTCATGGTCTCCGACCTTGAGGACTTTTCCACCCTGGTGGCCGGCCTGCCGCTCGACGCCTTCCAGGAGGTGATCAACGGCTACTTCGACGGCCTGATCGAGATCCTCTGGAAGCACGAGGCGATGATCGACAAGATGATCGGCGACGGCCTGATCGTCATCTTCGGCGCGCCCGTCGCCTTCCCAGACCACGCCAGCCGCGCGCTCGCCTGCGCCCGCGACATCGACGTCTTCGCCGAGGCCTACCGCAAGACCATGCTCGAGAAGCACGGCGTCTTCGGCCAGACGCGCATGGGCCTGGATTCCGGCATCGGCCTCGTGGGCAACTTCGGCGGCGAGCGGCGCTTCAACTACACGGCCTATGGCGAGGTGATGGTCGTCGCCGCGCGCCTGGAGGCGGCCAACAAGACCTTCGGCACCCGCATCCTGCTCTCCGGCGAGACCCACCGTCTGGCAGGCGGGGCCGGCGGCGAGACCCGCGCGGTCGGCGAAATCGACCTGAAGGGCATCCCGATCCCGATCGAGGCCTACACGGTGGTCTAAGGGCGGCCGGCTCGCAGCGTCCGCTTTCGGCTGTTGCGGACATTCGTCAGGGCAAACCTTCCTCAGTCGTTTTCGCTTTCCTGGACAACTCGCCCGTTGAGCGGCTGAAGCGGCCGCACGTCGTGCGGATAGAGCTTGGCGAAGGCGTCGATCTGCGCCCGCGACACCTCAACGGGGGTTTTGAGCACGTACCAAACGACGTCGGCGTTGCACGGCGGCGCTGAGATCGAGCCGGTATAGAGGTCGTAGCCAAGGCTGCTCGGAAGGAGGTCGCCCGGGTCGACCGTCAAGCCGGGCGCGTCGTGAGGCGGGCCTTTGACGGTGGGCATGTGCGCCCAGAGTTTCGCGACTGCGGCATTGCCGCGCCCCGCCTTCAGGAACACCGAGACGCCGATGATCTTCCCGTCGTCGCCCTTCAGCATGATGTGCGCGTTCATATCGAACCGCTTGCCGTCCAGTTCTTCCTCGCTCGGATGGTGGAAGTGGAACTGCGTCAGCTCGTAACGGCGCGCGCCAATCGTGAGGGTGTTGAGATTGCCTGGCTCATAGTCGACCCGCACGGCGGTGTAGCCGTTGTTGACGATCCTGACCGGACCGCTCCTGAACGCGAACTGGAGCGGAGGCAAGACAGCCTTCGTCCTATGGGTGATGTCGATGGGCGATTGCGTCGTACCCGTCTTGCAGGCGGCGTAGTCGGGATCGATGTCGCCCCAGTGCTCGGGGCCATTGGGTCCCTCTTTGTAGGACCATGGCGTACGCCACTGCGCCAGGCTCGGCGCCGCCGCGAACAGGATCGTCGCGACCAGCGCCGCTCCGACAAAAAGGGCCCGCGTGCCGCCGGTGTTTCGCATCGAGGCCCCTTCGCTTCCTGAAGGCCGCATCCTCGCAGGATTCAGCCCCGGGCGTTTCGATCGAGGCCGAACTGTCCGCCGCCGGTTTGCAGGCGCTCTAACCGTCGCCCTGAAGGTCTATTCCGCCCTATCGCGCCGCCGCCACCCAGGCGGCCAGGTCCGCGTCGTTGGTCACCCGGTAGGGCCGGTCGAAAGCGTCGAGGAAGAAGCGCTCCATCTCGCTGCGGTTGAACGGCCGCGAGCCCAGGCGGCCGAAGACGGCGATCTGGTGGCCGGTTTCGTCCACCGCCCGGTCGCGGTCGAGGCCCTTCGACAACGCCAGCGCCGGGCTGGCCGTCTTGGCCCAGGCGATCAGCTCCGGCTTCGGCGCCGGCGAGAAGCCATAGAAGTTGGGCTGGCTCTCGGGGCTGGTCAGTTGGACCACCTTCAGCCCGTTCTTGCCGTCGGCGACGTAGGCGAACAGCGAGGCGTTGGTCGCGCCCACCACCACGTCCTCGGCGTCGTTCATCCGCCCGCCGAAGTCGACCTTCTGATAGAGCTTCGGCTTCTCCGGCTGCTTCACGTCGAGGATCACCAGGCCGTCCTTCTTGGCGGCCACATAGGCGTAGGTGCGCGCCACATAGACCCGCCGGGCGTCGGCCAGGGGCACGGTGGCGCCGGCCACCAGCACCGGCTTCTCCAGCCGCGTCACGTCCACCACCTCCAGCCCGCGGGCGTCGGTGACGAACAGGTAGCGGAACTGCAGGGCCGAGGCGCGCACGTCGGGCAACGCCAGCGTCGTCACATGCCGGGGCTTCAGGGGATCGTTGAGGTCCAAAACCACCAGCCCGGCGTCGGCGGCGATGTAGGCGTAGTGGCCGCCCAGAGTGATGTGGCGCGCGCCCTTCAGGAGGCCGTTCGGGTTCCAGGTCAGGGCCCGGCGCAGGCTGTTGTTTCGCGGGTCGCCATCCGACAGGGTGTCGACGTTGACCGCGATCAGGCCTTCCTCGGCATCGGTGATGAAGGCGTAGTGGTAGATCGGGTGGAACGGCTGTTCCTGGTTCTCCCGCTGCATCTGCGGCGTGTTGCGCCCGGGCGCGATCGACTGGTTGGTCGGCAGCGCCATGCAGGTGGCGTTCTTGGACCCGATGTGGGTGTCGTCGCCCAGCGGCGAGAAGGGCGCGCTGAGGATCTTGTCCGAGACGCCCTTGTTGCCTATCGAGGCCACGTCGTAGACGCGGAAGCCGCCCCGGCCCTCGGCCACGTACATGTATTCTCCGCGCAACTGCAGGCAGCGGGCCGCCCCGCCGGTCCGGCGGGTGACGTTGACGATGTCCTCCGCCGCGTCGGTCTCGCCGCCGCGCAGGCCCTTCACGAAGGGTTTGCCGCGCCGCCAGTCGATCAGCTCGCGGTGGTTCTTCTCGACGTGCAGCTTGTAGAAGTCGGGATAGGCGTACTTGTGCAGGTAGGAGCCGAACACCGCCTGCGGCTCGCTCCACTCTGTGACGCGCACCGCCTCCAGCCCGCCCTCCAGACCGACCCAGGCGTGCATGCCGATGAAGTTGACCGTGTTGGTGCCGAGCAGCAGCAGCTGGGCCATGATCGCGTTGTTGTCGTTGGCCTCGGCCACATGGCAGTCGTCGCAGGTCTTGGTCTCGGTGGTGCGCACCGTGTGGGCGAAGTGCGGCGCGAAGGCCTGGCTGGAATAGCCGCTCGCCGAGATCGGCGGCTGCTGCACATAGATCCGCTCGCGGTTGATGTTGGTCGATGACAGGACCAGCGCCGAGGACGAGCGCACCGGCGCGATGGTGTTGCCCTTCACCGTCGAATGGCGGCCCAGCTGGAACATGTCGTCGCGCGCCACCTGCGGGTTGTAGGTGGCGTAGTTGCGGGTCTCGGCGCCCTCGTACTTGTGGCTGACCGTCTTCCAGTTGGCCTCGATCGGCAGGTGGCAGCCGCCGCAGGACGGCGTCCAGGAGGTGTGGCAGGCGTAGCATTCCATCTCGCCGTCCTTGTGGGCGAGGCGGTCGCTGGCGACGCCAGGGCCCCATTGGAAGGGCTTCCCGTCCTCGCCGATCTTGGCCATCAGCTTGGCGCGCGCGGCCTTGGCGTTGAAGTCGGGGCTGGCGCGGTCGACGCTGTCCTTCACCAGATGCACCCGCCACTCCAGGGTCGGGTCGACGATGGAGCGCTGCATCAGCACCCGCCGGCCGTCCTGTTCCACCCACTCGAAGCGCGGCCGCCCGTCGGGATTGCGCAGCAGGGTCAGGTCCGTGCCCTGCGGGCTCGCCGCCACGTTGGAGGTCCTGAGCGTCGGATAGGCCGAGATGGTGCCGTGGCAGTCGCGGCAGCCGATCTCCACGGCGTTGGCGACCTCGCCCACGATCAGGCCCGAGCCGTGGCTGTCTTGCGAGAAATGGCAGTCGGCGCACTGCATGCCCTTCTCGGCGTGGATGTCCATCATGTGGACCGCCTTGCCGGGATTGATGCCGGGGGGCACGAACTTGCCCTCGCCGGTCTTGCGCCACTTCTCCGGATCGTCGTTGGCGACGATCTTGCCCTGGGCGTCCAGCAGGTTGCCGTCGCGGTCGCGCTTGAACACTGCACGGAAGTTCCAGCCGTGGCCGTGGTAGTCGGCGAACTGGGTGTCCTTCAGCTTGGCGTTCAGGTCGAAGATGTTGCGCAGGAAGTCGAGGTCGGCCCACAGGCCGCGCGGGGCGGCGCCTTCCGGATTGCGGTCCAGCACCCGGCGCATCTCGGCGGCGGTGGGATAGCGCTGCCGCTCCGGCCACATGAAGGGCGCGTCGGCCTCGTAGTCCCACATGGTGTAGCCGAGGTAGCTGTTCAGGAACATGTTCGGCTGGTGCATGTGGCAGTTCATGCATTGCGAGGTCGGGATGGCGCGGGTGAAGGCGTGCTCGATCGGATGCCCGCTCTCGGTCTTGCTGATGGTCGGGTCCACCGTCGCCGTCTGACCGTCGCGGCCAAACTTGGCGTAGACCAGGCTGTGCCGCGGCTCGCGGTCGTTGGCGTAGACCACATGGCAGCCGGCGCAGCCCGACTGGCGGTAGTCGCCCGGCTGGTCGTTGGTGCCCATGAACCACATGAAGGGGTCGTTCAGCCGGGTCTTGTGGACGTTCAGCACCGGGATCGCCACGCGCAGGCCGGTGCCCGGGCCGCGGTTCGACTGGCGGATGTCCGGCCGGCCGGGCTCCTCCAGCTTCTGGATCTCGCCGTTCGCATCCGGCAGGCCGATCTCGGGAAAGCCCGCGCCGATGGTGCGCCCGCCGCGCTCGAACACCCGGAAGACGTCGCTGGGCGGCGTCACCTGCCAGGTGGGCACCGGATAGAGCGTCGCAAGCGCGCCCTTGGCCTTCTGGGCCGGGGTCACCGTGCCGGGCGGCGAGCCGGCCGACAGGGTCCTGGCGGGCTCGCCGTCGCGGGTATAGGCCTCGCCCAGGACGTAGGTCTTATCGGACAGGACGCCGTTGTTGTAGGTCGCGCCGCCGAAGAACATCGCGCCCGTGGCCATCAGCGACCGCTCGGCCTTCTGGATGATCTCCAGATGGCAGGCCCCGCAGCTCTCGCGGGCCACTCGGTAGTCCGAGGGGTTCACGAAGCGCACGAACTCCGGCGCCTCGCGGTTCAGGAGCGTGTAGCTCTCCTTCGGGTTGGCCGAGGACGGGAAGTTCCAGACCTTGGGATAGCGCGGCAGGACGTGGGCCTTGTCGCGCAGGGCCGCGTACTGGGGCGCGGTCTTGGCCAGGCCCGCCGGCGCGCTCACCGTGGCGTCGCCGCCGTGGCAGTCGGCGCAGCCCAGCACCACGGCCGGCGACTTGTGCATTGAAGGCGCGTCGGAGGCGGTGTGGCAGCTCTCGCAGCCGGCGCTCTTGGCGTGCGCCTGCTCCGGCGTCTCGCCCATCGGGGCCGGCGGGGCGGCGTGATAGGCGCGGGCGACCGGCTTTTCGCTGTCGCCCGCGGCGTGCGGCGACAGGGGCGCAACTAGGATCAGCACCGCCAGCGCCGCCGCCGCCTTCCCGCCGATGTTGCGCCACCGCCCCATGCCGCCCCTAGAAGCTCAGAATCGCGTTCAGCAGGATCGAATAGTAACGGCTGTCGCCATTGGAGTTGCCAAACAGATCGCCGAAACCCGAGCCGGGGTCGAAGACCGCGATCGAACCGCGGAACACCAGGTTCTGGGTCATCCTCGGCCGGTAGATCGCCGAGATCGAATAATCCCAGCCGAGGCTGGTCGGAATGGCCCCCTGATTGCGCAGAACCTGCAGGATGGCGGTGTTGTCGAACCACAGCCGGTTGATGCTGGTGCTGATTCGCAAGCGCGGCGTAACGTCGAAATCCGCGCCGCCGCCCAGCAGGATGGTGCCGGGATTGTTGAAATTGGACTGCCCCTCGTCCTTCGACGAGCGCAGGTCGACCAGCACCCCGTTACGGCCGTTGAGGAACACCTCCTGGCCGCCGCCGATGAACGGGATCGACTGGCGGATCCAGTAGCTGGTGTCGGAGCCGGCGAACTGCGGGTTCTCTTCGATGGCGTCGAAGCCGGTCTCCTTGTTGTCGAACGGATGCTTGTCGCCGGAGGCGTAGAGGCCCGAGACGCGCAGGCGGATCCAGTCGAGGTCGTAGGAGGGCTCGACCGCGGCGAAGAAGGCTTGGATGTCCGCCGGCCGGTCGGTGAAGATGTTGTTCCGGTCCTGGCCGAAGGCGCCGTACGTCGAGCCGGTCAGGTTCAGCCGCCCGACATGGCCGTCGACGTTGTAGCCCACATAGACCACGTCGTAGTCGCGGCCCCGGTCGTCGCCGATCAGCGCGGGGCGCACCGGGAAGCCGTTGGAGTCGAAGTGGATGTCGTTGGCCTCGCGGTCGCGGTCGTAGACCAGACTGACCTGCGAGGTGAGCCCCGGGAACGGCAGGTCCTGGCGGTACAGGTTGGCGATGAAGATCTCGTCGTTGCGCAACGGCTGGCTAAGGTCGTTCAGGCCCGAGTTGGTGTCCTTCTCGATGCGCTGGAAGAAGGCCAGGTTGTACTGCCAACGGTTGTTGTCGCGGTTGCCGAACAGGCGGACGCCCAGTTGATTATCTTGGAAAAGAAATCCCCGGAAGTCATTGGAGAACGGCTGGATTCCGACCCGTATTGAATCGAAATCATAACGGTCGGACACGTTGCGCAGGTGGTAGTCGATGAAGGCTTCCTGCACGCCTACGAACTCGTCGCTGCGGCTCGTCCCGCGATCGGGGCTCACCGACAGGATGCGCTTCTCCGGGACCTGGGCGTAGTTGTAGTTGAAGTCGAGGGTGACGCGGATCTCGAAGTCCGGCGGCTTGAAGGCGGTCGAACCCTCAGTCAGCGCCAGCCCGGCGATCAGGTTCTGCGAGCCGAAGAAGCTGTCGGTGCGGCCGAAGGTGTCGAGGCTGCCCGGACGCGCCGTGGTCTGCGACCCCACCGGCAGCGGGAAGCTGCGCGGTTCGATCACCGTGTCGGAGACCCCGGTCAGGGTGAAGAACCAATCCTGGGTCCCCTTGATCGGCCGGTCGCCCTTCAGCGCGTTCTGGTCGTAGGGGTCGAACCAGCGGGAATGCACCCCCAACGCGTCGATCAGCCGCCAGCGGTCTGGGATCGGGATCAGGTCCGCCGGGAAAGCCTCGGGCGGCGGCGCCTCGACCGCGTTGGGGTTGACCGTCGGCGTCTCGGCGGGGGGCAGGTCCTCGGGCCGGCCGGGCCGCCGGCGGCCGTCCAGCGGCGGCTCGTCGACGGGGGCCGAGTAGGTCTGGATCAGGTCTCCAATGACGTCAGCCGCCATCGCCCGCTGGGCAAGCGGGAGCGTGGCGAGCAGGAGCGCGAAGAGGAGGCCGCCCCGCATCCCTCATTTTCCCTGACAGACGTTCTGGTCCGAGGTGTCGAGGAATGGTGCGAATGGACAGTTAACGTAAAGCAACCGTTGCGCCGGCGGCGGCCCCACAACGAGCTGATCGGCGCGCATCGCCGCGGCCGCGTTGCCGATCCCGACGCGGGCCGAAGCGTTCGAAAGGCCGAGGAAGGCGACCATGTCGTCCTGGTCGACGCCGTCGCCGGAGACCCCGACGCCGCCCACCAGCTGACCGCCCCGGTAGATCGGCACGCCGCCCGGGAAGATCTGCAGCCCGTTCTGCAGCCGGTTCTGGCCGGCGACCACGTCGGGCAGGGCCGTGCAGCGCGGAGCGGTGTCCGTCGTGCTGGTCCCGCCCAGGTAGGCCACGTGCTGGACCAGGTTGCTGGCCACCAGCGCCGACTGCAGGCCGGTGGAGAAGATGCTCCACTGGCTGATCGGCCGCGACAGGGGCCCGTTCGGCGCGCCCTGCTGGCCGTCGGGAAACTCCGGCCGCGCCAGGTTGCTGAGGGCCCGCACGCTGAACGCGGTCTTGCCGGTGAGCGCCGTCGGGTCGGGGAAGAAGGTCCGCACCTTACCGACGAAGCTCTGTACGTCGGTGCTGGGATCGCCCAGCAGGTCCGAGGCGGTGAAGGTCCCGGAGAAGAAGCTCGCCGAGCGCGCCTTCTGCACCGCCACGTCGGTGCCGAACACAGAGGCGTCCGGCGCGCGCACCACGCCCAGGATCACCCCGTGGGTGTCGGTGACGGCGATCGACATCTGCGCCACGCTGTTGGCCGGCTGGCGGATCGCGCCGCGGGCGTGGTCCATGACCTTGAACGCCTCTTCCATCACCGCGGTCACCTCCGCGGCGGTGAGCGGCGCGCCCACCTCGGAATCCGTGCCGTTGCGCGGCGGGTAGCGGTTGTTGCCGGCTCCGTCGGTGAGCACGAAACCGCCGGCCACCGAGAACTCCGTGGTCGAGGCCTGCCGCACGCCGGAGGTCTCCTGGCCGTAGACCGCGCCGGCCAGCACTGTCCCGCCGGGGTAGTAGCCGGGGACCGCCGTCAGCGTCCCCGCGCCGGCCGGCAGGGCCGCGAAGGCCGGGGCCTGCGCCGGGCTCGACTTCAAGGTCGCCGTCGTGGCGTCGCTGTAGCGCAGGGTGGTGCCGTTGATCGCCACCTTGTCGGCGGTGATGGTCGCCGGCGCCGAGAAGCCGTTGGTGGCGGCCAGCGCCACGTTCTCCTCGTCGTCGATGTCGATGTTGGAGACGTCGGGGTCGAAGCCGTAGTCGCCGTCGGACATCACGCCCACGCCGCCCACCAGAGTGCCATTCTTGTAGAGCGGGAAGCCGCCGGGATCGGCGGCCAGGCCCAGCGGCGAGCGCTTGGGGCCGATCAGGGCGCCGGTCCCGCCGGCGGCGTTGTACCGCGCGGTCAGGTCCGAGCACGGCAGGGACGAGAACTGCACCCCGAACAAGGGCCCGCTGGGCAGGCCCACCGTCGCCGGGCTGGGCGGGAAGTTCTGCTGGATGATCATGCTGGCCGTGCGCGTCGAGAAGGCCTGGCCGGCGGAGGACAGGTAGGCGCCGGTGACCGCCTTGGCGATGGCCGCGGCGGCGGCCGGCACGACCGCCCCCTGGATGTCGAGGTTGCCGCCCGGGCCCGGCCGGATGGTCGCCGTCGGCCGCGCGCCGGCCATGGCGTAGACGGCCAGCACATTGCCGACCCGGTCGGTGACCGCGATCACGCCGGGCGTGTCGCGCGCCTTCGCCTCGGCGACCGCCTGGGCGATGATCTGCTGCACGTCGGCGGCGCTGAGCGAGTCCGTCCCGGGCAGGGTATAGGCGCCGGCCGTCGTGGCCGGCGGGGGGGGCGTGGTGGTCGTGCCGCCTGAGTTTCCGCCGCCGCCGCCGCCGCCGCACGCGGCCAGCATCAGGGCCGCGGCCATCGCCAGGGCGGTTCCGAAAGGCCCACGCTTCATTTCAGAGCCCTCACCTTGTCGGCCACCTGTTGCAACGCCGCCCGCGCCTCGGCCGGGCGGAAGGCGTTGGGATCGCGCACCGCCTGATAGGCCCGGTCGAGATCGGGCCGCACCCGCGCCGCCGCCGCCCGGTCGATGGCGCCCTCTGCGGTCATGGCGTTCAGCAGGGTGTCGGCGGCCATCACCGCCTGGGCGGCGCCGGAAAAGTCGGTGTAGCGCTTCGCCGTCTCGCTGGAGAGCAGCGCCTCGAAGATCGCCAGCGTCTCGGCGCGGCTGAAGGCGTGCTGGGCGAAGGCGTCAGCCATGGCCCGCGAGGTCGCCGCCAGCGCCTGGGCCTTGGCGACCGCCTGGCCGCGGTCCTCGGCGAGTGCGACGTGGAACGCGCGGCTGTCGGTCTCGAAGCGCTGGAACAGCCCCGGCGCGGCGACCTTGGCCGCCGCCGACAGCATGATCATGTTCTCGTCGTTGAAGGGTGGCTGGCCCACCGGGATCGGCCGGGCCGGATTGGCCTCCGAGACCGGCCGCCATTTGGGATCGCTGGACGCCATGGTGCGGTGGCAGCTCTGGCAGTCGAAGAAGGCGAACTCAGGGAAGGCGCCGCCGGGCGTGCGCGGCCCGTAGAGCGTCAGCATCCGCTCCAGCGCCATGGCCTGGCCCACCGCCCAGGTCTTCACGGCGCCGGGGACCGCCTTGTGGCGCGCCACATAGTCGGCGTCGATGTCGTAGTGCTTCTGCAGGGTGGTGAAGAGGTCGAGCTCGAAGGAAAGCTGCGGGTGGCCGGCGGCCATCAGCTGGTGGTTCACGAACTGGTTGGGGGCCGACCCGCCGAAGTGGCAGTCCAGGCAGCGGGCGGCGCGGACCTTGGGTTCGTCCAGGGCGACCATGCCGTGGGCGATGTTGGCCGCGTGGGTGGCGTCCAGCGCATAGTGGCTGGCGATCCAGCCGCCGGACCCGCCGTGACAGGCCTCGCAGCCGACGCCGTCGGAGATCTGGAAGCGCGCCCCGCGCGCCGCCGCCAGCGCCGGGTCGGCGTGACAGGCCAGGCAGGCCGGCGCCCGCTCGGCCGGGCCGATCCCCAGCTTCTGGGCGATCGCCTCGCCACGCGGGGCGGTCAGCACCTTCCAGGCGCGGCTGTGGGCCCCGGCCTCGGTGTGCGGGTCCTGCCAGGTGATCAGCTCGTTCTGGCGCACGGTGAGCCCGCTGGGCGCGGGACGGCTGTGGCAGCTCGACCCGCCGCAGGACGCGACGCCCTCGTGCACGCCCGGGCGGCCCGCCGCCACCGGCTCGGACTGCGCGCGTGCGGCCGGCGCAACCGCCGCCGCCCACGCCAGCGCCAGCATGGCGGCAAGCCGACCGATCTGTCCGATTGCGCGTCCCCGCCCCATCGCCGCTCCAGCAACGCCCAGGCGGGAATCTTAGCCGTCCGCCCGAGGCTTAGGTAGCAGTATCGAAGGCTGGCGTGAAAGTCTGTCCGGACGTTGTAAATTCCTGGCTCGAACAGCGATTCATCGAACAAATTCATGACAGAATACCGTCATTTGAATGTTCGAACCTATCCGATCGCCCTGGCCTCGCGCCAAGGCTGCAAGCGCCCGCTACGACGTGCGGGCCGTCCCAAGCTTTCCGGCCGCCGGATTGACGCGGCGCAAAGGCGGCGGCCTGGGACAGCGCTGCTGGCGGCCCGTTCTGCGAGCGATCCCCAAGCTCGGAGCCCCGCCATACCGCAGACCGCCTCGGACGTCTTCGTCGACACGCTCACCAAGTAGGACGTCGACACCGTCTTCGGCATCCCGGGCGACGGGGTCAACGGGTCATCGAGGCGTTCCGCAAACGCCAGGACGGCGTGCGCTTCATCCAGGTGCGCCATGAGGAGGCCTCGGCCTTCATGGCCACCGCCTACGCCAAGCTCACCGGCAAGCTGATGATCTAGCCGCCCGCGCCGCCCATCCGGGCGAACAGGATCAGCGTCAGGGCCACCATGATCGCGCCGCCGATCCGCGTGGCGATCTGGGCGAAGGGCATCAGCTGCAGCCGGTTGGCCGCGGTCATGATCGCCACGTCCCCCGTGCCGCCTTGGCCGGAGTGGCAGGCCGTGACGATGGCGGTGTCGATGGGATAGAGCCCCACGAGCCGGGCGGTGGCGAACCCCGTGCCGACCATGGCGACCACCGTGGCCACGATGGTGGCGATGGTGGGGGCGTTGAAGGCCGCCACCAGCTTCTCCCACGGGGTCTTGGCGACCCCGATGGCGAACAGCAGCGGGTAGGTGACGCTGGCCGAGAAGAACTGGAAGTTGGCGAAGGCGCCCCGCTCCAACCGGGGCGAGGCGACGCGGCCGAACTTCATCGCCACCGCCAGCACCAGCATCACCACCGGCCCCGGCCAGTTCCACAGCTTCTGGGTCAGCGCGCCGACCAGATAGAGCGTCACCGCCATGACGATGGCCGCGCCCGCGTCCTGGGCGGTCTCCTGCAGGGCGGGCGGCGGATGGTCCTCGTCCTCGGCGGCGAACGCCCCGTCGGCCTCTTCGCCCGGCTGCAGCCGGCCTTCGCCGGTCAGCTTCGGATAGCGCTTGCCGAGTGCGTTCAGGCCGCCGGCCAGCAGGATCGCGGTCAGCCCGCCCAGCATCACCGCCGGCAGCACCTCGGCGAACAGGCCGCCCTGCGGCTGGTGCGAGAACTGGGCGTAGCCGACGGTGAGCGGGATCGCGCCCTCGCCCACCCCGCCGGCCATGATCGGCGCCACGATCTTGAAGAAGGTGTGGCTGAGCCCCAGGCCCAGCGCCGTCCCCACGCCGCAGCCCACCGCCGTCGCCACGACCGAGCCGGCGAGCAGCGGCGCGAAGATCTTCAGGAAGCCGGCGATCAGCACCCGGCGGTCCATGCCCAGGATCGAGCCCACGATCACCGCGGCGATGAACAGGTAGAGGAAGTTCGAGTTGTCGGTGAAGGCGGTGATCGACTTCACCAAGGGCTTCGGCAGCACGTGGGCGTAGACCAGGTAGGATGGCAGGAAGGTCGCCAGGATCGCCGCGAGGCCCAGATTCTTGAGCCCCGGAATCCGCCGCCCCGCTTCGGCGCAGACGAAGCCGCCCACCGCCAGGACCGCGATGCTCATCGGCAGGTCCGACGGCGGCGCGCCCAGCGCCACGAAGGCCGCGATCACCGCGACGGCGACCACCGCGACCGGCAGGGGCACGACCCCGATCCGGAAGTCCATGATCCGCCACCAGGCGGCGGCGATGCGCGGCGTCGGCTCAGCCATCCGCCCGGCCTGTGAGTCTCATGCGCCCTCCCGTTTCGCGGAGAGCTTGCCCGGCGCGCCCGCCCGGCGCCAGTCCTGCCCGTCCCTTTCCCAAGGACTCCTATTCGTACCGCAGCGCCCGCGAGGGCTCGGCGCGGGAGACGCGGATCGCCTGCTCGGCCACGGTCAGCACCGCGACGAGCAGCGCCGCCAGGCTGGGCAGCAGGAAATAGGCCGGGTTGAGCGCGATCCGCTGGTCGAAGCCCGCCAGCCACCAGCGCATGGCGAGGAAGGCCGCCGGCCAGGCGATCAGGTTGGCCCACAAGACCGGCCGCAGGAACTCGCCGACCAGCAGGCGCAGGACGTCGCTTGTCGAAGCCCCCAGGGTCTTGCGGATGCCGATCTCCTTGAGCCGCCGGCTGGTGTTGAACGCCGCCAGCCCATAGAGGCCCAGGCAGGCGATCGCCGCCGACAGCACCGCGCCGGCCGCGAACAGCTGCCCGCGCCGCGCGTCACTGTCGTAGAACGGCTTCATGGTCACCTGCACGGTCTCGCCCTGGAAGGGTGAGCCCGGCGCGAGCTGGCGCCACACCCGCTCCAGCCGCCCCAGCACTTCGGCCTGGTCGCCGTCGCGCACCCGGATCGCCGCCGTCCAAGAGGAGGGCCGGGTGACCGGCCCAAGGTGGCTGTCCATCAGGTAGAGCTGCGGCGGCGGCGGCAGCCGCGGCGAAACGAACCGCACGTCGGCGACGACGCCCACCACCGTCGCCACCAAGAGGTTGCCCTTGTCGGTCTTGCTGATCTCGACCCGCGCGCCTAACGCCTTCTGCGGGTCGGCGAACCCCAGCTCGCGCGCGCCGCTGGCGTTGACCATCATGTTGATCCCAGCTCCACTGTCGGCGACCTTGTCGTAGTCCACGCCCGCGCGGTCGTCGCCGCCGTGATTGGCGTCCAGCATTCGGCCCGCGAGCAGCTTCAGCCCGTAGGTCTTGTCGTAGTCGGTCCCGATCCGCTCGCGCAGGAGATTGGGCCGGACCAGGGGGTTGCTCAGCAACCGCACGTCGCCGCTTTCGTTGGTGTCGGGATCGGGGCGGCGGTCCGAGGCGGTCGCCAGGATCACGCCGGGCGTGCGCCGGAAGGCGTCCAGCAGGGCGCGCATCTGCGGCGCCACCTGCATGTCGCCGAGGTTGCGGACGATCACCAGGCCATCGCGCCGGAAGCCCAGGTCGGAATTCCGCAGGAACTGCATCTGGCCAAAGATCACCGCGGTGCAGATCATCAGGCAGATGGCGATGGCGAACTGGCCCACGGCCATAACCTCGCGCAGCCGCGCCCCCGTCCGTCCGCCGCCTGGCGTCCGCGCCGAGGCCAGCACCGCGGCCGAGCGGAACCGGGAGAGCACGAAGGCCGGATAGATCCCCGCGGCCAGCCCCACCGCGAGACAAAGCCCCAGAAGCGGCGCCAGCAGGCCGTCGGGCCCGAAATAGGCGATGCGGATCGGCTCAC
Organism: Phenylobacterium sp.; assembly: GCF_004799515.1. Classification (GTDB taxonomy): domain Bacteria; phylum Pseudomonadota; class Alphaproteobacteria; order Caulobacterales; family Caulobacteraceae; genus Phenylobacterium. The sequence continues at coordinate 153,801 of NZ_SSMX01000026.1, read as the reverse complement.
CCAGCACAGCGCTGACCCCCGGCAGGGCGAGTTCCAGCAGCGCGGTCCCGATCAGGCCCGCGGCCAAGGCCACCGCCAGGGACTCGCCGATGAACTGCGCGACCAGCATCCGCCGCGTGGCCCCCATCACCTTGCGGATCGCCACCTCCCGCGCCCGCATGCCGGCCCGCGCGGTGGCCAGGCTCACGTAGTTGACCACGGCGATCAGCAGGGCGACCACGCCCATGACCCCGAGCGCGGCGACGAACAGGCCATCGACGCCGGGCTTCATCGCCGTCGTCTGGTTGGCGTCGACGAAATGCACCTGCGCCAGGGGAATGAGCTGGTAGTTCAGGTGCGCATGGGCGGGCTTCATGATGTCGGTCTCGCGGTCGACGAAGGCCGGAAAACCCGCGTCGATCCCCGCCGCGTCGGCCGGCGATCCAAGCCGGACGTAGGTCTCCATCATCGAGCTGCTCCAACTCTTCATGTAGTCCTGGATCGAGGCGGTCACCTCCGGCCCCAGGCGGACCACCACCTCCAGCACCAGATTGCTGTCGGCGGGCAGGTCGCGCATTACGCCGCTGACCCGATAGTCGCGGGGCTGGCCGTCGATGACGATGGTCAGCCGCCGCCCCAGCGCCCGCTCGGTCCCGAAGTACTTGCGCGCCATCGCCTGGCTCACCACCACGCTGGTGGTGTCGCTAAGCGCGGTGCTGCGGTCGCCGGCGACGAACGGGACGGGGAAAACATCCCAGATCGACGGGTCGGCGAACATCACATGCTCCAGCGCCTGCTGGGCGCCGTTGCGGACCGTCAGCGTATTGTCCATCAGCCGGGCGCCGGCCCTGATCTGCGCGAAATCGGCCTGCAGCCGCCCGAGCAGCATCGCCTGGGTGTTGTCCGAGACCTTCCTCGGCTGGCCCGGCCAGGTGCTGATCTCGTTCACCCGGTAGATCGCGTCGCGGTGCGGCGCCCAACGGTCGAAACCCGTCTCGAACCGGACCACCAGCAGCAGCACCGCGCAGACCGCGATGCCGAGCGCCAGGCCCAGCACATTGAGCGCCGCGTAGAGCCGATGCCGGCTCAGGGTGCGGTACAGGGAACGCGCATAGTTCAACCACATTACCGTTCGCCTCGCCTCCTTTGGTTGGGATCTGCCGCCGCCATCCTACTCATGGCGCAGCGCCTTGGCGGGCGTGGCCCGCGCCACCAGCAGGGCCTGCCCGCTGACCGTCGCGACCGCCACCAGGATCGTCGCCGCCGAGGCGGCCAGGAAATAGGCCGGCGACAGCGCGATCCGCTGGTCGAAGCCCGCCAGGTAGGTCCGCAGCGCCAGGAAGGCCAAGGGCCACGCCAGCAGATTGGCCAGCACCACCGGCCGCAGGAACTGGCCGATCAGCAGGGTCACGATCTGCGCGGTCGTGGCGCCCAGCGTCTTGCGGATGCCGATCTCGCGCACCCTCTGCGCGGTGTTGAACGACGCCAAGCCATATAGCCCGATGCAGCCGATCACGACCGCCAGCACGGCGGCCAGCGTCAGCATGCGGCTGACCTGGTTGTCGGTCTGGTAGTAGTGCTCGAGCTTGGCCACGACGGTCTTGGCCTCGAAAGGTTCGGTGGGCACGATCCGACGCCAGTCCACCGCCATCCGCGCCATCAGGTCGTCGGTATCGACCCCGGCGTACCGGACGGCCGCCTCGCCGAAATCGATGGCTCCCGAGAACGACCAATAGATGAGGGGCTCGATTTTCTCGCGGGGCGAGTGGAACCGCATGTCGCGGATGACCCCGATGACCATGAACCGCCTGCCGTTGGCGGTCAGAACCTGACCCAAAGCGTCACGGGGACTCCGGAAGCCCAGCGCCTGGACGGCTTGGGCGTTGAGGACGATGTTGACGGCGTTCGCCGCCTCCTGCGGAGAGACGAGGAAGACGTCCTGCGACGAGGCGGAAAAGTCGGCGGCGCGGCTGGGATCGGGAAGCCGGCCGGCCAGCAGCCGCGCGCCGAAGGTCTGCAGGAAGCTCGGCCCGATCGAGGCGAAATGGATGATCGGGCCGTCGCCCGGCGCGCCCGGGCGCTTGAAGTGCGTGATGCGGTCGCCGGGATCGCCGGGCTTGCCGTCTGCCTGCGCTGCGGCGACCACGCCGGGCTCCGCGCGCCAGGCGGTTAGCAGGCTGGCCCGCTGCTCGGGCGTCAGCGCCTGGTGCGGGAACGAATCCACCTCGATCAGGCCTTGCCGCTGGAAGCCCAGGTCGGCGCGATGCAGATAGGCGGCTTGGCTGACGATCGCCGCCATGCCGATGGTGAAGCCGATGGCGATGGCGAACTGCAGGACCACCAGGGCCTCGCGCAGCCGCGAGCCCGCCCGCCCGCCACCGGGCGAGCGCGTGGAGGCGAGCACGCTGGCCGGCTGGAAGCGGGACAGCACGAAGGCCGGGTAAGCGCCCGCGCCCACGCCCACCACCAGGACCACGAACGCCATCAACCCGGCGAGCCAAGGGTCGCCGAGGTAGTCGAGCTTCAGGGTGACGCCGATGGCCGCGCTGAACAGCGGCAGGACCAGCTCGCAGATCGCCAAGCCGATCAGGGCGCCGCAGAGCGCCACCACCACCGACTCGCCCACGAACTGCGCGATCAGCCCCGGCCGCGTCGCGCCCATCACCTTGCGTAGCGCCACCTCCTTGGCCCGCATCGAGGCGCGCGCGGTCGCCAGGTTCACATAGTTCACCGCCGCCAGCAGCAGGGTCAGGACCGCCACCGCGGCGGTGGCCGCGACGATCGCCTCGGCCGGCGGTGTTATCAGATGCATCTTAAGCAGCGGCGTCAGCCGCAGGGCGATGTTCTTGCGCGGCTGCCTGTGGGTCGAGGTCCCCACGTGCCGGTCGATGAAGCTGTCGAGGTCGCCGCTCAGCGCCTTGGCCTGCGCGGGCGTGGCGAACCGCAGATAGGTCGTGGTGGTGTTGTAGCCCCACTCGCGCCAGTTGGGATCCGCCTCCGGCGTCGGGACCTCCAGGCGAACCAGGAAGTCGGCGCTCATCTCGGTCGTCGGCGGACGGTCCTTGATCACCCCCACGACGCGGTAATCGTGGAGCTTCTTGTTGAGATCCAGCGTCAGGCGCTGGCCGATGGGGTTGGCGGCGCCGAAATACTGGCGGGCCGTGCTTTGGGTGACCACCAGGTCATCGGGCGATTGCAGCAACCGGGCCTTGTCGCCGGCGGCCAACGGCAGGTCGAAGACCTTGAAGAAGCTCGGGTCCACCATCGACACATTCGCAGGCGTCACGGCGCCGCCGCGCCGGACGGTGGCTTCGGCGCCGGTGGCATGGGTCGCCACCAGTTGCGGATAGTCGCCGCGAAGCTCGTCCAGCATCCCGGGGAACACATTGGGATACCAGTTCCCGAGGACGTCCTTGGAACGGATCACGTAGATCTGGTCCGCGTGCGGTATCCAGGCCTCGAAGCTGGTCTGGAACCGCACCACCAGCATCAGCACCACGAACACCGCCACGCCCAGCGCCAGGCCCAGCACATTGATCGCCGCGTAGAGCCGATGCCGGCTCATCGTGCGGTAGAGCGAGCGTGCGTAGCTGGCCCAGATCATGGCTTGCGTCGCCTTGCCAGGATGTCGCGCGCCGCCGCCCTATTCATGGCGCAGCGCCTTGGCGGGCGGGGCGCGGGCGACCAGCAGCGCCTGGCCGCAGACCGTGGCCACAGCCAGCACGATGGTCAGCGCCGAGGCGGCCAGGAAATAGGCCGGGGAGAGCGATATCCTTTGGTCGAAGCCGGCCAGGTAGGTCCGCACCGCCAGATAGGCCAAGGGCCACGCCAGCAGGTTGGCCAGCACCACCGGACGCAGGAACTGGCCGATCAAGAGGGTCAGGATCTCCAGGGTCGTCGCGCCCAGCGTCTTGCGGATGCCGATCTCCTTGACCCGCTGAGCGGTGTTGAACGACGCCAGGCCGTAGAGCCCGATGCAGCCGATCGCAACCGCCAGGACCGCGGCCAGGGTCAACATGCGGCTGACCTGCTCGTCGCTCTGGTAGTAGGGCTCCAGTTCGGCCACCACGGTCTTGGCCAGGAACGGCTCGGTGGGCACGATCCGCCGCCAGTCGGCCGCCAGTCGCGCCATCAGGACCTCGGAGTCGACACCGGCGTAGCGGATCGCCGCCGCGCCGCCATCGATGGTCCCGGAGAACGACCAGTAGACGATGGGGTCGACCTTCACGCGGGGCGAGGTGAACCGCATGTCGCCGATCACCCCGATGACGGTGAACTGCTTGTTCTTGCCGTCGAGCACCTGGCCCGCCGCCTCGCGCGGGCTTCGGAAGCCCAGCACCTGCGCGGCGCGGGCGTTCAGGACGACGTTGATGTTGGCCGACAGGTCGCGGGCGGAGGCCGAAAAATCGGCGGCGCGGCCGGGATCGGGCAGCCGCCCAGCCAGCAGCCGCGCGCCGTAGGTCTGCAGGAAATCCGGTCCGATGGAGGCGTAGGACACCATCGGACCGTTCTCAGGCGCGCCCGGACGCTTGAACGGCGCGATGGGGATGTCGGGATCGCCGGGGTTGCTGTCGGCCTGCGCCGCGGCGATCACGCCGGGCTCGGCGCGCCAGGCGGTGAGCAGGCTGGCCCGCTGTTCGGGGCTGAGTTCCTGGTGCGGGAAGGAATCCACCTCGATCAGGCCGTCGCGCCGGAAGCCGAGGTCGGCGCGGTGCAGGTAGGCGGCCTGGCTGACGATCACCCCCATGCCGATGGTGAAGCCGATGGCGATGGTGAACTGGAAGATCACCAGGGCCTCGCGCAGCCGCGAGCCCGCCCGCCCGCCGCCCGGCGAGCGCACCGAGGCCAGCACCGCCGCGGGCTGGAAGCGCGACAGGACGAAGGCGGGATAGAGCCCGGCGCCCAGGCCCACGATGGCGATGACCCCGGTGATCGCCCCGCCCAGCCAAGGGTCGCCGAAATAGTCGAGCTTCAGCGTCACGCCGAGCGCCGTGCTGAACAGCGGCAGCGCCAGCTCGCAGAGCGCCAGGCCGATCAGGGCCCCGAATATCGCGGTGGCCATGGACTCGCCGAGGAACTGGGCGATCAACCCGGCGCGGGTGACGCCCATCACCTTGCGCAACGCCACCTCGCGGGCCCGCAGCGCCGCCCGCGCCGTGGCCAGGTTCACATAGTTCACCGCCGCCAGCAGCAGGGTCAGGACGGCCACCGCGGCGATGGCGGCGACGCCCACCTCGCCGGGCGGATTGATCAGATGCATCTTGAGCAGCGGCGTCAGCTGCAGGGAAATGTCCTTGTGCGGCGGGGTGTGGATCAAGGGCCCGGAGTGCCGGTCGGTGAAGCGCTCGAAGTCGTCGCCCAGGGTCTTGGCCTCGCCCGGCGTGGCGAACCGCAGATAGGTCGTGGTGTTGTTGTTGCCCCAGTGACGCCACTGGGGGTTCTCCTGCGGCGTCGGCTCTTCCAGGCGGACCAGGAAGTCGAACCGGAAGTCGGTGGTGGGCGGCGGGTCCTTGATCACGCCCACCACGCGGTAGCTGTGGAGCTTGTTGTCGAAGCCCAGCGTCAGGCGCTGGCCGATGGGGTTGGCCGCGCCGAAGTACCGGCGGGCCTTGCTTTGCGTGATCAGCAGGTCGTCGGGCGATTGCAGCAACCGGGCCTTGTCGCCAACGACCAGCGGCAGATCGAACACCTTGAAGAAGCTCGGGTCCACCGGCGACACCCGCTCCGGCGTGGTCGTCGCGCCCTGCCGCACGGTAGCCGGGATGTCGCCGGCGCGGGTCCCCACGAGCTGCGGATAGTCGCCGCGAAGCTCGTCCAGCAGACCGCCCATGGTGTAAGGCAGCCACCCCTGGTTCAGGACATCGCTGCGGACGACGTAGATCTGCCTCGCGTTCGGGATCCAGCGCTCGAAGCTGGTCTGGAAGCGGACCATCAGCATCAGCGCCACGAAGACCGCGACGCCGATCGCCAGGCCCAGCACATTGATCGCCGCATAGAGCTTATGCCGCACGACCGAGCGGTAGAGCGTCAGGAGCGCGTGGGCGAACACCGGGGCGCGGGCTCAGATCGCGCGGCTGGCGGAGATCACCACGCGGCCGTCCAGCATGTCGATCCGCCGCTCGGCGACGTCGGCATGCTTGGGCGAGTGGGTGACCATGACGATGGTCGCGCCCTCGCGGTTCAGGCTCTTCAAGATATCCATCACCTGCTCGCCGTTCTCGCTGTCGAGGTTGCCGGTGGGCTCGTCGGCGAGGATCAGGCTGGGCTGGCCCACGATGGCCCGCGCAATGGCGGCGCGCTGCTGCTGGCCGCCGCTGAGCTGGTGCGGATAGTGCCGCGCGCGGTGACCGACGCCCACCCTGTCCAGCGCCGCGGCCACCCGCGCGCGGCGGTCCTTGCCGGCCCAGCGGCGGTAGACCAGGCCCAGCTCGACGTTCTCTGAGATGGTCAGTTCGTCGATCAGGTTGAAGCTCTGGAAGACGAAGCCCAGGTTGTCGCGCCGCAGCCGGGCCAGCGCCGCCTCGTCGAGGTCGGTGACCTCCTGGCCCTTGAACAGATAGCGGCCGCTGGTCGGCCGGTCGATCATGCCCAGGGTGTTGAGCAGGGTGGACTTGCCGCAGCCGGACGGGCCCATGATCGCCACGAACTCCCCCTCCTCGATGTTGAGGTCGATGGAGCGCAAGGCGGAGGTCTCCACCTCGTCGGAGCGGAACAGGCGGTGGATGTCGGCCAGGACGATCATGGGGCCTCTCAGCGCAGGATCAGGTGGGCGTAGGGCGAAAGCCCGGCGTAGGAGGAGACCACAACCCGCTCGCCGGGGCTGAGGCCCTGGGCCACCTCCACCTGCTCGGGGTTGCGGCGGCGCACGACGATGGCGCGGCGGTCCGCCTGGCCGCCGCCGGGGCGCACGACGAAGGCGTAGGCGCCGCCCGACGTCTCCATCCACGCCTCGTTGGGCAGGGTGATCGCCGGATGGGTGTCGCCGAGGATCAGGCGCACGTCGAGGGATTGGCCACGGCGCAAGGTCGGCGGCGTCCCCGAGAAGGCGAACTCCACGTGGAAGCGCCCCTGCGCCACCTGCGGCAGCACGCGGAAAACCTTCAGCGGGACCGGCTTGCCGTCGAGGTCGGCGGTGGCCGCCTCGCCCACGGCGACGCGGCCCAGGTAGAACTCGTCCACCTCGGCAGTCAGTTTGTAGGCGCCCTCGGAATCCACCTGGCCGACGCTGTCGCCGGCCTTCAGCGCCTGGCCGGGCTGCAGCAGGAAGTTGGTGAGCCGCCCCTTGGTCGGCGCCTTGACGATCAGGGCGTCGAGGCTGGCCTGCACCGCGTTCAGGTTGTCGTTCAGCCGGCCGGACAGGGTGCGGATGCGGGTGCGGGCGTCGCCGGCCATGGCGGTCTCGCGGACGCGGCCGGCCTCCAGGGAGGCGACCCGCTCGGCGTCATAGGCGGCCTCGTCGGAATAGGTCTTCAGCGCCACGTCGGACTCGATGCCGTCGTCGTGCAGGATCTGGCGCTTGGCCAGCTCCTGGCGGGCCTTCTGCAGGTCGTAGTGGGCCTGGGCCAACTCCTTCTCCCGGTCGGCCTGGGCGCGCTGCAGGGTCAGTTCCTGGTTGCTGACGTCCCCCAGCTTGCCGGCGATGTCGGCCTCCTGGGACACCACCGTGCGGCGCAGCTGCGGGTTGACCAGGCGCGCCAGCGGCTGGCCGGCGGCGACCTCGGAGCCATCGAGCACCAGCACCTGGTCCACCTGCCCGCCTTCGACCGTGGTGACGAAGGTCTGCACCAGCGGCGCGGCCTCGGCGCGCAGGGGCACATAGTCCTGGAACGGCTCGCGCTTCACCGTCGCGATCTGCGTTTCGCTGGCCTTCACCGCGATGGAATGGGCGGCCGGCAAGAGCCAGAGGGCGCCGCCGAGCAGGGCCGCGGCCACGCCGCCGCCGGCGGCGATCCACAGCCATCGGCGCCGGCGCGGCTTGGCCACGGGCCGGTCCATCTCGCTGTCGGTCGGGTTCAGGTAGGACACTTGGGAACTGGACGTCATCGGGCCCGGGATGCAAGGTTCGCCGCAAGCGTAACCCTACGGGACGGACAATCTAACTGGCCGTTTTCGTTGGGATTTTTCTACCGGGCGGCGGCTGTCCGCCCGCTTTCGGACGAGGTGTTCGTTTCCGGACATGGGCCAGGGGCTGTCAAGCGAAACGTCGGAGGCCGGGCCTCGCGTCCTGTTCGTGGACGACGACCCGGATGTGCTGACCGCGGCCCAGGTGCTGCTGCAGCGCAACGGCTTCGGCTTCGCCGTGGCGCGCAGCCCGGCGGAGGCCTGGAGCGTGCTGGCCGCCCAGCCCGTCGACGTGATCCTGCTCGACCTCAACTTCGCCCGCGGCGCCACCTCCGGCGCGGAGGGCTTCGCCTGGCTGGCGGAGATCCGCGCCCATGACCCCGACGCGGTTGTGGTGGTGGTCACCGGCCACAGCGGGGTCAACGTCGCGGTGGCGGCGATGAAGGCCGGCGCCGCCGACTTCGTCATGAAGCCCTGGAACAACCCCCGCTTTCTGGAGACCGTCCGCGCCGCCGCGGAGCTGCGCCGCCGCCGGCGCTCCGGCGCGCAGCCCGAAGGGGCCGCGCCGGCCCTGGACGAGGACCTGCTGATCCTCGGCGACAGCGCGCCCATCCGACGGCTGCGCGACCTGATCGCCCGGGCCGCGCCCACCGGGGCGGCGGTGCTGATCCACGGCGAGGCCGGGACCGGCAAGGACCTCGCCGCCCGGGTGATCCACGCCCGCTCCGGCCGCACGGGCGCCCTGGTCCGCGTCGATATCCGAGGCCTGGCCGCGGACGCCGCCGAAGCGCTCGCCGCCGCCGTCGAGCAGGCCCGCGGCGGGACCCTGCTGCTGGACGAGGTCGCCGACCTGCCGCCCGCCGTCCAGGCGCGCCTCTTGGCCCTGTTGGAGGCCGGCCCCGACCTGCGGCTGGTCTCCACGACCCGGCGCGGCGCGGACGGTTTGGCGGCCCTGCGCGACGACCTCCTGGCGCGGCTCGGCACCGTGGAGATGACCCTGCCCCGCCTGGCCGCGCGCGGCGAGGACCTGGAGTTGCTGCTGGAGCACTTCATCCGCCTGTTCGCCCGCCGCTACGGCCGCGCGCCGAAGCCGCTGGATCCCGCCGCCGTCGACCTCCTGAAGGCCCAGCCGCCGGCGGGCCAGGTGCGCGGCCTGCGCCAGGCCGCCGAGCGGGCCGTGGTGCTCTCGGAAGGCGACGTGCTCACCGCCGCCGACTTCGCGGCCCCGGCGCCAGGACTGGCGGGCGAAAAACCCGGCGCGCCGGACCTCAATCTCGCCCGCTCTGAGCGCGCGATCGTCGAGGCGGCCCTGAAGCGCCACGGCCACAACGTCAGCCACGCCGCCCGCGAGCTGGGCCTGACCCGCGCGGCGCTCTACCGGCGCATGGTCAAGCATGGGCTCTAGGCGCTTCTGGACGGGCCTCCTCGCCCAGGCGCTGGTGTTCGCCTGCGGCGGCCTGGCGATCGCCGCCTGGCGCACAGGCTTGCCGGCCAACGCGGTGCTGCTGGGCCTGATCGGCGCGGGCGTGGCGGTCTGGACCGCGGGCCTGGCGGCGCGCCCCGCCGTCGAGGCCCGCGCCGAGCCCGAACCGCCCGCTGAACACCTCGACCGCGAGCGGGCGCGGCGCACCCTGCAGGCCTTCCTCGACCAGGCGCCGACGCCGCTGGTGAGCTGGCGGCCGGGCGAGCCCGCCAGCGCCGTCAACCGCGCCGCGCGGCGCCTCTTCCGCACCGACGACGTCCTGACCGGGCCGGCGGGCGAGGCGGTGGCCGAGGCTCTGCGCGCCTCGCCGGACGTGCGCCGCACGGTGCGCCTCACCGAGGCCGGGATCGCACGGACCTACGCCATCTCCATCGCCGACGTGACAGGCATGGGGGTCACCGGCGCGGAGGGCGCCCTGAGGCTCGCCGCCCTCACCGACATCGAGGCCGAGCTGCAGGCCGCCGAGGCCGCGGCCCTGCGCGAATTGCTGCAGGTCCTGAGCCACGAGCTGATGAATTCGCTGACGCCGCTGGCCTCCCTGGCCCAGAGCGCCGCCGAGGTGCTGGCCGACGGCCGCGCCCAGGACCTGGCCGTGGCCCGCACCTCGGTCGCGGTGATCGCCCGGCGCGCCGAGGGCCTGCACCGCTTCGTCGAGGCCTACCGGCGCCTGGCGCGCCTGCCGCCGCCCGCCCCGCGCCGGGTCAGCGTGGCCGAACTCCTGGCCGAGGCGGCGCAGCTCTTCGAGACCCGCTGGGCGGCGCAGGGCGTGCGCCTGGAGCTCGTCCCGCCCCGCCCCGACATCCTGATCCGCCTCGACCCCGACCTGACCGCCCAGGCCCTGCTCGGCCTGCTCACCAACGCCGCCGAGGCCGCCCTGGCCGGCGGGCGCTCACCGCCCACCGTGCGCCTCTCGGCCCAGGCCTCCGGCGCGGGCGCGGCCATCGCCGTCAGCGACAACGGGCCGGGCGTGCCGGCCGACCAGGCCGCGGAGATCTTCCGGCCCTTCTTCACCACCAAGCCTGAGGGCGCCGGCATCGGCCTGGCGCTGGCCCGACAGGCGGTGGTCAGCCAGGGCGGCCAGCTCCTGCTGGAGCCCTCTGACGAAGGCGCTTCGTTCCTGCTGGCGTTCTAGTGGGCCGCCGGCGCCGCGCCCGCCTCGTCGACCGGCCCGGCGCCCAGGTCCCGCTCGCCGGCGAAGAGGGCGTCGAGCCGCTCGCGCATCAGGCGCTCGAACTCCTCCTTCGGCTCATGGAGCGAGCGCGACAGCGACAGGTCCTTGACGATGGCGTCCTTGACCCGGCTCATCGCCGCCTCGTCCAGCACGCCCGCCCTGACCAGCTCGGCAGAGAGCCGCAGCAGACCGACCGCCGTGGCGTGGGCCCGCAGGCCCACGAAGCCGATCATGTCATGCACCCGCTTCTCTTCCCGCTCATTCATGATTGTTGCTCCCAAATCGCCGCCCTTGGCGGAGCGGCTGTCACCATTGCCTCCGGATTCCCGCTGAAGACTCGGGCGTCCTGAGGAAAGAACGGCAGCCTACGTCACCTGTTTCGCCGGTGAAATTTTATTCACTGGCTCCGGCGCGGCCGGGGATTAGCCTGCAGCCTGCCCGGCGGCCCTCCCAAGCCGCCGCGGAACCTTCCTCTTCAGCGAGCGCGAGCCCATGTCCGCCCTTCTTCCGCGTCTCCTGCCGATCGGCCTCGCCGCCGCCACCGTCCTGGGCGCCGGCGGCGGCGCCCAGGCCGACCCCTACATTCCGGGCCGTCTACCCGCCGCCCAGGTCACCCAGGTCGGCGAGATCTGCCGCACCACCATCGGCGTGCCGGCCGGCTTCGAGCTCTACAGCAACTGCGTCGAGAGCCTGTCGACCTCGGCGGCGCGCCTCAGCCGCGAGGTCGCCTTCCAGGACGCCCGCCGCGACTGCCTGGCCAAGGGCCTGGGCGCCAGCGCCTTGGCCCAGTGCGAGGTGGCGACCGCCGCCAGCGCCGCGCCCCTGCCGAAGCTCGCCGCCAACGCCCAGCCGCCGGCCAAGTCCTACTTCCGCGCCTCGACGCGCGAGATCCGCACCCGCGAGCAGACCGCCTGCGCCCAGGTCGGCTACGAGCCGGTCTACAGCGGTTTCGCCGCCTGCGTCGCCAACCTCGACGCAGCCCTCTACGCCGCCGACCATCCGCAGCGGTAGCTTGCGCGCCTTGCCCAGCGGCGGCCTAGACACCCCGTGACGAAAATACTGGTCATCGAGGACGACCCGCAGACCGCCGAGGAGATCGCGGCCTGCCTGACCGCCGGCGGCTTCGAAGCGGTCAACCGCTTCGACGGTCCGACGGGCCTGGAAGCGGCCAAGAGCGAGCGTTTCGACGCCATCACCCTGGACCGCATGCTGCCGGGCCTCGACGGGCTGGAGCTGATCAAGGCCCTGCGCGAGGCGGGTTCGGAGGCGCCGGTCCTGATGGTCAGCGCGCTCAGCGACGTCGATGACCGCGTCGATGGCCTGCGCGCCGGCGGCGACGACTATCTGATCAAGCCCTTCGCCCCCAAGGAGTTGGTCGCCCGCCTGGAGGTGCTGCTGCGCCGCCACCGCCGCCCGGAGGCCGAGGTGCGCCTGGCGGTCGCCGACCTGGAGCTCGACCTCGTCAAGCACGAGGCCTGGCGCGACGGCCGGCGCATCGAACTCCTGCCCATGGAATTCCAGCTGCTGGAATTCATGATGCGCAACGCCGGCCAGTTGCTCACCCGCCGGATGATCTTCGAGAAGGTTTGGGAGTATTACTTCGACCCAGGCACCAACCTGATCAACGTCCACGTCGGCAAGCTCAGGCGCAAGATCGACACGCCGGGGCTGGTCCCGCTGATCAGGACGGAGCGCGGTCAGGGCTACATGCTGCATGCGCCTTAGCGAGGTCTGGCGGACCACCACCTTCCGGCTCTCGGTCGTCTACGGCCTGCTGTTCGCGGTGGGCATGGTGGCCCTTCTGGCCATGGTCTACGTCCGTTCGGCCGTCTACCTGACCCATCGGGTCGACGACATCCTGGCCGCCGAGGCCGCCGCCCAGGTGCGCGTGGCGCCCGCCGCGCTGAAGCCCACCATCGACGCGGCGCTCACCATCAACGGCCGCAACAGCGTCTTCGCCCTTTTCGCTCCCGACGGGACGCGCGAGACCGGCAACTTGAGCGCCATGCCCGCCGGCCTCGTCCCAGGGGGCCGGCCGGTGGAGATCCCCGCCACCGCCCAGTTCCCGGTGGCCGCGCGGCTGATCGCCAAGCGCCTGCCCTCCGGCGAGGTGCTGGTGGTCGGGCGCGACATCAACCAGCTGCGCCAGATCCGCCGGATCATCGCCTCGGCGCTGATCTGGAGCGGCGGCCTGATCATCCTGGCCGGCCTGGCCGGTGGCACAGCCTTGAGCCTCGGCCCCATCCGCCGCCTGCGCCGCCTGCAGGCCGCCAGCCACGACATCGCCGCCGGCAATCTGATGCGCCGCATGCCCTCCAGCGCCCGCGGCGACGAGCTCGACATGTTCGCCGACACCGTCAACCACATGCTGGGCGAGGTGGAGCGGCTGATGTCGGAGGTCCGCGCCTCCAGCGAGACCATCGCCCACGACCTGCGCACGCCCTTGACCCGCGCGCGCAGCCAACTGCACCGGCTGGAGCAGGCGCCCAGCGCCTCGCCCGACCAGATCGCCCAGGTCACCGCCGAGCTGGACGAGGTGCTGGAGCGCTTCGTCGCCATCCTCAGGCTCTCCGAACTGGAGACCCGCGCCCGCAGCGCGGGCTTCGCGGCCACCGACCTCGACCGGCTGCTGCGCCAGGTGGCGGAACTCTACCAGCCCCTGGCCGAGGAGGCGGGCGTGCGTCTCAGCCTCGCCTCCACGCCTGGGGTCACTGTCGAGGCCGACGCCAAGCTCCTGTTCGAGGCGGTCAGCAACCTGGTCGACAACGCCATCAAATTCACCGGCGACCGCGAGGGCTACGACGGCGAGGTGCGGCTGGCGGTCGAGGCCGAGGGCCCGAGGATCGTGGTGCAGGACAACGGCCCCGGCGTGCCGGACGCCGAGCGCTCGGCCGTCCTGCAACGCTTCTACCGCAGCGAGCGCGACCGGCTGACCCCCGGCTCGGGCCTCGGCCTCTCGATCGTCGCCGCCATCGTCCGCATGCACCGCTTCCGGCTGGAGCTGCAGGACGCAGCCCCCGGCCTGCGCTGCGTCATCGACTGCGGAGCGCGGCCTTAAGATGCTGATCTGGCGATGAAATTAGGCCTTTCAGCGGTGAAATTTTATTCACTGGCCCCCGCGCGCCGCCGCACTAGGTTCCACGCCGAACGCTGGCGCCCCGCTGCGCCGCCCCTGATCCTCGCGAGGCCCTGACGGATGCTGGCGATTGTACGGCTCGCGCTGCGACGGCCCTACACCTTCGTCGTGTTGGCCATCCTGATCCTGCTCCTCGGTCCCTTGGCCGCTTTGAAGACCCCGACCGACATCTTCCCGGAGATCCGCATCCCGGTGATCGCTGCGGTCTGGACGTACAACGGCCTCTCGCCGGACGACATGTCGGGGCGGGTGATCTACTACTACGAGCGGACGCTGAGCTCGTCGGTCAACGACATCGAGCACATCGAGAGCACGTCCCTGCCCGGCGTCGGCATCGTCAAGATCTACTTCCAGCCGGGCGTCGACATCCGCACCGCCACCGCCCAGGTGGCCGCCACCTCACAGACGGTGCTGAAGCAGCTTCCCCCCGGCATCACCCCGCCGCAGATCCTCAACTACAACGCCTCCACCGTGCCGATCCTGCAACTGGCGCTGGCCAGCCCCAGCATGGGCGAGCAGGCCCTGTTCGACGCCGGCCAGAACTTCATCCGCCCGGCGCTGGCCTCGGTGGCCGGCGCGACCATCCCCTCGCCCTACGGCGGCAAGGTGCGCCAGATCCAGATCGACCTCGATCCGGTGGCGCTGCAGTCCAAGGGTCTGTCGCCCATGGACGTGGCCAATGCGCTGGCCGCCCAGAACCAGATCATCCCGGCGGGCACGGCCAAGATCGGTTCGTTCGAATACTTCGTGAAGCTGAACAACAGTCCCGAGGCGCTGGAGGCCCTGAACGACCTGCCGATCAAGACCGTGGACGGGACGACGATCCTGATCCGCGACGTCGCGCACGTGCGCGACGGCTACCCGCCGCAACGCAACGAGGTGCGCGTCGACGGCCGCCGCTCGGTGCTGATGAGCGTGCTGAAGAGCGGCTCGGCCTCGACGCTGGCGATCATCTCCGGGGTGAAGGGCCTGCTGCCGCGCATCCAGGCCACCCTGCCGCCCTCGCTGCACATCGCCCTCCTCAACGACCAGTCCCTGTTCGTGAAGGGCGCGATCTCCGGCGTGGTGAAGGAAGGCGTCATCGCCGCGGCGCTCACCAGCCTCATGATCCTGCTGTTCCTCGGCTCCTGGCGCTCGACGGTGATCATCGCCACCTCGATCCCGTTGTCGGTGCTGTCGTCGATCGCAGCGCTCTCGGCCATGGGCCAGACGCTGAACATCATGACCCTGGGCGGCCTGTCGCTGGCCGTCGGCATCCTGGTCGACGACGCCACGGTGACCATCGAGAACATCAACTGGCACCTGGAGCAGGGCAAGGACGTCCGCTCTTCGATCCTCGACGGCGCCGCGCAGATCGTGACGCCCGCCTTCGTCTCCCTGCTCTGCATCTGCATCGTCTTCGTGCCGATGTTCTTCCTGAAGGGCGTGGCGGGCTTCCTGTTCGTGCCCATGGCCGAGGCGGTGGTCTTCGCCATGATCGCCTCCTTCATCCTGTCGCGGACCCTCGTCCCGACCATGGCCATGTACCTGCTGCGCCCGCACGCCGGCGGCCACGGCGACTATGAGCTGGACTCCCACACCGGCCCGGCCCGCCGCCCGTCGGCCAATCCCCTGGTGCGCTTCCAGCAGGGCTTCGAGGTGCGGTTCTCCCGGCTGCGCGAGGGCTATCGCGGCGCGCTCGTCCTGGCGCTCGGCGCCCGGCCGGTCTTCATCGTGGGCTTCATGGCCGTGGTGCTGGCCTCGTTCCTGCTGGCCCCGGCGCTGGGCAGCAACTTTTTCCCGAGCGTCGACTCCGGGGCGATGGTGCTGCACGTCCGCGCGCCCATCGGCACCCGCCTGGAGGACGCCGCGGCCCTCTTCGACCGGGTGGAGGCCTCGATCCGCCAGGCCATCCCGAAGGGCGAGCTCTCCACCATCGTCGACAACATCGGCCCGCCGTTCAGCGGCATCAACCTGGCCTATTCCAACACCGGCGGCATCGGCCCGGAGGACGGCGACATCTACGTCACCCTGACCGAGCATCATAAGCCCACCGCCCGTTATGTGGCCGAGCTGCGCAAGCGCCTGCCGGCGGAGTTCCCGGGTTCCACCTTCTCCTTCCTGCCGGCCGATATCATCAGCCAGATCCTCAACTTCGGGGCGCCGGCGCCGATCGACGTGCAGGTGGCCGGCCCCGACCGCGTGGCCAACGAGCGCTACGCCGACGAGGTGTTGGGCCGGCTGAAGAGCGTGCCGGGCCTGGCCGACGTGCGCCTGCAGCAGTCGAGCCACTACCCGCAGCTCAACGTCAACGTCGACCGCGCCCAGGCCGACCGCCTGGGCCTGACCGAGAACGACGTCACCGGCGCCATGGTCACCACGCTGGCCGGCAGCCTGCAGACCGCACCCGCCTTCTGGCTGAACCCCAAGAACGGCGTCTCTTATCCCATCGTCATCGAGACCCCGCAGCAGGACGAGAACACCCTGTCGAAGCTGGAGAACATCCCGCTCAACCCCGGCAAGTCCGGCGACCCCCAGATCCTGGGCGGAGTGGCGCAGGTGCAGCGCGTCGACGCCGACGCGGTGGTCACCCACTACGCGATCCAGCCGGCCTTCGACCTCTACGCCACGACCCAGGGCCGAGACCTGGGCGGCGTCTCGCGCGACATCGACCGGATCCTCAAGGCCACAGCCAAGGACCTGCCGAGGGGGGCGACCGTCACCCTGCGCGGCCAGGTGACCACCATGAACGACGCCTTCTCCGGCCTGTCCCTGGGCCTCGTGGGCGCGATCGCGCTGATCTACCTGCTCATCGTCGTGAACTTCCAGAGCTGGGCCGATCCGTTCGTGATCATCACCGCCCTGCCCGCCGCGCTGGCCGGCATCGTCTGGATCCTGTTCGCCACCGGCACACCGCTGTCGGTGCCGGCGTTGACCGGGGCGATCATGTGCATGGGCGTGGCCACCGCCAACTCCATCCTGGTGGTCAGCTTCGCCCGCGAGCGGCTGGAGGCGACGGGCGACGCCCTCACCGCCGCGCTCGAGGCCGGCTTCACCCGCTTCCGCCCGGTGCTGATGACGGCGCTGGCCATGATCATCGGCATGTCGCCCATGGCGCTGGGCCTGGGCGAAGGCGGCGAGCAGAATGCGCCCCTGGGCCGCGCCGTGATCGGCGGGCTGATCTTCGCCACTGTCGCCACCCTGATGTTCGTCCCCGTGGTCTTCAGCCTGGTCCACCGCAAGCACGTCGCGCCCCAGAACACACCTGAAGGCGCGCCCGGCGGCGGACACGAGCCGGGGGCAGGAGAAGCCTATGCCGTCTGAGACCCCCGCCAGCCCGCAGGACACGCCGGAGGTCCTGCGCCGCAGCCCGCAGCCCTGGCTGAAGCCCGCGGCCTTCGCCGCCGCCGGCCTGGCCGTCGTCGTGGTGGCCGCCGGCCTCGTCACCCGCGGCCTGGCCAGCGAGGACCTGAAGACCACCGCCTCGGCCGCCGCCGTCTCCACCGTCGAGCTGATCTCGCCCACCGCCGAGACCTCGGCCGAGCCCCTGACCCTGCCGGCCAGCGTGGAGGCCAACGACATCGCCGCCATCCACCCGCGGGTGAACGGCTACATCAAGGCCTGGAACGTCGATATCGGCGCGCACGTGAAGGCCGGCCAGGTGCTGGCCGACATCGACACGCCGGACCTCGACCAGCAGCTCGCCCAGGCCAAGGCGGCGCTCACCACCGCCGCCGCCAAGCAGGGCGTCGCCAAGATCTCCGCCGACCGCTGGAGCCGGCTCCTGAGCCGCAACGCCGTCTCGCAGCAGGAGACCGACGAGAAGGCCGGCGGCCTCGCCGAGGCCAACGCCGACGTGCAGGCCGCCAAGGCCGACGTCGACCGGCTGCTGGCGCTGGAAGCCTTCAAGCGCATCACGGCGCCCTTCGACGGCGTGGTCACCGCCCGCACCGCCCACGTGGGGGCCCTGGTCACCGCCAACGCGCCGAACGATCCGGGCCTGTTCACCGTCGCCGACGTCCACCGGCTGCGCATCTACGTACGCGTGCCGCAGGCCTATTCCGCCGACCTGAAGCCCGGCATGGAGGCCTCGCTGGCGGTGCCGGAATATCCGGGCCGCGCCTTCCTGGCGAAGCTGGCCTCGACCTCGGAAGCGGTCGGCGCCCAGTCCGGCGCCCTCCTGGCCGAGCTGCAGATCGACAACGCCGACCAGGTGCTAAAGCCCGGCGACTACGCCCAGGCGACCTTCCGCCTGGCGCCCCAGAGCGCCGGCGTGCTGCGCCTGCCGGCCAGCGCCCTGATGTTCCGCCAGAAGGGCATGGCGGTGGGCGTGGTCGACGCCACCGGCCACGCGCGCCTGCGCTACGTCACCATGGCCCGCGACTTCGGGACCACCGTCGAGATCTCCGCGGGCCTGAACGCCCAGGACCGGGTGATAGACAACCCGCCGGACTCCCTGGAGGACGGCGAGAAGGTCCGCGTCGCCCAGGCCGCCCCGGCCCGCCACGGATGAAGGTCTGGCGCGGGCATCTGGGACGGACCCTTCGGTCGGCGGCCACGGTCGCGGCCTCGGCGGCGGTCCTGGCCGCCTGCTCGCTCGCGCCCAAGTACCAGGCGCCGGCGGTGACCTTGCCCACCGCCTTCAAGGAGACCGGGCCCTGGACCGAGGCCACGCCCGCCGACCAGATCCGCCGCGGGGCCTGGTGGCAGGCCTACGGCGACCCGCTGCTCGACACGCTGGAGGGCCAGCTGCAGGCGGCCAGCCCGACCCTCGCCGAAGCCGTCGCCCGCTATGACACCGCCCGCGCGCTCGCCCGCGAGGCGCAGTCCGCCGAGATGCCCACGGTGGGCTCCAGCGCCGAGGTCAGCCGCAACCGCCAGTCCAACCACCGGCCCACGCGCGGCGCCGGCCAGCCGGACATCTATTCCGCCGACACCCTGGGCTTCAGCGCCGACTACGAGCTCGACCTCTGGGGCCGGGTGCGCAACGAGGTCGCCGCCGGCCGCGCCGAGGCCCAGGCCAGCGCCGCGGACCTGGAATCGGTCCGCCTGAGCCTGGAGGCCCAGCTCGCCGACACCTACGTCCGCCTACGCAGCCTCGACGCCGAGGCCGCCTTACTGGACGACGCGGTCAAGGCCTACGACCGCGCCTACGGCCTGACCAAGGACCGCTTCGACGGCGGCCTGGCCAGCGACCTCGACGTCAGCCGCGCCGAGACCCTGCTGCAGTCGACCCGCGCCCAGGTCTCCGACCTCGCCGCCCAGCGCGCGCTCTACGAGCACGCCATCGCCAGCCTGACCGGCCAGCCCGCCTCCAGCTTCGCGATCCCTGCTGCGGTGGTGTCGCTAAGCCTGCCCAACGTCGAGACCGGCCTGCCGTCCACCCTGCTGCAACGCCGTCCCGACGTGGCCGCCGCCGAGCGCCGCGCCGCCGCCGCCAACGCCCGGATCGGCGTCGCCCGCGCCGCCTTCTATCCCAGTCTCGACCTGGCGGCGTCCGGCGGCTGGCAGAACACCGCGCTCGCCAACTGGCTGGCGCCCGGCAACACCTTCTGGATGCTGGGACCGGAAGCCGCCTTCACCCTGTTCGACGGCGGCCTGCGCAAGTCCCGGGTGGAGGCCGCCCGCGCCCAGCTCAACGAGGCCAGCGCCGCCTACCGCACCCAGGTGCTGCGCGCCTTCCAGGATGTGGAGGACGAGCTCGCTACCCTGAACCACCTGGCCGCCGAGGCCCGCGACCAGGCCGCCGCCATCAAGGCCGCCGACCGCACCGAGGCCGCCGCGCTCGCCCGCTACCAGGAGGGCGCGGTCAACTACCTGGAGGTGGTCACCGCCCAGGCCGCCGACCTCGACGCTAAGCGCACCGGCCTGGAGGTCGAGGACCGCCGCCTGCGCGCCAGCGTGGACCTGGTCCGCGCGCTGGGCGGCGGCTGGACCTCGCAAGACCTGCCGCCTCCGGGCAAGGTCGCCTCGGCGGCGGCGCCGAACCACCGCTGATGGCGCTTGATGTCAGCCATGTCACGCCGGTCACGCAGGCGCGCTTAGGGGTCTGATTGCGGCCACGATTTGCCCGGAGAAGACGCAGGTGCGACGTCGCGGGGCGCTCGCGCCTTGCCGCGCAATGTTATAACGTTAGAGTGCTCCGCACCCTCCTTTTCCGGCCCGCCGCGCCAAGCCGCGTGGCCCTCACGAGACCGCATCCGCCGCCCATCATGACCCGCCGCGCCGGTTTCCCGCTTCCGCCTTGGCGCGCTTCCCCGGTCCTGGCCCTGCTGGCCGGGCTGACGCTGAGCGGTTGCGCCGTCGGACCCAACTTCAAGAAGCCCGCGCCGCCCGCGGTCGACAGTTACGCCGCCCCGCCGATCGCCTCGGCCGTCGCCACGCCGGGCGTCGCCGGCGGAGAGGCTCAGACGCTCGCGGCCGGCGCCGATCTGCCGGGCGACTGGTGGACGCTCTTCCACTCCCAGCCGATCAACGACCTGATCGAACAGGCGCTGAAGACCAACCCCGACCTGAAGGCCGCCGAGGCCGCCCTGGCCGCGGCGCACGAGACCACCCTCGCCCAGAAGGGCGCCTGGGCTCCGCAGGTCTCCGTCGGCTATTCCGCCGAGCGCCAGCTGCAGTCCGGCGCGCTGGCGCCTACGCCGATCAACAACGCCAGCCAGTTCAACCTCTTCACCCCGCAGGTCAGTGTCACCTACGCCCTCGACGTCTTCGGCCTGACCAAGCGCACCGTGGAAGCCGCCCGGGCGCAGGAGCAGTCCGCCCGCTTCCAGATGATCGCCGCCCACCTGACGCTGACCAGCAACGTCGTGGTCGCCGCGATCAACCAGGCCTCACTGACCACCCAGATCGAGGCCACCCGCGAGCTGATCGACATCGACACCAAGAGCCTCGACATCCTGAAGCGCCAGGCGGCCTCGGGCTACGCCAGCGGCCTCGACGTCGCCGCCCAGCAGGCCCAGCTCGCCCAAGCCGTCGCCACCCTGCCGCCGCTCCTCAAGCAGGCCGCCCAACAGCACGACCAGCTGGCCGCCTTGACCGGCCGCTTCCCCAGCCAGGCGCCGGCCGAGACCCTCGACCTCGCCGCCCTGGCCCTGCCCACCGAGGTCCCGGTCAGCCTGCCGTCGAAGCTGGTGGAGCAGCGGCCGGACGTGCGCCAGGCCGAGGCCAACATGCACGCCGCCAGCGCCCAGGTGGGCGTGGCCACAGCCAACCGCTTTCCGAACATCCAGCTCACCGCCGTGGCCGGCAACACCGCCCTCGCCCTCGGCCAGTCGTTCGGGCCCGGCACCAACTTCTGGAGCCTGGGGGCCGCGGCCACCGCCCCGATCTTCGAGGGCGGGACGCTGAAGCACCAGCAGCGCGCCGCCGAGGCCAACTACCGCCAAGCCTCCGAGCAGTACCGCAGCACGGTCCTGGGCGCCTTCCAGAACGTCGCCGACAGCCTCTCGGCCATCCAGCAGGACGCCGAGGGCCTGAAGGCCGCCGCCGCCTCTTACGACGCCGCCAAGACCACCATGGACCTGACCGACCGCCAGCTGAAGGACGGCTACGCCAGCGGCCTGCAGCTGCTCACCGCCCAGCAGGCCTACCAACAGGCCCGTATCGCCCTCGTCCAGGCGCAAGCCAACCGCTACGCCGACACCGCCGCGCTCTTCCAGGCGCTGGGCGGCGGCTGGTGGCGGCGCCCCGACCTCGCCAAGGACACCGATGCCAACTAGCCCGACTTCGGAACGGGGCCCCGTGAGGCGCCCGGCCTCGCGCCCGCTCGCCACAGCTCTGCTGTGCGCCGCCGCCGCCGCGGCGGCCACGCTCTGCGCCTGCGCGCCCAAGGCGGACACCACCGCCCCGTCCGCCGCCACGACGCCGAAGCTGGTGACCCTCACCGCCGCCCAGCTGCAGCACGTCACGCTCTACACGGTCGCGCCCTCGAGCTTCCACAAGACCGTCGAGGCCAGCGGGGTGGTCGACTACGACAACGACCAGGCCACCAGCGTGATCTCGCCGATCTCCGGCCCGGTCTCGCGCCTGCTGGTCCAGCCGGGCCAGGTGGTGAAGTCCGGCGACACGCTGGCCACCGTCGACTCCTCGGACTACGCCGCGGCGCTGAGCGGCTACGCCAAGGCGCTCGCCACCGCTGTCACCCTTCGCCGGGTCGCCGACGCCGACAAGGACCTTGTCCAGCACAACGGCGTCGCCGCCCGCGAAGCCCAGCAGGCCCAGACCGACGCCGCCAACGCCGAGGCCGACCGCGACGCGGCCCTGCAGGCCCTGGTCTCGCTGAACATCGACCCCAAGGCGATCAAGGACGTCCAGCAGGGCAAGCTCACCACCCACATCGAGGGCAAGATCCGCTCGCCCATCGCCGGCACCGTGGTCGAGAAGCTGATCACGCCGGGCCAGCTCCTGCAGGCCGGCACGACGCCCGCCTTCACCGTCGCCAACCTGTCCAAGGTCTGGGTGATGGCCCAGGTCGCCAGCTCCGATCTTTCCGCCGTCGCCGTCGGCGACCCGGTGCGGGTGGAGACCGGCGTCGGCCAGACCGCCATCTCCGGCGTAGTCGACAACATCGCCGCCCTGGTGAACCCAGACACGCGGGCGGTGCTGGTGCGGGTGGTGGTGGCCAACCCCGGCGGCGCGCTGAAGAAGCAGATGTACGTCCGCACCAGGATCCAGTCGCGCCAGGCCAGCAACGGCATCGTCATTCCCGCCTCGGCGATCCTGCGCGACGACGAGAACCTGGCCTTCGTCTATGTCGCCCAGCCGAGCGGCGGCTTCGCGCGCAAGCACGTGACCCTGGGCTACGCCACCGGCGACCAGTACGAAATCCCCCAGGGGCTTAGCGCCGGCGACAAGGTGGTCGTCGACGGCGCCGTCTTCGTCCAGTTCATGCAGAACCAGTGAGCGAGGCGCTTCCTCCCGCCGTCCCGCCGGCCGCGCCCTCGGTGATGAACCGCGTGGTGGCGACAGCCCTGCGCCAGCCGCTGCTGGTCCTGCTGCTGACCGCCATCCTGGTCGGCGTCGGCGTCTGGTCGCTGCAGCGCCTGCCGGTCGACGCCTATCCCGACCTCTCGCCGCCGATGGTCGAGGTCATCACCCAATGGCCCGGCCACGCGGCCGAGGAGATCGAGCGCCTGATCACCGTGCCGGTGGAGATCGGCCTGAACGGCATTCCCAAGACCGCCTACAGCCGCTCGATCTCGCTCTATGGCCTCTCCGACGTCACCATCACCTTCGCCGGCGGGACCGACAACTATTTCGCCCGCCAGCAGATCTACAACAACCTGCAGGGCCTGAGCCTGCCCACCGGCGTGACGCCCTCGGTGTCGCCGATGTCGTCCCCGTCGGGCCTGATCTACCGCTACGTTCTGCAGAGCCCCGACCGCTCGCCGATGGAGCTCAAGACCTTCGAGGACTGGGTCATCGAGCCGGCCTATAAGGCCGTGCCCGGCGTCGCCGACGATAGCGGCTTCGGCGGCGGCACCATGCAGTACCAGGTGCTGTTCGACCCGGCGAAGCTGGCCGGCGCGGGCCTCTCCATCCAGCAGGCGGAGACCTCGCTGGGCGCCAACAACTCCAACGCCGGCGGCGGCTTCTACACCCAGGGCGGCCAGTTCTATTACGTCCGCGGGATCGGCCGGATCGTCACGCCGGAGGATATCGACAACATCGTCCTGGCCGTCCACGACGGCGTGCCGACGCTCGTGAAGGACGTCGCTCACACCGAGATCGGCATCGCGCCCAGGCTCGGCGAATTCGGCTTCGAGAAGCAGGACGACGCCGTCGAGGGCGTGATCCTGCTGCGCACCGGCGAGAAGACCCAGGACGTCCTGAAACGCGTCGAGGCCCAGACCAAGGAGCTCAACGCCCTGGTGCTGCCCAAGGACGTGAAGATCGTCCCCTTCTACGACCGCACCGACCTCGTCACGCTGACCACCCACATCGTCGAGGGCAACCTGCTGCGCGGCATGCTGCTGGTGGTCGTGGTGCTGATCTTCTTCCTCTACGACATCCGCGCCGGCCTGATCGTGGCCACCACCATCCCGCTCGCGCTGCTGTTCGCCTTCACCTGCCTGAACATCCAGCGCGCGTCGGCGAACCTCTTATCCATCGGCGCCATCGACTTCGGCATCCTGGTCGACGCCGCGGTGGTGATGGTGGAGAACATCTTCCGCCAGATCGCGCTTCGGGAAGGCACGCGGGCCAATGTCGTGGAGATCATCCGCGACGCGGCCTCGGAGGTCGACCGGCCGCTGTTCTATGCGGTCCTGGTGATCGTGGTCAGCTTCCTGCCGATCTACGTCCTGTCCGGGCCGTCCGGGACCCTCTTCCGGCCGATGGCCGACACCATGATCTTCGCCCTGGTGGGCTCGCTGTTCGCGACGCTCATCCTGTTGCCCGTGCTCTGCGCCTGGTTCATGCGCAACGGCGTGCGCGAGCGGCGCAACCCGGGCTTCGAGTGGGTGAAGGCCGGCTATATCTCGGGCCTCGACTTCTGCCTGGAGCACCGCTGGGGCGTCACCGCCGCCTGCGGGATCCTGTTCGCCGTGGCGCTCTTGATCGTGCCGCTGATCGGGGCGGAGTTCATGCCGCAGCTCGACGAGGGCGCGCTCTGGGTGCGGGCGACCATGCCGTCCACCATCAGCTACGACGAATCCGCCAAGCTGACGCCGAAGATCCGCGACATCCTGCGCACCTTCCCGGAGGTCACCACCGTCGCCTCCGAGCTCGGCCGGCCCGACGACGGCACCGATAGCACCGGCTTCTTCAACGTCGAGTTCTACGTGGGGCTGAAGCCCTACGGCCAGTGGACGGGCGCCTACCGGACCAAGCCGGAGCTGATCGCGGCGATCAACAAGAAGCTCGAGAGCTTCCCGGGCGTGATCTTCAACTACACCCAGCCCGCTGAGGACGCCGTCGACGAGGCCGAGACCGGCCTGAAGAGCTCGCTGGCCGTCAAGGTGTTCGGCGGCGACCTCAACACCCTCGAACAACGCGGCCGCGCCGTGAAGGCGATCCTCGAGCGGGTGCGCGGCATCAAGGACGTCACCCTGGTGCACGAGCTCGGCCAGCCCAGCCTGGTGGTGAAGATCGACCGCGCCAAGATCGCCCGCTACGGCCTCAACGCCGACGACATCAACGCGGTGATCACCGCCGCCGTCGGCGGCGACGTGGCCACCCAGGTGGTGCAGCAGGAAAAGCAGTTCGACCTGGTCGTGCGCCTCGACCGCCAGTTCCGCGACAACCCGCAGGAGATCGGCGACATCCTGGTGGCGACGCCCGGCGGCCAGCAGCTGCCGCTCAAGGAGTTCGCCGACATCAGCGTCGAGAACGGCGCCTCCTTCATCTACCGCGAGAACAACAGCCGCTACATCGGCGTGCAGTTCTCCGTGGAAGGCCGCGACCTGGCCGGCGCGGTGCAGGACGCGATCAAGCAGGTGAACGCCAACGTCACCCTGCCACAGGGCTACCGCCTCGACTGGGGCGGCGACTACACCGAGTACACCGCCTCGCGCGACCAGCTGAAGGTGATCCTGCCGCTGACCGTGTTCCTGATCTTCATGCTGCTCTTCACCCTCTACGGGAACTTCAAGTTCCCGTTCATCACCATCGCCGGCGTCGTGCTGTCGGCGCCGGTGGGCGGGATCCTGGCGCTCTGGCTGACCCACACGCCGTTCTCGGTGTCGTCGGGGGTCGGCTTCCTGGCCCTGATCGGGGTCTCGGTGCAGACGGCGGTGGTCTACATCTCCTACGTCAACGAGCTCAGGCGCGACGGCATTCCCCTGGCCGAAGCGATCCGCGAGGGCGCGGTGCTGCGGCTGCGGCCCATCACCATGACCGCCCTGGTGGCGGCCCTGGGCCTGCTGCCCGCCGCGCTGGCCACCGGCGTCGGCACCGACAGCCAGCGGCCCTTCGCCCTGGTCATCGTCAGCGGCCTCTTCACCCGCCTGCTGATCAGCGTCTTCCTGATGCCCGCCCTCTACAGCCTGGCCGCCCGGCCGGACGACCGCCTGCAGGTCTAGGGCCGCGCCGTGATCGCCGCGTCGCCGTACCGCTTGCCGACGCGGCCATCGCGGATGAAGTCGGCCATCATCTGGAAGTAGCCCGGCGCGAAGCGGGTCGAGAGACGCTCGCCCTTGGCGTCCAGCTCATAAAGAGTCAGGCCGTGCTCGGCGCCGGGAAAGACCGCCAGCGTGTAGGCCTTCCCCGCCGCGATCAGCCCGCGGATACGCTTGGCGGTCTCCGCGCTCGGGGCCTCCAGGTCGTCGCTCCCCAGCGCCCAGAGCTGCGGCGTGGTCGAGGCGCGCAGGGTGGGCATCGGCTCGTAGTGGAAGGGCGTGGTGTCGACGCCGAATTCCTTGGCCAGCGTATCGATCTGGGCCTTGTCGAGCGGCAGGACAGCGAACAGGAAATCGCCATGCACGTCCTTGTACCAGGGTTCGGACCTGTCCTTCTGGCGTAGCGCGTCGAAGGCTTCGTAGCCGTCCTTCCCCAGGGTTTCGGCCACGTGCTCGCCCGCCCGCGCCAGGTCCAGCGCCTTCTTCGTGTCCTCCGCGGAGTGGTGGTGGAAATACATGTCGAGGGCGACGCTCTCCTGGTCCTCCTCCAGCACCGTCACCGCCAGGCCGAAGCTGACGATGGCGAAGTCGGCCGGCGCGCGGTTCACGGCCAGGGGAACCACCCAGCCGCCCTCGCTGCCGCCCTGGTAGCCGACGCGCCCGGCGCGCGCGCCCGCCAGCTTTCGGCTCTCTTCCATCGCCCGCACCGCGTCCTTGGCGAGGGTCTCGAAGTCCTGGGTGTAGGTCCCGCCCGAGGCGCCCGTGCCGCGCTTGTCGTAGACGAAAACGCCGATGCCTTCGGCGGGGAACATCCGCTGCAGCGCATAGAAGTCCCGCGCGGACGTCTTCTCCGAACCGTGGACCAGCACCACCACCGGGACCTTGCCTTGGCCCCTGGGCATCACCAGCCGGCCGGCCAGCTTGACGCCGCCCTCGCCGGTGAAGGTCGTGTCGGTCAGGTCGAAGGCGATGCGCCGGCCAGGCTGCTGGCCGAAGGTGATCTTTCCCGCAGCGCAGTCGGAGAACGCCACGGTCTTGCCGTCCGGCCGGCCCGTCCAGCCGTAGGTGCTGTCCCACGCGCCGTCAGGCCGCTTGTGCAGGAGGCCGGTCTCACCGGTGAACAAGCGCCAGCGCAAGGTGTCGCCGTCGGTGGGGGCGACATCCACCGCGCGCCCGTCCGCCAGGCGGTAGGCGCCGACATGGCAGTCGCTGGTCGTGTCGGCGCGCGCTGCCTGGGCGGCGAGGATGGCGACGGCGCCCAGCAAGGCGATCAGCGGTTTCATGGCGGCCCCAAACGGAATTTCTGTTCCCGCCGAGGATGCTACCGCGATTGCCGCGCGGAATGGAGTTAACTTTCAGTCACTTACCGGATCACACCCGCACTGCCCGACCGGCGTTCGTCCACCGGCTTCCGCCGCGCGGATCCGGCCTCTAGACTGGACGGCCGCGCCGCACAAAGCCCGACCGCATGATCCCGGAGACCAGCGTCTCGTTCCGCTACTTCCTGCCGGCGCCCGCGCTGCGGGCGACGATCACGACCTACTATGTGCTGGACGTTGGCGGCGCCGGGCTCATCGAGGAGCTCCTGTTCCCTGAGTGGGCCAATATCCGGCTGCTGCTCGACGGCGAGTGGAGCCAGACTTTCCTCGACGGCCGCACCGTCACCTACGGGCCGCCGATGGCCGTGATGAGCGGTGTGATCAGCCGCACCGCGCGGGTGCGCGGCGCGCCGGGTCGCCTCGTCGGGGTCGGATTCCTGCCCGCCGGCTGGGCCGTGCTCACCGCCTTGCCCGCCTGCGACTACGTCGATGACATGGCGCCGCTCGCCGACTTCATCGGACCCGCCGCCGACGATCTCCTGCGCGACGTGCAGGCCGCGCCGAACGACGCGGCGATGGTTGCGGCTCTGGACGCCTGGTTCCTGAGCCATATGGCGGGCCGGCGGGCGGCTGAGACGCTGCTCGTCGCGGCGCACGAGGCCCTGCTCGATCCGGGGGTGGGCGCCGTGGCCGAATGGGCGCGCCGGCTCGGACGCTCCCCCCGGCAGCTGGAGCGCCTCGCCCAGACCTACTTCGGTATGGGCCCCAAGGCGCTGCTGCGCCGCCAACGCTTCCTGCGCACCTTCGCCGCCATCCGCACCCAGCCGCCCGGCTCCTGGGGCCGGCTGATCGATCCGGTCTATGTGGATCAGTCGCATTTCATCCGCGATTTCCGCCACTTCATGGGCATGTCACCCAGCGCCTACTTCGCCCGCGACTTCTCGTTCATGCGCGCCGCGAGCCAGGCGCGGGCCGCCCTGCTCGGCGATCCATTGCATGGCCTTCACGCCGCCGCGCCGCGCGCCGGCGACCGCGCCCCAGACCCAGGAACCCCATGAAGCCGTCCCGTCTCGCCGCCACCCTCATGTGCGGCCTTCTGGTTTGCGCGGCCTCGGCCAACGCCCAGCCCGCCGCGGAACCGACCAGGACCACGGTGGGCGCCAACGGCCTGGTGGCCGACCTCTATGTCCCGGCCGGGGCCAAGGGCCGGCTGCCGGCGATCATCGCGCTCGGCGGTTCGGAGGGCGGCATGGGCGCGGCGACGGCGCGGGACAGCAGGCTGATGGCCCAGCGCGGCTACGCGGTGCTGCAGGTGGCCTATTTCGACGCGCCCGGCCTGCCCAAGGACCTGGGCCTGATCCCGCTGGAGTACTTCAAGACCGCCATCGACTGGCTGCGCGCCCAGCCCGGCGTCGATCCGGACCGCATCGGCATCGTCGGCGGCTCGATCGGCAGCGAGGTCGCTCTCACCGTCGCGTCACGCTACCCTGAGATCAAGGCCGCCGTGGCGACCATGCCCTCCAACGTCGTCTGGCCGGGCATCATCCACACCTCGGGCGACCCGCCCTCGACCTTCACCCTGGGCGGCCGGCCCCTGCCCTACCTGCCCTACGGCGCCGGCGCCTTCACCACGGTCTTCAACCTCTACGCCAAGGGGCTCGCCGCCTTGGACCAGCACCCGGACGCGGTCATCCCTGTGGAGCGGATCAACGGGCCGGTGATGCTGGTCTGCGGCCGGGCCGACACCCTTTGGCCCTCCTGCCCGATGTCGGAGCAGGCGGCCGCGCGCCTGAAGGCCCTGCGCTTCAAGCACCCCGTCGAACTCCTGGAGTACGACGGCGCCGGTCACGCGGTGTACGGCCAGCCCTACGACCCGTCGAACCCCCGTATTTCCACTCTCACCCAGTACGGCGGCACCATCGAGGGCAACCAGGCGGCGCGGAAGGACAGCTGGGACCGGTCGATGGCCTTCCTGGACGCCGCGCTGAAACCGGACGCGGCCAAGGCCCGCTAGGCCGCGCACGCCCTGACCGTCCCAGCGCCCGCGCAATTGAGAGCCGATGCGACCCGAGCCGCTGAGCTTCGAATTGCGGAAAGGCCGCAGGCTCATAGTCTAGGTCGATTATTAGGAACTTATATGTTCCAGAATTATTGGCCGATGAGGCGCTCTCCCACCAAATACGCATGAGCGAAAAATTCGCCTCTCAATGGAATCTCTTCATGACTTCGGCCTCTGAACCCCTCTGCATGCAAATTCTACTTGCTAAGGGCTCCTGGTTCTTTCAATTGTCTCCGCTTGGGACACAGTCGCTCGACTGATTGGATTGGATAGATGAAAAAGATTTTCGCGGTAGCGGCCATTGCAGCCGGTCTTAGTGCGGCTGGCGCGGCAAGCGCCGGAACGATTTTCTCCGAGGATTTCAGCGGCTACTCGTTGCCGTCGACCAATGGCGCCATGTCCTCGGGCGTGTCGTCGACAAGCGGCGACAGCTTCACGACCGCCTACAGCTACCGGACAGGCACCAGCAACACCGGTCCGAACAGCATGTACGATGAGGGAACCTGGACGATCGGAACGAACCCGTTCGCCGTCCACAGCCTCTGGGTCAATCTTCCGAGCAGCAATCCCTTCCTGATGCTCAACGGGGCGACCACCGACACGGTCCCGCCGCCCGCCGCCTATATCAGCAACGCGATCAGCGTGGCCCCTGGCGAATATTCCTATTCGTACCAGCTGCTCAATCTCTGCTGTAACTCCGACGGCCCCCCCGGGACGCCCTCGGTGCTGCAGCTCTGGTACTATGCGCCCGGCGCGTCGACCCCGACCAATATCGACTTCACCATCAACACCACGCCGGCGGCGAATGGCTGGCAAACCGTTTCCGGGACGTTCGACATCGCTGAGCCGGGCGGAACGATCCACCTCGGCCTTTCGGACGACAGCAGCATCGCCAGCGGCAATGATTTCGGCGTGGACAACATCAGGCTGGCGTCCGTGCCGGAGCCGGCGGCCTGGAGCCTGATGATCTTGGGCTTCGGCGGTCTCGGCGCCGTGCTGCGCCGGCGCCGTGGCCAGGTGGCCATCGCGACCGCCTAACGACACGAACTCCGCCATTCGAAAGCCCCGGCTCACGCCGGGGCTTTCTGCTGACTCCTCGGCGCATGGATCTCGCAATCCCACTTCGTCGGCGGGCTTGACCGGACGTCCTCAACGGAGCCGGGGCTGGCGTCCGCTGAGGGTTGTCAGCCGTCCTGAGGGTCCACGCCCGAAACCGCACATTCGGCCGGCGCCCTGACCGCGGCCCCTCCGACTGGCGGCTCTGGGTAAGCAGGCCCGCCCCGATCTTGCTCACATCGACTCCGCGGCCTCCGCCGAGGATCGTGAGGCCTTTGCTGCGCCACCGGCAGTTCTCGCCTCAAGCGAACTTTTCTCACCCGGAGCGCAGCATGTTGCCTCGCCGCTGTACACAGTAAACAACTACTCTCCGAACAGCATGGAGATGAAGTCGATGGCGATGAAACTCAAGGTGACCTTGTCGGCAGCCGCGTTGGCGATCATGGCGGCCGGCATGGCGCACGCAGACCCCCTCCCGGGCCTGCAGAATCTTAATTTCCTTCAGTATACGGGCGCCGCTCCGAAGAACTGCTTCCAGTGCGTGGCGCCAGTCGGCTGGACCGGCGGCTCAGGCCTGATCTACGTCGACGCCCCGGGCACCGCCACGAGCTTCAGCGGCGGCATCGCCACCTACCAGGATCCCGGCGCACTCAGCATCAAGGGGGGTTACAACTACGTGGAGGCCGACGGCAACCCCTACTACGAGAGCGGCTTCAACTACACGGTCAGCGGCCTGACCGTGGGCAAGACCTACAGCCTCAGCTTCTATCAGGCGGCCGGCCAGCAGCAGGGTTTCACCGGCGACTCGACAAACCAATGGATCGTGTCCCTCGGGACGGCCGGCCTCAGCACCAAGGATGACGGCCTGGGCGACAGCAAGGACGTCTATTACGACACCGATGCGGACGCGAGCATCGCCTCGACGACCCTGATGCACGTCACCTCCGGCGGCGGCGTGTCGTGGAACTACGTCACGGTGAACCTGACGGCCGACGCGACGACCGACGTCCTCGGCTTCCTGGCGTGGGCGAACCAGGGCAGCACGATCAACGTGCCGCCGATCGCCTTCCTGACCGGCGTCGACTCGCCCGCGGGCCTCAGCCCCGGCGTGCCGGAGCCGGCCAGCTGGGCCCTGGCTATCCTGGGCTTCGCCGGAGCGGGCAGCATCCTGCGCCGCGAGCGCGCCAAGCGCGCGGCCGTCTGCGCTTAGGCGCCCAGACGCCGAGCCTTTGGCTTGACGCACCCGCGGGACGCCCTAGCGTCTCGCGGGTGCGTTTCCGTTTTCGCCGGCCGCACAGTCTTGGAGCCAGCGTGTGCAAGCGTTCCTCGAACACCATCAGCACGTCCGCGGTTATCTGCTGGAGGGGCTGCGCGCCAGCCTCTGGCTCGTCCTCCTGACGGCGGTCTTCGTGCCGCTGGAATGGCTGTTCGCGGTGCGCCCGAAGAAGATCCTCCGTGGTTCGGTCCTCAGGGACATCGGCTTCTACTTCATCAGCAATTTCCTGCCGCCGTTCGTGCTGATGCTGCCCTTGGCGGCGGCCGCCTACGTCGCCTACACCTTCGTACCGGCAAGCTGGCATGAGACCGTGGAATCCTGGCCGTTCTGGGTCCGCGGCCTGGCGGCCTTCGTCGTCGCCGACTTTGGCTTCTACTGGGGCCACCGCTGGGCGCACGAGCTGCCGTTCATGTGGCGGTTCCACGCCTTGCACCACGCGCCGGAACACGTCTACTTCCTGATCAGCGCGCGCGCACATCCCATCGACAACGCCTTCATCCGCGTCTGCGGCCTCGTGCCGATCTACATCCTGGGCCTGGGCGCGCCGCAGAGTGTGCAGGGCACGCTGGTGGCCACCCTCCTGATGCTGGCGGTGACCTTCTGGGGCTTCTTCATCCACGCCAACGTGCGGTGGCGGTTGGGGCCGCTGGAGTGGTTGCTGGCGACGCCGGCCTTCCACCTCTGGCACCACACGGCGACCGAGCCGCAGAACCGCAACTTCGCCTCCATGCTGCCGGTGTGGGACCGCCTGTTCGGCACACACTACCTGCCCCGCGGGCAGTGGCCCGCCGCCTACGGGATAAACGAGCCGATCCCGCAGACGATCGTGGGCCAGCTGCTGCACCCGTTCCTCCCGCCTATTAAGCCGCGCCCGGAGCCGCAAGGCGAGCCGGCGCCGCAACCCTCGGGCCCCATCGCCGGCTGAGCTCAGCGATCGCAGCCCGGCGAAAGCGGGATCCAGGGATTTTTCGCTCCGCCCTTAAGAAAGACCACGGAAGGCACGGAATGGCGCGAAGCGGGCTCAACCCGGAACGCGGCCTACGGCCAAGATTCCCGTTCCCGTGCCTTCCGTGAATTCCGTGGTTCAAAAAGCCTGGGTCTCCGCTTTCGCGGGGAAAGCGGTGGTGGGCTGCACCCTAGGGATGGGTAGGCGCCGCAGGCGCAGGCGCGGGCTTGGCCGCCGGCGCGGCGCGTGATGGCTCCGACTTGCCCGGCTCCAGATAGAGCGAGTTCTTTTTCGTGCAGCCGCCGGCGGCGCAGCAGGCTGCCACCATCAGCACGATAACGCCTTTCCGCATGCCCATCCCTCGACGCCCGTCCGCGCCCTCGGAGCTATGTAGTGTCGCCCCCCCGCTCACGGAAGACCGCTCGCGCGTTGCGCGAAGAACACAGTTTGCGGCGCCTTTGTGACGTGCAGCGGTTGTTAAAGGGGCGTCGGGTTACCATCTAAGCTGTCAGGATAGACTGCTGAATTCACTCCCATGTTCGCAAAACACATCGCCGCGGCCGCCGTGGCCGCCTTCACCCTCCTCGCCTCCTCCGCCCAGGCCAACGACGTCACCGTCGACGGGTCCGGCGTGCTGCATGTCGCCATCGCCGGCGTCAGCGCCGCCCGCGGCCACGTGCGCGTCGCCATCTGTTCGGTCAGCGATTTCCTGAAAGATTGCCGCTATGAAGGCGCGGCACCCGCGACTCCGGGCGTCACCGTGGTGACCGTGAAAGACCTGCCCCCCGGCGTCTACGCGGCCCAGGCCTACGAGGACAGGAACGACAACCATTCGGTCGACCGCAACATCCTGGGCGTGCCGCGGGTCGGCGTGGGCTTCTCCAACAACGCCCCGATCCATCTCGCGCCGCCGAGCTTCCAGTCGGCCGCCTTCACCTACGCGGGCGGCGACCAGACCATCTCCTTCACCCTGCGCCATTTTGGCGGCTAAGCCGCGTCGGGCGGCAGGTTCGGCGCGTCCATGCGCCGGCTGACCACCGCTCCCATCGCCGCGGCCGTGCGGCTGGGGAGCGGCCATCCCTGGCTGACCCTCTTGGTCTGCCTGCTGCTGTCGGCGGCGGCCCTCGTGTTCGCCGCCGGCCACTTCAGCATGACCAGCGACACGGCCAAGCTGATCTCCGACAAGGTGCCATGGCGCCAACACGAGATCGCCATGGACGCCGCCTTCCCACAGAACGGCGACACCACCGTGGTCGTGGTGGACGGCGCGACCCCGGAGCTGGCGGAACAGGCGGCGGCCTCGCTGGCCGCAAAGCTTGAACCCCAGGACAAGGTCTTCCTCAGCGCGCGCCGCCCGGACGGCGGCGCCTTCTTCGCCCGCGAGGGCCTGCTTTTCCTGCCCACCGACCAGGTGCGCGCCACCGCCGACCAGCTGGTCTCCGCCCAGCCCTTCCTCGGGCCCCTGGCCGCCGACCCCAGCCTGCGCGGCGTGGCCGGCGCGATCGGGACGATGGCCGACGGCGTGACCCAGGGCCAGACCACCTTCGCCGCCGTGGACAAGCCGCTGGCCGCCCTCGCCGACGTCCTGCAGAAGGCCGCCGCCGGCAAACCCGCCTTCTTCTCCTGGCAGGCCCTGGTGGCCGGCGACGGCAAGGGTCTGCAGGCGCCCACGCGCCGCTTCATCGTCGTGCGGCCCAAGCTGGACTATGGCGGCCTGATGCCGGGCGAGGACGCCAGCGACGCCATTCGCGCCACCGCCAAGGCCCTCAGCCTCGACGCCGCCCACGGGGTCACCGTGCGCCTGACCGGCTCCGTGCCGCTGTCGGACGAGGAGTTCGCCTCGCTCACCGATCGGGTGTGGCTGGTCACCGGCTCCATGGGCCTGGCGGTGCTGGTCATGCTGTGGCTGGCGGTGAAATCGGCCAGGCTGGTGGCGGCGATCCTGACGACCACGCTCATCGGCCTCCTGCTCACCGCCGCCATGGGGCTGGTGACCGTCGGCCGCTTCAACCTGATCTCCGTGGCCTTCATCCCGCTGTTCGTGGGGCTGGGCGTCGATTTCGGCATCCAGTTCAGCGTACGCTTCCGCGCCGAGCGCCTGATCCACGACGACCGCAAAGCTGCCCTGGAAGCCGCCGCCACCGGCATCGGCGGTTCGCTGGCGCTGGCCGCCGCAGCCATCACCCTCGGCTTCCTGGCCTTCCTGCCGACCCCCTACATCGGGGTCTCGGAGCTCGGCATCATCGCCGGGGTCGGCATGGTCATCGGCCTGGTGCTGAACATCACGCTGCTGCCGGCGCTGATCCTGATCTTCCGCACCCCGCGCCAGACCGAGGAGGTGGGCTCGCGCCGCATGGCCCCCCTCGACCGCTTCCTGGTGGAACGCCGCAAGACGGTGCTCTGGGCCTTCGCCGCCTCGACCCTGGTCAGCGTCGCCCTGCTGCCCTTCGTCCGCTTCGACTTCAACCCGATGCACCTGCGCAACGCCCACGGCGAGGCGATGTCGACCCTCAACGACATCATCAAGGACCCGACGGAGACGCCGAACACCATCGACGTGCTCGCGCCCTCGCTCGACGCGGCCAACAAGCTGGCCGACCGGCTGGGCCAGCTGCCGCAGGTCGCTCAGGCGATCACGCTGGCGAGCTTCATCCCCGACGACCAGCCGGCCAAGCTCGCCGCCATCTCTGACGCCCAGCTCCTCCTCGACCCGACGCTGAACCCCTTCGAGACCCAGCCGACGCCCACCGACGCCGAGACCGTGGCCGCGCTGAAAGCCACCGCCGCCAAGCTGCGCGCGGCGGCCGGGACCGGCGCTGCTCAAGCTGGCGCGGCGGACGCCCTGCGCCTCGCCGGCGCTTTGGAAACCCTGGCCAGCGGCCCGCCCGACGGCCGCGCCCGCGCCACCGCCGCCCTGATCCCGCCGCTCAACACCCTGCTCGACCAGCTCCGCGCCCTGCTCACCGCCGAGCCGGTGACGCTGCAGAGTCTGCCGCCCGACATGGTCCGCGACTGGGTGACCCCGGACGGCCGCGCCCGCGCGCAGGTCTCGCCCAAGGGCGATTCCAACGACAACAAGGTCCTGGCGGCCTTCTCCAAGGCGGTGCGCACGATCGCGCCGGACGCCTCCGGCGCCCCGATCTCGATCCAGGAGGCCGGCAAGACCATCAGCCGGTCGTTCATCGAGGCGGGCCTGCTCTCCCTCGTGGCGATCACCGCCCTGCTGCTGCTCGTGCTGCGCAGCCTGCGCGAGGTGGCCTTCACGCTGGCGCCCATCGTGCTGGCCGGCTTCCTGACGCTGGGCACCTGCGTCCTGATCGGCCAGCCGATCAACTTCGCCAACATCATCGCCTTCCCGCTGCTGTTCGGGGTCGGCGTGGCCTTCCACATTTACTTCGTGATGGCCTGGCGCGCGGGGACCACCAACCTCCTGCAGTCCAGTCTGGCGCGCGGGGTGTTCTTCAGCGCCATGACCACCGGCACGGCCTTCGGCAGCCTGATGTTCTCCAGCCATCCGGGCACCGCCAGCATGGGCAAGATCCTGATGATCTCGCTGATCTGGACCCTGGTCGCCGCCCTGATCTTCGAGCCTGCCCTGCTCGGCCCGACGCCTACCGAGCCCAAGGGAGAGCCCGCGGCCTAGGCGTCCGGCGCGGGCTTGGGCGAGCGTGCGACGAGCGCGCGGCCCTCGCGCGCCTGCCAGATCAAGAGCACCGGCACGCCCACCACGAGGTCACGGGCCCGGCGCAGCAGGGAGACGGCCAGCAGGTCGCTGGGCTGCAGGCCAAACAGCGGCGCCAGCACCACATAGGCGCCTTCCTGCACGCCCAGGCCGCCCGGCAGCATGAAGGCCACGCCGCGGGCGGCGTACATCAGGCTCTCCACCGCCAGCACCGCCCACAGCGGGGCGTTCGCGCCCATGAACTTCAACGCGATCCATGACCCCAGGCCACTGCCCACCCAGCCGGCGCTGTGCAGGGCGACGCCGGCCAGCAGGCGCAGCGGCTGGCGGTAGATGGCGTCGAGGGTGTCGCGCACCGCGCCCGCCCGGCTCACGGAATCCGGCAGCCACTTCTGCGCCAGCCCACCCAGCCAGCTCACGCCGCGCCGTTGCACCAGGACGAAGCCGAAGGCCGCGATCAGCAGGAAGGCCAGCGCCCCCAGCATCGGCCACATCAGCGCCGAGCCGTGCAGGCCGCCGCGCAACTGCGCCGCCAGCAGGCCCACGCCCAGGAGGGTGTAGAGCACCTGGGCCGACAGCTCGGTGGTGATGTCGGCGATGGTCGAGGCCGCGACCAGGTCCTCCGGCACGCCCTCGGCCTGCGCCACCCGCGCGCCCAGCAGGAAGCCGCTGACCTGGGCGAAGGGCAGGATGTCGGAGCCCGCCTCGCGCAGCAGCCGCGCCCAGACCAGCACGCCCAGGCCGCGCGCGCCCAGCCCCGGGGAGACCGCGAACCAGGCTGCGCCCAGGATCAGGATCACCAGGGGCCAGTAGAGGGTATAGACGGCGAAGCCCGCCACCCCGGCCTTGCCGATGGCCGACAGCACCGACTGGTAGCCGACGACGGCCACCACCAGGGTCAGCAGCGCCAAGCCGGCGACCAAGGCCGCGAACACCCCGCCGCGGGTCACCTTGCTCACGAAATCCCCGAAATCCCCGGCCTGAAGGACCGGCTCAAGCCGCGACTGTAGCCCGCGGCGTCTTCATGAACCGCAGCGCGAGCCGGATCATGTTGGGGACGAACACCGGCCGGATCAAGCGCGCATCGTAGGGCGCGAGGCGCCGGTCGTTCTCCTCCAGGCAGATGCGCGCCAGTTCGGGGAAGCTGATCTCCACGCCCAGCTCCTTCGAGCCGTTCAGGGTGAAGTTGCTGTCCTGCGCCTTGTCGCTCTTCTCCATGTCGCCGGCGATGCCGATCCGCTCGGCGATCAGGAACAACCACACCGCCATGGCCTTCAGCTCGAACCAGGGGCGGCGCCACAGGGGCATGTTGCGCCGCTTCCACGCGACCCAGTTGACGAAGAACAGGATGTGGCGGCCCTCCTCGCGCATCACCGGCTCGAAGGTGTCCACCAGCTCGGTGGGGAAGAAGCCATCGAAGGTTCAGGTCGTGGAGCGCCCGGCGTCGAGGCCGGACGTCGCCCGCGATGTAGGAAATTCTCTCGCCGTGAAAACCCCGCTGGGCCTCAAACGAAGTCGGAAAATCCGCCGTGTTCGGCGCCGCTCCCGGCAAGCGCCTGGCGCGTCTGCGCTGCGGTAAGGGCGGCGAGCTCGCCTGCGTAATCGTAACCCGCTACCGCGCCCTCGAAGCCGCCGCTGGTCGCCGGGTGCAGGTAGAGCTCGCTCAAACCCGGCGGCAGCCGGCGCAGGATCCCAGCCACGCGGTCCGTGGTCATGGTGCCCGACCAGGCCAGCCCGAACACCTGGTCGGCGACCGTGATCCCCGCCCGCCGATAGCGCGCCCGCACCTGCCGCGCCCAGGGCTCGGTGACGTAGGCCGGCCTCGGCGCCGCGGCCGGATCGACGGCGGCCAGGATGGCGCGGGGCTCGATCGGCGCGCGGCTGGCCCTCAGCCCATAACGGGCCCCGATGCTCAGCATCAGGCCGGCGATGGTCGGGTGCAGGTGGTAGTGCTTGTGGGTGTTGGCGTGGTCCAGCGGCAAGCCGGTGGCGGCGAAGGCGGCGAACTGCGCCTCGATCTCCGCGGCGAGCTGGCGGCGCACCTTCGGCCGGAAGAAGATCTCCGCGCCCATGACCGCCATGTCGGTGCGGAACAGGCCGTCGCGGGTGACGAGGTCCGGCAACTCGTTCGCCGGCAGCTTCGGTCGGCCCTCCACCAGCACCAGGTGCAACCCCACGCGCAGCTTGGGCAGCCGCCTCGCCCGCGCCACGGCGTCGGCGCAGCCACGGGCGGCCACCATCAGGCTGGCGGAGGTCAGGACGCCGTCGCGGTGGCCGATCTCCACCGCCTCATTGACCTCGGCCGCGGCGCCGAAGTCGTCGGCGGTGACGATCAGCCGCCTCAAGCCAGCCGGAGGGCTCAGGAGACGATCATGTCTTCACGGGTGCGCAGGAACTGGAAGAATTCCACGCCTTCGCGCAGGCGGCGCACCAGCATGTCCTTCGACGTCAGCATCTCGCCCACGATCTCGGCGATCTTCGACGGCCGGAAGTAGAACTTCTTGTAGAAGTCCTCGACCGAATTGAAGATTTCCGTGTGGCTGAGGTGCGGATAGTCCAGGGGCGCGATCTGGGTGCCGTCGTCGGTCAGGAGGTCGACGTCGGACGCGAACCAGCCGTTCTCCTTGGCCTGGTTGTACAGGAAGGTGCCCGGATAGGGCGCGGCCAGCGACACCTGCAGGGTGCGCGGGTTGACCTCCTTGGCGAAGGCCAGGGTCTCCTGGATCGTCTCGCGGGTCTCGCCCGGCAGGCCCAGGATGAAGGTGCCGTGGACGATGATGCCGAGCTCGTGGCAGTCGCGGGCGAACCGCTTGGCCACGTCGACCAGGAGGCCCTTCTTGATGTTGTGCAGGATCTTCTGGTTGCCGGACTCGTAGCCGACCAGCAGCAGGCGCAGGCCGTTGGCCTTCATCACTTCCAGCGTCTTGCGCGGCACATTGGCCTTGGCGTTGCAGGACCAGGTGACGCCCAACGGACCCAGCGCCCGGGCGAGTTCCTCGACCCGCTCGTGGTGGTCGGTGAGGGTGTCGTCGTCGAAGAAGATCTCGCGCACCTGCGGGAACTCCCGCTGTACGTACTTCACGTCCTCGACCACGCGCTCGACCGACTGCAGGCGATAGCGGTGGCCGCCGATGGTCTGCGGCCACAGGCAGAAGGTGCAGCGGGATTTGCAGCCGCGGCCGGTGTACCAGCTCATGTAGGGGTGCAGCAGGTAGCCGCCGAAATAGTTCTCGACTTTCAGCTGCTTGTAGAGCGGCAGGACGGACGGCAGCTCGTCCATGTCCTCGCGGATCGGCCGCTCGCGCGTAGCCACGATCTCGCCCGCCTCGTTGCGGTACGTCAGGCCCAGGATCTCCGCCCAGGGCTTGCCCTCGGCCAGTTCCCGGATGGTGTCCTCGTATTCGTTGCGGCAGACGAAATCGAGCTCGGGGCAGGCCGCCATGCTCTCATTCGGCTCGACGGCCACCTTGGCGCCGATGAAGCCGATCTTGGCGGTCGGGTTGATCTCGCGGATCATCCGCACCGTCTGGCAGTCGGACTTGAAGGACGGCGTCGAGGTGTGGACCACGATCATCTCGTGGCCGCGGACGTCGGCCTCGATGTCCTTGAAGGACTGGTTGTGCGGCGGCGCGTCGATCAGCTTGGAGCCCGGCACCATGGCCGCGGCCTGCGCCAGCCAGGTGGGGAACCAGAAGGACTTCACCTCCCGCTTCATCTGATAGCGCGCGCCGGCGCCGCCGTCGTAGCCGTCGAAGGACGGAGCCTGGAGGAAAAGGGTGCGAAGCATGCGGGTCCTATATGCGCTCAAGCGCGCCTTGCGGGTCAACGCGGAAGCGGGTTCCGCGCCACTCCACCGCGCGCACGAAGAACGAGCCTGCGAAGATGGCGAAAGAGAGGATATCGCGCGCCGGCGCAAGTAGCCAACCGCCGCGTGCGATCCCTGCTGCCTCGTCCACCTGCCGCATCGTCCATAAGCGGCAGATAAGGGCGATGGCCAGCACCGCCAAGGCGGCGGGCGCCGCGGCGGTGAAAAGAACCCCCAGCAGGGCCAGCGGAATCGCGTGTGTGACCCCGCTGCCGAAGAAGCCGGCCGGGTCGACGCCGCGCACCGTCAGCGCCCAGCGCAGCTCGTGGCGGACCACGTCGCCCAGAGTCGCTTCGGCGCAGCCGTGGGCGACCAGCACCGGCGCCACGACGCTGCGCAGCCCCAGCGCCCGCACCGCCGCGCCGATGGCGTAGTCGTCGGCCAGGAGGTCGGCGAAGGCCTCGAAGCCGCCGATCCGCGCCAGGGTCTCGCCGCTGAGCGCGATGGTCGAGCCCATGCAGGGGGTGGCCAGGCCGAGCGTCACGCCCACCGCCACGCTGGGCAGGAACTGGTAGGTCAACCCCATGGCCGCCAGCCGCGACCAGAAACCGGCCCGCCCCTCGCCATAGTAGGGGCATGTGACCACGCCGACGCCCGGCTCGCTCAGCGCGGCCACCACGCGGCGCAGATAGTCCGGCCGCACGGCGATGTCGCTGTCGGAGAGCACGATCAGCCCATGCCGCGCCCGGGGGGCCATGTTGATCAGGTTGGCGATCTTGCGGTTCGCTCCGTGCGGGGTCGGATCGGCGACGACCACGACGTCCCGCGCCGGATAGGCCGCACGGAGAGCTTTCGCGGCGTCCAGGGCCGGGTCCGCTGGGTCCTGCACGCCCAGCACCATCTGGACCTCGCCCGGATAGTCCTGATCGAGCCCGCTGCGCAGCGCCGCCTCCAGCCCCGGCTCGGCGCCGTGCAGGGGCTTCAGCAGCGTCACCGCCGGGGATTCGGCGGCGGATCCAGCCAGCGGCGGACTGCGAAACGCCGCGATTCGCGCGGCGGCCAGCACCTGATAGGCGCTGCCCGCCAAGGCCAACACCAGGCTGGCCGCGCCGAGGATTTCGAGTAGGAGATGCAATGGCGGCGCTGCTTTCTGCGTGTCTGTGCGTTCCTATCGTGCGCGCGGCTCGCTAGGCCAGCCATCCTCGACACCGCCGAGGTCCTCCCCCGACCCGGCAAGCCAAAGGTGAAGCCATGAGCCCAGGCCGTCCGCGCCTCCTCGTCATGACCGCCATTGCGGCCCTGACCGTGGCCGCGGGTCCAGTCCGCGCCCAACAGACGCCGGGCGACCCCTGGGAGCGGACCAACCGCCGGTTCTTCGCCATCGAGGAATCCCTCGACCGTCACCTGTTCGGCCCGGTTTCCAGCGGCTACGGCAAGAGCCCCGGCTTTTTCCGCGATGCCCTGCGCAACTTCTGCCACAACCTGAACGAGCCGACGATCCTCGTGAACGACCTGCTGCAGGTGCGTCCCGTGCAGGCGGCGAAGACCCTCACCCGCTTCGTGCTCAACAGCACCATCGGCATCGCCGGGATCGTCGACGTGGCGAAGCAGAACCACCTGCGCTACCGCGAGAACGGCTTCGGCAATACGCTGGGCCGCTGGGGCGTCGGGCCGGGGCCCTACATCTTCTTGCCGCTGGTCGGGCCCACGACCTTACGTGACGGCTTCGGCAGCCTGGCCGACATCGGGCTGAACCCGTTGAACTACATCAAGTATCCGGACCGCGACGAGATCGGAATCGCCATCACCATCGCGGGCGGCCTCAGCGACCGGACAGACGCCCAGCAGGACATCCAGACGATCCGCCAGACGTCCACCGACCCCTACGCGACCCTGCGGTCCTACTACCTGCAGAAGCGCGCCGCCGAGATCGCCGGCAAGCCGGTCAGCATCGACGCCCTGCCGGACCTCGACACGCCCGAGACCTCGCCCTCGCCGCCCACGCCATCCCCGCCTCCGCCGCCCAGCGGAGGCGCCTCGTCGCCGCAGACCCAGGCGGAGGCCGATCCGCCCGCGCCGACGCCGACCGCCGCGCCCGCCGCCCTGCCGGCCTCGGAAGACCCGATCTTCTGACCTCGTCCTAAAGGCGTCCTGGACGGTTCCATCCGGGCGGCGAACGCCCTAGGTTTCGCGCCCCGGTGGTCAGGGCGCGTCATGGAGCTTCGCAATATCCCCGTGCTGGTCACGGGCGCCGCAGGATTTGTCGGCTCGGCCGTGGCCCGCGCGCTACAGGCGCGCGGCGCGGCCGTTCGCGTCCTGGTGCGCCCGTCGAGCCCGCGGACCAACCTCGAGGGCCTCGACGCCGAGGTCGCAGTGGGCGACATCCGCGACCAGGCTGCGGTGGCTGAGGCGCTGACGGGCTGCCGCTACCTGTTCCACGTGGCCGCCGATTACCGGATCTGGGCGCGCGATCCGCAGGAGATCGTCCGCAACAACATCGAGGGCGTCGGCGCGGTGATGGCCGCGGCGATCGGCGCCGGCCTCGAGCGCGTGGTCTATACGTCGAGCGTCGCCACCCTGCGCCTCCACGCCGAGGGCTCGCCCGCCGACGAGACCGGGCCGCTCAGCGAGGACGAGGCCATCGGCGCCTACAAGCGCAGCAAGGTGGCGGCCGAGCGGATCGTCGAGCGCCTGGCGGCCGAGCGCGGCCTGCCGGCGGTGATCGTCAGCCCCTCCACGCCCATCGGCCCGCGTGACGTCAAGCCCACGCCCACCGGCCGGATCATCGTCGAAGCCGCCCAGGGCAAGATGCCGGCCTATGTCGACACCGGCCTCAACCTCGTCCATGTCGACGACGTCGCCGAGGGCCATCTGCTGGCCCTGGAGAAAGGCCGCATCGGCGAGCGCTACATCCTGGGCGGCCAGGATGCGCCGCTGAGTGAGATGCTGGGCGAGATCGCCCGCCTGAGCGGCCGCCGCGCGCCCACCGTGCGGCTGCCCATCGGCCCATTGTGGCCGCTCGCCGAGATCGCCGAACTGATCGGCCAGGTGACGGGCCGCGAGCCCTTCCTGACCAAGGATGCGCTGAAGATGGCGAGCCACCACATGTACTTCAGCTCCGCCAAGGCGGAGCGCGAGCTGGGCTATTCGGCGCGTCCCTATCCGGAGGCGCTGCAGGACGCCCTGACCTGGTTTCGCGCGCGGGGATACCTCTAGATGATCGAAGGCGTGCTGGGTCTGCTGGCGGTGGCGATCTGGGCCTATCTGCTGACGGCCCGCGGCGGTTTCTGGCGCGCCGACCAGACCGATGCGGCCGGCGTCCCCGAGCCGGCGGCCTGGCCGGGCGTGGTCGCCGTGGTCCCGGCGCGCGACGAGGCCGACGTCATCGCCCGCTCCGTCGGCAGCCTTTTGGCCCAGGACTATCCCGGGGCCTTCAAGGTGGTGTTGGTGGACGACGACAGCTCCGACGGCACCGCCGAAGCCGCCCGCGCCGCGGCCCGGGCGCTGGGCGCGGCGGACCGGCTGGAGGTCCTGAGCGGCGCGCCCCTGCCCGCCGGCTGGACCGGAAAACTGTGGGCGATGTCGCAGGGGGTCGCACGGGCCTCGGAGCTGGCGCCCAGGTACCTGCTGCTCACCGACGCCGACATCGCCCACGACGCCGACAACCTGCGCCGCCTGGTCGCCCGCGCCGAGCGCGGTGCCTTTACGCTCACCTCGCTGATGGCCGAGCTGCACTGCGCGACCTTCGCGGAGAAGCTGTTGATCCCGGCCTTCGTGCTGTTCTTCCAGATGGTCTATCCGTTCCGCCAGGTGAACGATCCGAGGCGAAAGCTCGCGGGCGCGGCCGGCGGCTGCATGCTGGCCGACCGCGAGGCCCTGGCCCGCGCCGGCGGCGTGGCCGCGATCCGCGCGGCGGTGATCGACGACTGCGCCATGGGGGCGATCATGAAGGCGCAGGGGCCCATCTGGCTCGGCCTGACGCACCGCGCCCGCTCCATCCGGCCCTATCCGGACGTGGGCGCGATC
Organism: Phenylobacterium sp.; assembly: GCF_004799515.1. Taxonomy (GTDB): domain Bacteria; phylum Pseudomonadota; class Alphaproteobacteria; order Caulobacterales; family Caulobacteraceae; genus Phenylobacterium. The sequence goes on along the minus strand of NZ_SSMX01000026.1, from coordinate 109,761 downwards.
GGGCGGATGATCTCGCGCTCGGCCTTCGCCCAGCTCAACTATTCGGCCCTGACGCTGGCCGGGACGCTGGTCGGGCTGGTGCTGACCTACCTGGTCCCGCCGGCGCTCGCCGTGTTCGGCTCGGGTCCCGCGCGCTGGGCGGGCGTCGTGGCCTGGCTTGGCATGGCGGTGTGCTTCCAGCCCATGCTGCGCTTCTACCGCCGCTCGCCGCTGTGGGGCCTGGCCCTGCCGGCGATCGGGACGCTCTACGCCCTCTTCACCCTGCAATCGGCCATCCAGGTCTGGCGCGGCGAGGGCGGCATGTGGAAGGGCCGCGCCCAGGCCCCCACATCCCGGTCCAGAGGGGCGAGGACCGCATGAGCGCCGCCCAGGACCTGGTCTCCGGCAAGGGGCACAAGGACGAGAACTTCCCAGTCGCCTCGGTGCTGATCGAGCCGCGCTACCGCGCCCCGGTGATGGCCTTCTACCGCTTCGCCCGCACCGCCGACGACGTCGCCGACCACGCCACCGCCAGCGACCGCGAGCGCCTGCGCCTACTCGAGGAGATGCGCGCCACCCTGACCGGCAAGCACGACCGCGACGCTCCCGCGCTCGGCCTGCGCCAGGCGCTGGCCGAGCGGAAATTGCCGGTGACCCATGCGCTCGACCTGTTGGAAGCCTTCCGCCGTGACGTCGTTAAGTCGAGGTACGCCAACTGGGACGAGCTGATGGACTATTGCCGCTACTCCGCGGCGCCGGTGGGCCGCATGGTGCTGGACATCCACGGCGAGGCGCAGGCCACCTGGGCCGCCTCCGACGCGCTCTGCGCCGCCCTGCAGGTGATCAACCACCTGCAGGATTGCGCCAAGGACTACCGCGAACTCGACCGGGTCTATCTGCCGGAGGAGGACCTGGCCGCCGCCGGCCTGGACGTCACCGCGCTGGCCCAGCCGGCCGCCTCGCCGGGCCTTCGGCTGGTGATCTCCAGCCTGGCGCGCCAGACCCGCGAACTGCTGGCCCGCGGCCGGCCGCTGGCGGGCCAGATCCGCAACGGCCGGCTGCGCCTGGAGGTGGCCTTCATCCAGCGCGTGGCGGAGGATCTGACCCAGCGGCTGATGGACCGCGATCCGCTAAGTGAGCGGGTGCACCACCGCAAGCTGGAGCTGATCCCCTTGGCGGGTTCGGCGCTGGCGCGGGCGCTCACCGATCCGCGAGACATCGCCGTGCGGGGAGGCTAGCAACAGTCATGGCCATGACCCTTTCGCGCCCTGCCGACGCTGACCCCAAGGCCGCCGCCGCCAACGCCCAGGCCGCGTCCGGCAGCTCGTTCTACGCCGGCATGCGCGTCCTGCCGAAGGCCGAGCGCGAGGCCATGTACGCGATCTACGGCTTCTGCCGCGTCGTCGACGACATCGCCGACGACCAGACCATGCCGATCCCGCAGCAGCGTGTGGCGCTGGACGCCTGGCGCGCCGACCTCGAGGCGCTCTACGCCGGCGGCGATCCGGGCCAGGCGGCCATGCTCGCCGACGCCGTCGCGCGCTACCGTCTCGACAAGGAAGACTTCCTGGCGGTCGTCGACGGCATGCAGATGGACCTGGAAGGCATCGTCCGGCCGGATCTGGAGACCCTCTACCTCTATTGCGACCGGGTCGCCGTGGCCGTGGGGCGGCTGTCGATCCGGGTGTTCGGCATGGCCGACGATCCCGGCCTGACCCTGGCCCACCACCTGGGCCGCGCCCTGCAGCTGACCAACGTCCTGCGCGATGTTGACGAGGACGCCGACATCGGCCGCCTCTACCTGCCCGACGAACTCCTGACCAATGCCGGGATCGCAAACGACGATCCGCACGAGGCGATCCTCATGCCGGGCGTGGACGCGGTCTGCCGCGAGCTGGCCGAGACCGCCCAGGCCCACTTCCGCGAGGCCAACCGCATCCTGGCCGCCAAGCCGCCCGGCCGCCTGGCCGCGCCGCGGCTGATGGAGGCGGCCTATGCGGGCCTCCTGAAGCAGATGCAGGCCCGCGGCTGGGCCGCGCCGCGCACTCAAGTGAAGGTCAAGAAGGCGGCGCTGATCTGGTTGCTCCTGACCCAGGGCCTGTTCGGATGACGGTCCATGTGGTGGGCGCTGGGCTCGCGGGGCTCGGCGCCGCGACGGCGCTGGCGGAAGCCGGGCTGGCCGTCGAGGTCTCGGAGGCGGCCGCCCAGGCGGGCGGGCGCTGCCGCTCCTATTTCGACGCCCAGGTGGGCCTGACCATCGACAACGGCAACCACTTGGTGCTGTCGGGCAATCCGGCGGTGAAGGCCTATCTGGCGCGCCTGGGCGCGAGCGACCGCCTGACTGGGCCGGCCGAGACGCAGTTCCCCTTCGTCGACCTGGCGAGCGGCGAGCGCTGGACCGTGCGGCCCAATCCCAGCGTCCTGCCCTGGTGGATCTTCAGCCGCGCCCGCGGCGTGCCCGGCGCGAAGCTCGGCGACTACCTTGGCCTGGCCGGACTGCTGAACGCCAAGGCCGGCCAGCGGGTGGACGAGGCGATCGCCTGCGAGGGCCCGGTGTGGGACCGGCTGATGCGACCGGTGCTGCTGGCCGCCCTCAACCTCGCCCCCGAAGCCGGCGCGGCGGAGCTGGCGGCCAATGTGGTGCGCGAGACCCTGGCCAAGGGCGGCGCAGCCTATGCGCCGCGTGTGCCGACGCCGGGCCTGGCCGCGGCCTTCGTCGATCCGGCCCTGGCCTACCTGGACGCGCGCGGCGCGGGCGTGCGCCTGCAACGACGGCTGACCGGCCTTGAGGCCGCGGACCGCCGCGTGACCGGCCTGACCTTCTCCGACGGCGGCGCCGTGACCCTGGCGGCCGCCGACCGGGTGGTGCTGGCTGTCCCGCCCTGGATCGCCGCGGAGCTGCTGCCCGGCCTCACCGTGCCGGACGCCTTCGAGAGCATCGTCAACGGCCACTTCCGCCTGGCGCCGCCGCCTGGCGCGCCGCTGATCACCGGGGTGCTGAACTCGACGGTCGAGTGGATCTTCTGCTTCGAGGACCGCATCTCGGTCACGGTCAGCGGGGCCAACGCCATCATCGGCGAGGCGCGCGAGAGCCTGGCCCGGCGCCTGTGGGCCGAGGTCGCCCAGGCGCTGGCCTTGCCCGCCCACCTGCCGCCCTGGCAGATCGTCAAGGAAAAGCGCGCCACCTTCGCCGCCACCGTCGAGCAGCAGGCGCGCCGGCCGGGCACGCGCACGGAACTCGCCAACCTCGCCCTCGCCGGTGACTGGACGCGGACGGGCCTGCCCGCCACAATCGAGGGCGCGCTCCGCTCCGGCGCCGCGGCCGCCCGACACGTCATCGAAGAGACCCGCCGATGAACGATATCTCCGCAGGCCTGAGTCCGCCGATCACCGTCCTCGACCGGCGCATCCGCCGCGCCGCCGAGGCGCTCCTGAAGCGCCAGCAGCCCGACGGCCACTGGGTCTTCGAGCTGGAGGCCGACGCCACCATCCCGGCGGAATACATTCTGCTGCGCCAGTTCCTGAACGAGCCGGACGACCTGGAGCTGGAGCGCAGGATCGGCGTCTATCTGCGCCGCATCCAGGGCGCGCACCACGGCTGGCCGCTGGTCCACGGCGGGCCTTTCGACGTCAGCGCCAGCATCAAGGCCTACTACGCCTTGAAGATGATCGGCGACGATCCGGAGGCGCCACACATGGCCGCCGCCCGCGCCGCGATCCGCGCCCACGGAGGGCCCAACGCCGCCAACGTCTTCACCCGCATCCAACTCGCCCTGTTCGGCCAGATGTCCTGGGCGCGCATCCCGACCATGCCGATCGAGCTGATCCTGCTGCCGCGCTGGTTCCCGATCCACCTGTCGAAGATGTCCTACTGGGCGCGCACGGTGATCGTGCCGCTGCTGGTGCTGCAGACCCGGAAACCCGTGGCGCGCAATCCGCGCGGCGTCGGCATCGCCGAGCTCTACGAGGGCGCTGCCGACATCAGGCCTGCCTCCAAGGCCGCGGCGACCAAGCGGATCTGGACCGTCGGCTTCAACGCCCTCGACGTGGTGCTGAAGGCGGCCGAGGGCCTGTGGCCCAGGCGACTGCGGGCGCGCGCCACCCAGGCCTGCGTGGACTTCGTCACCGAGCGGCTGAACGGCGTCGATGGCCTGGGCGCGATCTACCCGGCCATGGCCAACAGCGTGATGATGTTCGACACCCTGGGCTACCCGGCCGATCATCCCAACCGCGCGATGGCCCGGGAGTCGGTCGAGCGCCTCCTGGTGGTCAAGGACGACGAGGTCTACTGCCAGCCCTGCGTCTCGCCGGTCTGGGACACGGCGCTGACCTGCCACACCCTCTTGGAGGTGGGCGGCGAGGCCGGCGAGGCCGCCGCCGCCCAGGGCCTCGACTGGCTGATCCCGCGCCAGGTGCTGGACGTGAAGGGCGACTGGGCCGAGCAGAAGCCGGACGTGCGCCCCGGCGGCTGGGCCTTCCAGTACAACAACGCCCACTATCCGGACCTCGACGACACCGCAGTGGTGGTCATGGCCATGGACCGCGCCCGCCCGCGCTCAGGCGCGCGGTTCGACGAGGCCATCGCGCGCGGGACTGAATGGGTCGAGGGCTTGCAGAGCCGCGACGGCGGCTGGGGCGCCTTCGACGCCGACAACAGCTTCCACTACCTGAACAACATCCCCTTCGCCGACCATGGCGCCCTGCTCGACCCGCCGACCGACGACGTGACCGCCCGCTGCATCAGCATGCTGGCCCAGCTCGGCAAGGACCGCGGCGATCCGCAGGTGAAGGCCGCGCTCGATTTCCTGGCCACATCGCAGATGGCGGACGGCAGCTGGTTCGGCCGCTGGGGCGTCAACTACGTCTACGGGACCTGGTCGGTGCTCTGCGCCCTGAACGCCGTGGGCCTGACCGCCGAGGACCCGATGGTCCGCCGCGCCGCCGACTGGCTGGTGGCCATCCAGAACGCCGACGGCGGCTGGGGCGAGGACTGTGAGAGCTACGCCCTCGACTACAAGGGCCACCAGCCCGCGCCCTCCGCCGCGTCCCAGACCGCCTGGGCGCTTATGGGGCTGATGGCGGCGGGGCTGGTCGACCATCCGGCGGTCGCGCGCGGGGTGGCCTGGCTGACGTCCGTCGAGGACGCCGAAGGCTTCTGGCCGGAGGCGGGCTACACCGGCGGCGGGTTCCCGCGGGTCTTCTACCTGCGCTACCACGGCTATTCGAAGTTCTTCCCGCTCTGGGCGCTCGCCCGCTACCGCAACCTGACGCAGGCCAATAGCCGCCAGGTCGGCTTCGGCATGTGACGATCCTCATCGCCACCGGCCTCAAGCGCGAGGCCCAGATCCTCGGCGGCCCCGGCATCTTGGCGATCCCCGGCGGCGGCCGGGCCCAGGCCCTGGAGGCGGCGGCGGAGGGGGCGGAGGCCATCGCGAGCCTCGGGATCGGCGGCGCGCTCGCGCCGGGCCTCCAGACCGGGGATTGGGTGGTGGCGACGGAAATCCTGGCCGACGGCCTGAGCGCGCCCACCGACGCGGCCTGGGCCGCCGCGATCGCCCAGCGCCTGCCCGGCGCGCGGACCGGCGCGATCCTGGGCTCCGACGCCATGCTGATCCGCGCCGCGGAGAAGGCCGACGCCCATCGACGCTACGGCGCCCTCGCGGTCGATATGGAGAGCCATGTGGCGGCCCGCGTCGCCGCGCGGCTGGGCCTGCCGTTCGCGGCGGCCCGGGTGGTCTCCGACGCAGCGGACCGGGACCTGCCGGACGCGGTGACGGTGGGCATGACGCCGGACGGCGGCATGGCGCTGGGCGCGGTGCTCTGGGCGCTGGCCAAGCGGCCCGCCCAGCTGCCGGCGCTGATCCGCGCCGGCCGCGAGGCGGAGATCGCGTTCCGGGCCCTAGCTGACGCGCGCCGTCTTCTTGGCCCGCGGATTGGCCGTGCGGATCTCGTGCAGCTTGCGCTCGACGTGGGATGAGAAGACGAAGTCGGCGGGCCGCTGCTTATCGAGCGGGATCTCCGGCGCCATCTTGCCTTCGGTCTTGATGCCGCCCAGCGCCACCTTCATCAGGTTCAGCGGATTGGTCACCGACTCGCGCACCGCCGTGCCCTCGAAGCCGCAGTGGACCATGCAGTTGGCGCACTTCTCGTAGTTGCCGACGCCGTACTTGTCCCACTCGGTGTCGTCCATCAGCTCCTTGAAGGTCTTCACATAGCCTTCGCCGAGCAGGTAGCAGGGCTTCTGCCAGCCGAAGACGGTGCGGGCCGGCATGCTCCAGGGCGTGCATTCGAAGGTCTGGTTGCCGGCCAGGAAGTCGAGGAACAGGTCCGACTGGGTGAAGGACCAGGCCTTGCCGTTCTTGCCGCGCTTGAAGATCTCGCGGAACAGCGTCTTGGTCTTCTCGCGGTTCAGGAAGTGCTCCTGGTCGGGCGCGCGCTCGTAGGAATAGCCGGGCGAGACCGTGATGCCGTCGAGGCCGAGGGCGGTCATCTCGTCGAAGAACGCGGCCACCCGTTCGGGATCCGAGCCTTCGAACAGGGTGCAGTTGATCTGCACCCGGAAGCCCTTGGACTTGGCCAGCAGGATCGCTTCCACGGCCTTGTCGTAGACGCCGGTCTGGCAGACTGACTTGTCGTGCATCACCTGGTCGCCGTCGAGGTGGATGGACCAGGAGAGGAAGGGCGAGGGCTTGTACTGGTCGATCTTCTTGGCCAGCAGGAGGGCGTTGGTGCAGAGGATCACGAACTTCTTGCGCTGGATGAAGCCCTCGACGATCCGCGGCATGTCGCGGTGCAACAGGGGCTCGCCGCCGGCGATGGAGACCGCCGGCGCGCCGCACTCGTCGATCGCGGCCATGCAGTCGTCATAGCTGAGCCGCTGGTTCAGGATCTCGTCCGGATAGTCGATCTTGCCGCAGCCGGCGCACGCCAGGTTGCAGCGGAACAGCGGCTCCAACATCAGCACGAGGGGGTAGCGCTTGCGCCCCATCAGGTGCTGCTTCACCACATAGCCACCGATACGGGCGGCCTGGCCGAACGGAATTCCCACGGGGTCTAGTCCTTCTCGCTCAAGCTTCCGCCGTTTCCGGCTCATTCTCCTCCTGCCGCAACTCGGGCGGCAGGCGGAACACGATATTCTCTTCGACGCCGTTCATTTGCGTGACTTCGACGTCCTCAATGCGGCGCAGGGCGGCGATGACGTCGAGCACCAGTTCCTCCGGCGCGGACGCCCCCGCCGTCAAGCCCACCGAGGCCACACCCGCGACCCAATCGATGCTGAGCTCGGTGGCGTCGGCGATCAGATAGCTGGGCACGCCCTCCTCCACGCCGATCTCGCGCAGGCGGTTGGAGTTGGAGCTGTTGCTGGCGCCCACCACCAGCAGGACGTCCACCTTGCGGCAGAGTTCGCGCACCGCCGACTGGCGATGCTGGGTGGCGTAGCAGATGTCCGAGGTGTTCGGCCCGACGATGTCGGTGAAGCGGGCCTTCAGCGCGGCGATCACCTCGCGGGTCTCGTCGACGCTGAGCGTGGTCTGGGTCACGTAGGCGGCCGGGGTGTCGCGCTGCAGGTCCAGCGACTCCACGTCCGCCGGCGTCGAGACCAGGCGCACGGGGGCGTCCACCTGGCCGATGGTGCCCTCGACCTCCGGGTGGCCGGCGTGGCCGATCAGGATCAGGGCGCGGCCCAGGCCGACATAGCGGCGGCTCTGCGAATGGACCTTGGAGACCAGCGGGCAGGTGGCGTCCAGCACCGGCAGGCCGCGCTCGCGGGCGTCCTCGACCACCGAGCGGGCGACGCCGTGGGCGCTGAAGATGGTGACGGCGCCTTCCGGCACCTGGTCGAGCTCATCGACGAAACGCGCGCCCTTGGCCTCCAGGCCGCTGACCACATGGCGGTTGTGGACGATCTCGTGGCGCACATAGACCGGCGCCCCGAACTTCTCGAGCGCCCGCTCGACGATGTCGATGGCGCGCACCACGCCGGCGCAGAAGCCTCGGGGCTGGGCCAGGACCACTCGCATCGACCACACCTCCAACAGTTCCGGCGACGCGAAGGAAGCGCCCGCCCAAGGCCCCGAACGTGGGCTACGCCACCCCAGATTGACAGATGAGGGTCGTCCGAACCAAGCGCATCTATGCAACACCTGAGCACGATGAGCTGGCACGGCCTGGAACCGCTCGCCTGGACCGCTTAGGTGGTTCATGACGCGCCGCCGTGCAAGGCTGCGACTCAGAAACCGGCGGAGCGACACCGATGAATACCGCTGATTCCCAGGCCGCGAAGCTCTCGGAGAATGATTCGCCCCCCCACAACGAGGGGGCCCGGAGCGACGCCGCGCGCGCCGCGCTGGAGGGTGCGCTCTCGGCCACAGCCGCTCAGGTGGAGGCCGCTCTCGACGCCCTCCTGCCGCGTCCGGCCGGCCTCCACGGCCGCGCCCAGGAGGCGATGCGCTACGCCATCTTCGCCGGCGGCAAGCGGCTGCGGCCCTTCCTGGTGCTGCAGTCGGCGGGCCTGTTCGGCGTCGCGCCGGGCCACGCGATGCGCGTGGCGGCCGCCATCGAGGCGCTGCACACCTATTCGCTGGTGCACGACGACCTGCCGGCCATGGACGATGACGACCTGCGGCGCGGCAAGCCCACGGCGCACAAGCAGTTCGACGAAGCGACCGCCATCCTGGCCGGCGACGGCCTGCTGACCCTGGCTTTCGAGCTCCTGGCCGATCCGGCGACCCATCCGTCGGGCGACATTCGCGCCGAACTGGTCGCCAGCCTCGCCCGCGCGGCCGGCAGCGACGGCATGATCGGCGGCCAGATGATCGATATCGAGGCCCCGAACCACCAGTTGGGCGCCGCCCAGATCATCGAATTGCAGCAAAAGAAGACCGGCGCCCTCTTCGAATTCTCCTGCGCGGCGGGCGCCATCCTGGGCGGCGCCGGCGCGTCCGACCGCGCGGCCCTGCATGCCTACGCCCGCGACTTCGGCCTGGCCTTCCAGATCTGCGACGACCTCATCGATGTGCTGGGTTCCGCCGAGACCGCCGGCAAGCAGGTCGGCAAGGACGCGGCCCAGGGCAAGGCCACGCTGGTGTCCATCTGGGGCGTCGAGCACGCCCGCTCGGAAGCCGAGCGTTTGGCCGAACAGGCCAGCTCAGCCCTGGCGCCTTACGGCCAGGCCGCCCATCTGCTGCGGGCGCTCCCCTTCTTCCTGTTGGATCGGCGCAGCTAGGGAACGTTGCGTCCGCCCCACCGGTTCGCGTCCCGTCCAGAGGTGTTCATGACTGTTGGAAGTCCCTTGCTGGATCAGATCTCCATCCCCGCAGACCTGCGGGGCCTGCCGAAAGACGATCTGAGGCAATTGGCGCAAGAGCTGCGCGCGGAGACCATTGCGGCGGTCTCGGTGACCGGCGGCCATCTGGGCGCGGGTCTTGGAGTGGTGGAGCTGACGCTCGCTCTGCACTTCGTGTTCGAGACGCCGAAGGATCGTTTGATCTGGGACGTCGGCCACCAGGCCTATCCGCACAAGGTGCTGACCGGCCGGCGCGGGCGCATCCGTACGCTGCGCCAGGGCGGCGGCCTCTCCGGCTTCACCAAGCGCAGCGAAAGCGAGTACGACCCGTTCGGCGCGGCGCACTCCTCGACCTCGATCTCGGCTGGATTGGGCATGGCGGTGGCCCGCGACTTGAGCGGCGGCGACAACCGGGTGATCGCGGTGATCGGCGACGGGGCGATGAGCGCCGGCATGGCCTATGAGGCGCTGAACAACGCCGGCGCGCGGGCCGGCCAGCTCTTGGTGGTGCTGAACGACAACGACATGTCGATCGCCAGGCCGGTGGGCGCGCTCAGCCGCCACCTGAACGGCCTGACCGCGCGGGATGGCGAGACCACCGGCGCGCTCTTCGAGAAGCTGGGCTTCCGCTACCTGGGCCCCATCGATGGCCATGACCTGGGCGCCCTGGTGCCGGCGCTGGAGGCGATCCGCGACGGCGAGGCGGGCCCGGTGCTGCTGCACGTGGTCACCGAGAAGGGCCGCGGTTACACCCACGCCGAGAGCTCCGCCGACCGGCTGCACGCGGTCAGCAAGTTTGACGTGGATACCGGGGTGCAGGCCAAGGGCAAGCCCGCCGCGCCCAGCTACACCAAGGTGTTCGCCGAGGCCCTGGTCCGCGAGGCCGAGGACGACGACCGCATCGTCGCCATCACCGGCGCCATGCCCTCGGGCACCGGCCTCGACCTCTTCGAGACCCACTTCCCGGAGCGGATGTTCGACGTCGGCATCGCCGAGCAGCATGCGGTGACCTTCGCCGCCGGCCTGGCGGCGGAGGGCTACAAACCCTTCTGCGCGATCTACTCGACCTTCCTGCAGCGGGCCTACGACCAGGTGGTCCACGACGTGGCGATCCAGGGCCTGCCGGTGCGCTTCGCCATCGACCGGGCGGGCCTGGTGGGCGCCGATGGCGCCACCCACGCCGGGTCCTTCGACCTGGCCTACTTAAGCTGCCTGCCGGGCTTCGTGGTGATGGCCGCCGCCGACGAGGCCGAGCTGACACACATGGTCGCGACCGCGGCGGCCTACGACAAGGGCCCGATCGCCTTCCGCTATCCGCGCGGCGAGGGCGTGGGCGTGCCCCTGCCCGCCCGGGGCGAGGTGCTGCCGATCGGCAAGGGCCGGGTGCTGCGCGAGGGCAAGGACGTGGCCATCCTCAGCGTCGGCACGCGTCTGCAGCCGGCGCTGGCCGCGGCCGAGCACCTGGCCAGCCGGGGCGTCTCCTGCACCGTGGCCGATGCCCGCTTCGTCAAGCCCTTCGACCGCGACCTGGTCCGCAGGCTGGCCCAAGGCCACCACATGCTGATCACCCTGGAGGAAGGCTCCATCGGCGGCTTCGGCAGCCAGGTGCTGGACTACCTCGTCAACAACGACCTGATGCGCTCGGGCCTGTCGGTCAGAACCCTCACCCTGCCCGACGCCTTCCAGGACCACGACGACCCCATCAAGCAGTACGCCCAGGCCGGGCTGAACGCCGCCGACATCGTGCGCGTTGTCGAAACCAGCCTCGCCCAGATAGCCTGATCCCCCATGAACCCCATGCGCTACGCCCTCAGCTCCGCCCTCGCCCTGGCCGTCGCCTTCGCGGCGGCCCCGCCGGCCGTCCACGCCCAGGCCGCCGACCCCGCCGCCGCCCAGATCGAGAAGTTCGACGATGCCCTGCTGGACGTCATGAAGCGGGCCAAGGCGCTCGGCCCGCGCGGCCGCTTCGACGCCCTGCAGCCCGCCGTCGAGCGCGCCTTCGACCTGCCGGCCATGACCCGCTTCGCCGTGGGCACGACCTGGGCGAGCGTCCCCGCCGACCAGCAGGCCGAGCTGATCAAGGCCTTCAGCCGCATGACCGTCGCCACCTACGCCCGCAATTTCGACGGCTACGGCGGCGAGAAGTTCTCGGTGGGCAAGGTCGACACCCGAGGCCCCGACAAGCTGGTCCACACCCTGCTCTCAGGCGGCGGTGACCCGACGAACCTGGCCTATCGCATGCGCGAGAGCGGCGGCGCCTGGAAGGTGATCGACGTCTACTACAACACCGCCGTCAGCTCGCTCTTGGGCCAGCGCTCGGAGTATGCCTCGACGCTCAGCGCCGGCGGGGCCCCAGCCCTGGTGAAGAAGCTGAACGCCCGCGCCGACCAGTTGCTGCAACCCCGCTGACCGCCGTTTTGGGCGTCAGCCGCCCAGCCGCGCGCCGCTGACGATGGCGGTGTGCCCGTTGCGGTTGTGCTGCCAGGCTTCGTCGCCCGTGCCCGGATCGATCGGATGCTCCTTGCCGTAGGAGACCGTGGCGATCCGCGCCGGCGAGACGCCGTGGGCGGTCAGGAAGGCCTTCACCGCATTGGCGCGCCGCGCGCCCAGGGCGAGGTTGTATTCCTCGGTGCCGCGCTCGTCGCAATTGCCCTCGATACGCACCTGCACCGCCGGATAGCGGGCGAGCCACGCGGCCTGGGCGGCGAGCAGCGGCTGGGCGTCGGCGCGCACGGCGAATCCGTTGAGGTCGAAATAGACCCGGTCGCCGACATTGACGACGAAGTCCCGCTCCGACCCCGGTAGCGGGTTACTTGTGACCGGCGCAGGCGGTGGCGCGGCCGGCCGGGGCCGCGCAACTGGCGCGGGTGGCGGCGGCGCGGCGGCGGCCACCGTCGGCGCGGGCTTAGGATGCGAGGCGCAGGCCGCCAGGACGGCGGCGAGCAAGGGCGCCAGCACGGGGGCCGAGGCCGGTTTGAACGAACGGGTGAACGCCGGGCCGCGAGGCGCCATGTAAGTCTCCAGATCTGCCGGCTCCACGCTGAAGCCAGATGTCCTTCTCTATATCATTATGTGATATATAAAAACGCCTTTTCGTGAAAGTCAGGCAGACCCGCTTGTCGAGGCAAAAATATCATGCCACGATACAAGTGCCGGCACGGATTGGGAGATCGGACCGGCAGGGAGGGTTCGCGGGATCGATGATCGGTCGCCGGGTCTGATGGCTTGGCCCTGGCGGTCGCGTCGCCCGAAAGCTGGCGCCGCGCCTGTCGCCAGCCGGGCGTCCAGCGGACCCTCCACACCTGCGGGGCGGCGGGATCAGGGGTTGCCTCAGGCCCGACCGACAGGCCTGATCCTGGTTCCGCCGCTTCCCTTTGGCCTTCCGGCCGCCGCGAACGGTGGCTGACCGCTTCGCGCGGACCCCGTAGAGTGAGGCGATGGCGCTCGATCCGGACCGATTCCAGGCGCTCGCGGGCTTTCGCCACGCGCTTCGGCGCTTCCTGGCGGCCAGCGAGGCGATCAGCAAGGCGGCCGGCGTCACCCAGCAGCAGTATCAGGCCATGCTGGCGATCTCCGCCTGGCCGGGCGGATCGATGAGCATCAAGGATCTGGCGGAGGAGCTGCTGCTCACCCACCACGCCGCGGTGCAACTGGTCGACCGCCTGGCCAAGGCGGACCTGGCGCAGCGCTCGCCCTCGACGGTGGACCGCCGCAGTGTGGAACTGGCCCTGACGCCGGGGGGCCAGGCGTTGCTCGAGCGGCTGGCGACTCTGCACCTGGAGGAGATGCTGAAGCGCAAGCCGGCGCTCACCGCCTCGCTGCGCCGGCTGCGGCCGATGGAGTCCGACGGCGAGTCGGGCCCAGAGACGCTCTGAAAGAGGGCGGCTGAAGTGGGTGGGGAGAGAACGCCCCGGCCGAGGTGTGACGGCTCTGACCGGGGCTAAGTCTCGCGCCGGGACTGGAGACCGGCGAAGGCCCGGTCACGCCAATGACGCAGCCGGAAGCTACACCCTAGCACCGCCTTGAAGACTCGCCAAATTGTCTGAGTCGGATACCGCACACAGGCCGCCGGCGCCGAACGGCGCGGCCCTGAACGCTCTCCTACGTCAGGGCCGCGCACGGCCGGCGCAGTACGGCTTGGGCTCTGAACATACTGCGTTGCCCGTGCCCGCACGCCTCAGGTTGGCGTGAAGGTCGCGGTGGAGACGGCGCCGCCGCGCCGCATCCCTAGGTCCTCGCCCCGAAAAATGAGCAGGACCCCCAAAAATCAGTAGGCGGCGAACAGGGTGACGCCCAGCGTCCGCGGCCGTTGCGGCGTCACCTGCTGGATCAGGTTCGGGTTGAACGGGTTGCCGAAGGCGAAGGTGTCCCCGAAGGCGTTGGTCGGGTTAGTCACGAAGACCTGCAGGCCGATGGCGTTGCGGCGCACCTCGGCGACGAGCTTGGTGCGCACATAGCCGCCCACATCGGGGAAGGTGTTGTCGAAGTTGACCCGCGAGCGGCCGACATAGGTGGCCTCGCCCGTCAGCCGCATCCGCCACTCGCCGCTCAGGATCCGGTCATAGTTCAAGACCCCGCCGCCGGAGCTGGCCGGCGCGTCGGGCAGGCCGTTGACGATGCCGGAGATGAAGCCGGGCTGGGCGTTGGTGATCCGGGTGCTGGCGAAGCGAGCGTTGAGCTGGGCGGCGAACCCGCCGCCGATCCGCCAGGCGAGCGCCGTCTCCAGGCCCAGGATCTCGGCGTCGCCGGCGTTGGTGGTGAACGGGATGCCCGAGGGCCGGAACTGGTCGGTCTGGATGTCCTTCCAGAGGTCGTAGAACAGGGCCGAATTGAGGGTCAGCCGATCGTCCAGCAGCGCGAACTTCGCGCCGACCTCGTAGTTGGTCAGCTGGTCCGACCGATAGTTCGCCTGCGACGCCGGCAGCGGCACCGCGCCGCCGGAATTGACGCCGCCGGTCCGCGCGCCCTGCGACATCACCGCATAGATCATGTCGCCAGCGGAGAACTGCCGCTGCAGCGACACCTTGGGCGCGAAGCCATCGAAGTTGATGTGGCGGTCGAGGCTGCGCGGTTCGAACCGTTCGGAGACCACATCCGAGGTCGTCCGCGTCTGGATGGAAAAGGCGCGCCCGCCGACCGCAAGCGTCCATTCCGGCGCAATCTCCAGCGAGGCCTCGCCATAGATCGCGACCTCGTCCACCTGATCGCGGCGGTCGTCGCCATAGACCGGCACGCCTTGCGGGAAGAAGGAGAACTGCGCCAGGAGCGCGCTCGGCGAGTGCTCGGCGGTGGTGGAGCCGTAGAGGCCGGCCAGCCACTGGAACCGGCTGGCGCCGCGCGAGGTCAGGAAGATGTCCTGCACCACCATGGTCGTGCGCGTCTTCTCTGAATAGGCCGAGGTCTGGGCGACGGAAGTGTAGAGGTCCTGCACCGCGGTCGCGTCGTAGAGGCTGGCGTAGTCGTGGCGCACGACGCCGGTGGACGAGGTCAGATCGCCCCAGCCCCAGGACTTCTTGGCGCTGATCGTCACCAGGCCGATGTCGTTGTTGTGCGGCTCCAGGATCCGGTTGTCGCGGGTGAGCCCAAGGCCCGGCGAAGTGTACTGGGTGTCGTCGGCGCGCAGGTGCTGACCGGCGACGGTCAGTTCGACGCTCCAGTCGTCCTGCGGCTGCAGCAGGAAGATCGACCGCCCGCCGAAACGCTCCGTCCGGTTGGCGTTGTCCCGGTTCAGCATGACGTCGTTCAAGTAGCCGCCGTCCACCTCGTCGTAGCCCGACAGGCGCACCCCGGCCACGTCATGCCAGACGGGGATGCTGAGATAGCCCTCGACGGCGCCGCTGGGCGCACCATGCTCGGTGGACGCCCAGGTGCCGCGCACCTCGTCGGCGAAGCTCTCCAGGTCGGGCTTGCGCGAGACGATGCGGTAGAGGCCGCTGATGAACCCCGCCCCGAAAAGGGTGCTTTGCGGCCCGCGGGCGATCTCCACCCGGTCCACGTCCACCAGCCGCAGGTCCGGATCGGGGGCGTTGTAGTTCAGCGGGATGTCGTCGAGATAGGTGGCCACCGTCGAGCGCGCGCGGCCGGTGAAGGAGCCGTCCGAGAGGCCGCGCAGCAGCAATTTGTCGCGCCCCGCCCCGAGGTTGGTGGACAGGATTTCGAGCTGGGCGGCGCCGTCTGAGGCGTCGGCGGCGCCGGTGGCCTGCAGGTCTGTCCCGCTGACCGCCGTCACCGAGACCGCCAGCTGGCGCGGGTCGCGGACGCGTTTGGTGGCGGTGACCAGGAGCTCGGAGACGGACGCGGGCGGCGCGGGCGCGGCGCTGGGGGCTGGCGTCCGGGCGACGGCGGAGATCGCCACCGCGCCCGGCGCGATCATCTTCCAGCCGCAGGGCGCCTGGACCAGGAGCTGATCCAGCGCCTGTTCCACCGTCATCGCCCCTGCAAGGCGCGCCGTCGAGGCGCCCTCGCAGGCGCCCGCGCCGATCAGGGTGACGTTGGCCTGCTGGGCCAGGTCGAGCAGGGCCTCGGAATAGCGCTTGGGCTCGATGTGGAAGGTGACGCGCGGCGAGGCTTGCGCCAGGCCGCAGAGGCCGGACGCGGCGACGCCAACAGCGATGCCGGCGATAAACGCCCTCCCCCCACGATTAGACAGTTCCGCCCCCGAATCCGACCCCTACTTCCGCAGGAGCATCAGTCCCTTTCCGGAAGGTACCGTCCTGATCGGTAGCATCAAGCTCAGTCGCGACATGACCGCGTGCGGATTGTCGAGGACGATGACCCCGGTGATCGGCAGCTTGGCCAGGGTCGGGTCGGCGATCTCGGTCTGTTCGATGAATTGGCGGTTCAGGTCCGCCACCACCTCGGAGAGCGGCTGGGCGCGGTAGACCAGCCGCCCGGCCCGCCAGCTGAAGGTTTCCTGCGGGTCGACGGCGGTGAGCCGCGCGGGGCCCGCGGGGTCGGCTTCAAAGCGTTGACCGGGCCCGAGTTCGACCGGCCGGCCGGGGCCGCCGGCGTCGGCGCTGATCGCCACCCGCCCACGGGCGACCGTGACGGTGAGCTGGCCGTCGCGGGCCTTGACGTCGAACTGGGTGCCGATATCCCGCACGTCGCGTCCGGCCGCCCGCACGACGAAGGGCCGTTTGGCGTCGTGGACCACGTCGAAGATCGCCTGGCCCTCGGCGAGCGTCACGCGCCGCTGCGCGCCCGAAAGCGAGACGCTCAGGCGGGACTCGGCGTCGAGGTCGATCACCGAGCCGTCGCCCAGGGCGATCCGCTGATGCTGGCCCTTGGCCGTCGTATAGGTCTTGGCGACCGCGAGGTCGGCGGCCGGCGGCAGCACGGCCAGCGCCAGGCCGGCGGCCAGGGCCGCGCCCGCCGCCACGGGCAGCCAACGCCGCATGGGCAGTCTCGCGCCAGAACGCCGCGCCGCGCGGCGCGGCGCGGCGGAGGGCGTCGACCAGGCCGGCGCGGGCGGGACGTCGAGGTCGGCGCTTTCGCCGTCGGGGAGGCCGTCAAGCTCGGTGAGGATGTCGTTGGCGCGGGCGCCGAACTCGTGCCAGAGCGCCAGCGCCGCGCCATAGGCGGCGCGGTTGCCGGGCGCGGCGTCCAGCCAGGCGTCGAAAGCCAGGCCGTCGCCGCCGCCCGCCCCGTCGTGGGACAGCCGCGCGACCCAGGCTTGCGCCTCAGCCTCGGCTCGATCCTCTCGCGACGGACTATCGGTCATTGGCTCGCCTGCCCGCTCCACCCCGGACGCGTGGAACATGATGAGAGACGGCGCCGCGCGCCCGCATCCCTAGGTTGGCCGATGATATGCGCCCCGCTCATCGGCGCAGCCGCTCAGCGAGCCGGCGCATGGCGCCCGCGATGTGCTGCTCGATCATCTTCTGGGAGACGCCCATGACCTCGGCGGTCCTGGCCTGGGTCAGGCCCTCCAGCTTGTGCAGCTGGAAGGCGCGGCGCATCTGCGGCGGCAGGGTCGCCACCGCCTCGGCGAGCTGGCGCGCGCGCTCGGCGGCGATCAGGGCCTCGTCGGCGGCCGGCTCGCTGACGATGTCGAGGCCGCCGAGCGTCTTTTGCGTCTCGCTGCGCCACTGGGCGTTGCGTCGCGAGGCGCGCTGCAGGCTGCGAACCTCGTCCACCAGGAGGTTGGCGGCCATGCGGTAGAGCAAGGCGACCGGCGCGCGGACCTCCGCCTCAGGGTCCATCGCCGCCACCTTCAGATAGAGGTCCTGCACCAGGTCCTCCGCAGCCGCCATCGATCGCGCCCGGGCCGCCAGGAACAGCACCAGGTTCTCCCGCTTTTCCAGGAAGGCCGCCAGAAGCGGATGGGCGCCCGCGCGCTGCTCGAAAGGCCCCGACGAGGCCAAGGTATTCCCCCCAAAAGCTCTCACGGCTTGCGCGCCAAGTCTGCGGCAGGCCGGCGCAGCGGGGAATAGCCTACCTTGTCGCGGCGCGCGCCTGCGATCCTAGTAGTCGGCCTTCAGGGACAGGTAGAAGACCGCCCCGTGGCCGCCGGAAGTCTCCCAGGTCGGCCCGGCGGCGGCCAGCAGCGACCAGTGCTCCACCAGCTTCCAGGTGACGCCGAAGTCCAGCGTGGTGAAGCCGCCGCCGTCAGTGCTGTCGTCCCCCTGGGCGAACAGCTCCGCGCCCAGCGACAGCCGCTCGCTCATCGTGCGGTTCAGCGCGACGCCACCCTGCCAGAAGCTCCGCTGCCCGGCGCCGGGGTTGATCTGATAGCCGCCGCCGCCGAACACCTGCCACGGTCCGAAGTCCTTTTCCGCCCACACCGGCAGGAGCAGATTGAGGTGATCGCCGCCGAACAGGCGGTTGGTGGGGATGAACACCCGGGGGAAGAGGCTCACGTCCGGGGTCCAGCTGTCGTCGGACTGGTGGAGGACCTTGTACTTGGCGGCGAGCTCGATCACCCCCGCCCCGGCCTCAAGGCCCTTGCTGGAAAATCCGTTCGGATTGTCGAAGGTGAGCGGCAGGACGGCGGTGAGCTGCAGGTCCTTGGCGCCGCCATAGTTGATGTCGAGCCCCGCCTCGCCGTCCAGGCCGTCATGGCCGCTGACGCCCATGACGAAGTTGTAGATCTCCCAATGGCCGGGGTCGGTGGGCTGCGGATCGTCGGTCAGGTAGGGCGGCCCAGCCAGCGCCGAGGCCGGCGACAGCATCGCGGCCGCGGCCGCCAAGCCCGCGCAGCACCTTGCGAAAACACAACTTGAACTCGCCGGCGCGGCGGCGAAGGTGGCCCTCCATTGCGACCCGGGAGCCGACCTTTGCCACCAGCACCGCAAGACCGAAGCGCGCTGCACGACGCCCTGAGCAAGGCGCCCCAGGCCACCCTGATGTTCTGGCTGGTGAAGATCTGCGCCACCACCGTGGGCGAGACCGGCGGCGACGCGGTCTCCATGACGCTGAAGGCCGGTTATGCCGTCGCGACCCTGATCTTCCTGGGCTTCTTCGTGGTGACGGTCACCGCCCAGATCGCCGCGCGGCGTTATCACCCGCTGATCTACTGGCTGGTGGTGGTCGCCACGACCACGGTCGGCACCACCACCTCCGACTACATCGATCGCACCCTGCATCTCGGCTACGTGAAGTCCTCGGCCATGCTGCTGGCGCTGGTGATCGCGGTGCTGGTCGTCTGGCGCCTGATCGCCGGCCGGATCGCCTATGACCGGATCACCTCGCGGCGCGATGAGGTGTTCTACTGGCTGACCATCCTGGTCTCCAACACCCTCGGCACGGCGCTGGGCGACTTCACCGCCGACGACACCGGCCTGAACCTGGGGTTCGAGAAAGGCGCCCTGCTGTTCGCCGGCCTGATCGTGGTGGTCGCCGTGCTGCATCGCCTGCGCTGGTTGCCGCAGGCGGTGCTGTTCTGGGCCGCCTATGTGCTCACCCGCCCGCTGGGCGCGACGCTCGGCGACACCCTGACCAAGCCGCACGCCCAGGGCGGTTTCGAGTTCGGGCGCATCACGGCCACAGCGGTGATCGCCGCGGCCATGATTGTGCTGGTGCTGGCCTCGCCCAAGCTGCGCCGCCCGGCCGAGGTCGGCGGTCACACGTCCTGACGCCATGGATCAGGGCGCCGGGATCAGGGCGCGGGCTCGAAGATCATCAGCTTCAGCGTGCCCGGCTTGATGCGGGGACGCTGACCCGGCTGGGCGGGCGGATCGGTGTCGGCGGCCAGCACGAATAGCCGTCCGGTCGCCGGGTCGACATCCATCGTCCGGCCGCTGGGTGAGGTCGTGACCGGTTCCAGCGCCTTATAGTCGTTGGGCGAGGTCTGCTGGTAGACGGTGATCGTCCCGTCCAGCCCGTTGGAGCTGAACACCCGTTTGCGCTTGGGATCCCAGGCGATGGCGTCGCTGCCGCGCCCGATCGGCAGCTTGGCGACCACCGCGCCGGTGTCGGAATTGACCACCATCAGCTGGCTGTTGATGCAGCCCATGAACAGGCGGTGGCCGGCGCGGTCGAGGGCCAGGCCGTGCGGGCTGGTGCAGTCGGGCGTGGGCCAGCGGGCGGTCACCGTATTGGTCTTGGCGTCGATCTTCAGGAGGTCGCGCTTCTCGTTGCCGGCCACATAGATCGTGCCCGCATCGTCGCTCGCGCCGTATTCCATCTTCTCGCCGGCCTTGATGGTGGCGGCGACCTGGTCGGTCTTCGGATCGATGACGGTGATCGTCCCCGGATCGCCCTCGATGATGAAGATGTGGCCGGTGGCCTTGTCGGAGGTGATCGCGTCGGCGTCCTTGTCGGCGGCGATCTGCTTGGTGACCTTCAGGGTCTTGAGATCGAAGGCCACCGCCTGGCCGGCCTGGCCGTCGTCGGTGAAGCCCTGCCCGGTCTTGGCCGAGATGCCCGTGCCGTGCGTCCCGCCGGGGATGCCCATCACCTGGCCGACGAGCTCGCCGGTGCGGGCGTCGACCACCGCCACCCGGTCGCCGTGCGCGGCGTAGACGCGGCCGGTGTCGGCGCTGAACACCACATAGTCCCAGCGGTCCGGCGCGCCGAGCGGCACGCTGGTCTTCAGCGTATAGGCCGGCGCCGCCAAGGCCGGAGCCGCCGCGCCCGCCATCAGGATCGCCGCAAGGCTCCCGGCCCAAAGTCCCTTCGACATACTGCCCTCCGCGGCGAATTGATTGTGTTGACGCCCTCATGGTGAAGCCGGGCCGTGTTCAGCATTAGGATCGATGATCGAAGCCGTCAAATCTGCAAATCTAAATACCGGGAAATATACCTTGCAATTTCGCAAGATACGCCCAGCGTCATCTATTTGTAGAAAGCGGGCGCCTAAGATACTTGGCGACGCCTTGCCCGGCCCCCTCGATTCCAGGAGACGAACATGCAATTCCGGTTGTTGGCGGCGGCCGCCGCGGCGAGCGCATTGACCGGCTGCGCGAGCCTGTCCGGACTGGGAGCGGCCGCCTCGGGGCCGGCGCTCGAGGGCGTGCCGCGCTACGACCACATCCTGGTGATCGTCGATGAGAACAAGGACTACGAACAGATTCTGGACCCCGCGGCCGCGCCGAACATCGCCCGGCTGGCCGCCGACAACGGCAACGCCACCCGGTTCTACGCCGAGGTGCACCCGAGCGAGGCCAACTATGTCGCCCTCCTGGGCGGCGACACCTTCGGCCTGCACGACGACGACGCATTCTACTGCCAGGCGGGCTCGACGCGGACCATGTGCGATGGCGCAAAGGCCCCAGGCTACGCCGACCACACGGTGCGCGCTAAACACCTCGGTGACCAGCTCGCCGCCGCCGGCCTGACCTGGAAGGGCTACTACGAGAGCCTGCCGGAGCCGGGCTCGCTCGCGGTCACCGCCAGCGATCCACGCTACGACAACGGCACGCGCAAGACCGCGCTCTACGCCTCCAAGCACTCGGGCTTCATGAACTTCGCCGACGTGCAGGACGATCCGCGCCGGCGCGAGCGCATCGTCGACTTCGGCCAGCTTGACCGCGACCTGGCGGCTAGTCAGGTCCCCAGCTTCGCCCTGATCGTGCCCAACCAGTGCAACGACATGCACGGCCTGCACGGCGACGGCGTCCCGGCCGACTGCGACGGCGACGCCAAGGCGGCCCTGATCCGCCGCGGCGACGCCTTTGTCGGCCAGCTGGTCGGCCGCATCGAGGCCTCGCCGATGTGGGCCAGCCGCCAGAACGTCGCCATCGTCCTGACCTTCGACGAGGGCTCCGGCAAGAGTCGGCTGGGCTGCTGCGGCGTGACTCCGGACGCGCCGTCCAACTTCGGCGGCGGCCACATCCCGACGATCGTGATCACCAACCACGGCAAGGGTGCGGTGGCCGACGAAACGCCCTACAGCCACTACTCCCTGCTGCGCACCATCGAGGACGCCTTCGGCCTGAGCGAGCACCTCGCTCATGCCAACGACACCAGCGCGGGCGTGCAGCCGATGCGGCCGCTGTTCGCCCTGCGCTGACGGCGCCCCGGCCTTAGAAGCGGGCCTTGACGCCCGCTTCGTAGGTCACGTCGTAGAACTCCCGCTGGATCGGCCGGTCCGGGCTGCCCTCGTAGTAACGCAGCGGCGTGTTCAGGAGGTTCTTGGCGTTGAAGTAGACGCTCCAGTTGTGGGTGATCTGATAGCTGGAGGTGAAGTCCAGCGTCAGGCGGTCGTCCTGGATCGTGTCCAGCGCCTTGTCCCCGCCCAGGCCGAACAGGCTGTGGCTGACATATTCCGACGACAGGCGAAGCTGGATGCCGTGGGCCTCATAGAAGCCCGCCAGGTTCCAGGTCACCTTCGAGGTGCCGGGCAAGAGGCCGTACTGGTTGGTCCCGGTGATGCTGGTGGCCGCGTCGTATTCCAGGATGCGGGAATCCACCAGGGTCAGGTTCGCCTCGACCCCCAGGCCGTCGAACGGCCCCGGCAGGAAGTCGAATTTCTGGTGGTAGGCGAACTCGGCGCCGCGGGCGTAGGCCGAGGAGATGTTCAGGAAGGTGGTGACGTCGGCCAGCTGTCCGGGCGCCAGCGGATCGTTGTTCACCCCATGCTGCACGCGCGGCACGATGTAGTTGGAGAACTCCTTGTCGAAGAGCCCGGCCTCGATGATCCCGCCGTTCGGCAGGTAGTACTCGATGGACAGGTCGAAGCTGTCGCCGGTGATCGGCTTCAGGTTGGGGTTGCCGCGGTTGATGATCACCGGGCTGTTGGAGAAGTCGACCGAGGCGGCGGCGGCCACCTGCTCGAAGCCCGGCCGCGAGATGCCTGTGGAGAAGATGGCGCGCGCAATCAGGTTCGGGGCGATGGTGTACTTGGCCTGCACCGTCGGGAAGACGTTGGTGTAGTTGTCCCGCCGTGTGAACAGCTCGGCGCTGTTGTCGCCCGCCGCGTCGGTGACGTTCTGATAGGTGGTGTACTTCGCCTGGGTGGCCTCCACCCGCGCGCCGGCCAGGAAGTTCCATTTGCCGATGTCGGTCGAGTACTGGAGGTAGCCGGCGTAGATGTCCTCGTCGGCGGTGAAGAAGCCGGTGGTGTCGAGGTCGTTGGAGATCGTGCTGGCCTGGCCGTCGAGGATGCCGCGGATCGCATAGCGGTTGATGAACGGCCCGTTCGGGTAGAGGCCGTTGTAGTAGGTGTTCGCCGGCCCCGAGGCGTCGGCCAGGTTGAGGGTCGGGTCGACGATCCCGTCCCAGATGTAGGGATTGACGGTCTTGTCCCGCAGGCGGACCTCCACGCCCATCTTCAGGCGGTCGGAGTCGTTGATCCAGTGCGTGGCGAGCAGCAGGTTCGCCGCGTAGGAATACTCCTCGTCGACGTCGTGCTCGTCGGAGTTGGTGATCGAACTGAGGTTGTAGGCGCTGGCCGTATTGGGGTTGAAGCCGGACGGGTAGCTGAAGGTCGGGAAGTTCCCGTCGCCGGCGTTGTTGTAGGCCACCGATGTGGTCGGCGCGACAAACTTGGCGCCGATGTTGTAGCCCACCGCGAAGGTCGCCCGGCTGTAGGCGGCGTGGTAGTCGACTTGGTTGTCGTCCCAGCGGTCGCGTCCGCCCACCACATAGACCTGGTTGCGGTGGGTCTCCTGCTCGTCGGTCAGCGTCTCCTCCGGCGTGGCGGTGGCCAGGAAAGCCGAGCCGCCGGGCGCCGTCGGCACGCTGCCGTCCGCCTGCTCGGCGCCATCCAGGTTGCGCAGCAGGTAGAAGTTCTTGTGCACCGCTTCGGTATAGCCGGCGATGCTGGCGCGGACGTAGTAGGTGTGGTCGTCGTTCGGCTCGAAGTCGAACTCGCCGCCGTAGCCGAACCGCCGCCGATGGTAGTCGTAGCGGCGGAAGTCGACGCCGCTGAACGCCTTGCCCTGGATGCCGGCGTCGGCCTTGGCCGGGACGCTGGTGTCGTCGATGTAGCTCTCCTCCAGGTCGTCGACGGCGCGTCGGTCGTCGCGGCGCGAGACGTTCAGCACAAAGGAGAACGGGGTGGGATTGGATAGCCAACCCACCCGCGCCGGCGCCTTTTCGCCGACGCCTTCCACGATCAGGCCATGGTCGCCCAGGCCGAAGCGGGCGCCGAACGCCAGCTCTCCGTCGAACGGGCCGGTGTGGCCGTGCAGCGGCTCGTAGCCCCAGCCCAGCGTGCCTTCCGCGAACGGCTCGGTGATGTGGGCGGCTGAGCGCGGGGTGAGCTCGACGCTGCCGCCGAGGCCCTCGCCCTCCTGGTCCGGCAGGCGGGTCTTGGTGACTACGATGCCGTCGATAGCGCCGGTGGGGATGGTGTCGAACTCCACCGCCCGGCCGCCGCCGCCCGCCGCGGTGCCGCCGGCGTTGGTGTTCAGGAGCACCACCCCGCCATAAGTCGCCCCGTTCAGGTTGGCGTCGATGCCGCGGATGTTCACGAAGCGGCCCTCGCCGGTATCGCTGGACAGCGACACGCCGGGGATGCGGCCCAGGGCCTCGGCGGCGTTGAAGTCGGGGTATTTGGCGATGGTCTCGGCCGACTGCACGTCGATGATGTTCGGCGCTTCCTCCTGCCGTGCGCGGGCCTTGTCCTCCTGGCGCGGCGCGGTGACCACCACTTCGTCGACCGGCGCCGAAGACGGGGCCGCCGCGTCAGCCATGGCCGCCTGGGCGAGCGCCAGCGCGCTTACGGAGGTGATCAGGCCCACGGAAAAGCGAAGCGAAGTCATTCGGAGCCCCCCAGAATTCAGACAGGCCGGCGCCCGACATCGCGACGCGGCAGGGGGAGCCGTGACATGAGCGCGCTACGCTTTGATGGTATTTGTCGGATGGAATTGTTTGAACGCTTGCGAAATTGCAAGGCTTTGAGGCTTCTCGCCTCGGGATCACTCTGATAAATCAGCTTTCGACCGGAGGTGTGAAATCTCCGACGTAAATCCTTCAGGGATATTTCTTGAATATACTCATTATCGAGGATGATCTGCAAACGCTCGAATTCGTCCGCGGCGGGCTGGCGGCGCGCGGCCACGCGGTCGAGGCGGAGGCGGACGGCCGGGCCGGCCTGCTGCGCGCCTGCGAGCGCGGCTACGACGTTCTGGTCATCGACCGCATGCTGCCGAGCTTGGATGGCATGGAGATCCTGAAGGCCTTGCGCACCTCCAGCGTGGACACCCCGGCGCTCCTGCTCACCGCCATGGGGGGCCTGGCCGACCGGGTGGAGGGCCTGCGCGCCGGCGCCGACGACTATCTGGTCAAACCCTTCGAACTCGACGAGCTGGAGGCGCGGCTGGAGGCGATTGGGCGCCGCCCGCCCACCGCCGCGGCCCACGCGGTGCTGCGCAAGGACGGCATCGTCCTCGACCGCCTGGCCCGGCGCGTCGCCGTCGATGGCGCCCCCGCCGACCTCACCGCCAGCGAGTTCGCCATGCTGGAGATGCTGATGCTCAACGCCGGCCGGCCGGTGACCAAGGCTATGCTGCTGGAGGGCGTCTTCGACCTGCCCGCCAGCGCGCCCGGCCCGATCATCGAGCCGCACATGAGCCGGCTGCGCGCCAAGCTGGTCCGCCTGGGCGCCGCCGATCCCATCCGAACCCTCCGCGGCGTCGGCTACTCGATTGCAATCCCTTAGACGCCTCCTGGCCTCGGCGAGCTTCCGCCTCGCCCTGCTGCAGACGCTGCTGTTCGTCGCCGCCTTCGCCGCGGCGGGGCTATTGGCGTTGACGGCCGTTCGGCGCGCCGAGCACCGGGCCGCCCATGCCGAGATCGAGGAGTTCGAGGACGACATCACCGATCGGCTGGTCCAGGACGGCGTCGCCGGCCTCAT
The DNA here is from genome assembly GCF_004799515.1 of Phenylobacterium sp. Taxonomy (GTDB): domain Bacteria; phylum Pseudomonadota; class Alphaproteobacteria; order Caulobacterales; family Caulobacteraceae; genus Phenylobacterium. The sequence continues at coordinate 84,256 of NZ_SSMX01000026.1, read as the reverse complement.
CGCCCGCAGCCGATCGCATCGCCACGACCCCGCGCGGGCCTTCCGGCTGGAGGACGCGCAGGGCCACCTGCTGGCAGGCGACCTTGCGCCGCCGCCCGGGCCGCTTCCCGCCGCGCCGAAGTTCTGGATCACCTACAGGGCGCAAGATCCCGCGCCGCCAAACCGGTCGCTGGGCGAGGTGATGGCCTACAGCCGGCCCGAGCCGGGTGGCCAGCGTCTGATCGTGGGCGAATATCTGCGGCTGCGGGCGCAACAGGACGACGCGACCCTGCTGGCCGCCGCCGGTCTCGCCGCCGTCGTCGCGGCGCTGGGCATGGCGGGCGGGATGTGGGCGGGCCGCAGCGTCCTCCGGCGCGTCGACGGGATGGTGCAGTCCATCGAGCGCTATTCCGCCGGCGATCGGGCCGCGCGGATTGCCGCCGCCGGCCAGGGCGGCGCGGAGCTCGACGAGCTGGGGACGGCGCTCAACAGCATGATGGACCGCGAGAACCGGCTGGTGGAGGGCCTGCGCCAGGTCTCCTCCGCCATCGCCCACGACCTGCGCCGCCCGCTGGCGCACCACAACCAGGAGATCGCCCAGGCGCTGGCCGGCGCCCGTACGGCGGCCCATTACCGCCGGGCCCTGGTGGGCGCCTCCGCCCGGGTGGATGAGGTGCTGGAAACCTTCCAGGCCCTGCTGCACATCGCCGAGCTGGAAGCCGGCGCGCCAGGGCTGGCCCTGCAGCCGGTGAACCTCGACACCCTCGCCGCCAAGGTGGTGGAGGCCTATGCGCCCGGCGCCGAGGCGGCGGGCCGGTCCCTGCATTTCTTTCCCGGCGGCGGCGCGGCCACCATCGAGGCGGAGCCGCGCGTCCTGGGCGAGGCCCTGGCCAACCTGATCGAGAACGCGCTCACCCACACGCCGCCCGGCGCGCGCGCGGAGGTCCGCGTCGAGGCAGAGGGCCGCCGCGTAACGGTCAGCGACGATGGCCCGGGCGTGCCCGCGGCGCTGCGCGGCAAGATCTTCCAGCGCTTCTTCCGGGGCGACGCCAGCCGCTCGACGCCCGGCAGCGGCCTGGGCCTGGCGCTGGCGCTGGCCGCGGTCAACGCTTTCGGCGGTCGGCTGACAGCGGAGGATGCGCAACCTGGCCTGCGGATCGTCGCCGATTTCAGCGGCGCGGCGGCGGACTAGGCTTTCAGGAACAGGCCCACGGTAAGCGCGATCCCGATGATGACGACGAGGATCCGCAAGGCGCGCTCGTTGACCCGGTGCAGCAGACGCGCCCCGATCAGGCTGCCGAGGATCGCGGCCACGCAGGCGACCGCGGCGGCGAACCAGTGCACCTGGCCGGAGAACAGGAAGACCAGCACGGCGGTCATGTTCATGACGCCCGCCAGCACGTTCTTCGTCGCGCCCGCCGAACGCATGGCCATGCCGCTCAGCGCCAGGGCCGCCAGCATCAGGAAGCCGATGCCGCCGCCGAAGTAGCCGCCGTAGATGGCGATGCAGAACTGGATGACGCCAGCTGCGACCGGGCTGATCTTCGGGCCCTCCGCCGACGGCTTGCGGCCGAAGCTGCCCCAGGCGAAAGCCGTCGTCGCGAACAGCACCAGCCAGGGCACCAGGTGGGCGAAGAAGTCGCTGGGGGTCAGCAGCAGCAGGGCCGCACCACAGGCCCCGCCCGCCAGGCTGAGGATCACCAGGGTCCGCAGGGACAGGCCCTCGGTCCCGCTCGCCGACTTGCGCCCCACCCAGCCGCCGGTGACCTGGCCCGGGAACAACGCCACGGTGGAGGTGATGTTGGCCGCGCGCGCGTCCATGCCGCTCAGCATCAGGGCCGGCAGGGTCAGGAACGAGCCGCCGCCGGCCAGCTGGTTCTGCACACCGGCCCAGAACGCCGCCGCGGCGAGCACGGCGGTGTGCAGGGCGAAGCCGGAGTCGAGGGGCATGCGGCGGACCTGGCGGGCGCGCGGAAAGGGCCGCGGCGCAGCCCGTTTAAGGCGCCGGAGACGCCGCGCACAGGCCTTTCGCCTTCCCGGCCGACGCCCTTGCCGCTCGCCGCAAAAGCGGCCAGCCTCCCCGGCGCGGCAGGACGCCGGGGCGCGGGACGAGGCACATGGATTTCGAAACCCTGAGACGAGAGTCCGAGGCGCCGGTGACGGCGACCCGCGACCAGATCGACTCCACCGCCCGCGATCTCTCCGCCGCCTTCGTCGACGACCCGCTGCTAAGCTGGTTCATGCGCGCCGACGCCAAACGGCACGCCGCGCGCGAGCGGTTCTTCAAGGTGCTCCTGAAGGAGGTGGCCTTCCCGGACGGGCGGCTGCAGCGTCCGGCCGGCGGCGGGGCGGCGGCGGTCTGGATCCCGTCCGAGAACCTGGGTCCGCAGCCGCTGCACCGCGAGCTCCGCGGCCTGCCCATGCTGCTGAACGCCAGCGGCCTCGGCCGCTTCCCCCGCCTGCTCGCCCTGCGCTCGGCGATGGACGCGGCGCACCCGATGATCCATCCGCACGAGTACCTGTGGTTCCTCGGCGTGACGCCGGAGGCCCAGGGACACGGCGTGGGTTCGCGGCTCCTGAAGGCCGAAACCGACCGCCTCGACTCCATCCGCCGCGCCGGCTTCCTCGAGACCGCCACGCCGCGCAACGTGCCGCTCTACCAACGCCACGGATTCCGGATCATCGCGGAGTATCGGCCAGGGTCGGATGGCCCAACCTGCTGGGGCATGTGGCGCGATCCGGCGCCGGCGGCATGATCGCCTGCTACGCCGACCGGACCTCGCTGGCGCCCGGCGAGCGCTTCAGCCTGCACGCCTCGGCCGACCATGGCCCCTGCCGCCTGGAACTCGCCCGGGTCGGCGCGGCGCGCGAGACGGTGCTGCTGCGCGAGGGCCTGGAGATCGGCGCGCATCCGACGCCGGACGACGCGGACCGCAACGGCTGCGGCTGGCCCGCCGCCGCCGAGATCGAGGTCGGGGCGGATTGGCGGAGCGGCTACTACGACCTGGTGCTGACCGACGCAGCCGGCGACAGCGCCCACCACTTCATCTGCGTGAAGGCCGCGCCCGCCCGGCGCCGGCGCATGGTGCTGGTCCTGACCACCAACACCCTGCACGCCTACAACTACTGGGGCGGCGCCAGCGCCTATTGCGACGTCGAGGCCCTGATGTCGCGCCGCGCCAACCTGGCCGAGGCCATGGAGGGCGCGATCGGGGTGCTGTCCGCCCAGCGTCCGTTTCCACCCCTCTTGCTGGCCGCACCGCCGGACATGCCGCGGCTGGTCAACCTGGAGAAGCGCGGCTTCGAGCAGAGGCCCTGGGCCGGCGCCGATCCGGCCTGGTCGCGCGCCCATGGCCAGTCGCCTTACGACGGCTCGGCCGGCTACCTCAACAAGTGGGAGCACGTCTTCGTCCGCTGGGCGGAGGCTCAGGGCTACGAGTTCGACTACCTCACCGACTACGACCTCGACGCCGACCCGCAGGCGCTCAAACCCTATGACGTGGTCCTGCTGGTGGGGCACAGCGAGTACTGGTCGGGGCCGCAGCGCCACCAGGTCGAGGCCTGGGTCGACGCCGGCGGGCGGCTGGCGATCTTCTCCGGTAACACCGCCTTCTGGAAGGTGCGCTGGGAGGATGAGGGCAAGACCCTGATCTGCCACAAGTGGAAGGGCGAGACCGCCGAGAAAGTCCCTCCCGGCGAAGCCACGCACCTGTGGTCGCATCCGATGTTCGCCCGTCCGGAAGCCGAGGTCACCGGCCTCAGCTTCATCTTCGGCGGCTACCACCGGCTGGGCCTGTGCGCCGCGCGCGGGGCCGGCGGCTACACGGTCTATCGGCCGGACCACTGGGCGCTCGAGGGCGCCGACCTCTACTGGGGCGACGTGTTCGGCGACCAGGTTCCCTTGCTCGGCTACGAGAACGACGGCTGCCCCGTCGCCTTCGGTTCCGACGGCCTGCCAACGCCCGTGCCGACGCTCGGCGTGCCGCAAGACCTGGAGATCGTCGCCATGGCGCCCGCCGCCTTCGCGGAATCGCCCAGCCCCTACCGGCCGCTGATCCCGCCCGAGCAGCTCGACGTGGTGGCGAAGATCGCTTTCGGCGATGACAGCCCGGAAACCCAGGCTCGCGTCCTGCGCGGCCATGCGGTGATGGCGAGCTTCCGCCGAGGCCGGGGCGAGGTGTTCAACGCCGGGACCACCGAATGGGCCCACGGCCTCGCCGCCGCCGATCCCTTCGTCGAGCGGATCACCCGCAATGTGCTGGAGCGGTTCCTGGCGGCGGCCCGCTAGGCGCGCAACGCCTGCGCCACCCGCCCGTGGAACCAGAACAAGGCGCCCTCGTGCGTGGGCGAGAGCACGCCGTGCTGGAAGACGCCGGCGTCGAGGTTCTGCTGCACCCGCTCGTTGATCCAGGCGTCCTCCTCGAAGATCCGCTCGGCGTTCAGGATGGCGGCGTCCACGCTCGGGTCTTCCGGCTCGTGGAGGAACAGGTGGTCAATGACGGTGCGGTCCGGCCCTTGCGGCCGCATGTGCTCGAGCAACAGTACGCCGCGATAGACCGACAGGCCGATGTTGGGCCACAGCCAGGCCCACAGGGTGTCGGCGGCGCCCTGCGGGTTCGAGGCCTCGAAGAGGGCCACCTCGCCCTCCACATGCACCTCGTGGCGCTGGGCGCCGGCCTCCGCGGCCAGGGCCGGATGGATGCCCTCGTCGTGATAGCCGTCGAGGTAGTTCTCCACATAGACCTTCCAGTTGCAGGCCACCGGATGGCTGTCGCGCACTCGCGCCGTGCGCCGCGGCTGGTCGCCCAGCCGCGCGTCGAGGGGCGCCAGCGCCTCGGCCAGGGCGCCCGCGTCCGGGTCGAGATTGACGAAGACGAAGCCGCGCCAGGTCTCCACCCGGATCGGGAACAGCCCGAAGCCGTCCGGATCGAAGCCGTCGACGGGGCCGAAACCCGTGGCCTCTCTCAGCCGCCCGTCGAAGCCGTAGCGCCAGGCATGGAAGCGGCAGACGAACTCGCCGTCGCAGCGGCCCTTGGCCTCGCCCACCAGCGGCCCAGCTCGGTGGCGGCAGACGTTGTGGTAGCCCTTTAGCCCGCGCGCCTCATCGCGCACCACCATCACCGGATAGCCTGCCAGGACCTCGGCCAGGTAGTCGCCCGGCCGCACCAGATCCGCCTCAAGGCCCAGGAACTGCCAGCTCCTGGCGAAGATCGCCGCGCGCTCGGCCTCGAACACGGCCGGGTCGCGGTAGAGGTCCACGTCGGCCGTCATCGGTGGCGTCGGCATGTCTCGTCTCCGTTGGTCCCCGGCAGCCTATCGCGCGGCGCGGGTTTGATCACCGGGCCGTTCCCGCGGGCTTGGCCGGGCCGTCCGCCGGCGCGTTCCACCAGCCGCCGCCCAGCGCCTGGTACAGGGCCGCCACATCGGCGTAGCGGGCGGCCTCGGCCTGCAGGCGGGCGAGCCGCGCCTGGGCCTCGACCTGCTCGGCGTTCAGCACCGCCAACCGGCTGATGTCGCCCAGCGCCAGCTGCCGCCGGGCGATCTCCAGGCTGCGGCGGGACGCCGTCTCCGAGGTCTCGGCGGCGGTGAAGGCGTCGGCGTCGGTGGAGAGCGCGTGCAGCACGTCGGCGGTGTTCTGGAAGGCGCCGACCACGGTCGCGCGGTACTGCGCCGCGGCGGCCTCATAGGCCGCCTCCGCCGCCCGCTGCCGGTGCAAGAGCGCGCGCCCCTGGAAGATCGGCTGAGTCAGGGTCGCGGCCAGGCTCCAGAAGTTCGACACGCTGTTGAAGGTGGGCGTCAGGCCGAGCGCGGCGCTGCCGCCGGCGGCGTCGAGCTCGATGCTGGGCCAGCGCGCCGCGGTCGCGACGCCGACCTGGGCGCTGGCGGCGTGCAGCTCGGCCTCGGCGATGCGCACGTCCGGCCGCCGCCGCACCAGCTGGGCGGGCAGGCTGAGCGGCAGCCGCTCCGGCAGGGTCAAGGCCCTGAGGTCGAAGCGGGCGTCCAGCGCCTCACCCGGCGTGCGCCCGACAAGGGCGGCCAGCAGGTCGCGGTTGACGCCGAACGCCTTCTGCAGCGGCGGCAGGGTCGCCTCCGTCTGGGCCAGCAGCGCTTCCTGGGCGGCCACGTCGGCGTCGGAGGTCTGGCCCAGTTCGTGCTGACGCCGCAGCGAGGTCAGGATCTCCCGCTGATCGGCGACGATCGCCTCAGCCGCCGTGACCTGCTCGCGCAGCGCCGCGTCCTGCACGGCGGCCTGGACGACATTGGACGCCAGGGTCAGGCGCGCGGCCTGCAACTCGAAGCGCTGCTGGTCGGCCTGCGCCGCCAGCGACTCCACCGCCCGCCGGTTGGCGCCGAACAGGTCGGGCGTATAGGCGACGCTCACCTGGGTGGTGGTCAGGTTGTAGAGGTCCTCGTTCGATTGCAGGGGGCTGGCCAGGACCGGCGCGACCCGCTGGCGGCTGGGCTGGAGGCTGGCCGAGACGCTGGGGAAATAGGCGCCGCGCTGCGCCCGCACCTGCTCGCGCGCCGACCTCAGCGTCGCCCTGGCGGCCTCGATCGTGGGGTTCTTGCGCAGGGCCTCGGCGACCAGGGCGTCCAGGTCCTGCGAGTGGAAGACGCCCCACCATTCCGCGGGAATGTCCTGGCCGGAGACCAGCTCGGGATGCTGTTCGGCGGCGGTCGGCGGCGCAGCGGCCGGGCCGTAGCCCTCCGATCCGGAGAGCGGGGGGCGCTTGTAGTTCGGCCCGACGGCGCAGGCGCTCAGGAGGGCGGCGCTGGCCGCGAAGAGGACGCCGAGGCGGAGCGGTTGCGGGCTCAATGCTCGTGCTCCTCTTCCGCTTCGACCTCGGTCCGCGCCTCGAAGAAGGTCTCCATGGCGAAGTAGAACGCCGGCAGGATGAAGAGGGTCAAAAGGGTGGCGATGGCCAGGCCGCCCACGACCACGGTGGCCAGGCCCCGCTGGACGTCGGTGCCGACCCCCGTGGCCAGCGCCGCCGGCGCCATGCCGACCGAGGCGACCGTGGCCGTCAGCAGCACCGGCCGGAACCGCTCCGCTGCGCCGGCCACCACCGCCTCGGCGAGGGTCGTGTGGCGCGCGCGCACCCGGCGGATGTTGGAGACCATGATGATCCCGTTCTGCACCGCCACGCCGAAGAGGGCGATGAAACCCACCGCGGTCGCGATGTTCAGCGTCCCGCTCCGCAGATGCAGGGCCACGAGGCCGCCCAGCGCCGCCAGCGGCACCACGCCGAGGATCAGCACCGCGTGGCGCACGGTGCCGAACTGGAAGAACAGCAGGACGGCCATCACCAGGATCACCAGCCCCATCACCACCGACAGCCGCGCCTGCGCCCGCTGCTGGTTCTCGAACTGGCCGGCCCATTCCAGGTGGTAGTGGGCGTGGTCGAACTTCACCTGGGCGTCGATGCGCTTCTGGGCGTCGGCCAGATATTGCGACAGGGCCCGGCCGCGGTTGTCGATGCGGATGGTGATCTGACGCTTGCCCTCCTGGTGGGCGATCGTGTTCTCGCCGGTCTGCAACCGGACATGGGCGACCAAGCCCAGCGGCACCTGCGCCCCGCTGGAGGAGGTCAGGACCAGGGCGGACAGCTTCTGCGGGCTCGAGACCACATCGCTCGGCAGGTGGATGGTGATGTTGTGGGTCTGGTCGGCGTTGTAGATTTGGGTGATCGGCGCCCCGCCCACCGCGTTCTGCACGAGGCTCATGATGTCGGCGACGTTGATGCCGTAGCGCGCCGCGGCCTCGCGGTCGGCCTCGATGACGATCTGCGGCACGGGCGGGCCCTGGAAGAGGGAAGCCTCGCCGGTGCCCGGCGTCTGGCGCAGGACGTCGACGATCTCGTTGCCGACCCGGCGCATCTCCTTGAAGTCGTCGCCATAGACCCGCAGGACCAGCGGGCTGTGGGCGCCGCCCACCATGTCGTTCACCCCGTCGACCATCGGCTGGCTGATGCCGACCTCCATGCCGGGGATCTTGGCCAGCCGGTCGCTGAGCTTCTGGACGAAGGCCGCCTTGGACTCATGGTCCGGCCAACTGCTGTAGGGCGTGAGGCCGACGCCGGATTCGATGTGCGACGGCGTCCAGATGTCGGTGCCCGTGTCGTTCCGCCCGGTCTGGGTGACGATGTAGGAGACCTCCGGAAAGGACCGCACCACGCGGCGAAGTTCGCTCGCCATCTCGCTCGCCTTATCGAGCGACAGGCCCGTCGGCATGTCGACCTGCAGCCACAGGCTGCCTTCGTCGAGGTCCGGCAGGAATTCCCGGCCCACGGTCGCGCCCAACACCAGCACCGCCGCCAGGGTCAAGGCCCCCGCCGCATAGGCCACCGGCAGGTGGGAGAGCAGCCGCGCCAGGGCTGAGCGGTAGCCCGTCCGCAGTTGCTCGATGAAGCGGACCGGCCGGACCACGATCGGCTTCCGAAGCGCCAGGTAGGTCAGGCCGGGGGCGAGCGCGATGGCGTAGAGCAGCGCCCCGAACAGGGCGAACCCCACCGTGTAGGCCATGGGCCGGAACAGCTTGCCCTCGGCGTTCTGGAACGCCAGCAGCGGGAAATAGGCGGTGATGATGATCAGGGTGGCGAAGAAGATCGGCCGGGCCACCTGGGTCGCCGTGCTCACGGCCAGGTCTTCCGGCATCCGGTCGCTGGGCAGCCGTTCGCGCAGGCGCAGCAGGGCCTCGGTGACCACGATGGCCCCGTCGACGATCACCCCGAAGTCGATGGCCCCCAGCGAGAACAGGTTCGCCGGCATGTGCAGCAGGTTCATCAGGATGAACACGGTGGCGAGCGCTATGGGGATGGTCGCCGCCACGATCAGCGCCACCCGCGCGCTGCCCAGGAAGAGGACCAGGATCACGCAGACCAGCACAACCCCCTCGAGGATGGTGCGCGCCACGTTCTCCACGGTCGCATGGACCAGGTTGTCGCGGTCGATGTAGGGGACGATCTTCACGCCCTGGGCGGCGAGTTGCTGGTTCAGGCTGGCGACCCGGGCGTGGATGCGCTGCAGCACCTGGGACGGGTTCTCATACTTCAGCAGGTCGACGATGCCCTCGATGGAATCGGGGTTGTTGTCCTTGCCCAGGATACCCTCGCGCACCTGATGGCCGATCTTCATCCGGCCCATGTCGCGCACGAACACCGGCACCCCATTGTGCTGGGTGACGATGATCCCGCCGATGTCCTGCAGCGTCAGGACGCGGCCGACGCCGCGGACGACGTAGGACTGCTCCCCGCGCGTCACCCGCCCGCCGCCGGCGACGGCGGTGTTGCTGTTGATGGCGCCCACGATGTCGCCGACCGCCACCCCGTAGCGGGTGAGCTGGGCCGGATCGAGCTCCAGCTCGAACTCCTTGGTGTAGCCGCCGAAGTTGTCGACGTTGGCCACGCCCTGCACCTGGTTGAGCGCCGGGATGACGATCCATCGCTGGATCTCCGACAGCTGCATCAGGTTCTGGGTCTCGGACTCCAGGGTGTAGCGGTAGATCTCCCCGGACGGGCCGGAGACGGGATCCAGCGACGGCGTCACCCCGGGCGGCAGCGTCACCTGCGAAATGCGCTCATTGACCCGCTGGCGCTCCCAGTAGTCCTCGGCGCCGTCCTTGAAGATCAGGGTGATCAGCGACAGGCCGAAGGTGCTGCTGGAGCGCATGGCCACCAGACCCGGGGTGCTGCCAAGGCCGCGTTCCAGCGGCGTGGTCACCTGCTGTTCGATGTCTTCCGCCGCCAGGCCGGGCAGCTGGGTGGTGACCTGCACGGTGACCGGGGCCAGCTCCGGATAGGCCTCGATCGCCAACTGGGTCCAGCTGTAGTAGCCGATCGCGGCCAGGACCACGGCCAGCACCAGGAAGGTGCGCCGGTGGTCGAAGCAGTACTGCAGCAGGCGGTTAATCACCGAGCAGGACCCCGCCGCGCACCACCACCCGCTCGCCGGGCTGCAGGCCGGACACGACGCGCGCGGCGGTCTCGGTCTCCTCGCCGATCTGCACGGCGCGGCGCTGGAAGACCCATGGGCGCACCTCGACCAGCACCGAGATGGAATCGTTGTTCATCAGGAGCGCCGACTGCGGGACGGAGACTCCCGTCGCCGCCGGGGCCGGCAGGCGCACAGTGGCGTACATGTTCGGCATCAGCCGCCCGTCGGGGTTGGCCAGCGCGATGCGCACCTTCTGGCGGCGGGTGTCCGGCTCGATCACCGCGTTCGCCTCGCTGATCCGGCCGTGCAGCTTGCGGTTCGGATCGGCGGTCAGGACGATATCGGCCTCCGCGCCCACCGGCGCACGGCCGATGTCGCTCTCGGCGACATTGGCGGTCACGAACACCCGGTCGACGTTGGTGACGGTCATCAGGGTCGCCGTCGGATCGCTCACCTGGGCGCCCGGCGCTATGGCCAGGCTGGTCACCACGCCGTTCTGCGGAGCGGTCAGCACCAGGTCCTTCCCGTGGCCACCCGCGCCGTTCAGCGACGCCAAGCGCGCCTGCGCCCGCGCGAGCTCCGCCCGAGCCTGGACATCGGCGCTCTCGGCCGCCTCCAGGTCCTTGCCGGCCGCGCCGCCCGCCGCCTGCACGCCGCGGGCCCGTGTGAGCGCCTTGGCGGCCAGATCGGCGGCGTCGCGGGCTTTCTCGACATCGGCGTTGGCCTGGGCGTAGTCGCCCGAGGCGATCACCGCCAGCACCTGCCCGCGCTTCACCCTGTCGCCCAGGCCGACCTTCAGCGACAGGACGCGGCCGGTGAGCGGCGTCACCACATTGACCACTCGCGCCGGATCGGCCTCGACGCTCGCCGGCAGGTCCAGGGTCTGGCCGCCGGCCGCGCCGCCCACCGGCTGGACCGTCAGGTGCGAGCGCAGCGGCGAGGCGGCGGGCACCGACAGGAGGCCGTGATCCTCAGTGAACATCGCCGCCGGCGGGGCGGCCGCGGGCTTCTGGCAGGCGCTCAAACCGGCGATCAGGCCGGCGCAAAGCGCGGCGGTCCCCAGGCGGGCGGCGATCTGGATTCGGCGGCTCATCTGGCTTTCCCTCGCCGGACATGCGAAGCGCCCCGGCGCGCTCGGCGAAGGGCGTTGGCGATCCTTCCGAACATCGGCGGCCATCCGCGACGGTTTGATGAAATCGCATCCCCCCGGGGAGGATGTGCGGAACTTGACCTATCCTCCCCCCAGGGATACGTCAAGCCACATGGTTCATGTCAATCACCCCACCCATCCGGACATCATCAAGCGGCTAAAACGCGCCGACGGCCACCTGCGCAACGTCATCGAAATGATGGAAACTGAGCGGCCGTGCATGGACATCGTCCAGCAACTTCACGCCGTCGAACGCGCCCTCGCCGCGGCCAAGAAAACCCTGGTCCACGACCACATCGATCATTGCCTGAGCCACGCCGTCGAGGACGAGACGCGCGAGCCCAGGACCGCGATCGAGGAGTTCAAAGAAATCACCAAGTACCTGTGACACGCCCGTGACCTCCGCTCCCTTCGCCGCCGATGCCCCCGAGCACGAGCATGTCTTCCTGGGCGAGACCCACGCGCGCAACGAGCGCCGCACCTGGCTGGTGATTGGCGTCTGCAGCGCGATGATGCTGCTGGAGATCGCCGGCGGCCTGGCCTACGGCTCCATCGCCCTGGTGGCCGACGGCCTGCACATGTCGACCCACGCCGGCGCCCTGCTGCTGGCCGCGCTCGCCTACACCTTCGCCCGCCGCCACGCTAACGACCCGCGCTTCACCTTCGGCGCCGGCAAGTTCGGCGACCTGGCCGGCTTCACCAGCGCCATCGTGCTCGCGATGATCGCCCTCCTGATCGGCTACGAGGCGGTGTCCCGGCTGCTCGCGCCCGCGCCGATCCGCTTCGGCGAGGCCATCCCGATCGCGGTCCTGGGCCTGGCGGTGAATGTGGTCAGCGCCCTGCTGCTCGGCGCGGGCGGCCATGACCACGGCCATCACCAACATGGCCACGGCCGCGATCACGGCCATGACACCCACGATCATGACCACCACGACCACGGCGATCACCACCACCGCCATACCGACCATCACCGCGACAACAACATGCGCGCCGCTGTGGTCCACGTCATGGCCGACGCCGCGGTTTCGGTGCTGGTGATCGCGGGCCTGGTGCTGGCGAAGCTGTTCGGCTGGCTGTGGATGGATCCCTTGGCCGGGATCGTCGGCGCAGTGGTGATCGCCAGCTGGTCGGTCAGCCTGATCCGCGACACCGGCGCGATCCTTCTCGACATGAACCCCGACCGCACCCTCGGCCAGAGGATGCGCGAGGCGATCGAGGCCGGCGGCGACCGGGTGGCGGACCTGCATCTATGGCGTCTCGGCCCCGGCCACCTGGGCGCCATCGTCTCCGTCGTCAGCGACGAGCCGCGCCCCTGCGCCTACTACCGCGACCGCCTGACGGGCTTCGACGCCCTCTCGCACTTGACGGTGGAGGTCTCCGTCCGCGAGCCCTGATGGCCTGCGCCGCCCATCACAGCGTCAGGCCTGGGGCGCGGCCCGCAGCATGTCGTCGGTGACGAAACGATAGCCGATGCCGGGCTCGGTGATGATCACCTGGGGCTCGGCGGGATCGCCCTCGATCTTCTGCCGCAGCTGGCCGATGAAGACCCGCAGGTACTGGGTGTCCTCCGCGTGCGCCGGCCCCCAGATCGAGATCAGCAGGTCACGGTGCTGCATCACCTTACCGGCGTTCTGCGCCAGCTTGGCCAGCAGGTCGTATTCCCGCGGCGACAGGTGCAGCAGTTTCCCGCCGCGGGTCACCAGCCGGCGCGGCAGGTCGATCGAGAGCGCGCCGGAGGTCACGATGGGCGGCGGGGCCTCGCCGGCGTGGACCCGCTGCCGCAGCGCCGCGCGGAGCCGGGCCAAGAGCTCGCCCACCCCGAAGGGCTTCTCCAGATAGTCGTTCGCGCCGTTGTCCAGCGCCTCGATCTTCTCGGTCTCCCGGTCGCGCGCCGACAGGATGATGATCGGCTCCTGGTAGAACGCGCGCGCCTTGATCAGCACCTGACGGCCGTCCATGTCCGGCAAGCCTAGGTCGAGGACGACGGCGTCCGGCGCGGCGCGGGCGATTTCGCGCAGGCCCTCGGCGCCGGTGTCGGCCCGCAGGGGCTGGAAGCCCGACGCCTCCAGGGCCGCCCGCAGGAAGCGGTGGATCTGCGGCTCGTCGTCGATCACCAGCACCCGGGGATGGTGCGCGTTCATGGCGGGACCTCGGTCCTTGGCCCATGGATCCAGAGCCGGGCGCAAGGCTAGTCGCCTCGGCCATAAGGGCTCCATGCGGAAGCCCGCCCGCGACATCAAGGAAATGCAAGGATCGGGCGCGGGCGCGCCTTGACGTTTTGCTTATCCCCGCCGGCCAATCCCGCATCGAACGCTTACGGGCGGTTGCGCGAAACTGCTCCGTTCCGCGAGGCGCCTTCGCGCCTCATCGTTTCGAGGTTTCGCCTTCCATGCCCCAGGAAATCCCCCCGTCTGTGGGCCACGATCCCACTGAGCGCTGGTATCTTCGGATGATGGGGGCCCATCGGCGCGGCCTGATCCGCTTTTGGCCGGTGACCCTGATCGCCCTGGCGACCGCCGTGGTCCTGGGGCTGACGTCGCCGGATCGCAGCGCGCCCAGCCCGCACCACGCGCCGGCTCAGGCCGGCGGTTTGCCGTAGTAATTCAGCGTCCGGACGAACTGGTCGAGGTCGGCGACATAGAGCCGGAAGGCGTCGAAGACCTTCAGGTCGAACAGGGCCGAAAGCGGCACATAGATGTTCTTGGTCTTCTCGGACGTGGCCAGATAGCCCATGTCGGTCATGGCCTTGACCTTGCGGCGCACGGTTTCCCGCGGGATGCCGGAGGCGTCGCCGATGCCGAAGATCGAGACGCCGATCGAGGCGGTGTCCAGGTAGACATGCTCGATCGACTCCCGGTCGGTGGACGCGGCGCCCAGGTGCAGGATCGCCTGGAAGCAGGTCTCGACCACCACGAAGAAGATCATCACCATCTCGTAGTCATAGGCGAAGATCTGGGCGAACCGGCGGGTCGTCCGTGTGAACTGCCGAATTGAGAAATAGAGGTCCAGGCGCGTGAGGACAGTCATATCCGCGTTGGGATCGTTCATCTGCGCACCCGCCCTCCGCCGCCCGCCTGGAATCGGCCCATTTTGCAGAGGCTTGCGGTGGTGACCAGCCGGCGCGCGCCGATCGGGCCGGCGGCCGGACCATATTGAGCGCGGACGAGCCGGGCTGGGGCTGTGGCGCGGGATCGGCCTTAGGCCTCGCGGGCGATCCATTGCTCGGCGGCGGCGAGCGGCGGCGCACGATCCCGGTCATCGCCCGCCCAGCGTGCGGCGGCCTCCAGGACGCGAACCAGGAAGGCGAAGTTCTCGTCGATGTTGCGTTGCCGGCTGAGCCGGTCGCTGGCCTCCAGGCCGATCGCCCCGTGGACCGCCGCGCGGAAGCACCAGGCCAGTTGCTCCACCTGCGCCGGCGGCGCGCCGCAGGCCTCCAGGGTGGCGCATTCGAGCGCTGTCAGCGCATCCCGCCTGTCGCCGCCGCCTCCGGACCGCGGCAGGCGCAGCAGCGCCGCCTCATAGAGGCCCGGCTGCGCCTGGGCGTAGAGCCGCTGGGATTCGAACATGCCCTGCAGGGCTTCCCGGCCGCGGCTGGCGCCGATCGCCCCCTCCATGAGCTCGACCAGCTCGGCCTGGGCGTTGGCGATCACCGCGAGGCGGACCTCGTCGAGGTCGCGCACCACCCGCAGCAGGGACTCCGGGCGCAAATGGGCGGTGCGGCCGACGGCGGCCAGACTGAGGGCCGCGAGTCCTTGTTCGCGGACGATCTCGGTGGCGATGCCGACGATGCGGGCCCGCAGCAGGTCATGGGCGGGGCGAGCGTTGCGTCGTCGTCCATCCACTCGCATGCGGCCCTCCGTCGATCGGCTTTCGCCAGGTTGGATGCGCCCGCGGTTCGCGCCGCCGCCCCGCCCACGATCCCTGCGGGTCCGGAACGGCGGCGCCGCGACCGGTCAGAAGTGAAAGATGATGTCCCCGGAAAGGACGGCTTCGGTCTTCTTGTTCGGGGCGATCCCGGCGAAGGCGTCCCCGTTGAAGGCCGGCTTGCTCGCCCAGTAGTAGGTGACCTCGGGCCGCACCTCGATCTGCGGGCTGAACCAGTGCTGCAGGCCGATCCCAAGATCTTCGTAGACCGCCGCGACGCCGGTGCGCTGGCCCACCGTGTCGTCGAACCACTCGGTGCGCAGCGAGATGTTGTCCCGTGGCGTCGGCTGATAGTTCCAATAGGCCAGCACCGCGTAGGTGTTGGACCGGCAGGACAGGACCTTCACGTCCTTGCAGAGCGCCGCATCAGGGGCGTTGAACGGGACGTACTGCGGCGAGAACGGCGTGCCGCCGTTGGTGATGGCGGCCACGGCGGTGGGGTTGTTCAGGTTGGGGACGTCGTCCTCGAACGTATTGTAGGCCTCGAAGGAGACGTGAAATTTATCATTGAACTTGTGATAGTAGGTGAAACCGTACCACTGAAGGTTGTTGTACCCCCAGGATCCTTTATTGATGCCGTCCGCACAAAGATAGGCGGCGTCGTGGCCTGTATTGCTTTGGAAGCGCGCGCAGGCCGTGAGCGACGGTGTCGCGCCCGGATCCTTCAGCATCGTGGTCTCGGGAAACAACGGATTGGGATCCGGGTTCGGGATTTTTTCGCCCACGTGCCAGATCGCCGCCTCGGTCCCGACGTTCACGCCGAGCTGCAGCATGACGTTCTTGTTGACCGCCAGCGTCCCCTGGATTCCCTCGTTGGTGTAGTTGTCGAAGGAATAGCCCATCGAGTGGGAGTACATGTAGTTGTTGGGCGCGAGCTGGGCCTCGATGTCTGGGACTGAGATATAGCGTCCCACCCGGATCATCAGGCCATCGGCGACCTGCGGGATGTAGAGTTCCCCGTAGACCATCGGGAAATCGTAGCCGTAGGTGTCGTTCTTCTTCAGAAGCTGGTAGCTCGCGACGCCGTAGGACGTCGTGTAGCGGTAGTCAGTCCCGTAGATGGCCGAGAGCCGGAAGCCCCAGTCGATGTGGTCGGTCTGCACGGTGTCCGGCGTGCGCTCAACGTAGATCACCGCCTGGTCCATCTGCACGGTGTTCGGGCTGAAGTCATAAGCCGCCGGCGCGTTGCCGAACTTGCGGCTGGAGGTGCTGAGGTTGCCGCCGACGTCGACCCAGCCGTAGGCCTGGATACCGGCGTCGCCCATGGCCTGGCCGAGCCCCGTCGGCGCGATCGCCGTCATCAGCGGGCTGTCGACCGAGGCCGTGCGGTTGTTGCCGATCAGCGTCGAGCCGCCATAGGGCCAGTCGGTGAACGGCATCGGCGGGGCGCTCTGCGGCGGAGCGGTCCAGCCCCGCTTCGTCGACGGCGGCGCCTTCGGGTCGGCGGGCGCCCCGGCCTGGCCCCATTCGGCGGCGTAGTACTTGATGAAGCGCTCGACCGGGTTGGAGCCGATCGCCGCGTTCACGGCGTCGACGGTGTAGGTCGACGCCATCGGGGCGTCGGCGTCGACCGCGTAGGCGGTCGCGGCGGCTGTGTCCGCGGGCGCCGGCGGGTTGGCGGCCGTGGCGGGGTCAGCCTTTGCCGCATCGGCGGCCGCGGCGAGCGCCAAGGCCGTGGCCAGCGCTCCCAGATGGCTCACCCGGCGATAGGATGGGCCCATCGCCTTGCGCGGGCTCACCGCAACCTGCTGCTTCCACATAGATATTCAAGCCCCTGTACTGGCCGCCGGTTGGTTGGCGGCGTCGGTTGACCCCTGGGCGAGGCCGAGACCAAAGGGGTCGCCTCACGCGCCCATCCAGCCTCATCCCCAAAGCCGCCGCCGCACCTGGCCGAAGCCTAGGAGGTCAGAACGACTCTACAATGCCCAATATGGTGCGATCTGAGATAGTCGGGGGGCCATAAGGGAACAATGTGGCCCTGCGTGATCCGCGTAAGGGCGTCGTAAGTTTTTCAGGTAATATTTTTATATATCAATATGATACGGTCGATCCGGTGATCGCGCCACTGCCCGCTAACACGGCGGCTGCCGTTGAATAATGGGCATATTTACACCATTATGGGCAACAGAAGTGAGTTCTTCAGGCGAGGGACTCCCAGACGCAGAAAGGGAACTGACGTGCGTTTCAATGTGAAGGCGCCGGCGGTCATCGGCGCGCTTGTGAGCGGGGCCCTGCTCGGGTCGCCCGTGCGGGCCGCGGAGCCGACGAACCTGCCGGTCTACGAAGTGGCGGCCGCTTCGCCGCCGGTCACCCGCGTGATCGGTCCGGTCCGCGTGCGGGAGTGCCATGTCGACGCCGCCGATGCGCGGGGCGCCGCCTTGGCCAAGCTGAGCCAGAAGGCCGCCGCCGAGGGCGCCAACGGACTGGTGAACGTCCGCGTCGAGGTGGGCGAAGCCAACCAGCGCACCATCAAGAACGGGGCGCCCAACCCCTGCCTCTTCCAGACCGTCGCCAAGGGCGACGCCGCCGTCCTGGCCGGCGCGGCGCAACTGGCCAACCAGCGCCAATAGGCCCTTCCAAAGCCGCCGGGCCATGATGGCCCGGCGGCCTCCTTCCCGAGGCCCGCGGCGCGCCGCGCTGGCTCAGCGCCCCCGGCGCGCGGACCTCCAACCTCACAGATAGGACAATCCGAACAGCACGAAGCGCGCCCCCGGCTTGCGGGGACGCGCTCGCGTCGCTTCGGAAAGGCCGCCGGATCAGAACCGGTAGGTCAGGTCCACGCCCGCGGTCAGCGGCTGGTTGGTGACGATGCGGTTGAACGAGGCGCTGGGCAGGGTCTCCTGGAACAGGCTCTCCAATTGGGCGTGCTTGTTGAAGATGTTATTGGCGAACACCGCCGCGCCCCACCCGTCCGTGGACGTGATCCCCGCCCGCAGGTTCGTCAGGTCGTAGCCCGGCAGCGGGACGTACTTGCCGTTCAGCGAGAACCCGAATGGGAACGCGAGCGAATAGCGCTGGCCGACATAGGCGCTCTCGATCCGCGCATTAAAGGCGTACTTGGCGGTGAGGTCCTTGGAATAGCTCAGGCCGACATTGCCGTTCACCGGCGCCACGTCCGACAGCTTGTTCGAGGGCGTGATCTGCCAGTGCGGGCCCGGATCGACCCAGGCGTTGGTGAGGCCGAGCGAGGCGTCCAGCTGGAAGCCGCCGCCCAGGATGGCCCGGCCCTCAAGCTCGCCGCCATAGATGGTGGCCTTGTTGCCATTGATGTTCAGCGCCCAATCGCCGGGCAGCGCCTCAAGCTGGATGTTCTCCCAATCCTCGTAGTAGAGGCTGGCGTTGACGATCAGCCGGCGGTCGAAGAACCGGGCCTTCTCGCCGACTTCAAAGCTCCACACCGAGTCCGGCTGGTAGCTGGTCGGCCACTTGCCGCCCGGGAAGTTGTAGGGGGCGAAGACCGCGCTCCAGTAGGGCCCGGTGACCGGATAGACCGCGTTGCCGCCGCCGGGGCGGAAGCCCTTGGCGATGGTGGCATAGACCATCAGGTCGCTGTCGAACTTGTATTCCAGGTTGAACTTCGGGTTGAAGCCGTCCGCCGACTGGCGGATCAGGCCGGACACCGAGGGCGTCGCCGCGCCCAGGCCGGAACCCCAGCCGCTGATCGACGAGGAGAACTGGTAGTCGTAGCTGTACCAACGCAGGCCGACCGTGGCCTTCAGCTGGTCGGTGATGTCGTAGGTGGCCTCGCCGAACACCGCGTACTGGACGAGATGGGTCGGCGACTTGGCGACGAACCAGGCGGTGGTGGTCGCCGGCGCGAAGGTGCCAAGGTCCATGTAGGCGGACGGGTTGGAGGTCGTCCCGTCGAAGTTCCAGACGGCGGAGAAGTCGCTGTAGAAGGCGCCGCCGACCCACTTGAGCTTGCCCTCGCCCCGCGAGGCGAACCGCAGCTCCTCGCTGAACTGGTGCGACGGGTCGTCTTCCTTGCCGGACACCATGCCGCTGCCGTTCGGCCCGTAGTAACCGGGGTTCGGCAGGCCGTTGTTGGAGGCGAAGGTCGCCCCGGTGTTCGGGTTGTTGAAGTCCTCGCTGCCGTCCTCGACCTGGGTCGAGCGGCGGCTCCAATAGGCCGTGCTGGACGTCACCGAGAACGGGTCGAAGTCGTAGTTCACGGTCAGGCTGCCGGTGGTGATCCGGTCGGTCAGCGGCTCGGCGATGTCGAAGGGCTGGTAGTGCGCCATCGTCCCCGGATCGCTGTCGTAGGCGCTGATCCCGTCCTGCTTGCTGGTTTGGTAGAAGAACGAGGGCGTGATGGTCAGCTGATCGGTGGGCTGCCAGAGCAGGGTCGCGCGCACCGCATAGGCCTGCTCGTCGTTGGCGCCCTTGTAGTCCTTCTGCACCGGCGCGGCCTGCACATTGCCGCGGGTCGAGCCGTCGGCGCTGGGCAGCGGGAAGTCGCCGGGCGCAGCCACGATCCGGTCGATCCAGCCGCTGGTGTAGGCCTCGGTCCCCACCAGCCGCAGCGCCAGCTTGTCTTGCACCAGCGGGATGTTGAGCATGAAGTTGTCGGTATGGTTGAAGCTGCCGCCTTCCGTCGCCGACAGGATGCTCTGGGCGGAGGCATGGAAGCCGGTCGGGTCGGGCTGGTTGGTGATCAGCCGCACCGTGCCGCCCATGGAGCCCGCCCCATAGAGGGTGCCTTGCGGCCCGCGCAGCACCTCGACGCGGTTGAGGTCATAGAGCGTGGGATCGATCACCACCTTGCCGTTCTGGGCGCCGGCCGGGGCGGTCAGAGGGATATCGTCGAGATAGAAGCCCACCGTCGCGGAGTTGCCGCCGCTGGAGGTCATGCCGCGCAGCTCGATCTCCGTCTGGCCCGGCCCCTCGCTCTTCAGGGAGACGCTGGGGGTCGACTGGGCCAGGTTGGCGAAGTTGGTGACGCCACGGGCTTGCAGGTCGTTTCCACTGACCGCGGAGATGCTGATGGGGGTGTCCTGCACCGTGGAGCTGCGCTTCTGGGCGGTGACGATGACTTCCGACACCGAGGCGGCGGAGTCGTCAGCCGCGGCCCCGTCGGCCGCCGCGCCTTCAGCATGGGCCGCCAGGGCGAGGCTCAAGGCCGTGCTGCTCAGCAAGGCGATGGCGGTGAGTTTCCGGTTGGTCTTCATATCTGGCGCCCCTTTCGGAGATCCCAGAGTCCCGTCCTCGCCCTACCCTCGCCCCGACGGCGCGGTGGGTCGGATCCGCGGGTTCGGTCGCCCGGCGAAGCGCGGCGACAGCCCTGGCCGGAGTGGACGGTGGTCTGAAAATCTCCCCTAAATCGCGATGTTGCGATGCAACAAAGAGGTACCAGCGGGGGCCGTCAGCGTTCTATTCGTGGCGGGGGAGACACCGTAAGGAGAACGTAAGCCTTCGTCGTCCGTAGCCGGCTGAAGCGTCTGAACAGGTTTTGCAGGCTCCGGCGCTGGAAACCCCCGCATCTCGCGTCCGGCCGGTCCCGAAGCGCGGCTTTGGGGGACAGAACCGGCCCGAAAAGCGCGAAACCTGGCCGCGCTTGGCGATCGGGCGAAGGTCGCACGATACGCCGTCTTCCCCGATTTCGGGGCGGCGCCGGGGAATGCCTGAAGTCTGGGCGCATCTCTGGACCTCGATCCGCGGACTGACGTTCCTTTGGGTTCGCGGGCTGGACGAAGCCCCGGCGGCGACTTACATATCGAGCGGTATGGAAACCGAGGTCCTTACAGCCCACCGCGGGCGTCCCCGCGAGTTCTGCGTCGACAACGCGTTGGCTGCGGCCTTGCGCGTGTTCTGGACCAAGGGCTATGAGGGCGCGTCCCTTACCGACCTCACCGAGGCCATGGGCATCACCCGGCCCAGCCTCTACGCCGCCTTCGGCAACAAGGAGGCCCTGTTCCGCAAGGCGCTGGACCTCTACGAGCACGACAAGCTGGCCTATGTCGGCCATGCGCTGACCGCGCCCACCGCGCGCGGCGTCGCCGAGCGGATGCTGCGCGGCGCCCTCGATCTGCAGATGGGCTCCGACCCGAAGGGTTGCCTGGGGGTCATCAGCTCGGTGAGCTGCGGCTCCGAGGCCCAGTCCATCAAGGCCGAGGTCGTGGCGCGCCAGGAATCGTCGTACGCGGCCCTGTTGCGGCGCTTCGAGCAGGCCAAGGCGGATGGCGACTTTGCGGATCACATCGATCCCGCTGGCTTGGTCCGCTACCTGACCGCCGTGGGCCAGGGCCTGTGCATCCAGGCCGGCAACGGCGCGCCGGCGGAAGACCTCCAACGGATCGTCGAGACGACCCTCGACCTCTGGCCCGGCCGATAAGACCTTCCATCAACGCCTGAAGTTTTTCTGTACCGATAGGTATGGAATGGCCTTGACGCACTGCAACATGACCCCATATTTGCTACCGAGCGGTACGGAATTTTAGGGGGCCGAGTTGCGGTCGCCCTCCGTTGAGGGAGCGTCTCATGTCCAATTTCCTCTCCAAGAGCGCGGTCTCGCTGGCCGCCCTGATCCTCGCGGGCTGCGGCGCCGCCGCCCAGACCCCGGCGCCGGCCGCACCGCCGCCCGCCGTCACGGTCACGCCAGTGACCTTCAAGACCCTGCCGCAATGGGATGACTTCACCGGCCGGCTGGAGGCGGTGGACACCGTCGCGCTCCGTCCGCGGGTGGCCGGCGAGATCACCGCGACGCCCTTCGAGGACGGCGCCCGGGTCCACAAGGGCCAGCTGCTGTTCCAGATCGATCCCAGGCCTTTCGTGGCCGAGGTTGACCGGCTGGACTCCGAGACCGAAAGGGCTCGCGCCAAGGCCCAGCTCGCCGCCGCCGACGCCGACCGCGGCCAGCGCCTGCTGGCGCAGTCGGCCATCGCCAAGGAGGAAGCCGAGCGTCTGACCTCCGACGCCCGCTCCGCCAAGGCGGACCTCGGCGCGGCGGAGGCCTCACTGCGCACCGCCCAGTTGAACCTCAGCTTTACCCGCGTGGTGTCGCCGATCGACGGGCGGGTCTCCAAGGCGATGATCACCCGGGGCAACCTGGTGACGCCCGCCGACCTCCTGACCACGGTGGTCTCCGACGGGCCGATCTATGCGACGTTCAACACCGACGAGCAGACCTACCTGAAGTACGCCAAGGCCCAGCGCAGCGGGGCCGGGCCGGTCTACATGGGCCTGATGACCGAGCCGGGCTTCCCGCACCTGGGCAAGCTGCACTTCCTCGACAACGCGGTGGATGCGCACTCCGGGACGATCAGCGGCCGCGCGGTGTTCGACAACGCCGACGGCGCCTTCACGCCGGGCCTCTTCGCCCGGGTGCGGCTGGTCAGCCAGGACGCCCAGTCGGTGGCGCTGGCGCCTGAGCAGGCGCTCGGCACCGACCTCGGCAAGCGCTACGTCCTGGTGCTTGGCGCCGGCAATCACGTCCAGTACCGCCCGGTCACCCTGGGCCGCGCGGTGGGCGAATACCGCGTGATCCTGGCCGGGCTGCAGCCGGGCGACAAGATCGTCACCAGCGGCCTGCAGAAGGTGAAGCCCGGCGACGTGGTCAACCCGCAGATCGTCGCCACGCCAATCAACACCGCCGAACTCGCCGCCCTGCAGCCGACCGGCTGATCCCCCAGGCCTCGGCCGCACCACCAGACCGGACGCGCCTGACGGCGGCGCGTCCGGAGCCTTCAACTCACCCTGCCCGAACCCCTCCAGATCGGCGCCTCGCCATGACCTTTTCCGACTTCTTCGTCAGCCGCCCGCGCTTCGCCGTGGTGCTTTCGATCATCATCTTCGTGGCCGGCCTGATCGCGCTGCCGATCCTGCCGATCGGCGAGTACCCGGAGGTCGTGCCGCCGACCGTGGTGGTGCGCACCGCCTTCGCCGGCGCCGACACCAGCGTCATCGCCGAGACGGTGGCCGCGCCCCTGGAGCAGTCGATCAACGGCGTCGAGGGGATGCTCTACCAGTCCTCGCAGTCGACCCCGGACGGCGCCATGGCGCTGACCGTGACCTTCGCGCTCGGCACCGACCCGGACAAGGACCAGGTGCTGGTCCAGAACCGCGTCGCCCAGGTGCTCTCCAAACTGCCGCAGGAGGTCCAGCGGATCGGCGTCACCACCACCAAGGCCTCGCCGACCCTGGTCGAGGTGGTGCACCTGACCTCCGACGACAGCCGCTACGACATGGGCTACCTGGCGAGCTACGCCCAGCTCCATGTCAAGGACGCGCTGACCCGCGGCTATGGCGTCGGCGACGTGCAGATGTTCGGCCAGGGGCCGTACTCCATGCGCATCTGGCTGGACCCGGAGAAGCTCGCCTCGCGGAGCATGACCCCGGGCGACGTGGTCGCCGCATTGCGCGAACAGAACGTGCAGGTAGCCGCCGGCCAGGTGGGCGCCCCGCCCGCGCCCGGCCAGGCCGACTTCCAGATTTCGGTGAACACCCAAGGCCGGCTCGAGACCGAGCAGCAGTTTGGCGAGATCATCATCCGCGCCGGCCCCAACGGCGAGATCAGCCACCTGCGCGACGTGGCCCGCATCGAGCTGGGCTCCGACAGCTATGCGCTGCGCGCGCTTCTCGACAACAAGCCGGCCATCGCCCTGCCGGTCTTCCAGCGCCCGGGCACCAACGCCCTGAAGATGGCCGACGGCGTCAAGGCGACCATGGACGACCTCGCCAAGGACTTCCCGCAAGGCGTCCACTACCACATCGTCTACGACACCACCGGCTTCGTGCACGAGTCCATCAACGCGGTGGTGCACACCCTCTTCGAAGCCCTGATCCTCGTCGTCCTGGTGGTGATCCTTTTCCTGCAGAAGTGGCGCGCCTCGATCATCCCGCTGGCCGCTGTGCCGGTCAGCCTGGTGGGGACGCTGGCCGTCCTCCTGGCCCTGGGCTTCGGGCTGAACGCGCTGACCTTGTTCGGCCTCGTCCTGGCCATCGGCATCGTCGTCGACGACGCTATCGTGGTGGTCGAGAACGTCGAGCGGAACATCGCGCTGGGCCTGCCGCCTGTCGAGGCGACCCGCAAGGCGATGCGCGAGGTCACCGGGCCGATCGTCTCGACCGCGCTCGTGCTCTGCGCGGTCTTCGTGCCCACCGCCTTCATCACCGGCCTGACCGGCCAGTTCTACCGCCAGTTCGCGCTCACCATCGCCATCTCCACGGTGATCTCGGCCTTCAATTCCCTGACCCTGTCGCCGGCCCTGGCCGCGGTGCTGTTGCGCGGCCACGACGCGCCGAAGGACCGCTTCGAGCAACTCATCGACCGCGCCTTCGGCTGGCTGTTCAAGCCGTTCAACCGCGCGTTCGCGGCCATGTCGCGATCCTACGTCGGCGGCGTCAGCCGGCTGGTGGGCAGGAGCTCGATCGCGCTGGTGATCTACGGCCTCCTGATCGGCCTGACGGTCTTCGCCTTCGCCAAGACCCCGGGCGGCTTCGTGCCCCAGCAGGACAAGCTCTATCTCGTGGGCATCGCCCAGCTACCGGACGCGGCCACCATCGACCGCACCGACGCGGTGATCCGCAGGATGAGCGACATCGCGCTGAAGACGCCCGGCATCACCCACGCCGTGGGCTTCCCCGGCCTGTCGGTGAACGGCCTGGTCAACAGCCCCAACTCAGGCGCGGTCTTCATGCCGCTGGAGGGCTTCGACAAGCGCAAAGGCAAGGACCAGTCGGCCGCCGCCCTCGCCGCCGAGCTGAACCAGAAGTTCGCCGCCATCCCCGACGCGACCATCGCCGTCTTCCCGCCGCCGCCCATCCAGGGCCTCGGCACCATCGGCGGCTTCCGGATGCAGATCGAAGACCGCGCCGGCCTGGGCTCCGACGCCCTCTATCAGGCGACCCAGCGGATCGTCGCGGCGGCGTCGAAGGACCCGGCGCTGACCGGCGTCTTCTCCGGCTACCAGATCGGTGTGCCGAAGATCCGCGCCGACGTGGACCGCGAAAAGGCCCGCGCCCAGGGCGTCTCGCTCACCGACCTCTTCGAGACCATGCAGGTCTATCTGGGCTCGCTCTACGTCAACGACTTCAACCGCTTCGGGCGCACCTATCCGGTGACCGTCCAGGCCGACCAGCGCTTCCGCCTGCAGCCCGAGGACCTCCTGCGCCTGCAGACCCGCAACGGCGCGGGCCAGATGATCCCGCTGGGCGCCTTCGTCACCACCCATGAGACGACTGGGCCGGAACGCACCGCGCACTACAACGGCCTGCTGACCGCCGAGATCAACGGCGGCCCGGCGCCCGGTCACTCGACCGGCGAGGCGCAGAAGGCGCTGGAAACCATCGCCGCGCGCGAACTGCCGTCCGGCATGGGCTTCGAATGGACCGAGCTGACCTACCAGCAGATCCTGGCGGGCAACACCGCGGCCCTGGTCTTCCCGATCTGCGTGCTGTTGGCCTTCCTGGTCCTGGTCGCCCAGTACGAGAGCTGGAGCCTGCCGCTGGTGGTCATCCTGATCGTGCCGATGTGCCTGCTCTGCGCGCTCACCGGCGTCTGGCTGACCCACGGCGACAACAACGTCTTCACCCAGATCGGGCTGATCGTGCTGGTGGGGCTGGCCTGCAAGAACGCCATCCTGATCGTCGAGTTCGCCCGCGAGCGGGAGCATGAGGGCGAGAGCCTGCTGCAGGCCATCCTCGACGCCTGCCGGCTGCGCCTGCGTCCGATCCTGATGACCTCGCTCGCCTTCATCATGGGGGTCTTCCCCCTGGCGGCCGCGGTCGGGGCCGGAGCGGAGATGCGCCGCGCCATGGGCGTCGCGGTCTTCTCCGGCATGCTGGGCGTCACCCTATTCGGCCTGGTGTTCACCCCGGTCTTCTACTGGACCATCCGCCGCCTGACCGGCGCGAAGGGCGACTTCGGCAAGGCCCGCCGGGTCCGCGCGGCCACCGCCCCGGCCGAGCCGGTTCCCGCCATCGCAACCCCTCCCAAGGCCTGAGGCCACCCCATGAGCCTGTTTCGCACCCTCACCCTGTCGGCGTCGGCCCTGGTGCTCGCCGCCTGCGCGGTCGGCCCGCACTATAAGGCGCCGAGCCCCGCGCCGGTGGCGCTGGCCCAGCTCGACCCACACCTCACCGCCGCCGCGCAGCCCCCGTCCGGCGGCTGGTGGCGGGCGTTCGGCGACCCGGAGCTGGACAGCCTGGTCGACCGGGCGCTCGCCTCCAATCTCGACGTCAAGATCGCCGTCGACCGGGTGAAGGAAGCCCGCGCCCTGTTCCACGACGCGGAGCTGGACTACGCCC
The DNA here is from genome assembly GCF_004799515.1 of Phenylobacterium sp. Classification (GTDB taxonomy): domain Bacteria; phylum Pseudomonadota; class Alphaproteobacteria; order Caulobacterales; family Caulobacteraceae; genus Phenylobacterium. The sequence goes on along the minus strand of NZ_SSMX01000026.1, from coordinate 58,026 downwards.
CGCGCGTCACCACCGACGCGACTTACTCCCGCAGCAAGGAGCAGCAGCCGGGCTTCACGGCCAACCGTGAGGACATCAAGGCGGCTGACATCGGCTTCGACGCGACGTGGGAGATCGACCTCTTCGGCCGGGTCCGCCACCAGGTGGAGTCGGCCCGCGCCGACGCCCAGGCCGCCCGCGCCGACCTGGCCTCCGCCCAGGTCACCGTCGCCGCCGAGGTGGCCCGTAACTACCTGGAGCTGCGCGGCGCCCAGACCCGCCGCGCCGTGGCCGAGGAGAACGCCCGCACCCAGAGCGACACCCTGCGCCTCACCGAGATCCGCTATCAGATCGGCCCCGGCGACCCGGTGGACGTGGAGAGCGCGCGGGCCCGGCTGAGCGCCACCGAGGCGGTCATCCCAGCCCTGCGCACCGCCGAGGCCCAGGCCGCGCATCGCCTCGCCGTGCTGATCGGCCAGCGGCCAGGCGCGCTCGACGCCGAACTCGCCGCGCCGGCGACGCCGGCCCCTCAGACGGCCGGGCCGACCGCCATCCCGATCGGCGACGCCGCCCAGTTCCTGCGCCGCCGCCCCGACGTGCAGGCCGCCGAGCGGTGCCTGGCGGCGGAGACCGCGCGGACCGGCGTCGCCACCGCCGACCTCTTCCCGCGGCTCAACGTCACCGGCTTCGTGGGCTTCCTGTCCGGCGACCTCTCCGGCCTGTTCAAGAGCGGCAGCCGCGCCTGGGCGGTGAGTCCGACGCTCACCTGGCCCGGCCTCGACATCGGCGGCGCCCACGCGCGCCTGCGGGCGCAGCAGGCCCGCGGCGACGAGAGCCTGGCGCAGTACGACCAGACCGTCCTGCGCGCCATCGAGGACCTGCAGAACGCGCTCGTGGCCTATCGCGAACGCCAGGTGCAGGTGGTCAGCCTCAGCCAACAGGTGGAGGCCTCGCGCCGCGCCGCCGACCTGGCCCACATCCGCTACCAGGAAGGCCACATCGACTTCCTGCGCGTGCTGGACGCCGAGCGCACCCGCCTCAGCGCCGAGGACGATCTCGCCCAGGCCGAGACCGAAGCCAACGTCGACGTGGTGTCGATCTACAAGGCCCTCGGCGGCGACGTGACCCCGGTCGCCCAGGCTTCGGGCAGCAAGGCGCAGGTCGTCGCTAGCGCCGGATTGTGACGGCGCCGCTCAGCCCGCCTTCACCTCCAGCACGATCTTGCCGGGAACGTTGAAGGCGGCGATCCGTGGGCCCGAGGATACGCAGGCCGGGTCCGGGCGTTGCACGAAGCTCAAGCTTCGCGGCGAGACCGGTTCAAAGCATGGCCGACCATATCTTCCTGGGCACGGCGGGCTGGTCCGTTCCGCGCGACGTCGCCGACGCGTTCCCCGCCGAAGGCTCGGGCTTGGAGCGGTACGCCGCGCGGTTCAACGCCGTGGAGATCAACTCGACCTTCTACCGCAGCCATCGCCCCCAGACCTTCGAACGCTGGCGCGCCGCGACGCCGGGCGGATTCCAGTTCGCCGTGAAGGTCTCCAGGGCGATCACCCATGAAGCCCGGCTGATCGGCTGCGGGCCACGCCTCGCCCAGTTCTTCGACGAGATCGCACCGCTGGCGGGGAAGCTCGGCCCGATCCTCGTCCAGCTCCCGCCGAGCCTCGCCTTCGACCCCGGCGTCGCGGCCGATTTCCTCGCGGAACTTCGCCGCCAATGGGGCGGCCCCGTAGCCTTGGAGCCGCGGCATGCGAGCTGGTTCGGGGCGCAGGCCGCTGCCCTGCTGGCCGCCCACCGCATCGCCCAGGTCGCCGCCGACCCGGCTCGCGTCGCCGCGGCCGGCGTCCCTGGCGGCGATCCCAGCCTCGCCTACTGGCGGCTGCATGGGTCGCCGCGCATGTACTACTCACCCTACGGGCCGACCGCCCTGGAGGCCCTGGCTTTGGCGATCGCCAAAGCCCACGCCCGCGACGCCTGGTGCGTCTTCGACAACACCGCCAGCGGCGCCGCCGCCGCGAATGCGCTCACGCTGGCGGCGAAGCTCTCGCGGCCCGCGAAAGACCGGACGGGGCCGGACAAAGGCTGAGGCGTGGTCGCCTTCCCGACCCAGGAACACTCGCAGTCCCGAGGTGTTTGCGCATCCACACGGATAGGAGATTCCCACCATGGCCACCGCCCAAGCCAAATCCTCAGCCAGCCGAACCAAATCCGGCCGCAAGCGCCGCACGAGCCGGCGCGACCCGCTGGCAATCAGCCTGCTGAAGAAAGACCACCGCGAGGTCGAAGGCTGGTTCGACGAATACGAGCAGCTGGAAAGCGACGCCGAGAAGCTGGATCTGTTCAACCAGATCGCGCTCGCCCTGAAGGTCCACACCACCATCGAGGAGGAGATCTTCTATCCCGAGGAGCGCGGCGACGTCGAAGAGGACATGCTCGACGAAGCCTATGTCGAGCACGACGGCGCCAAGAAGCTTATCGCCGAGATCGAGGCCATGAAGCCTGGCGAGGAATTCTACGACGCCAAGGTCAAGGTGCTGGGCGAGTACATCAAGCACCACGTCAAGGAAGAGGAGCAACCCGGCGGCATCTTCGCCCAGGCCAAGAAGGGCGACGAGGACCTCGACGCCATGGGCGAGCGCCTGAAGGTCCGCAAGGACGAGCTGATGGCCCAGATGGGCGGCAAGGCGAACTAGCCGGATAGCGCGGGCGAGGCGGCGAAATCCGCCTCGCCGATTGCGTCGGTCGTCAGCCGTGAAGCGACAGGATCTGCCGAGCCAGGGTCCGGTCCGGCGTGGCCAGCGCGGCGGCGAACGCCACCAGCAGCAGGCCGCCGACCAGGCCGAAGTTCTTCAGGAACTGCCAGAAGTGCTCCCGCGCCACGCTGTCGTCGCGCGGCGACCAGAAGTCGGGGCCCTTCCAGAACGGGTGGTAGAGGAAGGCCGTCACCACGCAGAAGCCTGCGAGCAGCAGGGCCGCGGCGCGGTCGAAGACGCCGAAGACGATGCAGAACGGCGTGACCCCTTCGACAGCGATGGCGGCCACCAGCATCGCGGCGCCCCCCGGCAGGCCGCTCGACCGGGTCTGCGCCAAGGCGTTCTTCCAATGGATCACCTTGTCGAGGGCGCTGAACGGGAACATCGCCACCAGGCAGATGCGGGCGACCAGCCAGACCGCGGCGGCGGAGATCATCATGCGTCGCCCCTCGGACCGGCGTTCTTAGGGCAACGGTTGCCGACCTCCGGCGTTCCGGCTGCGTCAAGAGCGTGGGGCGAGCGATGATCAACGGCCGGTACGACGTGATCATTGTGGGCTCGGGCCCCGGCGGCGGGACCGTGGCGCTGGAGCTGGCGACCACCGGCAAGTCGATCCTGTTGATCGAGCGCGGCGGCTACCTGCGCCGCGAGCGGGACAACTGGGATCCCAAGGCGGTGTTCGTCGACGGCAAGTACCAGGCGAAGGAGACCTGGTACGGACCGGACGGCGAGGCCTTCCATCCCGGCCTGCACTATGTCGTGGGCGGCAATTCCAAGGTCTATGGCGGCGCCCTGTTCCGCCTGCGGGCGGAGGACTTCGGCGAACTGCGCCACGCCGACGGCGTCTCGCCGGCCTGGCCGCTCGGCTATGAGGTCTTCGAGCCCTACTACACCCGCGCCGAGCACCTGTTCCGGGTGCGCGGCCTGCGCGGCGCGGACCCGACCGAGCCCTGGGCCAGCGCGCCCTACGCCCACTCGCCCGTCCCGCACGAGCCGCGCATCCAGGAGCTCTGCGACGGGCTGAGGCGCATCGGCCACCATCCATTCCCCCAGCCGCTGGCGATCCTGCTGGAGGAAGACGAGCTCGGCCCGGCGCCGCACAGCGCCTGCATCCGCTGCGACGCCTACGACGGCTTCCCCTGCATGACCAACGGCAAGGCCGACGCCCAGATCATCTGCGTCGATCCCGCCCTCGTCCATCCGAACGTCACCCTGCTCACCCACGCCTATGTCGAACGGCTTGAGACCGACGCCTCGGGCCGCACGGTCACCGGGGTCCATGTCACCCGGAAAGGCGAGCAGGAGGTCTACCGGGCGGACATCGTCGTGGTGGCCTGCGGCGCCCTCTCGTCCTCGCTGCTGATGTTCCGCTCGGCCAGCGAGGCGCACCCCAACGGCCTCGCCAACGGCTCCGACCAGGTCGGGCGCAACTACATGCGGCACAACAACTCCGCCTTCATGGCGGTGTCGAAGACGCCCAACGCCACCGTCTTCCAGAAGACCATGGCCCTGAACGACTTCTACCTCGGCTGCGACGACTGGGACTTTCCCCTGGGGGGCATCCAGACCCTGGGCAAATCGCACGGCGAACAGGTGCGCGCCGAAGCCCTGCCCGCCCTCTTGAACTGGTTCCCCGAGACGCCCTTCGAGGAACTGGCGCGCCATTCGCTCGACTTCTGGCTGATGACCGAGGACCTGCCCAACCCGGACAACCGCATCACCCTGCAGGCCGACGGCCGCGTGGTCCTCGACATGAAGCCCAGCGGCGACGAGGCGCACCGCCGGCTCAAACGCAAGCTCGAGGGCCTGCTCGACGCCATCGACGCCCATCCGCACCTGATCGAGCGCTCGCTCTATCTGGGCAAGGGCATCCCGATCGGCGGCACGGCGCACCAGGCCGGGACCATGCGCTTCGGGACCGATCCGGCGACCTCGGTCCTCGACCTCGACTGCAAGGCCCACCAGCTCGACAACCTCTATGTGGCCGACGCCAGCTTCTTCCCCTCGATCGGGGCGGTGAACCCGACGCTGACGATCATCGCCAATGCGCTCAGGATCGCCGACCACCTGAAGGCGCGGCTAGGCGGTTGAGGGGCACCAGCACGAGCAGCAGGCCGCCGAGGGAGACTCCCGCTCCGGCCACCGACACCCATTCGAAGCCGAGATGCAGGCGGATCACCAGACCGCCCAGGGCCGCGCCGAGCGCGTTGCCGAGGTTGAAGGCGCCGATGTTGACCGACGAGGCCAGGGTGGGCGCCGCGGACGCCACCTGCATCACCCGCGCCTGCAGCGGCGGCACCAGGGCGAAGGTCGCCACGCCCCAGGCGAAGATGGTCACCCCCGCCGGCGCGGCCCAATGCATGGTGACGGCGAACACCAGGAGCAGGACGGTCAGGGCGCTCAGCACCACGATCAGGGTGGGGTCCAGCGCCTTGTCGGCGAAGCGCCCGCCCAGGTAGTTGCCGAGCGTCAGGCCCACGCCATAGACCACCAGCATCGCCGTCACGAAGTCCGGCGAGACCTTGGTCACCTGCAGCAGGATCGGGGCGATGTAGGTGAAGACCGTGAACATGGCGCCGGATCCCAGCACCGTGGTCAGGAGCGCCAGCAGGACCGCGGGCCGGCCCAGGGCGCGGACCTCACGGCCGATGTTGCTCGGCGGCGCCGATCCGGTTCGCGGCAAGGCCAGCTGCAGGGCGGCCAAGGCGATGACACCCAGGCCCGCGATGCCCCAGAACGCGGCGCGCCAGCCGAACTGCTGGCCGATCCACGCCGCGGCCGGCACGCCGCCGATGTTGGCGATGGTCAGGCCCATGAACATGGCCGCGACCGCCCCGGCCTGCTTGCCCTTGGGCACGAGCCCGCCGGCGACCACCGACCCCACGCCGAAGAAGGACCCGTGGCAGAAGGACGTCACCACGCGGGCCGCGAGCAGCATGGCGTAGGTCGGCGACAACGCCGCCATCAGGTTGCCGGCGGTGAACAGCGCCATCAGCGCCAGGAGCAGGGTCTTGCGCGGCAGGCGCCCGGTGGTCAGCGTCAGCAGCGGCGCGCCCGCCAGCACCCCGATCGCATAGCCGCTGACCAAGAGGCCCGCCGTCGGGATGGAGACCTTGAGGTCGCCGGCGATGACCGGCAGCAGGCCCATGGGCGCGAACTCGGTCGTGCCGATGCCGAACGCGCCGGCGGCCAGCGCCAGAAGAGGCAGGTTCAGCTTCACCTTGGATCGAAACCAACCTCCGTCCGGGGACTTTCCGTATCAGCGTCCCGCAGCCCTGTGTAGCGTCCGAAGGTATGAGTGAGCCGCAAACCCGCAGCGCCGCCGTCCAGTGCATCAGCCGGATCACGCTGACGGTCGCCGACCTCGCCGGGACGAGCCGCTTCTACGAGCGCGCCCTCGGCTTCAGGATTGTGGGACGGCGAATGCAATCGTCCCCCGCGGCCCAGGCCATCGTCCTGGGGCTCGGCGCCGAGGAGATCGAGCTCATCCAGTTTGACGCCCCGGGCGCGCCCTATCCGGCCCAGCGCACCGCATCGGATCCCTGGTTCCAGCATTTCGCCATCGTGGTCTCCGACATGCCGGCGGCCTGTGCGCGGCTCTGCGCCGAAGGCGGCGGCCAGCCGATTTCGCAGGGCGGTCCGCAATTGCTTCCGCCCAGCACCGGGTCGGTGACCGCCTACAAGTTCCGCGATCCGGAAGGCCATCCGCTGGAGCTGTCGTTCTTCCCGCCCGGGGTCGGCGACCCGCGATGGCAGGCGCGCGACCGCCTCTTCCTGGGCGTCGATCACTCCGGCATCGCCGTCACCGACCTGGACGCCAGCGTGCGCTTCTACCGCGACCTTCTGGGGTTCGCGGCTGCGCCGGTCCTGGTCAACTCGGGCCCGACCCAGGCGCGGCTCGACGGCCTGCCCGATCCGGTGGTGGACATCGTCCCGGTGTCGCCGCCGGCGGGTCCGCACATCGAGCTCCTCGCCTACCGCGGCGCGGCGCCGAGCGCCGCACCGCCGCCGCGCGTTGGCGACATCGCCGCGACCCAGCTTGACCTGGCCACCCTAGGCGTCGAGGCGATCGTCCAACGCGCGGCGTCCTTCGGTGGGACCGTCGAACGGCCGGGAACCGCCGACGCCCTGATCCGGGATCCGGCGGGTCACCTCCTGCGACTGGTGGAGAGCGGCGGCGGCTAGAAGCGCGTGCGCATCCCGACGGCCAGCACCAGGCCCTCCCCGGAGACGTCGCCCTGCAGGGCGGTGGTCACCGCCGCCGGCGTGCCGCCGTAGAAGACGCTGTCGTGGTGGATCGTGCTGTCGGCGAAGTCGATGTAGGAGATCGCCGCGTCCAGCTTGATCCTCGGCGTCACCTGGGCTGTGGCCCCGGCGCTGATCAGCCAGCGGTTGCTGTCCGGCACTCGGGCGGTCCGCTCGGCGTCCGGGGTCGGCGTCGGATCGTACTGCACCCCGGCGCGCAGGGTGAGCTTGCGGTTCAGCGCATAGTCGAAGCCCACCGCGCCGGTGGTGGTGTCCTTGTAGTTCTGCGCCAGGCTCTGGTTCCCCGCGGCGGTGCGGATGTCGATGGCGTCGAACTCGCTCCAGCCAAAGTGCTGCACCTGGGCCTCCAGGGTCAACCGGTCGGTCAGCCGGTAGCGTGCGCCCACCGTGGCGATCCACGGGGTGGTGAAGTTGGCCGAGCCGTCGCCGTCGGCGTTGGCCGCCGCCAGGGGACCCAAGAGGCCGCCCACGAAGACGTGGCCGTGCAGATCATGGGCCATGGCCGAGCGGTAGCTCGCCCCGAATGACCAGCGGTCGAAATGCGCCTGGGCGCCCAGGACATAGCCGTAGTTCCAGCCCTCGCCGCTCAGCTGGTTGATCCCGTCGGGCAGCAGGGGCGACAGGTTCGGGCTCGCGGTCTGCAGCTTGGCGTTGGTGTATTCCGCGTCCACGCCGATGCCCAGGTCCAGCCAGCTCGCCGCCTTCATGGCGCCGGTGAGCTGCAGGTCGGCGGTGGTCAGGCGGGTGTCCAGCGCATCGTACCGCGCCCAGGAATCGCCGTTGTACTTGGTGGTGAAGTTGTAGGGCGCGGTCAGCGAGGCGCCCACGGCGAAGCGGTCGCCCACCGGCGTGGCGATGGCGAAGGACGGCGCGGCCCCGTTCTGGATCGGATCGGAAGCCTTGCCCACACCGCTGACAGGCAAGGTCACGCCGCCGGGATAGGTGATGGTCGAGCCGTTGTTGCTGACCTTCGAGGACACCAGCACGCCACTGACGCCGGCGTAGATCTCGGCGGGCGAGGAGGCGATGGACGCCGGGTTCCACCACAGCGACGCCGGCCCCTGGTCGGTCACCTCGCCAGAATAGGCCCGGCCGGTCCCGATCACCGACTGCTCCTGCAGGTAGAAGCCGGCCGCGTGGGCCTGGGCGGACAGGGCGACGAAGGCCGCGCCGGAGAGCGCGAGGGTGCGGAACTTGGACATGGCGAAGACCTCAAAGGACGGATGACACGCCGTCATGCGACTTAGATGGCGTCGCCGGACACGGATGAAACCCGCGGGCCCGTGGCAGAGCTCTGGATCTCCCGGGGTGTGTCTGTCGCGCACCGCCAATGGGGCTTGCCAGAGGCCGCGGTGGCGAACACATTTATTGGATAATCAATGAAATAGCGGGGGGACCGACGGATGCGATACGCTTTTGGACTGAGCGCCGTCTTGATCGCCCTGACGGCCTGCGCCGCCGCGGCCCAGCCGGCGGCCGCGCCGGCCGATCGGGTGGATTTCGGCGACACGGCCATGGTGGCGCAGCCCTGCCTGCCGATGCCGAAGGCGCTGGCGGACTATCTCGCCTCGCCGGCCGACGCCCCGCTCAACGCCGAGGCGGTCAAAGCTTACGTCGCCTGGAACGCCTGGGAGCAAGCCAACGACTGGCCGGCCCTCTGCCGCTATCGCGAGGAGAACCACGCGGCGATGACCGAGCCGCGCCCAGCGGTGGTGTTCATGGGCGACTCGATCACCGAGAACTGGCGGCACCTCGATCCGGCCTTCTTCACCCAGGGGCGGGTCGGCCGCGGCGTCAGCGGCCAGACCACGCCCCAGATGGTGGCGCGCTTCTATCAGGACGTGGTCGCCCTGCGGCCCCGCGTCGTGCACATCATGGCCGGCACCAACGACATCGCCGGCAACACCGGACCGACCTCGGAAGAGGCCTTCGAGAACAATATCGCCGCCATGGTCGATCTCGCCCGCGTCAACGGGATCGCCGTAGTGCTGGCGAGCATTCCGCCGACGGACAGGTTCAGCTGGCGCCCGGCGCTGAAGCCCGGACCGGAGGTCGTCGCGCTCAACAAATGGCTGGCGGCCTATGCCCAGCGGCGCGGCCTCGTCTTCGTCGACTACACGCCCGTGCTGGCGACGCCGACCGGGGCGATGCGTCCCGAGCTGACCGGCGACGGCGTCCACCCGAAGAAGGCGGGCTACGACCTGATCGAGCCCCTGGCGCTGCGGGCGATCGCCCAGGCTGAGCGCGGAACCGCGGCGCGGCCCTGACCTAGGCCTTCCGGCGCTTATCGCTCAGGGCGTGGAAGCCGGCGGCCATGAAGTCGGCCATGCGCTCCTTGACGTCGACGAAGTCGTCCGAGCGGCAGACCCCGCCGGAGAGGCGGTCGATGCGCCCGCTGCGCCCGAGGGTGTTGAGCAGCGCGCCGGTGACGAAGTGGTAGCCCCAGAAGATGTCCTTCTCCGTGAGGTCCGGCAGGGCGCGCCGCAGGATCGCGAGCAGCTTCAGGACCAGTTGGTCGAAGTGGATGTCCATCAGCTCGGCGCCCTCCGGCGTGTTGCTGACCCGCGCGCCGAAGGCCCCCCAGTTCATCCACGGCGTTCCCCCCTCGATGTAGAGGTCCAGGTCGGTGTCGAGGAAGGCGTGGAGCGCGCCCTCCACCGTAGGGCGGTCGCCGGCCTCGGCCTCGTAGCGCTGCAGCGCGGCCATGCGTTGGCCCACGGAGACCTCCACGCGCCGGGCGAACACCGCCTCGAACAGGCCCCGCTTGTCGGCGAAATAGTAGTGCAGCAGGCTCGTGTGGGTGCCGATGCGGTCGGCGACGTCGCGCAGCGTCACGCCATGCAGGCCGTTCTTCGAGAACAGGTCTTCGGCGGCGTCGAGGATCTGCTCGCGCATCTCGGCGCGGCGGTCGGCCTGCTTGCGTCGCGGGCGGCGCTGCGGGGTCTCCTGCGTCATCCGTGGTCAAACCTTCGCGATGCAGAACGCCGGCCGACTGAGCCGTCGCGTCGGTTCTAGCGGGACGGCCGTGGGAGCGTAAGACGGCATCCGCGCTTCGAAAAAGGAGCCGGCTGCGCCCTTGGCGGACGCAGCCGGAGTTCCAGGGAGGACCGTCAGAAGTTCCTGGTGATGCGAAGCCCGACCTGGCGCGGCGCGCCCTCGTAGCGGAGCCCGGAATTGACCGCCGTGACGTAGTGCTGGTCCGTCAGGTTGGTCCCGTAGAGCGCCACCAGCAGATCGTGCAGCTGATAGGACAGCTGGGCGCTCAGGAGGTTGCGCTCGCCCAGCCGGTCGCCGAGCGCGGCGTTCTCGAACAGGGTCGCCCACTGGCTGTCGATATGGCCGAAGTTGATACGCGGCGTCAGCGTGGCGCCGTTGGCGAGATCGAACACGTACTGGCCGCCGAGGTTGAAGGTGAACCGTGGCGCATAGTCCTGCTGGTGGCCGGTGAGGTTCTCGCAGGTGGAGCTGACCGGTCCGGTGAGCGGATCGCAGAGCGCCACGCCCCCGGTCCGCGGATCGGTGGCGAAGAAGGTTCCGAGCCGGCTGTGTAACAGCGACAGGCCGCCGTCGAACGACAGGCTGCCGAAGATCGCCTGCGCCTGGGCCTCGAGCCCGTAGATCGTGGTCTTCGACGGATCGTTGAGTTCAAGGGAGGTCGTGGGATTGTCCGGGGTGGCGAAGGTCACCTGGAAGTTCTTGTAGTCATTGTAGTAGGCGCCGAGCTGGGTCTTCACGTGACCGTCGAGCGCGGTGGCCTTCCAGCCGATCTCATAGTCCGTCACCGACTCCGGCCCGAAGGTGGGCGGCAGGGAGAAGCTCGCCGGGGTGTTGAGGCCGCCCGGCTTGTAGCCGGTAGCGACGAACGCATAGAGGAAGTTGTTCGGGTCCAGGGTCCAGTTCAGGGCGATCTTGCCGGTGAGCTTGGAGTCCTTCTCCGTCTGATTGTCCGGCAGGAACTCGCCTAATTCCGGCACGGAGATCACCCCGTGATTGGACGCCTGGGAGGCAGAGTAGCGCAGGCCGATCTGCAGTTGCAGGCCGTGATCGAAGTTGAAGTCGCCCTGTCCGAAGCCGGCCACGGTCTGGGCAGGGTTTGTCCCGCTCAGGTCGTCGTCGAAGACCCCGGCGGGCAGGCCGATGTCGAACTGGCCGGCCGGGAAGATGTGCTTGTCATGCTGGTAGTACGCGCCCAGCACCCAGGTGAAGAAGCCTTTCTCCCGCGACAGCAGGTTGAACTCCTGGGAGTAGATCACCTCGTCGACCCCGTCGCGCAGGGTGTAGTTCGCCAGGCTCGTGCCATCGACGTCGCCATCGAAGGCGGAGCGGCCGCTCTGGTAGCCGGAGATCGAGCGGAAGGTGATCCCGTCCGGCAGCACATAGTTCACGTTCAGCACCGAACGTACGAACTGGTCGACGGCGAGGTTGTGGGCGTTCGAGGTGATGTGGAACGGGTCGTTGGTCGCCAGCACCGGATCGGCCGGATAGCCGCCCTGGTCGATATAGTTGTAGTCGGTCTTCCACAGCACCTTCAGCGCGTCGCTCGGCTGCCACAGCAGGCTGAAGCGCGCGTTGGCCTCGTCCAGCCGGCCGGGGTGGCCGCTGAAGGGGCCGGTGATGTGATAGAAGCTGTCCCGGTGCTCGGTGTTGAAGGCGATGCGGGCCTCGAGCGTGTCGGAGATCGGGATGTCGGTCGCGCCCTGCAGCCCGACGTCGCCGTAGGTCCCGCCCTGCGCCTGCAGGTAGCCATGGTAGCCGCCGCCCAGGGTCGGGTTGACCTCGGTGATGAACACCGCGCCGCCGGTGGCGTTCTGGCCGGCGAAGGTGCCCTGCGGGCCGCGCAGCACCTCGACGCTGGCGATGTCGTAATAGGGCTCGTCCTGGAAGTAGCCCGGGAAGGTCGCCACGCCGTCGCGGTAGGTGATGACGCCGACGGTGGTGCCGCTGTTCTGCTCGCCCTTGCCGATGCCGCGGATGTTGAAGTCGTTGCCCTGGCCGAAGTTCTGGATCGTGACCGAGGGCATGATGGTCTGCAGCTGATCGACCGTCACCACGCCCTTCTTCACCAGGTCCGCGCCGGTCAGCACCGTCGCGGCGATCGGCGTGGTCTGCAGGTTGGACGCGCGCCGTTCGGCGGTGACCACCAGCTCTTCGACCGTACCGGGCTGTGCTGCGGGCGCCGCGGCCTGGGCCGAGGCGGGGTGGTTGCAGGCAAACGTGAGCGCGAGCGCAGACGCGCTCAGCCCTAGGGCGCGCACCTTCATGGGTATCCTCCCGAACATTCTTGGCCCGCGCTCTTTGGCGCGATGTCCCAGGCTGTCAGGGCCCCGCCGCGTCGTCAAACTAATTTATTGGTCAGTAAGTAAGTGACGATCCAACCAGAGGTGTCTGGCGGACCGAGGGCCTGAGCCTAGGTTTTGATCTTCGCCACCGCCTTGATCAGCGGGTCCTTGGCGAAGTCGGCGGGCGCAATGAAGCCGCGGCCGTCCCAGGGAATGTCGATGGCGACCTTCGCCAGGCACCGGGCGACGTATTCGGAGCAGATGTATTCGTCGCGCGGCCGCAGCCACCGCGGCGTCTGCCCGCCAGTGCGGCCGAGCGCGATGCGCAGGCCGATCCGCAGGATCTCCCCCGGCGCGAAGTTGTCGCCCAGCCGGTCGACCGCGGCGTCGACCAAGCGCTGCATCCCGGTGCCGCCCGGCTTGCCGCCCTTGGCGGCGTAGCCCTCGTGCCGCGCAAGGATGATGTTTCCAGGATAGGGCCGCTGGCCGGTGCTGCTCTGGCTGCAGAAGCGTTCGAGGGTCACCACCCGCACGCCGAACTGCTGGACGCTCTCGAAGACCAGGATGCGCCCGGCCTGCGGCCACCGGTAGGCCAGGGCCACGTGGGTCCAGGGGCTTTCGGTGGCCCAGCCGATCAGCCTGGAGAAGGGATCCCGGCCGGAGCAGAGCAGGATGTCGCCATCCCGGACCCGCGCGCGGACGGCGGCCAGGGGCTCAGCCCTGAGGGTCGAAAGCACGCTGTCGGCGACGGTCATGGCGGAGACTAGCAAGCCGGCCGCCGCCCGTCTCAGTAAGGGAAGAAACCACGCCCCGCCCGAAAGAGCGGGGGCGTAGCCCCCGGGATTACTGGTCGATCGTCTTCTTGACGACGGTCTTGTCGCCGGCCGCGTTGGTGTGGACCTTCTTCACCTGGTCGCCGTGGCGCTTGATGACGGTCTTCGATCCGTTGGCGTGCTTGACGACGGTCTTCGAGCGGTCGCCGTCGCTGGATTCCTTGTGGATCACCGTGGTCGCGTCTTGCGCTTGGGCGGCGGCCGCGCCGCCGAGGACCGTCAGGGCCGCGAAGGCGACGAGAAGAGTTTTCATGAGCTTTTCCTAAACAGGGCCGTGCGCCCCGCAGCTGAACATGCGGCGGCGACTCCAGTTCCGATTGCCGTTGTTCGCAAGCCGCCCGAGGAGTCACTATCTGGGTGACATCCAACCCAAGAGGCGCCGCCATGGCCACCACAACCGAAACCGCTATCCTCGCCGGGGGCTGCTTCTGGGGCGTGCAGGACCTGCTCCGCCGCTATCCCGGGGTGCTGAAGACCCGGGTCGGCTACACCGGCGGCGAGGTCGCCAACGCCACCTACCGCAACCACCGCGGCCACGCCGAGGCCATCGAGATCGTCTTCGACCCGGCGCTGATCAGCTTCCGCCAGCTCCTGGAGTTCTTCTTCCAGATCCACGACCCGACGACGCTCAACCGCCAGGGCAACGACCTCGGGGACAGCTACCGCTCGGCGATCTTCTATACGAGCGACGAGCAGAAGCGCGTCGCCCTCGACACCATCGCCGACGTCGACGCCTCGGGCCTGTGGCCCGGCAAGGTGGTCACCGAGGTGACGCCGGCCAGCGCCTTCTGGGAAGCCGAGCCGGAGCACCAGGACTACCTGGAGCGCATCCCCAACGGCTATACCTGCCACTTCATCCGGCCAGGCTGGAAACTGCCGGTTCGGGCGGCGGCGCAGTAGCGCAGGGCCCGGCTTCACCGGGCCCCGCAACCCTCACTGCATGAACCAGCCGTGGCTCACCACGATGGACTGGCCGGTGAGCGCGTTGGTCGGGAAGCCGGCGAAGAAGACCGCGCAGCGGGCGACGTCCTCGACGGTGGTGAACTCGCCGTCGACGGTATCCTTCAGCATGACGGTCTTGATCACGTCGGCCTCGCTGATGCCGAGCTCCTTGGCCTGTTCGGGGATCTGCTTGTCCACCAGCGGCGTGCGTACGAAACCCGGGCAGATCACATTGGCGCGGACCCCGTGCGCGGCGCCTTCCTTGGCCACCACCTTCGCCAGGCCCTCCAGCCCGTGCTTGGCGGTGACGTAAGGCGCCTTGAGCACGGAAGCCTCCTTGGAGTGGACCGAGCCCATGTAGATCACCGAGCCGGAGCCGGCCTTGTACATGTGCTTGAGGCACGCCCGGGTGGTCAGGAAGGCGCCGTCGAGGTGCACCGACAGCAGGGTCTTCCAGTCCGAGAACTTGAAGGTCTCCAGCGGGGCCACGATCTGGATGCCGGCGTTCGAAACCAGGATGTCGATCTGGCCGAAGTGGCCGGCGATGGCGTCGACACCGGCTTCGACCTGGGCTTCGTCCGTCACGTTCATGCCGACGCTGAACGCCTTCTCCCCGCTCGGATCCAGCTCCTTCGCCGCGGCGGCGGCCTGCTCGGCGTTGAGGTCGGCGATGGCGATGCGGGCGCCCTGCGCCAGGAACTCCCGGGCGATCTCCTTGCCGATACCGCTGGCGGCGCCCGTGACGATGGCGACCTTGTTGCTGAGGCTCATGGTTCAACCTTTCCTTTAGTGGGGTGGCGCGCGCTCTTGACCTGGACCTGCTGACGCGCCGCGGCTTGCGCCGGCGTGCGGCGCAGGCGGGCCTCCTCCAGCGTCCGTTTCGCGAGGTTATAGCCCTCGTTCCGGTGGCGGGTGATGGCGTCGTAGGAGAAATCATAGTCCCGCGACGACGGCTCCCCGGGGCTGCGCGGACGCTGGAACCGGGTGATGTGGGTCGCCGCCTCATCGCCCATCAGCTGAATGAAGCGCGGATGCTGTTCGACCCGGCTGCGGGTGTCCGGATCGACGCCCGAGAGCAGGTAGATGATCATCTCCCGATAGGCGTCGGAAAGCTCGCGGACGCGCAGATCGTTATGCACGCGCTCGGCGTAGACGATCTCGTCGCGGCGGGCCAAGACCTCCATCATGTTGCTGGGCAGCGGGGCGTCGCCTGAGAACAGATCGACGATATAGACCTGCTTGCCGTCGGGACCGACGCGCTCGGTGACGAGGTCGAGGGGGGAATTGCTGACGATGCCGCCGTCCCAATAGGCCTTGCCGTCCACCAGGGTCCACGGGAAGCCCGGCGGCAGGCTGCCGCTCGCCAGCACATGGTCGGCGGTCAGGTCGTCGACGTAGCTGTCGAACACCTCCAGCCGGCCGGCGGCGACGTCCACGGCGCCGATGAGCAGCCGGACCGGGCTCGCCTTCAGCGCCGGGAAGTCCACGTATTTGGCGATCAGCCGCCGCATCGGCGAGACGTCGTAGAAACTCGTCCAGGCTTTGAAGCCGCCGTCGAAGGGCGGCATCCAGCGGGGCTTGAAGAAGTTGGGCACCCCGAACATCAGGATCTGACCCGCGACGGCGGCGCGCCGCAGGTCCTCGGACGGCAGCGGCGGCGAGGCGACGGTGAGCTCCCGCCAGAAGGACTCCAGCGCCTCGGTGGCGCGCCGGGGATTGGCGGCGATGATCGCGCCGTTCAGCGCCCCGATCGACACCCCGCCCACCACGTCGGGGAAGATCTGCTCGCTCTCCATCGCCTTGACGACACCGCACTCGAACGCGCCCAGCGCGCCGCCGCCCTGCAGCACCAGCACGGTCTGGGCGCAGATGTCGTCGAGCCGGAACTCGGGATCGCTGAGCCCCGCCCGGTGATCGGCGACGTTGACGTGGTAGCGGATCAGGCTCTCCGCCATCCGGGTCTCCCCGGTCGGGCGGCCGAGGGAGAACAGCGCCTTGACCACGTCGTCGGCGACAAAGAACAGGGCGAAATCGTGCGCGGCCAAGGCCCCACGGCCGATGTGCTCCTGGCCCGCCTCGGGCATGCCCAGGGCGTCGAAGGCCAGGTCGCCGATCTCGCAATAGAAGTAGGAGACCTCGTCGTAGCGCTGGCGCCGGCCCAGCATGTTGCGCGCCGCCAGCCGGCCCTGGCGGACGGCGTTGTCCCAGTGGTCGACGTTGCGCCGGCGCATGAAGATCGGATCGTAGAAATCCACGGCGTCGCCGGCGGCGTAGACCCCCGCCACATTCGTTCGCAGCATGGCGTCGGCCTGGATGAAGCCGTCGCCGTCGACGGTCACGCCGCTGTCTTTCAGGAAGCCGGTGGTCGGGACCACGCCGACGGCAACGACGACCAGGTCCGCGGGCAAGGTCTCGCCGCCGCGGGTCCCGACCGCCTCCACGCGGTCCGCGCCGATGAAGCGCTCGACCGTGTCGTCCAGACGCACGGTGACGCCGCGCGCCTCCACGGACGCCTGGAAGAACTGCGAGACCTCCGGCGCCTCCAGACGCGGCAGGACGCAGGAACGGGCTTCGATCAGGGTGACGGCCAGTCCCAGGTCTCGCAGGGTGATCGCCACCTCCATGCCGAGGTAGCTCGCCCCGACGACCACGGCGCTGCGGCCGCCCTGGGCGGCGGCGCGTATCGCGTCGGCGTCGTCGCGCCCGCGCAGGGTGTGGACGCCGGCAAGGCCGTCGCCCGGCGCGGAACTGCGCCGCGGCGCGGCGCCCGGCGCCAACAGCAACTGGCGGTAGCCGATCACCTCGCCCGCCTCGGTCCGGACCTGGCGCAGCGCCGTGTCGACGCCGGCGACGCGGACGCCCAGGCGCAGGTCGATGTTGTGCGCCTCATAGAAGCCGGTCGGGTGGACCAGCATCTCCTCGGCGCTCGACGCGCCCACCAGATAGCCCTTCGACAGGCGTTGCCGGTGATAGGGCGCCATGTCGTCGGCTGACAGGATGACCACCGAACCCTCGGCGCCCTCACGCCTCAGGATGTCGGCGGCCGTCGCCCCCGCCGGCCCGCCGCCGACGATCAGATAGTCCACCACCGAAGCGGCGTCCGCGGCCTTCATGCAGGGAGTCCTTGCTGAGAGCGATCTCTAGGAAAGCGGCGGATCAGGGCCGCTCGGGCACGGGCACGTTGAAGGCGTTCAGGGTGATCGACACCAGGGCGTAGAGGCCGACCAGGTAGAAAAGCTCGTCGGCCCCGTGCTGGCCGAAGGTCTCGACCGCCAGGCGGTACACCGGCTCCGGCAGGACGCCGCCGCCGCAGAGCGCGAAGGCCGTGTCGTAGGCGACGCTTTCATCGGCGTCCAGATCGGCGGGTTTGACGCGCGAGACCAGGCTGGCCAGCCGCTCGGGCGTCATATGCTCCGCCTCGGCCACCGCGATGTGGGCGTAGATCTCGTAGGCGGCGTTGTAGTGCGCGCCCACCGTGAGGATCGCGACCTGGCGGACGTTGTCCGGCAGGACGGCGTTGGCGGTCATGGCCAGGGTGAGGTCCCAGATGGCCTTGCCGATGCCGGGTTCGTGCAGCCAGGGGTTCCACGGCCCGATCAGCGCGCCGTCCTCGCGCTGGGCCCGGAAGGCGTTGAAGTGGCCGGCGATGCCCTTTTTCATGTCGTCGTAGAGCGGCTTCTGCTCCGGCGAGAGATCCTCAGGGGCGATCGGTTCGAGTCGCATTGGCAGTCCTCCGGCTGGATCTCATCCCGCGGCCATCGCCGGCGGTCCGGCGCGTCAAGCTGGGCTTGCACGCGCCTGACATGGGGTGGCGGACCCAGGATTGAAGTTGGACCTCAGTATCGGCCCCTTTCGAGACGGTCGCATGTCTTGAACGAAACCAGGCTCGCCGGTCGGCTGACGGGAATCTGGGCATAGCCCCTGTTTTCCCGTCGCCTGGGCCTTGCATGTAACGGTCGTTGAATGTAACAGTCGTTTCATGGAAGCGACCCTCGACCGCCGCGCGGAGCTGCTGAGCCGGATCGTCGACGAACTGCTGACGCGCGGCGCCGCGGACCTGTCGCTGCGCCCGCTCGCCGAGCGGGTCGGCACCAGCGCTCGCCTCCTGATGTACCACTTCGGATCGAAGGAGCAGCTGGTCGCCGCCGCCCTGGCCGAGGTCCGCCGGCACATCGGCGCGTCCCTTTACGCCCGCGCCGCCCGATCCAGGCCGCAGACCCTGCGCGACCTGATGACCATGGTCTGGGACTGGGCGACCGAACCGCCCAACCAGCGCTACTTCCGGCTGCTCTTCGAGGTCGACGGCCTGGCGATGTTCGACCGCCTGAGCTTCTCCGAAGAGGTCCGCCGCGCCAACGGCGCAGTCTGGATCTCGCTCATCGACCGGGCGGCGGGCCGCCTGGCTCAGGGCGGCGACCTCTTCCTGGCCAACTCGACCCTGATCCTGGGGGCCTTCACCGGCCTCCTGCAGGACTTCCTGTCGACCGGCGACCGGGCGCGGACAACCCAGGCCCTCGCCGCCCTCGTCGATCTCATCTCGGAAGGCCGCGCACTACCGGCCCCCATGGAAGGAGGCCGCTCATGACCCTCGCCGAAACGCCGAAGGGATGGCGCGCTCTGACCGGCCACGTCGCCGTGCGCGCGCTGTTCAAGAGCGTGCTGATCAACCTGGCCGCGCCGGCGCTGCTCTATCGCCTGGCCGCGCCGCAGTTTCCCGCCGATAGCCTCCTGCCCCTGGCGATATCGGGCGTCCCGCCGATCCTGTGGCTCGCCTACAGCGTGATCCGCCTGCGGGCGATCGACTTCCTGGGCCTGTTCGCCGCCGAGAACGTCGTGGTCAGCATGGCCGCCCTGGTGCTCGCCCATACCGAGCGCGGCGCCCTGATCGGCCGCTCGATGCAGAACGTCATCCTGGCGGCGCTTTTCCTGGGCTCGCTGGCCGCCGCCCGGCCCCTGGTGTTCCACATGGCGCGGCAGCTTTCGACCGGTAACGACCCCGCCAAGCGGCAGAGCTTCGACGCGACAGCG
Organism: Phenylobacterium sp.; assembly: GCF_004799515.1. Classification (GTDB taxonomy): domain Bacteria; phylum Pseudomonadota; class Alphaproteobacteria; order Caulobacterales; family Caulobacteraceae; genus Phenylobacterium. The sequence continues at coordinate 38,949 of NZ_SSMX01000026.1, read as the reverse complement.
ACCCAACCGGAGGCGCTGCGGGCCTACCGGGTGCTGACGCTGGGCTGGACAGCGGCGCTACTGATCAAGGCCGCCGGCAGTTATTGGCTGGGCGCCAACTTCGCGGCGAAGGACTTCCTGGTCTTCTCGCCGCTCTGGGACCTGCTCAGCGACTCGGTCCTGGTCACGGCCTCCATCCTCTACGGCCGCAAAGCCCTGGCGCCGCCGGTGGCATCGGAAACGCCGTTGGCCGCGACCCCGATCGCGCCGTAACCGGCAAGGCCTGCACAGCCATCAGGAGTGAGCCCTTGGACTTTCAGCACATCCTCTATTCGACCGACGGCCCCCTCGGCGTGATCACCCTGAACCGGCCGTCCCGGCGCAACGCCCAGGGCTACCGGATGCTCGACGAACTGGAGCAGGCCTTCGAGCTGGCGCGGCGTGACGAGGCGGTGCGGGTGGTGATCCTGCGGGGCTCGGACGGCGTCTTCTCCACCGGCCACGACCTGGGCACGCCGGAAGAGGTCGAATACCGCAAGGCGCTGGGCGCCAAGCCCGGCATCCAGACCTACGACCAGTTCAAGCACTACAACCTCGACCTCCTGGTCCGCTGGCGCAACTTCCCGAAGCCGACCATCGCCATGATCGAGGGCTACTGCATCTACGCCGGCTGGATGCTGGCCGCGGCGATGGACGTGGTGTTCGCCGCCGACGACGCGGAGTTCCTGGCAGGCTTCGTCGAGTACATGTCGATCCCCTGGGATATCGGCGTCCGCCGGGCCAAGGAGCTGTGCTTCGAGAGCCGCTTCATCTCGGCGCAGGAGGCCGCCGCCTATGGCCTGGTGAACCGCGTGCTGGCCCCCGCCGACCTGGAGCGGGAGACCTACGCCTGGGCCCGCCGCGTCGCGGAGAACAGCCCCGAGGCGCTGCGCCTGGCGAAGATCCAGATGAACAAGGCGCAGGACGCCCAGGGCTTCACCCAGGCGCTGGAAGACTCGCTCGGCGACTACCAGGCCATGCTGCACATGCCCGGATCGCAGCACCGCATGGAGGGCGAGCGCCGCCTCCACACCGTCGACCTGGCCGTGCGCGGCAAGCGCGGCGAACGCTTCGGCCTGGCGCCCACCCGCCCCAAGGAGTCCAGCTGATGTCCGCCGAGTTTCGAGCCCTGCGCGTGTCCAAGACCGAAGGCGGCCAGGAGACGCGGCTGGTCACCTTGTCGGACGCCGACCTCATGGACGGCGACGTGGACGTGCGCGTCGAATACTCCACCCTGAACTACAAGGACGGCCTGGCGATGACCGGGCGCGCGCCGGTCGTGCGGACCTGGCCGCTGACGCCGGGCATCGACTTCGCGGGCGTCGTCGAGCGGTCGGACCATCCAGGCTTCCAGATTGGCGACCGGGTGGTGCTGAACGGCTGGGGCGTCGGCGAAAGCCATCACGGCGGCTGCGCGCAGAAGGCCCGGGTCAAGGGCGACTGGCTGGTCAAGCTGCCCCACGGGCTGACAAGCGCACAGGCCATGGCCATCGGCACCGCCGGCTACACCGCCATGCTGTGCGTTATGGCGCTGGAGCGTCAGGGGATCACGCCGGACCGCGGCGACGTCCTGGTCACCGGCGCCTCGGGCGGGGTCGGCGGCGTCGCCACCGCCCTGCTCTCCAAGCTGGGCTACCGGGTCATCGCCTCCACCGGCCGCAAGGCGCAGGAGGCCGACTATCTGGCCGGGCTCGGCGCCCAGGACATCATCGACCGCTCGGAGCTCTCCGCGCCTGGCCGGCCGTTGGGCAAGGAGCGCTGGGCAGGCGCGGTGGACTCGGTCGGCAGTCACACCCTCGCCAATGTGCTCGCCCAGACGCGCTACGGCGGCGCGGTCGCCGCCTGCGGCCTGGCGCAGGGCATGGACCTGCCGGGCTCGGTCGCCCCGTTCATCCTGCGCGGCGTGACCCTGGTGGGCGTGGACTCGGTGATGTGCCCGGCGCCGCTCCGGACCGAGGCGTGGCGCCGCCTCGCCGCGGACCTCGACCTGGAGCGGCTCGCCGCCATGACCCGCGAGGTCGGTCTCGGGGAGGTCTCCGCCCTGGCCGGCGACATCCTCGACGGCCGGGTGCGCGGCCGCGTCGTTATCGACGTCAACCGCTAGGCGCCGGCATGGACCTGGCGCGCATCCGGGCCGACACGCCGGCCGCCGAGGGGCAGGCCTTCCTGCACAGCGCCGGATCCTCGCTGATGCCCAGCCCGGTGGTCGAGGCGATGATCGAGCACCTGCGCCTGGAGCAGGACCTCGGCGGCTACGCGGCCGCCGACCGGGAGCAGGCGCGGCTGGATGGCGTCTACGACAGCGTGGCCGCGCTGCTGAACGCCGGGCGCGACGAGATCGCCCTGGTCGAGAACGCCACGGTCGGCTGGCAGATGGCCTTCTACGCCCTCGCCTGGCGGCCTGGCGACCGCATCCTCACCGGCCGGGCGGAGTACGCCGCCAACTATGTGGCCTATCTGCAGACCGCGCGGCGCTACGGCGTGGTGATCGACGTGATCCCGGACGACGCCTTCGGGGCCATCGATCCCGACGCGCTGCGCCGGATGATCGACGAGCGGGTCAAGCTGATCTCGATCACCTGGATCCCCACCAACGGCGGCCTGACCAACCCCGCCGCCGCCATCGGCGAGATCGCCCGTGAGGCCGGCGTCCCCTACCTGCTGGACGCCTGCCAGGCGGCGGGCCAGATGCCCGTCGACGTGCGGGCGCTAGGCTGCGACATGCTGGCGGGGACCGGCCGCAAGTTCCTGCGCGGGCCGCGCGGGACGGGCTTCCTCTATGTGCGGCGCGACCTGCTCCAGCGGCTGGAGCCGCCGATGATCGACCACTTCGCCGCGCCCTGGACCTCGACCGACGGCTACACCCTGCGGCCGGACGCCCGCCGGTTCGAGACCTGGGAGAACAACTACGCCGCCCGCCTGGGCCTGGGCGTCGCGGCCGACTACGCCCGCGCCGTCGGCCTGGAGGCGATCGAAGCCCGCTGCCGCGCGCTGGCCGACCGCCTGCGGGAAGGGCTGCGCTCCCTCGACCGGGTCAGCGTGCTCGACCTGGGGCGCGACCCTTGCGCCATCGTTAGTTTCTCGATCCGCGGCTATCCGGTCGCCGCGTCCCTGGCCGACGCCGCGGCGGCCAAAATCGTCATCGGCGCCTCGCCGCCGGCCAGCACCCGCCTCGACTCCGACGCGCGCGGGCTAGGCTACGTCCTTCGGGCGTCGCCGCACTACTTCAACACCGAAGGCGACGTCGACCGCCTGATCGAGTTCTGCGCGGCGGCCCGGACTAAGTAACCGCTTGGTCCGTCGACGGCGTTCAGGCCTCGGCCATTTCTGGACTGCCGGCCTGAGGATCCGCGGGTTGCGGCGGGACCCCGCGCAGCTGGACGTCGTGCATCCAGATCGCCTGCCGCAGTCGCGCGGCCAGCAAGGCCGCTCTGTCCGGCGCCGCCGTCTCAAACTCAAGGACGGACGTGGCCCGCCGCTCCGACTGGTCATGGCGAACCGACATCAGCGCGACCGGCTGCAGCGCCACGACATTGAGAATGCGCGCCAAGCCGTCCGGCAGCGGATCGGCGTGGAGGCTGAGCCGGTACCGCGCCGCTTCACGCATGGGCTGGAGCGAGGCTGTAAGTGGCCGCGCTCAGCAGTTCGCCGTTGGCGAAGGCCTGCAGTTCCAGGCTGTCCGGACCCGCGGTCAGGGTCAGCCAGATCAGCTCCTTGGCGGGAGACGAAGGCCAGCACGCCGCGATGGCGGCCTCGACCTCGCAAAGGCAGGCCATGCCCTCCGCGCCGTGCAACTGAGCCCGGATCAGATCCGGCTCAGGGTGCTTGCGGGTCGCGTGGGCGAAGCGCTGGGCGGCGTCGCGGGCGAGTTCGGTCTTGGTCATCGGTATCGGTCCTGGTGAGATCTAAGGTCCAGGACGCAGGCCATGAAAAACCCCGCATCCGGAACCGGAGCGGGGTGGCTGTTCTCTCGATCGTGGTGGTTGTCAGCTCACGCGCGATCGCCCCGGTCCGTCTGGACGGTGGTAATCATCATCGAGGCTTTCAGGCCTTGGAGGCGCAAAGGTCACCAACCAGCGGATCGAGGCGGTCTTCCTAGCGGGTTTCCATACCGAAGAAAAGTGCGGCGCCTCGCCGGCTTCTCATCGTGTCAGCGCGCCGCGACCCCGCGTTCGTAGGCGGCGCCCTGACTGGCCACGACGCGGTTCAGCGTGCCCATCGAGTGGTCGACGTCGATGAGGTGCAGGCCCCAGGACGCATCGACGCCAGTGTGGCGCAGGATCTGGCCGCCCAGCTCGTCGGTCCGGTGACCCTTGGGGTTCGGGTTCACGTGCACCGCCAGATAGGTGAACTCGCCCTTGGTCACGCACTGGGTGGAGACCAGCCCCGGCGTCTTCACGAACGGCGTGGAGATCGGGCGGGCCGGGCGTGTCCACGGCGGCTGGGCGTCGCCGCCCGAGCCGTTCAGGAACCCCTTGGTGAGGAAGTAGGACTCCGGCGCGCCTGAGCCGCCCTTCAGGTTGGCCGGATTGGTGCAGGCGGCCTGTAGGCCGTCGCGGGCGCGGCCGAAGCGCGAGGACTCCGGCGGCGGGACCCGGTCGCGGAACGAGGCGTAGGTGATCACGCAGCCCACCTGGTCGTCCGCGTGGCACAGCCGGATCGACTTGAAGGTCCCGCCAACGTCCTGGCCGGGCGGGACCATCACCGCGGAGCCCAGGATCACCGCCGAGACGAGCTGTTTCTGGACCGGCTTGCCGTCGATCTCCTGGGCGATCAGCCGCTCGACCATCGCCGCGCCCTGGCTGTGGCCGATCAGGACCACGCCGCGGCCCTTGTTCTCGTGGGCCAGGTACCAGTTCCAGGCGTCGACCACATCGTTGTACCCGCCGACGCCGGGCGCGGGCCGCTCGCCGACCGGCTTTGGGCCGCCGGATGGATAGCGCAGGGCCGTCAAGGTGCCCTGGCGGTACATGGGCGCGAACTGGCGGCAGACCTTTCCGAAGCGCGCGAACTGGATGCGGATGTCGTCCCATTCCATGTCGTCGGGGGTCAGGTCCGACTGCCAGCCCGGATCCTTCGAGACCGTCGGATAGACGAAGAAGCAGTCGATCTTGGGCGCCTTGGCCGCCGCGAACTTCTCGATCGACATCGCCCCGCTTGGCGCGATCACCGTGGCGTCGAGGTCGACCTTGCACCTGTTGTCCGTCAAGTCGGGCCGGCAGAGCCAGGTCGCTGGGTTCGCATAGTCCGGCCGCCCCTGCGGCGTCAGCAGCGACGGCTGCGCCATCGCTGGACTCCAGACGGCGAGCGCCAGCGCAAACGCGCCGGCGATCCCGGAAGCCGAAGGCCATCGCCGCGCCCGGCGATTGAGGTGTGCAGCGCCGCCCATGATCGTCTCCCCGTCGTCCTGTTGCGCTGAAGCTAGAGCCCGCGGCCGGGTTCGGGAACCCGTCAGACGGAACACTCGCCTTCGAACTGCTCACCGCCGCCGTAGTCGGCGCGCAGCCGCATCTTGTCGATCTTGCCCGTGGCGGCGACGGGCATGGCGGCCACCTGCACGACCCGGTCCGGCAGCCACCAGTCGGCCACCTTGCCGCGCAGCAGGGCCACGAGGTCGGCGTCCTCGATCGCCTGGTCCCTGCGCGGCTCGACGATCAGCACCGGCCGCTCGCCCCACTTGGGATCGGCCCGCGCGATCACCGCGACCTGCGCCACCGCCGGATCGCGCCCGACGATCGCCTCGATCTCCGCCGGGTTGATCCATTCGCCGCCGGACTTGATGAGGTCCTTCGACCGCCCGCAGATGGTCAGATTGCCCTCGGCGTCGATGGAGGCGAGGTCTCCGGTGTCGAACCAGCCGTCCGCGTCCACCGCGTCGGCTTCGGCCTTGAAGTAGCGGTCGACGACGCTTTGGCCCCTCACCTTCAGATGGCCGACCACCCCGCGCTGTTCGGGCAGGCTCACGCCCTCGGCGTCGGTGAGGTTGAGGTCAAGGCCCAGGACCGGCCGCCCGGCGTCCGGCGCCGCGGAACGCGCCCCCGGCGTCGCCACCGTGCCCAGCGGCGACAACTCGGTCATGCCCCAGGTGGTCTGCACCTCGGCCCCCAGGACGGCTTCGAGGCGGCGGATCAGCGCCTCGGGACAGTAGGAGCCGCCGATGACCACCCGCTTCAGGTCCGGCAGCGATCCGCCCGTGGCCTCCAGGTGGTCCGCCACGCCTAGCCAGACGGTCTGGACGCCGACAACGATGCTCGCCGCTTCGGCGCGCATCAGGGCCGCGAGACTGGCGCCGTCCGCCTGGCGGCCGGGCAGCACCAGCTTCGCCCCGACCGCCGGGACCGCGAACGGCAGGCCCCAGGCGTTGGCGTGGAACATGGGCACGGCCACCAGCACCGCGTCCTCGCCGGTGATCGCGAAGGCGTCCGCCTGCAAAGCCCGCAGGGTGTGCAGGTAGTTGGAGCGGTGGGTGTAGAGCACGCCCTTCGGCCGCCCGGTGGTGCCGGAGGTGTAGCAGAGGCCCGCGGGCGATTCCTCGGAGAAGCCGCCCCAGACCGCCTCGGCGCCGTGGGCCTCCAGCAGCTCTTCGTAGGCCCAGACCCGCGCCCGGCCGTCCGGCAGGCTGGCCTCGGGCGCGGCGTCCATGACGATCAGGTGCTCCAGCCCCGGGCAGAGCGCCTGAAGTTCGCCGGCCAGCGGCAGGAGATTGGCCGCCACCGCCAGCACCCGGTCCTCCGCCTCGTTGACCATGGCGGCCAGGTGCTCCGCCGTCAGCCGCGGGTTGAGCGTGTGGCAGACCAGGCCCGCGCCCATCGCCGCATAGTACATTTCCAGGTGATGCTGGGTGTTCCAGGCGAGCGTGCCGACGCGGTCGCCGAACGCCAGGCCGAGCGCCGCCAGCGCCCCGGACAGCCGCTGGCTGCGGGCCCGCAAGGCCGCGTAGCCGATGCGCCGCGCCGGCCCGCCGGTCTCGGCGGTGACCACCTCGCCGTGGGGGCGCCACTTGGCGGCGTGGTCGAGGAACTTGTCCACGGTGAGGCTGTAGGTCTGCATGAACTTACGCGGCTCTTACGAAAACGGGGCCGCCGGCCGAGGGGGCGGCGCGGCGGCCCAGGGGAGGACGGTCAGCGGGGCGTCGGCTTCAGGGCGGCGGCGATGGCGGCTTCGAAGGCGGCGGCCACCGGCCAGACCAGCTCACCGGACACGCAGTGCAGGTCGTCGGCGGCCGTGTGGAAATAGCGATGCACCCCATAGAGACCGATCGCCGTCCCGTAGCCGGCGTTCATGACATTGGTGAGCTCGCCGCCGGCCATGGCCTTGTCCGCCAGATAGGTCGCTTCGAGACCGGGAATGCCCTGGAAGGCCTGGCGGGTCGACGGCAGGAGGTCGGCCGTGGCGGTCAGGACGCGCTGGGCGTCGGCGCTGGGCAAGGGCAGCAGCCGGGGCCCCAGCTCGTGCCAGTCGCGGGCCGCCGCACTCGCCCCGATGTGGACCCACAGCCGAGTCGCCGCGGGCGGCGGCGCAGCGTGGGCCAGATATTCCTCGCCGCCGAAGTACTGATATTCGTGGCCGCTGGTGGCGAGGAACTCCAGGTTCGCGTCAGGGGGGGCTCCAGCCGTTTTCTGGGCAAGCCTGCGGGCGAGCCAAAGCCAGACCGCCAGGCCCGACCCGCGCTCGGCCGCGCAGCCGAACCAGCCGGAGCGCGGCGTGGAGACGACCACCGTCTTCGCCGCCTTGCGGTCCAGGTGGGCGATGAGGTTGAAGGCCGACCGCCGCCCGCCGCGGCCGTCGAGGGTCAAGCTCGCGGCCCGCCCCTCGGCGGCGGCGGCCAGGAACGGCGCGGCGTCCTTCGGCGCCAGGACCGCCACCGGCTTCTGCAGGGGCGGCTGGCGCGGGGAGACGTTCAGCGCGATCGCCTCGCCGGTAGGCCCGGTGGTCACCAGCACCGCGCCGGCGGCGCCGCGGGCGATCGCCTGGGCCAGCGGCCGCGAAGCCTCCGGGTCCGCCAGGGCGATCCAGCGCTTGTAGGGCAGCACGACGAGGGCGATCGAACCCGTGAGGTCCCCGGGCAAGGACGCCAGGCGCAGCGGCGCGCTCAGGCCCTGCGGCCCGGTCGGCGCGACGACAGCCTGCGGGATCACCGAGGCCCGGACCTCGCCGCAGGCCAGCGTCGCCTGCCGCGCCTCGAAGAACGGGATCTCGAAGGCCTGGCGGCGGCAGGCGTAGCCCGCCCGGGTCAGCTCGCCCTCCAGCCAGGCCCCGCAAGCCTCGTCGCCACGACCGCCGGAAGCCTTCGACCCGAAGGCGAAGTAGCGCTCCAGCGTCGCCTGCAGATCCGCCGCGCCGGCCCTCGCAGCCGCCGCCATGGCGGCGGTCGGGCCGGCGGCGGCCAGGCCCAGCAGGCCTGCGCCCCCTAGAAGACCACGGCGCGACGGGATCATGCGAAAGCCCTTCCTGCCGCCCTGCGCCTACCAGTGGTAGACTACGTTGAGGCCGACCGTCCGCGGCTGGTTGTAGCGGACGGCGTTGGTCACTCCGGCGGCCTGCAGGATCAGAAGCTTGTAGGTCTGATCGGTCAGGTTCTGGACGAAGATCGCGACCTCGAACTTCTTGTAGTCGACGCCGGTGCGCAGGCTGACGTCGGTGATGCTGGACATGGGAATGAAGGGCGCGGCCGAGGTCACCGTGTCCTGCCCGCCGCCGCTCTGGCCGTTGTAGGTCACGTGGAAGAAGCCATCTACGGCGCCGGTGATCGCGTGCTTGTAGTCGAGCGTCGCCGAGCTGGTCCATTCGGGGATCTGCGCCACCGTGGAACCCACGATCGGCAGGCCCGCATATGTCCCGTCCACGGCGACGAAATGGGCATGCTGGTTGGCGCCGTTCACGCTGACGTCCAAGGGACCGCCGGCCACCTCGAAGTGGCCGTTGATCGCCGCCTCGATGCCGTTGGCGTGGATGGTGCCGCCGTTGATGTTGAAGATCGTCGCGGCCTGGCCGCAGATGTTGGTCACCGCACAGCCATCGTTGATGACGGTGATGGCGTTCTGGGTGTCCGACATATAGCCGTCGAGGGTGACGTAGATGTGCGAGGTGATGTTGCCCTTGAAGCCAACCTCGTAGCTGGTCGTGTCCTCGTCGCCGTAGGACGGCCGGAACGGGATCGGCGCCACGGGCGTGGACGTACCGCTGTTGACGCCGCCGGCGCGGTAGCCGGTGCCGGTTTTGACGTAGAGCATGTCATCCCACGGCCCCGGCAGCTTGTAGCTGATGGTCGCCGCGTAGTTGGTCCTGTCGGCGGCGAACTTGAAGGCGCTGGTCTTGCCGGGGACGTTGGTGAACAGCGCCGAGGGGTACTGCGTCGCGTTCTTCAGGTCGTTGGTGTAGCGCAGCTCGCCGCTGAGTGTGAACTTGCCGACCTTGTAGCGGAGCGAGCCGTAGGCGGCCTCGGAGTTGTAGCGCTCCGGCGTGAAGCTGACGGTGCCGAAAGCCGCCGGGAACGGCGTCGGGCAGGGCTTGGCCGCCGGCGTCAACGCGTAGCACACCGGCGCCGACGGCGTGCCGCCGCAGATGCTCGCGGTGGCGGTCAATGCGCAGGGCGAGGTGGCGACTGTCAGCAGATTGCTGTCGTGCTGGTCCATGAGCTCGATGCCGGCCAGCCAGTCGAGGCTGCTGTTGAGCGTCGTGCCTCCCAGGTGCAGGTCCTCGTAATAGGTCCGGTCCTTGGCGCCGGTGTGGACCTGCGACAGCGGATAGACGCCCGCCTCGCCCAGATTCTGCAGCTGCCCCTCGATGCCCAGGTCGATCGCCGCGCCGTACCACTGCAGCGAGGTGGAATGGGTCAGCATGGTGGTCGATGTGAGGGTCGCCCAGCCCAGGTCCAGATCGGTCAGCAGCTGGGCGCGCTGCACCCGCTGCTCGGTGTCGTTGATGCCGTTGCTGGGCACGCTGAAGCGGCTGGAGGTGTAGCCGAGCGGCACCGCCGTGACCGTACCCGGCGCGATCGCCAGGCCGCTGACGAAGGTCGGCAGCTTCAGGTCCTGGGCGTCGACCAGGAGGTCCACATCGAGCGGGCCGTGCTTGTAGCGGATTTGGCCGCGGCCCAGCCAGCCGTTGGTCTGGTCGTAGTACTTGTTGTCGTCGGGGTTGAGGTAGAAACCGCCGGTCTGGCCGATCGCCTCCGCGCCCAGGCGGATCGCCAACTCGTCGTTGAAGGCGTAGTTGCCCACCGCGATGAGCCGGTTCTGGTCGAGCTTGTCCGTGTAGGTCTCGTCGACGTAGCCGGAGTCCTCGAACTTCGGCTTGGCCAGGACGATGTTGACCACCCCGAACTCGGCGTTGCGGCCGTAGAGGGCGCTCTGCGGCCCCTCCAGCACCTCGACGCGGTCGAGGTCGAAGAAGTCGATGTTCTTGAAGCTGCGGCCGCCCAGGGTCGATGAGCCCGCATAGGCGCCGTTGACGAACAGGCCGACGCCCGAGTCCGCGCCGGTCGCCCGCTCGGTGCCGGAGCCGCGGATCGAGATTTCGCTGAGGTTCGGGGCCTGCAGGTTGTTGAAGCGGACGCCCGGGATGGTGCGCAACAGGTCGCCGGTGCTCTCCACCGGACCGGTCGCCGTCAGCTGATTGGCGGTCACCGCCGAGACGGTCATCGGGATGTCGCGAAGGCTCTCCTCGCGCTTGGTGGCCGTGACCACCAGCTCGTCGAGGACGGGCGTGGACGTGTCGGCGGCGGCCCCGCTCTTCGGCGCGCCGCTGGCGGTCTGCGCCAGGGCGGGAACGGCGACGGCGGCGCTGGCGACGGCGAGCGCGAACACGGCCGCTGACCGGAAAAGATGACGCATGAAACCCTCCCTTTATGGCAGCTCAAGCTGCTTATTTGAGGTCATGCTTCATCGGATCGTACGACGTCGTCAAGCATATTGTACGACGATTTACATCAAGACGTGCGACGATCCCTCTTGCCCTGACGACGCGGATTGCGCAGCATCCGGGCCGAACGGATAGTCGGCGGACCGGCTGTCGAACGGCGCGCGCACCCGCGCGCCGCGGCGCCGACTGGTGGGGATTTGCGTATGGGGAATGCCGAGGAGCCGCCGCGCCGCCCGGGCCGCGGGCGTGGCGACGACCGCGCGGCCGGCCCCACCGCGGCGGAGGTCACCGAGCGGCTGCGCCGGCAGATCCAGGACGGTGTCTGGACACCCGGCGAGTGGATGCGCGAGCCGCGTCTCTGCACGGAGTTCGAGGTCGGCCGCTCGATCGTGCGGCGCGCCTTGCGCAACCTGGCGGACGACGGCCTGGTGATCCTGGAACCGAACCGCGGCGCCAGCGTCACGGTGACCACCCTGCAGGAGGTGTTCGACCTCTACGAACTGCGCTCGGCCCTCTACGGCGTGGCGGCGCGGTACGCCTGCATCCGCGCCTCCGCGGCCCTGATGGCCGAGATCCTGGAGAAGTCTGACACCCTCCTGGCCGCCAGTGAGTCCGGCGAGACCGCCGAGGAACTCATCCGCCAGAGCGAGGTGATCTTCAGGCTGATGGCGGGTACGGCGAGCGCCGACGCGCAGGCGGCGATCGCCGCGGTCCGGCGCAAGACCCGCTGGCACATCTCCTACAAGGGCCTGGCGCTCAGCCCGCCCGGGCCTTTCGACCACTGGCGGGTCATGCGCGCAGGCCTCGCCGCCCGCGACCCCGCCCGCGCCGCCGAGGGCGCGCGCAACATCCTCTACTACATGCAGACCGAGGTCAGCCGCCTGATGCTGTCCCGCGGGCTCGGCATGAAGGAGCCGGCCAAGCCGCCGGCCGCCCGCCGCCGCAAGGCCGCCGCGGGATAGGGCGGCCCAAAAACCCAGAACAAGAACGAGACCAGGAGGCCCAGATGCGCGTTCACCCGTCCCGCCGAACCATCGTCGCCGGAGCCGCCGGCGCGGCGGCTGCAGGCGCCCTCGCCGCCCCGTTCTCGGCCCTCGCCCGGCCCACCGCCTCGCCAGCCATGGAGGCGGTGCTCGACTATGTCCGTGGGCAGAAGACCACAGGCTTCCTGATCATCCGCGACCGCAAGACGGTGGTCGAAAAGAACTGGCCCGCGCCGGCCGGTGACGCCCAGTTTAGGTTCTTCGCCTATGAGACCACGCCGGAGGGCGCCCTCCTGGAAGACGTCGCCTCGCAACAGAAGAGCTTTGTCTCGGTGATGGCGGCCGTGGCGGTCGACAAGGGCCTGCTGGATGTCGCCCGGCCGGTCTCCGACTACATCGGCGCGGGCTGGTCGAAGGCCGGGCCCGACCAGGAGAAAAAGATCCGGGTCATCGACGTGATGACCATGAGCTCGGGCCTGACCGAGGGCTTCGCTTACGCCGCCCCGCCCGGAACGGTCTTCCTCTACAACACCCCGGTCTACGCCATCACCAAGAAGGTCCTGGCCGCCGCCGCCAAGCAGCCGTTGGAGACCATCACCCACGACTGGCTGACTGGGCCGGCGGGCATGACCAACACCGCCTGGCGCAAGCGCCCGCAGACGCCAGCCTTCGCAGCGGCGGACAACCCCACGGGCCTGGTCACCAGCCCGCGCGACACCGCCAAGCTGGGCCAGATCGTGCTGGACGGCGGCTTGGCCGCCGACGGCAAGCGCATCGCCTCCGAGGCCGGGATGCGGGCCATGTTCGCCCGCTCGGCGACCAACCCCGCCTATGGGCGGTTCTGGTGGCTGAACGGCAGCCCCTTCACGATCAGGCCGCTCGCCCGACGCGTCGACGGCCCGCTGATCCCCGCAGCGCCCGCCGACCTTGTGGCCGCCCTGGGCGCCCTGGACCGTAAGCTCTACGTCGTCCCCAGCCAGAAGCTGATCGTCGTGCGGATGGGCGCGGCCACCCCCGACACGGACTTCGACCAGCAGCTCTGGCTGCGCCTGATGAAGGCGGTGGCCTAGGTCTTCGACGCGAAGCCTCAGCCGAGAAGGATCTGCCCCGGCGGCGGCAGGTGGCTCAGCGAGCTGAGCTCGGGCTCAAGCGGCCACGCGTGCGATTCCGTCGAGGCCGCGGCCGCCGGGTGCGCGGCGGGTCCCGGCGTGAGGCCCGCCACGCCTGGGCCGGCGACGAGGACGACGATGTCCGCCCGGCCGTCACCGTTGAGGTCGACGGTCATCTGCACGCCCGGAGTTGTCGCCAATCCCTGGAGCCCGGCCAGGTCATGCAGGCCGGCCAGGACATCCGTCGTCGGCGTGACGCTGACGATCGTCGCATTGGACCCCGTTGGAAATTCGAAGTGGTCCAGATTGGTGAAGTCGAGGACGACGCCGTCGGACTCTGGCGGCGCTCCGGCAACGGCCACCTTGGCGCCGGCGACCACGAAGGTGTTGTGGCCCGCCCCGCCGACAGCGACCACGTGGTCGCCCAGAAAGATCCGGTCGTCGCCAGGACCGCCCTCGATGACGTCGACCTTCCCGGGGGACCCGCCAGCCAGAAGCTTTTCGCCCGTGTCGCCTGCGTGCGGCGCGGGTCCGGCGCCCGCGGACGCCGGGTGCGCGGATGACGGCGCGGCCGTTCCCGCCGCGTTCGACGTCGTCCGCGCCAAGGACTGATCCGTTGGGTCGAGCCGAGCAGCCTTGGTCGGCAGGCCGTCACGGCTATCCGCGGTGACGGAGGCCGGGCCATGCCCCTCAGGCGCGGCGTCGACGCCCCCAGCGACATGGCGACCGGCGGCGGCCAGGTCGGTCACGATCGACGGGTCCGTCACGGATGGCGCCGTGTCGTCGTGCTTCGCCGCCTCGGAGCCCGTGATATCCGCCGGCAGATGCTGGGCCTTCAGGTCGGTCGTGAACATGACCGCGACGGCCAGCGCCAACAACGACTGCGCCTGGGACAGCGGGATGACGTTGTCCACCTCCCGGCCTGCGCGCCAGCTGGACCCGAGGAGGTGATCGAACGCGCCCCAGAGGGAGTCCTCGGACCGCACGGCGTCGTCGGAGGTGTCGTGCACCACCACACGGCCGGCGATCCGGGCGATGTGGAACAGGATGTTCCCAGCGTCGTCGCTGATGACGCACCAAGGGTCGTTGGCGTCGGAGACGCCGTAGGCGACGTCGACGTGCGCGCCCTGGGCCGACAGGCGGTCGATCAGCTCCGAGAGGCGCGCGCGCTCGCTTGGCGTCCAATCGCCGGCGGGGGCTCGTGACCTGAGGGGTACGACATTGTCCCCGAGCAACGCACTCATGCCGAGGCCTTAGACTCCACGGGGTCCGGAGTCTCGCCGAACAGCAGGCGGTGCAGTTCCGGCTCGTAATATCGCAGGAGGGTCCCGGCGAAGTCTGCCGCGTCCAGGCCGAGGGCCGCCGCCCAGTCGCCCTGGCTCTCGATCGGCACGCGGCCCACGCCGCTCTCCACCTGGCTCACGAAGGTGTAGTAGCGCAGGCCCAGGATGGCGGCGAGCTCGGCTTGAGTAAGCCCCCTCGCCTCTCGGGCCGCCTTCAGCCAGCGTCCCGCCGCGCGGCGCAGCCTCTGGGTCGCAGCAGCCCGGACGGGGTCCACGGCAGGTCTAGGCATCGTCGGTCCCTGAGCTGACGGTTCGCGGGCTGCATATCCAGTAATTATGTCACGCCTCAAAATGCAAGTCTGAATCACTGTTAGGTGGGCGGGGCCGAGTCGCCGTAGCGCGTCCCGCTTCGCCGCTTGTTTCAGAGCAGCTCGTATGTATAGTAAGAATGAAACTACCCCCTATGAAGGTTTGCGATGCGGCATCGGCTTCTCGTCACGGTTCGAAGCGTCTCCCGTCCGGCGGCGCCGCCTCGCATTACCCTCCTCGCCGCCGGCCGTTCCCCCCTGGGCCGCGCCGCGAGGGTCGCGCGCGCCGGGCTCGTCGTCCCGTCCTCCCCAGCGACGCCCCAAGGGACGCCAGCCGGCGCGCGCGACCACCCTTCCCTCACCGCCCGGTCGGGCCGACCTGCCGGCGCCTTGGCGGACTGAGGGCCAGACATGGACGACTTGGCGCTGGCGTCGGGCGTACTCACCGCGATCCTGGGACTCGCGAACGGCTGGAGGGTATCGGCGCGGCCTTATGGCCTGCCCGGCCGCCGCGGCGTCGCCGTCATCGAAGCCGTCTCGCTCGGATCGGCCTTGGCCCTGCTGGCGTTTCGGCCGGAGCTGATCTGGTCCACGCCACTGGCGCTGGCCATTCCGCTTGGGGCCGCAGGGGTCCTGACGCGGCGCAGGCCGGCGCGGTTCGCCGATGTTCGGAGGGCGCCCCGCGCCCCTGACGCCGACCACGGCCTGTCGCGTTCCAGGCGGGTTCGCATGGTCATCCAGTCCTCCAGATCGGCATGGGTCTAGACGGCGCGACGACCGAGGCGCGCGCCCAGATCTCCTAGGCGCAATCGCACCCTTCGAGGGGTAACGCCGGTATGGAACAACCTTCGCCTTAAAGCACTTACTCGCTGGGATGCGGAGGCGTGGGGTGTTGCGCGAACCTGTTGTTGGCTGCCCGCGGCGGACCACCGTCGAGGGGATAAGAGGCTTGCCGCCAAAGGGCTTGCTGCGCGCGGCGCGGTCCTCGATCCTTGGGTCGCGCTTCGCCGCATATCCCCCCGACCGCGCCGCCGCGAGGCGGAAACCGACAACCCTTCGTTAGAGTCCGTCATGCCGAAGATTCAGGCTCGCGCGTCCCGCGGAATTAGGTCTGGCCTGCAGCTCGGGACGGCCTTCGGGCTCGCGGCGGTCATCGCCTTCTTCCTGATCAGCGGCGCCGTCGCCTACCTGAACATCCAGACCTTGCGCGCCGACAGCCAGCTGGTGCTGCATTCGCACCAAGTGCTCTCCGCCCTGGATGACCTCCTATCCACCGCCCAGGACGCCGAGACCGGCCAGCGCGGCTACCTGCTCACAGGAAACGAGAAATACCTCGAGCCCTATGACCGCGCCGTCGCGGACATGGTCTCCCGCCTCGACACCGTAGGGTCGCTGACACAGGACAACCGGACGCAGCAAGCCAACCTGGCCCAGCTTCGGCGGCACGTGGACGCCAAGCTTGCGGAGCTGCGCGAGACGATTGACCTTCGCAAGACCAAGGGCATCGACGCGGCGCTCGCCTTGGTGACCACCGACCGCGGCAAGGTCGAGATGGACGCCATCCGCACCCAGGCCGACGTCATGCGCCAGGAAGAGGTGCGGCTACGGGAAATCCGTCTCGCGGAGATGTCGGCCGCCTTCAAGAGCGCGCAAAGCAGCGGCGTCCTGGCCGGGCTGCTGGGCGCGGGCGTGACGATCATCGTGCTCATCCTGATCCGCCGCAACGCCGCCGCCCGCGCCCGCCAGCAGTGGCTCCAGGCCGGTCAGGTCGGGCTCGCCGAGGCCATGATGGGCGACAAGTCCGTGGAGCAACTGGCCGAGAGCATCCTGGCGTTCCTCGCCCGCTACCTAGGCTCCCAGGCCGGCGCCCTGTTCCATGCGGAAGCGAACCACTACAGCCGGGCGGCGACGCTCGGGGTTCCGGCCGACGCCGAGATCCCGCGGCAGTTCGCGCTGAGGGAAGGCCTGCTGGGCCAGGTCGCCGCCGAGGGGCGCTCGATGATCATTCCGGATGTGCCGAAGGGCTACCTGACCATCGGATCGGCCCTGGGCCAGGACGCGCCGAAGCATCTGGTCATCGTCCCCGCCCGAGCCGACGAGGTGGTCAATGGCGTGATCGAACTGGGCTTCCTCCACCCGGTCGACGACCGCCTCCTCGATCTGCTCGACCAGTCGTCGGCGGCGATCGGCATCGCCCTGCGGACGGCGCGGTTCCGGACCCAGCTGCAGGACACTCTGGAGGAAACCCAGCGCCAGGCCGAGGAGCTGCAGGTGCAGAGCGAGGAGTTGCGCGTCTCCAACGAAGAGCTGGAGGAGCAGGGCAAGGCGCTGAAGGAGTCGCAGGTGCGGCTCGAACAGCAGCAGGTCGAGCTGGAGCAGACCAACAGCCAGCTGGAGGAACAGGCCCAGACGCTGGAGACCCAGCGCGACGAGCTCGAGCGGACCACGGCGGCGGTGCAGCTGAAGGCCCGCGAGCTCGAGCAGGCCAGCCAGTACAAGTCGGACTTCCTGGCCAACATGTCCCACGAGCTGCGCACGCCGCTCAACTCGCTGCTGATCCTGTCCAAACTCCTCGCCGACAATCCCGAGGGCGGGCTGTCGGACGAGCAGGTGAGGTACGCCCGGACCATCCAGTCGTCGGGCAACGACCTCCTCACCCTGATCAACGACATCCTCGACCTGTCGAAGATCGAGGCCGGCCATCTGCAGGTTCAGCCGGAACAGATCCCGCTACAGCGGCTGACGAGCGACATCCGCCAGCTCTTCGCGCCGGTGGCGGAGGAGCGGAAACTCGATTTCGAGATCACCGTCGCCAAGGACGCGCCCGCGGCGATCGACACCGACCGGCTGCGGCTGGAGCAAATCCTCAAGAACCTTCTCTCCAACGCCTTCAAGTTCACCGAAGCGGGCAGCGTCCGGCTGGCCCTCGCCCCGGCGGGCGAAGACCGCATCGCGCTCGCCGTGACGGACAGTGGCATCGGCATCTCCGCGGAGCAGCAGGAGAGCATCTTCGAGGCGTTCCGCCAGGCCGACGGCACCATCAGCCGGCGGTACGGCGGCACGGGCCTAGGCCTGTCGATCTCCCGCGAGCTGGCCCGGCTGCTGGGTGGCGAGATCACCCTCGAGAGCAAGCTCGGCAAAGGCAGCACCTTCACCCTGACGATCCCACGCGCCTACGACGCCACCCGGATCGCGCCGCGCGAACTCCGCGAGCCGGTCGGGTCCGCGGCGCCGCCCGCCGCCGCCCCGGCGCGGCCGAAGCGGTCGGCGGCGCGGGCGAGGCCTGAGGACGATCGGGACGCCCTCAACGACGCGAGGCGTCTGCTCCTGGTCATTGAGGACGACGACAAGTTCGCCGCCATCGTCCGCGACCTGTCGCACGAGATGGGCTTCCAGTGCATCGTCGCCGGGACGGCGGAAGAGGCGCTCAGCCTCGCGAAGGAGTTCAGGCCCAGCGCCATTGTCCTCGACGTGGGCCTGCCCGACCAGTCCGGCCTTACCGTCCTCGATCGGCTGAAGCGCGACGACGCGACCCGCCACATCCCGATACACGTCGTCTCGGGCGCCGACCACAGCCAGACCGCGCTCGCTCTGGGCGCGGTGGGCTACCTGGTGAAGCCTGTGAAGCGGGAGGACCTGGCCGAGGTCCTGCAGGCCTTCGAATCCCGGCTGACCCAGACCATGCGCCGCGTGCTGATCGTCGAGGACGACAAGGTCCAGCGCGAAGCGGTGGGCAAGCTCCTGAGCTCGCGCGATGTCGAGACCGTGGGCGTGGGCACCGCCGCGGAGTGCCTCCAGAAGCTCCACGAGCAGACCTTCGACTGCATGGTGCTCGACCTTTCGCTGCCCGACGCCTCCGGCTACGCCCTGCTCGAGACCCTGAGCCAGGGCGATCACGCCTTCCCCCCGGTCATCGTCTACACCGGCCACGACCTGTCGCCCGACGACGAGCAGCGGCTGCGGCGGTATTCCCATTCGATCATCATCAAGGGCGCGAAGTCGCCTGAGCGCCTGTTGGACGAGGTCTCCCTCTTCCTGCACCAGGTGGTGGGCGAGCTGCCGCCCGAACAGCAGAAGATGATCCAGCAGGCGCGCAACCGCGACGCCGTCCTCGAAGGGCGCCGGATCCTCGTGGTCGAAGACGACGTGCGCAACGTCTACTCGCTGACGAGCGTTTTCGAACCGAGGGGCGCCGTCGTCCAGATCGCACGCAACGGCCGCGAAGCGCTCGAGGCGCTCGACCGGTCGACGGAGGCTCCGTCGCAGCGCATCGACCTGGTGCTGATGGACGTGATGATGCCGGTGATGGACGGTCTGGAGGCGACCCGGCAAATCCGCGGCCAGCCCCGGTGGGCGGACCTGCCTGTGGTCATGCTGACCGCCAAGGCGATGCCCGACGATCAGGAGCGCTGCCTCGAGGCCGGCGCGAACGACTACATGGCCAAGCCCATCGACGTCGACAAGCTCCTCTCCCTCGTCCGGGTCTGGATGCCGCGATGAGGGGGCTCAGTGCGCGACGGCGTTGAAGACCTGGAGATCCAGCTGCTGCTGGAGGCGCTCTACCAGCGCTACCACTACGACTTTCGGCGCTACGCCCGGGCGTCGACCAAGCGGCGCCTGCTGCTCGCCCGCGACCGGCTCGGGTTCGACAGCGTCTCGATGATGCAGGCCGGGTTGCTGCACGATCCCGCCTTGCTGCCGCGCCTGCTGGACTTCCTCACCGTCCAGGTGAGCGAGATGTTCCGCGATCCGTCCTATTTCCGGGCCTTGCGCGAACAGGTGTTGCCGCACCTGCGGACCTATCCGTCGCTCAAGGTCTGGGTCGCCGGCTGCAGCAATGGCGAGGAGCTCTACTCGCTGGCGATCCTGTTCCGCGAAGAAGGCCTCGACCAGCGCACCCTGTTCTACGCCACCGACATCAACCCGTCGGCGTTGCAGGCGGCCGAGGCGGGGGTCTATCCGCTCGACCAGGTCCGCAAGTTCACCCAGAACCACCAGAAGTCCGGCGGCAAGTCCTCGCTCTCGGAGTACTACACCGCCGACTACGGCCGGGCGGCTTTCGACAAGACGCTGCGCAGCCGCGTGGTCTTCTCCGACCACAGCCTGGTGACCGACGCGGTGTTCGCCGAGATGCACCTGATCTCGTGCCGCAACGTGCTGATCTATTTCGACCGCGCGCTGCAGGACCGGGCGATCGGCCTCTTCCGGGACTCCCTCGCCCGCAAGGGCTTCCTGGGCCTCGGGTCCAAGGAGAACCTGCGCTTCTCTAGCCATGCGGCCGCCTTCTCCGACTTTGTCCGCGAGGAGAAGATCTACCAGAGGCGGGAGTCGTGACCGCCGGGCCGATCAAGGCGGTGGCGATCGGCGCCTCGGCGGGCGGCGTGCAGGCGCTGTTGCAGATCCTGCCCGCCCTGCCCGCGACCTATCCTCTGTCCGTGCTGGTGGTGGTGCATGTCCCGCCCGACCGCGAGAACGCCCTCGTCCCGCTGCTCGGCGGCAAGTGCCGGGTCGCGGTGAAGGAGGCCGAGGACAAGGAGCCGGTGCGCCCCGGCGTGGTCTATTTCGCGCCCTCGGATTATCACCTGCTCGTCGAGGCGGACGGGTCGCTGTCGCTTTCCTCGGATGAACTGGTGAACCTCTCGCGTCCTTCTATCGATGTCCTGCTGGAAAGCGCCGCGGATGCCTTCGGGCCCGCCTTGGTCGGCGTCGTCCTGACCGGCGCCAACGACGACGGCGCCCGCGGCCTGAGGGCGATCGCGGACGCGGGCGGCCAGGCCGTGGTGGAAGATCCCGCCAGCGCCTATGCCGCGACCATGCCCGCCGCCGCGCTTCAGGCGTGCCCCAAGGCCAAGGTGATGACCCTCGAGACCATGACGTCCTACCTGCTGCAACTGGGAGCCGCATGATGCCCGCGGACGACCCGATCAACTTCCTGCTCGTCGACGACCTTGAGGAGAACCTGCTGGCGCTCGAAGCCCTGCTTCAGCGCGAGGGGCTCGCCTGCCTCAAGGCCCGCTCCGGCGAAGAGGCCCTTGAGCTGCTCTTGGTGCATGACATCGCGCTGGCCCTGCTCGACGTACAGATGCCAGGCATGGACGGCTTCCAGCTCGCGGAGTTCATGCGCGGCGCCGAGCGGTCGCGGCACATCCCGATCATCTTCCTGACGGCGGGCGTCGCCACCCTCCAGCGCCGGTTCCGCGGCTACGAAGCCGGCGCCGTCGACTTCATCCAGAAGCCGATCGAGGGGGATATCCTCAAGAGCAAGGCCAACGTCTTCTTCGATCTCCACAAGCAGCACCGGCAGATCTTGGCGCAGCGCGACGAACTGGCGGCCTACGCGGACGCGTTGAAGACCGTCGACCGCCACAAGAACGAATTCCTCGCTGTGCTCGGCCACGAGCTGCGCAATCCGGTCATGGCGCTGGGGGCCGGCCTCTATTTCCTGAAGAAGCACGACGACCCCGAGAAAGCCCTGGAAATCCGCGCGCAGATGGACCGGCAGGTCTCGCATCTGACGCGGCTGGTCGAGGACCTCCTCGACATCTCCCGGATCGATCAGGGAAAGATCGCGTTACGCAAGGAGAGGGTCGCGCTGCAGGCGACCCTGGAGCTGGCTATCGAGGCCAGCCGCCCTCAGATCGACGCCAACCGGCACACGTTGACGAGCGACATCACGGCCGATCCCGTCTGGCTTGACGCCGATCCCACCCGCGTCGCCCAGGTGGTCAGCAACCTGCTCAACAACGCCGCGAAATACACCCCGCCCGGCGGCCAGATCCGGCTGGCCGCGCAGGTCGTCGACGGCTTCGTCCATATCGAGGTCACCGACAACGGGATCGGCATCCCCGACGAGATGCAGTCGAAGATCTTCGAGCTCTTCGCCCAGGTGAAGAACTCGGCCACCCGGGCGCAGGAAGGCTTGGGAATCGGCCTGGCGCTCGTCAAACAGCTGGTCGAGCTCCACGGCGGGAGCATCTCCCTGCAGAGCAGCGGACCGGACCTCGGCAGCAGCTTCCAGGTCCGCCTGCCCGTAATCCCTTAACCGGCTCGGTTCCCCAGCGAGAAGACCACCACGGCGGGTTCGCCCTTCGGCGCCGCGACGGCCGCGCCGCGGGCGCGCCTGAAGGCCTGGTAGCGCCGTGACAGGTCGTTGATATGATTGTTGCGCATGCCCACGACCACGGCGACGTACTGCGTCTGGCCGACGCTGTAGGTGATGACGCTGGAGCTCGGATAGTTGTCGAGCGGGGCGCGCCACAGCACCTTGCCGTCGCGGTCATCGAAGGCGCTCAGCGCCGGGTCGAGATCGCCGGCGAACAACACGCCGCCGGCCGTGGCCAGCACCGAGGTGGAGATCGGCGCGACCAGGTCCTGGCGCCAGCCGAGCTTGCGGCCCTTCAGGTCCATGGCCTGCAGGCGGCCCATCTTGCCGCTCGCCGCGGCGTCCGGATGGTCGGCGTTGCTCAGGCCGACGCCGGAGCTCAGGAGCTGAAAGCCGGGGCCGGACGGCTTCCCGAACTGCATGCACCACTGGGTCAGCGGCACGTAGAGCAGGTCGGTGTGCGGGTTGAGGGTCGTCGGCGGCCAGGACCGGGCGCCGGACGGCCCCGGGCAGATCACCGTCGGCCGCGCCGGATCCGGCCACTTCTGCGGATCGATCATCTTGACCCCGGTCTTTGGGTCGATGGCGGAGATGACGTTCTGCGTGCCCGGGTCGATCGAGAACAGATAGGCGCCCGTCTTGGCGTCCAACGCCTCGAGGATGCCCATCTTGCCGATGTTCATCACCACCCGGCGGGGCCGCCCGTCGACGTTGAGGGTCGCCAGCTGGCGCTCGAACACCCAGTCCAGGTCCCACTGGTCGTTGGGCAGGTGCTGGAAGTGCCAGACCAGCTTCCCGGTGTCGGGGTTCAGGGCGAGGGTGCTGTCGGTGTAGAGCGCGTCCTGCGTCGTGCCGGCGACGCCCGACGGCTTCAGCAGCGGGCCGGTGTCGTAGGTCTGGCCGACGCCGTAGTAGACGAGGTTTAGGTCGCGGTCGTAGGTGCCCTGGTGCCAGACCGAGGCGCCGCTGCGCTTGTTCAGCGGCAGGCCGTTCCAGCTGTTCCCGCCCGGCTCGCCCGGCTGGGCGATGGTGTGGAACCGCCAGAGTTCGCGGCCCGTGGCGATGTCGAGGCCCACGATGTAGCCGCCGCCCGGCGCGCCGCTGGCGGTGACGCCCTGGATCACCTTGTCGCCGACGATCAGGGGCGCGCTGCGCAGGACGAAGTCCTTGCGGTCGGTGGCCGGCGGGCTGAGCTCGATGCGGTGGTCCCAGACCTGCCGGCCGGTCCGCGCGTCCAGCGCGATCACGTGCAGGTCGGAGGTGGGCACATAGACCCGCCCGCCGGACAGGGAGAGCCCCATCTTCTGGTTGGAGGGGCTGGTGGTCGCATAGGAGCGCCGCCACAGGACCGTGCCGCTCGCGGCGTCCAGCGCCAGCACCGTGTCCGGACTGGTCTGCAGGAACATCACCCCGTCGTGGACCAGCGGCGTCGGCATGCTGGGGCCGCCTTGGATGGGCCGCCGCCAGGCCGGGGCCAGGGCCCTCACACTGGCGCGGTCGATATGGGTGAGCGGGCTGAAGTTCTGCCCGTCGTAGGTGCGGCCCCACTGCAGCCAGTCGCCGGGCGCGGGGGCCTGCAGCATGGCGCCCGAGATCGGGCGGACCTTGCCGAGCACGGCGGCCGCGGCGGCGTCGGGCGCGACATCGGCTGGCGGAGACGCGGTCGTGGACAGCCGCGGACCGTCCGTCGCGGCATGGCCGGTGATGAAGGTGGTGATGGCGAAGATCTGGGCCGGGGTCATGCCGGCGGCCATCGGCTGCATGACGCCGCTCGTCAGGGCGTCGACGATCTCCTGGTTGCTGCGGCCATGCAGCTGCTCGCGGCTGGGCGCGCGGGCGATCGGCGGCTCGTGGCAACCCTTGCAGCGCGCCGCGAACAGCGCCCCGCCATCGGGCGGGCCGCCATCTCCCGCCGGCTGGGACAGGGAAACGCCCGCCATCCCGACGGCGAGCACAAGGGCGGCCACGCCCGCAGCCGCCGCGTTGCGCAGTTTCATGTCTCGCTCCCCCTGGTGGTCCTTGGACCCGCGTGCATGGCGCGGCGTCGCTCTATCGAGCTAACCGAACAGCGAAATGTTGAAGCCCTATTTCAAAGCTTCCGCAGAGCCTCGCCCCTCGCGGCGGGTCTCCGCGCCCCGGGAGTTTGGGTCATGCCGACCGAAGACGACGCGCGGCGTCCTCTCAGTTGGACGCCGCAACGGGTCGGTCCGCCGAGGCCACCGGCCGCGCCGTTGGCGCTGGCGCCGGCGCCGGCGCCGGCGGGGCGGCGGCAGACTCGGAGGCCGTGCGCACCAGATTGGGGCCGCGGACGCTGGCGGCGGCCAGCTCGTCCTTGTCGATGTAGCCGTCGTGGTTCTTGTCCAGAGCCGCGAAGTTGGCCTTCAGCTTCACACCTTGCGCGCCGCGCAGCTCCGACGGCTCCAGCTTGCCGTCCATGTTCGAGTCCAGCGCGCCCATCAGCTGGCCCTTGGCCATCAGCCGGTCGAAGTCGTCGTGCGGCTGCGCCACCGTCTCGCCGACCCAGCGGTAGTGGATGAAGAAGGTCAGCATCTCGTCCGTGGTCTGCTCGCCGAAGACGATCTCCTTCTTCGGGTCCGGGTTGCCGTGGTTGCGGGTGGAGTTGTCGTAGGTCCAGCGGTTGATGATGCGCGAACCGGCCGGGACCTTGATCGGGTCCTTCAGATAAAACTCGCACTGCCAGTTGAAGTCGTAGCGCGGCACAGCCAGCACCATCTCCTCATGCCCGTCGGGATAGAG
This sequence comes from Phenylobacterium sp., assembly GCF_004799515.1. GTDB lineage: Bacteria > Pseudomonadota > Alphaproteobacteria > Caulobacterales > Caulobacteraceae > Phenylobacterium. The sequence continues at coordinate 14,526 of NZ_SSMX01000026.1, read as the reverse complement.
GATCGAGACCTGGGTCGATCCCCCGCGCACGTGGGCGTGGGCCGTCAGGCCGTACATCAGCATGTCCTTCGGGACGTCCGTATAGGCCACCTCCGGGTGGTATTCCTCGCCGGCCGGGATGGTGATGCCCGTGCCGTACACCCCGTAGGTGCGCATCGGGTACTTCGGCTCCTGGCCCTTGGGATAGAAGTAGAGTCCGACCTGCGTGGCCTCGGTCGTGGGCTTTCCATAGGGCGTGTAGTGGGTCTGCATGTGGATGTCGGCGTTCGCCGGCACCCAGACGCCCATATCCTTGGGCACCAGGTTGATCACCCGGCCCGGGCCCTGGCCGCCGATGCCGCCGGCCGCCGCCTCCTGGCGCACCATCACCCCGTTCTCGCCGGGCGATGAGAGCGTCGTGGTGACGTGGTGCAGCACCTTTTTATCGGTCACCAGGAACTCGCTGGCGCGCAGCCAGCGGCCTTCGGCGAGGCCGCTGGCCACAACGGGATTCTGGTAGGGCAGAACGCCGGTGGCCGGCACGTCCACCTTCGGCAGGGCCAGCACCAGATCCGGCTGGCCCAGCTTCCACGGCGGGGCGTGGAAGCTCTGCTTGGCCAGCGGGTCCTCGCCGCTCCCCCGCGCGGCCCCGTCCTCGATCCAGTGGACCAAGGTCTTCAGCTGCTCGGATGACAACCCCTCGTTGGGCGCCCAGTGGCCGACGGTGACGTCCGGTTGGAAGGGCGGCATGCGGTGGGTCTGCAGCACCTCTCGGATCATCGGCGCGAAGCCCTTGATCTGCTCGTAGCTGGTGAGCTGCATCGGCCCCAGCCCGCCGGGCTGGTGGCAGACCACGCACTTCTGCTGGACGACCGGGGCGACATCGGCGGCGTAGGAGATCTTGGCGCCCCGGCTCTCGGTCTTCAGCGGATAGGCGATGGCCTCGCCCCGCACCGGTTCGGCGGGGAGGCTGAGCGGATGGCCCGCGACGAGGGCGTCGAGCGCGCGCCGCACGGACGACGATGCGATCGGGCCGCGGAAGGCCACCGACCAGTCCTTCGGGTTGAGCACCAGCACTTCGGCCGAGCGAGTCAGGGACAGGCTCTCGCCGACCAGTTGCTCATAGTCGAACAGCACCGGGATATTGAGGCCCGCAGCGGCCGCGTCGGCGGCCAGCTTCTGGCGGGTGTCGCCCAGTTGGGGATCGATCACCAGGACCTCAACGCCCTGGCTGGCGTAAGCCGCCTTCAGCGCCTGCAGAGCCGGGACGTCGGCCCGGAACTGGGCGTCGCCGGCGGCGTAGCTGACCAGGACCACGGCCTTGTCGTCGTCCATCTTGTAGAGGCGGCGGCCGATGTAGTGCTGGTCGGCGAGCTGGAAGTCGCCGACATGCTGCGGTCCGGACGGAGTCGGGGGCGCACTCAGGCCAGGCGAACCGCCTAGGAGAGCGAGGACTGAACCGGCGAACATCAGGCCAGCCACCTTCGCGGCCGTACTCCGGGATATCGTCATCCCCGCTCTCCCTATGGCGACCGCACTGGGTGGCGGCTTTTCCAAAGCGTCGGACTCTCCAAGAAATCCTATGCCGAATTCTAGCGCCGTCCAGTCGTGCCACAACGTCATCCTGGATTCCGCGCCGTGGAGACTTGACTTGCATCTGTCATGACGGCGGCGAATGCTGACTCCCAAAGGGCCTTTCCGGACGTCGGAGCGGATCGGCCAACAGGGAGGAAATCCGATGATCCGCAAACCGATCGCCCTCATCGTTGGGGTGACCCTGGCGCTGCTCGCCCAGACAGCGACCGCCCAAACAGCGGCTGGCCAGACAGCACCCGCGCAGACGGCGCCGGCGCCCTATCGCGCGCCGCGCGCCCTCGATGGACATCCGGACTGCAGGGGACTTGGACCAACGCCTCCCTGACGCCGTTGGAGCGGCCGCCGGCGATGGGCGAACGCAGGGCGATGACGCCGGACGAGGTCAAGGCGATCGAGGGCCGCCGGGCGGACATCATGGCCAAGGACCGCGCGCCGACACCCACCTCGCTCGACGCCAACAAGCTGCCCTGCTACGCGGCCAACCTCAGCCAAGGGGGCGACAACGTCGACTGCGGCTACAACGCCTTCTGGACCGACCACGGCGATGCCGTGATGCGGGTGAACGGCGAGCCCCGCACCTCGCTGATCACCTTCCCGGCCAATGGCCGCATGCCGCCGCGCCTGCCGCGGCCGGCCAACGCGGGCCCCGCGCCGGTGCGCGGCGTCTACGGCCGCGCCGGCGAGAACCCGGAGAACCAGACGCTGGCCGAACGCTGCATCACCTCCTTCGCCAACCACGCCGGGCCGGTGATGCTGCCGTCGTTCTACAACTCCAACTACCAGATCGTTCAGGGCCGCGATGCGGTGGCGATCCTGGTCGAGATGATCCACGACGTGCGGATCGTCCGGCTGAACGCCCGGCACGGCCCGACGCGGTCCTGGTACGGCGATAGCATCGGCCACTACGAGGGCGACACCCTGGTGGTCGAGACCACCAACTACAATCCCAACGAGGCGCTGTTCGGCGGCTCGGCCAACATGGTCGTCACCGAGCGCTTCACCCGCGTCGGGCCCACGCGCCTGCGCTACGAATTCAAGGTCGAAGACCCGAGCGTCTGGGCGAGCCCCTGGGGCGGCGAGTACGAGTTCTCCCCCGCCAAGGGTCCCGTCTACGAGTACGCCTGTCACGAGGGCAACTACGCCCTGCCCGACATCCTGGCCGGGGCGCGGGCGGCCGAGGCCGAAGCCCGCAAGGCGACCGCGGGGGCCGGCGGCGGGACATCCCAACAGTAGATCATGTCAGGGGCCTGGCGGCGGATCGCAGCAGAAAGCACGTCGGCTTTGCGCCGGGACCGGAAGTTCACGTCGCCTCCATCGAAGCGCCAGACCGGGCCAGCGATGTCCTGAGGTGGCCGGCTTGCATGGGGGCGCCGATCACGTCGTAGCCGGCCGCGGCCTCGTCGATCAGCGCTGAGGCGGCCGAAGGGTCGCCCAGGGTGGCGGCGAACAGGGCCCGCCACTCCAGAAGCGACGGGCCGAGGGTCTTCGCGCCCGTCCGTTTGATCAGCGCCTCGGCCCGGTCGAGCGCGGCTTCCACAGGCGCCTTGGCTGCGGGACCGTCGCGGGCCAGCAGGGCGCAGGCAAGCACGCCCAGGGCCTGAGCCTCGAGATTGGCGCGCAGCATCGTGCGGCACATCTCCACGGACTGCTGCGCCATATCCGCCGCGGCGGTGGCGTCGCCGGACAGGAGCAGGGCCTGGGCCAGCAGCATGGCCGACATGCCCGCGTGCTGGCGCTCGGCTACTTTGTGGATGTCGAGCGCCGCGCGGGCGGTCTCGACCGCGTCCTGCGGCCGGCCGGTCCCCAGAGCGACATAGGTTTCGCAGAGGCGGCGGTGGGCGACGATGGTGAGCGGGTCGCCCAGCGCGGTGCAGACCTTGTCGACCTCCTCGGCGCAGGCGACGACCTTGGGAATATCCCCCGCCGTGAGATAGGCCAGCGCCGCCCAGGACCAGAGGTAGGCGGCGGCTTCCGGCGAGCCGTCGGCCTCGACGATGGCGCGGCCCTCCTCGTAGGACGCCAGTCCCTCCGCAAGCCGGCCGGTCAGGGCCAGGCAGGTCGAACGCCAGAAATGCATGACGGACCAGGGGTTGAACCCCTGCAGCCATTCCGAACGGGGCGCATCGTTGCTGAACTCGGCGAGGCCCGCCTCCGCCACCGCCAGGGCCTCCGGCAGGCGGCCCGTGTAGAGGAAGGCGTCCGCCAGGAAGCCGGTGGCGTTGGCCTGCAGCGCCAGGTCGTCGATGCGCCGCGCCGCCTCCAGGTTCTCGAGCGCGAGCTCGGCGTAGGTCGAAAGATCGCCGGCGGAGCAGCAGGCGCGGTTGTAGACGATGGCGACCCTGACCTCTCCCGCGGGGTCGCCGGCGGCGCGGGCGAAGGCGCGGCCTTCATCGAGGATCGTCTTGATCTCCGCGGCGCTGACTTCATAGCGCCAGCTCAGGTTCAAGAGGTGTGTGCAGGCCGTCGCGCCGAGCCCGGCCGCCTCGACGTTCTCCGGCAGATCCGCCACCAGCGCCCGGACGCGTCCCCAGTGCCAGGCGGCGGCGTTCAGGTCGGTGAGGCCCACCCACTCGGCGGCGAGCCGGTGGCTGCGCGCGGCTTGCAAGGGCTCGCCGGCGTCTTCCCAGTGGTGCGCCAGCAGCGCCGCCTGTTCCTCCGGCCGCCCCGGCCGTTGCTCCAGGGCGCGCGCCACGGCGCCGTGGATCTGCCGCCGGCGATCCTTGAGCAAGGCCCCCAGCGCGATCTCCTGCGCCAGCGGGTGGCGGAAGGCGTACTCCGCAACCGGGAACAGCGAGCGCTCGACGATGAATTCGGCGCGGCGCAGGCTCGACAGCGCCGCCGTCAGGTCGTTGGGGGCGAGATCCGCCACGGCGGCCAGCAGCGGTTCCGAAAACTCCACGCCGATCACCGAGGCGACCTGCAGCAGCTGGCGTTCGCGGTCGGCCAGGCGGTCGATGCGCGCGGCGACCACGGCCGCGACGGTGACCGGCACGTCGAGTTTTCCGACCCCGGAGACCAGGCGATAGTCTCCGCGTTCGCCGCTGAGCTGCCCGGTCTCCCACAGGCTCTGCACGATCTCCTCGACGAAGAACGGGTTGCCGTTGGCGCGTTGTCCGATCAGCGTCCTGAGGCGGGTCAAGCCTGGGTCGGGTCCCAGCAGGTCCTCCAGAAGGTGCTCCAGCGCCGTCCGGCCGAGCGGAGCCAGGGCGATCTGGCGGCACCACGGCGCCTTCATCCAGCTGGCGTCGTACTCCGGGCGGTAGGTGAGCAGCAGGACGCTGCGCGCCCCGCCGCGGGCGTCGACCATGTGTTCCAGGAACTGCTGGCTGGAGGTGTCCATCCAGTGCAGGTCCTCGATCAGGGTCACGGTCACCTGGTCGCTGCCGGCGCGGCCGATGACGTGGCGCATCAGCGCCAGAAGCTGCCGCTGGCGCGCATCCGGATCGAGCTGCGGCGTCGGGCTGGCCGCGTCGCCGACGCCCAGGAAGTCGAACACCAACGGGCTCATGGGCGCGAGCGCCGCGTCGAGGCTCACGAGACGGCCTTCGATCTTCGTCCGGGCGGTTTGGGCGTCGTCGTCGGCCCGGACGCCGAAGAAGGCGCGGAACACCTCCAGGACCGGCAGCAGGGGCAAGTTGCGCCCGTGGGAGACGGCGCGGCCCTCGAAGACCGGGATTCCTTCGGCCCGGCAGCGCTCGAGGAATTCGAAGCACAGCCGGCTCTTGCCGGCGCCCGCTTCCGCCACCAGGCCGACCACCTGCCCCTCGCCGGCGTCAGCCAGGCTGACGGCGTCCCGCAGCAGCCTCAGCTCCGCCTCGCGCCCGACGAGCTGGCTCAGGCCCCGGGCCTTGGAGACGTCGAAGCGCGTGCGCGCAGGGCGGGGCGCGACCACCCGGAAGGCGCGGGCGCCGAAGGGCTCGAGATCGAAGGCCCCGCCCGCCAGCGCCGCGGTGACCGGGCTGATCGCCACCGCGCCGGGCGCGGCCTGGGCTTGAAGCTGCGCCGCGCCGTTCACCGGAGCGCCGAAGGCGGCGCCCTCGCCGCTGATGACCACAAGGCCGGTGTCGATCCCGATGCGGAGGAAGAGCGGCGGCGCGCCCTTCGGGTGGAAGCCTTCGAGGGCCTCGACCAGCGCCAGTCCGGCGCGGACCGCCTGTTGCGCATCGTCCTCGCGGGTCTGTTGCGCGCCGAACACCGCCGCCACGGCCTCGCCTTGCGCCGCTTCCAGACGGCCTTCGAACCGGCCGATGACTCCGGCCATGGTCGTCTGGAAGGCGAGGACGATGTCGCGCCAATCCTCGGGATCCAGATCGGCATCGTCGGCCCCGGCCGGCGCGGCCAGGAGGGCGCAGTTCAGCACCGACACCTGACGCCGCTCCGCCTGCGGGGCCCGCGGTCCAGCGGCGCGGTCGGGCGGTGGTCCGGCGGAAGGGGCGCGGCCCACCAGCCGCCGCACGTCGTCCACCAGCGCGCGCCAGACCTTGTCCTGGCGGTCGCCGCGCCAGTGGGCGAGGTCCGCGGTCTGGGTGAGCTCGAAGATGATCGGCCGCTTGCAGGCCTCGATCATCACCGGCACCAGGATGCCGCTGCGGTCGGCCTGGGTGGCTTCGGCGCGGACCCAGCGGGACTCCACCGACCGCGGCGACCAGAACACCAGCACGGCCTTGGCCTGGGCCAGGGCCTGCTCGATCACCTGGTCGAAGGCGTCGCCCGAGCGCAAGGCGGAATCCCACCAGACGCTGAACCCCTCGGCTTCCAACGCCTCGGCGAACCGCTGGACGGCGGCCTTGTCCTCACGGCCATAGGAAAGGAAGACGTCCGGCACGGCGGGACCCGGTCAAGTCGCGTTTCAACATCGGCGCACACGGACGATGCGCCGGTTCCCCTGCGGGGCGAATTGCACCTTGCGGGCAAGCTCAACAGCCGCGCAATCTAAATTCCCGCGTTCGGCGAACCCTCGCGGGAAACACGCCTAAGGAGACCCAATGCCCTACGTCGACGTTCCGGACCCCACATCGCGGCGGTTCTACTACGAGGATACCGGCGGCGGCGGCCCGGTGATCGTCTTCTCCCACGGGTTCATGATGGACCATGAGATGTTCGCCCCGCAGGTGGCGGCGCTGAGGGCGAACTACCGCTGCATCACCTGGGATCAACGCGGTCATGGCCTGACCGCCGCCCGGCGCCTGTCGCCATTCCGCTTCTATGACGCGGCCAACGACCTCAGCGACTTCATCGACGCCATAGGGCTGCCGCCGGCGGTCCTGGTGGGGATGTCGCAAGGCGGCTTCCTGACCTTGCGCACCGCGCTCTCGAACCCCGACGCGGTGGTCGGCCTGATCCTGATCGACACCGAGGCCGGCGTCATGTCGCAGGAGCAGATCAAGGGCAACGAGGCGCTGCTCTCCGCCTGGATCGCCAACGGTTTCAGCCAGGGGCTCGGCGAGGCGATCGCCAACCAGATCATCGGGCCCGGGGACGGCCAGCCGCTCTGGCCCGGCGCGCAAGCCTGGATCGACAAGTGGAGCCAGGACCTGCTCGTGAACCTGATCCCGTCGTTCAACGCCCTGATCGACCGGCTGGACGTGACCTCGATCGTCGGCGCCATCAAGCAGCCCGCGCTGGTGATCCACGGCTCGGTGGACAAGTCGATCGACCCGACGATGGGGCAGGCGCTGGCCGCGGCGTTGGGCGATGCGGCCTTTCAGCTGATCGAAGGGGCCGGCCACGCCTCGAACCTGACCCATCCCGATCAGGTCAATCCGATCATCCAAGCCTTTCTCACCAGCCTGGAGATGCTGCCGCCGCCGTCGAAAGGGTGACTGGCGCGGTTGGTCCCCGTCCCGCTGGGAACGCCCGCTACAGCGTGGCCAGTCGGTCCAGCTCGTCGCGAAGAACCCGGCGGGCGCTTTCCGGATCGCCGCCGGGCGGCGTCGGGATCGTCATGACCACAACGCTTCCCCCGCCGGGCCGCGGCAAGACGCGGAGGAAGGCGCCGCCTTCCCTGCCCGGCGCGATCTCGCGCAGATAGTCCACCGAGCGGACCTTAGGCTCGACGACCACCCGCAGCGCAAAGGCCTGCCCCGCCTTCACGGCGAGGTATTTGGACGCCCCCGGTTCCGGATCCACCGCGTCCGCGAAATTGGGCGCCCACCGGGGGATGTTCCGGGGATCCCGGAGGAGGTCGAAGATGGCGTCTTCCGCCGCTTCGAGTTCGATGGCGAGCGTCACCGTCCGGCTCATGGTTCCGATCTTCCCCTGCGGAGCAGGTGATATGGGATGCGGCAGCGTCGAGCGTCAGGGGATCGCGCGCATCGCAGCGCGCGACCGCTTCGCGACCGATGACGGCTACGACGACCAGCGCACCGCCCTGGAGCACGCCGGGATCGACAGGGTGGACAGCCTGCCCGGCGCCCGGAAGCGCTAGAGACGGCGGCTCGGATGCAGCGCCGCGGCCTAGTCCTCGGCGCACAAGGGGGCGGCTGGGGACCGGGCGGAACACGGCGGAAATCCGGGCAAAGCCGTGTCGGGCGCCCGCCGACATCTGCGTCGTGGATCTGGTGGCAGAGCCTCGCTGGTGGGCCCGGCAGGACTCGAACCTGCAACCAGACCGTTATGAGCGGCCGGCTCTAACCATTGAGCTACAGGCCCCAGCAGCGATGCGCGCCCCGGGCGGTTAGCATGCGCCGCCCGGGCCTTAAAGCTTGCGTTCATCTGCGGTTTGCGAGCTTTGCGGTGCGGCGGGCGGGCTGAAGGAGACAGCGATGACCACCCTTTTCCGCGCCGGGGCGCTGGCCCTGGCCCTGGCGGCGACCGGGGCGCCGGCGGCTTTGGCCCAGGCGGAAAGCCCCGCCGCCGCCGACCGCTTCCACGCCACCACGCTGACCCTCAGCGCCTATGGCGAGACGGTGGTCGAGCCGGACATGGCCAGCCTGCACCTGGGCGTCACCACCGAGGCCAAGACCGCGGCCGAGGCCATGGCCGCCAACGCCGCCCAGATGTCCCGCATCCTGGCGGCGCTGAAGGCCGCCGGGATCGCAGCGAAGGACATCCAGACCTCCGGCCTCAACCTCAATCCGCAGTACGTCTATGTGCAGAACGAGTCGCCGCACATGACCGGCTACCAGGCCGCCCAGCAGGTGACGGTGCTGGTGCACGATCTGGCGAAGCTGGGGCCGGTGGTGGACGCCACGGTCTCCGCCGGGGCGAACCAGGTGAACGGGATCAGCTTCTTCGGCCTCGCCGATCCCACCGCCGCCGAGGACGCCGCGCGCGAGCAGGCGGTCCGCGCGCTGAAGGCCAAGGCCGACCTCTACGCCCGCGCCGCCGGCTACCGCGTCTTGCGGCTCGTCACCCTTAGCGAGGGCGGCGCGGTCGAATCCCCGCCGGAGGCGATGGTGCCGCTGATGGCCAAGACCCGCGTGCAGGGCGTGCCGGTGGCCACGGGCTCGCTGAACGTGCGCGCCGAGGTGAGCGGCCTCTACGAGCTCTCGCGCTAGAGGCCGGCGTCCTTGAAGGCCCGCGACAGCCGGTCGGCCATCATCCGGCCGGGGAAGGCGCGGTCGCCCTCCATCATGGCGGCGTAGACCAGGCCCTTGCCGGGGATCGGCCCCGACGCCCAGCCCACCCCGCGCGAGGCGTCGGCGGCGGAATTGCAGGAGAGCGCCCGCGGCTGGCCGTCCTTCAGGGTGGCCTTCAGCAGTTGGTCGATGGTCTGCAGGCCGTTGGCGGAACCTGCCGCCGCGCCCGTTCCCGTCCCGGCGCAGGCCGGCAGCGGCCGGGCGCAGGCGGTGTGGCTGTTGTAGCGGTAGACCAGCTTGCCGCTGGCCTGTTCGGCGATCAACAGGCAGGAGGATGGGTCGCCAATGGCGCGCGAGACCGCCGCGTCCAGGGTGTCCTTGTCGACTCCCTTGGGCGCGCCCGGCGAACAGGCGGCGGCTCCTAAGGCCAGGAGGACGAGAGCGGAAGCGGCGGCGAGCGGGCGCATGACCATGCGCATCGATACCGAGGAAGCCCGCCCGGTTCAACGCGGGGACGGTAGGACGCCTCGGAGGCTCAGCCGGCGTGGGCGTGCAGGAAGTCGGTCATCTGCCGCAGCACCGGCGCGCGGCCGCGGAACATCCGCGAGAGCGCCAGCACGATGCCGACGTGGTCGATCTGCGGATAGTGCTCCTCCTCCACCGTCACGCCCTTGGCGCGCAGGGCCTTGGCCAGCTTCACGGTGTTGCGGGGGAAGACCATGGTGTCCTTGTCGCCGGTCGCCAGGAAGGCCGGCGGCGAGGCGGCGGTGACGAAGCTTATGGGCTGGGTCGCGGCCAGGTCCTTGGCCTCGCCGAAGGTGCGGATAGCGATGGGGTCGGTGAGCGGCAGGAAGTCGTAGGGCCCCGACAGGCCGGCCAGCGCCTTGACCCGCATGGGGTCGACCCCGGCCTCGGCGAGGTAGCGGGTATCCAGCGCGATCATCGCGGCGTTGTAGGCGCCGGCCGAGTGGCCGATGAGCACGATGCGGCTGGGGTCGCCGCCATATTCGGCGGCATGGTCGACCGCCCAGCGGACGGCCTTGGCGCCATTCTGCAGGAAGCCCGGATAGCGCACCGCCGGATAGAGGCCGTAGTCCGGCACCAGGGTCACGAAGCCGCGCGCCGCCAGCGCCTGGCCCACCCAGTTGTAGTCCTGCCTCCGGCCGGTGTCCCAGGAGCCGCCGTAGAAGAACACCGCCACCGGCGCGGCGGCCTGGCCCTTCGTCCGGCGCGGCGCATAGACGTCGAGCTTCTGATAGGCCTCGGGCCCATAGGCGACGCCGCTGGCGCTGCGCATCGCCGGGTCCTTGGGCGCCAGCGTCGCGAACAGGCTGAGCGGGGCGCAGGCGGCCGCCAGCGAGGCCGCGATCGCGGCCAAGCCCAGCCGGCGTGTGGTCTTGGCGAGTTCGCTCATGATCCCCCGAGGGCGTCTCCCGGCTCCTGGCTAGGTCACGATCGCGCGCCAGGCAACCTCGCTGGGCGCGGCAACCATCTCCCGGCCCTCAGGTTGTACGCACGAGCCGCACAAGGAGACGCGCCATGGGCCATCCCAGCCATTCCGGCGAAGCCATCACCATCCAGAAGGTCGACCCGATCCTCGACACCGGGGTCGTGGTCACCACCACCGCCCAGCAGACCGACGGACGGCTGGAGGACCGCTATTCGGCCTATCACGACAACCTCTCCCCGCCCCTGCGCTGAACCGCCGTGCCTGACGCCAGGGCCTGGACGGTGATCGTCGAGGACCCTGACGCGCCGCAGGAACAGCCCTTCGTCCACTGGATGATCTGGAACATCCCCGGCGACACCCGCGGCCTGCCGGAGGGCCTGCCCAACGCCGCCGCCCTGGTCACCCCGCAGGGCGCCATCCAGGGCCGCAACGGCCAGCACGGCTTCGGCTACTTCGGCCCGCGTCCGCCCTCCGGCCATGGCCTACACCACTACTACTTCCAGGTCTTCGCCCTCGACGCCGCCATCGACATGGGGCCGGAGACGCCGCTCAAGGAACTCCTGAACGCGCTCAAGGCCCGCACCCTGGCCAGCGGCGACCTGGTCGCCACCTACGAGGCGCCCACCCAGCAGTAGGCGGCGCTTGACGCCCGCGCCCCGGCCCTGCGCAATGGCTCCCTGAACGCCGATCACAGGCGTCGGCATCAGGGAGTACGGCCATGGACGGCGATCAGGCGAGCGGCGGGTTTGTCGAGGCAGGCCTCAGCCAGATTCCGCCCGCCCTGCAGGCGGTGGTCGACAGCGGCGACCTCTCGGGCTTCGTCACCCTGATCTGGCGCAAGGGCGAGGTGGCCCAGGTGACGACCATCGGCCGCCGCGACGTGGAGGCCGGCCTGCCGATGACGCGGGACACGCTCTTCCGCATCGCCTCGATGACCAAGCCGGTGACCTCCATCGCGGCCCTGATGCTGTGGGAGGAAGGCAAGCTCTCGCTGGACGATCCGATCACCAAGTGGCTGCCCGAGTTTTCGGACATGCGGGTGCTGAAGGACGCCGCCGGCCCGGTCGGCGACACCTACCCGGCCCCGCGCGACATCACGGTCGAGGACCTGATGACCCACCGATCGGGCCTGGCCTACGCCTTCACCTCCGTGGGCCCGATCGCCCAGGCCTATGAGGACACTCTGGGTCCGCCGCTCGGCGGGACCATGACCCCGGACGAATGGCTGAAGCGGCTGGGGACCCTGCCGCTCTCCTATCCGCCGGGCGAGCGCTTCCACTACAGCCACGCCACCGAAGTCCTGGGCTACCTGGTGGCGCGCATCGAGGGCAAGCCGCTGGGCCAGGTGCTGAAGGACCGCATCTTCACGCCCCTCGGCATGGCCGACACCGACTTCTGGTGTCCGCCGGAAAAGCGGGGGCGGATGGCCAAGCTCTACCGGATCGACCCCGCGACCGACCGGCTGCAGGACGTCTCATATCCGCACGTCGACAGCCAGCCGGTGCTCGAACCCGGCGGCGGCGGCCTGATCTCCACGGTTGACGACTACCTGAAGTTCGCCCGCATGATGCTGGGCAAGGGCGAGGTCGACGGCGTGCGCCTGGTGAAGGCCTCGACCATCGAGATGATGTGCGAGAACCGCCTGACCCCGGCCCAGCGGCAGATCCCCTTCATGGGCATTCCCTTCTGGATGGGCCAGGGCTTCGGTCTGGGCGTCTCGGTGATCACCGACCCGGAGCAGCAGGCCTGGATGGGCGCGGGCTCCAAGGGCGCGTTCGGCTGGCCGGGGGCCTTCGGCACCTGGTGGCAGGCCGACCCAGCGGAGGACATGGTGATGCTCTACCTGATCCAAAACTCCATGCCGCTCGGCCCCGACGCCGCCGCGCAGCTGGCGACCGGCCAGCGCATGGCCGGCCGCGCGGCGCTGCCGGTGTTCCAGAAGCTGGTCTACGGCGCGATCGGCAAATAGCCGGCGCGGCGTCAGGCGTTTAGCGGCTCAGCGGGGCCACGCACATCGGCTGGCCCTGCCAGGTTCCCTCGACCCGGCCGTTGACGATCGACTTCAGCCGCGCCTGCTCATAGGCCGCGCTTTCGCCGGGCGGGTTCTGGCCGTACGCACACACCGGCGCCTTCACCTCGCGCGACGCGCCGGGGCAGCTGCAGACGTCCTCGCGGGTGTCGAGGCGGCTGGCGTTCCGCGTCACGCAATTCGCCGAGACCTTATGGCCCGCACCGTTCAGGCAGATGGTCATGGCGTCGGAACTCTTGACGCCCGGCTGGGCCAGGGCGGCCCCGGCGACGGCGAGGCTCGCCGCGGCAAGGAGGATGGAAAGCTTCATAGGCGGTCTCCGTCGTGGTCCCCCGTTCCGCGCCCATTCAGCCGCCGATCTGCCGTGGACGTCAACGGTCGGCGATGGGCGCGAAACGGCGCGACAGGCCTAACGCCGGTTCACCACATAAGCTCGCGATGGCTTAACTGTGGGCGGCGTAGGCTGGCGCCATGGACCCGATCTCCACCGCCCGCTACGGCATGATGGCTGCGACCCAGGCGCTGACGGCGTCCGCCAACCGCGTTGCGGCCGGCGGCGGCCCGGCCGGCGACGTCGACTACGCCCAGGAAGCCGTGACCCAGATCCAGGCCGGTCAGAGCTTCAAGGCCGACGTCGGCGTGATCAAGGTCGCCGACCAGATGTGGCAGTCCCTGCTCGATCTGCAGAGCACGCCCCGCTCCGGCCAAACCGCCTCCAACTAGGCCGTCCACTCCGCCTCGACGTGGCGCAAGACGCTCGCCCAGTCACCGGCCGCGGGCTGCCGCAGTAGCCGGACCGACGGGTACCAGGGCGTGTCTTCCCGGCGCAGCATCCAGCGCCAGTCGGGCCAAATCGCAGGCAGCAGGATCCAGGTCGGCTTGCCCATGCTGCCGGCGAGGTGGGCCACGGCGGTGTCGACCGTGACCACCCGCCGAAGGCCGCTGATGAGTTCGCGGGTGGTCTCGAAGTCCTTGGCGCCGCTATCCTCAGGCTCCAGGCTCACCGCGCCGGGCAGGCTTCGCAGCGTCAGGCCGGCCTCGGCCGGCAGACTGCGGGTCGCGTCGTCGGGCAGTTGCGGATTGCCGCGGACCGCCACGCCGACGCCGACGCCACCGGCTCTGGATGGAACCGCCAGTGGCGGGGGAATCGTCTCCAGCGTCGTCTGGAAACGCCCCGGCAACGATAGCGAACAAATCCAATAGTCCCACCGGCCACTGACTTCGCCATATCGCGGAACGGTTTCGCAAAATCTGCCGATCAGGCGCCGCAACGGGTCGCGGCAGGCGTACTGAACCGTGGCGCCCCGCGCCTGCAGCAGGAGGATGTAGCGCGCCATCTGTATCTGGTCGCCGAAACCCTGCTCCTCCCAGATGAGGATTCGTTTGCCGTCCAGAGCCTCGCCCCGCCATTCCGCAACGCCGCCACGCGGCGCCGAGGGCGCCTTGCTGGGCCGCAACTCCCAGCCCGGCCAAGCCTCGGCGTAGAGGCCAAGGCGCAGCCGCGCGACCGCGCGGAGATACTGCGTCTCGTCCTGGGGTTCGACGCCGATCAAGCCGTCATAGGCCTGCGGCAAATCCTCGAACCGCTGTTGTTCGCGAAGGAGCGCCACCAGGTTGTGGTGCGCCGCCGCAAGATCCGGGGCCTGGGCGATCAGCCTGCGATAGACGTCCTCGGCCTCGGCGAGTTGGCCGGCTCGATGCGCCGCCACAGCGGTCTCGAATTGCTCCCGCAGATTCAACGCGTTTGACGACGGCAATGCGCGCGACCGCGCGGGACCGCCTGCTCAGCCACGCCTTCATCCATGACCGATCCTAGCACGCCGCCAACCGGCGCCCCAGCCGCCTCAGGCGAAGGCGATCCATCGTCCGGCTGCGGCGCCCATGACCCAGACGAGCATGGTGGCGTAGGCGATGAACTTGGTCAGCGGCCCGCCTTCCTGCTCGGTGCGTCC